>JBCCDY010000016.1:0-97652 GCA_039030555.1 Bacteroidota bacterium
CATGAGCGCAGATGGTCCTGATCCCAGCTGTGGGTCACCCGCCACCTCACCGGTTTCAAATGTTTGGTTTACCTTTGAGGCAACATCAGAGAATATCAGCATAAATTATGAAGGAGGTGTACGCCATAGGGTAGTGTTGTGGAATTCGGATCTTAATCCAATAGTATGTGAACGTAGCGGAGGTTCAAGTATAGAATTAGGAAGCGTGAGCTTGGTTCCAGGCTCACAATATTACATTTCAGTAGACCCGTATGAGCTCGCAGGCTCATGGAGGCAGCCATTTGGGTTGAGTGTAACTATCGTTGAACCTGTAAATGAAGGTTCGGTACCAGATGCTCTGGAATTTTCAGCCTTGCGCGATCTTTATGAAAGTGCCGATGGAGCAAACTGGACGAACAACACAGGATGGCCAACAACAGAAGCTGAGTGGGATGCTATTTCATCAATAGATCAGGTAGTAGGGTGGCATGGAATAACTGTGGAGGAAGGAGATGTAGTGGAAATAAGTTTTGCAAACAATAATCTTGTAGGAAATATTCCGTCAACATTATCGAATTTGAAGAGTTTAGGCAAGCTTTCTTTTAAAACAGATGTAGGTATTTTATCCATTCCACTAACTATAGGGGAACTAGAGAACCTAGAGATACTTGAGCTATCGGGTCTTGGTATCTCTGAAATTCCGAATGAAATAGGTTCTTTACCTAACCTTAAAACGCTTCGAATAAACGGGCTGAACTCAAATATTACAGGAGAGCTTCCATTAAGTTTAGGAAACCTAAGTTCATTAGAAAACTTAAGCTTAACCTATTTCTATGATGCTTTAGAATTCGATGGTAGCTTTCCATCTTGGCTACGAAATCTCATAAACCTTCAAAGATTGGATTTCTATGCTACAAATATTACAGGAGAAATTCCAGTATGGATAGATGAACTTAGTGAACTTGTGGACATTCAATTGTCCAGGTCAAACATACAAGGAGACCTACCTTCTTCTATTGGTAATCTGAATAAATTGAAAAATCTTTACTTGGCAGATAATAGCATTACAGGTACGATTCCTTCATCTTTAGCTTCTATACCAAGCTTATCTTTTTTTTATGCTTCTAATAATAATTTATCAGGTTCAGTTCCAACCGAATTCACGCAACAAGGTAGCCTAAGAAGGCTTTACTTATCAGGTAATAACCTGACCTCTTTTCCTGATTTTACGAGTCATCCTAATCCTGATTTGATACAAGTAAATATTTCGAATAATTATATATCTGAAAGCGAGATAGAAGCAAATAAGCCAGAAGGCAGCAGTGTTTTCAGTAATTTTATTTATTCACCTCAGAAAGAGTTCTATGAAATCAGCTGGACAGATCTGGAAGGAGTAGTTTTAAATCCTGATAATACCTTGACCAAGACGACAGAGATAGGTTGGGGTAATTCAGGAGCAGCTTCGTACAATGCGTTATTGCCAGGGGAAGATGGGTGGATTGAGTTTGAGTATTCTAGTGATTTACATACTAAGCAATTTGTAATAGGGCTGAGCGACAAAAATATAGATAATCAGGTCGCATCTATCGATTATGGTCTAAGACATTTAACAAATAGTTTTTCAATCTTTGAAAGTGGTAATCACAATATGGGGGGTATCGGGAATAGTGATGGCGATTACTTCCGAATTGAACGTGAAAGAGACTCTATAAAATATTATAAGAATGGGTGGGAAATACGAAAAATTTATGTGGACAACCAAAAACGTTTATCATTAGATGTTACCATAAATACATCAAATACAACACTTCCAAAGATCATCACTTCATTTGATAGCCAGATCGAGTTAATAGAAGCTATTACTTCTGTGACTTCAGAAAATGGAGGAAGCATTTCTATTGTAGCAGGAGGCGGAACAACACCCTATGCTTATAATTGGAGTAATGGAGCTACGACAGCTTCAATAAGCAATTTATCACCAGGAGATTATACGGTAACAGTTACAGATTCAGAAGGAAAAACGATTACTGAAACTTACGTTTTAGGATATGAAATCAGCTGGACGGATTTAGAGGGGGTAAGTTTAAACTCGGACAATACCTTAACTAAGACAGTTTCAGGAAATAATTGGAATGCTGGAGCAGCCTCCTACAATGCTCTGTTACCTGGAGAAGATGGGTGGATCGAGTTTGAAGTAACAAGTGTACAAGTCGGAAAAAATTTATCTATAGGCTTATCAGATGGTAATGCCAATAATCACCATAATTCAACTGATTATGCTTTTTATTTAAATAGCGTAAATAACAGGTTATTCAGATATGAACACGGAGTAAATCGCGGAGAGACCAAACAGTTTGCAGGTGATGTATTACGTATAGAGCGCAAAGCAGATACGATTTTATATTATAACAATAGGGAGGTACTCAGGAAAATAGCAACAGATAATAGCAGACGATTATTAGTAGATGTATCAATCCTAAATGAAAATACCATAGCTCCAAGAGTTATAACCTCATTTGATAATCAGGTTAAATTAACAGAAACGATTTCATCGGTAACTTCAGAAAATAGGGGAGGCATATCCATAGTTGCAGGCGGAGGAACAGCCCCTTATAATTACACTTGGAGCAATGGGGCCACGTTGGCTTCAATCAATAATTTATCAGCAGGGAATTATACCGTAACGGTAACCGATTCAGAGGGAAAAGCCATCACTAAGACTTATGCAGTAGGTTACGAAGTCAGCTGGACGGATTTAGAGGGTGTAAGTTTAAACTCGGACAATACTTTAACCAAGACAGTTTCAGGAAATAACTGGGATGCCGGGGCAGCTTCCTATAATGCTTTATTGCCTGGGGAAGATGGCTGGATCGAGTTTGAAGTAACAAGTGTACAAGTCGGAAAAAATTTATCTATAGGCTTATCAGATGGTAATGCCAATAATCACCATAATTCAACTGATTATGCTTTTTATTTAAATAGTATAAATAACAGGTTGTTCAGATATGAACACGGAGTAAAACGTGGAGAGACCAAACAGTTTGTTGGTGATGTAATACGTATAGAGCGCAAAGCAGATACGATTTTATATTATAATAATAGGGAGGTACTTAGGAAAATAGGAACAGATAGTGAAAGACGTTTGCTTGTTGATATATCAGTTAGTAGTGAAAACGGCATAGTCCCGAGAATTATCACTTCATTTGATTCGCAAGTTAAGTTAACAGAAACGATTACATCGGTAACCTCAGAAAATAGAGGAAGCATATCCATAGTAGCAGGAGGGGGAACAGCACCTTATAGTTATAATTGGAGTAATGGATCACCATCGGCTTCAATTAGCAACCTACCCTCAGGAGATTATACGGTTACCGTCACCGATTCAGAAGGAAAAAGCATTACGCAAAAGTATTCAGTTGGGTATGAAGTCGGTTGGGTAGATTTAGAGGGAGTAGTTTTGAATCCGGATAATACATTGACAAAGACAGCTGCAGCAGGCTGGGGCAGTTCCGGGGCTGCTTCTAATAACAAACTGCTACCTGGGGAAGATGGCTGGATTCAATTTGAGATGAGTACCGAACAGGTAAATAAGAGTTTATTAATAGGACTGTCGTATATAAATGAAGATTCAGATCAAAGCACAATAGATTATGGATTTCTTATAGCTAATGTGAATAGTGTTTTACGTCCTCGGGAGAATGGTGTTTATAAAGGACCTTCTTATTTTTCATATGCAGGTGATGTATTAAGGGTAGAGCGAAAAAGAGATAGCATTTATTATAAAAGCAATAATGAGATACTTTGGCAAACACGTACGGATCTGAACAATAGACTTTTGGTTGACATCTCGATTAACTCAGAAAATGCAACAACTCCAAAAATCATAACATCATTCTCCTCGACTGAAGATCGCGCACCTGGAGATTATTATTCTGTAGGAAGCGGTTTGTGGGGCGATAACATTTGGAGCCTCACCGATGGGGGCATACCAGTAGGCATAGAACCACCGGAAGGTTCATCCATTTTTATTAAAGACCAACAGATCATTTTGGATAAAAACTATAATAGTGGAACCATTACCATAGAAAGTACGGGCCCAAGTACAAGTTTAGAACTTGAACAAGCTAATCTTACCGTTGCAGGTAAGGTTAGTGTATTAGGGTCAACCCAAGAAGGAAGACCTTCCATCAAAGTAAAAGAAGGCTCTAGATTAATCGTAGTTGAGCCAAACCAATAAAGAATAATCAGGGAATTTTTAAGGAGATATCAAGAGATGATGATCAGAAAGAAAATAGTTTTAAAAAGTATATCCATTTACCTCCTCTTGCAGATGATATTGGATATTACACTACCTACCATAAGCTATGCGCTAACCAGTGGTCCTACCGCTCCGGAAGCCACCAGCTTCGAACCAATTGATACCACGGATATGGTTAATTTAATAACTGGTGACTTTACCTATAATACGCCTTTATTGGAAGTCCCCGGTCCTGCTGGAGGTTATCCTTTATCTTTATCTTATCACGCTGGAATTCAATCACAGGAGGAAGCATCATGGGTAGGCTTGGGATGGACTCTGAATCCAGGCGCCATAACACGGTCAGTGAACGGCTATCCAGATGACTTCAACATGGTTGAAAACACTGAAAGGCGATTCTGGGAAGGTGGAAAAACTACAACATGGAATGTTGGTGTGTCAGTTGGTATTGCTGGTGGGCCTTCAGTTAGTGCAGGATTGGCCTTCTCTCAAGATACTTATCAGGGCTTTGGGTGGGGTGGTAGCCTTGGTGTTAATGCAGGATTAGGAGAAAACGGAAGTGGACCTTTAGGTGCTGGTGGATCAATTGGCATATCTCCATATGGCGGATTTTATGGAAGTGTCGGGGTTTCTGTAGGTAAGCCTATTGGTGAGAATTTAATTGGGAGTATCGGCGGAAGTATTGGTTTTAGCGGTAATGGAGTAAGTGGTGGAGCCTCAGGAGGAATCAGCTACAGCGTTCCCAACAAAAATGGGAGCAATGAAAAAGGGTTAAGAAATGGCAGGACAAGCGGGTCTCTTTTGGGAGCTTCAATATCTTCATCTCCCTCAGGAACATCAGGTGGAGTTGGAGTTGGTGGAGGCTCTACTGGGGTACATAATTCTAAATCAGGAATAGTGAGTACATCTTCGAAAAGTACTTCTGTAACCATTCCTACACCTTTTGGAATCAATTTCCGATTAGGAAAAACTACCGTAAGATACTGGATTGACCAAACAGCAAACGTAGGAGTGAACGGAACCTTACATTCACCTGTTACATTACCAGGAGAAAATGATGTCGCTTTTGATACTTATGATCTTCCAGACCCAAGCCGAAGTCTTGAAGATTTTGCAAATTCAGAGAAATCGATTGGAGGCACATTCCCTGATTATGATAATTATTCAGTCAATGCCCAGGGTTTATCAGGAAACTTCAGACCTTATCATTTTCGCAAGGTATTGTACCGTCAGAATAAGGTAGATGATGCTTCCGAAGACCAGCTTGTTAAGAACTATAATATATCACCTCTTGGCTCCTCAGGAAGAAGTAGTGCTATTTTCAGGTTCATAGGTGATTTTTCAAACACACTCAGATATGAAGAGAATGATTTAGATGATTTTGGAACAACAAGAAAGTTTGAGTATGATTTCAACGAAGGCAGTTTGTACGAAGGAGAAAGACCGGGAGAACGCGATGGTTCAAAGCATATAGAATTTTTTACCAACGACGATATTATCAATGATAATGCTTCTGTTCTCAGATCTGGCTTCATTGATACTCGAAGTAAAGGCTTTTCCAGAAAGGCTAGTGGTGCTTTTAAAGAGCAGATTGGCTCTTTTAAGATTACAAATGAATCTGGAGTTACTTATCACTATTCCCTTCCGGCATATGTAAAAGATGAATATGTTTATTCTGAAAATACAGATGATAAGGATGTAGAAAGCTTTAATAATCTTTATAAAAAACATGGTTATGCTTACACCTGGTTTTTGACTGGAATAACAGGACCGGATTTTGTCGACAGGAATTCAAATGGTTTTTTAGATGATACGGATTGGGGTTATTGGGTAAGATTTGATTATGGGTTATGGACGGATGACTATGACTGGAGAAACCCCTCAAAAGGATTTCATAAAGATTTTGATACTGAGTATAGAAATTTCAGTAAGGGAAAAAAGGACGTATACTATTTAAATTATATTTGAACAAAATCACATACGGCTCTATTTTCAAAAGACATACGTTTTGATTCAAAAAGTATTGTTCCTGATTTTGATCCTGCCGTAATAACAACCGATGACTCCGAGTTCGATAACCTATCGCCATTAATACCTAGAAGACCGGATCATCCCCGGAAAGGTGACCATGGAGTAGCAGCTACTGATAGAGGGGGGTTCACAAGTAAATCAATCTGTAGAGATGGGAGTAGCGCAGCGAATCCAAGGCACCCTAAAAGCCTGATGAGATTAAATGATATTTATTTGATGCAGAATAAAGATTTGAGTGTGGTTGAAATAGATGATCTACTTGATAATTCAGGAAATGCATATCATCATGAAGAAACCCATTGTAGTGATCCGATA
This sequence comes from Bacteroidota bacterium, assembly GCA_039030555.1. Lineage (GTDB taxonomy): Bacteria > Bacteroidota > Bacteroidia > Cytophagales > Cyclobacteriaceae > JBCCDY01. Next base: position 6,584 of record JBCCDY010000016.1, read on the forward strand.
AGATATCATCTGGGAAATAATGTAATTGATGTAGGTGATATAGATCTAGTGATAGAGAGTAATTCCGTTCGTTCGATCTCATTCGGAACGGACTATTCACTAACCCGGGGAATCCCTAACTCCTTTGTTTCAGCACTTGATTTAAGAGCAATTAATGGAACTGCTGGGGGTAGATTAACTTTAAACTCTATTAAGTTTTTTGGTAAAGCCCGCGAATCTCTTATCCCAAAAACAACTTTTGAATATAGCGAAAACCCGGATTACGATGAAGATGCATTTGACATCTGGGGCTTTTATAAAAGCGATATTGATCCTGATCTCTGTGAATTGAATGAGAGTGTGGGAAGAGCAGTATCTAGTGAATCTTCTACAAATACCGACGCATGGTCTCTTACAAAAATCAATTCTCCTCTAGGGGGAGCTATTGAAGTAGAGTACGAATCTGATGAATATCAGGTACCTGATGAATATAAATCTTATAGTGTTAGTGTAACGGGAGCTGAAATAGTGGAAGGAACGACCTCTAGAGTTCGCCTGACATTTGATGAAGGTTTTATACCCAGTCAACACTATCAAATAAATGATGAAATAGACTTTATTTCTCTTGATAAAACTCGTATACAAGTATTTGACTATGCCAGGCTAAGTGCATTACCACCGGATGCAAATGTTATCTCCAACCTATCTTGCAACAACTTTAATGAAAACAATGATGATATCGTAAAAATCTCTGTTACCGATACAGAACCACTTTCGGTGACACAAGTTGAAACGACTGTAAAAACTGTTAACAGTAGCTATTTAGAAATTGACGATATCGTATTGTTTGCAAAGCTTAAAGAAAGCCTGACATCTCTTTGTGAAGTTCCCAGCCCTATTCTATCCCCGGACTCCAATCCGGATGATTACGTTTGCGATTATTTTGGATCCCATCCAAATGAAAGTTTTTGTAGTGTAGAAATTAGAACTGCACAGCATATTACTGGGAATATTACATTGGCGGGATCTAATAGCGATATTTTGGGAGGAGGTTTACGTGTCGCTAAAATTAGCGTGAAAGATCAGTTCAAGGAAAATTCTACAACTTATGAATATGAAGATGATGACGGTCATACCTCTGGTATCACATCATATGAGCCGGTAAAAATTGAGAAAATCCGGTTAGGTTCTGATGAAGTAGACCTAGCCAATTTGTCTGATGAATCAGACCCGAGAGTAATAGAATATGTTGGGTTAGTCTACGGAGAGCGTCAGGTACGGATTCTTGCCCATTCAAGAGATATTCCCGGGCCTGGAGTTTTCTATGGTAAGGTTACTGTAAAACAACAGTCCAGAGATCTGTCTTCCGGACTTAGTTATGAGCTTCCTCAATATTCTCAATACGAATTTGAAACTTTTAACCCTCTTTTTTACACCATAAGAGATTTTGATTCTAATTCTAACAATAATTTTTCTCCAAACGATGGCTCGGCAGAGGGCATTTCATATACGGCCAGTTATTATGATAATGTCACCATCAAAGATATGACTTCCAGAATTGGACTTTTGAAAAAAGTCTCTACATATAATACCAATGGTACTTTGCTCTCTGAGACCATAAATGAATACCTTCATGATGATGATCAACTGGTTTCTCCGTTGACTGGTGATGAGGTAGAACGGGATGAGCATATTAATGATTTCAGAGGTTATATGGTTAATAACCACAGCGGTCAAGGATTAATTGATGAGACTTTCGCTAATGCCAGATTAATTCGAAAAGATGAAAACGATAATCTGGGTGGAAGTAGTATTGGTGTGGGAGAATACTATGTTCTTGCAGTAAAAAGTAAAAGAGAGTTTTACCCAACAATACAGCTGGGAACCAGAACTGTCAATTATACTACTGGAGTAGAATCAGTTAACAGAAATCTGGAATATGATTTTTATTCTGGACAGGCTACAAGAACCCAGTATTTCGATAGCTACGGAAATTCTTATGTGAAGGAAACCACTCCAGCTTATAGAAAATATCCACTGATGGGTCCCGGAGTTCGGGGGGGTAAGAATATGCTTATTCAGGAGGCTGAGACGAAGACATTTAAAACAGTTAGCAGTGAAAATTTGAATCCTGAATTTCTGGTATCAGCAAATATCCAGACATGGTCTGATGAAATAGACACAAATATTCCAGACCCAGTTACCGGGTCTGGTCTGATAAGTAACTATACCGACGGGCTTGGGCGAATTGCAGGATATAAAATTTCTGCCTCTGGAGATATTCAGGACAGGTCTTTTTCTACAACAATAGAAGAACAGGAGTATTTTTACAAGGTAGGCTCACCAATAGGTACCGAATTTTCTATTTTCTTTTTCGGAGGAGAGCCTGATGCAAATGGTTTGGTAACGTATAATGTTAATTTTAGAGAGTTTGTGCCCCAGGGAATATTCAAGAAACATCGCTCATTTTATTGGAAAGGAGATGATAGAAGCCTGGAACAGAATGGCTTATATCCAGTGGGTCAGTTTAGGGAATTTAATGCGTGGAATAAAGAGCAGATTCCATCTTCAGATCAATGGCAACAAACATCCGAGATTACAAAGTACGATGTCTATTCCCACGCTTTGGAAGCGAAAGATATTAATGGAGATTATGCAGCAACTAAATTTGATAACGATAATAAGCATGTTTATGCTACTGTAGCCAATGCACATTATAATGAATTTGCTTACTCTGGAGCGGAAGATTTTATAAACGATCCGGAGGAGTTTGGTGGAGATATTCAGAGGGGAGTTGGAGCCATACTTTCAGAAGAATTCGGCTTCGCACCACATACAGGTACATATGTTATGGGTCTTACCCCGGACTCAAAGGGATTCATATTTCAAACTACGATAGAGGAAGCCAAGATATTTAGGATTAGTGCCTGGACTAATGATGTAAACGGGAAAGTTTTTTATAAAATAGATAATGGTAGTGATCAATATATTTCCGTGGATGAAACCAAGAAATCGGGCGACTGGTACCTGATATCTGGAAATGTGACCATACCAGCCAATGCAACTGTTGAGTCAGGAGTAACGATGTTGGAAGGCACTATTGCCCTGTTTGACGATTTTCGTTTTCACCCTGTTGATGCAGCGATGACTTCTTATGTTTATAATGAATGGGGGGAGCTTTCGCATATACTCGATCAGAACAATCTCTATACAAGATTTGAATATGATGAAATAGGACGTTTAAAGGCCACCTTCAAAGAGACTTTTCAATATGGAGAGGTAGAAGTAAGCCGAAATGACTATCATTATAAAGGAAGCGAAGAACTAGATAACTTCCTGACAGGTACAATTAATACGAGCTCCGTTAACGATGTCTTCACAGTTAGCGATGTAATTAGTTTTAGCGTTCCGCTAAATAGAGAGCATCTTGACGGTTATGGTTACAATTGGAATTTTGGTGATGGGAGTACCAGTAGTTCACCTAATCCTAATAAAAGCTATCCTATAAATGATTCATATCTTGTTAAGGTTAAAGTAACCGAAAATTCGACCGGTCTTAGCTTCGAAACCAAAATAGAAGTTTCGGTTCTTCCGGATTGCCCTGATGAAGGGGAATTATTATCGCATGTTTGTGAATACGACGATGAAGGCTGCTTGACAGGCAGAATAAGAGACAGAATGCACGATGGCCAATGCGGATTTTTTGATGGTGATTGGTATACACCTTCTGAGCCTGAACTTCTTATTTTATGTCATGTGGATGATACTTGTCCTGCAAATGATTTGGAGCCTGATTTTTAATATTTTAACAGTTATTACAATGAGTACCACATTAAAATTGACCAGCAAAGTAATTATACTGTTATTATTATCTGCTATTCTTTCAGGTAGAGTTTTAGCCCAAAACTGCTTAAATGCAATAAATACAATTGAAACTACGGGGAGTACCAGTGGATTTACATATTGTAAAACTAGCGCTTCTGGGAAAACCTATAGGTCGCAAGTAGTATACAATGCTTATGAATGGAGTTTAGTACCTTCTTCAAGCGGTAGAATTATAGGAAGCAATACCTCCAGAACAGTAACCGTAAACTGGAGTAATTCGGGAAAACTGAGATTAAGGCGATGGTGTGATTCGGGTGTACCTTGCGATGGAATGATTAACCCTGACTTATGTGGCGTATTGGAGCGTTTCCCTTCAAACGAACAAAATATTACAATAATTCCATCTGGAACTTTTACAATAACCAATACTAGCGATAACGTATGTGTGGGTGATAATAGTGGTAGTAGTACGGTTAATCTTGGTTTTCCTGCAGAGTTTATTGGTTGGGAAGAAGAGATAAGTTCAGGGGTTTGGGAACCAGTAAGCTCAAATGTTACTTTTGCTTATAATGATTTAACTGAGCCCACAAGGTATCGAGCTCGAGCATACGTCAATAGAGACCATCATGAATGTGGTACGTTTTCACCAAGAATTTTCACCATTTCCATGAACGTTTCCACCCCATCAACCGGCGAAATGTTTGGGGATAGGACTGTTTTTCCTGGCCGTGTAAATGGATACGTTGAAATGATAGGCGGAAGTCCAGATGAGATAATAAGATGGGAGAGAAAAACCGGATCGGGAAGCTGGATATCCATTGGTTTAAGCGCACGGTCGAGGGTCATTTACGATAGAACCTTTTCAGAAACTACACTTTACAGAGCTGTGCTGGAAAATAGCTGTGGTGAAGAGCTGTTTTCAGAAAACGTAACAATTGAAGTCGTAGAAGAAACAAATGAGTACAATTGGATATATTCACAGTCACTCGATGAAGGAGGAATTGCATACGCCGAATCAAAAAGCTATTTCGATGATTCCGGAGATAAAATTCAGGACCAGACCAAACTTTTTTCAAATAATACAGTCAATGGTGCAGAACCCCTGGTATTTATATCTGAACCTTTAAAAGACAGATTCGACCGTGTGGTTGGCCAAACGCTTTCAGCTCCGGCAAACCAATCAGAATTCGATTTTAGTAAGGATTTTTTCAATTATGATTATCGAAATTTTGATAATGGGAATGTAAACAACCCTGATGATGTCCCAGTTACTAACCAAGGCACCTTAGGGTGGTATTACAGTACGCTTAATACCTGGGAGCAGGGAGTAGCTGCTACAAACTTCCCTTATTCACGACAAACGTTTTATGATGAAGGTAGCGGAGAACCCAAGCAATCGGCTGGCCCGGGGGACCATCATCATTTGGGGTCAAATCACGAAGTGCTTTCAAAGACAAGGGGAGTTGGGCCGGATGAGCTTCAAAACTATCTGAAAGTAAGGGCTGCTGTTCTTTCTGATCTACAAACACCAAATAATCCATCAGAGCTTGCCAAAGAAATTGTGGTACTGCTATCATCCGACCCACAAGGAAAAGTGAGCGTTGCCTGGACTGATAAAGGTCAAAAAGTATTGGTGAGTGGTTTATTGAAAACTACCATAACAGGTAGTAATCGAGTATCTCAATTAGAAGCTATTGTAAACATCAGGGATACTTATTTTGAAGAGCAATCCTTCAACTTTTATGATGACTCGGAGCGATTGGTAGCCTCTGTTTCTCCCAACGGAGTCCTGGAGGTGCTGGCAAACATGAATGCTAATGGAGGAACACCTACCTATAACTCTATAGATGATTTGCCCTTCACTACCACCTATGAATATGATTTCCAGGGCAGATTATTGGCTATGAATGAGCCGGATGCTGGAAGGACAGAATACCTGTACCGTAGAGATGGAAAAATACGATTCTCTCAAAATGCCCAGCAATTAGAAGAAGGAGATATCTTTTCCTATACCCATTACGATAAAAGTAGCCGTCCAGTGGAATCCGGGGAGTACATTGGAACAATTAATTTTTCTAAAGCAGCCTTAAATCCGTTTCTGGAAACAACGGCAGATCAAATGTCATGGTCAGACTCAGATGTTCATGACTGGATTAAAACTACTTATGACCACCCACAAAACGACATGCCACAATCCCTAATAGATCTGGGCTATGAACAAGATTTTGTGATGGGCGCTGTTTCCACTACGGAAAACGAATACACCAAGACCTGGTACAGCTATGATGAACTGGGCAGAGTAAGGTGGATGGTACAATTTGTAACAGGATTAAACAAGTATTTTACCTTGGATTACACTTATGACTTTCTGGGGAACGTACTGGAAGTTGCCTACCAGAAAGACGTACCGGCAGAAGCTTATTACCACCATTACGAATACGATGCAGACAAACGACTGTCTAGAGCCTATACCTCAATCGATGGTGTACTGGCCAATGCCATCCTTCAGGCCGAATACGAATACTACCTGCACGGCCCGTTAAAGCGCGTTGAAATAGCCAACGGCATGCAGGGGATGGACTATTACTATACCATACAGGGCTGGCTGAAAGCCATCAACAATCCCGAGCAGGAAAATGAAGGTATGCAGAGTGACGTCTTCTGGCAGGTATTTCACTACCATTTTAATGACTACCAAAGCGCAGAAGGCGAATTTCCCGAAATACCCTCGGATGCAGAACCACGCTACGATGGTAACATCAGAGGCGTACAGTGGGGAAGGAATGAACACCCCCTCATCGTAAACGAACCCGCTGAAAGTGATCTTGAACTGAATACCTACGAAGACCAGACCGTGGCGGCAACCCAAAGCATAACACTGCTGCCCGGCTTTGATACCAATGGAGGATCTTTTAGTGCTGAAGTAGATATCAACGCACAGGGCGATGCCGTCTATGATGAGGGAGTATCAGCTTATGTATACGCCTACGACCTCAAAAACCAGCTCACCGATGCAGCATTTGATGATCCTGTGGGAGGAATAAGCATTACCCTCACCAATAGACCCTATTCCGTAGAAGGGATCAGCTATGATCCGAATGGAAATATCAAGAGCCTGACACGCCGTAACGGACAGGGTATCGCCTCCGACAACTTTGCTGATGCCTACCACTATAAAGCAGGAAAGAACCAGCTTGACAGAGTAGATGGCTATGCCAGTTACCAGTACGATGACATAGGGCAGATGACCAGGGAAACCTCCCTTGTCGATGGAACCGAAAAGAGAGTAGAATACGACGTGACCGGAAAAGTGGTAGCCGTAAGAGACGAACAGGACCGCCTCAGAGTATCCTTTGAGTATGACGACAGAGGATTCAGGCTGTACAAAAAGACATATAATCCCGATGGAAGCCTGAATCTGACCACATGGTACATCCGGGATGCCAGTGGCAACTTGGTGAGTATGTATGAAAAAGCAGGAACAGAAGTTCAGCAAACTGAACTTCCTATTTATGCCAGCAGCAGAGTAGGAGTAGAAAACAGGGCACAGGAAACCACCATGTACGAAGTAAGCGATCATCTGGGGAACGTAAGAGCCGTCTTCACCGATGGAGCACTGGCCTACAAAGCCGGGTTTGAAGCCGAAGATGCCGCTTATGAAGAACGCTTTTTCGAAAACGTAGGAGAAGTGCGCTTAGTGGACGAAATCTTTTCAAGGACCGGCGTAGCCTCAGGACTATTGAACCGCTCACTGATTGGAAGTTCCCATAAAGTTCAAAAGATCATCCCAGTCAAAGCAGGGGATAGGCTAACGGCAGAAGCCTACGCCCAATACGTATCGGTCATCCCGGATAACCTCACCACCTTGGGAGCCATAGCATCCTGGCTTACTGGTCAGGTAAGCTCAGGAGGGATTGGAGAAGGCTCCAATCTGGGCAGCAACGGATCATTAGGTGGTTCAGGAGGGTCAGGAGCACTGATCGGCCCCGATGGAGCAGAGATCATTGGCTCTTTGAACTACATCTTCATGGATCACGATATGCAAAATGTCTTGGGAAGCGGAACGATAACCACCACCGGTGAAGCCGATGGAGATTACGAACAACTGCTACTGGATAATATACCCGTTGCACCAGATGATGGATTTGCCGTTATTTACGTAGAGAACGATACCGAAGCAAATGAGAATATGTTCTTTGATGACATCATCATCACACATGAGAGTGACTTGATCTTGGTACAAGCAACTGATTATTATCCCTTTGGAATGCCGATCCCCGGCAGGGACTGGAGAAACGATGCTTTTGGAGCACAGATTTCGGAAGCAGCAGAAATAACCTATTTCTATACTTTTGAAGACAGTGATAACCCCAAACACCCACATGTGGCCGATGGAAACAATCGGTCTACCATTGCTAAAAACGGCAACTATTCATACGCAGATTTTTCCAATCCAGGGCCAGTTAGCACGTTTTATGAAGTAGAGGCTGGAGATAGAGTCAATATTAGTTTTTGGGCTTATGAAGATATAGACCCTGATAATGGACCTGCTCAATTTGTTTATGATGTGCATCTTTTTACTGTAGATGGAATGAATAGAATACGTGATGATGCCAATATACCAGAAACTCACAATCAATGGTCTTTTGTAAACACACCAGAGTTCGTAATGCCATCATCAGGAACTCTAAGCTTAAGGTTCTATGATGAAGATGGCGCACCAGCTTATATGGATGATTTGAGGATCACCATCAGTCGGCAAGGCGGTGTACAAGGAGAGTTAAACACCTCCAACTCTTTGGCCTACCGCTACGGCTACCAGGGGCAGTTCGCAGAAAAAGATGATGAAACCGGATGGAACCACTTTGAGCTTAGACAGTATGATAGCAGGATTGGGAGGTTTACTACAGTTGATCCGGCAGGTCAGTTCTGGAGCTCTTATATTGGTATGAGTAATAACCCTACAAGTTCTGTTGACCCAACTGGGGGAGTGGCAGCAGATGTGTTTCAAAGACAATCTGATGGAAGTTTAACTCAAGTAGGTATTCAGGGAGGTGACCAAATGCATTACATTCTTGATCAACAAGGCAATTTAGAAACTACTATTTTGTCACCTGTAGAAGTAGTTGCTCAAGGCCCACTAGTTCCACAAAATTTACCTGATTGGCTAATAGCTGATTTTAATACCGGAGGTTTTGAAATGGGCTTTGGTGTCACCGTTAGTATGGGGCCTCAAACTTTAAGAGATAGAGGTCTTTTCGGTTATTCTGTAGGAAGTAATATTACATTACTTAAATTCCGTCCTACTTTAAAATGGGTTTATGGGGATGCTAATCTAGGGTTTGCCCAATCAACTTTAGGATTAGATATGGCTGGAGGTTTTGACGGTCAGACAAATGCTAGTGTATTTGGAAAGGCAGAAGGTATATCTGGTTTATTTGATGCAAAGTATAGTAGAGATTATATTTTAAGTAATGGTTCTACGACTCCTATTTTAGGTAGAAGTTCTGCAGGTGTAGGAACAATATTTACGGAAGGTGTATTGATACACAATAGAATAAATGGAACTTATGAATTGAAAATTGGTGCTCAAGAAGATTTTGCTCAGAGCTTTGGTTTATTTGGAATCAAGCTTGATGCAAATGTTCAAGGTACACTTAATCAAAGGTGAGAGTGAATACAATCAACATAATTGAATTGGTATCGATAGGGTTAACGGCAGTTGTTGGTCAAATCGGAGTTTATGCTATGGTATGGTATTTTTACAAAAGAAATATCTTTACTCAGAAAATATTATTTTTAAATCAAAAATTAAAGTCTCTTGAAGGAAAATCTTTAGTTAGTTTCCGAATAGGAAGATATGTTAAATTCCAACCTTCACTTTCCTTTGAATCTTCTTATCCGCCATCAATTAATAGAAATTACTTATTGAACAACTCTCAATATAAAAAAGTAAAAGATGACTTTTACCGTCTCTGTCATGACCTTAAGAGATTAGCGAGAATTTTAACACTTTGTTATTTATTTGGAATAATCTTTCTTGGCATTATTTATTTGATATATCATAGCTAGCCCCCTGGCTTAAGGTATAAGGCAGGTACTGGTTCAAGCATCTGCTTGGGCCTTTTTTGTTTGGTGGTACTTACCCGCTCGGGCTCATTTGTAATGAGTCCGAAAGCTTATTATAACATTTGTAATTTGGTGAATGAAGAAAAGGTAAATAGTAAGAAGTAGATAAAAGAAGGGTAAAGATTAAGACCGCAATACAATTGCGCTCCAGCCAGTAGAAAGAATATGAGCAGCAGATATAAAATAAGGGATAAGGAAGGATTGTACTTTGTGACATTTACGATCATCGGTTGGGTGGACCTGTTCATAAGAAACCCATATAGAGATTGTATTATTGAATCGTTGGAATACTGCAAAAAGGAAAAGGGATTGAATGTCCATGCGTTTGTAATTATGACTAGTCATGTACATGCGATACTAAGCTCAAAAGAAGGTCATGATCTTGTATCTACGATAAGGGATTTTAAGAAGTACACTTCTAAAAACTTAGTAGAGCTTGTACAAGAAACACCTGAAAGCAGGAGGGAATGGATGCTAAACAAGTTTAGATATGAAGCGGAAAGAAACAAAAGAGGTAAAGACTTTAAAGTATGGCAGGATGGCTATCATGCTAAACAAATAGAAAGCAACAACTTCTTGGATGAAAAGCTCGATTACATTCATAATAATCCCGTAGAGTCTGGCTTTGTATTAAACTCGGAGGATTATGTGTATAGCAGTGCGAGGAGTTATAGTGGTGAAACTGGAATAATGAAAGTCGATTTATTATGATGAGTAATATTATGCGGGTTAAGATTAAGAACGCAATACAATTGCGCTCAAGCCCGTGCGACTGATACTCACTTAATAGCAATTATTTAACTAGAACCCCAAGCAGCTAAAACAATAACAAAGAAAGATTAAAACAGTGAAGATCAGGAGAATAACAATAGTACTTTTATTACTCTTTTTGGGAATACTCAAAAGTATCGCCCAAGACTGGGAAGCCAAATTTCCTGCCCTTTTCAAAAAAACAGAAGGTATGGGTATTTACCACACCAACCAAGGTAAAACCATATTGTTAGCCCATAGCGATGACTGGATTCACCTAAAACTACTGGAGGATGCCATGGTAGAGACTGCTCAGCTTTCTTTACCCTTTAAAAATAAGAAAGAGCGTATTGCATTTATCGGAAAATCAGAAAATGAACAAACCGCTTACTTCCAATACTTTGTTACAGAGAAAGAAGAGTACACCCTGAAAGTATTGGCTATTGACCTCAGTAATACTTCCCAGGTTCAAATGGAAGAAAAGGAAATTAAAGCCTTTGGTGAAATGAATCTCATTACCTCTTTCGAACATGAAGGCACACTCTACCTGGTAGAACATTTAGAAGGAAAATCTTCCCTTAAAATTCACGAGATAAAAGGAGAAGAGTACGTGAAAAATACCGTTTTCGATCTCGAAAATATTGATTCTAAAGATCTTTACGAAAGGGAGAAGAAAACCCCCTGGGTTTTAAGAAGTGAGTTTACTTCCGAAGAACTATTCGAAGCCAAAAAATGGCAACAGGTCAAAAACGAAGAGTTTGTCTACTTGCCCGATATTGAAAGCTCTAGGAAATACTATGTCCAGGATGGTAAACTCATCCTTACTTATGATAACATCCTGGAAACCCTCATGTGGAAACTGGATCTGAAAACAGGTTCAATTGAATCCTATCAATTCGATTCTGCAGATAATTCTTATCCGATAAGCAACGATATGGAGACAACCTCTTTTTTAAAAGGGGATAAGCTTTTTCAATTCGTAGTTAATAAAAGCTTTGGATTATTTACCGTTTATGGGTTAAGCGAGCATAAAGTTTTAAAAACCATTGAATTATTCCCGGAGAGCGATTTAAGTTTTGTTAACAAACAACCGGCCACAATAGGTTTCCTCAATAAATACAAAGAACGCACAAATTACCCTATTAAAAGCGCTAAAGGTTTTCTTAGGTCGGTGAATAAGAAAAAGGCTAGCCTGTCTGTTAATTTTAGTGAATCGGGAAATTACTTAGTAGAGCTAGGTGGCGTAACCATTCCTTCCTACAACTATTACTTCTACGATCCTTTTTTCTTTCAGCAACAACAGTTTTTAAATCCAACGATCAATATCACTCCTCCAAGCTTTCCGGGAGGTGGGCCAGACGGCGGGGAAGTTTATTTTGAGACGGAGGAAAGTATTACCAGTAAAGCAACCCTTGAAATTATTTTAGATGGAGAAAGCTTTGAAACGATCAAAAACTACAATAGAGAATTTAGAGACGTGGATTACGGAAAACTACTGTTCGATTTAACGAATAAGTCTAAAGGAAGCGCCTACCATAAAAAAGGTGGAATGTATTATGTACTGACCCATGAAAAGAGGGAATGGTTTATTAATTTTATAAGGCCAATATGAGAAAGTATATATCCACATTTATAATTATAGGATTGGTATTCGCCAGCATCTCCACCCAGGCACAGGTCAACTATAAAGTAAACCCTACCGGAAAACATGCAAGGCTTCTCAAAAAATTAAAAAAAGAACAGGAAGAACTAGATAAAGATCAGATCCGGGCCTTAAAAGATAGTTTGAACGAAGTCAAGAGACAGAATAAAATCGCTTCCTTAAGACTTGATAGCTTGGCAAAAACCCAAAAAGGACGCTTAAACCTGGAAAGAAGCCTTTCTAAAATAGATTTCAGAAAGCATAAAAAGCTGAAAAAATTAAATAAGAAGGCAGAAAAGCAAGACCTGGATTTTAAAGTGTTAATTCGAAAAAGTAAACCAGATAGCAGCAGCATATCGGAATTACGGGCATTTGGGCAGGAGCAATTTCAAGACTCGAGATGGTTTGATGAATATAATCTAATGGAAAACCATAAAGACAGCTTAAAAGCCGTTCGAGATGCTGATATGGATTCCATAAAGAACGAGTATTTATCGCAGTTTGAAGGAGAAGAGTGGTACGAACAATATGCATTGGTTGATAACTATCTGGATAGCTTAAAGGCCTTTCAGGATGGAAATCTGGATTCACTTTCGGAGACTTATGGACAGGAATTTTTAGCTAAGGGAGAAGATCTTATGCTGGCTGAGATGGGAGAAATAAATCCGGAGGCAGTAGACCTGGATCAATTTCATAGTAGGTTAGACGATATGTCGCCTTCGGAAGAATGGCTGGAAGGGCAACAGGCTGGTAAAAACATTTTAGAGAAACCTTCTAAAGAAGAAATTTTTGGAACAGCGACAGAAGACCTAGGGATAGATATGAGTAAGCTGGGTAAATTGGAACAAGCACAGCAGAAGCTTCATCAGTTGAAGAAGAAATACTCTTCTATACCCAATACAAATGATATGAGCACAGCCGTAAAGCGAAGCTCTATGCAAGAAGAACCTTTTAAAAAACGCCTGGTTTTCGGCGGGAATTTCCAATTAACCAGCACCGATCCGATTACCATAGACTTATCACCAACGTTAGGGTATAAAATCAACAAAAAATGGATTGCCGGAATAGGAGGAACCTACAGACAGACTTTCGGAAACGAAGATGCTTCTAACTTTGAAGAAGACCTTTGGTCTTTGAAGGCATTTAGCTCTTACGATCTCATTAAATCATTTTTTGGATATGTCGAATATGAAAGAGCCTTTGTAAGAAGGGCACAGGTGAATGGGGAAGGTGCTTCAGATCTCCGCTGGGAAGGTACTGATGTCTTTGCCTTAGGAATAGGACGCCGTTTCAAATTCAGTAAGAAGCTTTCAATGACTGCTATTTTAACTTATAATTTTCTATTTCAAAGCGGAGATGGCATATATACAAGCCCAATTAATGCAAGAATTGGCTTCGAGTATACCGGAAAATAATCCACAAAAACTTTGTCTTTTAAGGCAACATTCATCACTACCTTAATGTTAATAATTATATCCTTTTCAAATTCATGACCAGATAATTTTCCATTTTAGATGGAATTTTATTACCTTAAATCACTGAAGAGAAATCTTTTAGCCGGTTCTATAGTTTTGGAAGGATTATCAACAGTTAACTTTAGGGATGAAAATGGTCAATTAAAGCCTGTTGAAGTTTCTATAAGTAACCTTTACAAACCCGGTATTACAAAAATACTCATTGATAAATGGCAACCCGTCCTTAACACCATTTGTAGTATTTTAAATGTTCCTTCGAGCCTCATCATGAAGCTAGATGAGGACAAGATCAAAGTATTCTTAAGAGGAAATACCCCTGAAAATCCCTATCACTTAAATGATGCCGAGAAACTGGCTTATGGGCTTTATTGTGAAACAGTGATTGCCAAACAGGATGTTCTTATTGTCCCGGATGCGCGCAAAGATGATCGTTGGAAGGATGGTAATCCCGATATTGATCTTGGGATGGTCAGCTATATGGGAGTTCCTTTTAACTGGCCTGATGGAGAAGTATTTGGGACCGTTTGTGTGCTTGACGCAAAAGAAAACCACTACTCGGAGAGCTTCAAAAAACTAATAGTAGCCTTGAAAGATAGTTTTGAGAAAGACCTTGAACTGTTGGTCCTTCAGAAGAAGCTTAAGAGCAATAATCTAAGACTGGAAAAGAGCAATGAGCTCAAAACCAAATTTCTTTCGCTCATATCGCATGATCTCAGAGGAGCAGTTGGCTCGTTAAACAGCTTTCTTAAACTTATCTTAAACGATAAGGAGTCGTGGGAGCAGGTTGATCTGATCAAAAGTCTTACCGTATTAAGCGGACAGACTGATACAGTGCATAAGACTTTGTTAGATATTCTGCAGTGGTCAAAAGTGGAAATGGCTGAGTTACAAGCTCATTTCGAAAAAACGGATTTGGAATGCTTGCTTGACAAAGTTGTAGCATTTTATGGAGGCCAAAGTGCTGATAAGGATGTGAAATTTGTTATTGATAAGTCAGGAGGAGTTTGTGCCAATGCAGATAAAAATATGGCCGAGGCCATTATCCGCAACCTGATTTCCAATGCAGTAAAATTTTCACCACAAAATGGATACGTCTTTTTGAGTACCTACTACAAAGAAGAGATTTCTTACTTCAGGATTAAAGATCAGGGGATAGGAATGACAGACGATATGATTGAGGAATTGTTTCATCAAGCTCCATCTTCCAAAATAAAACCCTCAAAGTGTAAGAATGGGATAGGACTTTTATTGGTAAAGGAATTCATTGGCCGAAATAATGGAAGTATTGAGGTTAAGAGTGAACTTGGAAAAGGTACCGAGATTATTGTTGGTCTTCCCAAATATACATCTTGATTTTGTCGTTTATTTGACTTAATAGTTCTTTAAAGGAAGATATTTCCGACTGCTCCTATCTTTAATCGTAAGAGTAAGAAAAAACTCTTATGAAAAAGACATCAATATTATTTACTTTATTATTTGTTTCAACGTTTAGTTTTGCTCAATCCTCCTCTAGACTCAATCAATATCCTGATGGGTGGCATAAATTTACCATTGATGGAATATTTTATGATGTGGAGATATTGAATGGTGCCATTAACGGTTTAGGCAATGCAATATGGCCTGATGGGTCTAAATATTCAGGAAGTTGGAGAAATAATAGAATTGCTGGCTTAGGAACTTACACCTGGCCTAATGGAGATCGGTACGAAGGTTCATTCAGCAGTGGGCAACCGAATGGGCACGGTACAATGTATTGGAGCGATGGTGGCAAGTATGCTGGAAAATGGAAAGATGGCCTAAGACATGGTAAAGGGAAGCAATGGGATATGGAAGGCAATAGGATTAAAGGCCAATGGCAAAATGATCAACTGGTAAGTTCTGATGAAAAAAAGGACAATTCTTTAGCTAAGAACAACTAAAAATTATATTCAACCTGGATTATTCATTTGGGATAAATCGCAAAGAAACAGGTGCTTATGTTGAATCACCATCCGTCGGCTGACGGATGGTGATTCAACAAATACATGTTAAGTGACTGTTTCAAAGTGATTTATAAATGTAATAGATCTCCTAATGAGTATTTCAGGTTCAAAGAAGAGATAGATCATCCGGGGTATCGATATCAATCTCTCCTTTTTCAAACGCTACACTTACAACCCTTTCTTTATACTTATTCAATAAATACTTAGCGCCCGATTCATCTTGTAAATTCAGTATTTCCTTAAAGTAGGTTTTTGAAAATAACGCAGGAACACCCTGAATTCCTGAGTAATAAGAAGCAACAATTTTTTGGTCGCCTTGAAACCGACCCAACAAACCATTAAAAATTGAAGCTGAAAGATAAGGTTGGTCACAAACCGAAACGATAATCGCTTCTGTTTTTGGCTCTAATTCCATAATCTTTGAAACCCCATATTTCAAAGAATTCCCCATTCCTAAATTCCATTCTTCATTGATGAGTATGAATTCGTGTGAAAGATCAAGATCTTTCATCAGCTTGTTATAACTGAAACCCAGTACAACATAAGTAGATTGGGCATTTGAGATTTTACCAGCTTGAATGGTCTTTTCAAGTAGTGTTTTTCCTTCAAAAGTTACTGACTGCTTAGGCCTGCCAAGTCTTGAAGAGTTTCCGGCAGCTAAAATTAGAATGGAAGTTTGTTTCCTTTCGATCAACTATTGAAAAACAGGCTTAAAAATGAGGCTTTCTTCTCCCTGGCGCTGATGAATTGGGGTGTTCTTATCCTTAAGAAATTTGGGGTTAGCGTTTGAGAACTTTGCCCGGATCTCTCCAATGATGGAAATTGCAATTTCCTGGGGAGTTTCAGCGCCGATGTCAAGCCCAATGGGTGCATGTAAGCGGTTAATATCCTCTGTTTTCAAAACTAAACCCTCTTCAAGCATTCTATCCAAGCGTTTTTTGGGCCCTAACATCCCAATGTAGCTTATGGGTGTATTTAAGAAAAAGTTGAGCGCTTCAAGATCAAGACCATAGTTGTGCGACATGAGGATAGCTGCGCTATATTTTTTGACTTTAATTCTGTTTGGGAAATCTTTTCGATTACAAGCGATCAGGTGATCAACTGAAGGGAAGTTTATGGGAATAGTATGGGCAGGGCATTCATCAAAAACAGAAACCTTCCAACCTAATTGATACGCGAGTTCAGCAACTGGCTTTACATCAAAACCACCACCAATAATCAAAAGGTCAATTGTTGGTTCCAACACTTCAAAGAAAATGGAATAGCTTTTCGAATCGAGTGATATGTTTTTTACTGATGACCTTCTTTCGGCAATGCACTGTAAAAGGTGACCATGGATCATTTGCTTCAATTCCGAAGAGGGTAGACTGGAATAAGCTTGATTTTCAGGGAAAGCGAACAATTTCTCACCTAAATAGTCAACTTCACCTGATTCAAAAACAGTCGCTATTCCGGAAAGCTCTTCTTGTACCAAGATGTTTTGAAGCTGTTTTATCAGAGTACTTTCAGAATCTAAAGCTTCGATAAGCACATCAATTACACCATTGCAACCCAAACTAATCCCAAAAGCCCGGTTTTCTTCATCGCTGGTATCGTAAGTTACAACCATTGGTTTTCGATCACGCATTACCGAACGAGCTTTTCGAAGTGCATCACCTTCCAGGCATCCACCACTTATAGAACCAATCCATTTGCCATCATCAGTAATCAGCATTCTTGCTCCCGGAGCTCGATAGGAAGAACCTTTCACACGTACTACGGTCGCTAAAGCTGCTTTTCTTTTTGAGAAATCAACCTTTTTAAAAGCTTCTATAATGGCATTGATCTCTTGCACTAATTCCTTGCTTCTTTAACCAGGTTTTCCTTCACATAGCCTCCTTCATTTCCCCAATTGTTGGTGATGTAATTCAAAATATCAGCCACCTCCTGGTCAGTTAGATCAAATTCGGACATGACCCCATTGTATGTGGTACCATTAACAACCATTTCACCAGCAGCCCCATTCAAAATTTGCCGGGCTGCCCTTTTGGTATCTTCCATCAGATAATCTGATTTGGCCAAGGGAGGAAAAACAGCCGGAATTCCTTCACCATTTTCCATATGGCAGCTTATACAGTTGGTGATATACAGCTCCTTACCACGTTTTTTACTTTCTTCAAGTTCATCTGAAGGTATTATAAAATAAGAGCTAATAAAAGCTACTAAAAATAGATTAGCGATAGTAATACTTTTTAACTTCATAAATTCTCTATTATACTTCTTTCAAATTAAATGGAAGTTTTCTGATTCGTTTTCCTGATTCATTGAAAATCGCGTTTGCTAATGCTGGTGCAAAAGGAGGGAGGCCTGGTTCCCCAACACCACCAGGAGCTTCTTCATTTTCCATAATGTGGACTGCGATAGCAGGTGTATCTGGAATTCTTGGCATTTTATATTTATCAAAATTCTGCTGCTCAGCCCTTCCATTTTTAAATGTGATCTCACTTTTATAGGCTGCCTGCATTCCCATAATGATACTACCTTCTATTTGCGCTACAATAGTATCAGGGTTAATGTACATACCACAATCGATGACTGCTGTTACTTTTTCTACTTTTAACTCTCCATCTGTTTTTTTTACCTGAACGACCTGACCGCAAATGCTTCCAAAGCTTTCTACGATGGCAACACCATATCCGGAATTACTATCTTTTTTCCAATCGGACTTTTCTTTTAGTTTTTTAAGTATTTCTGTGTAACGAGATTCATTTTCGAGAATAGACATTCTAAAATCGATAGGATCTTTTCCGCTGGCTTCAGCAACTTCATCTATAAATGCTTCATAGGCAAAACCGTTGGTTGAAGCATAGACCGATCTCCACCACATGACTGGTATTGGAAGGTTTTGCGGCACAATTCTTTCAATGCTGTTTGGAATTTCATAAGCTTTATTGGCTCCTTCAAGCTTCCCAACTTTAGTTTCATCACTTCCCGGAAATTGGTGTCTCAATTCCTGATAGACACCTTTTTTCTCCATGGCGATGAGCTTTCCATTATCGGCCAAGCCCGCTTTAAATACGTTGACCGTAGCTGGCCTGAATGGGCCTTGAGTCGTATCATCTTCTCTGGTCCATACAATTTTAACGGGTTTGCCGAGTTGTTTTGATAAATAAGCTCCTTCTAATGGAAAATCAGTAAAAGCCCTTCTTCCAAATCCGCCACCAAGAAAACTCACATTAATGGTCACATTTTCAACGGGGATTTCAAGGTATTCCGCTAAACTTCTTCGTATCCAGTTCGGAGACTGAATAGGTCCCCATAATTCACATTTTTTATCTTTAACAGAGACAATGATGTTCATTGGCTCCATAGGGCTATGCGCTTCAAAAGGGCATTCATAGGTTGCTTCAACAAATTTTTTAGCCTCAGACATACCCTTTTTAACGTCGCCTTGCTCATCGGCAACTATTCCATCCTTCTTGGATTCTTCTCGGTATTGTTGAAAGATTTTTTCATTATCCAACAATTCAACTTCTGATTCATCCCACTCCACTTTAAGTGCCTTTCTTCCTTGCAAGGCAGACCAATAATTATCGGCTATAACGGCAACCCCGAATCGGGTGTGTTTAAATACAGGCATTTCACTTTTAATGACCTTTTGAACTCCGGGAACTTTCATGGTTTCTGAGTCATCAAAGCTTTTAACTTTTCCCTGAAAAACCGGACTTCTATCAATAGATGCATAAACCATTTCCGGGACTTCCATGTCAATTCCAAAGGAGGCAACACCATTCGTCTTCAATGGTAAGTCTTTCCGATGAAGTGGCTTTCCAAGGATTTTAAAATCTTTCTTTTCCTTCAGTTTTACTTCTGAAGGTGCTTTCAGCTTACTGGCCGATTCAACAAGTTCGCCATATGAAAGCTTACTTTTATTGGTGCGGTTAATTACATAGCCTTCCGAGGCATAGCATTCATTAGTTGAAACACCCCATTGGTTCGCTGCGGCCATAATAAGCATTTCCCTGGCCGTAGCACCCATTTTCCTGGAAGGTTCCCATGATAACCTAACACTGCTGCTACCACCCACTTGTTGGTGTCCGTAAGCGTCTTGGTTCGCCGGGGCCTGAACGATATTTATATCATCTAAATTAACTTCCAGCTCTTCTGCAATCAGTGTAGGCATGGATTGGTAAACACCCTGACCCATTTCCGGTCTGTGTGCAATTATGGTAATTTTTCCATCCTGTCCAATGTAGATAAACTGGTTCAACTCAATGCCTTCGGCTTTAGCCAGGTTCGCATTGACTACTTTTGCTTCTTTACCGAAGGATGGGAAGTAGTACCCAACGGCCAGTACCGTTCCAGCCATACCTGAGGCTTTGATGAAACCTCTTCTTGAAAGTGTTTTTTTAGTAAGTTCCATCATTCATTTTTTTAGCGGCCTTCTTAATTGCGTTCCTGATTCTTGGATAGGTACCACACCTACAAATATTTCCCTGCATCGCCATATCAATATCACGATCAGAAGGATCACTGTTTCTGGAAAGTAAGGAAGTTGCTGACATAATCTGTCCGGACTGGCAATAACCGCACTGAGGTACCTGCTCTTCGATCCACGCTTGCTGAATAGGGTGGTCATTGTTCTCAGAAACTCCTTCGATGGTAGTGATTTTTCCATTTGCCGCTGCTGAGACAGGAAATACACATGTACGAACGGCGGTACCATTCAGATGCATCGTACAGGCTCCACATTGTGCAATTCCACAACCGAATTTAGATCCTTTCATACCTAGATGATCCCTCACTACCCACAATAGAGGCATTTGCGGATCAACATCTACTTCATGGTCTTTACCATTAATGTTCAGTGTTATTCGAGCCATAGTTTAAAATGATGTCTTCCTTGTAAATTATGAATATCATCTTTCAAAAACCAGACTTCTTGGAATGTTAAGAAATCATTCACAAATGTGTGCCGCAATTGGATTATATTAAACATTTAGCTCAACTTTAATAACCAAACATTACCTAAGACGCCATGAAAATTGAAGCAAATACACCTGATGAATACATAGAACAATTGCCTGAAGACCGGAAATTAGCCATCAGCAAATTACGCCAAGAGATCAAATCGAATATTCCGGATGGCTTCGAAGAAGAGATGAGCTATAATATGATTGGATATGTTGTTCCACATTCCATTTATCCTTCAGGCTATCACTGTGATCCAAAATTGCCTTTACCTTTCATCAACCTTGCCTCTCAGAAAAATCATGTAGCTGTTTATCACTCTGGTATTTACACCTATCAGCAATTAATGGATTGGTTTATTTTTGAATTTGAAAAGCTTGATTTGGGTAAACTTGATATGGGTAAAAGTTGTATCCGCTTTAAGAAAATGGATAAAATCCCGTTTGAATTAATAGGTGAATTAGCCAGTAAAATGAGTGTTGAACAGTGGATTGAACTTTATGAATCCGCCGTAAAAAATAGCCGAAAAAAAGCTTAATCATCTTCACTCAATTCGGCAATTTCCTTTTGTTGATGTTCAATTACTTTTTCTAATTCCATAGTTTTTCTATGGGCTTCTTCCTGAGTGGCCTGAAGTTCTTCCATATTTTGCCTCATTTCCTCTTCCTGGGAGCGCATCTGTTCTGCCTGTTCTTGCGATTGCTCTAAGAGTTTTTTGGTGGTCAATGAAGTTTTTAAGGAGACTAAGGATGAAGCCATGATGGTTCCGATCTCATTCATAAAATCGATATGATGGCTTTCAAATTTATTGAATGAGGCTAGTTCAATAATACCATGCACTTCTTCGTTTATAAGCATTGGCACAATTAGTAATTCTTTGGGCGTTGCCTTTCCAAGCCCTGAAGTAATATTTACGTAGTCCGAAGGAATATCCTGTAAATAAATGTATTCTTTTTCGAGATAACATTGTCCAACGAGTCCTTGACCTGGCTCTAAAGCTTTCTCTGCAAACTTATCCCTTCCGTAAGCATAACTGCTTTTTAACTCTAAAATCTTTTCTTCGCTTCCATCGCGGTCTTCTACGAGAAATATACCTCCCTGATTACTATTGGAATAATCGACTATCTCTTTCAGTGCTTTTCTACATAGTTGTTCAAAACTATCTTGATTAAGTCTGATAATCTTTGAAATACTAGAAATGCCATCGTTATGCCAAATTCTTCTCTTATCATCTTCTTTAACCTTTTTCATCTGGTCGCGCATTTTCATTAATGCACCTGATATACCTTCTTCATTTAACTTAACATTTTCATCACTAAGCCCGTCCCATTGGACATTATAATCGGATTGGGTAAGGCTGTTGATGATTTCTTTAGCTCCTTTGAGGTTATCCCTTAGTTCGTTAACTATAGTGTTCTCTTTTAGGGATTCATCTTTTTTCCCATTGTTAAAAATATAATCCTGATTACTCACCTTAATATCATTAAAGAAACTCCTGATCCTTTGTTGATTTCGGGCAAACCGCATCAGCACAAAATAAATAGTCGGTAATCCGAAGGCAAGCAGCCCCACTCTGAGGAAAAGTGAAATTCGATTTAATTTCTTAAAAGAAGCATAATTGGCTTGCTGTAAGTCATCAAAATAAGTCTGAATGGCATAGAACGAAGGGCTAAACTCTATCCAAAACTGATAACCAGGATCCTTCTTAAAAATAGACAATAGTTCATCGTCCCTTCCCTGTTTTTTGAGCTTAACCATTTCAGTAACGGTAGCCATATAATCTTTCATGGCCACGTCTATCTTTTTTAATACTTGCTGGTCAAACTCATACTTTTGAATGTAATGGTTTAGTGAGTCTTTTGCAGTTTTGTATCTTCCGAAAGCGAGCTGGTAAGGTTCAAGTAAATTATCTTCTGGTACCATATAATATCCTCTTACACCCAGGTCTAAAAGGTGAAGGGTTTCAATCAGTTCGTTGGAATAAAATCGAACTGTAATAAAATCCTGATTGGCATTTTGGTTCTTTTCCTGAATAAAATCGAGATAGTAATAAACCCCTCCGCTAACTAGAATTAAAATACCCAGAAAGTATAGGGCTATTTCAAGTCCTTTTAACTTGACAACTATAATAAAAGCTTCCCATTGATTGCGCATTCAAATCGGTTTATAAAAAGAATATCAAAAAGCTATTGAATTTATCTGTTTTGGTCAAGAATTATGATGAATTATAAATTTCTTATTCATCTTGTAATGTTTAAGCTGTAATCCAGATGATTAAAGTTTAAATCATCTTGTGTAGTTTCACGCTTATGTCAGCATCAAAAGAATCTATCCTCAAGCAGATCGAATTATTGCGATTGGAAAAAGAGGAAGACTTGGAACAATATCAACGTAAAGTACTCAATACTTCACCGAAAGAACGAAGAAGAGAAGGGGTTACCTGGTATCCAGTTAAAGTAGATAATATGTTTATTAGTACGGGTGACCGGGTTAGTGTAGACCTCATAAAAACCAATGATTTTGACCAGAAACATTCATTTCAGGTAGGCTCTTTGGTTAGTCTTTTTGGAGGTTACGGAAAGGATACAGAAGCTGTAACTGGTGTAGTGAGTTATCTGAAAGGAAAGAGTATGAGGATTGCTTTGAATACTTCTGAGTTTCCAATTTGGGTCAACCATGAGAAAACCGGGGTCAATTTGATGTTTGATGAAAATACGTATCGCGAGATGGAGATGGCATTGAAAGATGTGGTTATTGCTGAAAATGGTCGTTTAGCAGAGTTGAGAAAGGTCTTCTATGGAGAGAAAGATTTAGCTTTTGGAAAAGGATATCGGTTTGACCTTCCCTATTTGAATGTGAAGCAAAATGAGGCTTTAAATAAGGCTATTCAATCGGAAGATATAGCCATCATTCACGGTCCTCCGGGCACTGGAAAAACGACCACCATCGTAAATGCTATTAAGGCTGTTGTTCAAGATGAAAAACAGGTGTTGGTCTGTGCCCAAAGTAATGCAGCCGTAGACCTTTTGGTAGAAAAGCTTGATAAGCTTGATATCAACGTACTTAGAATAGGACACCCTGCCCGACTGACCCCGGAGGTCATAGAAAACAGCCTAGATGTAAAAATCTCCAAGCACGATTCTTTCAAAGAGCTTAAAGAAGTCCGTAAGAGGTCTGAGGAGATGAAACGTTTGGGTCATCAATATAAAAGAGAGTTTGGGAAACAAGAAAGGGTGCAGAGGGGTATGCTTTTAAAAGAAGCAAGAATTCTGAAACAAGATGCTGACCGGATAGAGTCGTATATCACCGATGCCCTTCTCGATAATACGGAAGTTATTGCATGCACTTTAGTCGGATCGAGACATTATCTACTAAAAGAGCGAAGGTTTAAAACGGTGTTTATCGATGAAGCATCTCAAGCTCTAGAGGGAGCTTGTTGGATACCAATTTTGAAGGCTGACCGGGTTATAATGGCTGGAGACCATCAACAATTGCCACCCACAATTAAATCATATGATGCCGCAAAAAAAGGCCTTTCAAAAACGCTTTTCGAAAAAGGAATTCAAAACCTGGGATCATCTGTGATGCTGGAAACACAATATCGAATGAACCCGGAGATCATGAACTTTTCTAGTTCTTATTTTTATGATAATAAGCTTAAGACAGCAAGTGAGGTGATGGAAAGGGAAGATCTGTTCAGTTATGAAAGACCATTTGAATTTATTGATACCGCAGGAGCAGGTTTTGACGAAGCAATCAAAAAAGAAACATTAAGTACCTATAATGAAGAGGAAGCTAGATTTCTAATCGACCATTTAGCCATATCTAAATATGAGAATAAGAGTATTGCAATCATTGCTCCTTATAAAGCACAAACCGAAACTATTATGGAACTGCTCTCTAAGGATGAACGTCTGGATGATGAGATCAGGGAAAAGATTTCCATTAACTCTGTTGATGCTTTTCAGGGACAGGAAAGAGACATCGTTTATATTAGCCTCACACGTTCAAACGATAAGAATGAAATTGGGTTTTTAAAGGAATATAGAAGAATGAACGTGGCTATGACAAGAGCTAAGAGTAAATTGGTAATGATTGGAGACTCGGCTACACTGGGATCGGATAACTTTTTCAATCAAATTATAGAACATGTTCAGGAAATAGGAGGATATAGAAGTGTTTTTGAATATGCCCATTAGTATGAATTCTAATAATAAACCAATACGATTTATGAGATGGAAATTAGTCCCGTTTATGATTATTATACGCTTATCAGTTGGTAATTTTGGATTTAGTCAAAATGCAATAGGCCCGGAGGTAGGTACTTTTAATATTGACAATGTTTTGAAAGGTTCATTTGATAATTTATTAGAGTCAGTTGGCAAACCTTTTCCATGCTATAAGTGCGATCATATCATTTCCAGTCAACACCATCAAGATGGAGAAAAACTGAATTTTCAACCCGGTGATACGATATGTTTGGATGCTTCCATTGCTTATAAAAATTTAAAATTCACCAACATTAGAGGAACTGAGGAAAACCCTATAACAATGATTAACTGCGGCGGTACGGTGATCATTAATACCCCGTCGGGATATACGTTTGTTCTCAAAACTGAGAATAGCTCTCATTTTAGAATCAGTGGAACGGGTTCTCCAAAAGAGTTTTATGGTATTAAGTTAAGAAATGCTAAAGTGCTAGGATTGACTTTAGATAAGCTAAGCACAAATTTTGAGATAGACCATTTGGAAATTTCAGATGTTGGATTCTCTGGTATCACGGCCAAAACCGATCCGGGTTGTAACAATGGAACAACCCGGGGACACTTTACAATGAAAAACGTTTCTTTCCATGATAATTTTGTTCACGATGTAGGAGGAGAGGGCTTTTATGTAGGCAATTCGTTTTATGCAAATGGTAAGCAAAAAGACTGTGGGACAGTTTTCCCTCATGCTATTGAAAGTTTAAGTTTATACAATAACATAATAGATAATACTGGAAGGGAGTCTATTCAGGTAGGATCGGCAACAAAAGATGCCAAGATATATTCCAACAGAATGAGTAATTATGGCTTAATTAATAAAAAACATCATACGAATGGTATTCAAATTGGAGAAGGAACCGGTGGACTATGTTATAATAATGTAGTTTTTGGTGGGCCAGGTAATGGAATAGTTGTCTTAGGTTATGGAGATAATGTTGTATTTAATAATTTGATTATTGAGCCCCAAGAAAACGGGATTTTCTGTGATGAAAGATACACTCCTAAAATTGAAGGAAATGGCTTTAGCTTCTTTAACAATACGATAATTAACCCGGGGGAAAACGGGATAAAACTATATGCGGAGCTGGTTGATATGAACAGGTTTGTGAATAACGTAGTAATAAATCCAGGTTCTTTTGAAAGGTATGAGAATGATAAGAATAAAAAGAGAACGGGTAAGGATTCATTTATATTTCTTCTGAATGAGACGGTAAATGTAATTGTGGAGGGTAATTATTTTTCAAGGGAAATA
This sequence comes from Bacteroidota bacterium, assembly GCA_039030555.1. Classification (GTDB taxonomy): domain Bacteria; phylum Bacteroidota; class Bacteroidia; order Cytophagales; family Cyclobacteriaceae; genus JBCCDY01. Next base: position 32,833 of record JBCCDY010000016.1, read on the forward strand.
CATGAAGCGGGATTCATATCACCTTCCACAAACAATTTTAGACTTAAACGGAATTCTCCACTGATTGATCAGGGAGTCGACTTAGGTGAATTTGAGATTAACTTTGATATTTTAGAAGAAAACAGGCCACAGGGAGAAAAGCCTGATATTGGTGCATTTGAATTTGTCAAATGATGTGACTTGAGAAGAGACTCTAAATTTACCAATTCATCTTTTTCAATTCGTTATACTTTTTTACAATTCTTATCAAATCTTCTTCTTTTCGAAATGATAGCTTTTGCTGCTTTACAAAGGTCGATAACTTATTCCAGTACTTCCCGAAAATCGGTACATTTTTCTTTTTTGAATTTGACAGTTCCAGAGCATTTTCATTTTCCAATATGAAATAATTTGCCAATTCTACAATTCGGTCATTGTTTGCATCTGGAACCAGGGTAGGGCTTTCGCTTCCCCTTATCACGGAAATGTCTTTTATAAAGCCTAAACTCACGGAATCTTCAAAAATAATTTCAATGAATCCTTTTTTATCGTAGTCTTTAAATTCAAAATCCCTGACGTTTACATAGCGGGATCGCCTGAAGGATTTAGTGTCATACCAACTGAAACTTTTTATATAATTTTCTTTTAGAGCAAACTTGTCACCTTTAATAACGATTTCCATCTGGTCTCTGAACAAGTCGTATCGCATGGGAACATCCTCAAGCTTACCCAGTCCATAAGACTTCAGGTCACCAATGAGAAAATCATCGTGTATAAAAAACTTGCCTTCTTCCTCCAGTTTTGCTCCTATGAGTTTATTTGAGGCCGCATCAAGAAGGACTCCATCTATTCCTGAACGTAAACTGGATTGTCCCATTACGCTATGTAGTAAAAGAAAGAACAGAGGTATAAATTTGATATTGTCCAGAAGTCTCACAATTGAATTTTTTAATTTTTTGTAAGAAAACACTAGAATTAACAACTAATTAACGAAAACAACCAGTAGAAGTCTAAAATACCCGAACGATTCAATATTTGACCCTTTTAAGGAATATGATCAACGGCTGTAAGAATTCAATAGTTTGTTATACATATTAGTAAAATGAAAACTTGTAATTACTTTATATGGAATTAGTTATACAAAACCTCTCAAAAACATATCCTAATGGTGTGAAAGCCCTTAAAGATGTTAGTTTAAATATACCAAAGGGTATGTTTGGATTACTTGGGCCTAATGGTGCTGGAAAGTCATCTTTAATGAGAACCGTAGCCACACTTCAGGAACCTGATACTGGTTCTATTGCACTCGGAGATATTGATGTGCTTACCCAAAAAGAAGAGGTTAGAAAGGTTTTGGGGTATCTTCCTCAAGAATTTGGAGTTTATCCAAAGGTCTCTGCGGAGGACCTTCTTGACCATTTGGCTGTTCTTAAAGGAATAACTAAGAATCGTGAAAGGAAAGAATTAGTTAAAGCCCTTCTCCAGAAAACAAACTTATACCAACACCGGAAAAAAAGTCTAGGAGGCTACTCTGGAGGTATGAAACAGCGTTTTGGAATTGCTCAAGCTTTAATATCAGATCCTAAATTGATTATCGTTGATGAACCAACAGCCGGATTAGATCCTGCAGAAAGAAACAGATTTTTAAACTTACTTAGTGAGATTGGAGAGAATACGGTTGTTATCCTTTCAACACATATTGTGGAAGACGTGCTGGAATTATGCACTAACTTTGCCATTATAAATCAAGGAGAAGTTTTAATGACTGGAAACCCAAAAGAGGCTATTAAAACGATTGAAGGTAAAATATGGAGCAGATCTATTCACAAAGATGAATTGGAACGCTATAAATTGAATTATAATGTAATCTCCGAGCGATTAATTGCGGGTAATCCCGAGATACACGTCTTCAGTGAAACTAAACCGGATGAGATGTTTGAAGCCATTCAAGCCGATTTGGAAGACGTTTACTTTGCAAAGATTAAAGAAAACTCATTAGCCACTGAAACCGCATAATTATGTTTGAGTTTATAAAGTTTGAATTGAAATACAGGGCAACACGCCCAGCCACTTACATATATTTTGGCTTACTATTTTTAATGGCCTTCCTTCTGGTTGTTACCGATGCACAAATTGCTGTTGGTGCGACGGGAAAGATAAAAGATAATGCTCCAAGCATTATCACGGGAGCTATGCAGGTGATCATGTTCTTCGGAATATTCATAGCTTCTGCTGTTATGGGAGTATCTGTACTTCGTGATTATGAACATAAAATGAGTTCGATCATTTTTTCTACTCCCATCAAAAAGCTCGAATATCTGGCTGGAAAATTTATTGGCTCATTTATCATTCTTATACTAATAAGTAGTGGGCTCATGCTTGGACTTATGCTTGGGCAAGGTGTTCCCTGGCCATGGTTGGGTGATAGTAAAGATCTGCTTCCCTTTAACTTCATGGCATATCTATCGCCCTTTTTGATTTTCATCATACCTAATTTATTTGCTTTTGGATCCATATTTTTTGCAGGTGGAACATTGGCGAAGAACATGGTCACCGTTTATGCTCAGGGGATAGTCCTTTTTATGGGTTATTTGGTTGCAAGTAGTTTTTTGGGCGATTTAGATAATCAGTATTTAGCGGCACTTTTTGATCCTTTTGGATTAGGCGCGCAAGCCTATACTACTCAATATTGGACTATATCAGAACAAAATAGTAAGCTACTTTCCTTAAGTGGGGTTATTTTACAGAATAGACTGATTTGGTTCGGTGTTGGTGTTTTTGCATTAGTCATCACCGCTTGGAAATTTTCTTTCAACCTTGCCGGTAAAGCATCGAAGAAACAAAAGAAATCAAAAAAATCTACTCAAGAAGTTACTGTGCCTGATCAAATTAAGATACCATTGGCACAACAATTATTTGGATTTTCAGCAGAGTGGACTCAATTAAAAGAACTCAGTATTTTTTATTTTAAATGGGTTATCAAGCAAGGCCCTTTTATTTTTATTTCGTTGGCAGGTATCATATTCGTATTAGTTATAGCTTTTGTTGGAGGTACACAAGGTTACGATATTGAATTGTATGCTACATCCAGTAGAGTTTTAGATCTAATTGGAATATTCAACCTGTTTTTCATAATTCTGGCTGTTTTCTATACCGCAGAAATTATTTGGAAAGAGCGCGATGTTAAAATGAATCTCATTTATGATGCACTACCATATCCCAACTATGTCAGTTTACTGAGTAAATTTTTTGGGATGGTACTCATGAGTATCCTACTTCTTATTGTACTCATGTTTACCGGTATTTTAATACAATTTATAAAAGGGTACCCTGAGATCGATTCGCATGTTTATTTCAATACGCTTTTTGTAGACACGCTTTTCATGATGGTGCTATATGTCTTCTTAGGGATTTTTATTCAAACCGTTGTTAACCATAAATTTCTCGGTATCGGCTTGATGATTGTTTTTTACATTTCTTTATTGGCTTTGGGGCAATTAGGAGTGGAGCACAATATGTTTTACTTCGCTCGGGCGAGTATTGGCACCTACTCTGAAATGAATGACTTTGGTCATTACCTATCGCCATTCTCATGGTTTAATGCCTATTGGTTTGGCTTGGCGATCGTCTTTTTTGGATTATCTATTTTATTCTCGGTTCGTGGAATGGAAGCTTCATTAAAGAATAGGCTGAAACTTGGAAAGTTAAGATTAAATAAACGAAGTGCAGCTCTAATCGCTGGTTCGCTTCTAATATTTATGGGGAGTGGCTCATTCATTTACTATAATACGAACGTTCTTAATGTTTACAGAAACTCCGATGAGCAGGAAGCACTTCAGGCGGACTATGAAAGAGAGCTAAAGCGGTATCAGGATATCATTCAGCCCAAAATAGTAGATACTTATGTTGAAGTCGATATAATGCCATTCCAGAGGGATTTTGTATCCAGTGGATACTATATACTAAAGAACAAATCGAAGGAAGTAATTAATCAGATCCATATTCAGAAATCCCCCGATTATCAGGCTTTAACCACTATGAGCTTTGAGCCTGAGGCAAATGTGAAAGAAGAATATGAAAAGTATGGATATACAATTTTTGATTTGAATAAACCATTGCAACCTGGAGAGTCTGTTAGGATGAATTTTAAAGTTGAATTCACAACCACAGGGTTTAGAGAGGGAGATTCCAATAATGATGTAGTATTCAATGGAACGTTCTTTAATAACTCTCAGTATTTTCCTTCAATAGGTTATAGTTCAGGATTTGAACTGGGGGATGATGATACTCGTGAAGATAACGACCTTGAGCCAAAAGAAAGGCTACCGGAGCGGGATGACAGAAAGGGTATCCAAAGCAGCCTTTTTGGGGATGATGCTGACAAAATAAGTTTTGAAATTATAGTAAGTACAGACAGTAGTCAAATGGCTATTGCTCCGGGATATCTTCAAAAGCAGTGGGATGATGGGGCAAGAAGTTACTACCACTATAAAATGGATACTCCGATGGTTAATTTCTACTCGGTTATGTCAGCTGACTATGAGGTAATAAAAGATACCTGGAAGCCTCCTGTAGATACATTGCCAGAAGTTAGTCTTGAAATCTATTATAACAAAGGCCATGAGTATAATACCGACAGGATGATGAAAGGAATGAAGGAGTCTCTTACTTATTATACTGAAAACTTCAGTCCATTTCAGTTCAGACAGTTGAGAATTATGGAGTTTCCAAGGTATAGGTCTTTTGCTCAGTCCTTTGCTAATACGGTTCCGTTTTCAGAGGCCATTGGGTTTATTCAGCAAATTAAAACGAACGACGTTGATTTACCATTTTATGTTACTGCACATGAAGTTGCACACCAATGGTGGGGTCATCAAGTAACAGAAGCTGGTGTAAAAGGAAATGCAATGCTATCGGAGACTATGTCTCAATACTCTGCTCTGATGGTTATGAAACAGCATTTTCCTCCTGAAATTATAAAAGAGTTTCTTCGTCACGAATTAAACAGCTATTTAATTGGCAGAACATTCGAACAGAAAAAAGAGCAACCCCTTGAATTTGTAGAAGGGCAGGGGTATATCCATTATCGAAAGGGTTCTCTTATCATGTATGCTTTGCAGGATTATATTGGGGAAGACAGTGTGAATATTGCCTTGAAAAGGTTTGTGAACGATTGGGGCTTTAAAGACGCCCCTTATCCTACTTCAAAGGACTTATTAGGGTATTTTAAAGAAGTTACACCAGATTCGCTTCAGTACCTTTATAAAGATATGTTTGAAACAATAACCCTATTTGAAAATAAGACTGAAGAAGCAGAATTTACTGAACTTCCCGATGGAAAATATAAAGTGGATTTGACAGTCAGCTCTATCAAATACAGGGCAGATAGCCTAGGAACGGAAGATTCTATTCCTCTTGATGACTGGATTGATATAGGTGTATTTGCCAAAGATGAAGACGGAAAAGATAAGCTGATTTATCTGGAGAAAAAGAAGATTGATAAGGAAGAGAATGAATTTGAAATCATCGTCAGCGAAAAACCAGAGAAGGCTGGAATTGATCCAATCAATAAATTAATTGACCGAAATCCTAGTGATAATGTGAAGGATGTTGAAGAGGCAGTGAGTTCTTAGAAATATTGAAATTTTATTAAGTGAATCCCATCTTACTTTTGCAAGATGGGCTTTTTGTTTTTACGCTCATGCCTGCTTTCAATTGGATTCTTGTGAATAGTTCATAAATTCAGATTATACCATTCAAACTCTAAACATCACCATGAAAAATATTTGGAAGCTACTCCTTCTTTTACTGATTGTTCAGCAGTCTTTTGCCCAGGGTACTCGAATACTAAGACAGCCCACGGTTTCATCAAGTCATATTGTATTCGTATATGCAAATGATCTTTGGAAAGTAAAAAGGGACGGAGGAAATGCGGTAAGACTTACCTCCGATGATGGATATGAATCATTACCCCATTTTTCTAATGATGAGAAGTGGATTGCATTTACGGCTCAGTACGATGGAAACACAGATGTCTATGTGATTCCGGCAGAAGGAGGGGTTCCAAAAAGGTTAACCTACCATCCTAATGGAGACTTTGTTCAGGGCTGGACCCCGGATAACGAGATCGTATTTCGATCAAATAGAGAAGCCAAGCCTACACTATTAAACAAGTTTTATAAAATTTCAGTTGACGGAGGGTTTCCGGAAGCGCTCTCAATACCCAGAGCTTCTTTTGGAGAACTTTCAAAGGATGGAAGCCATATTGCCTACGTGCCCATTACCTTTTGGGATCCGGAATGGAGAAATTACAGAGGTGGTCAGGCGATGCCAATATGGATTGTTGATATGAAAACCAAAGAACTGGTTCGAACCCCACAGCCAACCAAAGAAAGACATTTGGATCCTGTATGGTTCAATGATAAAGTTTTTTATCTGTCGGAAAGAGATTATGCCAGCAACATCTGGTCGTTCAACCCTGAAACTAAAGAAGAAAAACAGCATACGTTTCATAAACAGTTTGATATCAAAAGTTTGGATGCCTGTTCGGATGTAATAGTCTACGAGCAAGGCGGATATTTACATCTATTGAATCCGAAAACAGATGAAGTAAAACAGCTTGAGATCAATGTTGCAGGAGACGCCAACTTTGCGAGATCAAGGTGGGAAGACATTAAGGCAGATCGATTTACAAACCCAGATTTATCGCCTGATGGAAGCAGGAGCATTTTTGAACATAGAGGCGATATTTTTACCATTCCCAAAGAAGAGGGCAGCTGGAGAAATCTAACTCAAAGCTCCGGGGTTGCTGACCGATATCCGGTCTGGTCGCCCAAAGGAGATAAAGTAGCCTGGTTTTCTGACAAATCCGGAGAGTATCAGCTTATGATATCAGATCAATTTGGTGGGAATATCAGTAGTTATGCTCTTCCTGATCCTACCTTTTATTTCAAACCTCGGTGGTCACCAGACGGAAAGAAAATAGCTTATACCGATACTCACTATAATATTTGGGTGATTGATTTGGATAGTAAAAAAGTAAGTAAGGTAGATACTGATCGATATGCTCACCCGAACCGTTCCATGAACCCGGTCTGGTCACCGGATAGCAAATGGTTAACCTATGCAAAGCAACTGGATAGCCATTTCAAGGCAATATTTCTTTACAATATTTCGAGCAGTAAAAAGACCCAAATAACCGATGGAATGGCCGATGCCATAACTCCAATATGGGATGAAGGTGGAGCATATCTATACTTTTTGGCGAGCACCAATTATGGACTGAATTCAGGTTGGCTGGATATGAGCTCTTATGATCCAGTCATTACAAGAAGTCTTTATGCTGTGGTTTTATCAGAAAACGGAAAGTCTCCAACATTAGCCAAAAGTGATGAGTGGAAAAAGGAGGAAAAAGACGACGATAAAAAAGATAAGGAGTCAACTGGATCAAGTGATCTGTCTATTGACCTTAATGGCATTTCTAACCGGATCGTAGCTTTGAAACTTCCCGCAAAACAGTACACAGCACTTTTTAACGGACCGAAGCATACGGTTTTTGTTTCTGAAGCTATTCCTTATGAGAATAATAAAACAAAGATCCACAAGTATGATGTCAGCAAACAAAAGGCAGATGAGTTTCAGGAGGCTGTGGATTTCATGACTACCTCTTCAAACGGAAAATACGCTCTTTACAGAACTGGTGGTTCATGGAATATCGTTGGAACTGATGGTAAAGCAGAAGCCAAGACACTTCAGATGAATGCTAAGATCAATATCATTCCTCAGGAAGAATACGCTCAGATATTCAGGGAGGGGTGGAGGTATATGAGAGACTTTCTTTATGTAGATAATGTTCATGGAGCTCCGTGGGATAAGATCTATGAATGGTACTCACCTTGGTTAAAGCATGTGAAGCACAGAACTGACCTTAATTACCTGGTAGATATTTTAAGCGGAGAAGTTTCAATCGGCCACTCTTATGTGGCTGGTGGAGATCTACCTGACCTGGATAGAGTTCCGGTAGGCTTACTTGGTTGCGATTACAAACTCGATAAAAGCGGATACTATAAAATCGATAAAATATATTCAGGAGAAAGCTGGAATCCAGATGCTTACGCGCCATTGGCCATTCCCGGACTCGATGTGAATGAAGGAGATTATCTGATAGCTGTGAATGGAAAACCAGTGAGATCATCGAATAATCTTTATAAGCATTTTGAACAAACCGCGGACAGAGCGATCAGGGTTTCAGTAAATTCCAAACCATCGGTTGAGGGAGCCAGAGAACTCACGGTTAAACCGGTTTCCAACGAATTTCTCCTTCGAAGAATGGATTGGGTAGAATCGAATAGGAAAAAAGTAGATGACGCTTCAGGAGGTAAGTTGGCTTATGTTTATCTACCGAATACTGGTGGTGGCGGATTTAGCTATTTCAATAGGTATTACTTTTCTCAGCAGGATAAAAAAGGAGTTGTCATTGATGAAAGAAACAATGGGGGAGGTTCGGCTGCAGATTATATGATCGACATCATGGCGCGGGAGGTTGTCGGGTATTTTAACAGTAAAGCTGGAGATAAAAGACCTTGGACAACACCTATGGCTGGAATTTGGGGGCCAAAAGTCATGCTGATCAACGAAAGATCTGGCTCCGGAGGGGATCTGTTGCCTTATATGTTCAAATTGAAGAACCTCGGACCGTTAATCGGGACACGAACATGGGGAGGATTGGTTGGAACATGGGATACGCCACGATTTATCGATAATGGTAGAATGGTTGCACCAAGAGGTGGTTTCTATGATAATAATGGAAATTGGGCGGTTGAAGGAGATGGTATAGCTCCTGATATTGAAGTATTACAGCAGCCAAAGCTTGTACTAGACGGGAAGGACCCCCAATTGGAAAGAGGAATAAATGAAGCCATGAAAATGTTGGACAAGGAAGAGTTTCAGCTAAAACCTGAGCCAGAGCCTCCGGTTAAATGGAGAAGACCGGAGGGTTATGAGGTTAAATAGTTTTCGATTGCTGTAATAAAGAAGTTTCGATAGCTACTAATTAAATGTCTTTGATCAAAGGGTTAAAAAAGTATAACTCAAAAGCATTTAAAATGAAATCTATTAATCTCAAAAAAGTATTACAGAAGTCAGCTTTGTTCGCTCTGGCATTTCTTACAGGGATGTTGATCGCAAGGGTGACTAGGGCTCAGGATAATTCATTATTATGGAAAGTGTCGGGAAATGGGCTTGAAAAACCATCTTATGTTTATGGCACTATTCACATCATTTGCCCGGATGATTTTCTTCTTACGGAAGAGACTAAAGAGGCTGTAGCTGAATCTGAGCAGATCATTATGGAACTCGATTTTGATGATCCTGAAATGACGGCCAAGTTTCAGCAATTATCAGTCAGCACGGATGGGTTAAATCTGAAGGATCATTTGGACGAGGCCGAACATGAAATGTTTAATACTTTTTTTAAAAGTAGATACGGCATTACAATGGATCAGCTTGGAGTAATGAAACCTATTGCTTTACTATCGATGGTTCTTCCAGCTGGAATGGACTGTGCTCAGCCAGCTTCGTATGAACTTTCTTTCCTCCAAATGAAAGGTGAGAAAGAAATTCTTGGATTGGAAACTGTAGAATACCAGATTGGTGTATTCGACGAAATTAAACTTGAGGAGCAGGTTGGTTGGCTGAAAGAGTATATTGGTGACCTGGAAATTCTAAAAAGTGAATTTGATGAAATGACCGATGTTTATTTAAAACAGGACGTAGAAGAGTTACATGATCTTGTTCTTTCCAGTCCTCAATTTTCCGATTATGCAGATGCTCTTTTATACAAAAGAAACGCTAATTGGATTCCTAAACTTGAGGAAATGATGAAGGAAAAATCATCTTTTATAGCCGTAGGAGCTGGACATTTAGGGTCAGACAAAGGTGTTTTAGCTTTATTGAAAGCTGAGGGGTATGATGTATCTCCACTTCAATCAACTTCCTTAGAAAAGTAAAGTATTAATGTTTAAAAAGCCTTTTCAGTTTCTTTGAGAAGGCTTTTTTATGGATTTGTTTAGTTTTTTATGATTCTATGAATAGAACGTTCACCATCTTCTTTTCTTATAAGAATTAAATAAACACCACTCTCAAACTCGTTCAAGTCAATGGTTATTTCACCATTGTTAAGCAAGGGATTATCTATATTTTGAATTAGTACACCGTCAATAGCTGTAATGCTAATAGAAGAAACATTGTTTGATGATCTAATGGATATTTCTTTGACCGTTGGGTTCGGATAAAGCTCAATTTTTTCATTGAATGAATCAAAAGTTGAAGTAATGATAAAATTGAATGCTTCCGAAGTTGTAATACAAGATCCTTCGCTGACCTGTACAAAGTAGTTACCCTCTTCAGTTACAACTAAGGTGTCATTAATTTCTCCTTCTAATAATTCATTATTTCTAAACCACTGATTATTCGATGTTCTATTTGAAACCAGTAGATCCCCAAAAGAAGTGATTGAAGGCTCGATAAGATTGATAATTTGAATAGTAAATTCATTTCGTTCACTTTCGCAGCCTGTATTGTTTACAGCGGTAATAAAAAGGGAGCTAGAGTTTTCTAATTCAATTGAACTCGCAGCGTTATTAAAAACATAAATAGGTTCTGAAGAATCTATAGACTCGAATAATCGATAAGTCAGCCCTTCTTCAAAATTCAATATTTCAATCGTTGTTTCGCTGCCACTACAAACCTCGAGATTATTGATTTGCGGGGACGCAGGAATTTCATTCATTGTGACTTCAACCGGAATTCTTTCTGTTTCACATGATTGTAAATTAGTTGCAGAAACAAAATATGTTCTGCTTTTTGAAACTTCCGGTAGCTGAATGGTACCTTGATTTACCTCCAAAATGGGTTCGACATCATCTATATTTTCATATATTCTTATCAAATCTGAAGGATTTTTAGTTTGAGCGATAATATCAATCGGCCCATTGTAGCAAGCAGATATTTCCTCTGTAAAGCTTTCGAGCATGGGCTGTTCTTCAATAACAAAAGAAAAGAATTCATATACTTCAATTTGTTGAGAGCATCCTTGAACGTTTGAGATACTGAGATCTAAAGTATTAACTCCATCGGCTAATAGCCTTCTGTCTATTTTTACTTCAAGGTTTCTTCCTGTCCCCTCAATTGGATCTAGTGAGGTACTATCATTCAACTCTAAAGAATAATCAATATTTAATGTGCTCCTAAGAATTACTAATGAGATGGAGTCCGAATTGCATAAGTCCGCTGATACAATTTCTGGGATGTCCTCTTCAGAAACACCATTATTCATAAACTGGATTGAAAACCTTGAATCATTAAAAGAGGCAGGGTTATTAGTGATCTCAAAGTTATATTCAGACAGATTGGTAATTTTAATGACCTCATTTAAAAAACTATCTATCAACTGGATATCATGTGGTAAAGAGAAATCATCCAGTCCAGAAAAATTGAGTTTGTAATCACCTGCTTGAGCGCCAGTGATTCTTAGATTTATTTCTTGAAAGCATTCTGCGGATGATACGTAGTTAAAAACATATTCGATATTACTTTCATCATTAAAAGAAGATAAGTTTAACCTTGTTTGTGTAGAAGAATTAAAGGAGCCATTTCTGAATTTTAAACCATCTAAATTATTTTCAAATGAGGTAGTCGAATTCTCACTTAGTACTATAACTGTTTCGTCATCCTGACTATTTCCTTCCAATGATACTCTTAGCGTATTTGTGAACGTTGGAGCACTTAAGAATTCTCCGTTTCCTCCTGCTATTTTTTCGTTTTCAGTGAATGTAAATTGGGTTCCTCCAGTACTATTAACCCAGAAAGACTGTCCCATTAAGATTTCACCTGCCCAGTTAATTCCATTAGGATGTCCGACTGGAGTATTGCTGCTGGCATCGAACGAGGCAAAATCGCCATTAGCTGTCCTAATGTAAAAAACTCCATTTAATTCACCTGCAGGATTATTTATATCCATTAAGGTATTACCATCAATGGGTGATGGGTAGGGGTTGCCAATCAAATTGAACTGGCCCGACTCAATTGGTAAATTGATCGTCCCTTTTCCAATGGTCCCAGTAACATCAATCACATAAGGATCGTCCCTGTAGGTGAAAACAGCGTAGCCCCTTCCGTTCATGATTGGGACATTGTTTAAATTTACTCCTTGCAAAGAAATATATCTTGGAATGGAGGCATCATAAAAGAAAGCTGAAGAGCGGTTGGAACGTATGATGTTTTCACAACCTGTACAATCATCGGTTGGTAAGCTTGGATCACTGAATGAGCCTGTGACTGGGAAGTCATCAACCCACATGCTTAAATCGGCACCATTGACAGGTATAGAAATGTACTCAAAATCTCCTCCCAACTCTAAATCAGTATTGGCATCAACAAATCGCTCTACAATAACATTTCCTATGAAATTATCAGGAATAGGCAATCTGGCAATTCTTGCATCACCTTGCACATTAGTAGAGCGAACGGTAAATATACCTGATCCATCACCGTCAGCATCAAATGCTCCATTTCCGATCAATGTTAATGTTCCCAACAAATCAACTTCAGTATTTACATTTACAGTCTGAGGATTACTGACGAGCATGTCCTGAAAAGTGAAAGATGAAGTTCCTTCTATTGATTGTGAAGAACTTGTTCCATCGAAGATGACTAAGCTACTTCCAATATTTAAAATGGAATTATTGATTAAATCTCCTGCTAAACTTAGGTCATTGTTATTTAGGTTCAATGTGGTTTGGTCTGAAATCACTAAATCACCATTCACATCTAGTGTATTCTGTACATTGTATTCTGAGTTGCCTTCTAAGACAAGATCATTATAGGATGTGTTAAAGATCGTTCTTACTCCTTGACCTCTATAATCCACAAGAGAACCATCGTTTGTGACAAGTGACCCCCCTCCGGTTTCAGTAATATTTCCATCGATAAAGAGAGTTCCGTTTACGGTTAACGTTGAAAATAACCCTCCTGCCAGGTTAATTGAGATGTCTTCTGCAACAGATAGTGTTTGGTTCTGAAAGATATTTAATGCTATGATACCGAGGAGATTTGAATTCAAGGACAAAGACCGTATGGAAACATCTTCAGTGATATCAATAAAGAAAAACTGAAATTCGAATGGGAAAAAGGACAAAGCTGCTGTTATGGTAACATCATTATCAGGTCCGGGTACTCCATCATTTCCGGGTGTACCATCTCCAGAATCCCAATTCAGTTGATCGGACCAGTTTGTCCCGTCGCCATCTCCAGTCCAATTGAATGTTTGGGAAAAAGCTGAATTAGAAAAAAACAAAAAAAGCACTAATAATATAGGCTTCATACAATTTTAACTTCCTTATATTCGACATAATGCTAATTACATCTGCCTTTAAATAATATTATTTAAAATTGGAAAAATATAATTAACGTGAATTAATTACTTAAGAAGATAAAAGGTAAACCCTTCAATCAAAATATTTATTTTGATGGTCTGTCGAACGACTTTCAGAAGCTATGATGTCAGGTGTGGAACTGGTTAATTTTGAATTATAAGTTATTACAGAAAGTTCAAACTGCTTATATGTTAGGCGACATATTATAAATCACTTTCCATATTTTCAGTCCTTCTTCAGTACGTCTAAAAACAAAAAGGTTTTTGGTTTTAAAATCTATTGGGGAGTCGCCGTTTTTAGGATAAAACTTTCCTACGACTTTCCCCCTCATTAATATAATCTCTTCGTATGGGAAAATTTCTACAACTTGATGTTCCATATCAGCATAACCAAATTCATTTTGCTTATTCAGGTATTCGGATAAATCAGATTTGGTGTTTACTACATCATTATTGGGGGCCATATGCACCAGATCATCAACCCAAACATCAAGCTTGGTCTTTATGGAAACCTCGTTGTCATCCTGTATTTTCAGAATTGACTTTATTTCTTCTTCGTAATTTTCATAAGAATCTTTTCCTTTATCTATTCTAACAAAGTTCCCTCCGTAGTAACTACCTGTTTGGTTATCACTGCTATCATATTGATATGAGCTTAACTCATATTCTTTGTCTGAGATCCACTTATAGTCGTATAACCTATAAGTTCCTTCAGGCTCTCCTTCGAACGATATTTTCAAACTAACATCACCATTTTCTTTTACGTTACCTTTTCCTATTCCACTTCTGGACGGGTAAAAGCTTGAGGTATGGTGCACCTCTTCTTTTTTGCGATTGTAAGTCCATAATATATGGCCCCTTGCTGAGCTGGCTTCTATGGCTTGCAGAATACTATTATCGGTATTTAACACCTGCACTTTGGTATAATGATTAGGGATTTTAACATGCTCTATTTCTTGACCATTACTTTGACTCCAGTTGTCATCCTTAAGAGTTCATTCGCCAATGAATTTTTTAAAAGGATTTTCTGGCCTCTCTACATATTTAAACTCACTGTTGTGAAATTTGATATTTTCACTTACTTGGATATTGCGCGCCTCTCCACCTTCCCATTCCACTTCATTTAAAACGTACTTAAAATATATTTCTGAATGCTCATCGGAATCGAAATCAACTTTTGCTGAATAGATACCGTCATTATTCTTATCCGTTAGCTTAATCCCATTAACCCATGTTAGGGGATAAGCACTTCCTCGGATTCCCACATTCAAAACAGTATCTCCTACTTTAAGGCCAGTTGGATTCATATCTACATTGAATGTGAAAGACACTTTCTGCGCATTTGAGACGGTAAAGGAAGCTAATAGAATAACTATTAGCTTTGCTAAATGTATTTTCATTGCCTGATTGCTTATGGTTTTAGTTTATAGAAGTTCTTTTTTTTTAAACCTTAATTCCTAGCTGGCTGAATAATCTCTCGTATTGTTGCCCATCCGGTAGGGCTTTTATCGTATCTGACATATGTTACCATTGTCCTTCCTTTAAAAACGAAAGGTTCGCCTCCATTCTTTGGAGTGCCTTTGATAGAGAATTTCGTTTGCTCGATAGCTAAATCCTCTTGAATTAAGATATTGTCAATCTCATTTTCCGTAAACTCTAAATAATAACTGGCTAGTGTTTTGGTTATTCCTTCGATGACTTCATCTCTGCCAATTTTCAAATCATCATAACTAAGGGCTTTAATAACCTCAGGATGGTGCAACAACCTAATCTTTTCTACATCTCCTTCAGAAAATGCTGCTCTTATTCTCTCTCCATTTTTAAGAATCTCTTCTTCAACACTTTCGACTTGTGCTAGATTAATTAATGGGTTAAATAACAATATTACAAAAAGCAGATATGAAATAAGGATCGTTTTCTTTTGATAGTTCATGGTTTTCAGCAAAGGTCTAACGTATTTTGTTTTCGTGGCTCTTGCGAAAGTTAACAGCTGAGTCGCAGTATTGAATAGATAGTTTGTAAAACTATGTCACCAATACAATTGTAAAGGGATTTTATTAATCTCACATAAATAATTTGAACATAAGACAACGTTTTATATTAATCCTGCATTATTGATGTAAAGAGCGGATAAATAAGTTGGATACGAATAGTCTTGTAGGAGCCTGCAAAAAGCAGGATTCAAAAGCTCAGAAAGAGCTTTATGAGAGATATTCGGAATTATTGTTCAGAGTCTGTTACAGATATGTAAAAAATAGGTTCGATGTAGAAGACCTCGTGATCAGCAGCTTTATGAAAATATTTAAATCCATAAGTCAATTCGAATATAGGGACGAAAAGAGTCTGGAAGGCTGGATGAAACGAGTAGTTATCAATGAATCATTGATGTTGCTGCGAAAGAACAATAGTTTTCATATGATTGCAGAAAGCGGGGCAGAAGAGTTGAGTTGTGATCTATCACCAATTTCAGCAATGCAAGAAGAAGATATCTACAATTTGATATCTGAACTGCCTACAGGCTATAGAACAGTATTTAACCTTTACGTCGTGGAGGGTTATTCGCACAAAGAAATAGCAGAGAAGCTCGAGATATCTGAGAATACTTCAAGGACACAACTTAAAAAAGCCAGGAATTCATTAGCAGAAATGATACAGAAGGAAGGAGGAAAATATGGAAGCTAAAAAAGAATATATAAGTATAAGTGAAAAAGTTGCCCGAGCAGAACGATCTGGAAACCTGGCGCCTGAATGGAACCCCGATACAGCATGGCAGAGGCTTGAAGCACAGTTAATGCCAGTGGAAGAGAAGAAGACTGTGATCGCATGGTATTGGAAAGCAGCTGCAATCGTATTCCTAATGGGTTTAACGTTCATTTTCTTAAGAGAAGTTTACTTCTACAGGCCTTATGAAAAGATCGTGATAAACCAAAATGAAAATAAAACCTATTCTAGCGAGTTAGCACAGGTCGCTAAAGATGAAGAAAATATCAGCTTAGATGTAGCGGTGGTGGAAAACTCAGAAAAACTGCCCCGGGAAGTTTTACACGATAATGAGAACTTAGAAAGGATTGTGTCAAATGAAAGATTGGCTTCTAATTCACAAGAATCTAAGACGAACGATGAGGGCTATCAAAAGCTATCATTTACAAATGAAATAGATCTGCTTAAAGCAACTTCATTTAAAAGTAAAAGCATATCGTTAAATGGGAAGCCATTAACTACAATAAAGGAAGATTTTACGCTTGAACCTGTTCCAGTCGCCTCTAGCATAAAAGAAGAGATTGTAATTGATAAAAAAGAAGTAGTTGAAA
Organism: Bacteroidota bacterium; assembly: GCA_039030555.1. Taxonomy (GTDB): domain Bacteria; phylum Bacteroidota; class Bacteroidia; order Cytophagales; family Cyclobacteriaceae; genus JBCCDY01. Next base: position 49,555 of record JBCCDY010000016.1, read on the forward strand.
AACGACCGACTAAAGGAATTAAGTTTAAGTTTTTTACCCGGTCAGAATCAAATAATAAAACTAGAAATGAAAGACCTCCTTTAGTAGGCTTTGCAAGTATAAAAAATTAGAAAAGATAAATTAACAAACTATGAAGAAGCAACCAATCATTCGCTTAATAGGATTACTATGCCTGATTTTAAGTACGGAAAGTACTGTTTATGCCCAATCAGGATATGTAGAAAAACCGGATACCATTGTATTGAATTTCACTGAAGGTGGTACCATCAGTATTATGATGCGGGATATACGGCAACCTCAGCAATTGGAACAGCTAAAGCCCATTTTTGAAAGCATAAATGAAGTTTTCAAATCGGGCGATTACAGAGAACCAGTTGTAATTGAATACAAGAAAATTGAGGACAGCAGGTATGGAATTGAAATCTCGGAAAGCGATCTGGTAAGAGAAATAGAGACTTCTAACGGCCAGGCTCAAATCATTACAGCTCGAAGTAGAATATACCTAACATTAGATAAAAAAGATATATTGGTGAAACTAGAGCGCATGGATATGATGGACGATCTCATCAACATTAATTACAATAATGTGATGGATGCTATTTGGAATGAGGTGGGTCAGTTACCTCAAAAATTAGGGTATAAGAATTTCTATCCTATTGAGGTCGATTACAAAAACGGAGAAACTAAAAAAGTAAGAATAGGAGAGCTTTGGGCAAATGATCAACTGGAAATTAATGGAGGTATAGGACTTGGTTTCGTACGCACTGAATTCATTCCTGATATTAGTTTCAATTTGGCAATCCGATTTGCTAACAAATACCAGGCATACACACATAAATTCGGAGTGCTTACCAATCTCCTTTATTTTTTCGATGAAGATGAATCAGGAGATTTAGACATCAATATAAATACTTTTGTACAGGGTTATTACGGGTATAACCTCAATAGTAGGAAAAGTTCGGATGAACAATGGCTACTATTAGGACTGGGTTATCTTGTTGGCGAAAATGGAGATGCTTTCGAAGGCAATACATTCAAGGTTACGGCAGGCCTTCAAACGAATTGGAAAAGAATAGATATCCTTCCTGAGCTATACATCACAGATGATTTTGGAAAAGTGTTCCCAGGTATTCGATTCGGATTGACATTTTAAGCCCTACTTGTCATTGTAATGTATATTCTATTGATTACCCTTTTGAGCTTCTTTTTTAAACTAGAAAAGGAATCGGACTACCTCGATTATCATCGAAAAGTAATCGAGATTGAAAAGCTGATCGTCGAAAATGAATATCAAGATGCTCTCAACGGATATAAGTCGCTATTCGATACTTATGATTTTGTGTTTGTACGAGATTATAAAGTGGCTGCACAACTGGCCTTCAAATTGAAGCTGGAAGCAACAGCCATGAGTTTTGTGAAAATGGGAATTAGAAAGGGTTGGATATTAGAAGATATTAAAAAGAACAAGTTTTTAAAGTCTGCTTTAAATGGTATTTACCTTAAAGAGCTTAAGTCAGAATATTATGATCTACGACAGACTCTATTCAGAAATATTGATCTCTCTCTCAAGGAGACCGTACATGAAATGTTTAAGAAAGATCAGAAAAAAGCATTCGGAGCACTCTTAAGAATTGGAGATAAGGCCCAGACCAGGTATTCGGAGAATAAATTCGGACCACACAGTATTGATCAGCTTAAGGAGTTGGATAAAATAATCTCTGAAAATGGTTATCCGGGAGAGCGTTTGATTGGGAATGATATCTGGGCCTCTACCATTTTGAGCCATCATAACTCCATTTCTCCTGATTTTTCAAGAAATGACACACTTTATCCTGTATTGAAACCTAAGTTGCTTGGTGCCCTTGAAAAAGGGGAAATTTCGCCTTTTGAATTTGCAGTTATTGAAGACTGGAGAATAGCGGTTTTGGATAGGCTAACAGGATATGGGTTTTTGGGCCCGGATTTAACAAAGGAAAGGCTGAATATTGTTAACCAAAACAGAAGCAGGATAGGAATGAGATCGATAGAACTTAGAAACCAGTTGGTTGAGATTGAGGAAAAAACTGGAATGGATTTCTACCTTCTTGGAGGGCCTTGGCAGAAAGGTTTAATTAAGATTGATTAGTACAAGAACATGAATAGGTTATTAACAAGGGATTTAAAGAGTGTGCTGATAGCCCTTTTTATTTTTAGCTGCTTCTTTGCCCAGGCACAAACCCAGATCATAAGAGGGACGATAATTGATGCTAATACTAAAGAACCCTTAGTTTTTGCAACCATTGCTTTAGAGAATAATCGGTTAGGAACCATTAGTAATTCCAAAGGAGAATTCCGGTTACGTGTTCCAAAGGAATATCAAAACCAATCTATGAGAATCTCCTTTATCGGCTACAAGCTTTTTGAAATTCCTCTATCGAGTATTAAAGGGAAGCAAACATTTGACTTAAAACCGGAAGATTATATTCTGAATGAGGTTGTAGTAAAAGATTTTACCGGAATTGGTATAATTAAGAAAGCATTAGAAAGAATTCCGGAGAATTATCATAAAGCTCCATATAAAAGTGAAGAGTTCTATAGTGAAATTATTAAAAACGAAAATGAATATGCTCATATCTCTGAGGCAGTCTACGAAATATTTCACGATAGGTCATTAAAGAGTAATCAATTAAAGCTCGTTAAAAATAGAAATATTAAAGATAGAGAGATATTTGGAGCTGCTGATGCTACTTCATCAGTTAAAGGCTTAGTTAATTCTGATTTTATAAACAACCTAGAGGACGGAATAAACCTAATTAATAAAAGGGGATTAAAAATTCACGATTTTAATTTTGAAGGAACTTCCAAGATCAATAACGAAGAAGTATTCGTTATTTCATTTCATCCCAACAACAAATCTAAGGCTGTGGCCTATAAGGGAAAGTGTTATATACAGACGAATAACTTTGCTTTTCTATATTTCGATTTTAAGGTTGATCCTAAAAGGAATAAAAAAGTCAATCTTGTTGACGGTGGTATAGCTGGGCGAACCCTGGCGAAATTATTTGGAATAGAGGCTGAATTGCTTGATTCTCATAACACTCTATCATATAGAAAAATAGGTGATCGTTATTACTTTGATAAGGAAAACTTTATCTATGAGTTCCGCTTCCGTTACGGTGCGGATGAATATGTTTTGAAATCAGAATCCATTTTGACAGTAAATAATTTCAAGTTGGATGGTGTAAAACCTTTCACGGAGTCGGAAATTTTGGGTAGAAATAAAAAAATAGAGTTTCAGGATGCTTTTAATGACTTCAATTTCTGGGAAGAATATAATACTGTTCTCCCTGAAGTGAATTACACAGACGTTGCAACAAAAATTCAGGCTAAAAATGAATCGCTCGGGTTTAGAAAAAGAATTAGTAAAAACCTTAGTACTTACCTGAAGAGCAGAAAGTTGAAGAATCAAAATATCGAAGATTATTCACTTGAAGAGTATATTGATCAATGGGCTAATGTTTTCATGAAGGACAATGAGGTTCCCGGACTTCAATTGGCCGTTCTAAAAAATGATAGTCTCATTTATTCAAAAGGATTGGGTTATTCTGATAAAGAGAGTAAGAAAGATATTACTACCAATACACAAATGCGGATAGCCAGTGTTACCAAACCCATAACTGCTGTTGGAATACTTAAACTGGCATCAGAAGGTAAGATTGACCTTGATAAACCTGTACAATATTACGTTCCATCCTTCCCTGAAAAGAAGTATCCCGTTACTACAAAACAACTGCTCGGGCACTTGGGAGGCATTCGAGATTATTACGAAGTAAGCTTAGAAGATGAAGTGTTCATTCAGGATCATTATAATTCTTCTACAGAAGCACTTTCGATATTTAAAGATGATTCTTTAGTCACTGAACCCGGGACTGAATTTGTGTATTCAAGTTTTGGTTACAGGCATTTAGGGGCCGTTATTGAAGGGGCTTCCGGCAAGAACTACTTGGATTATATGAAAGAGGAGGTTTGGGAGCCTTTGAAGATGGATTTTACTTATGGCGAAGTAGCAGATAGCATCATGAAATATAAAAGTAAGTTTTACTTTCTATCTGGTGATGAAGCTACACCTTATGACCTGAGTTCTTCCTACCCTTCAGGTGGCCTTCTATCAACTGCTGGAGACTTGGTTACTTTCGGCTCGGCCATTATGAAAGGGGAACTACTAAGCGACACCCTTAAGGAACAGATGTTTCAAACACAAAACACTTTTGAAGGAGTGTCAACGGGATATGGACTAGGCTGGTATATAGGAAAGGATTTCAATGGCACTCAGGCTTGGTACCATGCAGGAGAACTACCCTCAACAGGATCAATTATAGTGATTTATCCGGAGCATGATCTCATTATAGCACTCATAACCAATTCACCCATCATTTATAGTTCAAATGATGGTTTTTCAGAATACATTCAGGAATTGGGAGAAAGAGTCTATAGCTATTCAAGGTATTGAACATAAAACGTCTTGAACTTAATTTTAAGTGGTATAATAGGTCAGAAAGAAAATTATAGCCCTGTAAGCACCTTGGCTCAACCCCAAGCCTAGGTAGATAAACAAACCTCCCAGTAAACTCTTTATCCAATTTAGTTTAGCGTAGTTCTTAAACGAAATTCCAGCATAAGTAATTGGAAGAATGAGTACAAAAACATGTAGAAAGAATCTGAAGGAACTATGGTATGAAAACAAGCTAAGAATTTGTGACAAAAGCCATATTAAAAACGACCCAAGTAAAACTGATAAAAGGAAAAAGCTAAAAAAGTGAAATGAAAAGATTAAGGCATCATAGTAGAATTTTCTTGTTTTTAAGCATATAATGAAAACAAAAAAGGCAATCATAGGCACATTCAAGATCATAACTGATTTTGAAATATTATCCGAGGTCGAATTATATTTAAGTGAATAAGTTTTAAAATCTACTTCTCTGTTGTTCAAGCGTTCATCAACGAGTTTTTTTGCAAGTTTGCTATGTGGTTGTAACGTAATCTGGTCATATAGCTTTAGGGAATAATCTGATAGGGGGGAGAAAAAGAAATAGATCAGGTTTATAAAGAGAAATAAGGTGATTGGGGGAAAGAACTTTTTCCGTTTACCTTCCAGAAACTCATGAGTCATCACCCCTGGTTTCAATAGAAGATATTTAAAACTGACTAGGAATCGGTTGTCAAGAAAGAACGTATTAATAAAAAAGTTTCCAATAAGCTTTAAAATGGAACGATCAAGGTTTTCAATGTCTTTCTGCCCACAGTTTGAACAGAACGTTCCTGATAGCACGTTTCCGCAATTCAAGCAGTGATTATGTTCGTTATTGGCTTGTACACTCATAGTCCGTTACAAATAAGCAGTTTTAAGACCACTTAAATAAATTTACTACCTCATACAGGTTAATTTTGAATAAGTTTATGCTTTGAATTGAAGAAGATATGAAGAGATACCTAATATTAGTAATAACTGCTTTCGGTTTAATGCATATCTCAAATGCACAAAAGCTCAATTATACTATTGATCTGGAGCATCGTTTTGATGATACATTTAAAGTTACTCTGGACGTAAAGGGACTTAAAGAAGAAAATGCAGTTTATCAATTTGCGTCTACCGCTCCGGGGACTTATCAGGTGATGGATATGGGGCGATATGTCACCTACTTTTCTGCTTTCGACAAAAAGGGAAGAGAGTTGGAAGTGGATTCTATATCGGTTAACAAGCGTAGAATCCTGGAGCCTAAGAAAGTCAGAAAGATCACATATAATATTGCTGAAACCTGGGACACTCCGGTTGAAAAGAACCAGATCTACAGAATGTGTGGATCTTCTATTGAAAAGGATCATGTTTTAATCAACGGTCAGACGGTCTTTGGCTTTCCCTCAGGTATGCAGGATGAACCTCTAAGCATTAAGTTAAATTATATAGAAGATTGGGAAGTAGGGACCGCTCTGGAACCAGTAGGAGAAAAGACCTATAAAGCCGACGACTACGACCACATTGTGGATTCACCAATCCTTTTAGGAAGGTTAACCAAAGCTAGCACCGACCTAAATGGAACCGATATTGATATTTATACCTACTCAAAAACTGATAAGATCAAATCCGAAAACTTATTAGATGCCATGAGCGAAATGTTGAAAGCAGCCCAGGCTTTCCTGGTAGAATTACCGGTTGATCGGTACACCTTTCTTTTTCACTTTGAAGACCAGACCTGGGGAGCTTGGGAACATTCTTATAGTTCAGAATACGTATATGCGGAGCAGGAGTGGAGTGAAGACTTTGGAAAGAGGATTACCAGTACTGCAGCTCATGAATTTTTTCACATTGTAACTCCATTGAACATCCATAGCGAGATTATTGAACAATTTAATTTTGAAACTCCAACTGCTTCGGAGCACTTATGGCTTTATGAAGGAACAACGGAATGGGCTTCGGACCTTATGCAGCTTCGTTATGGATTGATAGATTTAGAAGAATTTTTCGGAGAACTGCAACGGAAAATAAGTATCGATAATCAATATGATCCATCATACAGTTTGAGTAAGCTCAGTTTGACTTCATATACCGATGAAGGGCAAGCCCAATATGGAAATATTTATATGCGAGGAGCATTAGTTTCTGGGCTTTTAGACATCAAACTTCTGGAACTTTCCGGTGGGAAGAGAGGTCTTCGTGAGGTCGTCAATGAACTGGCCAAAGAATATGGTTCTGATAGAGCTTTTGACGAAGACCGTTTCTTTGAGGTATTTACAGCAAAGACTTATCCTGAAATAGCGGGTTTCTTAGATTCTTATGTTAAAAATGCTGAGCCTTTACCTTATAAGGAATACTATGAAAAGATCGGAATTAAATATTCTGAAGAGATTCGAACAGGAAAAGAAGTTTCAGCTTTGGGAATGGGGTTTGGCGTACCAGATGGTAAAATCAGGATTACGGCCCTAGATGAAAAGCTTAGTGGATCAGGCCTTGAAGTAAATGATGAGCTGAAAGGTTTCGACGGTGTTGAAATCAACCTTCAAAATGCCCGTCAAATGATTGGACAATTGAGGTCTAAATCAATAGGGGATGAGTACGTAATTTCGGTAATTCGGGAAGGTGAAGAATTGGAGTATCCTATTAGTGTTTTGGCTGAGGATGAAGTTCTCAGACACGTATTCGAACTTGATGAAAACGCCACCGCGCAACAAGTAGCTTTACGTGAAGCCTGGATGGAGAATTTATAATATTACCCCGTTGTGCTAGAAAAAAATCAAATGACTCACTAACAAATATTTACGTCTTTACGAGCGGAGCCAATTAATCTCTTAAACATTGCTTCATCCGCCAGTTGGTGGATTCAATATTCATTCGAGTACCTTTATTGACTCGACTGGTAAGCTTCCAGGTTTTTAGGGAATCATTTGTTAATAACTCGACGGCATTTTCAGGAATAATAAATGGAAACTCTGGCTTGGTTTGACCGCAAGAAAGAAGTAATAGAGCATTCAAACAGATCGAAGTAAAGCCGAGTAAAAGTTTGTTGGCGTTAATAGGAATAAAAATCTAAAGTCCTAACTCCTCTTTCCTTTTTTTCAATACTAAAGGTACATCAATTGCATCACCCGATTGGATGGATTCATCAACCACCAATAAAACGTGAGTTTTTCCTTTAGACCTAAATAAAATCTCCTGCCCAATTTCTAGATCAACACCACTCTTGGATTTTGGAGAAAGGTTAGGATTCATAACGTTTGGGATAAGTAGAGGAATCGATTTAGAGCTGGTATTCTCAAGTGTGAAACTGATATAATTTCCTTCCTGTCTGAAGACGGAACGGTCTTTTTCAGTAATGCTTAACTCAATTTTGATAACGGATTTTGTATCGTTTTTTAAAACTAAAATGCTTTCCTGCTCTACCATAACGTCTACATTTCCTTTTGTGCCGAGCCCAAATCCTCTTACCTGATAGCCATCTTGCTTTAGCATAACGGCCACATCTATACCTTTCAAAGATTTATTTTTTAAAGTCGCTTGCCAAACATCATAATTAGGGTAATCTATTTGGATAGTCTGTTTTGGGGGTATTTCGATAATAGACTGACCCTGGATGGCATGAGTAAATAGCATTAAAAAAACAGAGAATAAAATGGCTTTCATCATGTATTGTTGGTTTTATGGTTTACTTAAATGTTAAAGTAATCATATTTAGAAAGCTGATTTGTAAATAATTGTAAACGGTGATGACCTTTCTATACTAGCTGTTGATGCGGTTTCTTCTAATTTCAGATTAGGTGAAAGTTAAAAAATCACTATTATTGGAATAAACAAACTTTAAACTAAACCAACATAATTATGGAAAACGCAGAAGGTTCTTCAGTAATGTCTGTTAAGGATTGGGCTATAACAGTTTTCATAGCTGGTATCCCCTTTATAGGTTTCATCATGTTATTTATTTGGGGCTTTGGAAGTGGGACTGATCCCAATAAGGCAAACTTCGCTAAAGGTGCACTGTTAGTAATCCTAATATTTTTTGTCTTATATGCTATTTTCTTCGCTGTATTTGGAGCAGCCATGTTTGCAGGTCTGGCAGGTGCAGGTAGTGGTGGCTACTGATCAGAACCGATTAAATAAAAATAGTCTTTCAAGATGATATAAAGGAAGTCGAGGTTGTTCCTGTCTGTTTGAATATTCAAGACTTCTTTTACCTTTTCTGCCATCTTGTTCATGGGCTCATTTTGTAGGCTCTTTTTCCTTACTTCCAATACCTTCTGAATTAGATTAACTTGTTCATCGGTGAGTAATCTCGCTTCAGGGAAGCTTACCTGATGATTTTCAGGAACTTTAATTCGGTTTGAATAATCCTCATAGGCTGTGAAGTTTTTACTTCTTAATTTGATTACGGTAGTTCCGGCAGCCATATCGCCCAAACGTTGTCCTTTTTTCCCGATGATGATGCAAATCATAGCGACAGCTCCGTAGAAGAAAAAATCAATCGTTCTTAGTATCCACCTTAGAAAATAATCTCCAAGCCGGGGGCTTGAGCCATCCAGTCGAACCACCTTTATGTTCGTTGTCTTTTTACCGGGAGACTGACCCTGAAAGAAATATTCGAACATTAAGCTGTAGAACATAACCGGAAGAAAAAAGAGGAAAAATATCCATTCATTTACTCCAGAGCCAATACCCGACCTTTGTAGTAATGGTATAATCACGATGACAAGAAATAGGATGTAGGCACCTATAATCAGCACGTCTACAATGTAGGCCAATATGCGATCACCCAAGCTGGCCAGCGTCAGGTCAATTTCAATATTCGTAGAGGTTATTATATTTGGTTTCTGTGCCATAATACAACGGATGAAGCAAGCTACGTTTACCAAGCGAAATAAGGAAAAATGGGATGATTACAGCAAAAAGCTGAGGAATTATTCTTCCACTAAGGCCGATGAACTCGCTGAGGTGTACGTAAATATCTCGGAAGACCTGGCGTATAGCAAAAGTAAATATCCAAAATCAGACCTGGTTAAGCATTTAAACCACCTGGCACTTTCCATTCATCAATTGATCTATAAAAATAAAAAGGAGGAGAAAGGGCGATTCTTAAATTTCTGGAAAAGAGAAGTTCCGCTTGCAGTTTATAAGTCAAGGAAACCGCTTCTTTATTCATTGATTATCTTTTTGGTGAGCTGTATAATCGGCGCTACTTCGGCCCATCATGACGATACGTTCGTTCGACTTATTCTCGGTGATCAATATGTAAACCTGACCTTGAATAACATTGAAAGAGGCGATCCACTTGCTATTTATAAAAGTGCTGGAAGTAGTGAGATGTTTCTGGGTATTACAGTTAATAACATACGCGTTTCTTTTGCTGCTTTCGCTATGGGGCTGCTTTTCTCCTTTGGGACAGGATACATACTGTTTCGTAATGGGGTTATGCTGGGCTCCTTTCAATACTTTTTTTATCAGAAAGATCTTTTGCAGGAATCATTCCTAACGATCTGGATACATGGTACTTTAGAGATATCGGCAATCGTGATTGCTGGTGGAGCAGGCATAACATTGGGTAATTCGTTTCTTTTTCCTGGAACGCTTCCCAGGTACTATTCTTTTAAAAAAGGTGCCAGAAATGCTATAAAAATCATTGTTGGCTTGATACCGATTTTCATCATTGCAGGATTCCTGGAAGGTTTTGTGACCCGACATAATGAATATCCGGATTTACTACGGCTTACAATCATACTTAGCTCACTGGTTTTTGTTGTTTATTACTTTATCTATCTTCCGGTAAAACAAGGAAGATCAGCATTAAAATAGGGTTCAAAATTTAATAAATCAGGTTATAACGATGGATAAGATAGTCTTTTACGAAGAGCGCGATTTTTCAGCAAAACTAAGTGCCACCATAGATTTCGTCCGACAGAATTTTTTATCGCTTGCAAAAAGTATCCTTTTTATTGCAGGGCCGGCTTCCCTGATTTTTGGGATCGCATTAACTGAATACATGAAAACGGTTTTCCGATTAGGGTATGGCGAGGGTAGAGGCTCAAATGAATTGGCAGAACTTGCCCCATTCGGCATATCATATTTCTTTCTGATACTCGCTTCTTCCCTAGCCGGGATATTCGTAATCTCAACCACTTACAGTTATATGAAACTCTACAACGAAAGGGAAACAGATGACAAAATTGAAGTGAGCGAAGTTTTTAAGCTGGTCGGTCAAAATTTCTTTAAACTGCTGGGACTAACAGTATTGGTAAGCTTAATGCTGATTGTCTCTTTCTTACTGTTTGTAATTCCGGGAATCTATATTTCCGTAGTAGTCTCATTCGTATTTGCAGTAGCCATCTTTGAAAAGATCGATATCGTTTCAGCTATTGGAAGGTGCTTTAAGCTCATCAAAGGAAAATGGTTAAGCACTTTAGGCATTCTTTTCGTCACTTATTTTATAGCTAGTTTAATTAGTGGTTTGTTTGCGATTCCGTATTACATCATATCATTTGCGCAGCTTTTCACAAACATTTCCAATCAGGAATTCATATATAGTGAACCTTCTCTTCTCTATAGAATTTTTGAAATTGTGGCGTCTACTGTATTAGCCCTCGGAAGCTATATTTCAGCCGTTATACCTTTAATAGCTTTGGCCTTTCAGTACTTTAATCTGGTAGAGCGCCAGGAATCAAGAGGCTTGATGAGCCAGATTGAAAACATAGATTAGAAGGCCGATTTAAAATGAAACTTCGCCTCATCTTTTCGTTTTTCTTGATCTGTATCACATGCGTTCAGGCAGAAGAAACAAGAAAATTTGACGAAGATGCCATACAAAAGTATAAAGGACTTAACGATTTTTCCTGGGAAGAGAATGCATCTGAAGGAATCGGTCCTATGGAATACCTATGGTACCGCTTTCTGGAGCTTTTAGGTAATTTATTGACTTTTAAAGGAGGTGTAGATGTAAGTTCAATTCTATTCTATGCGATCCTGATTGGTATTTTAGTTTACGCCTTAATCGTAATACTTAAGATTGATACCACTGGCCTGTTCGCCAGAAAAAAACAAACGTGTTTGAATAGCCTCGATCTACATAACCACAATATTTATGAGGTAGATTATCCCAAACTTATTTCTGAAGCGCTATCAAAAGATAACTTTAAGATTGCTATACGATTGAACTATCTGCATACCCTTAAAATCTTATCCCTGGAAGGGGCTATCAATTGGAAGCCATGGAGTACAGCCAATGACTATTTATATCAGCTTGAAAAAGAACTGAAGCCCAATTTTTCGGACTTGAATAGAATTTTCTCTTTTGTTTGGTATGGGGAATTTGATGCTGGAAAAGCAGAGTTTGAAGAGTCTAATGTGCTGAAAGAGCGTATAGCCAAACAGGTTAAAAGTTAGTTATATGGCTAAAGAGAAGATATTTCAGGTTGTTTTTCTATTGGTTTTTGCCGGGTATGTACTCCTCAAGCTTTTCGCACCTAAACCAAACGACTGGACAGTTACATTTTACAAAAAAGACAAAAATCCATATGGAGGCTTTATTCTATCGGAGCGCTTGTATGACCTTTTTAATAATAACCATGTGATTTTCAGTGATGAGACACTCCCTGAGTTGGAAGAGCTTTATAAGGAAGACGACCATAGTATACTGGTACTTTCATCGAATTTTTCGGTATCAGAAACGGATAGTTTGGCTATAAGGAGCATACTAGATCAAGGGAGTTCTATTTTTATTGGAGCAGAATATATACGTGGAAATTTCCTGGATACCTTAGGCATTTTCACTGAGCGCTTCCTATCATTGGAAGACTTTTTAAATACGGAAGATTCCGTCTTGATCCGGGGAATAGATTCTTCAGAATTCTACTATCCGGCAAAATCAGCTAACTACTACTTTAGCGAGTATAGCAAAAGTATGTACGAACCTCTGGCGTTTAATGAAGAGGGGTATCCTGTTTTACTCTCATGCAGAAATGAAGAAAGTGGTGCTAGTTTATTTCTATGTTCTATTCCACTTATTTTTACAAATTATGGATTGCTTGAAGATGAAAACCATCGCCTTGCCTCCAGTTTTTTATCCAATTTACCTTATTCAGGAATTACCTGGACGCAATACTATCAATTAGGAAGAAACGAATCTTCCACACCTTTTCGATACCTGCTCTCACAACCTCCTTTAAAGTATGCTCTTTTCCTAGTTGTCTCTTCTTTATTCATGATCGTCATATTTGAGTCTAAAAGAAAGCAAAGACCAATACCGGTCTACGAACAATTAAGAAATACATCTTTGGAATTTATTAAGGTTATTGGTAACCTCTATTTTGAAAAACGTGAAAACAGGGATTTGGCTTTGAAGCGTATTTCACTGTTTAAAGAACTGCTTAAGAATAAATATTTTGTATCGAATACCCCTGATCAGGATTCTGTGCTTAAAATCGCTTATAAATCAGATTTAGATCGTGATTTTGTAATAAGTGTTTTTTCAAGGATCAATCAAATTGAATCTGGGAAGTCCGTGGACGATAATGCCCTAAAGGCACTGGTATTAGACCTTGATCAATTCGGATGAGATGGGTATTTATTAAGACGATGAATAAGAAATATAACTATGGAATTTAATTCAAGAATAGACCTATCGGAAGTAAGTGATAAGATCCAAAAAATAAAGACCGAATCGGAGAAGGTATTGATAGGGCAGGAGAAAATGCTCGACCTGATATTGATCGCAATTCTTTCAAATGGGCACGTACTTATTGAAGGGGTTCCGGGTGTAGCAAAAACCCTTTCCAGCAAGCTTATTGCAAAAATGATTGATGCTACTTTTAAGAGGATACAATTTACGCCGGATCTCATGCCATCTGATGTTCTGGGAACTTCTGTTTTTAACCTTAAATCATCGGAATTCGAATTTAAGAAAGGGCCTGTCTTTGCTGATATATTATTGATAGACGAGATCAACCGGGCACCGGCGAAGACACAAGCGTCGCTTTTTGAAGTGATGGAAGAGCGCCAAGTCACTAATGATGGTGTGAAATATTCGATGGAAAAGGTGTTCAGTATTCTGGCTACACAAAACCCAATAGAGCAGGAGGGAACGTATAGACTTCCCGAAGGTCAGCTGGATCGTTTTCTCTTTAAAATAAATGTAGGGTATCCCAAGCTAAGTGAAGAGGTCGAAATACTCAAATCGAGATATAACAATGCTGATTTGAATAGCCTGGAACAAATAGAAGCAGTTTTAAGTAAAGATGATATTCTTAAGTTACGGTCGCTCACGAGAGATGTCATAGTTCAGGAAAATCTTTTTGAATACATTACCAACCTGATCTCCGAAACCCGTAATTCACCACTGCTCTACTTAGGTGCATCTCCCAGGGCTTCATTGGATCTAATGATGGCTTCCAGGAGTTATGCTGCTATACAAGGCCGTGATTTTATCACACCAGATGATATTCAATTTTTATTCGAAGCTGTTGTGGCGCATCGCATCATTCTTTCTTCAGAAGCAGAATTGGAAGGTCTGACGGATCAGGAAGTTTGTCAGCGAATTATGCAAAAGGTAGAAGTACCTAAATGATCCGGTTCTACAAATCATTGTATTTTTCGAACAGACTATACCTATCGCTTACGGTATTGGTTTGCATATTTATCATCGGTCAATTTGTACCATTCTTTTTCTATACCGGTCAGTTCTTATTGCTTACTGTACTGATCTTATTACTCCTTGATATTTTTCTATTGTTTAAAAAGTCTGGTATTGAAGGACAGAGGACTGTACCAAACCGCTTTTCAAATGGTGATGCTAATCAGGTTGAGATCTCCATTTTAAATCAGTATGATTTTGCTATAAATACTGAGATCATAGACGAGGCTCCAAATCAATTTCAACATAGAAACTTAAAATTTCAGTTGGGCTTAAAACCGAACGAGTCAAAAAATTTATCTTATAAATTGACCCCGAAAGAGCGGGGCGAATACGAGTTTGGGTATGTATTGGTCTATGTAAACAGTCAAATCAGACTTATAAAAAGACGATTTAATACGAGTAAGCCAACAACCGTAAAAACATATCCCTCTTTTCTTAACCTCCAGAAATATGAGCTGATTGCAGCTTCAAGAAGACTTAAGGACTATGGGCCGAAACGCCTTCGGAAAATAGGACAGAGTACCGAATTTGATCATATTAAAGAGTACACTATAGGTGATGATACAAGGAAAATCAATTGGACCGCTTCAGCCAGAAGAAACCACCTCATGGTCAATCATTTCGTTGATGAACGATCGCAATCCGTTTATTCAATCATCGACAAGGGACGAACTATGAAAATGCCTTTCGAAGGACTTTCCTTACTGGATTATGCCATTAATGCATCGCTGGTTATTTCAAATGTAGCTTTGAAAAAAGAGGATAAGGTAGGCTTGATTTCTTTCGAAGATAAGGTGGAGTCGATCGTTCCGGCTTCGAAGAAAGAAAATCAGATGGCAAAATTAATGGAAGCTTTGTATGCCCAGAAAACCAGCTTTCAGGAGTCTGATTTTTCTAATCTTTTCTTAACCATCAATAGTAAAGTTCAGAGTCGGTCACTTTTATTGCTGTATACCAATTTTGAGTCGACCTATTCTTTAAAGCGCCAGCTATCATTTCTTAAAAAAATAGCAAGGAAGCACTTGCTGTTGATCATCTACTTTGAAAATACGGAGATCAAGAAGTTGACCGAATCTAAGAGTCAGAATCTCCAGGATATTTACTACAGGGTAATCGCTGAATCATTTGAGTTTGAAAAAAGACAGATGGCTAAATATTTAAACCAGCATGGAATCAATACTTTGCTAACCACTCCCCAGAACCTTTCCATAGACTTGATCAATAAATATTTAGAATTGAAGAGGTCTGTGGCTTATTGAGTTTGTACTATTTTTAGGAAAGAGATGCGATGTTTTAGAAACATCGCATGTCTGCCTTATGGATTAACAGTTCCCACCCTTTTCTGAACACCCACGTAAAGGTCATCACTTTCACCGTCTTGATCCCAATCCAGTAAGCTGGTAAACTTTGCATTTCCATCTTCAAATTCGAGCAGGTAAGTATAGAAATTAACGGTATCAGGTTCCGTTTCTTTCATATACAAAGAGTCGCCTTCAACCCACCAATCACCTTTTGGAACATAGAAAACATGGTTCTCGAGATCGCGATGTTCGCTTGACCAGCGTCCCTGTTTTGTGAAATCAGTAATTATAGGCTTAATCTGCATTTGCTCTTCCCAGTTTCCCTGGTGGCACTCAGCAATTACTTCCCAGTCTTTAGAGTCTTCAGAAGTCTTATTAGCTACGACGCGTAACTCTAAGTTAGACCATGTGCCAACTAATTGTTCTTCAAGGTTTTCACTATTATCTTCTGGGCTTTCTATAACTTCCGATTCCTTTTCATCACTCACTTTTTCGGTAGAATTGGAACAGGCTAGCATTGAAAGTATTAATCCTAAGAAGAGGATAAGTTTTAGTGATTTCATAATTACCATTTGGTGAAAGATAACAGTAATTCCCTTAGTTCTTTATTTGATGGGCATCGATAATGAGCAGCAGTAGATTTATTACCAACTTTAATGGTGTAGGCATCCTCTGGCATGGCTTCAAAGGTATCTTCATCGGTCCAGTCATCTCCTGCTGCAAAGACAAAGTCGTATTCATCGGATAACCAAAGTGTTGCAGCCTTTCCTTTGTCTACTTCTGAGCTTTTTATTTCAATGACTTTATCGCCCTCAAGTACTTGTAGATTCCGATTTTGGGAAAGGAATTTCAGGTGAGAAGTAATTTCCCGCGTTCTGAGCTCATCTAGACCGGTTTCAACTTTACGATAATGCCATACCAGTGAGTAGTTTTTCTCTTCTATAAATGATCCTGGAGTCCTGTTTACATATGACTCCAACAGTTCTCTGATCTCCTCTTTCCAATCGCCACTTATAGGTGCTTTTAACCTCCAATCCGATCCGTATTCCCTTAGCCAAACTCCATGTTCGGTAATAAAATCAAGTTTTAAATGGCCCAGCCAGCCTCCAAGGGTTTCTTTATCTCTTCCGCTGATGATCACAACTTTATTAGCTTCGTCAGAAGTAAGATCTTCTATAGTTTGAATTAGATTTTCATCTGGTTTTGAATCGTTAGGGTCGTCATGAAAAGAGACTAACGTGCCATCATAATCAAGGAAAATAAGCCTTTTTTGCGCTGACTTATAATCTTTAACGATGCCTTTAGCAACTTCCTCAGTAATCTGTTGAGTGAGATGGCTTTTTTGTTCTTCCTTAATCTGACTAAGTCGCTTCATGAAAAGGTCAACCCAATGAAAAATATTGTATCGCTTGAGTGATTTCTGCATAATGCTGATATGCTTGATCTGCTCTTCTTCCGACATGGTTAGAGCCCTGTGAAGTGCTTCAACCAACTGTTTTTGATCGGTTGGGTTGATCAAAATAGCATCTGATAGCTCTTTGGATGAACCTGCCATTTCACTTAAGATCAAAACACCCTTTTGATCCAGCTTACTGGCGATATATTCTTTACAGACTAGGTTCATTCCATCCCTTAAAGGGGTTACAAGCGCAACTTTTGCCATCCTGTAAAAAGCGGAAAGTGCTTCTAACGGAAAAGATCGGTAATAATAATAAATGGGACTCCAGCTTATCCTACTGAAATTACCGTTGATCCTACCAACCAGTTCGTCAATTTCTTCTTTCAGCCTTTTGTATTTTTCTACATTATCGCGAGAAGGCACAACGACCATCAGCAGGGAAACCTTCTCAACATATTCGGGATATGTTTCCAAGAAAACTTCAAAAGCCCTCAATCGCTGTGGGATACCTTTGGAATAATCCAATCGGTCAATAGATAGAATTATTTTCTGGTCGCCCATAGAAGTTCGGTAGCGAACCTCACGTTCGAGCGTTTCCGGACTGGCGGCGGTGCTTGCATACTTATCGTAATCGATTCCCATAGGGAAAGCATCCACATAAATTTTCCGATTCCTGTATTCAATTTCCCCTCTGGAGTTACTATAGCCGGCAAGTCGGCTTACTGAACTCAGAAAGTGACGCATATCATCATAGGTGTGAAACCCGATCAGATCAGCGCCAAGCATTCCGCAAAGTATCTCTCTTCGATAAGGTAATATTCTAAACGATTCATAAGAAGGAAAAGGGATGTGCTGGAAAAACCCAATACTCATATCAGGCCTTTCTTTTCTGACCATACTTGGAACCAAAAGCAACTGGTAGTCATGTACCCAAATGGTATCATTGGCTTCGGCGTGCTCCAGAATTGCATTGGTAAATTTTTGATTTACTCTCTTATATTCTTCCCAATGGTCGTCGTCAAATAAACAGTACTGGTTAAAGTAGTGGAAATTTGGCCAGAGCGTTTCATTACTGAAACCCTCATAGTAATCCTTTATTTCTTTTTCGGTCAAGAATACCGGACTCATATTATTTTTAGAAAGCCCCTCTTTGACTTTTGTCTGTTCCTTCTCATCGTCTAGGTATAAACCCGGCCAGCCTATCCAAATATTCCCCCCTTCCTTGTAAATACTTCCTAATCCTGTTGCCAGGCCACCCTCGCTAGGCATATAGCTTAATTCACCTTCTTCATTTTTGGATATTTTTACCGGAAGTCGATTAGATACAATAAGTGTTTTGGCCATGAATTAGTTTTTTCAATCTTAAGATAATTAAACATTGAGGTTAATTAACGGAATAATGCAAATTAGAAGCAATAACAACTATTTCTTAACAATCGTTTGCAGTGATCAATTTAACTCGTATTGTTCATAGGACTATGGATTGTTTTGGTGTAAGAAATTCATTTTCGAAGCTTAAAAAACTAAAATTGAGCTACGCTTTATTTGTTTTATAAAATCAATCTCGTATGTACGAGATCGAGCAATTAATTTTACCAATAGTTACTCTTTGAATTATTTAGATTAAACTAATGATATGAATGTGAAAGTAGGAGATAAATTCCCTGATGAGACTCTTTTAAATCAAGATGGTCATGAAAGGGCTATAGCTCATTACACTAGACCTTCCGAATTTGACAAACGCCTAGGTTTCAATGATGGATATCCCTTAATCATTGTGTTTTTTAGAGGATTTTTCTGTCCTAGAGATCAGCAGCAGCTTAGAATGCTTAAAGATTTTCAGGACGAATTGAAGGTGAATTTTGGAAGATTAATTTCTATCAGTACCGACCCTCCGATGGTAAACTCTGCTTTTCGGGCTGGCTTAGGTGCTTCATGGCCTTTTTTTTCAGACGAAAACAGATTTTTAATCAATCAGCTTGGAATACTAGACGAGACGGAAGGGGAGTATGCAGACCGATCATTACCCATAACCTTTGTTTGCAACCCTGACCTAACTATAAAAAGAATTTACAATGGATGGTTTTTTGTTGGAAGGCCTACATTGGAAGAGTTAAGAACTGATCTTAGAATGATTATGTCCGAACAGTCTTACTATCCTCATGAAGTTTGGAAAACGGGGGAAAGAATGAAGATTCGCGTTCCTCAAAGCTATTGGAAAAAAGAGAGTGCATTAGGTGAAAGTGGGTTAAAAGTTTCAGAAGGTGAAGTGATCACTTTTAATTTCAACTCAGGAAATGGTTATATCAAAGATTCTTCAAGTGGAGAAAGACTTTTTTTCAATTTTACAGCTATTCCCGGCGAAGGTTACCGGACGATTTCTCCTGGCGTTAAAGTACAATTTGAGATCATAGAATCCAGCACAGGGAAATCTGCTCTGAACATTCAGAAGATTACTTAGAGTTTTAATACTGCTCAGATTAATTTTGTGATTTAGATCGATATCAATAGCGATGGGTTTTAACTCATCGCAGGAGAAGAGAATATTGCGTGATTGTCTTGTCTAAGACCATTAAATAAAACTCAAAAAGCAGAGATTCCGAAGAAGCGATTTAATACAGTTAATACAAATAAAGCTCCTAAAATTGCCGGGCAAAGATAGCTGATTGCAAAATCTATGTACTTAAGTACAAAAGAGTCTTTATATTTTCCGAATCCCACCGAAATTTCTTCATGCAAGTTGTGTTTTTTCCATACATATGCTGCAAAAAAAGTGATCATAAAGCCACCAAGTGGGAGAAAGCTATCGTTTGCTATATGCTGTATGAAATCCATAAATGCAGTCGGTTTCGTGGCATTGAAATAAGTCACGAAATTGGTAAAGAAGTCTGAACCTCCATAGGATACAAGTGACGGAATCCCGATCAGAAATATTAAACCTGCAATTAACCAAACAGCCTTTTTTCTAGGAACATTATGCTCGTCAACCACATAAGCAACAGGCACTTCTAATAAGGAAACTGTAGAAGTCAATGCTGCGAAGGACAGGAGCAAAAAGAAAATGCTACCAATAAAAATCCCAAGGTTAGGGCCCAGGCTTTCGAATACACCTGGTAAGGTCGCAAAGATCAAACCAGCTCCTTGGCTTGCACCTTCCATCGTACCGTTGGTAAGATATGCCACCAAAGGAAACATCATTAGCCCTGCTATAAATGCTATTCCAACGTCAGCCAGCGTGATTAAGGCAGCAGCAGAAATAATGTTTTCTTTTTTGGAAACATAACTTCCATAAGTGATTAAGGCACCCATACCCAATGACAAAGAGAAAAATGCTTGACCGAGAGCGCTGTAAACCACTTTAGGGGTAATTTTAGAGAAATCAGGGAATAAATAAAATTTGACACCTTCTAAAGCGTGTGGAAGCGTAAAGGAGTAAATTACTAAACCTAAAATTATCGTTACCAAAGTAGGCATCAGTATTTTAGCAGCTTTTTCAATTCCACCGGAAACACCGTTAGAAACTATAAAGGCAGTTGCGGCCATGAATACAATAGCGTAAAGGCCTATACGGGCTACGTTGGCCGTAAAAGATCCAAACTGAACTCCTATGTCAAAATTACCTCTAATCATTTCAAGGAAATAACCGAAAGCCCAGCCCGCTACTACATTATAAAAAGAAAGGATCAGAAAACCGGAAATTACTCCTAAAAGCCCAACTATTGACCATTTTTTATGACCTAATAACTTAAATGCGCCAACAGGATTTAAAGAGGTCTTTCTTCCGATAGCAATTTCAGTTACCATAACCGGAAAACAGAGTATGAAACAAAAAGTAAGGTACATTACTACGAAAGCTGCACCTCCACCTTCTCCGACTTCAAAAGGAAATTTCCAGATGTTTCCAAGCCCAACTGCCGAACCTGCCGCTGCTGCAATAAAACCTAAACGGCTACTAAAGCCCCCTCTATTTGCCATAAAATCTGAATTAAGCGATCAAATATATATGAATATTTAATCTATTGATAAAATAGGCTTAAAAACTGGATTAGTTTCCTGAATTGTGTTGATTGATGTAATCCAAAACTAACTGAAGCTGATCTTTATCTTTCACCTTACTTTTAAGTAAATCTAACAGATAACCTGGAATCTCATCTCCTGAGTTGATCTTACCCTGAATATCATTAATGATTGGGTTTAGCTCTTCGGAACGAAGGGCATTTAAAGGTGATTCGACAGTTTTTGAATCTTCAGTAGTGTTACTTTCAATAATAGTATCATCAGATACACCTTCGGATTGAATACAAATTTCGTTATAATCAGAGATTAACCGATCGAGATCACGTATTTTATAATCTCCATTATTCAAGCGTATTTGAATCAAGTCACATTCGCTCAAAAAATTCTTCATTGCAGACTTGAAAAATATGCGGTTTGGCTTTTGAATTCCATCTCCATCTTTTTTAAGCAAGTACGTGCTTAAAAACTCTGAAGAGCGTTCTTCTCTGTATTTATACATAGAGATATAGCCCTCGCTTTCCAACTTCATCATTCGATAGACTTCACCGAATTTCACTGGATAGTAATTATTACCATCTTTTTGAGCCTTTCGTACTTCGAAGGCTTTAAAGTAACTCTTTTTCTTCTTGCCCGTTTTGATCAAGATTTGATCGTGCAGTTTGGTCGAAAGCGGGAATTCTACATCTCCAGTAAGTGTATCTAGTTTCGTAGTTATTAAATAGTCGGATGCATCCTGCGCAAACGATTTCTCAAACAAGAGCAACAAAAAGAAGAAGATCAGAACTTTGAAAAATTGCATATAATGAAGCTTATATAAAAAACAAGCCTCAAATATAGGACTATATTGAACTTAGGTCATACTTATGGGCTCCTAAAACTGTATAGTTTAAAGGATTTTGAGTGTAGACAACGATAGAACTATTGGCTAAAACTAAATCTTTGGGAATATCTAACTCTACTTTACCACTTTCCGAAAAGCCTCTGGTTTCAAAATTCCTGACTACATTATCGTGCGAAAGCTCCCGTCCGGAATTCTCCCCACGTGGCACGTAGTTCTTCAAATTCCTTTCTACTAAGGCAAAATTGATGAGGGATTTTTCTAATTCTGAGTCTATAGAGAAATTTATGATTGCTTTTCTGTCTTCTATCTGAACATTACTGATCAGAACTTTGTCTGGTTTAGGAATAGCGAGATGCTTTTTGATGTTGTGAAAGGCTTGAGACCTGCTAGAACCTACAAATTGATCTATTCCATTTACGATCATTTGAGGAGTGTAGATGGAACGAGCTCTCATGAAAGCACCATAGGTATGCTGACGGTCTGTGAATGACTCTTTACTGTATGGATCTTTCCAGCCTAAATAATTCCAATAACTTACATGGAAGGAGAGTCCATAAATTGGCTTACCATTCGTTTCCGTATTGTCGACGATTTCTTTAAGTACTTTATCAGCTGAGGGGCAACTGGAGCACCCTTGGGAGGTAAAGAGCTCTACAATTACGGGATATTCAGTTTCGGTTGTTTCATTAAACTGAATTTTATTATCGCTCTTATCCGATTTTGAATTATTTAAAACAAATCCCAAAGAGATTAGCGAAGCAATGGCAAGAACAACCAAAATATTTTTCATAACTCGTTTTTGAGTATTGAACGATGATTTCAATTATGGTATTCAGGATTTGAGTCGTCTAATTGACCAATCAGTAAATTAAAAATCCCTGGCTTGAAGAAAAGTCAGGGATTTCATTTTAAAACTTAAGCTAATTCTTTTGCTCCTTCGATAATCTCTTCTACTACTGATGGATTCAAGAGGGTAGAGGTATCTCCTAAATTGCTTACGTCACCTTGCGCTACCTTTCTCAAGATTCGACGCATAATTTTACCGGACCTCGTTTTAGGAAGACCCGGAACAACCTGAATCATATCCGGTTTGGCAATTGGGCCTATGATCTTGTGAACGGTCTGCGTGATTTCGCTTTTTAAGTTTTCCTGAGAACGACCTTCCATATCACAGATCACAAAGGCATAAATACCCTGACCTTTAATATCATGAGGATAACCTACTACGGCTGATTCTACTACTTTAGGATGCTCGTTGATCGCATTCTCTACTTCAGCAGTCCCCATTCTATGGCCAGAGACATTAATCACGTCATCAACCCGACCTAAAATACGATAGTAACCGTCTTCATCTCGCTTTACGCCATCACCGGTAAAATACATCCCTTTATAAGAAGAAAAATAGGTCTGTCTACATCGCTCATGGTCTCCGTAAGTTGTTCTTAGAATTGATGGCCATGGGAATTTCACGCAAAGGTTTCCTTCTACACTATTTCCATGAAGTTCATTTCCTTCGCTATCCATAATGGCTAACTGAATTCCAGGAAGTGGTAAGGTAGCATAAGAGGGTTTCGTTGGAGTTACTCCGGCAATTGGTGCAATCATAATTCCTCCGGTTTCCGTTTGCCACCAGGTATCAACTATTGGACATTTGCCTTTTCCAACATGATCATGATACCAGTGCCATGCTTCTTCATTGATTGGTTCACCTACCGTTCCTAGAACTTGAAGACTCTCAAGGTTGTATGGTTCAATGGGTTCCGTCCCAAAAGCTTGTAAAGCCCTGATGGCAGTTGGTGCTGTATAAAACTGGTTCACTTTGTGTTTTTCACAAATAGCCCAAAATCTTCCCGGGTCAGGATAAGTTGGGACGCCTTCAAACATTAAAGTAGTGGCTCCACAAAGTAGAGGTCCATAAACGATGTAGCTATGTCCGGTGATCCACCCAACATCGGCCGTACACCAATAGGTGTCACCTTTCGAGTACTGAAAAACATTCTGAAAAGTATAGCTTGTATAAACCATATAACCACCGCAGGTATGCACAACCCCTTTCGGCTTTCCAGTAGAACCAGAGGTGTAAAGAATGAAGAGCATATCCTCGGAGTCCATGACTTCAGCAGTATTTTCACTTTTAACTCCTTCAATAGCGTCATGCCACCAGATATCCCTTCCTTCTTTCATTTCAACAGCTTCACAAGTCCTTTTTAAAACGATCACCTGATCACAGCATTGACATTTTTCAAGAGCTTCATCAACCACCTTTTTTACCGCGATAGACTTTTTTCCCCGGAAATTACCATCAGAAGTGAGTACCATTTTTGCCTCACAATCATTTATTCGATCAGATAAAGAGTTAGCTGAAAAACCGGCGAATACCACAGAATGTATTGCTCCAATGCGAGCGCAAGCGAGCATGGCCACGGCTGCTTCAGGAACCATAGGCATATAAATAATAACCCTGTCACCTTTTCCTATTCCACGTGCCTTCAATGCGTTGGCAAACTGACCTACTAATTCATACAGCTCTTGATAGGTGATGGTTCTGACTTCCTCATCAGGATTATTCGGTTCCCAGATTATGGCAGGCTTATCACCCTGAGTATATAGATGACGTTCAAGAATGTTTTCAGTAATGTTCATTTTTCCATTGATGAACCATCTCACGTCAGGCTTTTCAAAATCCCATTCGACTATTTTATCCCACTTTTTCTGCCAGTGGAAGTCGTCTGCGATCCGTGCCCAGAAATGCTCAGGGTCCTGGAGGCTTTTTGAATATTCGTGAATGTAGCCGCTTAACGTTTGTATTTTATTGCTCATGACTAGGTTTATGTTAAAATGGACAATTCGTTTACTTTACTTACTATATTTTTTGTTGAAAAGGGCTTGGTCATATAATAATCTGCTCCAGCCTCGTACCCTTTATCAATATCACTTTGTTTGCTTTTTGCGCTTAAAAAAATGACTTTACTTTTTAAGGAAGGCTCTTTTTTTATGAATTGACAAACCTCGTAACCATCAACATTGGGCATCATAATATCGAGGATTATAACTTCGGGATTTTCCTGTTGTACGATGGTCAGGGCTTCTGATCCGTCGCGTGCAATGAATACATTGAAGTCGTTTTTCTTCATCAGAAATTCTAATGACATCAATATATTCGGTTCGTCGTCGACTATTAATACTTTCTTCTTCATTGCATTAAAGGTATTTTAAATGCTACCACTGCTCCATTAGGTTCGTTTTGCTCTATCCAAATCTCCCCATTATGGTATTCAATAATTTTCTTGGAGATCGTTAAGCCAAGTCCACTGCCTTCCGGTTTTTTAATGGTCTGATTTTGAGCTTGATAAAAAGCCTGAAAGAGTAACGGCCTACTTTCTACCGGAATACCCGATCCGTTATCGCCTACGGAAAGTTCCGCAGTTCCATTTGATCTATTTGTAGTAAGTGCAATTTTGCCATCTTCTTTGTTGCAAAATTTAATGGCGTTAGAAACCAGGTTTAGAATTACTTGCTTGATCTTATCCTCATTACAGAGTACAGGCAAATTATCCTCCGAAAACCTGGTGTTCAGTTTAATTCCTTTTTCCTGAATGAGTGGGCTCAGGGAATCAAGAGAATCTACTGCAATTTGATTCAGGTCAATTACCTCTACCGGAACGTTCATTTTTCCTGAGCGCATCTTTTCTAAGTCCAATACCTGATTGATGAGCCTTTCCATACGTTGAGTTTCTTCTACAATTGTTTTGGAAAAGTGAGCTCGTTCTTCATTGGTGAGACTGGGGTCTTGCATAATTTCTGAGGAAGCCCGGATTGCGGTTACAGGCGTTCTCATTTCATGCGTAACGGTTGAGATAAATTCATCTTTTTGATCATCAATTTCCCTCAACTGCTGGTTGGCGATCCTAAGCTTTTCTCCTGCCTCAGCAAGCTCTTCAGATTTCTTTCTCAACTCCTTGTTGTCCGAGATGAAATGCTGCGTTTCTTTCAGCATACTTAAGACCTCGTCCATATGAAGCTGTTCCTCTCGCACTACAGAAGATACCAATACTCTTGCTGAAGAAGACCCAATAGCCCCAGCCAGCAGGTTTTCAGCAAAATTGACCATGCGAAAATCTGCTTCGGTAATGTTCTGATCAATATTGTTTTTACTTTGGAAATGGTTCAGTGCCAATTCGGATTGTTTGCGACCCAGAAATCGCTCTAGAAGGTTTTGGACATCTTTGACCATGGCTTTCCCTTTCCAAAAAACAGCACTTTCGTAGAATTTTGAATACTTGAAAATATCCACAAAAACCTCTGCCTGATTAATTTCCTTCGTAGAACGTTTTGTCAGCAACGAAACTATCAAATAGGTGATGAGGTTGAAAAAAAAGCTTGCAAAGAACCCATTCACAATCGAGTTTGGGCCTCTTACTCCCAGGAATTGATAAGGCTTGAACAATTCTATGCCAAACAAACCGTTGGTCATGATGGACTCCGGGAGCCATCCGGTACTAACTATCGTCGGAACGACTAAAGTGAAAAACCAAATGATCATTCCGATACAAATTCCGGAAAAAGCTCCAATACGAGTCGCACTTTTCCAATAAAGACCAATTATAAAAGACGGTGCTAATTGTGCGACAGCTACAAATGATATTAACCCAATGGAAACTATGGAGAAGCGATTGCTTACAAATTTGAAGTATAGGTAGGAAAATAAAAGAATGAAAAGTATGGTAAATTGACGAACTCTCAAAAGCAGCCGTCCTTTTGTTTCCGTATTGTTTTTGAGTATGAGTGGATTGATTACGCTATTACTGATCATTACGCCTAAAGCAGTGGTAGAAACAATGATCATACTGGTCGCAGCGGAAAAACCACCTAAATAAGTCATGATCGCTAACCCAAGTTCTTTGGCATTCATTGGGATAGCAAGCATGAACATATCCGCATCTATATCGATATCCTGAAAAATTAATCTTCCAGCCATAGCGATTGGAACAACAAAAATGTTGATCAATAGCAGGTAAAGTGGGAAGAGCCAACTGGCTTTTAGTAAATGTTTTTCATCTGTGTTTTCTTTTATCATCACCTGAAATTGTCTTGGAAGCAATATAAATGCGAAAGCAGAAAGAATATTTAGCCACATCCACTCTGAGTAGCCTTCATCATTATCAATAGTGATCAGATATTCAAAGTCATTTAGTTTGGCAGCTTTGTTAAATACATCTCCAAATCCGTCAAATAGAAAAAAGGTGATATAGACTCCTATTACAAAAAAAACGAGGAGTTTAAATAGGGATTCAAAGGCGATGACCGAAACTAGCCCACTATTCTTACGATGGGTATCGATTCGTCTGGCTCCGAATAGAATTGTAAAGCAAGCGAGAATAAGTGTAATGTAAAAAGCAGTATCGTTAAAGAAAATGTTAGAAGAAGTACTTTCAACAGTCAGACCTTCTGTAATTACGGTGAAGCTTTTTGAAATGGCTTTGATCTGTATGGATATATAAGGAAGCACGCCAAAAAAGCATACAAAAGCTACCAGAGCTCCAATAGACGTATCTTTACCATAGCGCGAGGAAATGAAATCAGCTATCGTTGTGATTCGCTGAACTTTACTGATCCGAATCACTTTTCTAACTAAAACCCATAGGAGGGGAGCTAAAAGAATAGGGCCTATATAAGTAGTAAGAAAGTCTAGCCCGGCGCTGGCGGCCCTGCCTACGCTACCATAAAAAGTCCAGGCGGTGCAATAAACTGCAAGCGATAAGGCGTATACGTAAGGATTTTTGACCCATCTGCTGGATTCATTTTTCTCCCCCAAATAGGCTATACCAAAGAGTAAAGCCATATAGAAAAGGGAGATCAATATGACGATCCACTTAATATCAATCACCCCTTTTATGCCTTTTATTTGAATTGATAATTGCCATAATGCCGATCAGGCCGACCCAAACAGTTAAAACGAAAATCAGGAATATCGGAACACCACCCAACAATCTATCATTGTTAAATGCACTTAGGATAGGAGAATGGAATACCCCAAAAGATATGATTGAAATGATAATGAGTATTTGGTTTCTGGTTTTCAATGGTATCGAAAATTTTCTAAACTGAATTTACATGGAATCCATGAGACAATTAAATAAAATAAAGCTATCTCAAAAGTTGCTGAAAGCTGTCATTCTGTTCCGAAGCTTCAGGATCAGAATCTAACTTTCAATTTGTGCGTATTTTAAAGATCCTGTTCCGAAGCATCGGAACAAGTTCAGGATGACTGGAATTAAACTTTTGAGTCAGTCTAAATCATTATTTTTACCTTAAAATTTAGCTTTAAATAATCATTGACGAAGAATATGAAGATCATTCCTCGTCAATGATTTAGATTTTTAATGCTCAACTGCTTTTCCGGCGCCTTTAGGGAAACGAATGTTTTCCACAATCTCCTGAACATAATCTGGTGGAGGTGCGGTCATTCTGGAAACGGCAAAGGAAACAACGAGATTAACTATCATAGCTATGGTCCCAAAACCTTCAGGCGAAATGCCGAACCACCAGGCAGAAGCAGGAGGTTTTTCTTCTACAAACCAACCTAGCTTATAGACAGCCATATAAAAGAACATCAGGGTTATTCCTACAATCATTCCGCTTATGGCACCTTCACGGTTCATACGTTTATCAAAAATACCCAGTACGATTGCCGGGAAGAAAGATGCTGCAGCCAACCCAAAAGCGAGTGCAACGGTTGCAGCGACGAAATCAGGAGGATTGATCCCGAAATATCCTGCCACGATAACAGCTACAGCTGCACCAATCCTAGCCCAAAGAAGCTCCCCTTTTTCGGAGATATTGGGCTTGATCTGTTGTTTGATTAAATCATGTGCAATACTGGTTGATATTACTAAAAGAAGGCCAGCTGCTGTTGAAAGTGCTGCTGCCAAACCTCCCGCTGCTACTAAAGCAATGACCCAGTTTGGAAGTTTCGCAATTTCAGGATTGGCTAATACCATAATATCCCGGTCGATGGTGAGTTCATTAGCCTCTTTATCACCGACATACTGTATTTTACCATCTTTATTTTTGTCTTCAAAGCCAATCAATCCCGTGTTTTCCCAATTCGTAAACCAGGATGGCACTGAGGTATAATCTTCATTGGAAACTGTTTCAATCAAATTGGTTCTTGAAAAAGCACCGATAGCAGGCGCGGTGGTGTAAAGTATAGCGATCAGGATGAGTGCATAACCGGCTGATACCCGTGCATCACTAACTTTCGGAACCGTAAAAAAGCGTACGATTACATGTGGAAGCCCGGCAGTTCCAACCATCAGTGCAAACGTGATGGCAAAAACATCGATCATTGATTTTGAACCGGAGGTATATTCTGCGAAACCAAGTTCCGAATGCAGCTTATCAAGCTTATCAAGTAAGTAAGTGCCTGAACCATCAGCCAGCGTATCACCAAAGCCCAATTGAGGAATAGGATTTCCGGTAAGCTGAATCGATATAAAAATGGCAGGGACCATGTACGCAAATATTAGTACGCAATACTGTGCGACCTGGGTATACGTGATGCCTTTCATTCCTCCTAAGACTGCATAGAAGAAGACAATGGCCATTCCAATAAGTACACCTGTATTGATTGGCACCTCAAGAAAACGAGCGAAAACAACACCCACGCCTCGCATCTGTCCAGCCACGTACGTAAATGATACAATTATAGCGCAGATTACCCCAACAGTCCTGGCGACGTTAGAGTAGTATCGATCTCCGATAAAATCCGGAACGGTAAATTTCCCAAATTTTCTCAGGTAAGGAGCTAAAAGTAAAGCTAATAATACGTATCCACCCGTCCAGCCCATAAGATAAACGGCTCCGTCGTAACCAGCAAAAGAAATAAGCCCAGCCATGGAGATGAATGATGCTGCCGACATCCAGTCGGCGGCAGTTGCCATTCCGTTAGCAAGAGGAGAAACGCCACCACCTGCTACATAAAAGTCTTTCGTGGAACCTGCCCTAGACCAGATGGCGATGCCTATGTAAAGTGCGAAGGTGATCCCAACGATGATATAAGTCCAAATTTGAATATCCATTTTACTATTTCTTAAATGATCAATTATTCTTTTTCCTCGACGTCATATTCTTTATCGAGCTTATTCATTAGCCGGACATATACGAATATGAGAATGACAAAAACATAGATGGAACCTTGTTGGGCAAACCAGAAACCAAGTTTGAAGCCTCCAACCCGAATAGTGTTAAGTACATCTACGAATAATATTCCAAAAGCGTAGGAAACTGTAAACCAGATGGTTAGTAAGATTGATAAGTACCTCAAGTTCCTTTTCCAGTACTCATCCATTTTCTTTTGATCTCGCATATCTTATAATTTTCTATTCTATTAAAGGAAAATATGTGTTTGAAGAATTAAGCCGCTAACCCGATCGGGTTCGGGGCCGCTATGATTAGCTAGTGTGGAACTATATTCCAGTGTTATTTTTGCATTGTGGCCATTTACAAACCAATTAGCTCCTAAGCGGACGGTATTTCCACTTTCTTCGAAAGCTTCGAAATCGTTGTTATTAAAAGCAACGTAAGGCATGAGTCTACCTTTTTCGGTGAACTCAGGAAGCAAATAGCCGGTATGGATATAAAAAGATGATCCGGTTCCATAAGTAGTTCTGAAATTGTAGTTTTCACCATAATCGAAATTATAATAAGCTGCGTAAGCGTTAATCGCTCCTTTTCCTAACGGTGCATCATAGAAAGCATCTACTGAAAAGTGATTGACGTTATTCCCGGATATGGCTCCGGCTTCGTCAACAGTTACGGTACCATCACCATGGTTGAAGAAACCGGCACCAATGTTGAAAACCTTCTTTTTACCGAGATAACTACCTACACGATAGGGGAGTTTATTAGATTCCTGATCCAGAAATTGATAATCAAAGTATCCTGTAACTATTAAGCCTGCATCATCTCCTAAAACCCTTCTTCCTGAATAGGTTACAGAGTTGTTAGCTAGTGAGTCTGCTGACCCTAAGCCATTAGAAATGGGCTCATTTACGGCCAATGTATACCTCAACTTTCCAACTTTTCCTTTGGCATAAACTCCTAAGTGCCGGGCAAACTGATCGGACAAACCAAGGGTAGCCCAAGCTTGTCTGTAGTTATCAAGGGTCATAAAATTCAAAGTACTTTGACTCGTCAATCGACTAAGGCCATTCCAGTAATGTAAACCGCCTCCGATATAAAGGTTGTCGTTTTGGGTTACCTTAAACTCTGTCCATGCGCCATGCAGGAAAAATTGAGGTCCATTGATGGTTTCATCACTCGTAGCCCTGTTCCCTAAAGGATCTGCATTAGCTCCTGTTAGAGAATTAAGTCCAAAGTGGGTTAAAATCAGAAATCGATCTGATATCTGGGCGTAAGCTAAAAATCTGGACCTCCGTATCCTGACGTTGAATCCAGGGTCGCTATCAAGATTACTATCTTCTCCCCATACCTGTAGCCAAGTGATGAAACGGATGTATTTTTTTCCATCTTCATCGAGCTTGAGGATTAATGGTTTGTAGGATCGGTCGGGCTCTAGCTCTTCACTTTGGCTAAGAGCAAAAGTGGAAATACATAGAAAGGCCATGGCCATAAGGCATGCGTATAGTGTCCGCTTCATAGTTTATTAAGTTTAGTTATGGTCAGCGAAATCTGAGGATTGATCCTTTCAGATTTTTGCGTTGTATGAAGCTGAAAAAAATTAAGTTAGCCGATAGGTTAAGTTATATACTTTTGCTAAAAGTATAGTTTTATGATTTAAACCGTTCCCATTTGATGAGCATGAATTTATCTCCAAGCTCTGTTAAAAGCATTCCTGAATCTTTTAAATAGTCTTTTTCTGTAAAAATCTCCAATAATTCCGAATGGGTCAATATTTTATAAGTGGGTCTATATTCGGAGCGTTCAGGGGCTTTTATGTTATACTTTTTTACCCAGTTGAGTACAGAAACATGGCTTATTCCCAGTAAACGTTCGATCTCTCTAAAGCTGACGCCTTCTAAATAAAGCTGCAAAGCTTTTATTACATAATATTCATCAATTTGTTTACCTAACTTATCTACAGTGAAGTTATATCCACATTTTTTACAGCGATACCGTTGACGATTTTTTACTATCCCACTCTTAATTACTTGGTTTCCATAGCACTTAGGACATTCCTTTTGAATCATAGTATACTAAATTAGCATATATATACTAATTTAGCGAATTATCTACAATCTGATTATCAAAATGCCAATGAAGGGCCAATTCCTAAGCCTTAAATTGAATATTCGACAATCAAACATGATTTCTTTACGATTATTTAAAATAAAAAAACCGCCCAGGTTTATGTTAAACGTAGGCGGGTATAGTAGACTTCTGGATTGTAGGCTTTATAATTTCTTTACTTTGGCGCTTGAGTCAACACCTTCTAATATTTCAATATTAATACCGTCAGAAAGACCAGTCTTAACTTCTTTCTTTTCAAACTCCTGTGGTGCCGTCATGATTTCTACAAAGGTCTTTTCATCTTCAAATATGAGGTTGCTCTCTTTCAAGGCCAGAACCTGATCCCTTTTGTCAAGAACAATATCAGCATTGGCACTATAACCCGCACGAAGGAATACACCTTGCGTAAGATCAACCTCGGCACGTACCTCAAACTGAATGGCTCCTTCTTCTTCAACACCTTTAGGAGCAATGTATTCAAGTGTAGCCTTGAATTTATTGGTATCCAAAGCACCTACTTTTAATAAGAGTTCCATTCCCTCCGTTAGCTTTCCAACTTCAGATTCATCAACTTTTCCCTCGAAGATCATTTCGTCCATATTGGCAACAGAAGCTATCGTGGTACCATCGTTAAAGGTATTGGTTTCGATCACGAAGTTTCCTTCTTTAACAGGAACGTCCAACACCATACCTTCAGTGGTAGATTGTACGAGGTTAGATATGTTTCCTGATTTTTTCGATGCACCTTCTTTAACGAGATCCAGATTATTCTGTGCAGCCTCTACCTGTTGTTCGTTTAAGTTATAGGTTAGTAGAAATTGATTGTATTCAAATTCTGAAATTACCTTATCATCCAATAACTGACGTTGACGTTTCAATTCTTTATCTGAATTTTTGAAGTTGATAATAGCTTGCTCCAGGTTTGCCTGGGCATTATTTAAGGCTACTACATCAGGAATAATCTTAATTTTTGCGATCAGCTGACCATTTTTCACAAACTCTCCAGCTTCAACGAATAGTTTCTCTACGACTCCGGAAACCTGAGATTTGATCTCAATCTCTTTTCTAGGGTTGATTGAGCCAGTGGCAACTGTTTTTTGAATAATATCAGTTTGGAATAGGGAGTCTGTCTCAAAAACGACTGGTTTTTCCTGTGATTTAGAATATAGAAAATAACCTGTTCCTGCAAAACTGCCAACAAGTATTATGATTAATAAAATGGTAAGTACTTTTTTCATTTTGTATGGTTTTGGAATTATTCTGTTCTTATTGCTTCTATTGGATTAATCTTGGCTGCTTTTGTTGCAGGGAGAATACCCGCTGCAGCTCCACCTATAATCAGGATTAATAATGCGCCTATCGCTACTTGAATATCAATTTCTGTTGCACCAAAGAACCCATCTTTGGGGATAACCTGATTGATGGCTTCGAGAAGAAATATCCCGAAGACCAATGCGGTGTATCCACCTATAGTCGTTAGAAATACAGATTCTTGTATCACTAGTGAAACGATTGAAAGGGGAGTGGCCCCCAAGGACTTTCTTATACCTATTTCACGGGTTCTTTCTTTAATGATGATTAGCATAATGTTGCTTACCCCTATGATTCCGGCAAATAGCGTGCTTATGCCGACAAACCAGGTAAACAAGTTCATTCCGGTAAATAGCCCACTGATCTCCTTAAATTCTTCTTGGAGATTGAAATGGCCTATAGCATCTTCATCTCTGGGGTGAACAGAGTGTTGTTCTCTTAAAATATCGATCATTTTCGCTTCTACTTCTCCGGCATCGAACTCCTCTTTGGCGGAATAAGCAAACCAGCCAATTCGATCGCCGTAATGAAATGCCGTCTGAAAAGTGCTGAAAGGAACGAAAATAGTCTGTGTATCGCGATCCCCACGTTCGCCAGATCGTAAAGATTTGAATACGCCCACGACTTGGAAGTTCACTCTATTGATCTGAATATACTTTCCCATAGGATCTTCATCCTCTTCAAAAAGAACTTTTCGAACATTTTCACCGATCACGGCTACTTTACGTTCTTTTTCTATATCCAGATCATTGATAAATCTTCCATTATAAATGTCACGGCTTTCAATCTTTCCAAAGTCAGGATAATCGCCGTATACACTGAATGTCCCTGAATTTTCACCGTAGATAACGTTGTTTCCGCCACCAAATCCGCTAAGTTGGTTTCTCGGCGCAAGGTATCTGAGTTCAGGTACTTTAGCCAAAAGTAATCTTCGGTCTTCGTTGTTGTATCGGATGTACCTTCCGGGTTTGTACCCATCGTAAGAAATGGTTGTTTTTTGCCCCCAAATGAATCCACTATTAGTAGCAAAAGCACTGAAATCTCTTTGGATTCCGTTTTCAAGACCCTTTCCGGCACCCAATAAAATCACGATCATGAAAATACCCCAGAAGATACCAAAGACTGTTAGAAAAGTCCTTAGCTTATTCTTCTTTATGGTTGTAAATATTTCCTGCCATTTATCGTAGTCAAACACGGCTAATAGATTTTAGATTAAAGACTTTAGATTTTAGACATCGCATGGGAAGAACAAATTCTAAATGACCACGATGTATTTTAATTATAATGCTCATAGTATATCTATTCATCCCTTAATGCTTCAATAGGTCTGATTTTAGCTGCTCTTCTTGCTGGAAAATATCCTGCCAGGGTACCAGCAATGGCTAACACGACTGTCGCCCCGATAGCACCCCTTATATTGATTTGAGGATTCCTGAAAAAATCCATGGGGAATCCAAATGTTTCCATCATATTACTCAATACGTCGAATTCTATAAAAGCTATTCCTCCCACAAGTCCTATATAACCGGAAGCCAATGTAATAAGTAGTGCTTCCATTAGAAACAATCCAATAACGGATCTTGGTGTTGCGCCTATCGCCTTTCGTACTCCGATCTCACGTGTCCTTTCTTTAACGACAATCAGCATGATATTACTGATCCCCACTACTCCTGCTATTAGTGTACAAATACCAACGAAGAACAGGAAGCCTCGTATTCCAGCAAATAGATTTTGAAAGCGCATAAAGTCTTCCAGGCTGTTATTAACCCGGATAGCTCTTTCGTCATCTTCTGCGATGATCAGTCTTTCCCTTAAGAGTTCATCAACGGAATTCTGAATGGTTATGCTTTCAGCAAGGCTGGCATCACCCATGGTGAACATGATCTGGTTTATTTTATTTCCGGCACCATAAGCTGTTTGGGCAGTAGTAATCGGAATATATATGATCTTTATTTCTCCTTCGCCTCCTTCGTCCTCGTAGACACCTACTACTTTGTATGGGATACCATTTATATCGATGTATTTACCGATGGGATCTTCATTTCCAAAAAGTACTTTCACGACTTCGGTACCGATAGAAGTAACTTTCCTTTTGTCATCAAGATCTTTCTGATTTAGATACCGACCTTTCGTTACAATGGTTTTCTCCAGGTACTGATGATCGGGGTGACAAGCCCTAACCGAAAAAGAGGAATATCGATCTTTATACCTAACAGTAAATTCCCCTCTTAAATAATAACGAGCTGTAATGTACTCAACACCGTTTATACGATTAACCGCTTCGAAATCCTGATTGGTCAACTGTATATTTCTACCAGGCTTCATGCCTTTGTGAGCTTTACTAGTCTGCCCGGCCCAAATCCAAATACTATTGGTTGCATCATCCCGGAATTGGTTTTCAACACCATTTGAAAAGCCTCTTCCAAAACCCACAAGAAGTATCAATATGAATATTCCCCAGGCTACATTAAAGGCGGTTATAAACGTCCGAAGTTTATTTTTCCGGATCGTATGAAAAATTTCCTGCCACTTATCTATATCGAACATCCTTATGCGGTTTGAGCTTCTTCGAACTTATGATCTTTACTCAGGATCAGTCCATCTTTAAGCATAATGGTACGTCCTGTCATCTTCGCGATATCACTTTCGTGTGTTACGATAATAACGGTGATTCCTGATGCATTAACGTCTTTAAAAATCTCCATAACGTCATAGGAGGTTTTGGTATCCAAAGCTCCTGTAGGTTCATCGGCAAGAATCACTTTAGGCTGGGATATGAGAGATCTGGCAATCGCAACTCTCTGTTTCTGACCTCCGGAGAGTTCATTTGGCATATGCTCAGCCCATTCCTTTAAACCCACTTTTTCAAGATATTCTTCGGCAATTTTATTTCTTTTTTTACGATTAACTCCCTGGTAATAAAGAGGCAGTGCAACATTTTCCGTTGCGTTCTTAAAGGAAAGTAGATTGAAAGATTGAAATACGAAGCCGATAAACTTATTGCGATAAAAAGCAGCTTTGGATTCACTCAGATCTTTGATTGCTGTGCCAGCAAGCGTATAGCTACCGCTATCATAAGAATCCAGAATTCCGAGTATATTAAGTAAAGTTGATTTTCCTGACCCTGAAGAGCCCATAATGGAAACAAGTTCACCTTCCCCTATATCGAGGTCAATACCTTTAAGTACCTGTAAAGGAGTCGCCCCGACCTGGTAGGCCTTTTTAATGTCTCGAAGTTCTATCATATTCATAATGCTCTCGTCTTGATCCAGTTGCGTGCCAAATTACTAATACTGCTTTTAAAGCTAGTATTCCATCTTTTTAAATTCTGTTAATCTATAATTGTTCGGTTTTAACGCAAATATATGTTCATTATTGAACACATCTATTGAAGTCTCCTGCATTTGCTCATATTCTTTCTATATTTATGTCAAAATCAGTCTAAGATGTTCACAGAATATGAGGTAGAAGTTATGATAGAGGATGAAATCATCCTTGAAGCCATTCAAAATTTGAAAAAGGATTTTATAAAAAAAGAAGCTCGATTTCTTGATATTAGTGATCATGACTTTTTATCACTCATTTTTCTGACACCTACTTTAGGAGTGGCCTTGGCTAATGATGACGTAAACCTGAAGGAAGAGCTGGCCTTAAATAAAAAAGCCCGAAAGCTTTCAAAAGGTAATTATTTCCTGAAAAAAGATCCGGTTGTTACGGGTATGCAATTCTGTATTAAGAATTATAATTATTGG
The DNA here is from genome assembly GCA_039030555.1 of Bacteroidota bacterium. Taxonomy (GTDB): domain Bacteria; phylum Bacteroidota; class Bacteroidia; order Cytophagales; family Cyclobacteriaceae; genus JBCCDY01. The sequence continues at coordinate 86,574 of JBCCDY010000016.1, forward strand.
GAAGAACATTTTCTATCGGTCATTCGAACCGTAATGGATCGAACTATGAATTTGGAAGATGCCCATGAGATCACTAAGAATGCTCCATTGAAGAATTTGAGTGACTACAAAAAGGTGATTCTAATATGTCCTTATATACTGGTGAGGTATATCTGTGCCTTCTTTCTTGAAGAAGATGAAGATATTTTTACTCCTCGTCCAATCAAAAAATCGGAATTCGATGTCCTTAAAGAGCTTGGTCAAAAATTAAAAATAGATCATCTCCCAATTTTTAAGGGCTTTTGTGAGTTTACTTTTAATGTAAGCTAAATCATTTTGAAGATTTCGATTTATAGATTTTTAAAAGGACTATTCGTATTTGGGTTGATATTTCTGCCTTTTCAATCAATCTATGCTCAAGTGGCTGAAGATGAATTTGCAGGCGATGAGGTAGCAGAACCGATGGAAGAATCCGGAGATGATAGAGAGAATTCCTATGGTAATTACGGTATTAGAAAATTCTTGAATCGTTTTACAGCTTTTTTCAGCACTGGCTACGGTCAATATTCATATCGCCATACCTTAGATGGCTATGCGGTTGGAAGAGCTAATGACACTACCTATATCATCAACATTGATTCTCTGAATATTTCAGGCGCGAATACAGCAGTTTTTGATTGGACGACGGCACCACAGATCAGAAATGGTTTAACCGTTGGAGAAGATAGCCTTTTTGCAGCAGATAGCATTCCCATCGAATATCGAGGCTCAGGTTATAGTATTCCAATAAGCCTTGGGTTATTTTATGACTATAAACAATATCGAATTGGACTGGGTGGAACTTTTGAAATCCACAGGTTCCGGCCTTTTGAGCCCTCCAGAGGCGTGGATACGCTTGGAACTTTGCTACCCACGGAAACAAGCTTAGGTTTTTTTAGATATTATCTTCTACTGGGTTATAAGTTTCATAAGTATAAATATTTTGATTTCACAGGTGAACTTCAATTGGGAAGGACAGGATTTTTAGGCTCTTTTGATAATTCTGCGATCTCAAGTAGTATATATGCCAACCTGGGAGTAAATATCGAACGTCATTTCTCTGAAATTTTTGGAGTATTCGTACGACCATCTATTGAATTCAAGCGGTATACAGTGGAAACAGGAATCGGTCCTGATATTGATATCGGCCAACCAGCCTACTTCTTGAACATTGGAGTGACCTATAAATACCCAATATTGCCCAGGTGTCCGGTGCCCAGATGCCATACGCAAGTCAATCACGTTCATGTGGGAAAAGAGTACCGTAGTAAACGCCATAAGTTCTTCAAATGGCAAAACCCTAAGTATGGACAGAATTATCCAAAGCTGATCCAAAACAAGGGTAGAAATAAAAAGATCAGAGATTCTTATTGATGATTAACCAATTCCGATTCGTGCGAGTATATACTCTACTCACGAGAAATCTTAACGTACTTTGATAGGCCTGTCAGTTGTACCTAAAATTCCAATTAAAATGGAATTATTTTTCATAAAATTTCAATGTTATAACATCGACTAGTTGGACTTTTTAAAGAACTTTTTCTAAAAACATCGCTATGTTTGTACTTTTCTAAGAATGTCTTTTAAACGACTATTAGTTAAAATTATGTAACCTAATTTTGTAGTGTTATCATTCAATTTATTCAAATAGCTATGAGACAACTTTTATTTTTGTTAGTTCTTTTAACGGTTAGTTTTTATTCTTATGCCAACGTGAAAGCCATTGGGAAGGACCTTCAGCGGGTGGACCAAATAGGCACTCACTTTGGCATTATACTGCTGTAGGAAATCTTGCAGGTAGCCAAGTTTCTGGTAGTTATAACTCTTTTATAGGTTCGAGAGCGGGGTGGCAGGTTACATCTGGAGCTTATAATACTCTAGTTGGTTCCAGACCTATGTATTCTTTAAGAACCGGTTCTCGAAATACAGTTTTAGGATACAGAAGTGGTTACAATAATTCATCTGGATCAGGAAACATATTTTTGGGATATGAAGCTGGATATTCAGAGACAAGTTCTAATAAATTATATATAGATAACAGCAATACTCCCAATCCTTTAATCTATGGTGATTTTAGTTCTAATTTTATAAGAATAAATGGTGATTTGGAAGGTAAATTAGTCAATAACCAGCATTCAAGTCTTTATAGATGGGGTGGAATCTATTTTACTTGGGATAGTGATAGCTATGGGAGAAATTCACATCATTCAATCAGATCCACTTACGGAGATACTTACGGAGATGATTTGACTATGAATTCATTTGGTCATATTAGATTAAATATTGATGCAAACAATAACGGGAATGATGTTTTTCAAATAGGTAAAAATACTACTGGTACTGCAAATAGAATTTTAACCTTGACAGAGGGGGGGAGAATGAATTTAGGAAGCCAACCTGTACCAAGGTGGGATAATAGTATTAGTGCTTTCGTTTTCGAATCGAGTCATTATTACGGACAATCTTCAAATGGACAGATTTTGCTTGGCGAGAGTGACAATAATATTAATGTTAGGGGTAGTCTGGGCCTAGGCACTTCTTCTCCCTCAGAGAAATTGCACGTAGAAGGAGATGTTTTCGTGAAAGGATCAGGTTCGACTATAGCTGGAGGTAATCTTGCTAACGCATCATTAAATGTTAATAATGGATTAGGTTTGGATGATAATGAAATATACTTTAATAACAGACAGGGACACATTGGTGTAATCGGATCTTATGGCCTTCAATTCAATGTCAATAATAATCAAGTGATGATTAAAAATGACGGAAGTTTCGGCATAGGAACTACATCTCCCTCCGCAAAATTGGACGTAGTTGGAGATTCTGAGTTAAATGGAGATTTGGATGTTAATGGTCAACTAAGCATAAATGGTTTATTCACTTTACCAAATGTAGGTGCTCAAGGGTTCGATAATACACAAAATAGTTTGTTAACTGTAACCTCAGAGGGGCACTTCAAGAAACGCTCTGTTAGCTCGATCGAGAGTCCCTGGCTAATTACGAGAATATTTGATAGAGTCGAAGATGGAGATAGTTTATTCTTAGATGTGATGTGTTTAGATTCCGTCGGCGGGATTCAAGTGGATATCGATGTTTTGGATATTCAGGGAAATTTAGCCATAGGACCTGATGCTTATTTTGATGATGATGATCACCAGGGTTCAACAAGTGTCACAGGCGATTATCTTCCTGACGATTGGATGAAGTTCAATGAAACTTCCATTGACTTCAGCACGAATGGTGCCCTAGAGACAGGTATTCGGTTATACGATTCAGAAGGAATTGAAAATTATTTTAACCTTTACCATAATGATGGATCTACTTTTTTTACAAATAGCAATGATAACAGCCTTAATCACTATTTTCTATTTTCTAATGAGCATCGCGACGTTACTTTTGGAAACAATGTTGAAATCCCAAGTAATCTAAAAGTTAGTGGTAACCTGGGAATAGGAGTAGAAAATGCTTCGTATAAACTAGAAGTAAACGGTACCATAAGAACAAAGGAAGTCATTGTAGAACCCTCTCCATGGCCCGATTATGTTTTTGAAGAAGAATATGAGTTAACTTCTCTTAAAGAAACAGAGGCATTCATTAAAGAAAACAGCCACTTGCCTGAGATACCATCTGCAGCTCAAGTTCAAGAAGAAGGGATCAACGTGGGAGAAATGAACGCTCTTCTTCTCAAAAAAATAGAAGAGCTCACTTTACATACTATCCGACAACAAAAGCTGATTGAGACTCAGCAGGAGGAAATATCTACGCAGTCTGAGCAGATAGGTGAGTTGATCAGTATATTCAAAGGACTAGAAGATTAATTCAGGGTAAACAAGCGCACTAAAAACTTTTTTATCTATGAAAAAGCAATATTCTCTATTCATAATTTTCGTTTACCTATTTGCCTTAAATGCTATTTCACTACGCTCGCAGAATAGTACATTAGGTAAAGCTCCTGAGGGGGGTGGCTTCTCAGCCGGAAGCGATATACTTGGAAATATACAGCAAAGTGTAAATCTTTTCAATGGTCAGGCTACGTTTCCGGTAACACTAGCAAGTGTACCGAGCTATGGAAACTTGAGCTTAAATGTAAGCCTGCTCTATAACTCAAACGGAGTGATCGATCAGGTTGATATCTGGAATAACGAAGCTCCAACAAGTAGTGTTGGCTTGGGCTGGTCATTGAATACTTCTAAAATCATAGTTGATAATAAGCAAACCGGTACACGTGATGATGATGATTATTATCTAGTGGATGGAGGTTCTTCAAATCCTATGATCCGAATTGGAGGAACAAGTACATATGATGATTTTGTATTACAAAATTACCAGTTTTGGACCATTAGATTTTACCCTAGTGATGAGAAATGGGTTATTAAAAGAGAAGACGGTTCTACCGCTATTTACGGCGATAAATTCAGCGGAAGGAATACGATAGAGCATATTGTTAAATGGGGAAATTGGATTGGAAGCAGTGCGGTTACGGCTAATCAACAAAACCAGGGAGTAGCTTGGAATCTTTCCTCGATCGAAGACTTATGGGGTCAGCAAATTCGTTATGCTTATGATCTGGAAGAAAATAGGGTTTCCAATACGCCTGGGACAGGTCTGTTTGCTACCGAAGCATCTTATCTCTTATATATTGAAGATGATATAGGACAGCGCGTTGATCTGGTTTATGGCGATAAAGAACCTGCAGAATTTGTGGAGCCGCATACGGAAAAAACGGAGCCAGACGCCTACCAGGAACGATATGAGAAGCGATTTTTAGATGAGGTGATCGTTAAAAATGAATATGGCACTATCATTCAAAAAGTAGACCTGGTATCGAACGTACGTACCTCATGGACTTACCAAAAACGTTTACTGGATGAGATCAGAGTCTTAGCTTCTAATAATGAACTGCTTTCAACCACAAAATATGAATATAATGAAACAGGTTCCTATAAAGGGGCTATTGATAAAATAGTTTCTAATGATGGAAGCGAAGTAGCATACAGTTACAGTACGTATACCATACCGAACAGCAACCGTCAATTAAATATCACGGCACCGAACGGATATCATGAACCAAAGGCTTATATAGGGCAGGATTACGTAGTGGTACTTTGGAGGCAAATGCAAAACAATAATCCTGGGGGCCACGAAGATGACCCCAGAAATGTTAAGCTTAAATTGTATCAATGGAATGGTAAATGGGAAGAGATAAGTTCTGTTGAGAGTACGTTAACGGGCGTCAGGCAATACAACGACGTCAGAGCGGAAAGTTTTGAGTTTTATCCTTGGACAGAATTTCATGTTTCCTTACAAAGAGACCATTTCTCTATACTGTACAAAGATTTCAGCCAGAACAGTTATGATCTTTTGGCTTTTCATAGAAACAACACAGATAATAAAACTTGGTATTCAAATACTCTTTTAACTAATACAGTATTTGGAGAACGCTCCGTGCTGCTCTCTGGAGAAGATTTTATCGTAGCTGGTGACTACAATGCTCATTTGACGCCTAACAACCACGTCTTTGTTTGGCAGGGAAAAGCCTGGAGGACTAATGATTTGATTCAGTCTTCCGGAAATAGATCTGATTATTCCGCAGGAGCAAATTATTTTATGGAACATTCGTCAGATGGTCTAAATATCCCACTTAATGAGGACGACATTATAAAATTCCACTTTCTGAACAAAAGAAAGGAATGGGTTACCAGCCTCATTCCAAACGACATTGAAGTAGATACAGATCATTCTGAGGGTATTTTTAAGCCAGAAGGCAGCCCTTATTCGAGCTGGCATTCTGCACCTTCTTTCGCTGTTGTACTCGCTGATGATAACCCCGGCTATATATACGACTGGAATGAAGATTATACCGGTTGGAGGCGTTTTGGCCCTATCGAAAACCTGGCTGATAATGCCTATACGCAGCTTACCGGAAACAATATGTTTCTTTCTGCAAATCCGCTCTTTTACAAAAGACCTAGCGATGTAAGATTATTTGATGGTTTAGAACTTACAGTATCTGCTTTCGAACTCGGAAGATATAACGGTTTAGAATGGAAGTTCTTCGATAATACTTTATTCCCTTATGTATCGACTCAATTTGACATAACAGCTGGCCCTAGTACGGCTGTAGCCTCCTTTACAACTGAAGATAGTGATGCACATGGTATTGCGTATTTCAATCCTAACATAATATCTGGGGATCCATGGTCTGCCCAAATAATTAATTCGATTGGAGGGGAAAGTTATAGTTGGGGAACTTCTGAGGTCAGCGGTAATTATGCACTCATTAGAGATGATCTTTATTATCGGTCTGCTAATGGCCAGTGGAATTATGTGGTAGATATACCCTTTCCCGGATCAGTAGAGAATGAGTGGGACATCAAGTTTGGGTACAAAGATTTTATCATTCAAGATGAAACGAACGGAAGTAGGGTACTCTTTCTGAAAAACGGCACTTATTTTAGGTCCGATTTCTTTTCCGGGGTAGAAAGTGATCCTGAATACAATGGCATATATGAGGCATTAGGTAGGTCCATGATCGGTCCAAATATTTTGGTTTTGGGCCAGGATAATATCCAGGATACGACGAGCTTAAAATTAGTCAGGCTTTCAGATTATAAAGCCTATGGATCTCACACTGTTGATGTTGTAGATCGTGTCACATTTAATGATCAGGTGCAGCCGCTTTCTTATCATTTGGATTATGATTTATCAAAGGCAGTGATTTCTTCTGATAGTAGAACAGCCGAGTTTGGTATGGTGGCATTGGACTACTGTGATCCAGTGACAGGAACTCATGGTACTCACGGATCCACCGAAGTTTATTTCGCCAACGAACGAACCAATTCTGACATGCTAATTGCCAACGGTAGCAATGCTTCTAATTATCCGTTAGTGGCTAAAGGTACTACTTTTAAAACGGTAGTAAAAGATGCCGGAGGCAACGAGATTTCCATCAATGAAACGGCGTTCAAGGTATTTGAAGATCCTATAACAAACGAGCTAGGAAATCAAATGGAATACCGAAGATACGTCCGCCCGGTCCAGCAAGTATCTACTGTAGATGGCATTACGAATACAGTTAATTATGAGTATGACGAATCGAATGGGGCAGTATCAAGCACCACCACGACCAACTACAATTCCACCAACCAGGCAGAGGATATTGTAAGCCATAATGTATATGGCAAAGACAAATACGGATCGAGTTGGCCCGACCAATTGTTAACCCCCGTTGTCGAAAGCTATACCACGGTCAATGGAGTGGAAGTATCAAGAACAGCGACCACCTGGCAAGACTGGGGGAGCGGTCAATGGGCTCCTTTAAAGAGCTATGAAGCCAAAGCATCGAATGCAGGCAATTTCCCATTTACTGGAAGCCCCGACTTAAATAAATGGCAAAAGCTCAGCGAAGTCATTAAGCGGGATACCTATGGCAATCCAACTGAGACCAAAGACATCGAAGGCATCCACAGCACGGTAGTAATGGGCTTCGATGGCCAGGTGGCCTTAGGAAGCGTCTCCAATGCAGAAGCCAGTGAAGTATTGATCGAAAACTTCGATGATGGATCATTTGATGATATTGATCCTTATATCTGGTCCTCGACCGGAAGCTGGGTTGTAAATAATGAAGGTCATCTATCGAGATCCTCCACTTCATACAGATACATTGGAACTACAAATTATTTCAGGTCAAACAATTACGTTGCAGAATTTGATGTAAAGTTTGATCCAGGGCAGTTTTCTGGTTATTCATTGTACTTTCAGTTCAATAAATCTGATTATAATTCTGGGATTTCGACCCCAGGTCATTACCTAAGATTAAAACCGTCAGGCCCTGATAATTTGCAGCTCCAACTAAAAGGGTCATCTACGCAATACTTTACTAAAGATTATTCATTTAATCCAGATTGGAACCATATTAGAGTAGTCCGAGATGGTAGTCAGGTTAAAATTTACCTCAATCATGAGCAAATATTTGATGAGGTCGTTTCTGGATTGCAGGCTACTAACAACTATTTTAATTTTTACGCGAAAGGCATCGCTTGCCAAATCGACAACCTCCGGATCTATCCATCGGATGCCTATGCCAGTTCAAGCACCTACGACAAAGACTACGGCTACGTCAAAGAGCAGATCGGAGAATCTGGGCTGAAGACCAAGTTTTTATACAACGCCATCCAGCAGCAAGTAGCCACCATCAACACCGAAGGCCTGGTTTCAGAAACCAGTATGGGCTATAACTCCGCCGAGTTCAACAACGGAGAATACGACCCCACCGACCCGCATATCTCCCACCAGACGACGGTTAGGGGAGAAGAAGGCTTTTATAGCGATTTTAGCTATGACAAAGGAAACTGGATCACCACCAATGGTTCATCAGCAACAACGGAATGGATACCAGAAAATGGACAACTCAAGATGACCAGTAGCGGAGGAAGTGGAAGCAGCTTCGATACCAGGGTCTTAACCCTGCCTAAAACGATAGAGTCTGAACGAATAGGAATAGAGTTAGACGTCCGGACAGATTTACCAAACACGACCAATAGCTTTGGAATAGGAATAGGTTCCTCGGATTGGGATGGGTATACGGCAGCTTCTAGTGCCGCCTGGACCTATTTAAACCATAATAGAAGATTCCGTACCTGCTGTAATACCGTACAATACTCATCACAAATAGAAGTAGGGAGGACCTATCGTTTGAAAATCACAATAGATCGGGAGAATAATAAAGTAGCCTATTTTTTAAATGGAAAACAATTTGATGAGTACACCACACTTAACAATAGTTCCGAAAACATTGAAAAAATTGTTCTACTCAATTATACCAAAAATGAAAATGCGAGTTGGACGATCGACAACCTGACAATCTATACCAACCCGATCCAGAGCTCGACCTTCCATGCAGCAGGAGGAAGGACCCTTCAGGCGCAGACAGAAGAAGCTGACGGACTGTTGATCTCAGAGCCGATCTACGATGAATTAGGTAGGCCTCACATCCAGACCGTACCGACCAAAGTAGCAGTCAATACATTCGAATATCGAGATACCTTCGTAGACAGCTATAATCCCACCACCGGCGTACTGACAGGAGAAGTTCGAACAGGCAATGGCCATGACTACGCTTACAGTAGAACACGCTACGACGACAGTCCATTGAGCAGAGTATTAGAAAGCAGCAGTCCCGGGGCCAGCATGCAGATGAATTCCAACCCCAATATCACTGCAGACCATACCGTAGAATATGCATACGGAAACTTCGGAGATTTTGTAGTAGAGATGAACCTTCCGGCAGGGATAAGCCTGTTTCCAGACCGCTATGCCGTAAGCAAAACCACAGACCCCGATGGCTTTGCCAGCTACCAAGTCAGCGATAAAGCAGGGCGTATCGTATTGAGTAAAACCGGAGATAAGATCACCCGGAACATATATGATCATCAAGGAAACCTGGTTGAGATCCACCCCCCGAACTACTTCGATCCCCCAGCAGGCTCCACATCCAGCGACTGGACCGTACACATGACCTACGATTACCAAGGCCGATTGACAACCCGTACCACCAATGACGCAGGGACCAGCAGGTACTACTACGATGAAATTGGAAGAAGTAAAGGCATGCGGGACTCCAGGGCCTGGGAAGGGATCTACTGCACCTATACCGATTACGACGAACTCGGGAGAGTCACCGAAGAAGGCTATGTCTATAAAGAAATAGACCCCCTCGTCAATATTGGTAATGTAAGCGGAGTAACCAAAACCGTAGTAGGTGGAGAAGTGATCGGGGACGGCACCATTTCCTCCGATGCCTGGGTCGTAGCCCAAGCCACCAACCGCATCGTCCTGAGCGATAACTTCAGAGCAGAAAGCGGTAGCCGCTTCAGGACCGAGACCCTGCCTGTAGACGAAGGCACCAAAATATGGAGGAAACGCTTCACTTACGAAGACCATTCGGATAACACCTTCCTAAGAGGCGCCCTGACCAAAGTAGAAGTGAACAACGACCTGGAAGCAGACGTAGAAGTCGAAGAAAGCTATACCTACAACAAATACGGAGAGCTGTTGGAAAAAGGCATCAAAGTAGTAGACTACCAGAACCAAACCCACAGCATCGGCTACGACTACGACAACGTAGGGAACATCACCAAAGTCGACTATGGAGCAGGCATGGAAGACGTATACTACCATCATGATATCGCAGGACGCCTGAAAAGTATCGGAACAGCAGAAGACCAAGACTACTTCACCGCCTACGACTACGATGAAAACGGAGGACTAGGCACAGAATACTTCGACAGAAGAAACATCACCAGGACCTACAGCTACCATGACGAAGGCTGGCTACAGACCATGGATGACGACTACTTCACCGAAACCCTAACCTACACCAGCGGAGGCTTCGGAGGAGACGGCAGCCATACCGGAACCATAGCCTCTACCGCCTTTAACTTTAACTGGTCAGGCGCCCCGACATCCTATACCTACAGATATCGCTACGATGACTATGGCCAACTGACCGAAGCCCAGCATACAGGAGATGCCACACAAAACGTAGGCGTAGGCACCCCGATCACCTACGATGCCAACGGAAACATCCGAACCAAACGAATAGGAGGTGAATTCAACAACTACCAATACCATCCTGGGACCAACAAAGTCAAAGAGATACAAGACGGAAGCGGAGCTAGTAAAGGCGAGTATAAATACGACCAGGCCGGCAATGTGATTGCCTCCCTACCGAAAGGAATTGGAGAGATCGTCTACGACCAGTACTTCAACCTGACCAAAGAGATCAGGATCAATCCGTCAGGGGACGGACAGGGTGGGAGCGACTCCCTAAGCTTCCAGTATGGCTCTGATGACCAAAGAGTATTGAAAACATACAAAGCAGGAGGGACCTTACAAAACTGCGTGATGTACGTGAGAGGAGCCAGCGACTACCCACTGATCGAAAAACACCGATATGAAGACGGCAGCGAAGACCTGAGGTACTACATCTACGGACCAGGCGGACTCATCGCCACCCGGGAAAGCCAGATCGGACCAAGCACCGTATCAGAGACCGCTACC
>JBCCDY010000017.1:0-89394 GCA_039030555.1 Bacteroidota bacterium
GAACCGAGGAACCCGCCTCATATTCCTTCAAGATCTGAAGAATCTGACTTTCACTGTACTTGTTGATTGATCTCATAATGACAATTAGTAAAGTTGGTAATTTCTGCTCTATTAACTGTCCTGTTTTTGGGGATATTTACAGACCCAGCTATCTCCTTCGTCAAAACTTTCCTGCCATTGAACGAAAATATCTTCAAAAGCAGCGCCTTCCACGGTGGCTGAGATATTGATGGGTTCGCCATCTTTACAAATATTGGCAACAGTTGTTGGTAAAATCAATGCTGTTGCCCCGCAAGGGCGAAAGGTAATATTATCAAGGGCCAGGTCATTTCCAATTCCTCCTGGGGCATTGTTTCTGAGCGAAAGTTTCATAGTAGTTTGTCCCGGATTAGTGGTGAATGTGAATCCGTAAGTATTCCAACGTTCATTTTTTGGAATAATACCTGTTGAAAAAACAACTTCATCATTAAGTAAGAACGATACATTCGGGTCAATCCTGTCCGTAGAAAATGAGGCAATCAGGTTGATAATATCAGCGGAAAACTCATACAAAACATCATCGCATAAACCAGTGATGGTCTCTTCATAAAATAAACCAGGTTCAAAACTGGCGTTGACTACCATCATATAACCATTACTGCTGCGACTATTATCCCTGATAGGCAACCAGTCCGGAAAGATCTGACTTGCATTTAAGGCGTTCGCTATGGTATAAAACCCATCTTCCGGAGGTAAAGTAGTCGTGTAGATGTAGCCAGGGGCTAAACCGGGATCGGTCATTAATATTTGTGATGTGCCTTTACCGAAATCCCCTGAATCGAAAATATTGTTCCCAAAGTTCCCCTGACAAACTTGCGCGATTGCCGCCAGACTACTGAGCATAAAAACAAAAAAGAGACCGTACCTCAACATCCTAACCCTAAAGAAAAATATTTTGAAGTTAGAAAGATTGAGCACCTCTTTCAAGCTAAGGCAAATTGTTTGATGCCCTCTCTTACCTTCAACTCAGTCCCATGTGGAACAAAATATGAAATAAGTGTTTTCAAGGAACATTGAATACTCATCTAAATTTCAAGAATTAGTCTATGAGTTTTACTCCTTATTTCGCCTTCTTCCATTCAAAACTAACCAAGGTCATAACCAATATGATCTCTCTCAGAAAATAAACAATTCCAAGCATAGTTAATGTGTTCCAGAAGAGAATTATCAGGAATAAAGTAACTAAGCAATAGCATTTATTGGCCATAGCTATAACTTTTAAAAAAGGTTGCCATTTTTCTTCCAGAAACAAAAAACAACTGAAAGAGTAAATGGCAAAGCATCCTGCACCCGGTGCTAACCAATTCAAAATATGGATCGGCATACCGAAATAGAGTTGAAGGTTAGCTAAAACGATGGCTAGCATCATTGCAGTAATTACTGCACCTATTCCATCAATTAGAGAGAATTTTTTGTATTATACGTTTAACAAAACGACAGAATTTGATATATCTAGTCGTTTTAAGCTTCAATCAATTCTTCCTCTTTATTGGCATTGACCAAGCTCAATTGCATATTATCTGGTACAGGTGCGTACTCAGCAAATTTACTGTGAAAACTAGCCCTTCCCTGGGTGATTGAGCGCAATGCACTGGTATAACGGTCAAGTTCGGCCAAAGGCGTCTTGGCATTGATCACCTGGTTTTTTCCTTTGGAATCGATACCTAAAATCATGGATCGGCGTGTCTGAAGGTCAGACATCACTTCTCCCATCAATTCTTCAGGAACGAGAATTTCTAAATCATATACCGGTTCAAGAAGTTTAGGCAAAGCTTCCAAAAAAGCCTGCTTGAAGGCCATCATTCCAGCTATTTTAAATGCAATGTCATTCGAGTCGACGGAGTGCATTTTTCCATCGTAAACAATCACCCGGACATCTCGTATGTATGAACCAGTCAAAGGTCCATTGCCCATTACCTCCAGAACTCCCTTAAGGATGGATGGAAGGAAACGTGCATCGATCACACCTCCAACAATGCAATTGTAGAAAACCAGTTTGCCACCCCACTCTAGCTCAATTTCTTCTTTTCCTCTCACAGATACACCAGTAGGTTCCGACATACCCTTCTGGTAAGGTTCCACCTTCATATAGATTTCAGCAAACTGGCCAGCACCGCCGGATTGTTTTTTATGTCGATAACTGGTATCCACAGCTTTTTGAATGGTTTCCCGATAAGAAATTCGCGGTGTTGAATACTGTACATCTAAATGGTAAATGTTTTCAATGATCCACTGGATTACAGTCAGGTGTAATTCTCCCTGAACGCCTATGATCAATTGCCTCAATTCCTTAGAAAATTCATGCGTCATGGATGGGTCTTCCTGATGGATTTTATGCAGAACTTCTCCTAGTTTGTCTTCATCAGCCTTATTGTTGGCTTTGATAGCCATAAACATTCTTGGCTCTGGAAAGTGGATTGGACGGACTCCTTTATTAACGGATGTTACCCGAAGCGTTTGATTGGTATCTGTATCTTTTAGCTTTAAGGTTGCCCCAATATCTCCGACGACGAGTTTATTCACCGGATTACGTTTGTGCCCATCAATAATGAAGAGTTGGTTCAGTCGCTCTGTGGTGCCCGTCTGGTGGTTCACCAACTCATCTCCGGCTTTCACAACCCCTGAGATCACTTTAAAGAAGGAGACTTTACCGAGATTAGGTTCAATTAATGTTTTATAAACAAAAAGTATGGTTGGTCCATGTGGGTCATGTGCAATCTCCTCCCCTGTTTCAGTCTTATCTGGTTGAGTATCAATAGATGAAGGTGCCACATTATCAATAAATCCCATCATACGACCACTGCCCATATCATTTTTGGCTGATAGGCAGAAAACCGGGAATACCTGATGGTTTCTCATACCAATTTTCAAGCCTTCCCTCATGTGGTTTTCATCGAGTGTGCCTTTTTCAAAGTACAACTCCATAAGGCCTTCGTCGTTTTCAGCCGCTTTTTCTACCAGTTCGTTGTGAAGTGCATCCGCTTTTTCTTTTTCACTTTCAGGTATCGGTAGCTTCTCCGGTTTTCCGCCTCCTTCAGGGAACTTATAGTACTTCATTTTTAATAGGTCAATAATACCATTAAAACCGTTGCCTTCGTTGACTGGATATTGCATAAGCGTGACCGAACTTCCAAAGCGTTCTTTTAAGCTGGATAGCGTCGACTCAAAATCAGATTTAGGATGATCAAGCTGGTTAACTGCAAAAAGAGTTGGCTTGGCAAATCGATCTACATTGTTCCAGATAAGTTCGGTCCCAATTTCAACCCCATGCTGAGCGTTGATAACAAGAACACAAGTATCTGCAACCAGGACGGATGAATCAATTTCTCCAATGAAATCATCCAGACCCGGAGTGTCAATAATGTTTATCTTATAGTTTCTCCATTCTGTATGAAGCGAGGTAGAATAAACTGAACACCCACGTTCGTGCTCTACTTCATGATAATCGGAAACGGTATTTTTATCTTCTACTGCTCCCCTTCGGTTGATAAGGCCTGCTTCATACACCATTGTTTCTGCAAGGGTGGTCTTACCCGATTTAGAACAGCCTAAAAGGACTATATTTTTGATGTGTTTTTCGTCAAAGATCTTCATTTCGTTTCAGTATTTAGGTGGGCGTATAACATAGACATGCTAAGGTGCATAGATCAATTTTAGCTAAAGCTAGTAAGCCGATTTCTTGAGAACTGTGAGGAATATCAGTTAAAAGGCTGATTTTTCGATAATATAGCCCGTACTCAGAAGTTTGAAATCATACTGAGTTTGTAAAATAGAGCAAAAGGCAAAACCGTTGTTACAAAGTTGTGACTATGATTTTCTTTACAGATTAAACCTTTTCGCCCTTTTGCTTTCTAAGCTTTGAATCTGATTTAAATAAAACTACAACATTCGTGATCATGAAAAAATTTTTAATTACAACGATGATACTCTGTATAGGGCTTTCAGTTCCTGAAATTGTAACCAAGGCAGAAGCTCAAACAAGAACAGAAAGGCAGAAAGTTCGAGCCAAGGAAAGAAGGGTAAAAAGACGGGTCACCAGGCGTACAACAAGAAGGGTAGTTCGAAGAAGGGTCACCAGAAGAGCACATTTTGCATACAGGGGTTTACCTCGGTATCGAACAACTGTTGCTACAACTCCTAAGGGTGCAGTGATCGTAAGAAGAGGCGGAGTTCCATACCGCTATTACAATGGAATTTACTATAAGCCTGCCAGTTCTGGTTTCGTAGTGGTTCGGCCGGTGCGAGGGGTAAGAGTTGCTACTCTGCCAGTAGCCAAAAGAAGAATAGTTATCTCAAACCAGACTTATTACTACTACTATGGTACTTTTTACAAAGAAGTTGATTCTGAGTATGAAGTGGTAGAAGCCCCGGAAGGAGCATTGGTGGATGCTTTGCCGGATGGATATCAGGTTGAAGAGTTAGACGGAACAGAATATTATAATTTAGATGGGGATTATTATCAGGAAGTGAAGACCGATGAACTCGAAGATGGTGTTGGGTATGAAGTCGTTAAACTAGGGTAGAGTATCCGATTAAGAGAAGATGAAGAGTCATTTTTACGGTTTAGTGGTAAGTAATTAACTTGATACCATTGTTGTGTTCCACTAATTTATGCTCAAAATACAAACTCATTTTTTAGGGTCTTATTAGAAGATATGATGTATGGCTTTCTCTTAAATTAGAACCAAGTACAAATCCTTTTTGATAAATTAAGAGCCTTCATGGTCGTAACTGGGGTTTTCGCAACCCCGCTAGAGGTCAATGGAGCCATAGCCGAGCATTCGATCAACCAATTCTTTTATTAGCAGGTAATGGAGTTGGAATATGACACAAGAGCCTTTATTATACGATTCAAAGATGAAAGCAAGCTAATTTGCGAATTCTTCTATCCCGTAATCTTCTTGATCTTGTTCTGTACGTCCATAAGCTCTTCTTTGCTCAACTGACTATTTTCTTCCAGTACTCGGCCAATAAGTTTGATGATGTAATCGAGTTCCTCGCAGGTAGCTCGGAACTTAGTCATCAGCTCATCATCGTCAATCTTCTCAGACTGTTGCTCTATTAAAGTTGCCAAGCCAAGTATTCTTGCCAAGGGTGCCCTTAACAAATGGGAGTTTATGAATGCATATTCCGTTAGTTGAGTATTCTTTTTCTCCAATTCCTGAGTTCTACGATTCACTCGATCATCGAGTTCATCATTCAGCGATTTGAGTTCTTCATTGGTGTCATTCAGTTCATCTATAGTCGAAGCGAGCTCTTCCGTCCTGTGCTGAATGGTATCTTCCAAAGTATTCAGATGTGCATTGAGTGTATCTCTGATTTTATGCTGAACCAGATAAATAGAAGTCACTAAAGCCGATGTGATCATTTCAAAACGCACACTATAAACCAGTTGACTATAGAATTCCGTAAATGATAATTCAGGATTAACGCCTGTATACATAAACCCAACAACAATTAAGGGAATCATGATAAACAGGTAGTAAATGAAGGTGGTCACTAGCCACGCCAAGCCCTGTTTTCCACTTTCAAGATCGAATTTCCTTATAAAGTGGTATGCGTGCCATATGATGAACAATCCGATGGAATGGGTAATGATAGTGATCGGAAAAGAGCCTCCAGGAGGTAAAATTAAAGAGGATATAAAAGCCTCTCCTAAAACATACCAGGGAGATGTTAGATAAAATATGCTGATCAAAAGGGGGATTTCACGTAGGTCACTACTACCACCTACTATATCAGGAATCTGGAACTGAATGATGCTTAATAGAGCTGATAAAGTACCAAAAGCAAGGGTGTAAATAATATTTTTATACTGACCGTTCACACACAGAAGTTAATGTATTTCCAGTTAATCAAATTGAAATAAGAAAAAATAGATAACTAGTAGATTAAAATATTCGATAAGAAACTGAAAATTATTTAGAAATACTTCTAATTAATCATGAGATTTCGTCATCAGAAAAAGTATATATTCAACAAAAATACGTTGATTAAGCGTTTTTTAATGGTCATTCCGATGAATCCAATAAACTTATCGACTAAATTCAATGGAGTGAAAACGGATTTTTATTGTGCGCAGAACACATTGCCAATGGAAAAATTGATAGCTCTGTAGACTGCCCGTATATTAATCGGCCCAGTTGGAGAAATGACTCTGCAGCTAGCACCATGGCCTACTCCTGACGCATAGCATCAACCGGTTGTGACATTGAAGCACGATAGCCTGGAACAAAACCGGCCATAGCACCAGAGAATACAAGCACAACCAAAGCCGTTAAAGCAATCCTGAAATTGATCTCCGGATTGTTAAAAAAGTCACTTTGCATGTCGAATTCAACCATAGCGTATCTTAGTCCCTCTATTAAACCTACACCTACTAGCAAACCAACATAGCCAGCAATAAATGTGAGGGTTAAAGATTCTTGCATCAGCATTGATAAAATAGATATCGGCTTGGCGCCCAGAGATTTACGAATCCCGATTTCACGTATTCGTTCATTAATGCTGATCGACATAATGTTTCCTACTCCGATCATTGCAGCGAATATGGTTCCTATGGCCACGAGCCAGCTAAAGATTTGAATACCCCCGAAAACCTGCTGTATACTTTGAAATTCTTCTTCCATATTAAAAGAGGCCAATGCAGAATCGTCGTTTGGTGCAATATTATGACGAATTCTGAACAGTTCTTTTACTTTTTCTTCAATATAACCCGCTGAATAACCTTCTTTAGGCACGAATCCAAACCATCCAATCGTATTTCCCTTATTGAATACATTTTGAAGGGTGGTTAAGGGTATAAAGGTGGTTTGTAGGTCTTCTATTGCATCTTCACCCGATAGCTTACTATCGAATACGCCTACGACCTGAAAGAATACACCTTTAATTTTAATATAAGCTCCAATCGGATCCTCTTCTTCTTCAAACAATCGTTCGTAAACTCGTTTACCGATAACGGCTATCTTTCTTCTTTTCTCGATATCGTATCGGTTAATGTATCTCCCCTTTTCCATTTGGATCGGCTTGATCTCCGTCATCTGGGGATAATCACCAGTTACTTCAAAAGAAACCTGTTTTCCATTATGCTCAATGTTAAAGTCATCGCGAAGTGGTAATCTGGGTGAGATCACTTTTGCCTCTGGTAGTTGTGCTTGCAAAGCCTGATAATCGCCATTCGTTAATTCTATAAATCGCCCTACCTTATAACCATTATAAGGTACCGAAGTCTTCCATGTCCATACAAAAACCGCATTTTTAACGATGTCAATATTTTTAACCGCACCATGCTCCAGGCCCTTTCCGGCACCCATCAACAAAACCAACATGAAAATACCCCAGAATACTCCGAAAGCTGTTAAAGCTGTTCTAAGCTTGTGCTTCTTGATGGTAAACCAAATCTCTTGCCATTTGTCGGTATCGAACATATCAATCGTTTTTTAAGGCTTGTACGGGTTTGATTCGTGCCGCTTTTAGAGCCGGGAAAAATCCAGCCAGTGTTCCTGCCACAATCAGTATCAGAACGGCAGCAATAGCTGTCGTCAGGTTGATCTCCGGATTATTAAAATACTCTATCTCCTCTCCGGACTGCTCAAGAACGAAACCGATACCTTCTATCATAGCCATGCCTAGGACCAAACCTACATAGCCTGCAATCGATGTAACGATGATCGATTCAGTCACAATCATAGTGATGATGGATGCTGGTTTAGCACCCACAGCCTTACGAATCCCAATTTCTCGTGTACGTTCTTTTACCAGAACGATCATGATATTACTAACTCCAACAATACCTGAAAACAGGGTTCCGAGTCCAACAAGCCAAATGAATGATTTGATACCAAGAAAAAGTCCCATAATCGATTTATGCTGTTCTTCCTGATTGTGTGTCCAATAAGCCTGGTTGTCATCTGGGTGAACGATTTGACGTTGCTTTAAAATTCTAAGGATATCCTGCTCCAATTCTTTTCCGCTAAAGCCAGCTTCTGTAGTAACTGCAAAAAGGTTTACAGAACGTCCTGGGTTGAAAACCCTCTGGAAAGTACTAAACGGAATATAAAGGCGCTGACTTTGCCACCTCCCATAACCTTCGAAGTGATATACCCCAACGATCCGGAACATAACACCTTTGACGCTAACGTATTTACCGATTGGATCTTCATCAGGAGCAAATAACTTTTCGACGGCCGCATCGCCTATGGTACATACCTTTCTTGACTGGATATCATCACTCGGATTTAGTTTACGACCTGAAGTATACTTTTGAGTAACTTTTATATCAAAGTAATCGTGTTCGGCTCCATAAACGATAAAAGGACCACTTTTGTCTTCGTGCTTTACGACGTAATTCCCCCACAGAAAATTCTCAGGAGAAATAACATCCACTCCTTCTACATTATCTTCTATGGCCTGAAGGTCTTCCTCTTTGAATTCCAGTTCTCTTCCCGAAGGCAGTCCTTTGTAAGGTAAAGAAGTCCTTTGCGTAAAGAACCAGATACTATTGGTGGCATCTAATAAGGTACTTTTCTGAACACCATTTTGAAGACCCTGACCCGCTCCAAGGAGGATGATGAGCATCCATATCCCCCAAAATACCCCGAATGCCGTAAGCAACGTCCGTAGTTTGTTACGCTGCATGGCCTGGAGTATTTCTTCAATGCGTTCTCTGAAGCTCATTTCGGTTTGGGTTTCTATAAGTAATAACGCAGAAAGAGTTCAGGAATGCTGTTATATGGTGTTAATAGATGTAAAATATTGTCATGAATAAACTAAAAAGGCGTTAAATCATCTTAAAACCAGAGCAGGTAAAGCTAATCTATAGACCATTAGTGAGATTTATCAAAATAGAATAAATCTAATTTGAATAGCTCATTAAAGTTTTATCTTTCGTTAAGCATATCAAAACCTATTCATATTGAGCCTTATAAAAGTCTTTTGTCTAGCATTACTCTTTGTACTATTCCTCTTTTCTTGTGAACGATTTGATGTTTCTAAGCAAGTAATTGTTGAAGAAAATGTTGTTTATGGAGAAAACTTGACGCAAGCTGGACTTGCAACTAAGCTTTTGCTTGATATTTATAGACCAAATACAAAAAGGGAAGATTTACCTCTATTAGTTCTAATTCATGGAGGTGGATTCAAAACAGGTAGTAAGGAAGGGTTAAGCAAACTAGCAAGTCAAATAGCTCAAAATGACATTATTGTTGCAGCAATCAATTATCGTTTAATTGATGTTGAAGAATCGTTACAAGCTGGTTTAAGAGGCATCATTGATGCTGTTTTTGATACTAAATCCGCAATAAGATTTTTAATGAGCTATAATAAGAGGTATAAATTCGATACTGATCGTATATATGTTGGTGGACACTCTGCTGGTGCCATTACGGCTCTTCATACGGCCTACCTCGATCAATCGTATGAGGTCGTATGGATGGGTGGGATCGAACTCTTGGATTACGTTGAATTGAATGGAGGGTTGAGAGGAAATAGTGGAAATCAACTTACGCTTAGCCCCTCAATAAAAGGGGTTATTAATATATCTGGTGGTATAACGAATATTTACTTTATTCAATCAGGCGGACCTTCGATCTTTAGCATTCATGGAAAAGCCGATAAAACTGTTCCTATTGGTGGAAGTAGATTAACTGAATTCAATATACCATTGCAAGGTTCGTCATTAATCCATAACGAAGCTGAACGTGTAGATATTAATTCGACATTAAAAGTACTGAAAGGAGGACACAGCGCTTTTTCCACTTGTGGGAGCTGCAATAGCGAATTGGTGTATTTTATAAATAGTAATTAAGTGAGGCTTATAACTAGCTTACTTAGCTTTGATATAAGTCTCACTCCATATTTTGATTAGTATTATTTTTTTACTTACAACTAAATGCTAATCACCAACTCATCCATATCTTTTCTCACTTTAGCAAAGTTTTGAGCCGGATCATCGGATGTGCGATATCCTAAAGTAACCACCACATACGTTTTGAGTCCTTTTTCAGTAAGACCTAAAATCTCGTCGTACTTAGCTGGGTTTAAACCTTCCATCGGACATGCATCAATTTCCATAATAGCACAGGCAGTCAATAAGTTACCCAAAGCCAAATAAGCCTGTCGTGCAGCCCAATCTGTACGTTGATCTCTATCCATCGAGCTATAAACATTTTTCACCATGCCTCCAAAGCCTTCAATGGACTCTTTTTCCACTTCTCTTACTCTGGCAGCTTTTTCAATGTATTTATCTACTGTAGAATCATCGATAGTGGTATCAGCTGCAAAAACCAACAAGTGCGATGCATTAGCTACTTTATCCTGTCTGAAAGAATGTTCCACAAGACTCTCTCGTACACTTTGGTTAGTTACATTGATGATCTGATAGGGTTGTTGCCCATAAGATGATGCCGATAACTGAATGACTTTCAATAACTTATTAAAATCTTCTTCACTTACTTTTTTAGATGAGTCAAATGATTTTACGGCGTAACGCCAGTTTAATTGCTTAATGATATCCATAATATATTCTAATTATATCTCGTTTTCAGAATTCGTTTCCAATACATCCCAGGTGTGGTCGGCTTGAAGTTTTACTTTTGAAATGAAACTTTTGAAAGGCTTGCTTCTACCCCACTCTTTCGGACCAATGAGTGAAAGTACATCACCTCCGTCATCAGTTTCATATAAAAAGTATTCTTTCCCCATCACCGGATCAAAGCTAATCTTCGCCTGATAGATCCTTTCAGAAATCGTGATTCTATCTTTGATCTGTTTAGCCTGCTGCACTAGGGTTTCAACCTGACCATATATTTGCTTAAGCTGATGATTAGTTTGTTCTTCCATCGCCATCAAAGCCTTTCCCTTTATTTTACCTTCATCTTCAGGCTTGATTAGAGCACTTCCTGCATGATGTGCATAAGGTAAATTTGAAGGTGAATCAGTTATTTTCTCAAGCTGTTGTTCCCATTCTTCATCTGACATTTCAATTGGCTTGGGAACATAATCTTTACTCATATAAATCGTTTTTCTTTATAACCTATAAATCGAATCTCGGTTTAATTTTGTTAGGTATTACACATAAAAAATATAGTTTTTTCAGTTCAATTATTCAACAACTGCTGGCAGGTTTCTTCAATCCAATCTTAATATAATTGATGTTATCAGCTTATTTAACTAGAGTAAGTACTCATTATTATATCCTACTAGGAGCGTGAAATATTCTTGGATTTAACTTTAAACTAAAATCATTTAAAAAGAAAAAACATTAAAATAATCTACCTAAGAGATTACCGCACAGTTTTTGTACATTAAAAAATCTTTAATGACCAATAAAAAATATCGCTTATCTTTAAGTATTTATATTCGAAGCGTTAATGTTAATAAGGATTTCAATTTCAACCTAAACTATGTCATCAACTGAATTTAAATTTCCAAGGTTTTCGCACGGAACAGGAAGAGATGGTTTTCTAAAGGATTTGAGAAATAATGTGAACAATTATTTCAAGGAAAACGGGATAACACCCCATGCTAACCTTCAGATGAAAATTAAAACCATTGTAATTTTCAGTTTGTATTTTGCGCCCTATATACTAATCATAACTGGTGTTGTTACAAGCTGGCCTGCTATTCTGCTTTGCGTACTTATGGGTTTAGCTCAAGCTGGAATCGGAATGAGTATCATGCACGATGCCTGCCATGATGCCTATTCATCCAATAAGGTTATAAATAGAATTCTAAGCTATTCCATCAACTTTATAGGAGGCAATCGTTCAAACTGGATCGTCCAACATAATGTGAAACACCATACTTACACAAATGTATTTGAAGCGGATGAAGATGTTGACGTTGGTAATATCATCAGGCTTTCTCCCTATTCTAAAAAATTAAAGATCCACAGGTTTCAGCATATCTATTCTTGGTTCTTATATACTTTGGGTACCATTGGTTGGTTGACGTATAAAGATTTTCACCAAGCATTGAAATATCGTCCGTTCAAAAAGAATCAAAAGCAATCTTCGTTCACGTTTCACATCACGAAGGTTTTCTTATCAAAAGTATTCTACTACAGTTATATAGTGATTATACCTGTCCTAGTCACTGATTTTACCATAGGGCAGGTTATTCTTGGCTTCCTTACCATTCAAATGGTAACTGGCTTGGTACTTACGGTCGTTTTTCAGTTAGCACATGTTGTAGAAAATACGGAGCACAGCTCGGCTCCTTTAACTCCTGTTTTAGAGGACTCATGGGCTGTCCATCAGGTAAAAACAACGAATAATTTTGCTCGAAAAAACAAATTCCTGAACTGGTACCTGGGTGGCCTAAATTTTCAGGTAGAACATCACCTGTTTCCAAACATTTGCCATATTCATTACAATAAGATTTCTGAAATCGTTAAAAAGACAGTCCATGAGTATGGTCTTACCTATAATGAACATCCTACGTTTTTACAGGCCTTACAATCTCACTATCGCTTCTTGAGGACATTGGGATACTCAAATTAAGTCTTCGAGATGAAGATATTGATTTATGGAATAGGTGGTATTGGCGGCTATTTCGGGGGTCGAATAGCTCTTACTGACCATGAAGTAACCTTTATAGCTAGAGGAAAGCATCTGGAGGCTATACTGGATAAAGGTTTACAGGTAAAAAGCATTAACGGCGATTTTGTAGTTAGTAACGCTAAGGTTGTTGATTCTGTTGAAGGCTTGCCGGCTCAAGATCTTATCTTGATATGTGTTAAAGCCTGGCAGGTAAAGGAAGTAGCGCCTACTTTAAACAATGTTATCAAAGACAATACGGTAGTTCTTCCACTTCAGAATGGAATTTCAGCACCTGAGTATCTTAGGGCTTCTATACCTGATAAACATATTTTAGGAGGGCTTTGCAGAATATTCAGTAAGGTTCAAGAGGCTGGAGTCATAGAACATTCAGGGTACGAACCATCTGTGACTTTCGGAGAGCTCAACGGAACTTTATCGAATCGGGTTAAGGAAATCGATATGATTTTTAAAAATGCTGGTTTTGTATCGGAGCTTACTCAGGAGATCTTAGTTGAGATGTGGAAAAAATATCTGTTTATCAATGCCACCAGCAGCGTAGGTTCAGTTACCAGGGTTCCTTTCGGAGTCATGAGAACTAATGAGTATAGCAAGAAGCTGCTGATTAATGTATTGAATGAAATGTTTGAGGTTTCGAAAAAACTACAAATCGGATTACCGAAAGATATCACCAAACGCATTATGAGCTTTATCGATACTTTACCGGAAGATGCGACCGCTTCTATGCAAAGGGATATAATGAATGGACTGCCTTCGGAGCTCGAAGATCAAACTGGTGCCATCATAAGACTTGGAAAGCAAAACCAAGTCCCCACATCAACCAATCAGTTCATTTATGATGCACTGAAGCCAATGGAAGATTTAGCTAGAAACTCATAGATTATTCGCTTTGAAAAGCGTTTTAGCTAAACTTAAAATTCAAAATTGGAATTATTAGATGTCGACTCTTATACTTAAATCGATCAACTTAAAATCTCATCATACTTCGAAACGAACAACTCATACTTATTGATCAAATTCAGAATAGAATCTGCTTTTTCTTTAATCTTTATCTCATTTTTCGAATCGATTTCTTTTACTTGACGTATCTCTGAGATTAAACTAAAAAAATTAATATTTGCCGCTACTGGCCTAATTCTATGCAGGGCTTTTCTTAGTGCATCCAAATCATAAGAACGTTTTACTTTGAAGCATTCCGATTTAAGGATCTCGAAATCTTCATTGATCATTCCCCTAATAACTTCCCAGGGTTTCCCCGAATCTTGAGCCAATTGTTGGTAAAAAGATAGATCCAATAAAGGCACATTTTTCTTTTCGCTATTGTTCTTATCTACAATTTCTGCCATTAAAGCATAAAGCCTTTCCGCATCTACCGGTTTTGAAACCAAACCGTCCATACCAGATAGCCGTATTCTGTTTTTAACATTACCTGACACATCTGCTGTAAAAGCAATAATTGGTATTTGTTTGAATCCTAATTCATTACGAATGTAATTAGCCGTTTCATATCCATCCATCTCGGGCATATGTAAATCCATCAAAATGAAATCAAACAATCGGCTTCTCAAAAGGTCAATAGCTTCTTTACCCGAGTTTACAGTTTGGCATTCGATACCCCACATCGAACAATAGCTTTCTATCACAAATTGGTTCGAGGCCACGTCTTCTACATACAAGATCTTCAGCTCTTTGAGACTAATACTTTTAGGTGAATTCAACTCCTTATTTTTTTTCTTTAAGGCCTTTTTACCAGAGTCTATCAGATCAAAAGGTAATAAAATACTGATTCGTGTACCTCTTCCTTTTTTGCTTTCTACACTCAATTTTCCCTTAAGCAGATCTGTAAGATTTTTAACAATAGAAAGGCCCAGACCCGTTCCTGGAACATTTTCTTTGGGCTGATTGGTTGCCTGTCGGAAGGGCTCTAGTATAGTTTCGAGATCTTTATCCGGAATGCCAATTCCGGTATCAATAATTCTAAATTCGACCCATAGAGATTCACCAGATTTACTTTTAGACTTGACCTCGAGTTTAATGGTTCCTTCATTAGTAAATTTAAGTGCATTACTGATTACGTTATCTAGTATCTGTTTTATTCGGAAGACATCGGCCTTTAATACCTTTGGAATAGAATCGTCTATAGTGACTCTAAATTTCAGTTGTTTTTCTTTAGCCTGAACTTTGTATGGTAAAGCATTTTGATTCAAAAAATCATGAAGATCGAAGCTGGTTTTCTGTACAACCATCTGACCTGCCTTGATCTTATTATAATCTAAAACATCGTTAATTAGCTTGTACAAATGATCTGATGATTCTTTTAAAACATCTAATATTTTGATCTGATCATTGTTTGGGTTCTTTTTTCGTAAGAAATGACTAAGCCCAATTATGGAGTTCAAAGGAGTTCTTATCTCATGACTCATAACAGAGAAGAAATTCTCTTTGGCCTGAGAAGCGTGTTCCAACTCCATTTTTGTGTTGATCAACTTGAATTCATATTCTTTGATTTTGGTGATATCCGTAGCTGAACTCACCATTCTATATGCTTTGCCATCTTCATTGTAAAAGAACTTACCTCTTGTCAGCAACCATACAGGATGGCCATTTTTATGGTAGAGTTGATACTCTCCTTCAAAATCTTTCTTTTTGGCTTTGATGTGGCTCAAAATCTCTTTGTTGAAGCGCTCTTCGTCCCCGGGGATAAAGTACTCTAAAAACTGTAAAGAGTCATTCGGAAATTCAGCATCCGAATAGCCTAGAATATTCTGAAATTCGCTATCAAAATATAAATGCCTTTCCAAAGGTCTCCAGTCAATTATACCTGTTTGCCCTGCCTTAGTGGCTAGCTCATATCGTTCTTGGGTAAGTTGAAGTTCTTTCTGTTGAAGTTTAAGCTTTGTTATATCGATGCCTATCCCTAAAATGTATTTATCACCATTGGAATCTTCGAAAGGAATCTTCGTCATATCTACGAAAATTTTTCCATATACAGGGCTCGTATATTCAATCTCATATTTAACTGATTTCCAATTTTCCCTAAGTATCTTTTCCTGGCGTTGAATGAACTTGGTCTCCGTTTCGTGATCATGGAGCTGGTCATGTCTTTTACCTATTATCTCCTCTGGCTTCTTTCCATAAAGTTTATGAGCTGCACCTGTGTTCATTACAATGAATTCACCTTCCAGGGATTTCATGAAGATCATACTCGGATCATTCTCAATAATACTCCTAAGAAGTTCTTCCTTCTCAGAAATCTCTTTTTGAATCTGCTTTTCGATAGTTACATCCTGTATGGTTCCTACAATTTTAGTTGGGATATTATAATCCCGCACTAGCCTGGTTTTTACTTGTATATATTTGAGATTTCCTTTTGGGGTAATAATACGGACATGAAAGTCTCCTATATCTGCTTCAAGTGTCTTTTTAAAATTTTCCGACCACAGTTCTACATCCTCAGGATGTATCAACTGCTTTTCAATCTTGAACGGGGGCTCTGAGGAATCTACTTCAAGTATTCTATAGGTGCTTTCGGACCAAACCACCAAGTCATTAATTAAGTCAATACTTAAATTTCCTAGTTTAGCGATCTCTTGGGCTTCTCTAAGGTCTTCCGATATCTTAAGCAAATTCCTTTCTTTTTCCACCAGTTCAGTTACATCCCTGGCTACCGAAGTGAAGCCAATCAGTTTTTTTCTTTTGTTTAACATTGGCTTCACTAATATTTCCAACCAGATATAATTTTCTGAAGCGTTTTTATAACGGTATCTTAAAATTTTTCTTGGTACAAGTTCTTCAACTGTTAACTGAAGCCCACTTTTTAGACCATCAATATCTTCACGGTGAATTCTTGAAAAAGGAGTGATCTGGTAGAACTCTTCCACTGAAAAACCGAGCATATCTTTAACAGAAGGGCTAACATATTGAAGCTTAAAATCAATATCGTAAAGGGTAATAATATCCCCGGAATTTTCGGCTAGTAATTGATATAACTCATTACTCTTTTCTAGCTTTTGTTGGGCTGTCTTTCTTTCTGAAATATCATAAGAGTTAACGATGTATCGTTCTAATTCACCTGACTTATCGTACTTTCTATGAACTCTCGACTCGAGCCAAATATAGCCTCCATCTTCTTTTTTTATTCTATACTCATAATGACTGTACAATTCTCCCTCATCAGCATCTTGCTGCATACTTTTAACCAATAACTGTTTATCTTCAGGATAAATTATATCGTAGTAGTCTATTTCCTTTAAATGTTCAACCGGGTACCCCAGCAATTGACCTACGAATGGAGATACATATTCAATTTGATGTTTGTGATTATGCAGTGTAATGATATTACTGGAGTAATCCGCTAAGAGTTTGTATAGGTTGTAACTTTTCTCTAATTCATTTTCAAGCCTTACCCTATCGCTCACATCTCTATTGATACTCAATATCCTTTTCTTACCGTTAAAGTAAGTCCAGGTAGCATTGAATTCAATATTGAACACATTACCACTTTTATTGGTGTGAGTTGTTTTGTAGTTACGTAACTTTCCCTCTGAGACAAACCTTTTCATGGTCAACTCATCTTTATACTCTTCAGAAGTAAAGTTTCGCATGGAAATGATCCCAAAATCTTCCACTTTTAACTCGTAAAGTTCGCAGGCTTTTGTATTGGCATATTCAATCGTCTCAGCTTCAGAGTCCATTACTATAATAGCATCATTAGCGTTATCCAACAGATTGGTATAATTATTTAGCGTTTCGTTTAACCATTGCTGATTTTCCTCAAGATCATTCTTATTGTTTATGAGTTGATCTTTCTGCTTATCGATTATAGAGTATTCATTCAAGTAAAATTTTTTAATATTATAAGACAAGAATATTCCAACTGCAAATGGCACAATAATGAGCATAAACTCCTCAATAGGGTCATCGATAATACCAAATTGAGCAAAGAATTCAGGGAAAAATTGTTCTGCCAAATATAGCCCCGAAATATTCAGTAATGAAAACAAGGATAATACGATTATGGCCTTTTTAGGCAAAAGAAGAAGTGTGGAGAATACGATCAGAAAGTAGATCATAAAGTTAACCACTGAGTATCCGCCACCAGTTATCCAGGCAAGGTTTGCAATAATTATAAATATGACCGTAAACAAATACCGGTTGATCGGTAAGCGATCTAATTTTTCAGCCCTTTTAAGTAAGAAAAAGGATAACCCAATGACCACAATTTCAATTTCTACCGAAATCAAGTCATGGATTATGAATAAATCCAAAAGAAAGAAAATACTGGAAGCAACGAGACTAACCTTGCATAGTAAAATAAATATACTTTGCTCCAGTTTTGTACCCTTAAGTAAATCCCCCATTGATTACTTCTTATTACATAAATATAAGCTTCTAATGGT
This sequence comes from Bacteroidota bacterium, assembly GCA_039030555.1. Classification (GTDB taxonomy): domain Bacteria; phylum Bacteroidota; class Bacteroidia; order Cytophagales; family Cyclobacteriaceae; genus JBCCDY01. The sequence goes on from JBCCDY010000017.1 coordinate 17,996, forward strand.
TTATATTGTTCTTAAAGAGTAACTAATAGTGTTAATCAAGCATAGGCTACAATGCTTTCATCACTTTGGACACCATCTCTCCTATTTTGGAAGGCTCTAACCACCGCGTAACAATAACCAAATCGTTCTTTTGATCTACTATGATAAAGTTTCCTCCAAAACCTGCAGCATAAAAAATAGATTCATCCCCGACTTGTTCCCACTTCCTTTTCCCTTTATTGAGCCACCACATGTAACCATAACTTTCGTTAGCTTTTGATGATTGTTTAGCCATAGTGATCCACTCACTTGAAATTATTTGTTCTCCTTCCCATTTTCCATTTCTGGCAAACAATAACCCAAAACGTGCATGGTCTTCGGTACTGATAAACATACCACCACCTGAATGCCCTCCACCGCTAACGGACTGCATGCTTATACCATCCACTAACGTAAAACTATGGTCGTAACCATACCACCTCCAAGTTGTAGAGGCCCCAATTTTATCCATAACATGCTCTTTTAGTATTTGAGGTAATGGTTTACGGAATGTCTGTAATAAACTATAAGCCAATACATTAACACGAACATCATTATACTCAAAATAAGTGCCTGGTTCTTTAAGTTCTCTATATTTCCAATCATCTGTACCACCTTCCTTTGGAGGTCTATCTGCCCAGTCTTTCACTCCAAAGAGTTCGCCCGACCAGTCCGAAGATTGCGTTAATAAATGATCCCATGAGATCTTCGAGTTGTGCTTGCCCAGAAACGTACCATCCCAAACGTGGTGTTCCACTTTATCGTTTACATTACTAATCAAACCTCTATCTAAAGCCAAACCTGCTACGGTAGAGAGGTAGCTTTTAGTTACACTAAAAGTCATATCAACCCGATCCGTATCTCCCCATTGAGCCACTATATAACCGTCCTTTAAGATCATTCCGGAAGGCTTTCCCCTTTTCTTGGTTGGTCCTAATATTTCATGAAAGGGTTCACTGGCAAAACCTTTCAAAATTGCTATTCTTAGATCCCTCGATCCTGAGTACTCATTTTCCATAGCAAACTGAATGGCTTCATCTATTGCTTTTTCATTTAGCTTAAGCTCATCAGGATTTTTGCTAGTCCATTCCAGTTCGGGGTAGTATTTCTGTGAAAAACTTGAAAAACCTACGGTTAGACCTAGAATTAGAAGTAGAGCATGTTTCATATCGATTATCTGAATTTATACTTAGCAAATTAGGATATAATACTGAATAACTAGTTGACTTAAAGTTGTTTGATCTTCAATCCGATTCTTTTAAGCTCTTTTAGAGTCCAGTTAAACACTCTCATAAGAGTTTAGGTTAATTTTACACTTTGTGTAATAAGTATTTTGATCACTCAGGAAATCATGATCATTATTATATCTTTTTTTGATGGAAATGGTATTGACGTTAGCAAATTAGGGCTTCAAGTTGTGGGTGGCTAAATTATTATTGGTTTACTCATCTTTTTGTTAAAGAAACCAACCCTTTCGAAAGTATTTATAGTGGCTCTATACTTACTCAGATCGGAGAATTCGGCTTCATACTTACATCTCGGTTATCATGCAAATATTATTTCGGAATATAGTTATCAACTGATCATCATCGTGATTTCCATAACGATATTGGTAAGTCCTTTTTGGGTATTATTGACTCAAAAGCTCATTGGTCTCAAGTCTTGATTTTAATGTAGCTGAAGGTTTTTATAATTTATCTGTTTAGAACTTAATATTATTTTTGAGATACTAGAAGGTTTTTTTTGTTCAAAAGTAGAGTAATTAGCTTTTAAAAGTCTGAAATCAGCTTTTTCATTACAAAAGTCTCTTTGTTGACTAACTTTAAGAAGAAGTAAAATCATTTTTTCTTAAATAGCGCGCTAATTCTACTATCATGAAAAATAAAGATATCTATTACGTATTAAGCCTAATCGCCTTACTTTTATTTAAATGTTCTTCCACTGATGAAGAACCTCTCCCAATTTTAGATTTTTCGTCATCGGAAACACAAATATCCGTGGGAAGACCAATAGTATTTCAAAACGAATCAGTTGGTTTTGAAAATTTTATATGGAATTTTGGAGATGGGAATACCTCAACAGAATTAAATCCCACTCATACATATGATTCAATAGGTACGTTCCAAATTTCTCTTAGTGGCACGTCAATAAGTACTAATCAAACTGAGATTATTAATACAAATATAATTGTTAGACTTTTTGTAGATGTAACAACTGAGTCCAATACATTTCCTGTTAATTTTCTAATTGGAGACGCAGTGCTTTTTTTAACTAACGATTCAGATTCAGGTGCTATCGTATGGGGCGAAGATATCGTTTCTGAAACAAGCGGTCCTGTTTTCCGAGCACACACAATAGATGGTGAACTACAATTAGTAGAATCTAGGACTGTTTCGGAAGAAACACCTTTATCCATCAATACTTTTAATAATAGATTCTCATTCAATGTATTCTCCGGATTTATAACAGGAACGCTCGATTTCAACGAGATTAAAAACAATGAACTAGTTTTTAACAGATTTTTCTTCAACAGTGATTTGATTCCATTGAATAATAATGAGATTTTAACGGGCTCAGTCAGTAATATTAATGATAGTCAAATCATACTAAATAAATACGATAATGATGGGAATTTAACTCAGGAGAATGATTCCACTTTAGGAGGAGGAGTGCAACGTATTATTTCAACAGTAGAGATGTTTGAAATAGAAAACGAAGCTTATCTAATCACTATCATAAGAGAAGATGAGCAGGAAAGCCTAGTTATTTTTTCGATAGATGATAATCTCAACATAATTAATAGGAATCTATTAACAATAAATACAGAATTAAATGATGATAATCGCTTGTCAATCTCTTTTACAGATGAAAGAACACTATATGTCAATATAATAGGATTCAACCCGAGTAACTCCACAATTATTTCAGTTGACATAAATAATTTCACTGTAATTGATGAATTCAATGTTTTAAATCAATCGGGAGAACCTGTTTTAGTTGAAGATTTAACATCTTTTGATCAAGACAATGCTATCATCTTAACTATTGGGGAAATTATTTTGAGAAACGTGAAAACAAAAGATGTAACAATGATAACTGACTTTAGAGGTGGAAATGCAATTACAAAACTTTCAGATAAGTCTTATTTAATGGCAAGACCGCTTTCAGAATCTGATAATGAAATCGAAGTTGTTAAGATCAATTTCGAATAAGAATTAGAGGCTCAATAATAAATTGATGTCATTCTAGTCTTTGACTTACATGCGAAGGATTTTTTCTTGATTTTTCTTTACTTAAATAAAACAAGAACCCTGTTTATTCTAGGGTTCTTGCTTTAGTTTAAATGTTAGGTGCATTTGCAGTCAGACTTTTTTCCATGTTTCGCTGGAAACGAAATGGCTTCACAGTAGCCCTCATCCTTTCAGAGTAATTCTGATATCCGTATAGGATTTCTCATTGACTTTTTTTTGAAGAACTGGACTGTGATCTTTTTAATGGCTTTATTGATTCAAAAGTTTATTAGGCTAAAATCTTGATTTTCATACATTTGAAACTTATTCTTTAAACTTGCTCGTATTTCAAAGTTTATGAAATTTACAATACTTAATGTGTTAATCCTTTTTGGAATTACGCAGAGTTTTATAACCGGCTGTTTGATTCTGCTATCATCAAAAAGAAAATCTTTAGGAAATAGACTTTTCGCTCTTATCATACTTTCAGTAGGCTTATCACTTGTCCCATTTTTTATGGGTAACTCGGAGCTGGTTTTTAGAAGCCCCTACCTCAGCCTTCTACCTTTAGATTTTTCTCTTTTTATTTTCCCATTGGTTTATTTATTCCTTTATAAATTTCTAAAAAACAGTGAAGCACGTTACAAGAATTGTACTGGACATTTTATTGTACCGTCAATATTTTGGGTCTATGGTCTCTTTATATGGGTCTTAGTTTCTATATCGCCTGAAAACAAATTAGGTATAATTGAAGACTACTTTTATTTAAAGATTAGCTCCATCCAGATATTCGCTTATCTTTTAATTTGTCTTTTTTATACCATACATATATTCCAACTAATCAAAGAATTGGATACGATTGGTCTTAAAGCAACTCAGAAAACTCATGTTAAGTGGTTTAAGCTGATTGTAATTTCTTTGATACTAGGTTTTGCCCTTGATTTTTCGTCTGTGCTTCTTGGTAAGTATTTTGGTTATTGGAAAGGAAGCCCGCTAGATGAATGGTTGGGTATTCCTTTTTCTATTTTGGTTAAACTGTATTATGGAATTTTGACTTATGCGATAGCCTTTTTCGGATACAATAAATTATCCCAGATTTCATTTTCAGATAGAAGAAGAAATGATCAGAACTTTCAAAAGTATAGGTCGAGAATTCTGGAAGCCGTAGAGGAACAAAGACTATATCTAGATCAAGACCTAACACTAAGTAAACTAGCGGTAAAGACTGGAATAAACAGTACTACGATTTCTGAAATCTTAAATACCGAGTTGAAAATTTCCTACAGCGATTTTATCAACCGGTATAGGGTTGATGAAGTAAAAAGGCGAATTTCGATAAATGACATTGAAAATTTTACTTTAATGGCTCTTGCAGAAGAATCAGGTTTTAAATCAAAAACGACCTTCTATAGAGCATTCCAAAAATTTACCAATTCCTCTCCAAAAGACTTTATGAAAAAAAAAGATTTACTAAATCGTAAGGACTGCTAGCTTAATTTCTCGTTAAATTTCAATCCTTTTGTTTCATATCTATAATATGAAACACTCCAAACATCAGCTTATTCGTCAATAAGGATATTATTTTCGAAGATTAGCCTTATGAAAAATTTAACACTTTTTACTTTAATCGTGCTTTATTGTTTTTCCGTATCTATTGGGACTCAGGCACAAGAAGCACTTATTAAAGACATTCGGCTAGAACAAGCCATTAGAGATTATTTGGATTGGCCCACTGGCAAAATCACAAAAGAAAGAATAGGATCTCTTACCAGGCTGGTAGCATTTGGAAAAAATATAGAAAATCTTGACGGTCTTGAGTATGCTACCGAACTGACTCACTTATATCTTGATAACAATCAAATCTCGGATTTAAAACCGATTAAAGACCTTAAGAATTTGGAGAATCTAAGTTTAAATGGAAACAAAATTGTTGATGTTTCGCCTTTATCAAATTTGGAGAATCTACTTAAACTTTCCCTCGATCGTAATGAAATTACTTCAATAAAAGATCTTAGTAATCTTCGAAAGTTGGAAAGTATAACCTTTAATTTTAATCAGATCGATGATATTTCCATAGTTGAGAACTGGAAGAATTTAACCCGTTTCAATATGGCATTCAATAAGATCTCAGATGTATCGTCTTTAAGTGAATTATTTAATCTAGTAGGAATCTGGATCCCTGATAATCAAGTGAGTGATATTTCCAGTCTTTATAACCTTACCGATTTGGAAGTGCTGATTCTTGAAAAAAACCCTGTCAAAGATATTGATGGAATAAATAAGCTTACCAAACTGGTTCAACTTAACCTAATGGATACTCAAATAGAGAATTTCAATCCGCTTTCAAAGCTACAAAATGTCGGGGTCTTAGTATTAAGAGATAATGAAATCGAATCTATAGACTTTCTTAGAAATATGAAAAGCATCGAATGGCTTGATTTGAGGGATAATCATATAACTAATATCGCACCTCTAAAGGATCTCACAGGCTTACAAAAGCTCTTTTTATCAAATAACAAGATTTATGACATTACCCCCCTCTCTAAGCATCATAATCTATATTGGTTACTTGTGGAAAACAACGACGTTAATAGTCTGTGGCCGTTATACGATTTAAATCTTACAGACTTAAAGTACTCTAACCGTTCCAAAAAATCCTCCGAAAACGAAGTGGTCATAAATAAACTCAAGGAAAACAATGTAAACGTAAACCCAGAAGAAGAATTTAACTCCGTTTTTAGCAAAGCTCCCGGCTGGCGCAAAAAATATATGGGTGAATAGCCCTAAAAGTGAAAGTAAAAGATAAACAGTACTTATTTATTGCCTAAGGAATTGAATTATATTTTTCAATTATAAACCTGAGAACATAGTAGCATGGTTTATTTGATATAGGAATAAACTGTTTTGAGGAATTGGATAAGAGATTTATTTATGCTGTAAGACAGAAATGAAAGTTAGTGTATAAGATGGAGAAGTAAACTAAGTTATTCTATCGTAGTTAGGGATATCGAACAAATTGATTAATAGCCTAAAATAAAAAAGGAGAAGGTTTCTACCTGAAGCTCCTGAAACAAGATTTTATGTCCGATTCCTTCAAGTTAGAACTCTCTAAATAATCTTCGGCAGCTTGCGCGTTTATGACTGAAGCTTCTAAAAGATCGTTCATAGATTTTTCGCAATTCCCCATCAATGCCCACAAATTTGATCTTTCAATATAGGCGGATACATTTTTTGGATTTGCTTCTATAATTCTATCGAAACATTGCTTAGCCATTTCATAATCATGATTATCAATATAGGCCTTTCCTTTATTCAGAAGATCATCATTAGATGCTGATGAAGCAGAGGTAATACCAATGCACGTCAGGATAGTTAAAATTATGAGTATCCAATCTAATTTCATCTTCTGTGTCTTCATTGTAGTATCTATATATAATTCAAGAGTATAATTGTTAAACGTTAATAGCTTTACTATTGTTATAACAAGTTACTCTTAGAACGTACGATAGAGTTACCATTTTTGATTAAAAACTTACACAGCTAATAAAAGGGTTGTTTCTACGTGCCGTTTAGCCGGTTTATAAAGTCTACTGCGAAAGATTTAAGGATTACTTACGGTGAATCTTAAATAGTTAAATGATTGGCTTAGCTTGATTTGTACTTATTTTTTTTGAAAAGCTAATACAAGGAAGCATTTGAAAGTATACGCACATCAATCAAATTCTGACTTTAAACCTTTAAACACTGAAATTCCTATCGTACTTAGATAAATAATTCCTATAAGCTAAAACCCACCAAATCAGTAAAGGGTGTACAATGATTAATCTAACCCACCCTACCCAGACAGGTACGCACAAAGAACCTTCAAAACATCCACCGGCTTGGATCATCCAAATGTGAGAAGGTATAAATGCCAGAAGCATCGCAACCAGGAAGTAAGTTGACATTAGTCTTGTTTTCTCAGGTATAAGCAATACTCCTAGAATAATTTCAATGGCTCCACTTAGGTAATTGATGCCCTCAGGGAAGACAAAATATGGTGGGATTAAGGGAATGTAAAATGAAGGATTGACAAAATGATTAACTCCTGCTAAAATGTAAAAGCCAACTAACAAATAAAATCCAATTTTTCTCATCTATGCACTCAATTTCTAAAGCCAACCTTTTCTCTTAAAATATACAAGCATCCCAATAAAGATTATACCCATGACTCCCCATACTGTAAAGTAGCCATATTTAAATTGCAACTCAGGCATATAGTTAAAATTCATTCCGTAAACACCTGCTATAAACGTTAATGGAATAAAGGTAGTGGCAACAGTGGTAAGCACCTTCATAGTTTCATTCATCTTCTGACTTAGAGACGAGAAGTAAATATTCGTGAGGCTTTCTAAAGATTTTATAGTGGAATCTATTTCTTCCACGGCGCTCATGCACGTATTCAGAACCTCCTTATAGTATTTATTATTCTCTTTCAAAACAAAGGCCGTTTGCCGTTTTGATAGAATTCTTAGAGCATCCTTAAATGGATTTAAGGCCTTTTTAATCATTTCGGAACTTTGTTTCATTTGCTCTAGCCTAACCAGTGCCTCCTGTTTTGGCTCTTTGAAAACCATTTTTTCCAATTCATTGACTTCAAGGCCAATCTGCTCAATAGTTTCAAAGTAGTTATCCAGAATAGCATCCAAAAGCTGAAAAACCAGAAAATCAGCTGTTCTTTTTCTAATTAAACCCAGATTGTCTTCAATCTTATTTCTAATATGATCGAAATGATCGCTGATTTCTTCCTGAAATGAGATTACAAACCCGTACCCTAGTATAAAGGACAATTGTTCCACCTTAAAGCCATCAACCTCATCTTTCAAAATTGATTTTATACTAAAGAAAATATAGTGATCGTACTCTTCAACCTTTGGGCGAAGCGTGGTGTCCAGTACTTGTCTTACCGTGATGCGATCTAGTTTTAGCGATTCTCCGAGTTCCTTGGTTAAATCTACTTCATGTAGACCATGGAAGTTCAACCAGTAAATCTTACTGTCTTCTTTTTTGGGGAACATATCGAATTCTTTGATCCCCTCAATAAGGTCGTAAGTATCTTTGTCAAACTTATAAAGTTGCGTTTCAACCTTTTCAAGCTTTTTTTCTCCAATAAAGGTTATTTCAGCTTTACCTTTTGCAGTACTTTTTTGAGCTGAATAAAGAGTATTGGGAAGGCTTATTAAGGTTTTAAGGCGGGAGACCAAAAGCTTATCAGGGCGGGTTACATCGAACTGCTTTTTCATAAAATTGAATTAGATACCCTCATAAAAGCCGATATTTCTAGGCAAGCAGTTTACTAACCTATTCCATAAGCCATCAATGAAGCTAACATAGGTATCACAAAAAGTATAGCCAACTCTATTCTTATGGCTCGAATAATATTTTTAGGAATATCAACATTTTCGTCCAAATCACCTTTACGATTTTTAACAAAGAAAATGGTGGGATAAAGAGAAATGAGTCCTACTAAAATAAACAAACCAATTTTAGTATAGAAGACGTGATTTCCTGTGTAGAACTCCGGAGGTTTACCAACCCAAAACCATAGCGATAGGCCGGCGAGTACCGTAATGATAGATGCTGCTCCATAAATTCCATCAAAAACAGCTATTTTTTTTATTTGAGCTCTGGTTAAAGTACGCTTTACCAAAACTAACTCGGCAACTACCATGGAGAATACTAGTAATATTCCAATAAAATGAAGGTATCTCACCAGTATTAAAGTAGACATATATTTAATTTAGAAACCCTTGCCATTGAACGCCACCTTTACTAACACCAGTGTCGTTATCTTCTGGTTCTAAAGTAATTAAAAACCCCTTGACCTCTGCATCCAACGAGCCCAGTTTGTGAAATCCTTTAGAGGCTTTCACTTTTCCAGCACTTACTACGTTCTCTTCTCCTTTGACAGCCCAAATTTCATATTTATGCCCCTGCGGAGGGGATGGCATATTATCGATGTAAATGAAAAGGTTATTCGATTGGGGGTTATAGAAAACAGTTCCAACTGCAACGGCAGGAGATTCGGTTGTTTCGTTCATCGCAACCTTTACTAATCCATGATTATGAAAGTGCTTTATCGTTTCTTCCGCGCTAGAGAGTTTGGCCTCTGCATCAGCGTACTTATTGGAGAGGCTTTGGTAAATATTTGCGTACTCGGTTACTTGTTCGTTACTGTTTTTCCAACTAAAATAAAGAATGATATTCAGGGCTATACTCGCTAGAATAATTACAGATGCCGCTATTTGTAATGGTGATAGTATTTTTCTCATTTTAGGCTTTATACCTATTTCATTTAACAGTTTCCCTTTTTCACTAGAAGTAATATCACTCTTCACTTCTTTCAAAACGAATTCTTTTGGCCTAGCGCTTTTAAAATGCGCATCAACCCTGATGTTATCGCTCAGCTCTCTTAATGCCTTTTTTATTTCCAAATGGTCTGCAGCCATTTTCTCAACCTCAGCTTGCTCACTTTCAGTAAGGTGACCTAAAACATAAGCTTCTAATATTCCAGATTCAATATATTCCTCAATAGACACTCTGATCAGACTTAAAGTTTAGTAAAATTGAACCTCATGGATTACTAAACAGCAAGGCCTCATCGATGTTTCGAGAACATAAAAAAAGCGTTACAGTCATTCGATTGCAACGCTTTCTCAACAAATTCTTCACAAACTTTATTAAGCAGCCTTAAGCTTCAAACTATCAATAGTGATACCTCTTTCTTCCATTTTGGCTGTACGTGATTTCATCAACTCTACTATTTCTTCTTTTGATTCAAACATGCCATTTATGTTCACGACATAATTTGCAAGCTTATCATAGCGCTTGTTCATTAGATTCCACCACACTCCCAGAAATTCAATACCTTCAAATACTAAGGCTTTGTTTTCAGCATATTCATTTAAATTATCTTTTAAATGCTGAGGGTGTAAGGTCCAATGTAAACTTGGTACAATGTGATGACTGATGTGATAGCCATCATTCCAACATTTCTTATTATAAGGTGTATTAATACACGTAATGCTGTTTTTGTAACAGTTATCAGGCTCATCATAATCTACGAAAGAGTGTTGCGCCCAATTCCCCAACATCATTATGATCCTGGAAATTAAAAATGGCAATACAAAGACCATGAATGTAGCCGATGGATCAAATATAAAAAGACCAATCCAAACAATATGGAATAGGACCTCCCCTCTAATTACTTTGTTTTTAAGTTTTCTCAATTGCTTTCTGTGAAAGTATTGCGCTAAAGAAGATACTCCGAAAAAGAAAAAATTATAGAAATATCTTAACCACTCTCTAAAGCTATCGCGCTGATAGTGCATTGTTGAGCTTAAATCGTTCTCAAGATTATTCTCTCTATGGTGCATACCTAAATGATGACTTGCGTATGTTTCAGGTGTTTGTCCAAAGAAAGGACCTACTATCCATGCTAAATATTTGTTCATCCACTCATACTCCTTTTTGAACCATGGTCTATGACTGGTACAGTGCAGCATTAAGCCGAAAGGACCTTTGAAAACGAAATTATTCATTATGAAATAGAGACCTGCCAAAATCCACCATACATAATTATTAATCCCGGGAACGTATAACAGAAGCCCGGATGGTATCATAAAAAAAGAAATTTTCATAGTGAGATAAATGAACGGTAAGTCGCGCTCATCTCTAATAAAGCTGAGAAAAAATCTGTCTACTGAGTTAAAAGACTTATCTGGATCATAGGTTGGATCACTAATAGTGGAAGGAAAAGATCTCATAAAAAATAGTCAGGATTTAAAATTTGTTAAGGGGTAAAACTATATAAATTATGCTTTCTAAAATAGTTTTAACCAGTTTAAATGACGTGAAGCGAATTTTTATCTACAAATCATAACTTATGTCCTTTTAAAATTAACAACTTAGGACATACAAGTATAATAAAGTGAACGATCAGTATATAAATTTCAATTTATTTTAGTAGAACAGACAATAAATTATTTTAGGTTTTTCTAAATCGATTTTGTAATTATAAGCCATGACAAGGCTCTTATTTTTTTTTGTTATCACATATTCAATTCATTTTACAAACCATACAGAAGCCCAATCCGTGGGTTTTAAAATCTTTAAAAAGAATACGCAGATTGGAACTATAAATGGTAAAAGACAAATCGATGAAGATTCCATTTCCTATTTAGTCGAATCAGATGTTATGGTACGTTTCATATGGAAATATGAACGCTCAACTATTTCATCGGCCATTTTTAAAGATGATAAGCTTAATTGGAGCCGTTCCAAAATACTAGTGAATGATGAAGTAAAGGAAAATAATTCATCTTTTTTCGAAGGGAAACAATATAGATGCTCCACAATTTCAGGAGAGAAAGAATCGATTGATATGCCCATAAATTTCACCGCCATTATGATGTATTTTCATGAGCCTATAGGTTTAAAGGAAATTTATTCCGAAAGTCATTTGAAGTATCTTAACTTGGAGAAAATTGCCAACAACTCTTACAAGCTCACTTTACCAAATGGTGATGAAAATCATTATCACTATGAAAACGGTAAACTAAGCAAAGCGAACATTTATAGAAGCTGGTTCGACCTCACTTTCTTGCCATTCGACTAAAAGGGAAACCAAATCCCTCCGAAATCATTTATAATAGCTATATTCTCTGAAATCGAAATTTTGTCGTCAGCATCAAAATATAGAAAAAACCGGAATAAGAATCCCAATGAAGTAGCCATTGCCAAAGTATCCGCTTATTGCTCAATCATACTTTTTGTATTGATCATTATAAACTTGTTCATTGCATTCGTTATACAAAGTAGGGAACTTCCTATTGGAACAGTTAGAATTATCATCCTTTTTGTTGTCCATGTTTCTATATATTTCCTCGCTCCTTATATCTACTACAAGATAACGGCCTTCATATCTGTATTCAGTTTCTATGTGGCTTTTATAATATTTCCTTTACTACCACTCGGCTCAATACCTGTTCAAGACCTTATTCTACTGTTTTTTATTTTTCATGTCATTTCAGTTATTCCTTACCTAGTCTATAAAATTGATGAGGATCGTTACTGGATCATATCATGGCTTGTGATCATGTTCATTAATTTTGTTTACAGCTTTAATTATATTCTTGGGCGAATAGAAGGCTCAGAAGATAACCACTTTACTGAAATGTTTCGGCTGGATCCTATGCTCGTCGTGGCACATATAGGCTCCCTCATATTCCTACAATGCATCATTTACAGCTATAGGAAAACGAATCAAAAACAACAGAACGCTATAGAAGAAATGAATGATACATTGAGTTCAAACATCAATACTGTTAATATTCAAAGAGATCAACTTTTGGAGCAAAATGAAGAAATGATCCAGCTACAGGAAGAACTGAAATCCACAAATGAGCAACTGGAGTTAAAAGTAAGGCAGAGAACCGAGGAACTGGAGGAACAAAATAAGTTACTGGTCCAATATGGATTTATGAATTCGCATATTCTAAGGGCGCCTATTGCCACTTTAAAAGGATTATATGAGGTCTCAAAAATGACTAAAGAGCCTAAAGACTTAAAACAGGTTCAAAAGCATATTGAAAGAACAATCCAGGAGTTAGAAAGGGCTTCAAAGTCTCTGAATGAAGTTATTGCTAAAAAAGACCCTATTCTTCTAAAAGAAATTGAAGATAGAATAAAGCAAATATACGGGGACCCTGAAGAATACTTTTAACTCGCTTTTTAGGTCTTAGAGCTATTAGTCAGTTCATCAATTTCACCTTCTCTTTAATTAAAGACATCCGCGTATGCTTTTGTTAAGGCTTATATAGTTGTTAACCTCTGACTAAAATCAATATTCTAAATGATTTTACCCCTTAAGTACCGAAAAGGATTCTAGTTACATTGAGCTTGTCATCAAACCATATTATTATGGGAGAAAAATCTGTGAGAGGTCAAATCAAGGGTTCCGATAAGCGCTTATTTATCAAGCACTTAATAAACGATGTTGAAGCTTTAGATTTAATGCTTCAGGAAGGGCTTATTGAATCTGGAAAAACCAGAATAGGTGCAGAACAGGAGTTTTGCATTGTCGATAAAAACTGGAGGCCTTCTAATTTAGCTAAGGAAATTCTTGCAGAAATTAATGATGATCATTTCACTACGGAAATAGCCAGATACAACCTAGAAGTCAATCTAGACCCCCTTGAGCTCAAAAAAAAGAGCTTCTCTGAGATGCATAGGCAACTTAGAGAACATTTAAACAAAGCAAAGAAGATAACTGATAAATCAGGGCTTAAAATCTTACTAACCGGAATATTGCCTACCATAAGGAAAAGTGAGCTTGTACTAGAGTATATGACTCCTGCGCCGAGGTATATGGCGCTCAACGATAGTATGAAAGAAATCAGAGGAACCGACTTCAACTTACACATAACCGGTGCTGTAGATGAGTTGGTCGTAAAGCACGATTCAGTATTATTTGAAGCGTGCAATACCAGTTTTCAAATACACCTGCAAATAGATCCTGATGACTTTGTTAGAAGCTACAACTGGGCACAGGCCATAGCGGGTCCTGTCCTCTCTATTTGTACGAACTCTCCCCTTTTGTTGGGCAAAGAACTATGGAGTGAAACCAGAATAGCCTTATTCCAACAAAGTATTGATGTAAGATCTCCCACGCATCATGTACAAAATTCGGAGGCTCGTGTTACTTTCGGAAATAGTTGGATCAAGGATTCTATTTCTGAAATTTTTAAAGATGACATCAGCCGTTATAAAATTTTAATGGGTGCTGAAGTTCATAATGATTCTTTAGAACAGTTAGAGAAAGGAATTATTCCAGACCTTAAGGCACTTAGAGTGCATAATGGCACCATTTACAGATGGAATCGTCCTTGTTATGGAGAGCATAATGGTAAGGCACATATACGAATAGAAAACAGATACATCCCTTCAGGACCAAGCACCTTGGATGAAATTGCTAACATGGCTTTTTGGGTTGGACTCATGGTCGGAAGACCAAAAAAATACGACGATGTAAGCCAGCTAATGGATTTCAAAGATGCCAAAGCAAACTTCATTAGAGCTGCCAGAATCGGAAGGGGAACCTGTTTTGAGTGGATGGGTGATACTATACAAAGTAAAAAGTTGATTAAAAATGAACTGATCCCCATTGCTAGAAAAGGACTTGAGCAAGCCGGAATAGATCATAAGGACATAGAGTTATATTTAGGTGTTATTGAAAAAAGGATCAAAAAATTGACCGGCTCAGAGTGGAAGATCAAAAGCTATCGGCATTTGAGAAAATCCATGAAACAGGAAGATTCCCTGGCACGGATCACAGAATCCATTTATAAAAATCAAATGCATGATACCCCGATACATAAATGGCCTATAGCGAAATATGACACCGGTGACGATACTAAAGATTTAAAAGTGGCAGACCTCATGTCAACATCTATGTTCACTGTAAATGAAAATGATTTGGCTGATCTTGTCTCCAGAATTATGCTTTGGAAGAATATCCATCATGTCCCTGTTGAAAATAATAGAGGTGAATTGGTAGGTTTACTTTCCTGGAAAAATATGCTTGACTTCATAGAGAAAGATACCAAGGCACTCACAAGTGTTAATGATATTATGATTAAAGAGGTAATAGTAGCCTCTCCACAAGAAAGTATCTTCGAAGCCAAGGAAATCATGATTTCTAACGGCTTTGGATGCTTGCCCGTCACTTCAGGAAGTAAACTTTTAGGAATACTTACTAAAACGGATTTACATGAAATGAGTAATGGCACGAGTATTCAGTAAAGCGCTTAACGAACAGATCAATTTCAGGAGAATAATTGGACAAAAAGAAAGTACTCAGGGACCTACCATTGTAATAATGGCAGGAATCCATGGAAATGAACCTGCCGGTATTATCGCCTTACAAAGAGTTTTTGATCAACTCGATAAGGGTAACAAGAGAATCAAAGGAAATCTTATGGCTATAGCTGGTCATCTGAGAGCTTTGGATAAAGGAATTCGCTTTTTTGAGAAAGACTTAAACAGGGCTTGGTCTGAACAAAACCTTCAATTGGTACGCTCAGCCCCCCCAAATCAGGAGTTAAATAAAGATTTAAGAGAATTAAGAGAAATCGATAAATTAATATCTGACATTATTAAGAACAAACCTGGTCCGTTTTACTTTTTTGATATTCATACCACTTCAAGCGATTCCATTCCCTTTATTACATTGAACGATACTTTAGTCAACAGGCGCTTTGCAAGACACTATCCCTCACCAATTATTTTAGGAATTGAAGAGCACCTAGAAGGGCCTTTCCTGAATTACGTTAACAGTCTTGGTTATATTTCATTAGGGTTTGAAGCAGGCCAGCACGATACGCTGGAATCTATCGAAAATGCAGTTGCGTTCATTTTCTCAACATTAACATACACAGGATCTTTGGATCGAGAGTTTAACTGCTCCGCTTATGAAAACAGACTTCAAAGGGCTTCAAAGGATCTCAAAGACTTTTTTGAGATCAGGTATAGGAAGCCGGTATTCGAGAATGATGGTTTTAAAATGAAAGCCGGGTATGTTAATTTTCAGATGGTTGATGACAACGAAGAGCTAGCAAAAGATAATGAGGGGATTGTTAAGGCAGAATTAGATGGTAGAATTCTAATGCCACTCTATCAAAATAAAGGAGATGATGGATTCTTTTTAATAAGAAGAACACGAAAAATAGCCCTTTGGCTATCGAAATGGTTGAGAAAAATCAGTTTTGACTCTGTACTCACATTACTGCCAGGTGTTCGATGGTCGTCAAAAAATCGCGATGCGCTGATTATTGACCTAAAAGTAGCGCGCTATTTAGCAATTGAATTATTTCATTTATTAGGCTATCGAAACAAGTCTTACGGAGTAAGCCACATGATCGTTAAAAAAAGGGAAGCTTCTTCAAAATACAAAGAGTACAAAAGCGAACGCTGGTATTGAAGGGTTAAACTGCTTTCATTTCTAGACAGACCTTTACTTTTCTTTCGCTATATGGCTTTAATTCTAATTTTAGCTTATATTAAGAGGAGTAATTCTTACATACGCAACTCCTTTACTGAATTATGGATACCTCCAAAAAGCGAAAGAAACGATCTAAAAAATCAGATAGCGCCTTAGTAAAAAGTAAATATACCCGGGTCATTCTCATTCCGATAATAGGTCTGATAATCGTTTCCGGATTATTTATTTATTCAGCCTACAAAATCTCCTTTAACTCTATTCAGGAAAGGGAGCTTAAACGCTTGGAAGCTATAGTTAAGTCGTTGGATATGATTATTGATGGCGATGAATTAGAACTACTTTTTGAAGAAAAAAACGCCGTAAAATCCATCACTCAAAATGATGAGAATGAAACTTACTATAAAATACATCAGGTACTGAAAAATGCTCAGAAAAGTAATAACCTTCCTACTGATATATACACCTTAACAAAAAGAAAAGGAGCTAAAGAAAGAGAAAACAGCTTTTTTTTCGGGGTTAAATCAGGAAATCCAAATTATTTAGAAAGTTACACCCCACCTGAAAAGCTATTTTATAATTATGAATACGGTGGACTTCTTGAGCCATATCCTTCAGCAAACGGAGAGTGGATATCTGCATTTTCCCCGATAAAGAATAGTCAGGGAAAAGTGGTAGCTGTTGTTGAAGCTGACTTAGAACTCACGAAATTCTATGAAGAAGCTTACAACCAACTGTTTAGTGATGTAGCTCCAATAGCCATTGTTGTAATTGCTTTGGTAGTCATTATAGGGTTTCTGATTAATTACACCATAAAACAATTGGTAGACCTCAACCAAAAGGAAATGATAAAAACAATGGGTAAGCTTCAAAGCACCCAGGAAGTCATTAAAGAGTATACACAAAGCATTGAAGAGGGAGAATATGACCGTGAGATCAATACGTCAGAAACTGAAGATGGAACTGACATTATCCAATCCCTGCAAAGCATGCGCAGTACTTTAAAGAAGAACAGCGCGCAAGATGAAATAAGAAAATGGACAAATGAGGGTTTGGCCCAGTTTGGGGAGATCTTACGGCAGAACCAGAATAATATGGAGAACCTCTCCTATCAGATCGTTTCTAATATTGTAAAATACACAAAATCGAATCAGGGAGGGTTATTCCTTATTGAATCGGAGAGAAATGAAGAGTTTCTTGAACTGGTTGCCTGCTATGCGTGGGAACGTCAGAAGTTTGTGAATAAAAGAATGAAAAAAGGCGAAGGGCTTGTTGGGCAATGCTGGTTAGAAAAAGATGTAATATTCTTGACTGAAATTCCTGATGATTACGTTCGCATTACTTCCGGGCTCGGAAAAGCAAATCCTACCAGTATTTTAATTGTTCCGTTGATCATGAATGAAGAGGTCTTTGGGATACTTGAATTGGCGTCTTTTCAGGTTTACCAGCCACATGAAATTGATTTTGTAAAGAAAGTCGGAGAAAATGTAGCTTCGACGATCTCGACTGTGAAAACAAATGAGCAAACCCAGAAGCTACTTGAACAAGCACAGGAACAGAGCGAGCAAATGCGCTCTCAGGAAGAAGAAATGAGGCAGAATATGGAAGAGCTTCAGGCCACTCAGGAAGAAGCCCATAGAAAAACTATGGAGCTTGAAAAGGTGATTCAAGAGCAAAAGGAGGAGATTGAAAAGTCGAAGGGAAAGGTCTTGGACTAAAACTACAATTTCATAAAACTCATAGCCTTATTAAAGCATCTAATCATCAATAAGAAGAACTCGACCTGTTTTGATTGATTCCCCTTCTTCGCTAATCAATAGGTAATACATTCCTTCTGGTGCCCTGCCTCCCAACGGTAGATTCCCATCCCACTCCAGTTTCTTGGTTCCTGAAGAAACCCATATTCTTTGCACAAGCTTGCCATTGATATCCAAAATAGAAACAATGGCATTTTTCAATAAGGGTTTTTCAAAGGAAATAAATACAGCTTTTTTAGATGGATTAGGATAAATACTCAAAAAATCGCTTTCTATTGACTCTGAAGAACCCGTAATAATCGTAACCCTAAAGTTTTGCTCTATCTGATTTTGCTTTACATCCTCAAACGTTATGAATTCGGGCTCCACAATATAGTTTTCAGGCACAACTGGCCTTATTTCTCCTGACCATGCCAGAGGTACTTTAGCTTCAAAATAACCATCAGAATTGGTCATTAGGACTTCAGAAAAACCTTCTATGTTTATGTTGGCCATAGGCTCATTATCAATAGTTGATACTCTACCTGAAACAAGAAACTCAGGAACTATGTAAACTCCTAAAAAGTCTATGTTACGCAGGTTCGAATTAAGGTTATCAATCGAAAATTCCAATGGGTCAAACGTATAGTTTTCAAAAGTTGGTTTTGCCACTCCTGACCAGCCCGCTGGCAATTCAACACTGTAAAAGCCGTTTACATCAGTAGTTACTTCTCTTGGAAAACCGGATAGATCCACTCCTTCTAATGGCTCCTCAGAATCGTCTAATACCGTTCCTGAAACCATATAAAGGCCAATAAAGGTCGATATGAAATCGGTATTCAATAAATCTTCAGAAAGACTCTCTATCGTTATAAACTCAGGGAAAAAAGAGTAATCTTCTAATGTTGGCCGTATCTCTCCTGACCATCCTTGAGACAATTCAATACTATAAAAGCCATTCGCATTAGTAATTACCTCAGTTGGAAGTCCAGATATATTCACTCCTTCTAATGGAGTATCGGAACCATCTGTAACTGTTCCTGAAATGGTATATAAGCCGATAAACGTTCCAACGAAATCTTTATTAAGCTCGTCCTGATTTAGGTTTTCTACAGTAATAACCTCAGGAGTAAAAGAGTAGTCTTCTAGTAGTGGTTGTATCTCTCCTGACCACCCCATGGGTAATTCTATGTTATAAAATCCATTTCCATCAGTAACTACTTCTGATGGAAATCCAGATATATTCACTCCTTCCAACGGAACTCCCTCGCTATCTAAAATTGCTCCGGATACCTCATATCCAGTATCTGTAATGATATATGTTATCTTCAGTTCACTAAAAAAAATTCTATTCGTTTCGGACACAAATATAGTCACCGTATCAGTGTAAGCACTATCTATGTAAGCAGGCATAGCATTTAACCAAACTGTGCCGTTTATAATTTCAACATCTGTCATCAAACCTCCCTGGTTTGATACGTCCCAAGTAAGTTGATCAGGTAACAGAAAATCATCTGTTACATAATCCGATATTGCTAGAGGCTCAAAAGATTGTGTTCCTTTAAGTATAAGTTGATCAGGTACATCACTTACTTGAGGAGGTGTATTACTAGGTTCATAAATAAGCATAATTTGCTGTGATGATACGCCTCCCTCTTGGTCTCTAACTTCAACGTCAAATGATATATTAAAAGAGGTGTCCTGACAAGAGAATAAAAATGCGTCAAGAGTTTTATTGAAACCTATGTCTTGAACTGCAACAAAAATATTACGGTCTAGAAAGCCAATGGTGTCTTGCGAATCAATAGAGAAGCTGAGGTCATTTATTGAGTTAAAATCATCAGAAACATAAGTTTCCAAATGAGAAAGTGAACTATAAATCCTGGAACTATCACAGTCAAGGCTTAGACCGGGAATTACATCATCAAAGTTTAAATATATTGGAGGAACAGGGTTAAAAACCGGCGGTTCGTTGGCTTCACTAATTATAGTGATTCTCATAGTCCTGGTGGTAATATTCCCTTGTTCATCCTCAACCGAAATGCTTAAGGAATCCGTACCTAGCCAGTTAGGGTCTTTAAGGTTTAAAGTCAGCCATTCGGAATTAGAAGTAGATAATCTATCAATAGTAAAGTGGGTAGTTTCTATGGGAATTGTCCATGATAAATCTTCATAATTGGTATAATCATCTGATGCAAAAACTGTAATTCGTTGTATGGAATCACTCCTGAATCGTTGGTTATTTGCACTCAAAGTAGGAGCCCGGTTTAAACCAATCACTCTTATTTCCTCACTTTTCAATTCAAGACCTGATAAATTTGGGTGTGTTACTTTAGCGAAAAATACACCCCCATCTTCCATAGGATCGAACTCAGGAATTAGCATTTCAATACCTTCGCTCACAAATTCTGGCGCATCCCTTGATCCTACGGAAGAAAGCCGAAACCATTCAACTGATGCTCCTGAGAGCGGAACATAATTTTCCACCGTCACGCTTACATCTTCTCCAACTTCAGGTATCATGATCTCGTTACTACCTATCAGTTGCTGAGGGTTAAACTCAAATGAGGTTCTGGCTGAAACGAGAAGGGAGAAAATAGGATCAATATCCTTTAGTTCAAATTGATTTCCCGTTAGATCTATGCTAAGAGGAACTCTCCCAGCAGCACCTAACGATATTTCTCCTGACAGATTATTATCGCTAATATTGATTCCCCTCCTGTTATTAGCAAAAAGAGCTTCAGGTACAGGTCCTGACAAGTTATTTTCTGAAAGGTCTATTTCAAGAAGATTTGGTAATTCGAGAATGGATAAGGGAAATTCGGTAAGCTTATTACTTCCAAGCGCCACTCTTCTGAGCGATATCATTTGACCCAAATCTGGAATGATGTAAAGTTCACCGAAAGACGCCTTTAGTACTTCAAGGTTTGTTAGTCCATTAAATGAAATTGGAAGTTCGATAAATTGATTGCCATCAAGATTTAACTCTTTCAGTTTTTTTAAATTTCCGAGTTCGTCCGGTAGATTAGATAGTTTACAACTCCATAAGCTTAATCTTGTTAGGTTGGTTAGATTTCCAATAGTAGCGGGTACCTCCCCAATAGGGCTAAAGCTAGCAGATAACGATTCGAGAGAGTCCAGAATAGGAAGATTTAAATCGGTCAATGAATGATTTGAATCAACATTTAAGATTTTTAAAGCTCTTAAGCCGCTTAAATCCGGTAAGCTCTTAAAATTATTATCAGATAAAGAAAGTAACTCTAGTTTAACAAGATTATTAATCTCTATGGGTAAATCATTCAACTTATTAAGTCCAAAATGAAGGTTCTTTAAGTTGCTAATTTCACCTATATCCTTGCAGATATGCTTTAACCCCAAACCTATGAGAAATAGCCCCTCGAATTCTTCCAACTCTGAGAGTGTTCCAAATAAGCTCGGTAAGGAATCTCTCTCAAAACCCATTTGATCAGCTCTGATAGACCAATTTTTAAGCCTTCCAACAGGGCCTGGTCCCCATCCTATTCCCTGCCATGTTCTGGCAGGTTGACTTGAATCCCAAAGTTCAGGCCACCCTATAGCCTGAAGCTCATTATGAAACTCCGTAATAAACAAGGAATCCTGTTGATTTACAGGTAAATAGACGAAACTTAAAGCATTTGATATACTTAAAAAAAAGCAAGAGCTAAAAGCTAGAATAGTGATTTTATATCTGGTCATATCTTTCAAAAAATACTGGTCAATTCTACACTAACTCGATAATGATATCATACTTAGTTTTAATTATATTCCGATTTATAGCTGCGTATTTGTAATAAAGACATCAATAATCAAATAAACACTTATAAAATCAGATAAATTTTTAATATATAATTAGATATCTAAATCAATCAGGATGAATCCAATGCTCGCAAACCTTAATTTCATCGCTTTTAAGTTGTTTTCAATAGCTTTTTTTTTATGTAACACCGTTGTTGCACAAACTTACTTTTCATTCGACCATCAAGCACTTATCGTTAAAGATTTGGAGGAAAGTGTGAATTTCTATACAGAGATACTGGGAGCAAATAAAATAGAAGATCCAACAGGAAACCCTGCTATTGATTGGGTTGAATTCATGGATGGTACACAGATGCATTTCATCGAAAATCAAACTTTTCAACTAGAACCAAACAAAAGCATACACTTTGCATTCAAGACCAACAACTTGGAAAACCTAATGAAAGAACTCAGGGAAAAGAAAATTCATTTTGAAAATTGGCCAGGTGAAAAGAACATTTCCAACACCCGACCTGATGATGTACTTCAAATCTATCTTCAAGACCCGAATGGCTACTGGATTGAAGTTAATGATAACTAATAAGTTACATTAATTTTGAGTAGCTATGATAAGATAATTGCCTTTTCTCCAAAAAGCATCGGCATCTTTAATTATTAGCTTCTCGAATGATTCGCCGTCTTTCTTGATTTCATAAGAAGCTTCAGGGTGCGAACTGATTAGTTCGTGCTTCTTCGCCTGAATAATGATTTCTTTAGTTTCATCTTTTCTAATCTGTTTGAACAACTCTGCAGGGGCATCAGCATTTATTACTTTTACTCTTCCAAGTCCAATAAAGCCACCTTCTTTTTCAATTACACCCATATTTTTCAATTCTTTTGTGGATGCTATAACGTAATGTGCTCTATTTAATATCGACTCAAGTTCTTTTGAATGAGCCTGTTCCAATTCATAAAGATTTTCCAAAATGTTATACTGATCGCCTAATTTTTCAATTTCTTCATCTTTGTGGAGAATTTGACTGATCAGACGTTTTACTTCTTCATCTAACTCTAAAAGCTCTTCACTTTTTCCTTTATTGTCTATTCTCAGCTTCTTAAGTGAGCCATCCAGCGTCAATATTTTTAATCTGCTGTTCTCCATAAGCATTTTGATATTCTGTAGCCTTGCTTTTATTTTCTCGCTTACATCTTTGTTGTTTTTTAACTCCTTATTAAGGCTAGCAATACCCTTTTGATCGGAATCTATATCGGCGAAGTTTTTTTCGATCTCGTCAATAAAGCTTTTGTAGCCCTCAATAGATGCTGTCAAACTTGTTTTACCTTGTTTTAAAGCATCATTTTCTTCAGTCAATCTTTGGACTTCAGCTCGAAGCTCTTTATTCTCCTTTTTCGTTCCGCATGAAAAGCCAATCAAGGCGATCAGTAGGAATACTTTCAATATAGTTTTCATGATTATCGATTTGGTTTATTCCTACTTATAAAACCCATAATTTTAATCCTTAGTTCTTTTTTCATCTTGTCCGTATAGAATAAAAAAAGACTTAAAATTATTAGCTGAAGTGAGAAATCGTCGGATTTCTGGTTAGTTATTTTACAGGTAATTAAGCAATTGTTAGGCTCTTAATATCAAGGGCGGCATTGAATTAAATTTTAATTAGACTTAATCTGCATTCAATTCCATTTTGTTCCATATTTAAAGGAATGCACCCTCCTTTCTAATTCCGAAATAAACTTTCTTCTTGTTCATACGGCCCTTCTATTTTTTTAGCTAACGTCATTTAGATGGGTTCCCAGATAGCCATTGGTCGTGCCCTCACGGTTCACAATCATACCTTGAAGATTGGTGAGGACACCAAACTTGACAGCTTTGTTATTACCAGACCTTTCCTTTGCCTAATCGATTTTGCAATTCGCTCTTTTCGTAGATGCCCACCCCATGTCGTTTTTAACAATTTTCATTCTACACTTGATACTCGTTAAACTGACATATTATCAAACCTCAAGCTTTGCTCTTTAATCAGCCTTTAAAACTTTAATAAGGTTTGCTACCCCAATTCTTAAAACCTGAATATATATAACGCTCAAAAGGCATATAAACAGCAAAACCGTTGAGATACCAAAACAAAGACCATTAATCTCAATATGGTAAGCATAGCTTTCAAGCCATGAATTACCAAAATACCATATTAGAGGTGTGGCGATAATGAAACTAATCAATATCAGTTTTAAATAGTCTTTCGCTAACAAGCTTACCATATTGTGAAAACTGGCTCCCATAACTTTATGAATGGCTAATTCTTTTAACCTTTTTTCAACTATAAAGGAAATAAGCCCAAAGAGCCCTAAGAAAGCAATTATGATTGATGAAATAGTAAAGATGCTCATCAGCAGCTTCTGTTTTTGTTCTGCCTGATACGTTTTTTCTACTTCTTCATCCATAAAACTCAGAACAAAAGGATGCTCCGGAAATATTTGATTCCACGCTAGTTCAATATCCTGTCTAAGCTGCTTAACATTATCCGTTTTGGTTTTAATAATTACGTTTTGAAGCCAAATTGGTTCATAGGTAAATATCGTTGGGTCGATAGCCGTTTTTAGTCCTTCCTGATGAAAATCTTTTACTACTCCGACCACAGGGCCAAATCCTAAAGTTAACCCTCCTATCGACCAATTGATTTCCTGGTTTAGAGCCTCAGAAACGTCTGACCACCCTAAAGCTTTTAAAGCGCTTTCATTCAGAAGATATTCTCTCCGTTTAGTTTGAAGGAATTCCATAAAATCCTGATTTGCTTTAGCCTGTACACTCTTTAGGTCTTCCGACAGTTTTCTTCCAGCGATTAGTTCAAGGCCAAGGACTTCAAGCCCATTGATATCCATTACCTGGATATCTGCTGTTTTGGTATCATCAACTGGTTGGCCTTTAACTCTAACTTGCCCTTCGTCCTTAATAGCTACTGTAGGAAGCTCCATAACTGCTGTAACTTCTTCAACTCCTGGAATTTGAATAAGCTTGGTTTTCAACGTTTCATACGAATTGTTTAGTGGTGATTGGAAATCTCTGATGGCCAATAGATTGTCTTTCTCAAACCCTAAATCTCTATTGATAATGTAATTGAATTGCCTGTTAACGATAATTGTTGAAGACAGTAAGCCCATCACAATTATGAACTGTAACCCCAAAAGAATTTTTCTAAGCTGCGTACCCTGAAATTGGTTCCCAACTTTCCCTGTTAAAGCGAAAACAGGCTTTAACTTTGCAACTAATTGGATGGGGTAAAAGCCCGAAAGTATAGTAATTATCAAGGCAGTAAGCACAAGAAATAAAAGAGTATGGCTCCAATAAATTCTTAGGTCATTGCCTATCACCTCCTCAAGCTTATTGAATACAGTTAAAAGTAGTAAGACCGATAGTACAATGCTTAGTAAAGTCGTAAGAAAAGACTCGAGCAAAACATCAACTTTGATTCTATGGTTGTTTGCTCCAATGAGCTGTTTTATTCCCCAACTTTTTGATTGGTTAACTGATTTTAAGGTATTGAGGTTAGCGAAATTTATTCCGGCGACAACTACCAATAATATAGTCACAATCAGAAAAAGGATTACATAATCATAGCTACCGTTGGGTACGATCTCTCTACTTAAATCTGAATGCAAATGAATATTATTCAAGGGTTGAAATGAGACCGAAAGATATTCCTCATTCTCCGGATCATTTTGACTTATGAAAGCAGGAATCTTTTTCTCAAGGTCATCTATCGAAGAATTTTCTTTAATCAGAATATAAGTGTAAGCCCACCCTACGCGCTCTTCTTCGGAATTAATTGAACTTAAAAAAGTAATTGGAAGGTGCGACTGTGCAGGTGGATCCTGAATTATACCTGTCACCTGATAATCTTCTTTTCTTTCTTGATCTAAAATAGTTATCGTCCTTCCCATGGGATTATCCTTTCCAAAGTATTTTAATGCTGTCGCCTGAGTTAAGACCACTGAATTTGGTTTGTTCAAAGCTGATTCAGGGTCACCTCGAATAAACTCAAAATTAAAAACTGAAAATATCTCGGAATCTACGGCATAGGCAAACTCTTCACGGAACTTTTGCCCATCTACTAAAATATTCCTGGGACGAAACGATTGAAAACGGATCAACTCCTCAACTTCAGGAAAAACACTTGGAAATTCATTTACCCAGGTTTGGTTCATCCTTGCCCAATGGATATCATAATCCGAATTGTTAAACCTGTAAGTGACCCTAAAAATACGATCGGCTTTAGAAAAGTGAGTTTCAAAGTTTAACTCGTTAATAATATATGTTACTGAGCAAAGAGCTAATGTGATTGCCACAGTAAGACCAAAAATATTGATCAGGTTTATAAAGAGATGTTTTTTGAAAGTCCTTATGAAGAGTTTCATCTAAAATTTCAAATTTTGGAACAAGTTAGATTAGATGTGTCTTCCAATTAAATCAACTTCCGTTAAAAATGGTTAAATATGAAAGTTAATTTACGTTAACCCGGTCTGATGGACCTGAATTCATTCAATTCATTAGGTTTTGATATAAGTTATGGCTCTTGAAAAAATAAAGTTATTCATAAATGCACCTTTTCCAGATTCTTGCGATCTGAATGAAGTAGTAAAAGAGTTCATTCCCATTGCACTATTTGTCAGTGCTTTTCTATTCTTTTTCAGGCCGTTTGGAATACAATATTCTGAAGGCCCCTTCCTATTAATCTGCTTTGCTTATGGGCTTATTACTTACGTGATCGGTATTGCTTATGAAGTATTTCAACTCTCTGTTCTAAAAATTGATAAGGAGTCTCCGGAATGGACTTTTGGTAAATGGATCATCAGTACTTTAATATTAGTTCTTTTAATAGCAATTGGTAACTATTTACTCAGCTTCGCTATAGGAAATAACAATCAACTCAGCTTCTCAAACTTACTGGTGTTTGTTGTATATACGCTCTCTATTGGAATATTTCCCATCGTAATCATGGGATTGATCAGGCAATTGAAAAATCAAAAACAAAATGATGTTATAGCCAGTGAAATAAGTGTGCACCATTCAGAGATTGATCCAGTGGAAAAAGGCGAAAGAATAAACATTCCATCCCTGAATGAAAATGAAATCCTACAGCTCGACCCAGCAGAGTTGCTCTATTTGGAAGCCATGGAAAATTATGTAGCTGTTCATTATTTAAACGGGGAGGTACCAACTAAAAAACTGGTAAGGAACACTCTAAAAGCCGTTTCTGAAGTACTCCCAGAAAATCTATTCCTTCGATGTCATAGATCATTTGTTGTTAATCTGAGGTTAATTCAAGAGGTAGAAGGCAATGCCCAAGGGCTGAAACTCGGACTTCAAAACGTACGAGAAGCGAAAGTACCTGTTTCAAGGAAGTACATCTCCATACTTAAGGAAAGGATATAACTCCAATAATACCTACCTACTATATTTCAAAACCAACTTGATACTTGTAACCGGTTTCTTTTCAGTAAGTCTAAGTCTTAACCAAATCTTATTATTATGTATAAACTGATATCATTTCTGTCTATCGTTTTACGGGTAACGAATTCATTAGCTCAGGACAGTTTACTTCAGGTAGAACTGAAGAAACACATCAAACTCTTAAACTTTTCTGAATGGCAAATCTCAGGGGATGGCTTTGAATGGATCAAGCAAGAATCTGAAGAAGCTCAATTCGTGCTGATTGGGGAAGAGCATGGCCTGAAAGAAGTCCCGCAATTTGTAACTCATTTATCGGAAGAAATTCAAGCTTACGGCTTCAATCATTTTGTGACTGAGGCTGGTCCAAACACGTCAATTGATCTTTTAAAAGCCTTGCAATCGGATAATTATTCTGAATCGTTTAAGGCATATTTCGACCAGAACCCTCTGGGAATTGCCTTCTATTTCTGGAAAAACGAAACGGAAATGCTTTATAAAATTTATCAAAATTTTGGTGCATCTGATCAAACCCTTTGGCCTATTGATCAGGAATTTATCGTCTCGTTAAGGCCGTATTTCAAACATCTTGAAAACAAGGCCCCTGATGCGGACTCAAAAGCACTGGCACTGAAACATTATGAAAAGGCTGATTCTGCTTTTAACAAAGCCATCATTGATAAAAATTTTGGAGGTGTTCTATTGTATAGCCTGAAAGAAGAAGATTTTAGCAAATTGAGAAAAGAATTTTCTGGTTCACCAGAGTCAGTCCAAATAATCAATGATTTGCAGGAAAGCAGGCACATCTACTCACTTTTTGCAAAAGGAAAAATATATCAATCTAATCTGGATCGAATAGCTCACATGAAAGAGAACTTTCATAGATTTTATAATAAAGCTATTCAAAATGGAGAAAGTAAGCCTAAAGCAGTATTCAAGTTCGGGATGACCCATATGTTTCGTGGAAGATCGATGTTAAATATTTATGACATCGGAAATATGGCTTCCGAACTAGCTGAAGCAAACGATTCGAAGTCATTTCACATTGCGCTGCTGCCTAAAGAAGGGACTGTAAACCAGTATTTCCTGTTTAACGATCCGGCTGCTAAACAGGCTCCTTATGATGGTAAAAAGAGCTTTAAATTTGCAAAACCATTTTTCAATCTTGTTGAAAATAATGACGATTGGCTCGTAGTTGATCTTAAACCTATTCGCGAATTACTGTTTAAAAATAAGATCAAAGACCTTGACCCGGCCCTTGAGAACTTCATATGGAGTTTTGATTGCGCTATTGTAATGCCAACCGTAACAGCCGCTGAAAATCATTAGAGTTTATCGTATCTATAAACTCTTCTAATTCAAAAACCTGATCTCAAAATTTTGTTCTTTGATAGCTTCTGATAGCTTAAATTTAGATCTCCGAAAACTGGGTTTTCCAAATCCATCTTGATTGGTTACGCCGACGGGTTCTTTGGGAAAACCGATGAAGTTAGAGTCGATCTCTCCATTTCCATTTTCATCATGCCCGATCGATATCGCGTAGGTACCAAAAGGAATATCATCAAAGCTAACTCTCAAATCCCCCTTTTTAGCATCAAATATTTTCTGTTGGTATACTTTTGACCAATCTCCAGGGAACCCTAGTTCATTGGAGAATAAGTTGATATAAACCTTTCCCCGATCACTGGTTACACTCTTAATAGTAATCTCAATTTTCCCTTGTGCTATTGCATGGCTTAAATTGAAAACCAGTCCTAAAGTAATAAGTATTGCTATCATAGATTTCATGATTTTTAAAGTGCTTGTTGTTGTAATCTTAGTCTTCCGCTGAGTTCCATTAATCGAATTTCCGATTGCTTTACACTGTAATTCAGATTGTTGATCCGGTTTTTAGCTGCGGAAAGATTTAGCTGAGCTGTCCTCACATCAGATGCATCAACCAAACCCAGTTTGAAGTCCTCATTGGTCATCTCATAATTTAGTTCATAGATCTCCAAATTGGATTGCTCAATCCTGAGTTGCTCTTTGTTATTTAGATATTGAGCGTAAGCGTTTCGAAGTTGCTTAGACACTGAAAGCTCCGCGCTATTCAATACGGTTTGCTGTTGATTGAGTAAAACTTCTGCGTTTTGACGCTCGATTTTCTGTGCACCTCCTGTAAATACAGGCCATGACATTCTAAACCCAACATTCGGTCCACTCACTTGCTGACTTTGTAAAAAATTTGCATCGTTTTCACTGTCGAGAAAGGTATAATTTGCGTATCCTTCTACCTGGGGAAAGTAGGTTGCCCTGGCTATCTTAGTTTCTATAGAAGCTTCTTTCACACCGAGTTCTGAAATATTCAGTTGTGAATTTTCAGCTTGCATATCGGCGAATAGTTCATCGTAAGACAAATCATTTGATAGAACAATGCTTTCTTGTACACCGAACTCCTTCTCAGGGCTTTGCCCCATAATCAGGTTTAAGTCTCTCCGGCTGTTTTCATAAGCTAAAAGGGTATTTCTATAGTTTGCACTATCTGTTTTTAGATCAACTTCTGCCTGCAGCTTTCTAAGGGAGTTAGCTAAACCATATTTGGCATCTTCAACAACCCTTAGGTAGCGATCTCTTGAAATTTCAATGGTTTCTTTATTGATCTCTAATAAAGACTGTTGCCTAGCCACTTCCAAGTAAGCCGATACGGTTTCACTGATCACACGTTCCATAACTTGTTCAACCAATAGAGTGCTCATAGCGCTTCTGTTCTCAAGCTGTTTGTATTGATAGCGTCTTTTAAAACCATTGAAAATGGGAATGGAAAGCTCAGGAGCTATCGTGATAGTCCTTGCTGTTCCATCCAGCTCTGTCGGCTCAGAGCTTTCTCCAGGGCTTATCCCCAAAGTCTGGATCTCCGCATTTGAATATCCGTATTCGAAACTCACATTATGTTCTAATCTAGGAAGCTGGCCAGAAACGGCACGAGAAACGTTGTTTTCACTGACTTCTTCATTGTACCGTTCTATTTTAATATCATAATTATTTGATAGCGTTAGGTTAATGGCCTCCTCAAGGGAAAGAATCTCCTTTTCAGAAGCCTCTTGAGGAAAACCATTAATGTGCTTCATGATTAGCAAAAAGCTAATTGCAATTATCTTTTTCATACTTTTCAATTCTTAGTCTTTAATGAGATACTTCATTTTTCTAATAGCAGGCTCTACCTCTTCTGTGGAATAATCCTTATTGCTAAACCTGTAGAACCAAGCCCTCCTCATTCTATTGAATACGATGAGGAAAATAGGCAGCAAAAGCAGCACGTTGAATAAGCCAAAGCCCATCCCGTAAGCAATAGCGATCGCAGGCCCTTTTAAAAACTGGGCACTCAGACTGCTCGAAAATATTAGCGGTGCCAGACCTGCAATGGTGGTAATAGACGTGATTAATACGGGACGAAAGCGAGTCCTTGCCGTTTTTAAGAGCGACTCTGAAAAGCTCTCTCCTTCTTTCAGGTAATCGTTCATTGTCGATAGCAAGACCAGCGTATCATTCACAAATACACCAATGAGCGCAATCGTACCGATCAGTGAAAATATACTTAGTGGTGTGGCGTGAACCCAATGACCGAATATCACTCCAATCAGCGCAAATGGGAATAGTAAAAAAACCATTAATGCTTGCGAAAAAGAGTTACAATTGATTACGATCAGCGCAAAAACGAAGAGTAGGATGATTGGCCCAACAGTTGAAATAGCACCTATTAGTTTGAAGGACATTCGGTTCTGACCTTCAACAGTGTATGAAACGGACTCGTATCTTTCTAAAATACCAGGAAGTATCGTTTGCTCAATGTAAGCAATTGCTTTTGGTGCTGATACATTGATGTTTGCCACATTGGCCTCTATCGTAATTTCTCTTACACCTTCAGTATGATTGATGGTAAGTGTACCGGTTTGCTGCTCAACTTCTGCTATATCTTTGAGGTAAAAATTACCTTTAGGCGTTCTAATTTGCATGTTCATAAGATTGTCGATCGAGCTTCTCTCCTCTTCGGTATACCTCACCCAAATTTCAACCTCGTTATCACCACGTTGTAGGCTTTGGGCCTCTACTCCAAAGAATCCGGCCCTGACTTGTGCCATTACTGAAGAAAGCGTTAAACCAAGGAGCTCTCCTTTTGGCTTAAGGCTTATATGCAATTCCTTGATACCCTGCATGTCATTGTCAGATACATCCTTAACATCCGGGTGTTTGATCATTCCCTCTTTCAACTCTTCTTTTGCTTTTCGAAGCTCATCCAGATCTTCTCCTCTCAGTGAAAAACTGACAGGCAATCCAAACAGACTTGAAGTCGCCCCCAGTCCGAATATCAATCGTGTAGCCTCTGGTATAGATGGGCTTGCATCTCTTATTGATTTAGAAAGGTCAAATGAACTAACCCCTCGCTCTTCTCCGTTCAAAAAGGTTACTTTCAGTTTTCCCTGATTATCTAACGGACCAACTATTTGCTCTGCGAACCGAACAACTTCCTTATCATCTTTACGAACAATCGAATAATCTTCATTAACCTGCCATGTAGCCGCCTCTATTTGAGCTAATCTTTCTTGAGTGAGCTCTTTTGGAGTCCCAGGCGGCAATTCCAATTCTATGAAAATAGCATCATCATCAATATTTGGAAAGAAGGTGAAGGAAACGATTCCAGTAGGAACCAAAGTAATACTGCCGATTAGTAGAGTAACAAAAACAACTAACGTCAGTGAAGTGAGCAATCCTTTTCCTACGATCACATTTTTGAAAGAAGGCATATAGAGTTTATCTCTTAGGAAAGCGATAAGATTGGTTGCCGCTTTTTCAATTTTCGTCAATTTAACATCTCCTTTAAGCCCCCTGGAGTGCGAAAGGTGAACAGGAAGCACGAAAAAACTTTCCAGAATCGCTACGATCAGTACGGCTATAACCACAAACCCGACTTCGCCAAAAAACTCTCCCGCCTGTGTGGGCAAAAAGAAGAACATTGAAAATGCAACTGCTGTCGTGGATATAGCTATAATTACCGGAACTACCATTTCAACAGTACCGTCCAAAGCTGCCTTCAATGGCGGCTTTCCAAGTTCTTTCGCATGTCGGTATATGTTCTCCCCGATTACGATGCCATCATCAACCAAAATCCCTAATACTAATATGAAGCCGAACAAAGAGACTACGTTGATCGTCATACCATAAACATCGACCATCACAAACATTCCTACTATGGCAATAGGGATTTTTAGGGCGACCCACCAGGCCAAATATCGATCCAGGAAAAGTGCCAATACTACCAGAACCAAGATAATCCCAACTATCCCACTATCGATCATAGTACTCAACCTGCTTTTTAGGTTAATCGTACCATCTTCCAGGATCACTAAATCAATTCCCTCATAGCTTTTGTTAAAGTCTTCTATATACGCTTTTGCTGCCTCAGCATTTTTCAGAATATCTTCACTATTCAAAGTATATACCTCGACGGTAGCAATTCGCTTTCCCTGGTACAATCGTGCATTGGCCTCATCTTTAAATTGATCTACCACATCGGCAACGTCTTGCAGATAAACAACATTACCTTCAGCATCAGCTTTAATAATAGTGTTCTTTATCTCTTTAGCATAAAATGACTTCTCATCTGCTTTAATATTAATTACCTGGTTACCCGTTTCAATATCACCTCCAAACGTTTCCAGGTTGGCATTTTGAATTGCACTTTGTATATCTAATATGCTAAGGTTATAGGTACGCAGGTCATTTTCACGTACGCTGATTTCGATCTCTTCCTGGGGTAAACCATTGATAAAAATCTGAGAAATTCCGTCAATAGCCATCAAATCTTCTCTTATTTCCTCTGCATAATCTTTCATGAGTTGCAGAGGTAATTCACCAGTGATTCCAAATGCTACTGTAAGATCTTTGGGCTCTCTTTTAACTACTGAAGCAGGCTCTACTCCTTCAGGAAAATCATTGATCTGATCCACCGCATTTTTTACCTCAACGAGTAGTTGATTAGCTTCGGCGTACTCTTCTAACTCGACTTCAATAATGCCCAGGTTTTGTCGTGATTCGGAAGTCACTCGATCTATGCCGTCGATTCCTTCTAAGTTGTCTTCAACTTTTACAACCACACCGCTTTCTACTTCTGAAGGACTAGCTCCAATGTAAGGAATGCTGATATCTATGAATCGGACTTTTTGACTCGGAAAATTTGTGCTTTGGGTCTGGTATAGCTTCAGCACTCCAATCCCAACCAATAGATAAACAAACAAATTTACGAGTGTAGGATGTTGTATAAAGAATTTTATAATTCCTTTCATAATTTTATCGGTTTGAAATGGCTTTCGTTCCCTGCAAAGTTGGTTTGATCTGTTCGTTAATCACCTGATCATCAGGACTCAAACCAGTCACAATAACTGAGGAAGGTAGATAAGCTAATGGTTTAACCGTCTTTAGTTGTATTATGGAGTCCTTTAGAATGTAGACTTGTTCATTTCGGGTCAAAATATCCTTTGGAAGTTCTATAGCATTCTCATATGATCGAACTTCGAGATCGGCTTCCAGATACATCCCTTCTTTTAAATCTTTGCCGGAAACTTCGAAGAATACGTTAACAGATTGAGTTGATGCATCTACTTTATCGGATATTCTGATCAATGTAGTATCCCATTTCTCATTGGTATCTTTTGAAGTAAATTGTACTTTTTCAGATTTCTTAATATTGGTCAGATCTCCTAAAGATATGGTTGCTATTATTTCGTACGAGTCAGTGTAAATAAACTCTCCAAGACTAATTCCGGAACGAATTAGACTTCCTACATTAAAATTATCTTCGGTTACAACACCATCATACGGGGCATAAATTCTAAATTCGCTGAGCTGTTTCTCCTGACTCTTAATAGAATAATAAGAGTTTAAAATTTCATTAGCTGAAAAGAAATATCTAAGCTGTTTATTGTCAACCTCAGGTAAATCAGGAAGTGATTTTTCAATATCGACCCTGTCAAGGTATTGCTCCCAGGCTGGAAATGATACAGGATAATCTATTTTAAGATCGGACATAACCCGAACTAATGATGAAACGAACTGACTTTTCTGAGCAATCAGATTACTTCTGAATTCGGAATCATCTACTGCAACTAGTACCTCGCCTTTTTGGAAATGGATACCTTCTTTAAAATGTGGACTGGTTGCTAAGGCAATGCCTTGAACTTGCGCGATCACATCAAGCTTTTTTTTTGGACGAACCAAACCTGTGATGCTTACTTTTTGTGTGATCAACTTGGGCTCTATCAATATGGTAGAAAGCTGTTTCCACTTTTTCTCCTTTACACTTTCTTCCTGATCCTTCTTTGAGCATGCTCCTAAACCAAGTAGAATCCCTAAAAGTATCGGAGTGTATATTTTATTCAAGTGATTCATTTTTTAGTTAAATATTTAGATTTAATCATTTGATTATATTCATTTTAAATTTTTTTAAGACGGTTTCTTTAGATATAAAAAGTTGATGATCATCTCTGGCACTAATTCCTTTCGCTCTTCCAACATTTGGCTATAATCATCATCACTCAAATTCATTTTTTTACTCATCAGGGGCTTTGCTATAAATGGGAATGCAGTAAGACTTATAATATTCAGGAAGAAATGAACCGGAGAAATAGGCCTTATGATGCCCTCCTCAATGAGCTCGTTTAGCTCTTTAGTGAGTTTAGGCATAAGTTTTTGACTGTCTACCAATTGATCCACTTTTTCAGGATTGTTCTGGGATTCCGACATGATGAATACCGGTATGTAGGGATTAATCTTGAAGAAATCGATATACCGATTGACAAAATTCTTAATCTTTTCATGAAGTGGGTTATCACCTCCAAAGACCTCATCCATTCCCTGAGAAAATTTGTTTAAAGCCTCTCCAATAACCAAACCGAACAACTTTTCTTTACTGCGATAATAATAATGAAGGGATGCAATATTAATTCCTGCTTCTTTGGCAATATCTCTGGTTTTGGTAGCAGCATAACCTTTTCTAACGAATACTTTAGCTGCCGCAGCCCTAATCTTATCCTCCGTGCTTAATGAGTCAATGTCTTGTGATATTTCCATATCTCTATATTAAGGAAACGATAATAAAACCAAAAAGTTTAATCAAATGATTAAATTTCTTAAAGCACCTTAAGACCCCTCCTTTATCTAATAGCAAAAATAGATATCTCATCTACATCTTAGCATCTCAAGACATCCAATATTTTCGAAAAATCAGATGCCTAACCATTAAGAAGCCATGTCCATTTGTCAACCGTCAATCCATCTTGTCATTCATCAAAGCGATTTGACCAAGAAGCTTAAACCTTCGTATTTCGAATCAAAAGCAAAAATTATGAAACTATTCTTCGAAATACTCTTAGGCATTCACATCATTGCTGGGTTCAGTAGCATCGTTATCTTCTGGGCTCCTATCTTTTTCAAAAAGGGAGATAAAAACCATAGGATCACTGGTAAAATCTATGTTTACTTTATGTGGGTGGTTGTATCAACAGCTTTTATATTAAGTATTGAAAATTTTATTCAGGGAGATATCAATACGGCGCTGTTTTTAGGTTTTCTATCGATTTTAAGTGCCAACCCGATTTGGTATGGAGTAGCAATTCTGAATCAGAAAAGGGGAATTTCAGAATCTTACCGAAAAACACACTATGGGTTCAACATATTGGTCTTTACCGCTGGCTTGGCATTGGTCATGTATGGTATCTCAATTTTAGATCAAAGAATTCCTATTCTAATGTTCATTTTTGGAGGGTTGGGGATAGCAAATGGAATAACAATCATTAAAGATTACAACAAAGGTTTGAAAAGATTGAATTGGTTTCAGCATCATTATAAAGGCATGGTCATCAGTGCTATAGCGGCCTATACGGCATTCTTTTCTTTTGGTGGCAGGGAGTTCTTTTCAGCAATTCTTCCCGGGCAATTACAGGTTATTCCCTGGATCTTACCAACTATAATCGGCGTGATCGCAATGAGGTTATTGGATCGGTATTACATTAAAAAAGGAGTAATAAAAGCTTAAAAGACTTCTATGAACAATGTAACCACTCAATCGCTTTTTCTTTTTGCTTGAATAGGCATAATTGCTTTTTTCTAGCCTGGCCTACTTTTGCTAAAAACTCCTGTTTTTGCGACTTTATTTTAGGGTCGTAAATAGCAACCTTAAGCTTTTCAGGAATTTCGATGGCAAAATTAAATATATCTACTTCACTAGGGGAACCTTCCTGCAAAGAGGTATCTACTAAAACCTTTTTTACATTATGTTCAGTGGATAGATTGTTAATTTCATTTAATGACTTCCTCCAATCTTCAATATCAGTCTTTCCTGAAGACTCAACGTTTATTATTTGACATTCGGAATTAAAAAATACGATCTCTGGCATTGATTTTCTTTACATAGCTGACTTCGAAACTAATATATTATTTATGCTTTTTTTCAATGAAGGCTAATGAAATAAACCCTTATGAATGAAATAATCAAAGTTAATGTCGCCGCCCAAACAAACTAGTCTGAGTTACTATGTCAAATATATTCTTAAATAAAAACGGTTTCCAATCCTCAAACTATAGCTCGATTCTATACATCATCATTTCCAGATCAACATTATTTTGACATATTTGACATTGGTTTTCAACGTACTGACTTTTAAATACAATGAATTCGTCAGAATCTTTTCGCGAATTATTTTTTGAGTATCATCCCATAGTCGTTCAAACTGCCTTTTTTGTTCTGAATAATGTGAATGAGGCTGAAGACGTAGCCCAAGATGTTTTTAGCAAGCTTTGGGAAAAAGAAGATTTAGATCGAATCGATAATCTTAAGGCATATTTAAGAACCTCAGCAAAAAATCTATCGCTAAACAAAATTAAGCAAATAAACCGCCTGAAAGGTAGAGAACAACAATACCTTAGTTATTCGTTCGTAGAAGGCGAAGAAGCACCAATTGATCCGCCAAAATCTTTTCTTAATGAGATTGAGAAGGTAATGGATAAACTACCACCTAAGTGCCGGTTGATATTTTCCATGAGTCGATTTGAAGGTTTGTCTAATACCCAGATTGCAGAACAGCTTGATATCTCCAAAAGGACTGTTGAAACGCAGATATCTGTTGTACTTAAATTTCTTAGAAGCGAATTCAAGGGTAGAAAAGACGAGTTTCTGCCTTCATTCATTCCTTTACTTCTAGCAATGGAACTCTGTAGTTGATAGTTAAAACTGAAATATGCATTGTCAAATCTATTCCAGCTTTAATACATAATTCAGGTTAAAGTTTCCTGACTTATCATTCATAATGAGTCCACATACGAAGAACTTTTACAATATGCTCTTCCTCTAAAATCTGGTAAACAAGTCGATGCTGGATATTGATCCTTCGGGAATATGCACCACTTAAATCACCTTGTAGTTTCTCAAAGGGAGGGTAATCTTGATAGGGGTTTTCGGACAGAATAAGGAGTAGGCTCTCAACTTTCGGCTTTAATCCGGATAAAGATATCTTCTTTGCATCCTTTTGAGCCTGCCTGGTGTATACAAGCTTGTATTTGCTCACCAATCTAAGCTTTCTGAGGTCTCACTGAGAGGTGTTTCCATTCCTTCAACGATTGACTCTCTCATTCCCGGTATTGAGCTAAGAAAGAGTGTTTCTTGAATACTCCTCCAGTCTTCTTCGCTAATCAGTACAGCATTATTGGTTTTACCTTTTATTTGAATAGGTTCATGTGTTTCACCTGATTGCTTTACAAGCTTGTATATGTTTTTTCTTGCCTCTGTTATGGAAATAGATTTCATAATATAAACGTACGTTATAACGAACGTAAATCAAATTAAATGGTTCTAGTCGATAGGATTAAAGTCAAGCTATAGAATAGAGCTCAGAAAAAATCACGAAACTTCTACGTGTTTTCCCAATCGGTCTTGTCATATAAACAAATCGCGGCACATGACTGATGAAAATAAGTATGAATTACTTCGAAAGAAGCTTCAAAATGAGGAGTTAAGTGAAGAAGAAACTTCAGAATGGGATGATTACATCAAACGGCCTAAACAGAAAAAAGAGTTTGATAAACTGAAAGTGAAGTGGAAACTCAGTGAGAAAGTCAGAATTCGTATACCTCTGAATACTGAAGCATCCTGGAAAAAATTCAATTCAGATAAGACAATTGTAAAAACCCTGAACTGGTATCAAAAAAGAACTTTCAAAATAGCAGCTTCCCTTCTGTTTTTAATTACGTTTGCAGTTCTATTCTATCTTTTTCAGCCCTCTTCACTGGAAATCATTAGTACCGGAATGGATGAAAACAGAGAATATTCACTTCCTGACGGTACAAAAGTATGGCTCAACGAAAACTCCAGTATTAGCTACTCAAAAGAACATTACGGAAGTGATACAAGAAGCATTACAATGGATGGTGAAGTTTACTACAATGTAGAAAGAAATGAGTCCATACCATTTGAAGTCGCAATTAATGAAGTGAGAGTAAAAGTGCTTGGAACCTCATTTAATATAAAATCTGGAAGTTCTTCAATACCACTTGAGGTATTAGTGACCTCAGGGAAAGTCTCTTTGTCTTCTGAAGCAAGAACGAAAGAACAACTCATACTCACCAAAGGTCAAAGTGGTATTTTCAATTGGGAAAATCAGTCGTTGGAAAAATCAGATCAGTTTAACCTAAATGAGATATCATGGCAGACCCGTGAACTTGTATTTAAAGAAGATATACTGGAAGATGTTCTAGCAGACCTGGAAAAACATTTTGGGATAACTATCAAGGTTCAAAATCCAGACATTCTGAATTGCAGGTTCACCAGTTCGTTCAGGAATCCGAAATTGTCCGAGGTAATGGAAGCTATCACTGTTTCGCTCGATTTAAAATCCGGAAAAATCAATAACAAAAGCTATTCTTTAACCGGAAAAGGTTGCTAAAAATGTATTTTTTGACCAAACTATACCTAGCGATAATTTTCTTACTGATATCTTTCAG
Source organism: Bacteroidota bacterium (assembly GCA_039030555.1). Classification (GTDB taxonomy): domain Bacteria; phylum Bacteroidota; class Bacteroidia; order Cytophagales; family Cyclobacteriaceae; genus JBCCDY01. The sequence goes on from JBCCDY010000017.1 coordinate 57,263, forward strand.
ACTGTTTTCTCAGAGTAATGGTCTTGACAGACAAATCAGTTTAAATGTTGAAGAACAGCCTTTGACAGATGTTCTTTCATTAATAACTGATTTGTCTGACATTCAGTTTACCTATAGCAGTAGTGTTATTCCTATCGACGAAAGGATTAGTATCCAGGAGAATAAAATTTCTGTTCGTGAGGCTTTGAAAACGATTTTAAAAGAACTTCCTGTGACTTTCAGTGCATCCGGTTCTCGCGTAATACTAAAAAAACTGGATTTCAGACAGACTGTAAAAGGCAGAATTGTCGATACCGATACACAACAGCCTATTGTGGGAGCTAATGTTATCATTATCAACTCAGAACCAATGCAAGGAGCGAGTACCGATTTTAATGGTTACTTTAAAATAGAAAATGTTCCGATTGGCAGACAGGATATCCTTATAAAGTATTTAGGTTATGAAGATCGATACTTGTCCAATATGCTGGTATCATCAGGAAAAGAACTGGTTATCAACACTGAGATCAGGGAGTCCATATTGAAAATGAAGGAAGTGGTCATAACAGGTGTAAAGAACAACTTTCAACCCATTAACGAATCGGCCCAGGTCAGTGCAAGATCATTTTCAGTAGAGGAAACCAAACGATATGCTGCATCGGTTGGAGATCCGGCGAGACTGGCACTGGCATACCCCGGAGTATCCGCAGGAGACGATGGTACAAATGAAATCATCATTAGAGGAAACTCCTCCAATGGTCTTTTATGGAGGCTTGAAGGAGTAGAAATACCTAACCCCAACCACTTTTCAGACGTAGGCGCGTCTACTGGTGGCATTAGTATGTTCAGCACTCAAATGATCTCCAGATCAGATTTCTTGACTGGAGCATTTCCCAGTCAGTACGGTAATGCTTTGTCTGGAGTATTTGATATAAGATTCAGAAATGGTAACAGAGACAAGCGAGAATACACCTTTCAGGCAGGGTTACTAGGTCTTGATGTTTCTGCGGAAGGTCCATTCAAAAAAGGAGATGCTTCCACCTTTCTTTTCAATTATCGGTACTCCACACTTGGTATTCTAAGCGGTATAGGGTTTAATGTTGAGGAAGGAAATGAAAGTAATGTATTCCAGGATATTTCATTTAAAGTAGATATCCCTACTGATAAGTTTGGTCGTTTTTCAGTATTTGGATTGGGAGGTTTAAGCAGTTTCACCGATAACAATGGCAATTTTTTCGATCAGAAAGAAACGTATCGAATGGGTGTTGCTGGCTTAAAAAACACATATTCCATAAATAATAAAACATACCTAGAAACAACTATTTCCACTGCTGTGGATGAAGTAATACTAGATTCAGAGGAGTTTGTAGACCTGAGTAATTTTCCGGAATTGAACACGAATTCAATTGATACCATCAATTTTGACGGAAAATACAGAAGAACATATCATCGTTTTGGGACTGTATTAAATACAAAGATCAATGCGAACCATTCATTAGAACTAGGTGGGGTTTATAGCTTATTAGGTTATAATTTCTCGGAATTCTTTAACCCTTTTGATACTATTGAAGCAGAACAAGGCTTTGAGTTTATAAGGGAAACTAATGAATCCTCCACTCTACAGGCTTATGGAAACTGGACATATAGAATAGCACCTAGCCTTACATTCGTAGGAGGTATTCATGTATTTCATTTCGAATTCAATAGTGAATTACTTGTTCAGCCAAGGGCAAGTTTAAAATGGCAGTTTAAGCCTGATCAATCTATTAGTTTTGGTTATGGCGAACACAGTAGAATAGAGTCTCTGGAATTCTATCTAGGAACGGAGTTCCGTGAAGATGGTCAACGTGTGCAAAACAATCGTGATCTTGACATCTCCAAAGCCCGTCATTATGTATTGGGTTACGACCATCAGATTTCTGATGATCTTTATTTCAAAACAGAGTTTTACTACCAGCAGCTGTTCGATATCCCGGTAGCCGTTAACTTCACTCAAAGCCCACAATTAGGAGCTTACTCAGCACTTCTAGATTATGATGAATTCACCAATTTTATCGAGTTTGAAGATTTGGAAAATACGGGTACCGGAACGAATTATGGGGTTGAGTTATCTCTTGAAAAGAGGTTTAACGACAATTATTACTTCATGATTAACAGTTCTGTTTTTGACTCTAAATATGTAGCTGGAGATGGAATAGAACGAAACTCAAGATTCGATGGTCGTTTCAATTTTAATATGGTTGGAGGAAAAGAATTTGCAGTAGGCAAAGCAGACAAGAATATTTTTGGAGTGAATTTAAAAGCACTTTACTCCGGAAACAATAGAGTTGCAGCTATTGATTTACAGTCTTCTATAGAAAATCGATTTGAAACTCGCGATTTTACAAATGCTTTTTCTCAGCGACCTACAAATTACTTCCGGGCTGACCTCCAGCTTAGCTTCATTAAAAACAAGTCAAAATCAACTCATGAATGGCGTTTAGACATACAGAATGTTACGAATAGAAGTAATATATTAAGTGATTTCTACAATCGACGAACAGAGCGAGTTGAAAAAGTATTTCAAACCAGCCTGATTCCCGTACTGAGTTACAGAATTCAGTTTTAACGCTAACCACATTTCATTTTAATAATGCGCTCAAAAAATTCATACCTAACCCTAATAACAGTACTGGTTTTTCATTCTATTTTTATTTCCTGCAATAACTGCACAGAAGGAGTTGGACAAATTGAAAGCCGTCTATTGACGTTGGATTCTTTTTCCGTCATAGAATTAAGCCTTTCAACCGATGTAATCATAAGACAGGGCGAAAGCCAGGAAATCAGTGTAAGAGGAAATCCCAATATTTTAGATCGGCTCAATCAAAATGTGAGCAGCGATGGAACCTGGTCTGTTAATTTGGGTAACGGTTGTTTTACAGACTTCATTTTGGAGGTGGAAATAATAGTGCCTGACATTAACAGAGTTATTGTTAACGGTTCTGGAAATCTGATGCTTACAGAATTCTCTTCCAGTGAGACTTTATCCATAGACATTTTTGGCTCCGGTGATGTTCGCATGAATAATGGCTTCATTGGCGCAGGTCTGAATGTGAATATTTCTGGTAGTGGATCTGTAACAGCAACGGGAAATTTTAATCCAATTAATAATTTATCGATTGTAATAAGCGGTTCAGGAAGATTTGAAGGGTTCCCTGTTCGGACAAATGACTGTGACATAAGCATTTCAGGAAGCGGATCGTCTGAAGTAAATGTGGTAGACAACCTGAATGTCATAATCAGTGGTTCAGGATCGGTTTTGTATCGGGTAAATCCTACGATAACACAAACAATTAATGGATCTGGAAATCTGATTAACGATAACTAAACTCCCATGAAAAGTACACTTAGCGAAAAAAGTAAAATCAGAAAGCGTACAAGTATGATAAACCAATATTGTAGAATGTTTGAAAAGCAGGTTCTTATTCTGGAAGAGCTGGAAAAGGGCTATTGGAGGTCTTTGAAGTATTGATTAAAAAATCCCAGCAAATGGAAATTATAAAAAAATATATCGTCTTACTCGCCTTTACTTTAGTATTTGCAAGTTGCTCCAATGATGATGAGCCAATAAGAATAGGATTGGAAGATCCAGTTTTTCAAACTGTTTCCGATGCTTGGGTGCCTTCAAGTTTTCAGCTTAATATGACAGAGATATGGAATTTTAGTGGAATCAATAGGTCTGGTATGAATTACTATTTCCTTTCTCAAGTCTAATTTTGCGAATCGACTCAAACCCGAACCAACCCAATTTCTTCAAGGTAGTCTCTATATCCTTTTTAGTAGTTCTTGGGTTTATAATACACATTCTAAGCACTTTCATACCTTTTAGCTCCGTAGTAGTGATCATCGCATAACCGTCTTCCAGCATTAAATCTACTATAGCCTGATTCAGTTTTGAAGCCTCTTCTTCTAAAGTACCATCAGGACGAAACCGGAAATTGATCACACCTATTTTAGCTTTTGTTACAACTTCCCAGTTGTTCATTTCCTGTAAAAGCTCCTCCGTATATTCCGCAAGATCAATACAGTGAGCCACGGCTTTTTTGAAAGCATTTAGTCCGAACACCTTAAAAGACATCCACAGTTTTAAAGCTTTGAAATCGCGGGTAAGCTGAATACCGTAATCAAAAAAATTATACTCACCTCCTATCCTATCGGCGTCTTTTAGATATTCAGGTAGAATACTAAATGTCTTTTTCAAAAGCCCTTTTTCTCGAATGAAAATAGTACCGAGCTCATAGGGTTGAAAAAACCATTTGTGGGGATCGAGCGTCACTGAATCAGCCAATTCAATGCCTTTGAATCTGTCTTTCATCCTATCATCCAGTATGGCAGCCCCTCCAAAAGCAGCATCCACATGCATCCACATCCCATGTTCTCGGCAAATCCATGCGATCTCATCCAGACTGTCGATAGCTCCGGTATTCGTTGCCCCTGCGTTAGTGATCACACAGAAAGGTTCAAAATCTTGACTTTTATCCTGTTCGATCTCCTTTTTCAAATGATTGACATCCAGCTCATAATTGTTATTGGACCTTATCTTTTTATATTGACTCTTTTTAAAACCAAGTATCCTTGCCGCCTTTTCAAGCGATGAATGTGTTTGATCAGAGCAATAAATTATACCTTTCTGAAATTTGTCACCTAGTAGCTTAGTTCTAGCCGTTACTAAGGCGGTAAGATTGGCCATAGAGCCACCACTTACAAAATTACCTTCGGCTGCATCAGCTAATCCAAGCATATCCTTTAACCAGTCAATTGTGGTTAGCTCAATTTGAGCTGATGCTGCTCCTTCAAGCCAGTTACCATTAAAAACGGTATAGCCTGAAGCAAGAAGATCTCCAAGAGCACTCAAATAATTGCTGGGTGTTGGAACAAAAGCGAAGAATCGTGGATGGTTTGTATACGAGACATTTGTGAAAACATCTTTTTCAAGAAATGAGATCAATTCCCTTGGATCGCAGCCTTTCAATGGAATTTGTTCTGAAAGGAGTAGTTCCATTTCCTTCTTACTTGGTACATTACTACTTTGCTTTTCAGCCAGTTCGGAATGATGATCAACCAGCATATCAATAGCCTGATATCCCAGCTTCCTCATCTCTTCCTTTGTCAACTCAAGTCTCTCTTTAATCATGACAAATGCGGTCTTTCTTCAATTTCAGTAAAAAGGTATTATGATTTCCGATTTACCATAATAAATTTGATTAGAGGATGGGTTTTAAACCAGTGGTATTAACTTGTGGTGACCTAAAGAAAATAACTTGAGTCTTAAAAAAGTCATTTTAGACAATGTTCCACCATCACTCATCTTGAGAGGACTTAGTCTTAAGCATCAGTTTTCCGGAGTCCCGGAATTAAAACTGTTGAAAAAGCTGATCAAGCCCGGTACGGATAGCATTGATGTTGGGGTTTATCTGGGCGTCTTTTCTATAAATATGGCTAAATACGCCAGAAAAGTCTATTCTTTTGAGCCTCATCCAAAACATTTTGAGTTCTCACGAAAGGCACTCCCAAAAAATGTTGAGGTCATGAAAATGGCCTTATCGGATAGAACCTTTGAAAGTGAGCTTGTGGTACCCCTGGAATATCCTAGCGCAGGCAGTATAAGTAAAGGTTTTGAAGGCAGGAATGTAGAACGATTTAAGGTCAAAGCCCAGCCTCTGGATGATTTCAATTATGACAACATCAGCTGTATTAAAATTGATGCTGAAGGTCATGAGTTTAATATCATCAAGGGTGCCAAAAAAACTATCGAAAGGAATAAGCCAAATCTAATAATCGAAATTGAACAGCGTCATATCGATTTTGATATATCAGAAGTCTTTGATGGAATTAACGAAATGGGATACAAGGGTTATTTCTTTCAAGACAATAAAATTCATAGCATTTCGAATTTCAATACTGGAAAGCACCAGCCTTTGGATCAAATAGGTGTTTATAATGTCTATATTAATAATTTCATCTTTATCCCTTCAGATTTGGAACTAAATCTCAGCTAACATTCTCCAAAAACTCAAATCTTTAGGTCCAGCCATTCTAATTACCTCAGCTTTTATTGGTCCGGGTACTGTTACCGTATGTTCTCTGGCGGGCTATCGATTTGGGTACTCCTTGATATGGGCACTGTTATTTTCCGTTACAGCTACAATCGTGCTCCAGGAAATGGCTGCACGCCTTGGTTTAATCAGTGGGAAAGGGCTAGCCGAAAATATTAAAATAGAACTGAATAAAATAAAGTGGCTTAAGTATGTAGCACTGATACTGGTATTTAGTGGTATTCTGGTCGGAAATGGTGCTTATGAGGCCGGGAATATAGGAGGAGCGGTTCTTGGAATGGAAACCCTGATCGGAACCATAAGAGTAGTAGCTGATATAGAGGATATCGTCTTCGATATCAATATCTGGGGCATCGTTATTGGACTGGTTTCTACTATTCTGATACTTCGAGGAAATTACAAGCTCATAGAACGGTCTATGATATTCCTGGTCACGATCATGAGTGTCGTTTTTGTGGTGGCAGCGGTAGCCATAAAACCCGATCTTTCTGAACTTCTTAATGGATTGGTTCCCTCTATTCCTGATGGGGGGATTCTGTTCGTAGTTGGTTTGATCGGTACCACTGTGGTTCCGTATAATCTTTTCCTTCACAGCTCATCTGTAAGCCAGAAATGGAAATCGGAAAATGATCTGGGTACCGCTCGTTTTGATACCTTTTTTGCTATTGCTATCGGAGGAATCATATCATTGGCGATTATCATAACGGCCGCATCAATTCCTAAGGGCTCAGAAATTACCTCAGCAGCAGACCTTGCTGTACAGCTTGAGCCTTTACTGGGCTCGTGGGCAGAGACTTTTATAGCAATAGGACTATTTTCAGCAGGTATTTCTTCATCACTGACTGCCCCTTTGGCTGCTTCATTCGCCGCATCAGGAATTTTTGGGTTCCCTCCTTCATTTAAAAACCGATGGTTCAAGCTGGTGAGCATAACCATTCTTTTCATTGGAACTGCTTTTGCTTCAACCGGCTTTAAGCCTATAGAGGTAATTAAATTTGCCCAGGCAGCAAATGGGATATTACTTCCTTTCATCGCTGTGTTTTTAGTATGGATCATGAACCGAAAAAGCCTTCTGGGTAAGTATTCAAATTCTTATTTCAATAATATTCTTGGGATAATCGTCATTTTAGTTACTTTGATTTTAGGAATTAAGAGCCTGATCTCATTATAGAATGATTCGAATTGACCTTAATGCTGATATAGGAGAAAGCTTCAATTATTTCAAAGTCGGAAATGATACCGAGGTCATGAAATACATCACCTCCTGTAATATAGCCTGTGGATTTCATTCCGGTGACCCACTTACTATAGAGAAAACCATCGATCTGGCCCTTGAAAACAGTGTAAGCATAGGAGCGCATCCCTCCTTCCCTGACATGCAGGGTTTTGGGCGTAGATACATGAAAATGGATAATGAAGAACTGGAATCAACTGTCAGGTATCAGTTATACGCACTTAAAGGACTTGTAGAACAGCATGGAGGGAAAATGAAACATGTAAAACCGCATGGAGCCCTGTACAATACTGCTTATCAGGAAGAAGAGGTAGCAGAAGCTATCATGAAAGCTATCAGATCAGTGGATGATCAATTGATTTTGGTAGGCCCCGCTGGAAGAGGTTATGAAAAGTGGGTTACAGAATTCGGGCTGAAATCAGCCTCTGAAATTTTTGCTGACCGAAACTACAATGATGATCTGAGCCTTGTTAACCGCCTAAAAACCAATGCAATGATCACGGATGTTCAACAAAGGATCGAGCACATTAAGTCCATGGTCATAGATCATGAAGTTAGAACTATTGAAGGAAGCTATAAACCCATTCGGGCAGATACCATCTGCATCCATGGTGACCACCCTTTAGCATTACAAACTGCACAAAATCTTCGAAGCGCTATTGAGGAATGGGGAATAGAAGTCAGGGCTTTTACCTGTGAATAAGCACTTGAATTTTCACAGGATCAACGAGTATGCTTTGCTTATTGAGTTTGAACAAAGCATCAATCCTCGAATTAACAGTCAGGTTATAAATCTTGAAAATGCAATCATCGGTAAGAGAATTGAGGGAATTCTGGAAACTATTCCTGCATACGCTTCCCTCACGGTCGTATTTGATCCTTTTAAGTGTTCCCATGATTACATAGAAAAACTGCTTGCCAAGATTATCAAATCAGGTAATCAGGTATTAGATAAACCTCAATCCAAATTATGGAAGATCCCCGTCTGTTATGACGAAGAATTCGGAGTTGACCTCAAAGCGCTTGCATATACACACGGCTACTCCATGGAAGAATGTATCAAGTTTCATTCTGAGGTTTCTTACAGGGTTTATATGCTCGGTTTTATGCCTGGTTTCTTATATCTCGGAGGACTTGACAAACGGCTCATTACACCCCGACTTTCCAATCCGAGGACCAGAATTGAGGAAGGATCGGTAGCCATTGGAGGAGATCAGACCGGAATTTATGCCCTTGAAAGCCCAAGTGGATGGAATATCATTGGTAAAACACCTATTAAGTTGTTTAAAGCTTCTGAGGAAAAGCTGTCACCTGTCAAGGCAGGAGACCATCTGAAGTTTTATGCAATTTCCAGAACAGAGTTCTCCGATATTCAACAGCAATTTGAGAGTGAAACGTTAGACTGGGAGGATATGTCATGATAGAAGTAAGAAAACCTGGTCTATTCACAACGATACAGGATCTCGGAAGGACTGGTTACAGAAAATATGGTATCCCCTGGAGTGGAGTTATGGATAAGTACTCTGCTTTAATGGCTAATAGTCTGGTTAAGAATAAGCCAGATGCATCGATCATTGAGATCACACATTCGGGTCCCGAACTCTGGTTTGAGGATCGGGCCAGCATTGCATTAGTAGGTGCAGAAGCAGAAGCAAAACTGAATGGACATTCCATAAGCATGAATGCATGTCATAACGTGTCTAGCGAAAGCCTCCTTTCTATAGGCGCATTATCGGAGGGGTGTCGACTTTATCTTGCAGTAAATGGGGGAATAGAAGCCCGTTCACATTTTGGAAGTTCTTCGACCTATATATCTGCAAAACTGGGAGGAATTCATGGAGACAAACTCAAAAAAGGTGATCTGCTCAAAATAGATTCTAATTTCTGGACAGATAAATATTGTACTCTTCCGGAACATTTAATAAAACACTTTAACTCACGAAGCATTCGATTCACTACCGGGCCGGAGTGGGATAAATTGAAGGTAAAACAAAAGGAAGCTTTTGAAAAAATGAAGTTTAAAGTTTCTCCTGAGTCAAACAGAATGGGGATTAGGCTTCAGGGTGAACTCACAAACAAAATCAATAGCCAGATTATTTCTTCAACGGTATTTCCGGGAACAGTTCAGTTACCCCCAGGCGGTTTTCCTATTATTTCCATGAACGATGGGCAAACAACAGGTGGCTATTGGCGTATAGCTTCTGTTATCTCCATTGACTTGGATTACCTTGCACAGCAGTCTCCCGGAAATACAGTGACTTTCAAGAAAGTTGAAATGGATGAGGCGATTGAGTTGATGAGGTATCAGGAGAAACTACTCTTGGAACAGTTAAGGTAAGCGGACTCTATCTGATCAGCTTGAATCCAAGCTTTTTTGATATGGATAAGATATGTAACCAGAAATAAACCGGGGCTGCAAAGAAAACTGCATAGTTTATACTATGCCTTACTCCCATTTCTTCAAATGATAAAAAAGAAATATCAAAAGCGGTAACCAGAATATCAACGATACCAAACAGATTGGCGAATATGACCAGAGACTTTGCCTGCTTACCTTTAGAAACAGCGACAGCAGCATAAAGTGAAAACACTCCTGTTCCAACATGCATGGCTCCATGTAGAAAACCCGCCCATTCGGGCATTTGTCCCAAGGCTGCCATAGCGATAAAATTGGCGCCAAAAAAAGCGCGCAAGCCCTGCGGAAGCAAAAGATATTAATCATTTAGGCTTATCAGTAATTTTCCAGCGGGTGATAGAATGAACAATGCCCCATAGAGCCCAACTAAGACGAGGATCATAACGAAATAAATAGTACCACTCATTTCCGGTAGAAAATTCCCTTCAGGAACAGAGAGGTACATAAAAACAAAGAGGGCTATGGCCAATAAACCAAATGACCTTACAAATACTTTAGGAGCGCCTCCTTTATTAACATATAAGGAAAGCATCAACACTAGAGCGATACTAAATACGATTACGTTTAAACCTGTGATCATTAGCTTGATGTTTTTAGAAATTTATAATGATTTCCAGAATCTGCCTTTCCCGTTAAGCAAAAAATATGACAAGCACAGGACATTTGGTCTAAATTTATTTTATACATCTATAAACGGAAATTTGTATATCAAGCTATATCTGGCTAATAACTATCCGTTTCAAATTCGATTTTCGATTCGGTTTCATTACCTAGAAAATCAGTAGCATAGGAAGTAATGATGTACTTCTTATTTTTGCTTAAGCCCTTTATTGGAGCACTATAAAGCTTTTTCTTTCCTCCATTGATACTATACTGAATTTCACTCACTCCTACTTCAGAGTCAATTGCAGCCAGGTATATTGTGCTGTAAGACGGGTATTTATCACCGCCTGTGGGGGGAACGGCGAATTGATAACTGATCTCCGGACCTTTATTATCTACGATCAGGAAAGTCTGTTTTGAGTTTTTGTTGTTCACGTTATCATATCCGAAGTAGTCTACTTCATAAAAACCTTCTGAAGGCATCTCGAATGCTTCTTCATACGGTATTTCTTCAGCACTTCCATTAACGCTATAGCTTAATAGCTTCAAGCCAGCTTCGGGATCATTACCCGTTATTTTCATTTCAGTTTTTGAGCTTATAAAAACCGTATCAGCTTTTTTGAAAACGGGGCCATTAAAAGAATGATTGATCGTTGGCCCAGTCAAATCAAGATAAATGACTCCTACGCTGTGTTCAAAGTCATCTTTGACCGGATTGTTGGTATTATCCAAAGCTCTGAATTTCACATTATGAATACCGGATCTATTGGGTAAATAAAAGGGATCGGAATAAGCCTGCTCTTCTTGATCATTCAGAGAATACATAATCTCCTTGATACCCGATTTATTATCGACTGCAGTGAGCTTAAGCTTAGTTCTTCCTGAAAAATAGACGCGCTCCCCTACGATAAATTTATCTCCTAAAATATCAGCTGACATGATTGGAGCTGTTTTGTCTAAATAGAATTTGAAGCTTTTCTCCTCTTCTTTATTATTTACGTGATCGACAGAGTAATAAGTCAAAACGTGGTTTCCATCATCTAAATATTGAAAGGGTATGTTTCCTTTTTTGTAAACTGAATACTCTTGGTCATCGAACTTAAAAAAGGTTTTAGATATGCCTGAGCCATTATCAGATGGACTCAAATAAATAGAAGAATTCACTGAAATAACGTTTTCAGATGAAATATTAATGAAGTTGTGGTAAGTCTCCGGAGCAGCAATATCTACAACGAATGTTTTTGATTTGGTTTCTTCTACATTACCAGTCTTGTCTGTTGAGTAAAACTGATACAGATACTCTCCTTCCTCTAGAAAGTCAGTTGGTCTGTATTCTGAATAACTATCCTGATTTACAGAATAAAAAGTCTTATCTACTCCCGACATTTCATCAGAAGCTTTTAAGCTAACTTTTAAATTAGATCCATAATAAACTTGTCCTTTTGATGAATAAACCGGTGCTCCTTCAAATGAAATGGAAGTTACAGGACTCCGCCCATCTGCAAAGATCTGAAACTCATCAAAACTATTGGTCTTATTATTTTCATGCCTTAGAGCGTGTACCCCGTGTCCTTCCAGAATAACTTCTGTCTGCTTAAGTGATTGCAGATTCATAGGGCTTTGATCTTTGGATGATGATATCCATAGGTAAACAGGTAAAGTAGCATTCTGATAATACCTTCCTGTACTATCATCTACAAAATTCTTCTTTTCCGGAATGGACTTTTGCTGTGCAATTACTAAGGACTGGTGGAAAAATCCAGATGCTATTAATGATAAAATCAGGAATTTAGCTCTCATTTTGTTCTGCATTCAAATTCGTTTTTGGAAGCTCTATAGTGAAAGTAGTCCCTTTCTTTTCTTCGCTTGAAACACTTATTGTTCCGTTAAGGGACTGTACATGTGTTTTTACAAGATATAAGCCTAAACCCTTTCCCTGATATCCCACTTCGAGTTTTTGATAAGGTTCAAATATTTTATCCCAGTAAGATTTATGAATACCCTTACCATTATCAGTGACTGAAATTTTCACCTTCCCATTTTGTGTATCTGTAGTGATATTAATGACAGGTTTAAGATTAGGTTGCTTATATTTTAACGAGTTACTGATCAGATTATAGAATATGCTTTCAACATATGGCTTAACGGTTCGAATGGTAGAGCCCCCCAGAAAATTAGATTTTAACTCTACCTTATCAATTCCTGCTCCGTTAAGAGCTAATTTTGATGATTTTTCCAGAACTTCATTCAAATCCACATCTTCATATTTCAAGTTTTCCTGATCTCTTACCTCCAGGATATCGGATAAATCACCGACAATATCATCTAATGTCTTAGCGGATGAGACCAACCTTTCAAAAACTTCCTTATTGACTGGGTCAGAAGGGTCGTCCCTATTTAAAAGATTAGCCAAACCCAACATACTGGCTACAGGACCTCGCAGATTATGTGATATGATATTAGAGAACTGATTGAGATTACTATTTCGCTCTTTCAGCTTATCGAATGCTTCTTGTAGATCTGCTGTACGTTTTCTGACTTGTAGTTCCAAGGTCTCATTTATTAATCTTATTTCTTCATTTTGCTCACTCAGAAGTTCGCTGACCCTTCGTTTGTGTAAATAGTTGCGATATAAAATAAGCGCTAGTAGAAAGACCATAACAAAACCAAGCGCTACAAGCCAGGTATAAAGTATTTGTCTTTGTTTTTCCTCCTGTATGCGAACCGCTTTCGATTTTTCCAGTTCCACTTCATTCTCCAGAAGACCAATTGCTAGCTCTTGTTTACTATTGTTTCTAATCAAATCTTTAGTTCTTTCATCAAGTCCGGCTAATTCTTTCTCTGCTTCATCGAGTTCTTCTTTAGCCTTGAGCAACTCAATCTCTTGCTCCCGCTTTTCAAGTTCCAGCTTTAATGCTTTTGAACGTTCTGTCTCAACCTCTTTTTTTGCTTGCTCTACTTTATTTTTTTGGATCATCTCGTGGAAAGTTCGGTACAGATTAAAATACTTAATCGTGAGTTCCTGATTACCAGCTTTTTCATAAGTTTCTGCTAACATTCCGTAGCAACTTTTCATCTGAGCAGCATCGTTCATTTCGGTAGCCATTTCTAATGCTATTTCTAAGTTATTAGCGGCTTCCTGGTATCGCTGTAGATTGTTTAGCACAACAGCCATATTGATTCGAGTGGAGATCCGTTCTGTATTTTCACCAAATTGCTCTCGATATTTGAGAGACTTATTAAAGTAATCCAGAGATGTTTCATATTCCTTCATATCAGAATAGATCATACCTAGGTTGCTTTCTAGTTTAGAAATACCACTCTTATTATTAATCTTTTGGTTAAGTTCTATAGACTGAAGAAAATAGCGAATGGCCCTTTGGTAATCTTTGGCTTCCCAATAAAGCAGTGCCACTTCATTGATGGATCGGGTCGCTTCTTTATAGTCCCCTAAAGTCTCATTTTTATTTGCCAGTTGAAGCTCTTTACTGATCTTTTCTTCTGAATCAGCCGATATCGATTGAGCATTTATCTCACTCGATAGGAAAATAAACAATAGAAAAAAGCACTTTAAAAAATTCAAAATATACCATTAAAACCTCACTAAAGATATTGAATAATTCTTTAAGCTTTGAAAGACAGATTCAATTTATAATTACAAACGACCCATTGAACGACACTTACAATTCAAGTATAAGAATTGACAACTCAACTGAATATTGATTTCCCTGTGACTTATTCAAGCGTTATTTGACTTGTAACAAAATAAAAAAATCATGAAGAACTTAATTTTACTGTCTTTTATTTTTGTATTTCCCCTTTTATCTCAAGCTCAAACATTCGATAAACCGGAAAGAGGCGCCGTGATCAGAATGAACGATTATAGTCATAAAATGCAAGCTGGAACTAGCAGCTCAGTTGAGACTTGGCTCATAAAATCTAAAAGAGAGCAAAAGCGTGAATTCGGAAACCTCGTTTCATCACAACCGAATGGTTTAAAAGTGAGCTTTGAGCCTAAAGAGGGCGACCTATATTTGATGACTTTAGAAGCTTCTAATGATATTAAACCAGGAAGTTATACTTTAATGATCAAAGGAAGTGGCAAAAATGCGCACAAAACTAGAAGTACCACATTTAATGTTAATGTAACAAGTAACAAAGCTGGTTTGGCTGTCAACTAAAAAAAACGACTATTATTACGTATTTTTGTGTTCTTGAAAGCAATATATAAATATGGTTTTAGGTCATTAGTGGCATTGGGGATCTTCGCGTTCTTCAATGCCTCTCATGCTTATAGCATTGAAAATTTTTTGACTTGGGAACCAACAGACACTGCTTATTTAATATTTACTTTTTTAAGTGTCATGGCGGTTTGGGAGATTTCAGCCCGTTTAATCGCTGCATATGAGAGAAAATACCTTAAAACCTCCTTCTCCAAAAGGCAAATCATCAAGCTTTTTTGGTACGTGGAGTTGATCATTATACCGGTCATTATTCTTCTTACCTATTTCTCTGCCTTTCATTTTAAAGAACTATTAAATTGTCCCGACCCTGAGGGGCAAGCCACAAACTTTTTTAAAGAGACTCTAAATGCGATGGTTCTTTCATGGTTAATTATTGGTTCTCAGCTTCTTAAAACATACTATCACTATACCAACAGAATAGAGCGCGAAAAGGCTGAGATGCAGAAAGAACTGTTACTCTCTAAATATGAAAGCCTGAAAAATCAGGTAAATCCCCATTTTCTATTCAATAGCTTCAGCGTGCTTTCAAGTTTGATTGAGGAAAATCCACAAAGAGCCTCTGAATTTCTGAATCGATTATCAAAGATGTTCCGATACATTCTCGATAACAAAAGTCAGCAGATGATAAGTCTTCAAAAAGAACTGGAGTTTCTCAAATCATATACCTACCTATTGAAGACCCGTTTTGAGGAAGCTGTTGAAGTTCACATCGACCTCGATTTAAAAATTACTCATCATCAGATTCCGACCCTGGCCCTTCAAATGCTTATTGAGAATGCCGTAAAACATAACCGATTCTCCAAAACGGAGCCTTTACACATTCACATCACAAATAATGATGAATACCTGGTGGTGTGGAACAAGGTCAATAAGAAGGATGCTGAAGTCTATTCTACCAAAGTTGGACTGGAAAACATCAGAAAGCGGTACAGCTTTCAAACCAATTGTGGTATTAAGATCGCAGTTGATAAAGGACTTTTTACGGTTAAACTACCATTACTAAACTACTCGGGGCTATCTGCATGAAGGTAGTTGTCGTCGAAGATGAACACCTTTCGGCTGAAAGGCTTTGTAAGCTGTTAAAGCAGCTATCGAAGGAAATAGAAGTTGTAGCTCATCTCGATTCCGTACAAAGCACATTGCACTGGTTAAAGGAACATCCTAAAATAGATCTTATCTTTTTGGATATACAGCTGAGCGATGGAGTTGCTTTCGATATCCTTTCGGAAATGGAGCAGAGTATCCCAATAATCTTTACAACAGCCTATGATGAATATGCAGTTAAAGCCTTCAAATTCAAGAGTATTGACTATCTACTTAAACCCATAGATAAAGAGGAACTGGAAAATGCACTTTCCAAATATGGGGAGTGGTATCAGGAAAACGATCAGGAAGAACTGGAGCGAATTCTGAAAAAAGACTATAAGAAACGCTTTCTGGTAAAGATCGGTGAGCAATATCAACGAGTTGAATCCAATGATATCTGTTTCTTCTATTTTGATTCGGGTATTACTTATATTAAGTCCAAAGAAGGGAAAAGACTACCTATCGATTTTTCTCTGGAGCAACTGGAACAAATGATTAATCCACTGGAATTTTTCCGGGTAAATCGCAAGTATATCATCTGTATTTCTGGAATCTCACAAATCCATACTTATTTCAACAGTCGATTACTCCTGAAGATGCATCAGGATACGCCCGATGAAGTCATAGTAAGCCGTGACCGGGTTAATTCATTTAAGAAGTGGATTGATTGCTAGCAGTATAAAACTTTAATTGAATTTTTTAATAGAATCATTTCAATTTATTGAAGTTACAAGTCAGATAAATACACTATTTGCATTAATTTTCCACTTTTGAACATTTGTTAATGTTCTTAACTATTCCGTGAAATTCATCCATACTTCCTCGAAAAGGATACAAATCACTACAGCACGATTATTACTTTCGATCTATTCTATTAGATTGAATTATGGAGCAGATTATTCATATCAGAAGCATAGCACAGGCATACAGCTACCTCCATGCAGAAGTACCTCCTCATCCATTGATCACGCTCATTAAAAGATGGCCCAAAACTGACCTTGATTTAACACAGGCAAGATTTACAAGTGACTTATATCTTATGGCGATGAAAAGAGAGATCAATGGAAGCTTTCAGTATGGCCTAAGCTCGTATGACTTTCAGGAAGGTACCATGATATTCATTGGACCTGGACAGGTAGCCAATTTTTCACACGCGGCTCTGTATGCGGATAAAGAGACGCCATCAACAGGGTGGACCATTCTCTTTCATCCTGATCTTATTCGAAAGTCTGAATTGGGAAAAATAATTCATAAATACTCCTTCTTTAGTTATGACACCAATGAGGCACTTCATTTATCTGAAAAAGAGCGTCGCTTTTTAAATACTCTGGTCGATACGATTGATGAAGAGATCCATCAGAATATGGACCGTCATTCACAGGAATTGATTGTCCAAAACCTTGAAACCATCCTGAAATACAGCAGCCGTTACTATGACCGCCAGTTCTATACACGCACTAATCTGAATAAGGATCTGGTTTCCAAATTTGAGCAGTTTTTGAAGTCTTACTTTGACTCTGAAGCACTAATGAACGAGGGAATGCCGACACTTGATCAATGTGGTGAAGCAATGAATATGTCCGGACCCTATTTAAGCGATCTGTTAAGAACAGAAACGGGAAGAAGTGCCAAAGATCATATCCACAGATATCTGATCGAACAGGCCAAGACTATTTTGCTCAACTCGACAGATTCAGTGAGTCAGGTAGCTTTCAGTCTGGGATTTGATTATCCTCAGAACTTTAGCAAGCTGTTCAAATCCAAAACCGGGATGAGCCCGAGTGAATATCGTGATCTTAATTGAGTTTCAGCGAAAATCATTTGATGATCTGCGAAACGGATAAGTAGTATTTCAGGACCTTTACTTTCTTTAATGTATTGGGAAAAAAGAAAGTCATGAAAACTACAGCATTTGATATTGTCAGAAGTCAGGACCTGAATGGAAAAGTCTTTCTCATCACTGGAGGATATGCAGGTCTTGGGGCTATTAACACCCGGGCATTACTGATGGCCAGGGCCAAAGTGATCATAACCGGACGAAGTGCTGAAGCCCAGGCAGAGTTCGTAAAAAACCTGCAGGATGATCCAGAACTGAATTTGGAAGATCAACAAATTGACGCTTCTCATACCATGAACCTGGGTGACCTTGTATCAGTAAAAAAATTTGCCAGTTATGTAAAATCAAACTACAACCAGATTGATTGTCTGATCAACAATGCCGGGGTCATGAACACACCTCCGGGTAAGACGAAAGATGGCTTCGAAACTCAGATGGGCATCAATGTCATCGGGCATTTCCTGCTATCGAAAATACTTGTCGATATTACAAAACGTCAGATATGGCTTTCGTCCAAAGGACATATCCGGTTTGGTGCTCCCCGAATAGACCTTGATGCCATCACCAATATTGAAAAACCGCCTTACATACCACGAGCACGCTATCAGCAGTCCAAGCTGGGAGATATCTTATTGGCCAGGCAATTTGCCAGACAATACCCTCACCTTAAGGCCGTATCTGTTCACCCTGGTGGTGTGAAAACCAATCTGGGGCGACATATGAGCATAGGACAGAAAATCAAATTTATATTGACCAATCCATTTATTGTAATGGCGATGGTCTCACCCGAGGAAGGAGCTGCTACACAGGTTCTGGTGGCTACAATTCCTGATGAGGAATTATCAAATGGTGCCTACTATTCGGACTGTAAAGTAACTGAAGAAGCCGAAAGTGCCAGAAACATGGAAGACGCCAAAAAACTTTTTGATTATTGTGATGATGTGACAAAGGCCTACCAATGAAATAGCATATCAATGAATTCTGGAATGAAGCATTAGACCTATAATTGTAAATAGTTAAATTAAAGGATTATCAATAATGTTACAGGCTTGATGAAGTTTATGTTTTCCCATAAAAACTCACTTCGGCATCTTTATTATCCATTTTGATGAGGTTTGAGGTGTCCCCCAGCACTTCATCGACAAAGCCGTATTCCTTAGCCTCTAATGCATTCATAAAACGGTCTCTCCGAAAGAACTCTTCTATTTCTTTCCATGTATACCCACTGTTTTTTCCCATAATGTGAAAGAGCTGCGTCTGCAGCCGCTCCTGTTCACGGGTTGCAATGCGTACATCTTCTGTATAACCTTTAGCTCCTCCGCCAGTCGGATGTTGATGAATGGTTGCTTGTGGCAATGCGAAACGTTTTCCCTTTGCTCCTGAGGTAAGTAGAGCTGTTCCCATACTTCCGGAAAACCCAACGGCTACCGTCGATACTGGAGCAGAAACCATCTGCATAGCATCATAGATGGCAAGCCCTCCATAGACCGATCCACCGGGCGACTGAATATACATATCGATTTGCTGCTTCGGATTCTGGCTGTTCAGGTAAAGTAGTTGAGCTACCACAACATTAGCTACCTGATCATCTATGGCAGAGCCCAGAAAGATGATGCGTTCTTTTAGCAGCAGGCTGAAAATATCGTAAGCTCTTTCCCCCCGACTGCTCTGGTCAATAACCATAGGGATAAGGTTTGACTGAATACTCATGTCTTATCGTTTAAATATGGCTCTTATTTTATGCTGAAATGAATGATATCTACGGTCAGTAAAAAGCTTTTGCTCAATCATGCTGATTTCTTTTCGCAACTTGTTACTTCCATACAGCCGGATCAGTTCATATGATTTCGACTGCCATTCGGCTTTTCCGGCCAGATCGGGGTTCGATAGAATTCTGGCTTCTGTTAACAACCTATCCTGCACATCGCCAAGCTCAAGCAGATATTCTTCTATCCTTTTTGTTTCAGTCAAGGAAGTCCTCATAACTCAATGCTTTCTGTTTGATTTCATTACGTACCTTTTCAAGGCATTTATATTTCTGAACCGTGGCCGATCGTTCGCTAGTATACCCGAACCGATTGGCAAGTTGGTTCATAGTCATTTTCTCATAGTAAAAGGATTGTAGTAAATCCATACACTTCCCACCTGCCCGACTCAAGTAATTCAAAAGCTTTTGTACTATCGGATTTTGCTCTGTTTCTTCCTCCAAATCTATACCTCCAAGACCAGTTGTTCTGGTTGATTTTTCGTAATGCTTCAGCCATCGTTTTTTGACTATACCCATCAAATAGGTTTTATCATCTGACTCAGCCTGGAAGCCTTCGTGAACAATTTTTTCATAGTATAAAACGATCGATTGCTGGAAAATATCCTTGGCGTCCTCCAGGTTTCCACCTCGCTGTTTTACATATTGGGCAGCAATAGGGAAAACTTCCTGATACCATTCCTTAATGGTGGTTTCTCGAGTTCTTACTTTTTCTTCCTCAAGTACTAGCATACTTTTAGCCTTTATGGTAATGTTCCCTTTATCCAAACAATATCACCTGAAAATTATAATTTTTATTAAATCTAATATTCAGAGGAAAGATTTGACCGATCAATAGATAGAATATTAAGGAATAAATTCAGGAGAATTTATTCCTTATCCTGATAGAGGCTCAAAAGTTATAGAGCGTTTTGTATACAGTATTTACTTGCCATTAAACAGATCTTATACTAAGGACTCGCAAAACATCTTATACCTATTTAAATACTAACTATCCCACCGGGATCATCCATTTAAAAGAGTAATTATCTCCTGAAAGCCTTGAGCGTTCTGCAATACGTAACATTCTGTCGGGTAAGCTCATTAAATAATCTCTTGCTTTTTCGGCCTCCGAATTCAGTTCTGTGATCTTATCGATATCCCACATTTTATTCAATTTTCTGAGGACATCAACATAATCAAAGCTAGTATACACTCCCATGCGCTGAGCTACGGTAGAAAACTGGTCAAACAGTTCGCCCTGTTGACCACCGGATTCCCGCATGTGCATAGCCGGCATAATGATTTTATGTTTCATCATGTGATAAAATGCCAGCATCATTTCGCTAGGGTCGTATTCAAAGATGTTCTTCACGAACTCACCATATGCAATATGATGCCGCATTTCGTCGCCAGCAATAAACTTATTTATTTTAGCCAGGAGTTTATGTCCTTTTTCAAGGGCTATTTTAGCTACATTGTTATGTGAAGTGAACGTAGCCAGCTCCTGAAAGCAGGTGTATACAAAGTTTTTGTAAGGATCCTGTGCGGTGCCAATATCGAAGCCATCAGCAATCAAATGCTGGGTGGATAATTCCACTTCACGCATGTTTACTCTACCAGATAAGTAAATGATCTTATTGAGCACATCACCATGCCTGTTTTCTTCTGCTGTCCAGTTTCTAACCCATTTAGCCCAGCCATTATCCTGACCATTCTCATGCTGTTTGATGCCATCCACATCCATAAGCCATGATTCATAGGTAGGCAATGCTTCCTCAGTCACCATATCTCCTACCAGTACAACCCAGAAGTCATCGCTCAAGTCCTTTGAGATCTCTCTTATTTCCTTTATCTCTTCGAAAAAATTCTCACTTTGAGGTTTAGGCAGGAAATCCGAAGGTTGCCAAATCTTTTCGATGGGCATTAAATACTTCTCTACGAAAGTGTCTATACGCTTTTCAAGCGTTTGCATCACTTCCATTCTAATATTATGTATCGACATTCTATTTCATTAATTAATTATAACCCCACCTTTCACAGTTTCTTCAACTTTTTGGAAGAGTTCTTCAAAGGTAACTGTTTTAACGGCAATCGGTTCATGCGTATCCAGCGTCATTTTAATTCCAATGCCGCATGGAAATTTACCGTACTGCTGAAACTTCCATGAGTTATTTATAGTAACCGGAACTACATATGCTGAAGGAGCGAATTTAGTCAATACTTTCAATCCATTTTCAGAAAACCTCTTGGGGTGTCCGTTTCTACTGCGGGTTCCTTCCGGATAAATTACGGCGGAATAATTATTCTTTTCGATATACCGGGCTAGTTTCATAATCTCTCCAATGGCCTGTTTACCATCCTTGCGATCTATCAAAGCAGATCCACCATGTCTCAGGTTAAATGATATGCTTGGAATGCCTTTACTCAACTCTATTTTAGATACGAATTTTGGATGATGCTTTCGCATAAACCAGCCAAAAGGCGATATATCATACATACTTTGGTGATTGGATACAAAAATTAAAGAAACATCCGATGGTAGGCGGTGCCGGTTTCTAAAGACTACTCGGGAACCTAGTAGAAGCAGGCATCCCATGAGCATAAGGTTCATATAGTCTACAGACTTCTTATGTGCAGAATATCCACCCAGTTTTAACATCAACCATTGAATGGGGTGAAATATGAGCAGGGTGATAAAGAAAGCAGGGTAATAAAAAATGGTTAATATATAGGCTAAAATTTTCACTTATGTTTTATTGATTTAGCATCAGCTTATATCAGTTCAGATTTAGTCATACAAATGGAAGTATCAAACCAAATTTATAAAGTACAAATAAAAATATGATAGAAATAAAGGTAAAACTCCGATGGATACCTCTAACTATATACTCCTCCTGTTTAAAAACAATAAAAAATTTCTAAAAAACGGCTATCCCTATGGAAGTTAAACTTATCATTTTTAGTTTCAATTTGATCAGCGCAGAAGTATATTAAGCACCTCATCCATGAATTCGTATTCGCTTGCTTCTGAAGTATTCATAAAATAGTCTCACTATTTTTAAATAAATTCCTTGTATGAAAAAGCTAACTAAAGAAGACATCAGCCAGGAAGTGTTTGACCTTTATGATGATTATGCCCATAATAAAATAGATCGGAGAAAATTTATAGATCGCTTATCAAAATACGCAATTGGAGGAATTACTGTTCCTGCCCTGCTGAGTTTCATTTTACCAAAATACGAGGAATCAATTCTGATTAAGCAGAATGACCCACGGCTAGAAACAGGGTACATCAATTATGAATCCCCAAAAGGTGGCGGTACCATTAAAGGCTTATTAAGCAAGCCGGCCAATGCTGTAGGTGATTTACCGGGAATTATAGTCGTTCATGAAAACAGGGGGTTAAATCCTTATATAGAAGATGTTTGCCGAAGGGCTGCACTGGAAGGCTTCATAGCCCTTGCCCCCGATGCTTTGACTCCCTTAGGCGGCTACCCGGGAAATGATGATGAAGGAAGAACACTCCAAAGGCAAAGGGATAGAAACGAAATGTTAGAGGATTTCATAGCTGCTTATAATTACTTAGAATCCCATGAAGATTGCACCAGTAAAGTTGGCGTTGTTGGCTTTTGTTTCGGTGGATGGATTTCCAACATGATGGCTGTAAAAGTGCCTAAACTTAGTGCTGCAGTACCTTTTTATGGAAGGCAACCTTCTGAAGAAGAAGCTGCAAAAATCAAGGCTCCACAATTAATACATTATGCAGGGCTGGATAAAAGGGTCAATGAAGGCTGGCCAGAATATGAAAAAGCCCTGAAAGCGAACAAAATTGATTACACAGCTCATATATACCCTGAAGTAAACCACGGATTTCATAATAATACGACTCCAAGATATGATGAAGAAGCAGCAACACTAGCCTGGAACCGTACTATTGAGTTTTTCAATAAGCACTTAAAATAGCATAGATTATACAACTTATTTTTTTACCCCTGTGCAATAAATAATTAGAGTAATAAACTGAAAAAAGTTACGTAGCCCAACCAACCATTTCCAAAGCATCTATATGTTTGGTTAATTTAGGGTATGCCACTAAAAATCTCAGAACTCTATATCTACCCTATTAAATCCATGACTGGCATCAGTCTGGATCAAGTCAAATTATCAAAAACTGGATTTGAATATGATCGCTTTTGGATGCTAACAGATGATAAAGGAAAATTCATCACACAAAGGGAAGATTCAAGACTTGCTCTTTTCACTACTGAATTGAATGAAAATTATTTAACCGTATCATATCTCCATGACTCTACCAAAATCCCACTGAAAACAGAACATGAGGCTCAGACAATAAAAACTAAAGTGTGGTCTGATCAAGTTAGCTCTCAAAAAGAATCGCGTGAAACCAACAACTGGTTTTCGAATATTCTGGGCTATCGGGTTATACTGGTCAGGCCATCCGAAGCGTTTAACAGGAAACTAAAACAGAACCTCGGTGATCAGATACATTATCCAGATGCAGGACAATATTTGTTCCTTGGCCAAAGTTCACTGAATCACCTAAATAGAAAGCTTAGTCAGCCAATTGGTATGGATAGATTTAGACCTAATGTAGTATTTACCGGAGGCAAAGAACATACTGAAGATTCGTGGAGCGGAGTACGAGTTAGAAGTGCTCTATTTGAAGTGACTGAGTCCTGTGGCCGGTGTAGAATGATCACTATAAACCAGCAAAATGGAGAAACCTCGAAAGAACCTCTAAAAACGATATCTAAATATCGGTTAAAAGATCAGAAAATCTGTTTTGGACAATATCTTAAATTAGTAGGAGGTTTTGATGATCAAATTTCTGTTGGTGATGAGATCTCAATAGTAGATTAATACATATAAAAGAAATTTTGTTGAGTTCCCTGTTTATCACATATTATTTAGCTATAGCTAAAGCCCTTATCCTGATGTTGACATCGTTTCCAATAAAGAGCTCCCCATTATCCATAATGCGACTGAATTTAATTCCATAATCCTGTCGATTGATCTTCAGGTCTCCAGAAAGACCTATGGTTAAAGCTCCAGTCGGATCTTTAAACGGTCCTTGCATTTCAAATGGGAACTTAACATTATTGGATTGTTCCTTGATCGTTAATTCACCGGATATATTCCATTGATCATTTTCTTGCCAGATCTTTTCAGACTTAAAGCTTATTGCAGGATACGTTTCAGCATCAAGCCATGTGTTACTTCTCAAATGTCCATCGCGAACTTCATGATCCGTATCCAGACTTTCAGTTATAATATTAATATTAACTTTTTCCAACGCTTTCGATTCCGAATTCAAAATCAGGATACCTTCAAAGTCTTTAAACTTTCCAGTTACTTCACCTATCATAAAGCGTTCAGCATTAAACTCAATCAGTGTATGCGCTGGGTCAAGGGTATATTCAACCTGGGCATGAGCTACGTAATTCAACAATAAAGATACAAAAAGATACATTCCTGTTTTCATGTGATTTTTTTGATACAAGGATAGCCCTCTCTATATCTGAAATCGACAATTCCAGCTGGGATTGCCAAACTGTTTTATAGATCAGGTCATTTTTTTCATATAGTCTGATGGGGTCATTCCTTCAAAACGTTTAAAGGCATTTACAAAAGAGGTTTTATTGTTAAATCCCGATTCGAAAGCAATCTGAAGAAGTGTGTAATGCGGGTTTGATAACATCTGATTTTTGGCTTCTTCAACTCTGTATCTGTTAATCAGATCAAAGAAAGTTATGCTCATATGTTGATTGAGAAGCTCAGAAAGATGATGAGGTCTCATTTCTAGTTCTTCGGCCAAATCTTTAAGTCTCAGTTCCTGATTCAGGTATAATTTATTGGCTTTCAGGTTTTTATAGATTTTGGCTTTCAGCGATTCAATCTCAGAAGTTTGAAAACCACTTTTCTCATATTTAAGCTTCGTTTCAGGCTGTACCCAGCTAACACCTGAAAGTTTGTACGAAACAATATAGACCAGAATGGAAATAGGCAGTACATAAAGATAATCCATATGCCTCCTGTAGATACTGGTAAAGAAAAAAAACAGGATCACAATAAAAAGGGTAACGAGAACAAGTATCAAACTCATTCCATACCACATCATCTTGAGCCACTTAAGTTGATTAACAGTATTTGAAAATTCATTTTTTAGTCCATGAGCGTACTGATCGATTTCATTTTTGGAGCGATAAAGGAAATATCCAAAATATAGAAACTGAGTAATAAAAACTCCGGAGTATATGTACTGAACAAAGTTGATCTGATCAGGCCGGTTATCGAAGGGAGTAAGCATTCCGTAATGAACCTGTCGATATGAAAGGAGATCACCAAATATCAGAGGTAATAGAATGGAAAAGAGTATGAACGGTGAAAAGTAATAAAGTTTTTTGGCACTAAATGAATCAGTTGTCACTGAAGAAATGTATCCATAAAATAGAGGTCCCACTAAAAACCATGCACCAAAACGGGTACCATAGAAAATATTTATCCCGACATCATATGGCCACCTTATCGAAAGGAACTCAAGCTGAAACCAGAACTGTGAAACCAGGATAAAAATGAGCCATTTCCCTGAATCTGTTTTGTGCTCTTTTTTAATCAAAAGAAGATTCAGTGCAAATAGACTATGAGCCAGACTGATAATGATAAATACAGACCATACATCAAGAGACCTGGCCATTATCTAGTCTCCATAAAGACTGGTTCTCTGAACATTATGGAATGTAATACTAAAAGGTGCTATGGGAGGAGTAATCGTAGCTTCAAAAAGTACACTACCACTTGAATGATCAATTTCAATAGCTTTTCCATAACTGCTTCCGCCAAAGTTAGCTGCACCAGGCGTAAACAAGACGTTATCTTCATTCGGGTAATAATTGACTTTCGAAACAATTCTTGAAAACGTTTCAGGGCCTCTCTCCTTTCCATAGGTCCATACTTGCTGGATCGTCATATGCTCTTCATCAATTCTGTACTCCACAGCTCGACTGTATGTTCCAGGCCCAGCATAATTTCTGTTATCACCGTTATCAAAGATCATTACATTGCCATTAGGAAGCAGTATTGGTGAGTGCTGGTACCATGCCCATTCAAAATCAGGATGATTTGCTTCTCCTTCCAGTACTTCCAGATCGGCAATTGGTTCTCCTTGTGCATCTAATGGCTGAAGTAGGAATTGGTTCAGATCAAACCCATCGCCAGATGTCCCCCAATCCAGGTGAGGTGCCAGTATCCAAATAACCTCATTATCCTCAGTGAGCTTTACAGTACCCTGAGTTCTTCCGGAAACAATAATGGAATTATCGGAAGGACTAAATTCAATCGCATTAGCATGGAACCAGTCAATATTGAGGTCTGCCAGATCCGTTTCCCATGCTCTTCTGGAATTATCTAATGATTCGTTTAAATCCCACTCATTCACAATCTGTCCTGATGTTCTTCCGAACTCGACAATCACATCCTCTACAGTTGATTTATCAAAATCATTTACCGTGACCAACAGATTCCCATTAGGTTTCTCAATAACATGATGATGAAAACCCAATCCATTTTCCATAAGGTTCCACGTATTCTGAACTTGACCTAACATATTGATTTCATATAGAAAACCACTTCTTCCATCACCCATAATAAAATTTCCATTTTCGAGGCGATTGAGTCCATTATCATAAAAAAGCGTAGACAAAGTCGGATGATCAGAAAAATCTAGGTACCATCGGATATCTCCAAATTCGTCAAACATAAATGGTCTTTGAGGTAGAAATTCTCCATCGTGACCAAAATAATTCACAAGATTAAAACCTGGAGTGATGGCCGAAGCATCAATTTGATCAATGGTGATCTCAGGCATATCCGATATCAGTTCATCAGTCTGTATTGAAAATGTTTCCAAACCAATAATATTTCCCTGTTCATCCAAAAATGTTAGTTCTACTTGATTCAGAAAATCGGGGTATAAACCCAAAATTGTTAGGTCAAATGAAGTTGATGGAGTAGGAACTTCACGAACAATATCAGACGAAGCTCCATGTTGTCCAACCACTCTCATTTGCATAGAAGCTGGCATATCAATAGTCAAACTCACTTTTGCCGTAAGTGGGGCGACTCCACTGGGATTAAGCCTGATATCTGGACCCGAAAGGACAGACACCATAACAGGCGATAGTTCTTCGTTATCGTCATTATTACACGCAACAATGATTAAAAGAAAAAATATGAAGATCGAAAAAAAACGTTCAATTCGGCTTTTCATGTTGCGAATATTAGGTATTCAAATCATGAAATATAATCAAAATTGAAAGTCTAAACTATCCTAGCGCCTTATCCAGATTATAGGCTGAACTGATTAAAGCCAGGTGTGTAAAGGCTTGAGGTGTATTGCCCAAAGCCTCGCCGTGTACTCCAATTTCTTCTGAGTAAAGCCCTAAGTGATTCGAATAGCCTAACATCTGTTCAAACATTAAGCGGGCTTTTTCAAGCATTTCTGGGCGCGTTACCCCGGCTCTGGTTAAAGCTTCTACCAGCCAGAATGTACAAATATTGAAAGTTCCTTCATGTCCTTTTAGTCCATCATAAGTTTCGTGGGTATTATAGCGATATACCAGACTGTTGGTAACCAGACCTCCTTCGCTTGGTGATTTTAAAGTTGCTTCTAAGGTACTGATCATCATTGGATCGTTTGGAGCAATGAAAAAAGTAAGAGGCATCATCAAGTTGGAAGCATCAAGTACATCACTTCCGTAATACTGGACAAAAGCCTGCCTTTTATCACTCCAACCCAAATCCATAATCTGATTGTAAATCTTATTTCGGATTTCTCTCCAACGAGCAATATCTGCGGGAAATGATCTCTTTTCTGCCAAACGAATAGCGCGATCTAGGGCGACCCAGCACATTACTTTGGAATACACAAACTTTTGACGGCCACTTCGGACTTCCCAAATTCCTTCATCTACCCCATCCCAATTTTTACAAACCCATTCTATATGCTTCAAAAGGCTTTTCCATGCACTGTGCGATATTGGAGAACCATACTTATTGTATAAATAAACAGAATCCATAAGTTCCCCATAGATATCCAATTGAAGCTGATCATAAGCCCCATTTCCTATTCTTACTGGCTTAGAATTTTCATAACCAGCAAGGTGCTCTAAAGATACCTCTGTTAAATCATGCCGCCCGTCTATACCATACATAATTTGCAACCCATGGTCTTCATCTGACTCATTACTCCGTTCAATAACCCATTGCATAAAGCGATCAGCTTCTTCCGTAAAGCCTATTCTTAAAAAGCCATACACTGTAAAAGCGGCATCCCTGATCCAGGTATATCGGTAATCCCAGTTTCGTTCACCACCTATTCCCTCGGGAAGGCTACAAGTGGGTGCCGCGACAATAGCCCCTGTTGGTTCAAATGTTAATAGCTTTAAAGTCAAAGCGGAACGATTGACCATCTCTCTCCACCTACCTTTATAAGTGGATTTTGAGAGCCACTTTCTCCAATACTCGATTGTATGCTCAAATCTACTGGTAGCCTGTTGCTCAGTTAAAATTTGAGGAGAGTCATAACCATCATCTAGCTTATGAATCACAAAAACGACAGTTTCTCCCTGCCTCAAAGTAAATTCCGTTTCTACATGGTTTTCCACCTTATGCAGGGGAACATCTGTGGCTAAAGCAAGGCTCAGGTCTTTAGAAACAAATTTTGCACCGCGCTCATCAATGTGCAATTCGTGTTCGTCACAAGCGTAATTAAATGCCGGTTTACATATGGCTTTCATTTTAACTTCCCCATGAACCCCACTTACCCTACGTACTATTTTGTAGTCTTTTTCTGAAGAAATATTCCCAACAGGCATATAGTCGGTAACTTCGGCAATTCCATCTTCTGCTAAAATTCGGGTGATTAATACATTCGTATCAGGCCAATAAAACTGTTTATTTTTGAATTTACCTCCTGCGTGTTGTATTTGAAAAAAGCCACCTTTTTCATCGTCAAGCATACGGGCAAAAACAGATGGGCTATCGAAATTCGGAAAACAAAACCAATCAATTGAAGCATTGGTCCCGACAAGCGCTACAGACCTCATGTTTCCAATAATCCCGTAGTTTTCAATGGGCAGGTAAGACATTTTTCAAATTTAGTTCTTATAAACAAAAAACAACATTTATCTGGATTTGTCTATTTCTTCCTTTAAGTAAATAGTCAATAATAATGAATGTCCGAAAACCAGAAATTAATTTGACCTGATAGATCCATACAAGGGTGCGCATAGACTCCAGTATTCGTTAAAAAAGAAGTACTCTACAAAAGGTACAAATACTTATCTTACACAAAAGAATTATAACCAGCATTTGCTTATGGAAACGACCAAAAGAAACTTTGATGTACTACACGATGGGACTTTAAACCGCTCTGTTGGCTTTACAAAAGACGAGAGGGAAAAGCTGGGGTTGAGAGGGCTCTTGCCTTATTCCAGTATTAGCCAGGACGTTCAGGTACAAAGGGTAATGAACAACCTCCGAAGGAAGAATAACGATATTGAGCGCTACGTACTGTTATCAAGTCTTCAGGACAGGAACGAAAAGTTATTCTATCGAGTAGTAGCAGATCATATTGAAGAGATCATGCCCTTGATTTATACGCCTACCGTCGGACAGGCTTGTAAAGAGTTTTCTCAGATTTTCAGAGAGTCCAAAGGTTTTTACATTACTCCTGAAGATAAAGGGCAAATCTCTGAGATTCTTGATAATTGGCCCATGAGAGACGTCCGGGCTATAGTAGTTACCGATGGTCAGAGAATTTTAGGTCTAGGTGATCTTGGCGCAAACGGTATGGGTATTCCGATAGGAAAGCTTGCCCTTTATACGGCTTGTGCAGGAATTAATCCTAGCCAGTGTTTGCCGGTCATGCTGGATGTAGGCACCAATAATGAAGAAATGTTGAACGATCCACTTTACCTTGGGTACCCTTATAAAAGATTAGAAGGTGACGCATACTATGAATTGGTAGAAGAGTTCGTTCAGGCTGTCGAAGAAAAATTCCCAAAAGCGCTACTTCAGTTTGAAGATTTCTTAACGCCCAATGCCTATGCTTTATTGAACAAATACCGTTGTCGCTTACTATGTTTTAATGATGATATTCAAGGCACAGCCGCAGTAGCACTTGGTGGAGTTTATGCTTCAACCAGAATTACGGGGATTGACTTCAAAGATCTGAAAATCATGTTTTTAGGAGCAGGGTCAGCAGCTACAGGTATCGCTGATCTTATGGTCGCAGCTTTTGAAAATGAGGGCCTGAGTAACGAAGAGGCCCGGAAGCATCTATGGTTTGTAGACATCAATGGACTTGTTATAAATAGCCGGAATGATCTGATGCACCACAATATTCCCTACGCGCATGATCATGAACAACTTGGTTTTGTAGAAGCTATAAAATCGGTAAAACCGCATATTTTGATCGGAGCTACCGGAGCCCCAGGAACTTTCACGCAAGAGGTTATCGAGGAAATGAGTGCAATTAATGAAAGGCCAGTAATCTTTGCTCTTTCAAACCCAACATCAAGAGCTGAGTGTACGGCTATTCAGGCTTACAACTGGAGTAATGGAAAAGCCGTATTTGCCAGTGGAAGTCCATTTGATAAAGTTACATATCAGGGAAAAGGGTTTAAACCGGGCCAGGGTAACAACGCCTATGTATTCCCCGGAATCGGATTAGGAGCCATTGCTTGTCAAGCTACGAATATTCCTGACGAATTATTTCTTACAGCGGCGAGCAGGCTTTCAGAACTGGTCGAAGACGACGATATTCAAATGGGATCGCTCTACCCACGACTTACGGAAATCCAAAAGATATCCTTAGCCATAGCCATTGACGTTGCTGAAAAAGCATATGAATTGGGAATAGCAAGAGAAGAAAGGCCAGATGACTTAGAAAGTTTTATTGAGAGTTTTATGTTCGATCATAATTATTAAAGTAAAGGCAACATTTTTAAAGTATTGGGCATTCTTATTATGAATGAGTTCTAGACTTTTTCTAATATTCGCTATCCTCTTTTCTTGTCCAGAGGTTTTTGGTCAAGACTTATTGCTATTCCAAAAGAATAACCATAGGCAGGCCAAATATTACAAAGGTGATGTTTTAAAGTTTTATCTAAAAGGGGAAAAATCAGCTAGAAAATCTGAGATCATTGATTTTCAGGATAGTCTTATTGTATTTAAAAATTATAAGCTTCACCCGGCTGAGATATCGCACCTTCATCTCGATAATCAAACCAGGTCATGGTTCATTGTCCGTTATAAATATGATCGTGCATTACCAATTGCAGGAGGAGCCTATTTACTTGCAGATGGTATCAACAATGGTGTTTCTGAAGAAACGGGCATCATCAGTGGATCTTTAGTTGGAGCAGGATTATTTGCCTACATCTTGATTAAGAAAAGGATCAAAATCAAGGGTCGAAGAAAACTGATGGTCATAGATATTTGAGCTGACTAGTTACGCAACCAATTTGTTGCATTATCGTTATTTCATATATTGCAACCATAGAGTTGCATTAAATGAAAACGTTATGATCAAATCAGTAAAAAAAGAAAAACATTATGGACATTCCATACAGGACGTCTGGAATGCTATTACAGATGAAAAGCAGATGGCCTCATGGTTCATTCAGGCTGATTTCAAAGCAGAAAAAGGGTACCAGTACACCTTTACCCATCAGGAAACAAAAATCAGGGGAACTGTACTGGAAGCTAATCCGGTATACCTCCTTGTTTATACATGGGATGTTAACAATAGCGGAGTTGAAACCAAAGTAAAATGGAGTCTTTCCGAAAAAGACGGCGGTACTCTGCTGA
>JBCCDY010000018.1:0-85766 GCA_039030555.1 Bacteroidota bacterium
AAGGCTTAATAACATCTTTATAAAAAAGAAAAGAAATTATTAGTAGTGAGACAATTAAAATAGATATACATATAATAACTATAAGGAAAAGCTTCTTCATACCTAATCCAGTATTTATTGTATAAAAATTACCTAAGTCTCATTATTACCCATTGCTTTTTATATCTAGCGAAGAGTAAATGCCTGAAAGGAAACTTATACGGATCATGGAAGTAACTGAATTTGTCTTGAAAGTGAACTTCAACCATCTTACCCTCAACCACGGTATTAAAGCTAAGATCTTCTGGTTTTGGAATATCGAATTCAAATTTTTCTTCGGGAATAAATTCTGAGAACTCCTTGAGGCTTTCAGTGAATTTTGGATGTTGATCATCTTCCCATATCTTATTCATCTCGCTATCGTATGTAGTGAATAATGTATTTATTGAATTATAATCTTTACTCTTAATTGCCCTAAGATAATTTAGTGTAAGTTTTGAAAGTTCAAGTATATCGTTCTTTGATAATTTCCGAGTTTTTTCAATGTTTAATATGGCTAATTCATCCGGGAGTTTTGTATTAAAATTTAATTGATCACATTTTGCAATATCGCATTGTACTAAAATTTTTTCCTTTCTTTCTTCATCCAATGAGACAATTTTTATTGATCCTGATGAGTTAGGGCCAATGTTTGTTAATTTGATCTGATTTTCGAGAAGAAGATGCTCAAAAATGCGAACTGTAGCTGTTCCAGATTCTTCATTCGGGACTGAAAGAATTATGATATCATTTAATGTAACTGTTAGTGGGCCTTTGTGGTTAGATATAAATATGTAATTTGAGAGTTTCAATTCATCTCTTTTTGAAGGAATTTTGATATAAGAGCTTAGTATAATATAAGAACTTATTGTAATCAATGACCATTTAATCATTTTTTAGTACTAATTATTGTCCCAAAAATTTCCATTTCTAATTTTCCAATTTTCAATAAGGATATGATAGGTGTTGTATTTGAAACAACTTTAAGCATTGTTATTATCTTCTTTCAAATCTTCAACATCATAATTGTTCCAAATAGAAACTTTGTACTGCCCAAGTAAGTCTAAAAAGTTCTCCCGGGATATACCCAAAACTTTTGCTCCAACACCAGAAGAAACTTTTCCTAGCTCATAAAGCTTTATAATCGCACTAGTTTTTAGTTCGATTTTTAAGTCGTTTGATGTTAATCGAAGAGCGTGGGCTAAAGAATCAGGGTATTCAATGTTTATCATTTTTCCAGTTAAGTTCTATTTATAAAGCTAATGAATCATCTTATTCAATAACAGTTTACATAAGCTTAAAAACGATAAACGACAATTAATCGTTTTCGATCAGCCTTCGCTAAAGTCCGTCAGCCATAAAAAAGAATATGGTTTGATCAACAATTCGTTGTTTTCAAAAATCACTGCATCATTTGTCCATTGATCTTTGAGTTCATTGGAATTCCATGTAAACTGAAGAACCACTGAATTATTAATGATTTGTTCGTTATCGTTGAAGTTACAAATCACCAGTGTTTTTCTTTGACCCTTGAACCTAAGATAGCCAAAAAGGTAAATGTTACCCGTGTCCACCAGGTGCATACTATTTAAATCTGAAAATTCCGAAATCGTTTTTCTCAGCTGAATCATCCTCTTTAGGCTTTCGAAAACTTCATATTCTACACTTCTCTTCTTGGTTCGGTTTTGAGCTTTTTTCCAATCCATCACTGGTCGGTGTACCCAGCGATTATCGTCCTTTTTTACAGGATCATCCAGAAACTCATATTGATTAAGCATGGCAATCTCATCGCCGTAATAAAGCAATGGAATTCCACCATAAGACATCATAACACTGTGTACCAGAACAATCTTTTGAATACTCTCTTCAATTGCCTCTTGATTATTACGTTCCAGGGCTTTCTCCAAACCCACCAATGAAGCTAAAGAACCCGATATTCTTGCGTCGCCAGTTCTTGGGTTATACATAAAAGGCATACCCGAGGATTCCGACCAATCCAGCTGGTTCGTGAGATATTCCACTAAAAACTTACGATGTAAATAGGCGTCGTAACCAGCCAGTTCAGCATGTCGATCGTCATAACCCAAGCCGATATCATCATGGCACCGG
The DNA here is from genome assembly GCA_039030555.1 of Bacteroidota bacterium. Lineage (GTDB taxonomy): Bacteria > Bacteroidota > Bacteroidia > Cytophagales > Cyclobacteriaceae > JBCCDY01. The sequence continues at coordinate 2,128 of JBCCDY010000018.1, forward strand.
ATATAGTTCAAAAAGGTTGTATTATGTGGCTTTTGTGGTAGATACTTAACTCCCTGTTTAATGAGCTTTGCATTCTTAGTAGCCATTGCATCCCAGAGCAAAGTCATTAGCGTTGCATTATAAGCAACATCACATTCAGACTTACCGGTTTTTTCAGTACCAAAATATTTTACTAATTCATGAGGTGGAACAATAGCCTCCGCCAGCAATAGCAAACCTGGACAGACAATTTGAACAACATCATTAAAGATCTGAAGAATGGTATGTGCTTCCGGTAAATTCTGGCTGATTGTTCCAAGCTTTTTCCAAACAAAGGCTACGGCATCCAGTCGGAGCATGTCAACTCCTTTGTTGGCCAGAAAAAGAATATTCGAAACAGTCTCCAGCAACACGTAAGGATTCGTATAATTTAAATCCCATTGATAGGAATTGAAAACGGTCATTACCCATTTCCCGAGCTTTTCATCATAGGTGAAATTTCCAGGTGATGTTTCAGGGAATACTTCAGGAAGTGATTGTTCAAACTGATCGGGCATTGAACGATCTCCAAAGGTATAATAGTAATCTTCATAGTGCTTATCCCCTGCCCTGGCCTTTTTAACCCATTCATGCTCGTCGCTTGTGTGGTTGATAACCAAGTCGAGGGCCATAAGCATCTCTCTTTTCTTAAACTCAGAAATGAGCTTTTCCAGGTCTTTGAACGTTCCAAAGCGAGGATCTATATTTCTATAATTACTTACTGCATATCCGCCATCATTGTTGAACTCAGGACACTCCAGAATGGGCATGATGTGAACAAAGTTGACGCCTAATTCCTGAAAATAATCGATCTTTTGAGTTACTCCTTTTAAGTTATCTGCAAAAAGATCGTTGTACAGCATCATTCCAACGATCTTATTACTTAGGAACCATTCCGGGTCTTCCTCTCGATGGATATCCATTTTTCTTAATGACTCTGATCGATCATTATAAAAATCAAGAATGGTATTTAGGAATTTGGGAACGAAACCATTGTGAAGCCTATTACCATAAAGATGTTGAAGCTTCTGAGAAAGAATAGATTTTCTTTTTTCTAGTCTTCTGAAAAAGGTATTGTCTTCTGATTCTTTGGATTGAATAAATTGACCAATAGCTTGTTCGATTGTTAAATGTTTATTCAATACGTAAAGTTTTAAGGAGTGACCTACTACTATCAGTTATTAATCCTATCCGTAATTTCTTGTTTCGACAGTTAGAGTTATAAATATCAGACTGATATTTTACTTTCTTTGTAAAGTCAAAATAGAGAGCAAGTCTTAAGTCATCAAATAAGGTTGTATAGTTCAGTCAACGTTTACCAATACCTAGAAAATAATTAAGATCACGACTACAATCAAAACCAGTATCGCTCCATGAATCCTATAGTTTTTATACCAGGGCAAATCTTTCAGCGCAACGGTTTCTTCATTAAATCCTTTCGAAGACCATACTGTTTCTTTTATTAATTCGTCAGAAGGTTTGGGAGCCATCATCGAACCAATTACCATGGCCAAACAGGAAATGAAAAAGTGGAAAAGCGCTACATAAAGGAAATTTGGTTTCCAAGGAGCACTATTGAAAATGATAGCTAAAACCGATAGAATACTTCCTACAACTATAGTCCAATATGCACCTTTAATATTGGCTCTTTTCCAGAAAAGCCCCATAACAAAAAGTGCAACAATAGGTGGTGAGAACCAGGAAAGTGATTGTTGTAAATAATCCCATAATTTATCGAAATGAACGATTTGAGGAGCCCATGCGGTAGCAATAATCATAACAACAAAAGTGACCCAACGGCCCACCTTCATTAACTCTTTAGGGCCTTTATCTGGCTTTATTTTAGTCACAAAATCCATTGTTACCAAAGTGGATACAGAATTCAAGCCTGAATCTATACTTGACATTAAAGCAGCTATGAAACCTGCCAGCACAACACCTAAAATTCCCGTTGGAAGCAAGTCGAACAACATGATTGGGTAAAGTTGATCCACTACCTCAACATTGGGATAAAGTACCCTGGCAAAAGCCCCTGGGAAAATCATAATGAAGAGTATTGATAGCTTCAATAAACCAGCAAACATAGAACCCCATTGCCCTTCAAGAGTGGATTTGGAAGCTAGCGTACGTTGAGTGATATATTGATTGGTACCCCAAAAATAGAACCCTATTAAAAGCACTCCAAAAAGCCCGGGCCAAGGTAGCTCGGGATCGGAGGTAGACCGAATAATATCGAAGTGTTGAGGCTCGGTAATCTTCATAACCTCCGGAAATCCTCCAGACTCCTTCCATGCAAAATAGGTAATTAAAGTACTCCCAAAAATCAAGATCACAGCCTGAACAGCATCGGTATAAACCACCGCACTCAGTCCTCCTGAAATGGTATAAAGGCCAGCAATGATGGCTAATACCCCAATAATCATCCACAGTTCGAACTGTGGAAAAATAAGTTGAATTAAAATACCTCCGGCGTAGAGCGTAGCAGAAATATCGACAATAACGTTTAGAATAATCGCGATTGCTGAAGCATAAGCCCTTGTGAAATAGTTAAATCGCCTGTCCAGATATTCAGGAACAGTATAAATTCTATTTTTTAGATAAAATGGAAGGAAGAATATCGCAAAAATAATTAGCACCAAAATGGCCATCCATTCATAGCTAAAAACAGAAAAGCCCGTCACGTACCCAGACCCTGTCAAGCCAACTAACGAATTACTAGACATATTTGATGCGAAAAGAGAGAAGCCTATCAAAGGCCAGGTTAGATTTCTTCCAGCTAGAAAATAGTCTTCTGCATCTTCATGCTTAGAACCTAAATAGAACCCCAATCCGACAACAAAAATCATGTACAAAAGGATGATAGTGATATCTACTCCCTGAAGCTTTCCATAAAAATCAATATCCATAAAGGCGAGTTAATTGGTGATGGTTAACAAAAGCACATAAATCAATTATACTAATAAAAATGTAAAATCTAGCTAAAATCTTAGCTGATTTTGCATTTCTGAAAGTAAGAACAAATTTTATTTGTGAATTTATCAACCAAATCGATAGTCTATGAGAAGAATCTATACTTTCTTATCTTGATAAATAGCCAACTCTAAAATCGAGCCTGTGATCAACACCTTGAAAATCAGTTTATTCGTTTTGATGAATTGTTTCGCTTTGACAATTCAGGCTCAAAACAAAAACATCGATAGTTTAAACCTGCTGCTCGAGAAAGGCCCGGAACTGATCAAAAAGGCATACGTACTCGATGAGTTATCGTATGAGTGGTTCAGCCAGGACCTGGATAGTTCTCTGATCTATGGCTTGCAATCTTGGGAGCTTTTTGAAACTACGACCAATTCTAAAGGGAAATCTCAGTCGGCTACCTCTGTGGCTGTGGCCTACCATTATTTAAACCAATGGGATAATGCAGAGCATTTCTATCGACTTGCTTTGAAGATCAGAAAAGAGAGTCAAGACACACTTAAAACGGCTTCTTCATTGAACAACTTGGGGGTTATGTTCATGGATAAAAAGGAATATGACTCTGCCACGCATTATTTCATCGAAGCGATGGGAATCCATGAACTTACAGGAAACGAGCTTAAATCAGCAATTACGAAAACGAACCTGGGCCTGATCTTTAAAAAACAGGGAAATTACGATAAGGCACTTGAGTTTTACAAAGAAGCCAAAACGATCTTAGAATCATACGAAAAGTATGCCTTTATTGAAATAGCCCTTCTGAACCTCGGCTCCATTTCAAACGTGATGGGAAATTTCGAAGAAGCACTTAAGTATAATCAACAACTACTGAATTTAACTGAAAGTCGGTCTTCTACACGCAACCTCGCCAAGTGTTACGTTAACCTCAGTAATTCTTACGATGGGCTTAATAAACCTGATAGTAGCCTGCTCTATGTTCGGAAGGCACTAGATTTTTTCGAGCAAAAACAAGACACGCTGAACATTGCAAACTCCCTTTTATCCCTCTCCCAATTTCATTTTGAACAAGCTGAGTACGCTAAGGCATTAAAGGTTGGCCAAAGGTTGGAAGAGCTAAATCGATCATTGAATAATGCTGAGTTGACTCTTGATAACCAATTGTTGTTTTCCAAGGCTTTTGAGAAGCTGGGAGATTATGAAAGTGCTTATAAAGCCTTAAATAAAGCTTATTCGGCGAAGGATTCGTTGCTTACTTCTTCACTAAATGAAGCCATCACAGACCTAAGTATAAAGTATGAAACGGAACAAAAGGAACGTCAGATCTCAGAGCTTCAAATTAAAAACCAAAAAACCATCATTGAGCAGCAAAAGTCTTTGAACCAAAGAAATATTCTATTTTTGATAGCGGGTATTTTAATTATTGGAACCGTATTATTGATTCTTCTGGTGCGAACCAAATCAAAAGCAAACAAGGAAATATCAAAAGCACTTTCTGAAAAAGAGATACTTTTGAAAGAGATTCATCACCGGGTTAAAAACAACTTACAGATCATATCAAGCCTTTTGAGCCTTCAATCGAGATATATTGAAAATGAAAAGGCGAAAGAAGCTGTTGATGAGGGACAAAACCGGGTGAAATCGATGGCCTTGATCCATCAAAAATTATATCAAAATGATAACCTAAGTGGCGTTAATGCGCTCGACTACATCCAAAACCTAACTTCAACTTTAAAAGCCAGCTATAAGGTTTCAGAAGATGAAGTAGAGATCAACTATAATATTGAACCGCTGAATATTGATGTCGATACCATTATACCCATTGGATTGATCCTTAATGAACTCATTAGCAATGTATTTAAACATGCATTCCCTGAAGGTCATGGAGGGGAACTGAATATCGCTCTTTGTAAAAGCTTCGAAAAATTGGAACTTATTGTCCAAGATGATGGTATAGGCTCAACAAAAGATATCAAGACTTCTGATTCCTTTGGAATGCGTATGATTAAATCCCTTGCCAGAAAGTTAGAAGCAGAAGTGGATTTTTCTTTTCATAAAGGAACCAGGGCCTCACTCCTTATTTCTAATTATAAGTTAACCCGTTGTGCTAGTTAGGCATCATCATTGAATACTTTGCACGAAGCAATTTTCAAGAGATTACTTCGCTCCGCTCGTAAAGACGTAAATATTTGATAGTGAGTCATTTGATTTTTAACTAGCACAACGGGTTATAAGTTAGTATAATTGTTAATGGAGCGATCCGTTCTTATTGTTGAAGATGAACCTTTAATTGCCGATGACCTTTCTTTTCATCTGGAAGATATGGGTGTTGAACATATTGACGTTTCCCTGAAATATGATGAAGCACTTCAAAAAGTAAGCGCGCAAAACTTCGATCTTGCACTTCTTGATGTGAATCTCTCCGGAGATAAAGACGGAATCGAATTCGCCAGATATCTAAATGAGCATAAACCAACACCTTTCATTTTCATTACTTCTTATTACGATGAAGGGACCATAAGCCGGGCTAAAAGCACAAATCCTCATGCTTATATCGTAAAGCCCTTCGATCAAAAAGATATAGTAGTCAATGTGGAAATGGCTTTTCATAAGATCAAACTTTCGAGCAGTTTGCCAGATCGGTTTTTCATTAAAGACAAAGACGGATTGATTCCGGTAGAACCCTCGGAGATTAGGTATGTAGAAGCTTTCGATAATTACGCCAAGGTATTTACCATCGATCAATACTATATTGTAAGCCATACCTTAAAAAGTATTGAAGATAAATTGACGCCTTACGGTTTTGAACGCATTCATAAGTCTTATCTGATCAACTTCACGCTGATATCCAGAATATGCGAAGGTCAGGTCTATTTTCATGAAAAAAGTATTCCGATAGGCCGTGCTTATAAAAATGCTTTCCTGTCAAAAATCGCTTTGCTGTAAATAGTATTATATTTAGTTTGAATATAATTTACCATTGACCCATCTTTCTTGGGGTGAATACTAAATAAAAAAGGTCGTTCACTAAAAACAGCTTTTTTGGATTCAATTATATGTCCATATTGAAGCAATCAACCTTATAATAAACACTTGGATCTTATGAAAAAGATCATTCCTTTTCTGCTTGTATTTGTTTCCGTAGTACAAATTCACGCCCAGCCCTTCATAACCACCTGGCGAACGGATAACCCCGGAGAATCCGCTGATAATCAAATCATAATACCTACAACCGGATCGGGTTACGACTACAATGTCTTCTGGGAAGAAGTCGGAAACACGGGAAATAACGGAACTCTAACAAACATAACGGGGAATGTAACTATTGATTTTCCTACACCTGGAACTTATCAAGTAGAAATTTCAGGACTCTTCCCGAGGATATTTTTTAATGGTGCAGGCTTTTTTGGTGATGACACAGATTTTGAAAAAATACTAACTATTGAGCAATGGGGGAATATTGCATGGATTTCAATGGTAAGTGCATTTAGCGGATGTGAAAACCTGAGGATAAATGCCTCCGATGCACCCGACCTTTCTGCTGTGACAGATATGTCCAATATGTTCGAAGACGCTAGCGCTTTAAATGATGATATTAGTTCGTGGGATGTCAGCAATGTAACCACCATGTTTGGGGTTTTTGATGATGCCGTATCATTCAATCAGCCTCTGAATAACTGGAATGTGAGCAACGTTACTGATATGAGTGAGATGTTCTTCTTTGCCAGCTCCTTTAATCAGCCGCTGGATTCATGGAATGTTTCAAATGTCACCAACATGAGCTCAATGTTCGGAGGAGCTACTGCATTCAATCAGAATATTGGGGGTTGGGATGTTTCGAGTGTAACGAATATGAGTGGAATGCTATCCTTCGCCATTGGCTTCAATCAGGATATTACTGGCTGGAATGTAAGCAACGTAACAAACATGACCTCTCTTTTTAATGGAGTAGCAGCGTTCAATCAGGATATCAGCGGCTGGAATGTTGATCGGGTCAAGAGAATGATCAATATGTTTAGCGGGGCTTCCTCGTTCAATCAGAACATCAGTATCTGGAATGTGGATAGCGTAACGGACATGAGAGGAATGTTTGATGGAGCCTCTTCTTTTAATCAGGATATCAGCAGCTGGGATGTAAGTATGGCCAATGATATGGATGATATGTTTTCCATGGCTACCTCTTTCAATCAGGATATCTCGGGATGGGATGTTTCTGGTGTTGGGAGCATGAATTCCATGTTTGAAGGAGCCTCATCTTTTAATCAGGATATTTCCATATGGAATGTTACGAATGTCGATGACATGAGGTCCATGTTTAGCGGGGCTGCAGCGTTTGATCAGAACCTTGGAGGGTGGGATGTTAGTAACGTACGATTCATGTTTAATATGTTTAATAATTCAGGGCTCTCTGTGGCCAATTATGATAATGCCTTGATTGGATGGGCTGTACTGCCTACCCTGAGAAACAACGTTCAGCTTACCGCGACAAACGTATTTTTCTGTGCGGGTGAAACAGCACGTGATTTCCTTATCACAAACTTCAACTGGTTCATTACAGATGGCGGACAAGGTTGCATCGCCACCTTCGATGGAGTGGATGTTACGGGCACTGAAATCTTTAACAGTCAAACTGAAGCCATTGATTTTGGCTCTACTTCTATCGGAAGCCCCAAACCAAGAGATTTTACCATCCTGAATCGTCTCGCCGGAAATCTGACTAATGTCAATATTTCTGTAAGCGGTACAACCTTTAATGTTGGAACATTCCCAACAACAATCGGTAATGGCATGACGGCCACCATAGCCATTAACCTGAACGGAACAGGCATAGGCACATTTACAGAAACCGTTTCCATTACCAGTGATGACTTTACAGGTACTTTTGAATTTCCAGTCACTGGAGAGATAACAGCTACTCCTGAGCCCGAGATTGTGGTTTTTCAAGGTTCTAACACAACTGGCAATGAAATTACAAATAATCAGGCCTCCCCTTTCGATCTGGGCAACGAGCTAAGAGGAACCAGTATCCTAAGAGACATTACCATCTCCAATATTGGATCTCAGGTACTTAACATCTCTGATATTACGATTACAGGAACAGAGTTTATGCTCGGATCGATACCCCCATCCTTAGTTCCTGTGGGAGATACTGAAACGTTTCAGGTCATTATACTGGGTAACACAGCTGGGAGTTTTACCGAAACGCTCACCATTATGAATGATGATACAGACGAAGCCATGTTCAGTTTTGACCTTTTTGCTGACATCACGGGGCCTGATATTGCTGTATTTGATGGAACTGAGCTGTTTGTAGACCCGGAAATTTTTGACGGACAAACAATGAGTCTGGACTTTGGCAGTTTTCCTCAGGGTACTGATATTTTACGCCCGATCACCATAACCAACTTCAATGGGGTTGATCTTCTGGTTTCAGACATAACCATCTCTTCAGGAGCATTTAGTGTCGATATTATCCCTCCATTTACTGTTACACGAGAAATTGATGGCATGCTGAGTACAGTAACCTTCAATCTGATCCTGAGCGGAGCAGTACCTGGATCATTCAGTGGCACCGTTACTGTAGTTAATGATGATGACGATGAACCCACCTTTGAGTTTCCAATTGAAGGGGACATAACGGGGGCAACAAGTCCCGAAATTACTGTTTTTGATGGCCCGAACAGCACTTTCGATGAAATACTGGATGGCGTGGCTTCACCAGTAGACTTTGGTTCTCAGGTGCAGGGGAGTGGGATCAACAGAACTTTTTCCATCTCAAATCAGGGTAGTGCGCCATTGATTATATCAAATATCATGATCGGAGGATCAGGTTTTATCATTAATTCAGCAATTTCTTTCCCATTAACAATTAACTCGGGTGGTAGTGAGTTATTAGACATTTTCTTGATGGGTAGCACTCCAAATGTATTTACAGAAACGGTAACCATTGAAAGTAATGATACAGATGAAAGCATCTTTGACTTTCAAATAACTGGTACAATTACAGCCTCCCCCGAGCCAGAAATTGCCTTATTTCTCGGCCCAGATATCTCTGGAATACCAATAATAGATGGACAAACAAATTCAGTCAGTTTTGGCAACACAACTGAAGGCATAAACATCACACAACAAATTACTATTGAAAATCAAGGGACAGCAGAGCTCGATTTGAATATTTATTCGTTTGATCCGCCCGGTACTTTCTTTATTACATCAACACCGCCTTCAACTATTGCACCTGGGCTTTCAGAGACGATTGATATCGAATTTGACGCAAGTACCATTGGTACTTTCACTGCTACTTTTGAAATTGATAATAGCGATTTGGATGAAGGAATCTTTAACTTTCCTATTACGGCAACGGTAGCACCTCCGCCTAATATGCCTCCATCCATATCGAGCATCTCTGATGTTTCTATTGATGAAGATACTTCAACAGGAACCATTAGTTTTAGCATTAATGATGCAGAAACTCCGGCTTCAGATCTAACAGTTATTGCTAATTCTGGAAACCCTTCATTGATTCCTTCCAGTGAAATTATCCTTTCTGGTTCCAACATGGACAGAAGCATTTCTGCTACACCCATAACAAATGCTAATGGTATAACTACAATAACTATTGAAGTTAGTGATGGAGAAGACACCTCAAGTGAAAGTTTTCAACTCACTGTAAATGCCGTGAATGATGCTCCATTAATTACTGATCAATTACCATTATCAACTCGCGAGAGTACTCCAATAACTATTACGTTGACTGACTATTCCGTAGAGGATCCAGATAATAACTTCCCTACTGGTTTTCAATTGAATGTAATTCCAGGTACAGATTTTACAGTAGATGGAAATACAATAACACCATCAGACGGTTTCATAGGCGATCTTATGGTATCTGTTACTGTGAATGATGGTGTTGATGATAGCCCTATTTTTACTACTCTAATCGAAGTGCTTCCTACAGAACCAGAATTGTATTTTGGTGAAAGTACCAGTTCGGGTGTGGAAATCACCAACAATCAGCCCGATGGTATTGATTTGGGCGAAACACCGATACGGACCGAAAAAGCAGAAGTATTTACCATTAATAACACAGGAAGCTCAGATCTGATCATAAACAGCATTACCATAACCGATCCGAATTTTGGTATTGAAGACGCACCTCAGGTGGTACTTAGCGGTCAGGCTCTAAATTTTAGGGTAGTGTTACTGGCTGTTGAAGTGGGCAGTTTCACGGGTATAGTGAATATAGAATCTTCCGCAGGAGCTTTTGAGTTCCCTGTTTTTGGTGAAGTGACCACCCTGGAAATTCAAGTCATCAATGCGGTTGCTCCTTTTGGAACCCCCGGAGCGAATGACTTTTTCGAAATACGAAACCTACCAGAAAACAGTCTGGTTACCATCTATAATCGTTGGGGCGATCGGGTTTTTGAAATGGAAAACTATAGTGGTGTTGGAGATAATCTCACCCGTACATTCAATGGGCAAAAAAATATCAATGGAACAGAAAGCCTGACTTCAGGGACCTACTACTATGAGATTCGAGTATCGACTGGTGAGCAGTTAACTGGCTTTTTAGTATTAAGACGATGAAAAAAACAACCTTATCTTTAATCATTTTCCTCTGTCTTTCTTCAAACTTATGGGGACAGCAAGAATCAATCTATGCGAATTATCAAAACAACCCACTGCTGATTAACCCGGCCTATACAGGTCTAAACAACAGTCTGAGTCTAAATCTGAACTATCGGGCTCAATGGACCAGTCTGGATGAAGCGCCACAAACTGCAGTCTTTTCGGCACACACTTCTTTTGCCCAAAATCGATTTGGAGGAGGTATTATGATCATTAATGACCGCTTAGGGGTAACTGATATCACAGAAGTTAATTTAAGCTACGCCTACAAGCTTGAGCTCGGAAATGGGGCCAAGCTTGCCATGGGCTTACAGTTCGGGCTGCAGGATTATCGGGATGATTTTAATGACCTGGATTTCTTTGATGGGGAAAGAGATGTACTGTTCATGCAAAACGAAAGCTTTACGCAATTCAATTTTGGAACCGGATTGATCTTCACTACCCCAAATCTTTTTTTGGGATTTTCCATTCCAAGACTACTCGAACAAGATATAGAAGCCAGTCAAATGGAAGCAACCGTTTTTAACCGCCATTACTATGCTTCTGCGGCCTATCTCTTTTCAGGATTATATCCTTTCGAACTGAAGCCAGCTGTGGTATATCGGGGTATTCCAGGAGCACCCGCTTCCCTTGACTATAGTTTCACCACCATCTACAAAGAAGTATTTCAGTTTGGGGTTCTTAGTCGGAATTTTAATACCTATGGCCTTCAGGCTGGCATAGCCTGGAAAGACAACTTTAGGTTTGGCTATACTTTCGAAGTCCCAACCAACAACAACTCGGTGGGCTCTAATTTCACTACCCACGAAGTCTCCATTCAAGCCAACTTCGCAGTATTAACCTTCCAGGGTTTGCAGAGGATTATTTTTTGATGAGTCTGTTCCAAACGAAGTTTTCAAAAGCAATGACTTAATTGATAACAGAAGAATCGAAGAAGCCAAGAGGTTTATCTGAAACAAAAAAAGGAGGGGACTAAAAGAGGAAACTCTATTTGTAAGCTGAAATTTTGGATTAATTTTAACAAACCAGAACAAAATCGTTAGTGGGTTAATTTTGAAGTAAAATGCCTTTGAACAAGGCGAATCCTATAAATAATATGACTCTATGGGGCTTAACTTCTATTAGCCAAACTGTTAGCTTTAAGTAAACAAAATGAAACTAATCTATCTCATATCAATATTAATTCTTTTCATTTCCTGCAGTGGTAAAAAGACAACTCTTAAAGGAAAGGATATACAAGGAAAAGAGCTAGAAACAACAGTTCCAGGGCTTCAAACAATTATTGATTCTGCTATGGTTAATGGAGCAATTTTAATTTATGATCTTGAAGATGATAAGTATTATTCGAATGACTTTATATGGGCTAAAAAGGGACACCTACCTGCCTCTACTTTCAAAATAGCTAATTCAATTATAGCACTTGAGGCAGGATTAGTAGAAAACGATAGTACTCTTTTCAAATGGAATGGGGAAAAAAGAGGACTTAAGAACTGGGAGCAAGATTTAATATTTAGAGATGCATTTCATTTTTCATGTGTTCCTTGCTATCAGGAAATTGCCAAAAAAATTGGAGTAGAAAAAATGATTGAGTTTTTAAATAAATTTGAATATGGCAACATCAAAGTTGATTCAAGTAATATTGATTCATTCTGGCTCGAAGGTGAATCTCGAATTAGTCAATTTCAACAAGTAGACTTTTTAAAGAGATTCTATCAATCTGAACTTCCTATTTCTGAAAGAACTGCAGCTATAATGAAAAAAATGATTGTGATTGAGGATAATCATAAGTTCAAGATTAGTGGAAAAACAGGCTGGTCTGTTAATAATGGGAATAACAATGGCTGGTTTGTGGGATATATCGAATCTCAAAACAAAACATACTTTTTCGCTACAAATCTAGAACCAAAGGAACAATTCGATATGAATATGTTTCTTACTGTTAGAAAAAGTATAACATATAAAGCATTAGAGTACCTAAGGCTAAAAATATAAGATTATCAGCAATGCTTAAGTTTAATTGTTGCCTTAACAACAAGAGAATGCCAGCTTAAAATAAAGAGTGAGAGATTATTAATTTGCTACTAAATCATATGTGGTGTCACTTCGAGTAATTGACCTCTATAGAAAGTATATCAGTTGAAAAAAGAGTTTCGCTACAAACCACCCTTAAAATACCTATTGATTGGACTAGCGTCAATACAAACTTCTCTAATCTTCTTTATAACCATCGGTAAAGGTGTACTCTGGCTTTCTATCTTTTGTGGAGTTTTCGGAATCGGGGTATTAGGTTTCGGAATTGCATTTCTTGTCATTTTTGTAAGCAAACATGGTTCCGGTCAGCTTGTCCTCACAGATAGCTTTATTACTATTCCAGGTCGGTGGAAGAAACGCAGAACTTTAAATCTCAATGATGTAACCCAGCTTTCGGAGTTTAACTCTTATGATCATGCGATTGAATTAGTCACAGAAGAAGAAGTTTATCTAATTGAAAGAAAGTGGATGAATCCTAAAGATTTTAAAACGGTAAGGATGTATTTGGCCGAACTCGAACGGAAATGGAAAAAATAAATGAGTGGAATCTAATTAATTACTTTCTGATAGTTTCAATTTTCGGCTTAATCTATCTTGATATAAAAGATGGTGATTTCTTGCTATTGTTAGCCTCAATAGATTTGACTATTTTGACATTTCCAGCAACTATTTGATAAAAGGAACTTTATATAAATCTTAGTTAAATGACAGAATTACCTTTTGAATACTGGAATAAACTTTCAAATCAGCTTATTCTGATATCGGTATTTCTGGGCGGATTTTCTATTGCATTAACAGCCAACTTACTAGTAAGCAAATCCGACCATAAACTACATAACTTCATTTTAAAAGCGGCGACTATGTCGTCTGGTAGTTTCCTTTCAGCAGTATTTGCGATGACAAATATCTTACTCACAACCACAGAGGGGTATCCTTTTGAAGTTGAACATAGTCAATTGAATACCCCAAGGGTAATCGGTGTTTTAGGTTATGCAACAGGCGTCCTTTCACTAATAATCATCATAGGATTGTCTGGCTGGACAAAATCCAGAGGGACGGGAATTTTCACGACCGTGGTAAGTATAATCACATTGATCCTCTTCTTTGTTTCTTCAACTTGATATTGTTATGGAATAAAATGAATAACGATTCACTTACTTTGGTTCGTTCATCATACTGAACAAACCAACTATCTTTGTTCTATCATCGGCCAGCTTAAAAAAGGATTATAATGAAAATATTGGCATCACTAATAATAATGTCTCTTGCCATTGCATGCCACTCACAACCAGATTATCTAGTGAAAAATGATCTGGATAAGATCAACACCTTTGGGGAAGTAGAATCGATAACGGGATTCATCTATAATTACGGTCAGGGAAAAGACTCCATGAACAAGCAATTGTTTATAGAGTTTAATGCCATAGGATACAAAAAGGAAGTTCATTGGTTTAACAGTGAGGAAAACATCTCCCACAAGCAATATTATAAATACGATAGTATCAATAATCAGACTGAAATAATGAGATACACCGCTGATACTCTATTAGACTATAAATCTGTGGAATACTTTGATGAAAAAGGAAATAAGACTCAAGAATTATCCTATCGTTCGGATGGTTCCCTACTTAAGACAAGAAAATATACTTATGATATTAAAGGTTACAAAACCGAAATGATTTACATCATACATTACGCTTCAGGAGATGATTACTCAAAATGGACTTATGAATACGACTCAAAAGGTTATCTGGTGAAAGCCACTAGTTTCGACGAAAAAGGGGTATCCAAATTCGAACAAACCTCTAAAACCGATAAAAATGGAAATGAACTGGAGTGGATCAGGTACAATAAGGATGGTTCATTAGATTTTAGAATTGATAGAGCATACGATAAATATGGAAACGAAATCAGATATCACATGTATGGTGGAGATATTGATGATAAGGAGACTTATAAGTATGAATATGATTCATTTAATAATTGGATTGAAAAATATCACTTTGAAGATGGGAAAAACACCGTCGTCGAGATAAGAAAAATAGTATACTACAAATAAAAAATAGCTAACAAGAGCTAAAATATAATACCGCTCTCAACTTCACATCCATTGAAATCATTGACTATATGATAAAATTTATAAAGGAAATCATCTCTTCCATTAAAGAAGGCGTTAAAGAAGGAAAACAGGAATTGACTGAAGATAAGAAACTTCAAAATACTACTGGCAATAGCGAAAAAAACAGCTTGCTGATTTACCCTACAATGAGCGTTTTAGAACCGCTTTGGGAGCTCCTTTTAGAGCGGTGATATTTGGAGATTGGTTTACTCTTTATAAAGGTCTGGAGGATGCTACTGACAATTATTATCCAATACACCTTTACTCCTTTGGGAGCTATCCAAAACTTGTTGAACACAAAAAAGATCTTGTTCAAAAATTGAAAACAGATTTTTGAATTGTAGATGAACAGTCCTGTCTTAAAGTTTTAAGCTCATTTTTCGGGATGCTATCAATTTCAAAGGAAAAAGCTCCCTTCATTGATATCGAATGATCAGAAATTGATATTTCATATGCTCAATTATCAGAAAATAAGATTTCTTCCGTAGTGGTATGCATTATCTCACATATCGCAACAGCCTCTACAGATGCAGGATATTTGAATAAAAAAGATGCTCTTAAAATTCTAGATGAAATCATAGATTACGTAAAACAATGCCATGATAGTTGGGATAAATATGGCTCCCGCTTTATGGAAGGACAATCTGAAGTAGGACTTAATAATTTTATCGGAAACTCAGTACTAAATCAGTACTAAAAAAGTATACAGTTTAGAAAAGAATCCTTCATGGCTTGCATCACTTATAGACATTATTGATCAAACTAATGGGCCGTTTAATTTGAAATCCTTATCTAAGGAATTGGGAATTCATCCCGGGCATTTATCACGAGCTATACCTCAATACTTTTCTACGACTTTAGGTGATTACATCAGACAAACAAAAGTGAAGAAGGCGATTGATTTGATGCTATCTTCTGGAAAACCACTATCTGATATTTCATATGAATGTGGGTTTTCAGACCAGAGTCACTTTACCAGAACGTTCAAAAGATACATTCAAATGACTCCTAAAGAATTCTACAGAAAATCTTGTCGATGTTAATTCTGTTCTATTCTAGCTTATAAATTCTAAATAGCTTTGCTTTTTAGTAATGAAAAACTAACATCATTCCTACAATGAGAAGTATTACCATCTTTCTATTAATAGCTATATCCCATATTCTGACATCTTGCGGACAAAACTCACCCGATAAAACATATGATCTTGTAGAGTACAATGCTATTACTACACCTTTTAACCAGGCGAATGTTGGGAAAATCAGATTTACATCTGATGTACTTTCTAAAAAGAATTATATAGAAAGTGATTTTGTATCGTCTTTTGAGATAAGGGAAAACAGTGATCTGTACTTTACGGCATTTTTCAATAATTCTCTTACTAATTATTTACATCAACTAGATACTTCCTTAACTGCAGGTGAACTGGTGAAAAAAGGCAATTATCAATTTTCATTCTATGTAGATGATAATTTGCTTTACACCGAAAACCTCAATATTGGTGCTGGCTTACCAGAACAAAAAAACAAAACAACTGTCTTGCATAGGCCCCTATTAAGTAGCGCAAATGCTGACTCCTGGGGTCGATTCTTATGGATGCGCTTTTTTTATCGAAATGGTGGTGAAGCTGCCCTCGAAACAGGAACGCATACACTTAAAATTGAAATACGCCCCTACCTGGAAAGTGGTGGACTCAAGATTGGCGATTTAATCGCTGAGGGTGAAATCAAATTAAAAATGGCAGAACCGGAAGAAGTCCCTGAAAAAGAGATCGCCATTCAACCTATTGTCCCAAATAGCGAATGGGAATTATCAGATGAACAGTTTGATGAAGGAAAGATTAGAGCGCTCAATAGAAAAATTGCTCAAAATCGGTTTAAAGGTATTACGAGCATAATAGTCATTAAGGAAGGCAAGCTTCTTTTGGAAGAATACTTTAATGGTGCTGATCGAAACACTTTGCATGACACACGTTCTGTCGGAAAGTCCTTCGCTTCTACTATGACGGGAATTGCTCTTGAAGAGGATTATCTTAAAAGTACCAATCAAAGGCTCAGCGAATTTTACGACCTCACAAAATTCGATAACTATTCACCAAAAAAAGATTCCGTTACCTTAGAAAGTCTCCTTACTATGAGTTCGGGCTTCGATGGTAGCGACAACGATTATAACTCACCCGGTAATGAAGAAAAAATGTACCCTACGGATAATTGGGTAAAGTTCACTCTGGATCTTCCTATGGACCGAAGTAAGAACGTTGGCGAAAAATGGGATTATTTTACTGCTGGTGTTGTAGTTCTTGGTGATATACTGGAAAAATCTGTTCCAGGAGGACTGGAAAAATATGCAGATCAAAAACTATTCAAGCCTTTAGGCATCTCTGATTACAGATGGCAGTATACACCACAAGACGTAGCTAACACTGCTGGTGGATTGCAAATGAGTTCCTTAGACTATGCTAAGTATGGAAAATTCTATAAAAACAGAGGTGTTTGGAATGGAAAACAGCTTATAACTTCAGATTGGGTCGAAAAGACCATGACTAATCACTTTTCAGAAACTCCAGATCAAACAGCATACGGTTTCTTATTCTGGAATCAGATATTTTATGTTAATGATCGATCGTTTGAAGCATTTCTATGTAACGGTAATGGTGGAAACAAAATTATAATCTTTAATGATCAACCATTAGTCATTGTTATCACTGCAACTGCTTATGGGCAGCCATACGGACATAGGCAGGTTGATAAAATGTTACAGAACTACATTTTGCCGGCGGTCTTGGATTAAAAAGTCGTACCCTACAAAACTTAAGATAAGCGAATCATATATCAATCTTGGCATAGGGTTATGTACTTTTATATATGAAAACTAGGAAGTTTGATACACATCAAAACAACGACTGTAATTTCCATTCTGCTTTTTATTTTTTGCTCAGATCATGGTATTTTTCAACTATGATTTTTCGAAAGCTTTTTAATAGAACAATAGTTATATACTTCTTTCCCTTACTATTTATACTTTTTTCTACTGGAGAAGTTAATGCTCAGGCTTTTATCACCACTTGGCAAACCAGTAATCCGGGCACCTCAAACAATGACCAAATTACCATTCCCACCACAGGAGGAGGATACAATTATGACATTGACTGGGGGGATGGGACAAACGATGCAGGAGTTACCGGAAGCATAACCCATACTTTTCCTGCACCCGGCACTTATACTGTTTCTATTACAGGATCGTTCCCAAGAATTTTTTTCAATAACGGGGGTGACAGACAAAAAATTCTTACTGTAGAACAATGGGGTTCTATTTCATGGAGCTCCATGAATAGTGCATTTTTTGGATGCTCTAATCTTACTGTTCCTACAACTGATTCTCCGGACCTGTCAGGAGTTTTATCACTTGGTCAGATGTTTCAAGACGCTACAAGCTTTAATCAGTCCATCGATTCGTGGGATGTAAGCAATACAACTATTTTCACAGGGATGTTCCGGGGAGCAACTTCATTTGACCAACCCCTGAACAGTTGGAACATTGATGCCGCAACAAATATTTCTTTCATGTTTGATGGTGCTACTGATTTTAACCAGCCATTGAGCAATTGGAACACTACCGGGGTCACCATAATTGAAGGGATGTTCAGGGACGCAACGAGTTTTAATCAAAATGTGAATACTTTCGATGTAAGCCTTGTTCAGGAATTTAATGGCGTATTTCAAAGGGCAACTAGTTTCAATCAGCCATTGAATAATTGGAATACTGGTTCCGCTACAAGACTGGAAGTAATGTTTAGTGGTGCAACACTTTTTAATCAACCCATTAAAGACTGGGATGTAAGCAATGTTCAAACCATGAATTTTATGTTCCTTGGAGCCTCCAGTTTCAATCAGGATTTGGGTAACTGGAATATTGAAAGCCTGACAACAGCGACTGACATGTTTTTTAATACGGGTTTATCAACTGTAAATTATGACAAAACATTAATAGGGTGGGCAACACTAGGGTCGAGTGAGTCACAAATTCCCATTAATATTTCTTCATTTCGATCTCTTGGTCTTACATTTTGTCTTGGAAATATTGCAAGGCAAAGTTTAGTTGACGACTTCGGCTGGAGCATTACAAATGACAACCTGAACTGTTCCTCTTTACAGTTTTTAGATTATTCTTCTCCAATCGATATCAATTCGGGTCAATTTTTACAAAGCCAGAATATCACTGCAATCATTAATGACCCGGAAGATCTGGATTTTAATGCTTTTGGGACTTCCTTGTATATTTTGGGAAGCAGTGGAACAATTGCCGAATTCTCCTTAAGTGTACCTTTTGATATAAGCACTGCGAATCCTACAGGAGTAACTGTAGATTTAAGTGGTCAGGATGCTCTGCCAACTGCAATAGAATTTAGTCCTGACGGGACGGTATTATTCCTTTTAGGTGATCTTTCAAACTCAGTTTTACAATTTAATCTAACTTCTCCATTTAATATCACTTCAGCGATAACACCTGCCTTTAATTTTCTTACTACAGGGCAATCATCTTTTATCGAGGATATCAAATTTGATAATACTGGAACACAAATGTACGTTCTTGAAGATGGTTCAGGTACTTTTAATCGTGTATTTCAATATTCTTTGAGCGTTCCCTTTGAAATATCCAGTGCTTCATTTTCAGGAACAAGTTTTAATTTTTCAAATGAGGATACTAACCCGCAGGCAATAGCTTTTAATGCTAATGGATTAAAGTTGTTTATGACAGGTTTTGATACCGATGCCGTAAATGAATACAGTCTCTCCAGTCCATTTGATATATCATCAGCCATATTTACCGATAATCCTAATTTTTTAGGCAATTCCTTTTCGATTAGAAATGAAATTGTCACCACACCATCTGGGCTTGTGTTCAGCACTGACGGGACACAAATGTTTGTAAGTGGAAGAACGGGTGTAGAGTTGTTGCAGTATGAATTGTCCACCAATCCATTTCTGGAATCCCCTGCTAATGATGGTTCTTTACAGGGTTCATTAATTGTCAGTATCCAGGGAGATATGTTCAGTAATCCAGGAGGGAACCTTTTTTCACCGGGCAGTTTCGCAGTTGATAATCTACCCTCTGATTTTTCTGCAATTGCCACTGTATCAGCAGATGGGATTACAGCTGAAATAGAGATCTTTGGAAGTTCTTTAACCGGAGTAGATGCAGATGATATTAGCAATCTGATATTTACTTTTCAAAATTCGGCTTTCACCAGTGGGAACGCTTCAGCAATTGCCAGCTCAACAGATGCCAGCAGCTTTCTGGGAGCCGATTTTGAAGTACCAAAATTTCTCAACTATTCATCAATCCGTCTTGAAACCAGGGTGTTTTCCGGAAATGAACTTGATGTTTCACCTACCATTTTTCCACAGGATGTTACTTTCGACAGGAATGGAACAAGAATGTTTGTGGCCGGCCAGGGTCAGGGTGCAATGGGAGGAGGAATAAACGTTTTCAGTCTCACCGCTCCTTTCGATATCAATTCAGTATCGTCGGTAGAGTCATTTGACTTTCCAACGGTAGGTGGCTTTGCCCTGTTCACCACATTCAATTTATCAGGAACTAGAATGTTCACTGCAACTAATATTGGAACCCGGCTACAGCAGTTTGACCTCACAACACCATTCGATTTAAATACTGCCGTATTTGCCGGTAAAATTCTGGATATTGACCCAATTTCGGTTTCCATACAGGATGTCGCATTTTCCAGCTCTGGACTGAGAATGTACATTTTGAATGGAGACAGCCCTGCAAGTGTAATCGAATATAGTCTGGGAAGTCCATTTGACCTTCTTTCGATAACTGAATTGGGAAGACTCGATATTTCAGGCGAGGATACTGGTCCTCTTGGTTTTGCCTTTAACTCTTCGGGAAGCAAATTATTTGTCGCAGGAACGGAAAACGATGCAGTGTATGAATATAGCCTCAGTAGTTCTTTTGATCTCTCTACGGCGGTATTTACCGGTAATCTTTCTCCTTTAACTCCTGACATTCTCGTTCCAAACGGAATAGCTTTCAATAGCACAGGTGACCGAATGTTTATTACTGAAGGAGGTATTTTTAATGATATCAATCAATTTGACCTTTCTTCCGATGCATTTACAGAAAATGTGATTAATGATGGAAGTGTAAGTGGTCAAATTGATTTGGCAATATCCGGGGATGTATTCAGCTCAAGCTTTATAGCCGCAGATTTTACGATCGGTAATTTACCAGCAGGTTTAACTCCAGTTATCAGTTCGAATACAGACAGCCAAAGCGCTATATTGACCCTGAGTGGAAATGCCATCAATAATGATGATTCCGATGATATCGCAAACCTTCAGTTTACCTTTAATGATATTGCTTTTTTTAGAAATAGTGCTGCCTCTATTGAAAACACTATAAATGCCAACAGTAATCTTGGAGTTGACTTCCTTTCGAACCCTTTATTACCTGAAATAGCCATTTTTGAGGGGCCGGATAATAGTGGGACTGAAATCTTTGATGGTGTCACTGTTATTGATTTCGGCTCCATAGTTGTTGGAAGCAATGTCGACTTTGATTTTACTATAGAAAATACGGGAAACACAGATCTGAATCTGCTCAATATCACTGTCACGGGAACCGACTTCGGCAATACCATTCCAACAACAATGGTTGGTGCCGGAAGTACCGAAAACTTCAGTGTCTCATTTAGCGCAAGTACAACTGGAACGTTTACGGAAACGGTTACCATCGAAACCGATGATGCGGATGAAGCGATATTTACTTTTGATATTACAATCCAGGTCACAGCTACACCTGAGCCAGAAATTGCAGTATTTGCAGGTGCTGATAATACCGGGACAGAACTGACCGATGGTCAGGCGGCACCAGTCGATTTCGGGTCTACACTACAAGGTACGGATCTGAATTTCACGTTTACTATTGAAAACATCGGATCTGCGGACCTGAACTTAAACCCGAATGATTTTCAGTTGTCCGGATCAGCTTTCAGCTTCATCAGCTTTCCGCAAACGGTAATCGCACCAGGGGCTAGTGACAATTTTATTATGCAGTTATCCGGTGCGGTAGAAGGAACATTTACTGAAAGTGTTGGCCTTGACAGCAATGACCCCGATGAAGGCGTCTTTAACTTTACGATAAGTGGAGTAGTAACAGGAGCTATGCCAGAAGCACTTATTCAGGTTTCTTTTGACGATGGAAGCAGTCTGATTCCCCTAAGCAATAATAGCAGTACTCCAATTCAGATTGGACAAGTCGAAGAAAATGAGACCATCTTGGCTACATTCATAATTGAAAATACGGGCAGTGCCGATCTGAATTTATCATCAGTGATCTCCAGCAGCTCAAACTTTCAGGTTGATTTTAATGCGGGCACTCTTGCTCCAGTAGCCACCACACAGTTTTTAGTAACGGTTCAGCAAGCTGCCGGAATATTCAATACGGACATCAACATCATAAACAATTCGGTTAATGCACCTTCCTTCATATTTCCTATTGAAGCTATTTTTCTAGCGGAAACATTTGAAGTCATATTTGGTGAGTATAATAATGGTGTTCAAATCACCAATAATCAGGCTGATGATATAGATGTAGGAAGTACACCCATCAATGTGGAAAGAACAGAGACCTTTACCATCAACAATATTGGACAGGTCGATTTGGTCATCAACTCAATCACGTTTTCAGATCCAAATTTTGAAGCCAGAAATGTACCTGATATTATCCCTGCCAATCAGCTAGCCGGTTTCCAGATCGTTTTGCTTGCCACCACTGCAGGTCAGTTTAGTTCCGATGTAGCTTTGAGTACTTCAGCTGGCGATTTCGAATTTGGAGTAACTGGGGAAGTGTTGGAAGATCTGCAGATTGAAGTAGTCAACGCCGTTGCTCCTGCAGGAACTGCTGGCGTAAATGATTTTCTGGAGATTACAAATTTACCCAATGACAATTTTGTTACAATCTACAATCGCTGGGGCGATCAGGTCTTCGAAATGGAAAACTACAGTGGTCTGGGTGCCGATCCAGCTAGAGTTTTCAATGGAGAAAGGAATACTAACGGTTCCGGTAATCTTCCTTCAGGAACATACTATTATCTGATCAGGACCCGTTCCGAAGAAATAAACGGTTTTATGGTTTTGAGGAGGTAATTCCCAACTGACTTGATTAGAAGATGGAATTTGCCATAATTACCAATTTTTGGTACTTTTACAATATGAGTAAAAACACTTCCGTTTCGCTTGGAGATTATTTTGATGAATTTGTTCAAGACAGAGTCTCTCAGGGTAGATTTAAGAATGCCAGTGAAGTAATCAGGGCAGGGCTCAGACTTCTCGAAGACGAGGAAAACAAAGCGATTGCCTTAAAAACTGCCATTAATGAAGGATTAGGAAGTCGAAGAGTAGAAAACTTCGATTTTGACCAACATATGAATGAACTGAAAAATCGAATAGCATAGTACGTGGTGGCTAAGCTCATATTGAGGCAAAAAGCCGTAGATGACCTTACCAGTATTTGGAAATATACTTTTGAGACATGGTCAGAGAATCAAGCTGACAAATATTACGAATCAATAAAGTTAGCCTGTGTAGACATCTCCAAAAAACCTTTAATCGGGAAAAGATACCGTCAGATCAGTGAAAACCTAAGAGGATACAAAATCAATAAACACATCATTTTTTATCACTCAATTTCAAACGTGAAAGTTGAGATAGTAAGAATACTGCACGAGAGAATGGATTTAAATAACCAACTCTAAAAATGCAACATGTACTATTGACCATAATCTAATTAGGGCATTACTAAATTTTATTAAGCAGGGTGCTTAGTTATTTAATGTAATTGACTATAGACGAAAATAAGTAATGTTTTAAGATGAAAGCTTGTATTTGGTGCAGCAAAACAGAACAAGAGACTAGTTTTGAAAAGTTAGCGCATACGATACCACGATCTCTTGGAGGAACTAATATTTGCGAGCAGGTTTGTGATAAATGCAATCATTACTTTGGGGCAAATCGGAATAGTACACCCTCGGTAGAAACTATTTTAAAAGGAACCTTCAATATAGCAAGAGCTAGATTTCTGAGAACCGAAAACGAAATAGGCAAGAATAAAGTAATGTCAAAATTTTCTTCAGAGTACTTCAAAATAGATTTCAAAAGCTCAAAACTATCTTTAAAATACAAGTATCGACTTAACAAAAGTTTTCAATCAAAAATTGGACATCAAATGAAACGAGGACTTTACAAAATATTCTTGGAAGAAAATGAAAGGCAGTTAAGAAATTCTCATAATTCAAGATTTGATTTCATTCGCGAATTTGCACGATATGATATTGGAGACTACCCAGTAATATACTTTGAACGAAGCAATGGAGTTATTGCCATGGTGAAAGACTGGTATATGAATCCCGAGTTAATACTTGATTCTGATAAAAAAATGAAGTATTTAATTGATCACGATTCTTTTGTTGAATTTGAGTTTTTAGGACATGTGCTGGGGTTGGCAACCTCTAGAAACTGGCATTTGGTTTGGAATAACTACATCAAAAAAACTATGAAAAGCAAAGAGCGTTTTTTTAAAAAAGTAAAACTGGTTGATAATTTCAATGACATAGATCTTGCGTTAAGCATCTTGGATTAGAAACAGTTATGATTGGTAAAAAATTGATGATGAAACTGCTGAATTAATAAGTATTAGAGATTTCAAACCTTGTCTGATAGTAGTATTTTTGAAGTGAACGATTAATCTTAATGAACCCCATCTACGATCAAATTGGTATTAACTACTCCGGTAATAGATGTACGGACCCTAAAATTGCCGAGCAGCTTTTTTCCAAGTTAAAGGGGGCCAAACGTATTGTAAATATTGGTGCAGGAACTGGTTCTTACGAACCGGAAAGTGTTGAGGTGGTAGCCGTGGAACCTTCTTCGGAAATGATTGCTCAACGAAAAATGGATTCATATCCTTCCGTTCAGGCATATGCTGAAAAACTTCCTTTTGAAGATCATAGTTTTAGTCATGCCATGACCGTGCTTTCCATGCACCACTGGGAAAACAGGGCACAGGCATTTAGGGAGATCAATCGGGTGATTACCGAAAAATTCATTGCTCTTACATGGAATCCCGCATCTGACCCATTCTGGCTTACAAGAGATTACTTTCCGGAGATCTATGAAATGGATTTGAACATTTTCCCGAAAATGGAGGAATTCACCAAGCATTTTAATGAAGTGGAAGTCTCCTCCCTGATGGTCCCCGACGATTGTAAAGATGGCTTTCTTTCAACCTTCTGGAAAAGACCACAAGCTTATCTGGATGAGCAGGTTCGACAGTCCATGTCGGCCTTTGCTAAAATCGGCGATTATTCTGATCGGCTGGAGAAACTTAAAATTGATCTTCAAAGTGGTACGTGGAAAGAACGAAATCAGAATATACTTGATAAAACGGCTCTGGATATGGGTTATGTGATTGTTTCTGCAAAGGTTAAAAAGATATGATCTGAGGTAGAAAAGTTAAAGTAATGTTAGTAACTTCTTTGCAAGTGAAATCAGGATGAAACAATGCAAACTAACATCTTTTTAATAGTTGTCTTACTTGGTATAGCAGCTTGTAAACAGGTAAAGAAAAAACCTTCCTCCGAATTCGTAAGAAATGCACATTCCATGGTTTACCATCAGAAGGAAGCCTCGGTATATCTTTTTGGAGGGGCGAGTGAAAAGGAAGTACTGAACGACCTTTGGGTATTGAAAGATTCTAGCTGGAGCTATGTAAAGGCTGAAAACGGACCGGCTCCAAGAACTTTCGCTTCAATGGTCTATGATAAAAAAAATGAAAGGATAATCTTATTTGGAGGCAGCAGGGTTTTGTTTGGAAAAGAGGTCAGTTCCGAGAATTTACTTAATGATACCTGGGAGTTAAAAAATGACAGGTGGAAAAAAATAGACACCAGAAAATCACCCATCGCTCGTGCAGAAGCGGAAACGGTATTTCATAACGAAAGAGGTAGTATTATTTTATTTGGCGGGTACGTTATAGATGGCGGAAAATATCTGAAGCTTGGAGATACATGGGAATTCAGTGAAAACGAATGGAGACCAGTATCTTCAGAAGGCCCTTCCCCAAGGCATGGCGTTTCGATGGGATATGACTTTCTAAATCAGCATATAGTATTGTTTGGTGGAAGTACTGAAGATAAACAGTATGGAGAATCGGAAGGTCAAACATGGGTCTTTAAAAATGATCACTGGTCCATGATTAACACAGTTCAGCCTTCCGGAGTATATAATGCTTCGATGGCATACCATAAGAAAACTAACGAATTTATCCGGTTTGGAGGATGGAATGGCGATCGCAGGATAAATGAAACGTGGTCATATAAAAAGGAGAACTGGAATAAGCTCCCTGTGCAAAACAGCCCGAATCCAAGAAATCATAGCAGGATGATCTATGATGAAAAGAGAGATAGAATACTGCTCTTTGGGGGACATAACGGGACTGAAGTATTTGGTGATCTGTGGGAGTTTCGAGATTATAAGTGGAACAAAATAATAAATGGAAAACCTAAAACGAGGGTGGAAAATCATCATTAGAAGAGATTAGGGAACATGTTCAAACGGAAATACTCATCTGGAGAATAATTTTATTATTCAATCTCAAAAAATTGTTTGTGGATTTGTATAAGGCATTATTATCAATCACTTGACTAGTCTGATGTGGTATTTTATGTAATTTTCTAGCAGACTACATCTATTACCAATCAATGGACAAATCCTTTATTTTCCATAGCCTGATAACGTTTGGTGCCTTGCAGGCGCTGTTTCTGTCTGTCATATTACTTTCATCCGGAAAGAAAGATCTACCTAAAACGTTCTTCGCACTATTTCTGATCATTGAAGGAATTACACTCGTTGAGCGCCTTTTAGCTGAAACTGGAATGATGGTCCGTTTTCCTCATATCCTGGGCGTCAGTTACCCTATAAATTTCATTAAACCACCCATTCTCTATTTCCTGGCACGATCCATTTCAGAAGCTGAATTCAGCTTTCGAAAAAAACAGCTCTTTCACACTATCCCTTTCCTGTTGATGTTAGTTATGAATATTCCATTC
Source organism: Bacteroidota bacterium (assembly GCA_039030555.1). Lineage (GTDB taxonomy): Bacteria > Bacteroidota > Bacteroidia > Cytophagales > Cyclobacteriaceae > JBCCDY01. The sequence continues at coordinate 28,981 of JBCCDY010000018.1, forward strand.
TATGGTTTATCAGGAGAAGAAAAGGTAGAACAGGTATCAGCATTTATAACATATATTCCAGCTTACAATAGCTTTAACTTCTGGTTTTTTCTCTCTTTTTTCATCTACATAGGAAGCTATCTGTTTCTCGGCATAGGAGTACTGGCTAATTATAAAAAGCATATTAAAAACAACAGGCTCGTGAACCGCTACCTTAACGTCATATATCTATACTGTGGTGTACTTGCAATAATGCTCCTTCATTTTATACTCAGGCCTTCCGGTCTGGTAGAGTTTCCATTTATCAATGAGGTAAGCATGTTACTTATGACGTTCCTGATCCAGTCCATTGCTTATGGATTCCTGTCTCAGTCTGCTCTTGTGACACAGAGTCATCATCGATTTCTCACTAATGTAAGTCAGCTTTCAAAGGACAGCGAACTCATCAGGAGAAAAATTGAAACCGATAAACCTTATCTGGACGATACGCTAAATCTTGAAAAGTTTTCCATATCTGTGGATCTTCCCAAAAAACGGGTATCCGAAATCATTAACCAGAGCTTTAACTGCTCCTTTAAGGAACTTGTAAATCAATACCGATTTGAAGAAGCAAAAGCCATTATGAAAGAAGAAGCCGGGACGGATGCACAAATCGTTTCCATTGGATACCGGTCAGGATTTAACAATAAAGTAAGCTTTTACAGGATCTTTAAAAAGTACACCGGTAAGTCGCCTTCCGATTATTTTGAAATTCTTTCCAGATAACTAAAAAAAACAGGTTACAGAACCGTATTGTTACCAATTGCAATCTATAAATACATAAACTGGCTGAATAAACTTAAAATGTTATGAAAATGAAAGCACTTGTCCCCTATCTGGTATTTCCCGGAAACTGTAAAGAAGCCATGAAATTCTACAAAAATGTATTTGGAGGAGAAATCAGGATCATGATGACTTTTGAGGAATCTCCCATTAACGTACCAGATGATTCCGGTTCCAGAATTTTTAACTCAGAGATGGTCGCTGAGAACATCACCCTTAAAGCTTCGGATGATATGCCGGGCTATGAAGTAGAATCCGGAAACACTATTTCACTATATGTCACATTTATTGATGTAGAAACTAAAATTGAAAAGTTCAACAAACTTTCCGAAGGTGGAAAAGTCCAGTTCCCGATTGAAGACAATTTTGGAATGGTGAAAGATAAGTATGGTATCCAGTGGATGGTCGTCCACGAAGAATGATGATCATATGGCTAAAAGAGGTCTATTCAGAAGATTGAGGTTTTATAAATGATGCTCCTTTCATTTATTTGTGCTTCTTAATACTGATCTTTTCCATAACATAACATTCTGTATTTCATGACCGACCTTCAAATTGCCAAAGGAGTAAAGCTTAAGTCCGTTTTAGACGTAGCACAAAAACTTGGAGTAAATCCGGATGAAATCGAAATGTATGGCAATTACAAAGCCAAAATATCCTTAAATGCTATTAACAGAGAAAAGGCTGGCAGGAGTAAGCTCATACTTGTTTCGGCCATTTCTCCTACCCCTGCGGGAGAAGGCAAAACTACGGTATCCATAGGCTTATGTGATGCCTTGAATCGCCTGAATAAAAAAGCTACAGTCGTGTTGAGAGAACCTTCACTCGGCCCCGTATTCGGGATTAAGGGTGGTGCTACAGGCGGTGGGCTATCGCAGGTACTGCCCATGGAAGACATTAATCTTCATTTTACGGGCGACTTTTCTGCTATCGAAAAAGCTCATAATCTGCTTGCTGCCATTATTGATAATAATATTCAGAGTAAGAAGAATTCAATTGGAATAGATTCCAGAACCGTTGAATGGAAACGTGTGATAGATCTGAACGACCGCGCACTTAGAAAAATAGTAGCAGGTCTGGGTGGTATATCTTCAGGAGTACCCAGAGAAACGGGCTTTGACATAACTGCCGCCTCGGAAATTATGGCTGTCCTCTGTCTGGCTCAAAACCTGAACGACCTCAAAAAGCGTCTGGGAAATATTTTTGTTGGCTATACATATGATAAAACGCCCGTTTATGCCAGAGACCTGAAAGCAGAAGGTGCCATGACGGTTCTGCTAAAAGATGCTATTAAGCCGAATCTCGTTCAGACGGCAGAAGGTAACCCTGCTATCGTTCATGGTGGTCCTTTTGCAAACATAGCCCAAGGCACCAATACCATAATAGCCACTTTAATGGGCATGACGTACTCGGATTATTTAGTTACAGAAGCCGGATTCGGCTTTGATCTGGGAGGAGAAAAATTTCTAGATATTAAATGTCAAAGTGGAGGATTGAAGCCAGAAGTAGTGGTGCTAACCACTACTATCCGGGCTCTGAAATATCATGGAGGAGCCGATTTAAAGTCACTAAATGATGAAGATATCGAGGCTTTGGAAAAAGGGTTGCCCAATCTGGAGAAACACCTCGAAAGTGTTAAAAAATTTGGAGTTGAACCAGTTATAGGTATCAACAGGTTCGCCTCAGATACAGAAGGAGAAATCGATGTTATAAAGAGTTTTGCTGAAATGAAAAACATAAAAATAGCACTTGCCGATGTTTGGGGAAAAGGTGGAGAAGGTGCTCTGGAATTAGGCCAGGCTGTGATGGATGTGATTGAGTCCAAAGCTTCTGATTTCAAACCTTTATACCGCTGGGATTCTGCTGTCAAAGAGAAAATAGAAACCGTTGCTAGAGAAATATATGGAGCCAAAGGAGTAGAGTATGCCCCAAAAGCCAAATTACAGTTGAAAAAAATTTTCAAGCTTGGTTTGGATCATCTCCCTATATGTATTGCCAAAACACAGAAATCATTGTCAGACGATGCCTCATTATTAGGCAGTCCCAAAGACTTTACCATTACTGTTCGGGAAATTGAAATTGCCTCAGGAGCCGGTTTTTTAATCCCCATTACAGGTGATATCATGCGAATGCCTGGGCTACCCGCCCATCCTGCTTCAGAAGGAATAGATATTGATGGTAATGGAGAAATAACAGGCTTATTTTAAGCCGAAACCTAATTACTCCTAGCCAATTCCAAAATTTCCTGACTCTCTAATTCCTCTATAAGTTTAAGGGCAACCCCGTTCGTCCAACCAAAGCCATCCTGTAGGATATATTCTCCTCCTCCAGCTTCCAGCCCATTGTTTACAACATTATACTTCTCCACCATTTTGCCCGTATTTTTATAAACTTTACGGTTAAGGCTTATCCATCTCGAAGCGCCATCATAAGCCAGGCTATCAAGCTCATAGTTCAACAAACCTTTGTATACTATCCATTGCAATGGAGCCCATCCATTGGGGAAATCCCATTGTTCTCCAGTATTATTTAAGGTGGTTACATAACCTCCAAAATGAAGGAATTCCAACTCAAGGATATTGGCAGTTTTATTGGCTTGTTCTGGAGTTGCTACTTTAAAAAACAATGGAAATGCTGCTGCTAAAGATGGCACACCAGTGTGTATCTCTTTTTTAAAATCATAATCGTAGAAAAAGCCTTTTTCCTCATTCCAAAATACTTTTTGAATAGCAGCTTTTCTATCTTCCGATTTTTTCAAAAACTTATCTCTTTTTTCAAGATTGCCTGCTTTATCATGAGCCAGAGCAATCGTTTTTTCCAAATGATAGATTAAACAGTTAAGATCGACTGGTAAAATTTTAGAAGTTTGAATGGTGATGAGGTTTTTTTGATCACCAAACCATCGGCTGCTATAATCCCATCCCGATTCTGCTCCTGCCCTTAAATCACGGTAGAGCCTTGACTCTTCATTTTCATTCTCTTCAGTCAGTTTGTAGTCTTTCAAATACTCTTTGGCAAGATGATAATCCTCCTTAAATGACTCCGGTCTGGGGGAATCAAAGTTATCCCAGTATCTGTTAAGAATAATACCTTCTTCCAGTCTAACAACCCTGGCTGCTGCTTCACCATTCTCCAAAAGGGCATCGGTCCCGTCCATCCAGAAAGCATACTCCTTTTCTAATCTTGGAAGATAATCGACCAATTCCATAGAGTTTTCTGTAGATAGTCGCACCATTAGAGAATAAAATGGAGGTTGTGAGCGACCGGAAAAGTAATCCCTGTTCCCATTAGGAATAAAACCAATAGAATCAATCAGGAAAGAAAAATTATCAACCATGTTTTTGATCATATCATCCTTTCCTGAAGCTTTCAATCCAAGCATAGTAAAATAACTATCCCAATAATAAATCTCTCCAAATCGGCCTCCGGGTACGATGTAGGGATTTGGTAAAGGGATCAATCCCGACAAAGGATCATATTCATCGGGCTTTCTCGTTAACACAGGCCACAAAGATTCGATATGCTGTTCCATACTCACGGTCGTATCCGAAGTAAAGCCACTTCCGGGAGTTGAAGGCAATTCAAAATTTTCTAAAACGAAAAGTCTCAGTTTGAACCCTACATTATCTTTTTGCTCATCATAGAGAGCTATGATCTCATCAATTGGTTTTTTAGGAGTTGCATCTGCGAAAGTTTTAGAATCAGGGAAAACCTCTTCCAGTTGAACATCCTTAAAAAACTCAGATTCAAAAAAAGGAACATCTTTGTCTTTGTTTTTCAAACAAGAAGAAAGCATTAAAACACTCACGGATATTACGACCAATATGAACCTCATAAATCAAATATAAATGATATTCCTTTTTAAAGCATTATCAAGGATTGAATGGCTTTTTATCCGTATATTTTTCTCAAATCTGACAAGCAACTTAGTATCAATTATGAATCGATTACCGATCATTGTTTTCCTTATTTCAGTATTATCCTGTCAACCAGAAAATAAACCTTATCAAAGCATAAGCACTTTATCACCCTCAGGAAATCTGGAATTGACTTTTTTTCTAAATTCTTTCGGTGAACCAGGCTACCTTCTTAAAAAAGGCAATTCTGTTGTTCTCGATACTGGCTATATCAGTTTTGATTTTAAAGACATTTCACCCATAGGTTCCGGATTATCAATAGTTGAAACTATAGAAGAGACCTTCGATGAAACATGGGAGATGCCATGGGGTGAGGACAGAGAAGTCAGAAATCACAATAATGAGCTCTTTGTAGCATTAAAAGAAACGGGCGAGTTGGGACGTCTCATTAATCTCCGATTCAAATTATATGATGATGGGCTGGGTTTCAGAACAGAATTTCCTGAACAAGGTAATCTTGGAGAAGTCGTCATTATGGATGAGAATACTCAATTCAATTTAACAGGAGATCATAAAACCTGGTGGATCCCCGGCGACTGGGATATATATGAACACCTTTATTCCACTTCTAAATTCAGCGAAATCGATGCAAAAGGTTACGAAAATGATGAGAACCTGGCCCAAACCTATATTCCGGAAAATGCGGTCAACACTCCCGTGACTTTAAAAACTGAAGACAGAATTTATTTAAGTTTTCATGAAGCCAATCTTACGGATTATTCCGGAATGACATTAAAGGTAAATACTGAAAAGCTCATGTTTGAAAGTGAGTTGGTAGGCGCTCCGGATGGCTCCAAAGTAAAAACTAAGACCCCTTTTGTAACACCCTGGCGAACGGTACAAGTTGCTGATAGAGCTGGCGATCTTATTGAATCGAAGTTGATTGTGAATTTGAACGAACCCAATAAACTAGACGATTTCAGCTGGTTCAAACCCATGAAGTATATGGGCATCTGGTGGGAAATGCACCTTGATAAAAGTAGTTGGGATGTGGCTGCTGGCAAGCATGGGGCAACTACGGAAAACACTAAAAAATATGTTGATTTCGCTTCAGAAAATAATATCGGGGGACTTCTGGTGGAAGGCTGGAATACCGGCTGGGAGAGCTGGATCGATGTTGAAGACCGGGAAGGAATTTTTGATTTTGTTACTCCCTACCCTGATTATGACCTTGAAGAAGTGGTTCGTTACGGAAAAGAAAAAGATGTTGACCTAATCATGCATCATGAAACTTCCGCTGCCCCGCGAACTTACGAGCAGCAACTGGATACTGCTTACAGATTAATGGAAAGTTTGGGCATCCACGCCGTTAAAACTGGCTACGTTGGTCAGATTATTCCTAAAGGAGAGCGACACCACGGGCAATGGATGGTCAATCATTACAGAAGGGTTTTGGAGAAAGGAGTAGAGCATAAAGTAGCGATAAACGCACATGAACCTATTAAGGCAACCGGGTTAAGAAGAACTTATCCGAATGCGATTTCAAGAGAAGGTTTGAGAGGTCAGGAATTTAATGCCTGGGCAAAAGACGGTGGAAACCCTCCGGAACATTTACCCATTGTTGCATTTACAAGAATGCTGGCGGGCCCGATCGATTTTACACCAGGGATTTTCAACATCAAGCTTGATCCATACAAAGAAAATAATCAAGTCAACACAACACTTGCTCATCAGTTAGCACTTTATGTCGTGATTTATAGTCCCGTCCAAATGGCCGCTGACCTGGTAGAACATTATGAAAATCAGCCCGCTTTCGAGTTTATCCGAAATGTCGGGGTCGATTGGGAACAATCTAAGGTGTTGGATGGTGAAATAGGTGATTTTGTAGTAATAGCACGACAGGAAAGAGGGACGGATAAATGGTTTCTGGGAGCCATCACAGATGAAGAGGCTCGTGAGATGGAGATATCTTTTTCCTTCCTGGAATCAGGAAAAGAATATAACGCCGTTCTCTATGCTGATGAAGAGAATGCACATTGGGATGAAAATCCACAGGAGATAAGGATCACAGAAAAAGCCGTCAATCAAAAAACCACTTTACCGGTAAAATTAGCCCCGGGAGGTGGTATTGCAATTAGTATTATTCCACGTTAAATAAAAGCCCATCAAGAAAACATAACTTGACGGGCTTCTCCCTCTATCGAGACCTAGTGTTTATTGTATCACTATCCTTCTAACAATATTTGTTGAACTACTCTTAATATTAAAAAAGTATAGTCCTGATAATATTCCTTCCACATCCACTTCTTTCAATTCACCTGATCTCATAAGATCTGTAAGCATAACTTTTCCGTTGATATTTGTTAGAGAAATAGCTAAAGACTCTTGATCTTCAAGACCTGTTAAATCAATGATTATTTTCTTTGAAACCGGATTAGGATAAACAGAAATTGCGTTGTTTAATAGTTCGGCTTGGTTTGATGTTAGTACAGAGTCAACTCCTTCATCCTCACTTTCATCGTTCATTTCTGAGGAAACAAAAGAAGTAAATTGATAGCTTACAGGAAAGTGATCTGAGGTCGTTGTACTAAAATCAAGACCAACACTAAAAGCTGCTCCGAATTCTGTTCTGGCTGTTCCCTCAATTGCCAAGTCAAAAAGCTCATTAGATATGGTAATATGATCAATAGGATTGGTTGAACCATCACGGGTAATGATACTGTTTTCACTAAGTACAGAAGTTACTACCTTGAAATCCTCGTCAGTTATAAAATCTATATAAGGCGTAACTCTAGCAGTTCCCTCATCTTCTGTAGTGGTTGCAACATCAACGTCGTCATTGTAATCTCCAAGAAATATGACAGCTTCATCTTCAAAGTAGGTATTCAATGTATCTACTAGAACACCGATATCTGAAACTCTATTAAAATAATCAACATCGCCTGCATTTGCATGAATGTTGACCACATTTAATGAAACAGTATCTCCGTTTATGTTTGCGTTTGCCCTTAATAAAAACGGAAGTCTCCCTCCTGCATAGAAACTTCCACCGGTGTCCTCTAGCAATACACGAACTTCCGTAGTATCGACAGTTGTTGTATTCCAGATGAATCCTAAAAGTTGACTCGGAGTTCTTTCATATTGAGCCAAAACACCCTCATAACCATTAAGTAAACTAAGTATGGTATTGAAGTCCGTCTCACTTCTAATTTCCTGTAAAGCATAAATATCCGCCCCGATGGAATCGATCACCGCTACAGCATTATTTATTTGCAAGATAGCTTCATCTCCGCTTCTTGATCCGAAATTTTCGATATTCCATGCCACAACTTTAAAAGCTGTATCAATCACCTGAGGAACTCCACCAATTTCAGAACCGCTAGCCCTAGATTCTCCCACTATGTTATCAGTGCTATGAATAATATCCGTACTGTAAACATTTAAAAACCCTGAATTGGGAGAAAATCGAACAGTTATGGTTTGTTCTTCTATTGTACTATCTGACTGTATCGGAATATTAAGGGAGTCTGAAAATGAAGTTCCATCTATTGAAAGCTGAAAACTTCCTCCCGCAACTACAGCTAGCTCATTACCCAAAAGATCTTCTCCCGACAATATATAAGTAATATCTGAACTACTGCCTTCCGTAACATCACCAAAGTTTAATGAGCTTTCAGAAATGCTAAGTGATGGAATTACTACAGGAACCTCGGCGGAAGCTTCGTTAGGGGTTGCCTCCGCAATTAAAAAGGTCTCCGATAAGTTTTCAGAGGTTTCATCATCACCTTGAATTCCATTACCTCCGCTTTGTGATTCTGAACCTTCAAACAAATCTGTTCTCTGAAATGACTGACCTACTTCGTGAGATTCAGCAGAAACGACTTCCTGTATCTCCAGAGGTGTTTCATCCTGATAAGTTGAAACATCACTGTCAGCATCAGGGCCATCTATGGAAAGACCTGTTTTAACAGAAGCCTCAGCACCATCGCCCCAAACCACATAATCTAGGTCCTGGACTAAATCGGACTCTCCATCCCAGAAATAAAGTATGGCCACTTTCCCCCCGTTCGATAGCTGGGTATTTCCCACTAAATCGATGGAGCCGTCGAATGCCGGCCTCATGTCTGGAACTTCATCGGCAGTTTCGCCATCTTCCAACATCTCGTAGGTTGGCATAATCCCGTAGGTTTCAAAAAAGCCGGAAGAACCAGCATTATTTACTGCTATGGTTTGAAATTCACCCGATGCTATGGTAGCCCCTTCCGGGAAACGGGCATGGAAATCAGTATTACTCCCTCCACCTGGAAAAGCCCCATCGGGATTAACAATATTTATATACCTCGGGTCATTATTTAAGGTGGCATCCGTAAGGTAAATGTTACTTAAGTCTACCGTAAAAGGGTTCGGGTTGTATATCTCAATAAACTCTCCGTTAGTTGGCGTTACAACTACTTCTGTAATTAATAGCTCGGGACTTGACCCATCAAAAACGCTACTTCCGCTAACGGTAGTTCCAGGAGAAAAAACACGATCTTCCGCTCCAGATGCTTCAGTAAAAAGAACAAAGTCACCGGTACCATCAGGCTGTCTGACCATTGACTGATTACTTCCACCATTCAATCCATTATCAGTTGCATCGCCATAAGCGAACGTATCAATTAATTGTCCCTCAGAATCCCTTAACTCGACAACATCTCCCCCATTTCTTAAGGCTGAACCTATCCTACCCATATTCGCAAACGTAATGGAACCTCCACAACAATTTGCCGATGGCGTCCCTCCTCCAAACAGTACAATTGCCTTTCCATTTTCAATTATGGTTCCTCCCGGAAAGGTGAACAATTGAAAATTCTCTGAAGTAGGGTCGTCATCGGAAATCGTCCATCCACTTATATCGAGAGGTGATGACCCAATGTTTACGATCTCTACAAACTCATCTTCAAATGACTCTCTAATTCCATCTCCGTTCGAATCTCCTGGCAGATCACCAGGAGGATCGGCTAAAACTTCATTGATCACAATTTGACCGAAACCCACTCTCGATCCAATTATGAAAAATACGGCTGTTAGACCAAGAAAAGTAAAAATTTGCTTCATGTATCTTCAAATTTGGTTGAAGCCACAAATTTTAACTTTCCTTATATTCAATAATTATTATACCATTTATCTAATTATTAAAAATTCGATAAAAACTAAATGATATTGTTACAATAGATGTTAAATTCTAACATAAGAATTAGATTAAATTATAATATAGTATCCCTTCAAATATAAAAACTCAAGACTAGGTGAACAATAATGTATTAACTTGATTTTCATTACCTAAATGCTCAAAACATGCACAAATTTCGTATTTCATATCTCTTAATTCTCCCTTTTTTAATCTTCATAGCCTCTTGTAATGAAAGCGCAGAAAAGAAATCAAGCAAAACAGATGGGGACGAAATAGACCAAAAAGTAAGTGAGCTCCTCTCCAAAATGACTTTGGAAGAAAAAGCCGGCCAGCTCATTCAGTATAACGGAAGCTGGGATGTTACCGGCCCTGTTCCGGAGGGTGACAACGAGCAGCGTAAATATCAAAATATCAAAGAGGGAAAAGCCGGTAGTATGTTGAATGTAATCGGAGCTGAAGCCACAAAAGAGATTCAAAAACTGACCGTTGAAAACAGTAGGCTGGGGATACCTCTATTGTTTGCTTATGACGTGATTCATGGTTATAAAACCATGTTTCCCATACCACTTGCGGAAGCTTCAAGCTGGGATATGGAAATCATCGAGAAAGGGTCGGCCATAGCAGCTAAAGAATCAGCCGCCGCTGGCTTACACTGGACGTTTGCTCCAATGCTGGATATTTCAAGGGATGCCAGATGGGGTAGAATGATGGAAACCAATGGAGAAGATCCATATCTGGGATCAAAAATAGCAGAAGCTCGGATTAAAGGGCTACAGGGCTCAGACCTTTCGGATGTCTCCACAATACTAGCCTGTGCAAAGCATTTTGCTGCCTATGGATTTGCAGAAGCTGGCCGTGATTACAATACGGTAGAGATGAGTGATTATACGCTACATAATGTGGTACTCCCTCCATTTAAATCATCCATTGATGCCGGAGCCAGAACAGTTATGAATGCTTTCAATATTTATAATCAGGTTCCTGCAACGGGGAATGTTTATTTACAGCGGGACATTCTAAAAGGAGACTGGGGTTTTAGTGGAGCGGTTGTCTCCGACTGGGGATCGATTGGTGAACAGATTGTTCATGGTGCCGCTAAGGATACCATAGACGCTGCAAAGCAGGCTATTGAAGCCGGAAGTGATATTGATATGGAATCCAGATGTTATGAGTCTTTAGTTCAAATGGTTAATGATGGTATCATTGATGAAGCCTTAATCGATGATGCTGCCTCAAGGGTATTACGTCTCAAGTATGAATTGGGCCTTTTTGACGATCCTTACAAATATTCTGATGAAGAAAGGGAGAAAGCAGAAATCTATTCTGAAGAGAATCGAGCTATTGCAAAAGAATCGGCTCTCGAATCGATGGTTTTACTTAAAAATGAAGGCCTTCTGCCCCTTGAAAATGTAAAATCTGTTGGAGTAATCGGTACACTTGCCAACAGTAAAGATATTCCACTTGGAAGCTGGAGAGCCCAAGCCGTTGAAAATAGTGCTGTTTCATTACTCGAGGGCTTACAGAATGTGATGGGTAAAAGCACAAAAATTGAATATGCCGAGGGCTACAAACTGGCTGTTGGGAGAAGATCATTCGTCTATGAACTCACTTTTGAAGAAAAAGACCGATCCGGTTTTGCAGAAGCAATTGCACTGGCTAAAAGGTCTGAGGTTATCGTAATGGCGCTGGGCGAAGACTGCTGGCAAAGTGGTGAAGCCAGAAGCCAAGTTGATATTGGTTTGAAAGGTCTTCAGCTAGAGCTTTTTAAAGAAATTCAGAAGGTCAATAAGAACATTGTTGTGGTATTGATGAATGGAAGGCCTTTGGCTATTCCTGAAGTTGCAGAACTTGCCCCTTCAATTCTAGAGGCGTGGCATCTCGGATCAGAAGCAGGAAATGCTATTGCTGAAGTACTGGCTGGAAATCACAACCCTTCCGGAAAATTACCAGTTTCATTTCCTCGCCATGTGGGTCAGGTCCCTATTTACTATAATCATTTTAATACTGGGAGACCAACTACCAATGAACATGATGCCGGATTCGTATTCTGGTCACATTACTCGGACGAACTCAACAGTCCGCAGTATGCCTTTGGTCATGGGTTAAGTTATTCAAATTTTGAGTATTCGGATATGAAACTTTCGTCAGATGAGATGACCAAAGGGGGAGAAATTACCTGTTCCGTTAACGTCAAAAATACAAGCGATCGAGACGGTGAAGAGGTAATACAGTTTTACATACGTGACCTATTCGGATCAATTGCTAGACCCGTTCAGGAACTTAAAGGTTTTGAAAAATTGATGATTAAAGCTGGAGAAGAAAAAAAGGTAGAGTTCAAGGTAGATGAGGAGCTTCTTTTTTTTTATAGGAAGGATAAAACTTGGGGTGTTGAGCCTGGTAAGTTCCATGCTATGGTTGGAGGCAGTTCGGATAAAGTGATAAAAGCCGAATTTGAACTAAAATGAGGTTAAAAAATCTGCTTGCTGAAAATACTGTAGTATGGATTTTAATAGTTAGTCTTTGGTTTCTATCAGCATGCCAACAAAAGCAAGAAGTAAAATTTGAATCTATTCATGCTCTTCTTACCTCTTCAGAATCCATAGAAGGGAATCAGGAGTATTTAAACTCTCCATATGTAACTGCAGGGGATCGAGTGTATATGGTAGGGCATCAAGATGGAACCTTTCCTGATCTTGGATGGCATGTCTCTGGAGAAATGGGTGGAATCTGGAACCATCCAATCAAACTCATGGATGGCTTTTCCATACAAATATCCGATGAAGTAAATGAATGGTGCTTAAACCAAGCGGAAGAATTTGTCAATTATCCTTACGCTAATCAGCATATTTTCAAGTCTTCCGAAATAAACATAGAGGTTAGTCGGATGCAATATGTGCCCGATGGAATCCAAGGTTTGGTGATAGAACTCGAAATCAGTAATACTTCAGGAACACCAAAAGATTTGAATGTTGATTTCACAGGAATGGTTGATCTCTCCCCTGTCTGGCTTTCAGAAAGAAAAGATATCGAAGATGGTAAAGACATTGCTCAATGGGACGAGCAAATGGAAGCATTTAAAGCAAAAGATGAGAAAAACGATTGGCATATTGTTTTCGGAACAAATAAATCCGTTTCGAGCCATAACTTAGATAAAAGCGAATGCTACGGACAAAGGAAAGGAAATGGTACTGACGCCACTTTATCCGTTACATCAGAAATTGCAGCCAGAGCCACCGAGTACATTCTGTTTTATATCTCAGGCTCATACACATCTGAAGAAGAAGCGATAAAAACTTATTCAGAATTAAAAGCGAGCCCAGAAACACTTTTCAATGAAAAACAAAAGAGATATACTTCTATCAAAAGCAAGGCTTCTATTTCAATACCTGAAAAAGAAACTAAAACCATGTATAACTGGATCAAGTACAATACGGATTGGCTTATTCGCGATGTTCCTGAAGTCGGTAGAGGTGTTTCTGCCGGAATTCCGGATTACCCATGGTGGTTTGGAACCGATAACTGTTATACACTTCAAGGCTTGCTTGCTACCGGACAACATGAAGAAGTTTTGTCCACTATAGACCTCATCTTTTCCCTCTCCGAAAGCGTAAATGATAATAGTCGGATCATGCATGAAGCTTCTACCAATGGAATCGTCTTTAATCCAGGCAATCTGAACAACACCCCTCATTTTGCTTACCTACTTTGGAAGACTTACGAGTGGACAGGTAGAAAAGACCTTCTGGAAAAATGGTATCCTAAAGTTCAAAGTGGATTGGAATGGTTACTCACCGAAGAAGATAAAGATGGCAATCTATATCCTGATGGCCCAGGTATGATGGAAATTCCAGGATTGCACACAGAAATGATTGATGTTGTAGTCTATACTCAGACTGGTTTTCAAGCAGCCGCAAACATGGCTGAGCAACTTGGAGATTCTATTGGTCAGTTGAAATATTCAAAAACTGCACAAAAACTCAAAGCGAAAATAAACTCTGAATGGTGGGTGGAGGAATTTAATTCTTATGCTGATTTCAGGGCTACCAAAAAAGAAGCTTTAGAACTTATTAAAGCTGCTATAGTCCGTTCCGATACTATCAATAAACCCTGGGCAGTAAAAGAACTTGAAGGCATGAAAAGTAAAATAAAAAACACAGGAAGGAATGAGGTCGATGGTCATGTCGTCCACCACAATTGGGTGGTGAATACACCTACGGAAATGGGCATTGCGCCGAAAGATTACGCTGAAAAAGCCCTTAGAACCGCTGAAAAATATAGCAGTAAGTATGGGACTTATGTAACCGGTATTGACCGGGACGAATCTCGTGGAGAGTCTTCAAAATGGGAAGTTTTCAGTTATGTTGGAGCAGTTATGACACTTCCAACGGGTGTTCAGGCTATTTCAGAAGCCAGGTATGGAAACCCCAACAAGTCTTTGGAGTATTTGGAAAAATTAACAAACTCATTTAGTTACGCTTTGCCAGGTTCCATGTATGAGGTTAGTCCCGATTACGGTATGATCGTTCAAGCCTGGAACATCTATGCAGTTGCAGTTCCAATAGTGGAGTATTATTTCGGTATTAAACCAAAGGCTTACGATAAAGAGATCACTATTGAACCCGCTATGCCCGACGGCTGGGATAATGTATCTCTAGAAAATGTTCTGATAGGTGATAACGAGATTTCCATAACAAAGGAAACTAGCAATGATGGCTCGGCGACTTATACTATAAACCAGCTTAAAGAGGACTGGGATATACTATTTTCATTTCCAAAATCTTTAGAAGCAGAAGTTATCGTCAATGAAGAAAATACTGCCCATGAACATGTGGGAGATCATGCCTATGCTCGATTGACCGGAAATCAAAATGTAATAAAGATTACTTATCTGTAACAGCTATCAAAGGCTATCTGCATCTGAAAGATCGTACCCTGTCTAAATCCACTGAGAATTTATGAAGATTCTCAAGCTAAATATGATTATTCTAACACATTTAATAAAAAAATTTTAACTTATAGTTTTATGTAGAAAGTGAGCGTTAGATTTTCTAAACAAAGCATTTCAATATTAAGCACTCTATTTCTGGTTGGAGTAGGTTTTTCACTTTATTTCTTTTTCTACATTCCAATTCAGGAAAAAAAAATCATTCAAAATAATTTCCGGGTACTTAACAGAATAGTTCAAAACATTCATTCGCTCGAAGAAAGTTATATCAAGAATGCCGAGATTATATCTCAAAACACTAAAATCGACGATGTAAATAACGAAATTCAGTCAATAGGAAGTAAAAAACCAGAACGGCTCAAAACAGATGGAAAAGGCATAAATGATAATATTTATTATACAGACGACGATATTATCATCGGCATAAAAAACAAAAAGGGCTCGAGTGACGATGATACCTTATCAAACTCAGAACGTTATAAATATTACAGTGTCAATTACAGTAACTTTTTTAATAAAAGCCTATTACACAGGAAAGATGTTTTTGATCAGATCATCATAAGTAAAGATGGGGTACCCTTGTATACAAACTCCATTTTTTCACCCCTTGACACCCTGAGCTTAAATGAATCACGAGCAAAGATTTCCATAGCTGATATTGAATATGTAAGCTTAAATGCTAGCATATCTAAAGATATTTTCATTAGCGGTTTAATTAGTGAAACGCATTTTAATCAGGAAAAGAGAGGCGTCGGGCTACTCGTGGTTATTTCCTCAACTGTTATACTAATATTCGTGATCTTAAGTATGCCGCTTCTGAAGCTCAAAATCATGGGTAATTTTGAGCGATTACATCGCTCTGATGTATTTTTTACTGGCCTTTCAATTGTCTTGGGTTCAGCAGTTCTCACGATCCTCATATTATGGTCAGCTACGTATTTTACTGATAAAAAAGTACAACAGGGGCAGTTAAGTGAATTGACTTCAAAAATAGAAAAACGCTTTCAAGAAGAACTTCAGGAAATTGTTTTTGAACTGAGTAAGGTTAATACTAAATATAAACCCGAGGTAAGAAATTATAAAGTTCCCAACGGCACCGCAGATTCAGTAGATGTGACTCAGATTTCTGTCCATAATCCAAATGGGAATCTAGATGAAATTGATAAATACGAAGCAGGATTTGAAATCTCTTATTACAGGGTTTTTCAGAATACATTAGACAATGACACCAGTATATCGTATAAAAACTTCAATGCCATATTTTGGTCCGATAATGTTGGCAGAGGCCTGGTGGTCCTTTCGCCATTCAACGATCCTAGCTATGCACAGGATTTAAAACATAGGCATTACTTAAAAGATATCATTAACAATACAGCGGCCCGTTTTACAGATAAAAATGACTCAACTCATAAAATTGCAATAGAATCAATAAAGTCAGTTAATGACGGCAGATATGAAACTGGAATTGGGTACGGAACTGGAAATCCGACTTTACCAGTTATTGCACTTAGTACAAAACTTGGCTCCATAATGGAGCCCATACTATCTGAGGGGTTTGGGTTCTGCATATTTGACATCAATGGAAACACTTTGTTTCATTCAGATATACAAAAAAACATCAATGAAAATTTTTTGGATGAAACCGGAAGTAAATTTCATAGTGCCGTATTAAGTCAAACCGAAAAATGTACCGAAGTCACTTATGGAGGTGAAAAAAGGCTAATTTACCTTAAGCCATTATCGTTTCTACCCAATTATTACATGGCTACATTTCAAGATAGTGTGCAATTCAACTCTCCTTATTCTCTTGCGATACATACCACTGTTGTTCTCTATTTTTTCTTTGTATCTGTACTTACACTCTTCCTGCTTCTCATTTATATACTATCCCTAAAATCTAATAAGTTAAAGCAACATGGTTTTATTTTCGACTGGTTGAGACCGCGTGAGAATGAAGTCTATCTGGAAAAATATAGAGTACTCTTTGTAGTATTTATAGTAAGCAGTTTTGTAATTGTCTTTACCGGATTGATGGTACGCTATCAACCAGAGGTTTTGATTAGCGCATTGCTTCTAAATACTGCTTGTCTCATTTTCTTTAGTTTTCACTTCCTATCTGAACATGATGAGACATCCGTCCGGCCAAAAAGCTTACTCTTGCTTGCCAATGCTCCATTTGGTGTCTTGGTGGTTCTCCTCTCGGTGTTTTCACGATTTTGTTTTTTACAACTCTCGGAATGCAATCTCAGCCCTCAAAATGATCTGTTTATTATCCTCACTTTAGTAATGAATATCGGTTTATTCATTGTCTTAATAGGTATTCTTCTGAAAGCCAAAATCATCATGGCAAAGGTTAAAAAGGTGATTAGGCTTGTTTCACGTTTCATTGAAGTTAATACCCAGACTCAGTATTTATACACTACTTTTTGTTGGGTTATTATCGTATCTGTTATCCCAATATGTGTTTTTTTCGGTCTAAGTCTGAGTGCCGAGCAACAGATCAGCAAAACCTATTCTTCATTTCTCACTTACAATCGACTATTGAATTGGGATTATGCTGTTGAACAAGAATATAAAGGTAAGTTCAAAAACGATGCAAGACTGAACGAACTAATCGAAAGTCGGAAAAAAAGTAATCGTCATCTATATTTTATTGGTGCTCATTTTAGTGAAGAATCTGATAGTGAGTTTGTACCTCATCGATCGCTGAGGTATTTTCAAAATGTATACCAGCTTATCCGCCCCTTTTATAACGATTACTCCAGGGTTTCAAACGCTTTCATGAGCAGTAAGGGTATTATCACTCGCGGGGATAGTACTTGCAAAGAAAGAAAACACTCGTGGAGCCTTAACCAGTACAGGGATAAAATTCGCTTTGACGAGGGATCTTCTTCGAAGGCAGGAATAGGACACAGCATAAGCCTTGATCGTTGGGCCTT
The DNA here is from genome assembly GCA_039030555.1 of Bacteroidota bacterium. Lineage (GTDB taxonomy): Bacteria > Bacteroidota > Bacteroidia > Cytophagales > Cyclobacteriaceae > JBCCDY01. The sequence continues at coordinate 46,696 of JBCCDY010000018.1, forward strand.
TAAATTTACTTTTTTACATATATTAGGTTTAATAGCACTGCTACTTGCCTACTTTCAGGTACATAGATTTGCCCTGATCAAAATTTTTGGTTTTGAGTACAAAAGGCTGGCACGAAAAGTATCCGGTACCAGTTCAAAGGATTTCGGCAGAAAATTAGTTGAGCTCTTAAAAACACCTGACCAAAGCTCTTATAACAATATTTTTCTAGTTGGAGTAGATGCTTCACACGTATGCTATGTTAAGAACGAACTTCAGGAAAACTTTGGTGAAAATTTTATGAACCTTAATTTCTATGATGTTGAAAAAGACTCCTTAAATATTGCTCTGGATGAATCTGAAAACTCATTCGATATGAAAAATATTAAGAATTTCAACGATCAATTCTCATCGTTCATTACATCATTGGAGTCACTCAAGAGGGATAAAATTATTGTTTTCGTAGAACACTTTGAATTCGCTTATAATAGTAAAAAGCTCAACCGAATTAAACTACACTTATTAAAATATATGGTTGATCGGAAGAATATCAGTGTAGTGATCTCATCAGAAATCAATGCCACAAAGCTTCTTGATTTTTACGAAGATAAAATCCATGAACTCGAGGCTGGACTTCAAAAAAACCCGAACGCCAATAATTTCCCACGCCTAAAAACGGAATTGGAACAACTAGAAGAAGATTCCCGTAAATGGCAGCACGTACTAGGAAGCTTCGCCAAAATTATCCTTCCTATGAGGAAGTTTGATGATAATCACGAACAATTACAAAGTGGGGATTACCACGATTATATAATGCGGCTTGCTCCGTTCGACGGCCCAAAATTGGACGATGACGATAAAATACTAACAGTACAAGAGATATCATATCCGTTCTATTTTGCCATCTGGAATTCCCTCTCCAAACACGAACGCTATATTGTCTATGATATAGCACGAGACAATTTTGTGAATACTTCAAACGTAACAGGTATTCAAAACCTACTCAACAAAGGAATTCTAGTTTATGATGATTCTTTGAGGTTAATGAATGATAGCTTTACCAATTTTGTGCTTTCAAAAGTCAATAGTGATGAGGCCCTCGAAATGGAAATGGAATCCAGAAAAAAGGGAGCCTGGGGTTCAGTTTCAATTATACTGATCTTACTTATTGTTAGTCTCATGGTATTTCTATATTTCGGCCAGCAGAGCGTCATATATGATCTCAGCGCGGTTGTCACATCGCTTGGGGCAATTTTAGGTTTCTTGATACGATTCGGAGGGATTTTCAGTTTTGGGGGAAGCAAAGGTAGTAGTCATTCATAGCTATTAAATTTCTTTCATAGCCCAAGATTTAAAGAGATCTATCGTAATTTAAGTTTCAATGAATTTTAATTGAGTCCAAATGCAACAACCAGATTCCTTAAATCAAGTAGCAGAATTCCATAAAACCTTCCAGCATCCTGTTTTGGAAAAGCCTACTATTCCTGACCCAAAACGGTGCACCCTAAGAGTAGAGTTACTTTCAGAAGAACTTAAAGAACTAGATCAAGCTATTAAAGATCAGGATATAGTAGAAATAGCTGATGCACTCTGCGATTTACAATATGTACTTTCCGGAGCTGTTCTGGAATTTGGATTGGGTGATCGGTTCAAGGATTTATTTGATGAAGTTCAGCGATCTAATATGAGCAAAGCTTGTGAAAATGAAGAAGAAGCTAAGGCCACAGTTGAGCATTATAAAAGTAAAGGAACCGAATGTCATTATGTAGAAAAGGAGAGTAAATATCTAGTCTATAGGAATTCAGATAACAAGACTCTGAAGTCAGTTAATTATTCTCCAGCTGATTTGAGTGGAATATTAAGTAAATAATATCATTTACAGTATTACTATTTCATTTGAAAGAATAACTAGTATAAGCTATAGTATTGATTGCGTTTTGTTCCTAACTTCAAGAATAAATAAGAATCCGTAGCTCAATGAATACACTTGATCTCGTTAAGAAAAAAGTAGGTAAACCATATTACGATCTTGAATTCGTTTTACTGGCCTTAAAAGAGGTATTGATCGAAAATGGAGAGGAAAGTATCGCCAAAGAAATTCCTCTGATCAATAATATAGAATATCAGGATCTGAGTCACTTTACGTCTAAGCACGTACAACTTTATAGCATCATATTTCAGCTCATCCATACGGTTGAAATCAATGCCGCTGTCCAGGAACGTAGAGCTGATGAAGACGTTAATTTAGGATCTGTAAATGGCCTTTGGGCATCTCAGTTTAGTAAGATCAAAAAACTTGGTTTTTCAGAAGAAGAGATTATTGGCCAACTTAAAAATGTTACACTTTCACCCGTACTAACAGCACATCCAACAGAAGCTAAGCGTACAACTGTTCTTGAACATCATCGCGACTTATATCTCAACCTTGTTCGGAAAGAGAATTCCATGTTCAGCAAAACAGAGCAGGAAAATTTAAGAACCAGCATAAAACTAACCCTTTTCAAGCTTTGGAAAACCGGTGAGATCTTTCTTGAGAAGCCTGACCTTGATTCTGAGTTGAGAAACATACTCTATTACTTCTTAAACGTTTTTCCTGAAATTATTCCGATTATGGATAGAAGAATGGTTCAGTCGTGGGAATATGCAGGCTTTAATAAACAGACCATTTTAGAAAGAGGGATTTATCCTAAAATTCGGTTCGGAGACTGGGTTGGTGGCGACCGTGACGGTCATCCTCTGGTCACGGCAGAGTTTACGGAACATACCCTTTCCCTACTGAGACTTAACGCTTTCATTATCATTCGAAGGAAGTTGATGATCGTATTAAAGGATCTGAGTTTTAGTTTAGATCTGGAGTCTTCTTTTCAGCCTATGAAAGAAAGAATTGAATCCATGGCTGAAGAACTGGGTGAACGTGGAAAAAGCGCCATTGAAAGAAACAGAAATGAAGCATTTCGACAGCTTATAAATCTTATGGTCGTTAAGCTCCCGCTAGAAGTTGCGCGTGGACATGCAACTTCTGTTAGGGAATGGGAAGGATCATACGTTAAGCCAGACGAGCTACTTAACGATCTGAAGCTGTTGAAAGAGGGTTTAAAGAACTTTGGAGCAGGAAACTTTGCGAACGAAAGCATCACTGATGTAATCAGAACAGTTTCTACTTTTGGCTTCCATTTAGCGGAGCTCGATATTCGACAGAATAGCGCTTTTCATGATGCTGCCATTTCAGAACTTATGAATATCGCAGGGCTTGAGGGGGACAAATACCCTGAGATGTCAGAAGATGAGAGGCTGAATTTCATTAATGGAGAATTTGAGCTCAGAAGACCATTCACACTGGCAAATTGTAAACTCGGCGAAAAGTCGTCAAAGGTTATAGGGGTTTATCGGGTTGTCCAAAAACACATTTCAAAATTTGGACACGAGCCCTTCGGCTATTTCATAGTCAGCATGACCCGTAGCCTTTCAGATTTATTAGGGGTTTACCTACTTCAAAGAGAGGCCGGGCTCACAAAAGATACTGAAGAAGGAATAATATCGCTTGTTCCAGTCGTTCCGTTACTTGAAACGATAGAAGACCTTCAGAATGGACCTGAAATTCTCGATAAATTTCTTTCTCATCCGGTAACAAAGCGAACGCTGAAATACCACCAGGAAGTACGAAAACAGGAAATTCCGGTACAATTAGTTATGGTCGGCTATAGCGATAGCAATAAAGATGGCGGTATTATCGCCAGTCAGTATAACCTGCTAAAAGCACAAAGGGAGTTAGCTAAAATCGGCAGAAAGCATGGAGTTGACGTTCAGTACTTCCATGGAAAAGGAGGCTCTATCAGTCGGGGTGCTGGCCCAACCCATTACTTCATAGAAGCACTGGCAAAGAATAGCCTTGGAAATGGAATCAGAATAACCGAGCAAGGTGAAACCATTGAGCGGAAATATGCTAATAAAGTGAATGCGGCATACAACCTGGAGTTATTGGCTGCGACTTCATTATTAAAGAAAATGACTGACCAGAAAAATGAGGGTGAACGTCTAAATGAAGACCGGGAGTTTCTATTAAAGTGGATGGCCGATAAAAGTTTTGAAACTTATAGAAAGCTTCTCGAGGCCAAAGATTTTATACCTTTCTTCAGGCAGGTCACTCCAATAGATGCTATTGAAAATAGTAAAATCGGATCTCGCCCATCGAGGAGGACAGGGAGCAACTCGCTAAGTGATTTAAGGGCGATTCCATGGGTTTTTTCATGGACACAAAATCGATTCAACATCACCTCATGGTATGGTGTAGGAACTACCTTAGAGGAGCTTAAGAAAAATGAACTTGATTCGTATGAGCTGCTTTCGAAACTGATGAAAAACGATCCGTTTGTTCGCTATCTTTTTACCAATATTGATACCAGTCTTGCTGCTACAGAGGAAAGTATCATGAACATGTACGCCGAATTGGTAGAAGACCCTGAAGTAAGAGAGAGGTTTATGGGAATGATTTTCGAAGAACTAGAATTGACTCGCTCACACATGGATAAGATCTTAGAAAGGGATATTCAAGATCGAAGGACTCAACACTATTATTCTAATATTCTTAGGGGTTCGATAATGAATGTTTTGCATGAAAAACAGATTGACCTCTTGAAAAAGTATAGATCGGAAGGCGATCAAAACGGAACTCTACTGGAACTGTTGATGACTATAAATGCTCTTGCCGGTGGACTTGGTAATACCGGTTGATAAAATCAGGTAAGATAATACAGGCTGAAGACTTAACTATAAGAAGCCTTCAGCCTGTATTTACTTTAGAACAAGCTCTACCCTTCTGTTTCGTGATTTCCCAGACTCACTTTCATTAGAAGCCATAGGTGAAACGGGGCCTACTCCTACTGCCTTTAATTTAGAAATGTTAAGTCCTTTACTTTTTATCCAGTCTAGTACTGAAGTAGCCCTTCTTTCAGATAAATTCATGTTAAGCTCATAATCCCCAGCGTTATCCGTATGACCTACTATGTAGAATCCTTGATCAGGATTCTTTTTAAGGTAGCCTGCCAATTCCGAAAGCGCAGGCTCTGACTCTTCTTTGATCGTTGATTTTCCTGTATCAAAATAGATTCCATAAAAAGCGACCTTCCCCTTTTCTTTAATTCCCTTATCGATATCTGCAACCGTTACTTTATCAAGGGCTAAAGGCTTGGTTTCAATCACATGAAGCTCATATTGTATTTGGTTTTTTTCTTCTCTAAAGTAGAGAGCTGCATAATAGTTTACACCTTCTTTACTGAAATTATAGGCACGATAAGCATGCTTTCCAAAACGTAGAAATTCACTTAGAGCTACCTCATTTATAGCTGTAATAGTAACCAGATCATTAGCTTTAACCCCACACTCATCAGCATAACAAGCAAACATTAATTCTGCATCTTTACTTTTAAATGCCGCTTCGTAATTTTTTACTAACTGAAAAAGTGATGGCCTGCCTTCAGTATTATTGCCATACAGTATTTTGACTACTTTACCCTCCAAATCCAGATACTTATCAAATTTTTCATCTTTACCTGCGCTTAGTGGTAGACGATACTTATCAAAATCAATGGATTGATAATCCTTAATATTGAACCCTTCATACCTGGAAATGAGCGGATGGTCGGACGATCCTTTTTTATCAGGGCGTTGCGCATAAACGCTGGTACTAAAAAAGAATATGACGGCTATTAATAGTTGTTTCATAGCTTATTTTAAGATTGGTTTTTTTTATTAAATATAACTTTGAAAGGCTTTAGCCATCATATTCAATAGGTTTAAAGCTTAAATCAATGCCGTTTTACTAAGATAGAGAACATCAATTTTTCTCTTTCGGTGGGTTTAAACCCACCGCTATGGACGGCTTTTAACTGACGGTAGACTAAGCTTAACAGCATTGATTTCGGGTTTAAAGCTCTACCAGGCTTTTGTAAAAAAGCTTTTTATACTAATTGGATAAGGTTCCTGTTCTAAAAGAACCGGATAGGGTGGTACTATTGCCATCTTCGTCTTGAACGGTTCCTGAGAAATTACCCTCTACTTCTGCGCCTATTCCTCCAATCGGTGTATAAGAGGTTACGTTTAAGGTAATATTCGCAGCCTCATAAACAACTGCATTGCTTGAACTTGTTACCAATGCAAGAGAAAGTCCTTGTGGAGCATCTTCATCCTCCCCAGCCTCTGCCGTCAGGGTGGAAGTACCAGTTGATTTCCCATCGAAAATGACAACGAAACTAATGGTCTCCCCTGTGGTAGTAGAGCCACCCATACTTACAGAAGTCCAACTTACACCAGGGTTGGTTAAGGCAATGATAGCCGCATTGAATCCGGTAAAGTCACCTTCAAAGCTGGAATTGCCTACCGTAAACTCCAGAAAAGGATCTGCAATAACCGGTGCCTCTTCTTCATCGCTGGAATCGCAGGAAGAGAAAAAAGGTAGTGAAAAAAGGCATAGTAGTCCTAACGCAAATAATGTTCGTCTTTGTGTCTTCATAATTGTAAACTCTTTGAAATTGATTTTTAATTAATTGTTAAGCAAAGCGCTCATTAGCACATACAGGAAAACATTCGAGATTGGGTCAGGGATCTGGATTTTTTTGTTAATTGAAATGAAATTAGGGTATTAACTAAATTCAAATCCATTTGAGATTGGTAATTATGAAGATTTCAAGAATCGTAACTATTTTGTTTTTTACTGCATTTATTCTCTCATCATGTGCGGAGGATGAAATGGATGAGTTTGAACTGTATGATGAATCGTCAGCTCAAGAAATTGGAGATATTGATAGAACTCAGCCTAATAAATAGACATCAGCTCAATCGAGTAATTAGAATCTAATAACAACTTCATAAGAGATTACCGTCGAAAGGCATCTGCTTGACCTGAAATACATATCAAAGGTTTATTACATTCGGAGATCATTTGCTCATTTTCGCAAGTAGCTTTTGCTTCAGTTTTTCGGCATCTTTATAGCGTCTATGATCTTCACCTAGTAGCTTTTCAGAAAGATTGAGGGTTCGATTAAGATAATCCAGGGATTGGTCCCAATTACCTGATTTGAGATTTAGATCACCAAGATTGGTATAAAGGGTAACAAATCTTTCATTTTCTTCGGGGACGTGCATTCTAAAGATCTTTTCAGCCTCATTATAGTATTTCCGGGCTTGGTCAAACTCCTCCAATGCTGAATGAATTACTCCAAGATGTTCGTAATCGTCACCAACAAAAACATGAGTTTCCCCCAGATTTTCTATATCTCCTTTGAGCACTTTTAGCATTAAGTCTTTCGCATCAGTAAAATACTCTTCGCTGGTTTTAACCAATACCAAACTAAATAGACTAGCCAGCGTAAGGTCGGAGAACGGGCCATATCGTTCAGCATACTTTTCATAAGCAAAGGAAAACAATGAATCAGCAAGTTCTAGATTACCCAGTTGGTGGTGGGCGGCAGCTACTCTCCGCATACTGCCCCAAGTTCTGGGATGGTTTAAATCAAGAACTTTTAAATGACTTTTTAGCTCGTGCTCTGCATATTCTAGTTGTTTCTCGTACTCACTCATTCCCTCATAAACCTCACTTAACCTAACATAAGGCACCAAAGAATTAAAGTAATTCTTTGAAGGGTTAGTTTTCATTAATTCAAGTGATTTTAACCCAACCTTCAATGCTTCTTCCATTTTGGTTTGTAAAAGTAGGGTCTGGCAAAGTGACCCTAAGATCACTGCTTGGTGTATCTCCGGTGATTCATGCTTGCACTTTTCCGATGAAAAGTACTTTGTTGGTAAACCTTCGACAAGCTCTAGTGCTTTTCGGGCAAGGGAATCCGACTTGGAGAATAAGCCCATTTGCTCAACGTTATTGGCCTTGAGATAAATAAAGTCAGAATAGCGATATTTATCTTCATTGTCAGAAGGGTCTAACCATGCCAGAGGAATACCTAATACCGAATCCGCCAATTGGATCTGACCCAAATTCCAATAATTTGTTGCTTTCAAAAAATACGCATCATAGACTTCATCTTTAGATGATAGAAGCCCCTTATTGTATAATTGTATAACACTTTCTGTGAGGTCTAAAGACTTTTCATCCTTGCGAAGCGAAGTGTATACCTCAGCCATTTTATTGATCATATCGGCTTTCACATCAGGATCACGAATTTCCTGAAGCTGGCTATCCACATTTTTTAAGAGCATAGCTACAGTTATCTCCTCTTTGCTATCCCTTAAGTTAGGGTCGTTTGCTTCGAATATATTGTTCAGGAATTCATTTGCAGCTAAAGCCCTTTGTTTCTCTTTTTCAATTCGATTGGACTGTATATTTGACCAGATGGCAAAAAATATAGCTAACACAAAAAGTAAGACTGAAAATGTAGAACTTATTCTATTTCGTTTAAAGAATAGAATTGCGTTACGCCTCCAGTTTTCTGGCAAAGCTTTTACTGGCTTATCTTCCAAATAAAACTTGAGATCAATAATTAGTGCGTCTACGGTATCGTATCTGTTTTCCGGATTGGTATGCAAACACCTACTGAAGATGGCTTTTAGAGTACTGTTTGACTGAAGCTTCTCCCAAGCAGAAAAATTTCCCTTTTTTATATTCTGAATGACTTCTTCTGAAGCTGAGCCAGGAATTGCGTTTTTATCTTCAAATATCTTAAAAGCTAAAAGACCTAATTGATAAATATCGGACTGAACGGAATATTCGTTTCTGTCAAAGTGTTCAGGTGGAAGGTAAGACAAAGTACCTCCTTCGCTCACTGCATCTGCTTCGTTAATAAAACCTCCTATTCCAAAATCCAGAAGCCTTATCCTCTTTTCCCGATCAATAAATACATTTGAAGGTTTAAGATCACGATGTAAAGTCAGCTGCCCGTGAGCATGGCGGACGGCTTCGCAAATTTTCAGGAAAATAGCTATGCGATCATGATGAGTGCACTTATTTTTTTGAAGATATTCATCAAGCGGTGTACCTTCAACATACTCCATCGCAAGGTATGGTATTCCGCCTTTGGTGATTCCACCATCCAGAATTTTAGAAATATTGGGATGGTTTAATCTCGCCAGTATTTTTCTCTCCTTATCGAAATATTCTTGGTGCTTCTCGTTTACCAGATCCCTTGAAAGTAGTTTAATAGCTACTTGCTGATCAAAAAGTCCATCATGTCTCCTAGCCAGGTATACCCTGGACATTCCGCCTTTCCCTATCTCTTCAACAACTTCGAATTTACCAATAAGGTATCCTTTAGGAAGTGGCGAGTCGAGAATTTCTCCAAGTTCCTGTTGTAAAACTTGTTCAATCCGCTCGAAATCAAGGGCAGCCCTTTCTTGCGCCTTGTGCAAAGTCTGAGCGTCCAGAATATGCTCATCAATTTCTTTCAGGAACAGCTTCCAGTCATCTATATCAGGAAATTTATCCATCAAGCAGTATTTAGCTCCGATGATAATTTTGCGTGAAGCCATGTCCTTGCCATGTTCCACGATCTTTTTACGGTACTCGGACTTGTACCTACGATGTTAGCTGTTTCTTCAATGGAAAGGCCTGCAAAAAATCGACACTCTACTATTTTCCCGTAGATCGGCTGCTTTGATTCCAGCACCTTCAGCAATTCATCAACATTTTTTAATGCCGTTGATGTTTTTTCCGAAAAATTCAGAGATTCTTCAAGGTCTTCAATGGGAAGATGAGACTGATTCTCTCCCCTTCTTTTCGTTCCCTTTTTTTCACACGCATTTACCAGAATCTGACGGATGGCCCTGCTGGCTAGGTGATAGAAATGGTTTTTATTCTCTAACTGGCTGAGATCTGCTTTGCTAAGCTTTAAATATGCCTCATGAACCAGTGCTGTGGTATTCAAAGTTTCCTGATTATGAAACCTTAGTCTGACCTTTCTTGCGCTTCTTCTCAGCTCGTCATAGACTACGGGAAACAGCTCATCGAGTGCTTTCCCATCCCCTTTATTGATCCTTTGAATGATCTCTTCTATGCTTTCAGCAGTCATTTATTAGATTCCTTCTATTTACCAAATTTACCGAATCATAATATCCATGCAAGAAAAGCCATTTTAATTACTTGACTCCTGGAGATCAAGCGAACTGCTAAAGATCTTCATTATAACGTTCAATCATCGCTTTTTGAGACTCTGGTTCCCCATTAAGTCCAATCTGGTCCTTAAGCATTTGTCCCATGGTGGGCATTTCTGAACGCTCCAGATGTGAATCGGATGACCAGAGCTTAGATCTCATTAATGCTTTGGCGCAATGCAAAAAAGCTTCTTCTACTGTCACCAAAATACAAGTTTTTGGTTTTTTACCACTTTCAGATAAAACGTCAAGAAGTTCATCATCTATTGAAATGACCGCTGAACCATTTATCCGTAAGGTCTCGTCCATACCAGGGATAAAAAACAGGATACCTATTCTTGAGGTCTCTAGAATATTCATTAGGCTGTCGATCCTGTTATTGCCTTTCCAATCCGGTATCACCAGTTCATTTTCGTTCAGTACTTTCACATATCCGGGTATCCCCCCTCTTGGAGAGCTATCTACCTGTCCTTTACTACTGAATGACGATAAAACAGAGAATGGAGACTTACTGATAAAATTATTACAATGAACATCCAGTTTGGATAGTTGCTTTTTTACAGCCCGTTCTTTTGGCTCACCATACAACTCTCTTAATTCTTCTATACTTTTTACCTGTGCTTCCATTCGAATTCATTTTTTAAATAATCTATTCTAATACCAATTAGCGGAATGTCTTTATTACTTTTTACATCTTTTGATCAGTTTGAATGCCCAGTCGTAATGGCTTGACGTGGCAGAAATAAAATAGGAACCTATGGAAGTAGTTCCTGTCCATTTGTATCTTTTCTTCTCAAAAAGTTCTTCATTTGAAAGACTGTCTATGATTTCCCTAATTTCCCTGTAACTATCTTCTAAATGTTTTTTTGCATCTTTTAAAGATACATTTCTATATTTCTGCCTTATCCATTTATTCAAATCAGGAGTAGTTTTCCAGGTATATCCTTTTGCAGGCATTTCTGGTTTTTCTCCAGCCATTCCAATAAAATACCAATCTTTCAGCATTAAGTGCCAATGATGAAGATGCATTAAAACATCTCGAATATTTCGATTTAGTGTTCCTGGTGGAAAATCCGTATTCTGATCTTTGGATTCCAGTTTATTAATGAAGTCTTTTAGCTTATCAAAATTTACTTTACTAAGATCAAGTAATTCTGATTTAGTCTTCGGCCTTGACACTTCTACTTTTCTTTTTTATTTCTAAACTCTGTAGTAAAATGCTCCATTCGCTTAGGTTGAGAGAACTTTTCAGCATTGTATTCCCTTGACTTACCTTTTGGGATAGAGAGACTTTCCCATTGCTCTCTCCTAATCATTTTCCCAACATAAACCATTTGCCCTATGTGGAAACTATAATGCGCTAGTTGACGGTTCAAGGCTTCGGTAATCGTATGCCCCATATTTCTGATGTACACTGTAGTATCGAAATTGTCTTCATTTATGGAATCCAGAGCATGAAACAAACATTCCCAGCCCTCGTTCCATTTATCCATTAACTGTTCACGTGTTTTTATTTCGTTCTCAAACTCTTGATCTCTTTTCCTCCATTCTTTCTCACCATCAGAAGTCAGAAAATCAGTCCATCTCGACATCATATTACCCCACAAATGATTAACGATCACCGCAATCGAATTACTTTCGGAATCGTACGACCATATAATATCTTCATCTCCTATTTGAGATAAGGTTCGCTCTCCTAAGGTCTTGTAGTATTCAAACTGTTTTCTAATACTGGAAAGGTAGTTTTCAATCATAATGAATTATGTTTCTTCTCCAATTAAAGACGAATTTACATTTCTATTGGTTTGAGACTTTATGAATTTCTTAAACAGTAGATATCACTCCACTAACTGTTTTATTCATAAAAGAGGATTAATTGTTAAATTAATATAATAAGCTGCATAATTAATTCACAAACCAAGCCTCACCATCATGAGAATCAACCTAATAATCCTGATCGTATTTGTTACAATTTATGGTTGTACAAATTCGAATCCTGGTAAGGAAGTGAAAACTGCATCAATATCTAAGGAGAAGATAAATTCTGAAGAAGATAATATTAGATTGGGCATATTTTCTCTCAGTCTCGATGTTAAAGATCTTAAAAAATCAAAAGCATTTTATGAGAGCTTAGGGTTTAAAGTATCAGGTGGAAGCATGGAACAGAATTACCTGGTCATGAAAAATGGAAATACTTTAATCGGATTGTTTCACGGTATGTTTGAGGGAAAGATTCTGACGTTCAACCCAGGGTGGGACGAAAATGCCAGTGAGATAGAAGATTTTGATGATGTTAGAGTCATTCAGAAACATCTAAAATCCAAAGGAATCAAACTGGATCTTGAAGCCGACCAGAGTACCTCAGGACCTGCGAGCATAATGCTTAAAGATCCTGATGGAAATGTGATCTTAATTGATCAGCACAGATGAAAATTATGCTTTCTTTAAAAAGGATATCCTATAGCGATATTCAGAATAAGATTTTCATCACGCCAATCACTATCCCAGATCGCAAAGTCCTGAATAACGAAGGAATTTCCATCCCGATCAGGAACTTTAACCGGAAAGGCCAGATCCAAACGTATTACAAAAAAATCAAGATCGACCCTGGCCCCGAAACCAGTACCAATCGCTATATCATCTAAGAATTCCGTAACATCAAATCTTCCTTCAGGCCGTTCTGCTTCTGATCTAATGGACCAGATGTTTCCGGCATCCAGAAAAACAGCACCTTTTAAAGAACCAACAATATCAAAACGATACTCTACGTTCGCTTCGAGCTTAAGGTCAGCGAACTGATCTATAAAACCTGTCGTATCATTCAGAACAAATGAACCAGGGCCGATGGACCTGGCTGGGAATGCCCTGATGCTACTTGAACCTCCAATGGAAAACTGCTTCGTATAGGGCAAAACCGATGAATTTCCATAAGCATATCCTATACCTCCTGTTAGACGGATAGCTATTCTATGCTTTCGGCTTAGCCTAAAGTAATTTCTGATGTCTCCATCAAACTTGACGAATTGTGAATAGGGTTGCCCAAATACTTCATTAGGTTCATCGTTTTCGCTTGGTGATAACGCATCCTGGATTAGGTCAACAGTATTACCTGAAACATCTAAATTCAAATTCAGGTAAAAGTCATGAAACCTGGTCTTATCTTCAGAAACCTGCGTATTGTAAAAAAAGGAGTAAGTACTTCCAATAATAAATTGCTCCACAAAACTGGAAGCCAAGGTGAGGTTATTATCCAGCACTTCATCGAATTCTCTGGAAGTATTACTAAGGTCAATAAAGGCTATTGCAACCGGATTGAATTCATGGCGGGTACGTTCCGAACTTCTCCATTGGTACCCAAATTCGAACTCTAGTGAATTGAACTGGAAGAATTCCACACGATTGAATAGCTCAAAATCAAGGCTGAAATTCGTCCTCGTCAGATATCGTGATGATTTCCTGTTGATCTTAAAAGGAAGAAGTAACCTGGGAATAGAAATGGAATTATTAAGGCCGATGTTATAAGCATTTACAGGATTGGAATTCCTGCCGCCAACCTGTACTTCATAACCGGAACTTAGGTCAATCTCAAGTCGCTCACCTCCTCCGAACGTATTTCTGTTTTGAAAGATAAGAGAGAGGTTCGGCCCAACAAAACTATTGGATTTGGAAACTATATTAAACTCCGCCCTCAAGGACTTCTTTTTGTAGGGACTGAGTAAAATTCGTGTATCTAACTGGTTATCAAGCTTTTCTTCATAATTAATATTGATATATCTATAGAGATCTAGCTGGCTCAAACGATTGTAAGTAGTCAACTCATCTTCTTTAGTGTAAGTCTGACCTTCCTTAAAAGGAATATAAGAAGCCAGGATTTCAGGCTTTAATCCACCTTCTTCCTGAATGATATTCTTTCCGTCGATTTTGACCGTATCGCCCTGATTGATGGAGGTATCACCATTATAAGTAAACTCTGTAAAAACATTTACCTCGCTTAAAGAATATATCGATTTTGACTTTTCGGGAGCATCCTTTTTCACCTTTAAAAACAGGTCTAACTGATGGTTTCCTATGGTACTGTCTGCTTTAAACAGAAGGTTATCAGCACTAAAGTAAAAATAGCCCTGGTCTTTCAGTATCTTCTCAATCCGGCTACGCTCTTTCCTTAGCTGATCGAGATTGTAACGATCACCTACTTCCAGAATGCTTTCAGGCTTCGTTAGGGCGATAGATTCCTTTATGTTATTCTCTTCTGTAGGGAAATTTATGGTACTGTATTCATAAGGAGCGCCTGTGTCAATGGTAAATTTCAGGGCTTTCTTGTGTTTCTTCTGATTGCTTGAAAATGAAGTACTGGCATTAAAGAACCCTTCATTATACATAACCGTATTAAGTGTCTCTTTAATTTTTTCAGGTTTAACATCCGAATAAAAAACTGGTTCTTTTGCAAGCTTTCTTCTTATCCAACTTTTCAGGCCTTTCTCTTTTTTGGGGTTTCTGGAGATGTAGTAAAACCAAACCCCGAGCCTCGTTCCCAAAAAAACTGAGTTTGGTTCGGGGCTTAGATAATCCTGAAGTTCATAATCCAGCTTCTTTTTCCCTGATGTTCCTTCCGGAGCCTCTAATTTAACTTGCGCTCCATCGTAGAAGTATTGGTTTTCCTGCAAAACCTTAACACCACTACAAGAGCCTAACAAAAAGAGGAAGGGAATGAGTTTTATATATGAAAAAAAGTGTCTAGTCATTACTACCTCCAGATTCGGATGGACTGTCAGCAGATTCAAACAGTTCCTTTAAGGCGTTAAAATCTTTAACAAAGATGATTCCTGCCCCGGTTTTAGTAACTTCTCCCTGAATGAAATTATCAAATTCATTCTCTCTAAAACCTACTAGCCTATATCGCCCGTCTTCGGTAAGTTTGTATTCAATACGAACATCTCCACTAAATTCCTGAGACTCATTAGACTGGTTTTCAAGGTCAAGATTACTGGATACTTTCACTACGACCCGTTCATTAAAAAGCTCTTTAGAAACACCTAATTCCAGCTGGGTCCTTCCCTGTCGATCAGCCCCTGTCTGGTAGGAATCCACATCAAGAGATAGCTCTACACCTTTAACTTTGCTAGTGAGCTTATTCAGTTGGCTGGTCAAAATCTGGCTAACTGAATTTCTGGCAGCAGTTTCTCCTGCATTTCCTCCACCCGTTCCTGTAACGGAGTTACTACTTTTGAAAGATTTGAAGACCAACAGATAAAAGACCTGGGTATTCAATTCCGATTCATCGTTTTCCAGCGAACTTAAAAAACCATTGATCCGTCCGGAGACATTATTAGCTTCATTGGCATTGATCTTAAAACCAATCTCCGGTTGTGCCAATTCTCCATTGATATTTAAGAAAACATCATACAATAGATTTTCATCGCTATTGGGTGCAAAAGCCCGAACCGTATAAATAGCTGTTATAGCCAACCTCGCCTCCAGGGGGTCGCCAGACCAGGAAATATAACTTCCGGGTTGGATCTTAAACTCCCGTTTCGCTAAAGAGTAAAAGTTAAGTTTGTATTCTCCATCATTCACTTCATAGCGTCCATTGAGTGTAATATCTCCACTAGGATTAATATTGAGGTTTAAGTTGGCCTCTCCCTTAACGGTTAGTCTGTCACCGGTCTTGGAGTCTACAATAACATTAAAAGTACTTCCAGGCTCGGTGTCGATTTTAGCAGATAAATCTATGCCCTCTATGTCGGAAATTAAGGTATCTCCTAGTTGAATATCTTCCTCATCAAAAAACGAATCTTCTAATTTATCCTGATCAAAGAATTGCACCACGTTTTCACGGTTCTGAACCTCAATTTGACTTTGGGGAATTACATAGGTAAAATCACTTGCTTCAAGCACATGGACATTCATTTTAACCGTTGGACGAGCGAGTTTACCACGAACACTTGCATCCGTATTCATTACTAATTTACCGTAATAAAGATCGTTTTCTTTACTCGTAGAGTTAATGAATGTAAAATTATTGGCGGTTATATCCAGGTTAAACAAAACGTCTGAATAATCAGTAGTGGAAACATCTCCATTCAATACTACTTTGTTGCTTTTTTGATCTTCTATCGTGAATTTATCGAACAGCACAGATTTATTATTCAGCTTAAAAGATTGATCGTTGATGGTGATCCCATTGTTAATTTGATTGATCAACAGTGATGCCTTATTAAAATGTATTGAACCATTGAAGACAGGTTCATTTAGCGTACCGGTAATCTTTATTCCTCCGTCTATTTTACCCATCGGATCACTTGCAAAATCAGCCAGAAATGGTTCTATAGACCCTAATGAGATCTGGTTGATATCAATTTCACCATTAATTTTTTTGTTTTCCGTATTCGAATACCTCAGTCCTGCGGTAATATTATTCTCATCGCTGCTAATCTCCAGGTTGGCACTGTAATTCACTTTATCTTCCGAGTTTCCTTCGATCCTGATGTTACCTATCGTATCTTCTGAAAAACTAAAATTCTCAATATCAATCGATCCATCAAACCCCAAAATGTCTGCACTGAAAATATCCAAATCAACATTGAGCAGACCTCCCAGCAACGACCCCGTGCCATCACTTAAGGTTCCAAGGGAAGATAATAGAAACCTATTGATATCCAGTTGAAGGAGGCTGTCCCCATTGGACACTGCCGACTGAAGTTGAACGCTTTGATTGCTTTTATTGATTTTTAAAGCTTCCACCCATATTCCGTCATCGAGAAACGTAATTTTGTTTCGCTTTTTTACATTCCAGCGTTCCCCGTTCAGTCTGAAATCATCGGGGTCTAAGGAAAACTGATAGTTTTCTCCGGGTCTTGAAAAAGTACCGCCTAAAGTATACCTAGTTTGCTCCTCTTGGTCTCCTATGGTAAGCTTGGTAAATATTTCCTGATCCTTTAACTGCGTGGTGAACAACAACTCCCTGATGGCGAGAGTATCGTAAAAAATATTCGCTACGCTTAAAGACGCATTTAAATCATCCTTATCTGAATTAATGGAAAACGAGAGAGAGTCGACTCCGATACTTTGAATATCTGCTTCATAAATTTCCGCTCTTGCATTCAACTGGTGACTTCCGGAGTTAAAATTTCCTTCTATAATTCCCGGTTTCAAATTTGACACAATAGGTAAAAAGATGCTTGTTAACAGCTCCGGGTCTTTCAATTCCAGACGAAAGCTTAACGATTGATCTTCAATATTCCGGATCGTTGAATCAGCATTTTGCTTTAGATAATTCTGGAAATGGGCCTCAAGTGCGAGAGGTAATTCCAATAGGGAGTAATCGCCTTTTGCCTGAAAATCGATGATTTCTGAACTTAGACTTATCTGGTCTTGAGACTCAGAACTTATGGCTGCAAGCGTAAAGTCGTCAACATTATGCAGCTCTTCACCTTTCCTGATATTCAAGGCTTTGAAATCAAGATTTACATCCAGATCATCTATGGAATTAAACATAGCATTTCCGGTAATATCAACCCTGAGTTTAATGATCTCGCTGGTATAATTCAGTTGTCTCAGGTCTACCGTGTTCATAGAGAGCCCGAACTGATATCCGGGTTTTTCATCACTCAAGTCTGTCAGAGCATTCAATGAAATGTTGAAGTTTGGATCTTCCGAACGAAAATCAGCTTTTACTACTCCATTAGACGAATTCGACTTAAGCTCCAAGTTTTTATAAGTATATCCTGAAAAATCAATGCTATCGAGCATCAATCCGAGAGAACCTTTTAGCTGTTCAGCACTTTTTCCCTGTGCATCTATGTTCAGACTTCCTGAAATATCGTTCAGTTGCGAATTACCGAGTAGCTTACCCAGATGAAAATCAGAGAATTCAATAGTGCCTTTGTACTTCGGTATATCACCAAAAAGTTTTTCTGCTTTCAGGTTTAGGCTAATTAGTCCAAGGGACTGCCGGATTTTTAATTTCGTTTCAAGCTTATTCCTATTTCCTGCAATGCCTCCATTGATCCTTACCGTTCCAGGCCAGTTTAAGCCGGTGCTATCACCTATAAACTGGTTAATATCGTCCTTCGTCGTGGTGATATCTATGGACTGCAGTTGAAGCCCAAGTTGCTCAACCTCCGGTAATCCAAAAATCCGTCCTTGTGTTTTTATGACGGTTGAATCGAATGTGCTCAGGTGTAACTTGTCAACCTTCAGACTATCAAATTTTCCAGAACCTTTTAATTGTAAGTTCATAGTTGAACCCAGGTACGGGTTCTGGGCAACTAAAGAATCTAATAATGGAGCAAAGTATGAAGCATCGGATATTTGAACTTCTGAAGATCGTATATCAATGTCGTATTCGGTTAGCTCCAGACTATCCGCAAAAGTGGTGATCTTGGGATAGGAGACTTTTAAATTGCCTTCTATAAAGCTGTTTTCAATTCTGGTTTTCAGATTTTCAGCGTAAGAACGAGTTAGACCGTAGTACACTTTGGAAGAAAACTCGTGCACCTGAAAGTCATTACCAGATGACGCAGAAAGTTCTTTAATTGTGCCCCAGGCTTCTTCATTTTCATACCTCACTTCGTCCCCTTTCAAACTTTCGACCCTAATATCCATATGAAACGGATCAAAGCCAATAACAGAATCCTCACCTTCCTTGATCATCCTGAACCGCACATTGGATAGATCGGCCTGTTTAGCCCCTGCTATCAGAGCGTTTTCCTCAGAAGAACTGGATTGTTCTTTATTTCCCTCGTAAGAAGTAATTTCATCTGATTCTAAGAGCTCCAGTTCAACTTCAGCATCTTCCAGTTTAAGTTTGGAAGCCACATAAATATGATCTTCGATATCCAGCGAATCAGAATAGACATCTAAAAATCCAATCTTTACCAAAACATCAATCTGTGTCGGGTCAAAATACCTGAAATCAATATCACCTAATCTCAAATTTTTTGCCGTTAAGTCAAGTATTTTGGTGCTTTCCTGATCACTTTTGGCTTCCGACCCTTCACTTTCAACCGCTTCGCCTGAAGGCAACTGCTTCACAAACCCTCTTAGACCTTGAAGGCTCAATCGGTCTATATGTAACACATTTTCGTTGAGGTCGAATTCATCCATACTGAGACTTAACTCACGAAAAGAAGACTGTAGGTCAATTCCACTGGAGCCATCTTTAAATACTACAGAAGTATTTTTTAGAACCAGATCTTCAAGGCCTATTTCAAACGGTTTGCCCCGCTTTTGCTCTTTAGGAGAAGGGTCTTCGGTTGGAAAGGCGTTTACCATAAATTGGAAGTTGAACACAGAATCACCTTCAAGTGTATGGATATTGGCTGTTAGATCGCTAAGGGAAAGCTGTTCGATATTAATTTTATTCTGGCTGAGTTGCCACAGATCGGTATTGACCGAAAGCTTATCGAAATAAACCAAGGTATCTTCTGCCTGATCTTCCACATATAAACCTTCCAGAACGAGGTCTACGGGAAAATCAATATAAATGCCTTTAATAGAGGCCTCGGTATCCACTTTTGAGGAGAACCAGCTCAAAGCTTGTTTCACGATATAACTCTGAACGGATGGCAAGCGGATCACCAGTATAATGCAAATCAGTAAAGCCAAAAGTGAGGCTGTAATCGAGCCCAAGACTTTAAGTATTTTAAAAATAATACGTTTGCTGAAGGTCATTAAAAAAGTAAAACTGTACGCGAGGCTGAGCGACTCATCAAAACTATTGAAAACTTTAACACTTTATGGTAAATGAGATACCCGTTCTTCAAACAAAGGTTTTGACTAAGAGCTGAATTGGCTTTATCTACGAGTATGAGGTCAATCGGCCGGGTAACAGGATAAGGTCGGCTTATACAGGAGTTCCCGGCATAAGGCCGGGAAACAAATAACAAGTTTTGATCCGATAGCTAGGATGAAAAATTCCGGAATAGCTTTCCCCGTACTTGATACGGAGACGCCCTGAATTGGCATTAGGTTTTTTTGACGTATTTATATATCGAACTCACGTTTATAATAATTAAACCCATTTCGTTAAGTTGGTTCTATGGATAAACAAGAAATTGCCATCCAGCTTAGAAACCAATGCGATCTATTAATCGATTGGTATAGGAAAGACTCCATACGGAGATCGGATAAGGTTAATGGAGAGTTGTGGACGGCAGGGCAGCATCTCTACCATTTATTGAAAATTACCAAGCCTTTGGCAGTAGGCATGGGCATGCCTAATATTCTCCTAAAACTAAAATTCGGATCAATCAGAAGGCCTACTGTTTCCTACGAAGCGCTTAAGCAAAAGTATCAGGATTCCTTAACTAAAGGAGCCAAAGCATCAGGGCCTTATATTCCACGAGACGTTAAAGAGGGTGAGATTGAGACTTTGTTAAACAGGTTTGAAAAAGCCGGATCAGATTTAATAAAGGTGCTTAATCAGTGGAGTGAGAAAAAACTGGACAAGCAAAAAGTACTACATCCGATCCTGGAAGGGCTTTCGCTCCGGGAAATGCTTTACTTTACCATCTTTCACATTGAACATCACAGGAAAATTTTAGAATCGAGATATGAACAATAGCATTTTACCTTACTTCTTTCTGGTGGTTTTTCTTTCGCCGGCCTGTAATCAGAATGAGCCTGTGGTGAAAAATGTATTTCCTGAAAACTGGATCGACCTTTCCTACGCATATGATTCAAGTACAATTTATTGGCCTACGGCAGAAGGCTTCAAGCTAGACACTGCTTTTGAAGGACATACCAAAGGTGGATATTATTATTCGGCCTTTAATTTTTCTTCCGCTGAGCATGGAGGTACACACCTGGATGCACCAATACATTTTGCTGAAGGAATGAAAACCTCCGACGAAATCGATCTTGAACAGCTTGTCGGTGAGGCAGTAGTCGTGGATGTTTCAGAAAACGCTTTGAAGAATAAAGATTACCTGATTTCTGCTGAAGATTTTCAGGATTGGGAAGAGAAATACGATGAACTTCCTGAAAACATCATCATACTTATCCGAACAGGCTACGGCCAGTTTTGGCCAGACGCAGAACAATACATGGGAACTGCAGAACGAGGGCCGGATGCAGTTGCCAAACTTCATTTTCCTGGTATTTCACCCGAAGCCGCCCAATGGCTCGTTGACAACAGAAAGATAAAGGCCATTGGTATTGATACACCTAGTATTGATTTCGGGCAATCGAAAGATTTTAAAGCGCATAGAATATTGTTTAAAGAGAATATTCCTGCTTTTGAAAATGTAGCCAACCTGGATAAACTGCCCTTAAGCGGTATTTATGTAGTTGCATTGCCCATGAAAATAAAAGGGGGGAGCGGAGGGCCTCTCAGGGTCATTGCGAGCATACTTAACTAAACGACTTAAGCTTAGTTAAAACAAATCATATCCAACACGGCTTATTATTTAGTTATTATTGTGGTTTGTTGTAAAATGAAGTCTGAAGCTAACACGTCATTAGAAAAACAACTATTCGTCATGTCGGTGAATGTGTGCTTATCAGCTTCAATAATACTTTTAGCTCTGGATACATTTTTTTTCAAAGATTACACCTCAGCCATTATTGAATCCATCGGATTAACAATTTGTCTGGTGTTTTTTATCTTGTCAAGACGGTTAGAACATATTAGTAAACTCGTTTTACCTTTTATTTTTTTCTTGCTTTTATTAATAAATGCTGGTTGGTATTTCGGAGGTGGGCTTAATACAGGCAACGTACTTCTCTTATTATTGATCTTCTACTTATCGCTAGTAATGGTTAAAAAGAAATATCGACTAAAGCTAGTCATACTTTTCTTTGCCAATCTGGGGGTTATGATGATATGGGAGTTTCTGGACTTTGGAATTCGTGAAGAACTAATAGATCTAAGAGAAGAAATGATCGCAAGCGACATCCTTATTTTCATCACTTTTTCAATCGGTATTTATTTCATACTCTTCGTTAAAGGCAAATATGAAAAGCTTAAAAAAGAATTAGAGTTTAAAAACAATCAACTAATTGAAGTGAACCATGAGCTAAGCTCCATAAATGAGAACCTGGAAAAAATTGCTCAGCAAAGGACTAATCAAATTAAAGATCAAAACAAGAAGATTATTGACTACGCATTTATGAACTCCCATAAAGTAAGAGGGCCATTGGCTCGAATTTTAGGACTCACTGAATTATTCAGCCAAAACATAATTCACAAATCAGAAATACCCAGTAGTTTAAATGAGATCAAAAACAATGCTGTTGAACTTGACCACCAAATCAAAGAAATAAATATACTCTTAGAGAACGAAGATTTAATTGAGGAATAACGCTTCTAAAGCTTAAATTTATATCATGAAAACCTTAGAATTCAGTAACGGCGATCAAATGCCAATTCTCGGACTTGGAACCTGGAAGTCTGATCCGGGAGAAGTTTATGAAGCCATTAAAATAGCTCTTGAAATTGGATATAGACACATTGATTGTGCTGCCATTTATGGTAATGAAGATGAAATCGGAAAAGCATTTAAAGAGGCCATAGATTCCGAAAAAGTTAAACGGGAAGAATTATGGATCACTTCTAAGTTGTGGAACAATGCACACAAAAAAGAGGATGTTCTTCCAGCACTTAAAAAAACCCTGTCTGACCTAAAGCTGGATTATCTTGACTTATACTTGATCCACTGGCCGGTTGCTTTTGAGCCTGGGGTAACTTTCCCAGATGGGAATAAGGGCTTTCTCTCTCTGGAAGAAGTTACCATATCAGAAACCTGGGAAGCACTTTTGGAAGCTAAAGCCCAAGGTTTGGTTAGGCATTTGGGTGTTTCAAATTTCAGTGTGAAAAAATTGACGGATTTAGTCTCTACAGGAATGGAAAAGCCTGAAGTAAACCAGGTTGAAATGCACCCTTATTTACAACAGACTGAATTGGTCAGCTTTGGTAAAATTGAAAATGTGTTTCTAACAGCCTACTCCCCTCTTGGCTCAAAGGATCGATCAGAAAATATCAGGCGACCGGATGAGCCTAATTTATTTGAAGATGAAACCATCAAGAACATTGCAAAGCAGCATGGTGTAAGTTCCGCTCAGATTATGTTAGCATGGCATGTAAACAGAGGGATATCGGTTATTCCAAAATCTACAAACGCAGGCCGCTTGAAACAAAATCTGGAAGCTGCCGATATTCAACTGACGCTGGAAGACATGAATGCTATTGAAAAATTAAACCGGGATTATCGTTTCATCGATGGCTCTTTCTTTACTCCTGAAGGTTCGCCCTATACGCTTGAGACCTTATGGGATGAGTGAAGTTGAGTTTGAAAAAATAAGTGTCTCCATAAACGTTTAGATACGTTTGTAAACGGATAAATATTAAGAATAGGCTATTTAAAGGTGCTTTTAATATTATTTTAGAGACGAAAGTTGAAAGTTAAATAACGCGCACGAGTGCGCGTTATAAAGATGTTGTAGGTCATTGGGGAGCCAAACCAAAATAAAAGGACCAATTAAAGAACTGGATGTAATCAGAGGATATGCAATTTTTGGAATTTTGTTGCATATATGGTTCTATTCAATTACCCTAACGAGTACTTTTCAAAGTATCTCGCGGAAAATCAAAGTTGGACGGATAACTTATCTGTCTATGTAAGACTTAATATCTTTGGCGATAAGACTTTTGGCATTTTCTCATTGCTTTTTGGTGTTGGAATTGGCGTGCAGTACTAAAAGAATCCAACTGGTTTCACAAAGCATCACGTAACTCGAATGGGCTTGTTACTATTTATTGGATTATTCCATTTAATAGTGATTTGGTTTGGGGATATTTTGACGATTTATGCAATTCTAGGATTGATGTTGACAATTTTTATTGGAGTTCAAGCACGATACTTATTAGTAATTGCTGGAGTATTCTTTTTATGGCCGACCATTTAAATTATACTAATTAGAAACGGATATCTTCTATTAGGTTTTAACATTCCTGATAGACTTCCCTTTGATGAATTGCTAAAAATGACTTCAATGCCTCTGGCTTTGCAGGTTGACTAAAGGTCTTCAGGCTCACAGATTCACTCAACACTGTCACCGTCCATTGCCGCTTGTGCACATCAATGCCCAAGTACAATTGTTGATTTTTTAAACTTATTACTTCCATGATTTTTTCTTTATCAACGATATCATCGTTATTATATGGATACTATATAGTAGCTGAATGAATAAAATAATAACTCTTATTGTACTTATTGTATGTAACACGAGTTTTGCACAAATCAATTTGTCGGCAAATAAAGCACAGGCTACAGATTCCATATTAGAATCCTATTGTAATCCTAACGAGCCAGGAATGGCGATTAGCATTGTGCAAAATGGCAACGTAATATACAAAAATGCAATAGGTTACGCAGACATTTCAAATAGTCTCTCGTTAACTGATTCAACTGCATTTAATATAGCCTCTGTTTCCAAACAATTCACTGCACTCTTGGCACTTATGGCATCAGAGGAGGGAAAAATTTCACTACAGGATAGTATTACTCAGTATTTACCAGAACTGAAAAGTCTTCCTTATAAAATTACAATTGAACAACTTGCCAATCATACTCACGGATTGCCAAATTATTCAGACTTAATTGCAATGATTGGCTTTGGTTTGGCAAGCCCGATTAGCAATGACCAAGCTGTACAAACTATATTGAGTATAGAGGAAGTTAATTTTAAGGCGGGAACACAGTATCAATATGGTAATTCAGGATATATGCTTCTTGCTGAGATCCTAAAACGTGTGTATGAAAAATCATTTCCATTACTTGTTAAGGAAATGATTTTTGAACCACTCAATATGACTCAATCTGTAGTAATAGACAACCCTAACACCATAGTTTACAACAAGGCATTAGCCTACACGAAAAACGGAGATATATATATCGAGCATCCCAACAGGCAAATGGAGTGTGGCTCATCCAATATCCACACAACTCTAAATGATATGATAAAATGGGTAATTAATTTTCAAAATCCGAAAGTAGGTACCGAAAATCAAATGAATCGTTTGATGATAAAGACAATCTCTTTATCCAGAGATAGTGATTTAGGGTATGGACTAGGCTTGCTCACTGAAAAATATAAAGGGCTTGAAACCGTTTTTCACGGTGGTGGAACTGCTGGATATCGTGCATATATCTTACACGTCCCAAAACACAATTTTTCAGTTATCACATTGGGAAATCAAGAAAGCTTTGACAGTCTGCTTATAGTTCAAGATTTATTAGATCTGTATTTAAAAGATTATATGCAAGAACCAAATTCTATCAAAACAGCTTACTCGGAAAATGAATTAAGAGAATATGCAGGAACATACAAAGTTAGTCCTGGTCAATACTGGACGATTGAATCGAATGAAAAAGACCTATATTTTGGTGGCATCCAAGAACCCCTTCCTTTAATCGGTAATGGTAAATTTAAATTCTTTCTACCTACTTCTTACCTTACTTTTTATTCCAATTCAATGGACTTTAGAATTGCTGACTTCAACTATACTTATGAAAAAGTCAATTTGAATCCCCCTGTTCTAGAAAAAGATGAATTGGAAAAGTATGTTGGTGTTTTTAAGAATGAGGAGTTTAATATATTCTATGAAGTTTTAATAATGGAGAATAAACTAATAGCAAAACATTTAACAAATGGTGAAATTATTTTAAATCCATTATCAAAAAATAGCTTTTATGCTGAATATCCTTTAGGCGAGTTAGATTTTAAATTAGACACAGAAGGTGGTGTAAAAGCATTCGTTTTATCAGGTCAAAATTTCAATAATATAAAGTTCTTAAAAGTGAATTAATACCCTTAAACAGGGAAAACAATACTAAAATCAAAGCTTTATATTTGTATTAAACTCGGTGCTTAAACAAAAGTTTGGGACTTCGAAATCGCCTACTTTTCATATACTAACCGTTATCTGCTATGAGCGAGAAACCAAAATTTAACTTTATAAATCCTGAGTATATTGTTGCTTTAGGTGTAACAATCATCAGCTTATGTGCTCTTGTAGTTTCCATAATGCAAACTCAAATAATGAAGGAGGAACGAGAGCTGATGCGTGAATATTCAAGGGCATCTGTTTGGCCTAGATTAGAGCTTGGTTTATCAAAAAGCCATGATTTAAAAGATGGAAGCATAACTCAATTTGCTTTAAGTTTAGGAAATAGTGGTGTAGGACCAGCGATAATTACGGATGTTTGCGTAACCTACAACGACTCAATTGCTAATAATTGGTGGCATTTATTCGAACTACAACATATTCCAGATTCCATTGAAACTTTTATCACAAATAGGAACGTAAACAATAATATTATCCAATCAGGAGAGACTGTAGAAGTACTGAACTTAGATATAAACCTTCCGCTGGCAAATGCCTTTTTTAACAGAATGGAAGATTTATCAATTGATATTTATTACGAATCAATTTACGGGGAGCAGTGGAAGTACGATGGAGAAGCTACTATTGAAATAGAAAATTTCGAAGGTTTGTCAAAAGAAGAGCAGTTTGGTAGCTAACAAAAGCAGATAACAAGCACCATCATCCATATGCTAACTGAGCACCAGAATAAAAGTATTAATCAATAGCTCATTTCGTTGTATTAATCCCCCTCATGAAAAAGGTTTGTTATTATCCTTAATGACAATTCCAGGTTTATAGAATTTTGATAAATCATGCCAAACGCACCGTATTTTGAGCTCTACATTTACCCCCTCACAATCTAACAGAACTTTGATAGCTTGATAGTACAATTGATGTATTTGGATGTCCATACCGGGTTAATCTATCAATCAACCCCTCTAACTCTGAATTATTCTTCACCGCGACTCTTAAAGAGACACAATTTTCTCCAGTGAGTTTAGTGCACTCAAGAATTTCGGGGAATTGATCCAGTTTTGAGACCAAAGTCCGAAAATCTGTCATAGCGGTTTTGAGTGTGATTTGTGCCTGAACAGGGCAACCTAGTTTCTCAAGGTCGAGTAATACACTGTAACCTTTAATTATCCCTGCTTCTTCCATTTTCTGAACCCGTTCTGCTACAGCAGGTGCCGATAGTCCCACATTACGTCCTATCTCCGCAAATGATTGACGACCATTATTTTGAAGATCATTGATGATTTTTCTGTTTAATTCATTCAAAATGAAATATTTAGAATTAAAGGGAATTCATATAGAATTCCTTTTAATCAAAAAACCTCTTTAAGCCGTCTGTAGAGGTTCTCCTCAGGAACACGATCAGCCAGGTTGAAAATAGTAAATAGCTTCAGTTCTTGGGTCTTCTTTCCTTGCTAGTGTTTCTTTTATGATACCTAAACCAATCCTTATTTGATACTGCTTTCTTTGGTTGTGCAACAAGCACAAACACTAGCGGGCATGGCCACATGAAACATTTGTTAGTTTTATCGGGCTAAACCGCTCACCTTTCGCCAGGCAAAATTTAGTGCATTCTACATCCCCCTTCTACTGGCTTGTTTTTCTTGTGTTTTGCAGTATTTTCTGAGAGTTTATCGCACCGGTCAGGTTCGCTCTTTCCTCGGTATCTGCTACCTTTAGGCCACAGCCCGCTAGTTGGGCGTTACCAGTAATTCGAAAAATGAAGAAAATTAGAATTTTAGTTTGTGCCTTAATAACTTTTTGGCTTCAAACAGTTATTGCACAAACAAGTAGTATTATAACCACTAACTTTGGGTCTATTCATTATAAGACTTATGGAAAGGGTGAACCCCTTCTTATAATTAATGGTGGGCCAGGAATAGATTGTGAGGGTTTCTCATCTTTAGCAACTCTATTTAAAGATGATTATATGGTAATTATTTATGACCAAAGAGGTACTGGCAAGTCAAATTTAAAAACTATTGCCCCTACTACATTGTCAATGGATCTCTTAATAGATGACATTGAAATTTTGAGAAATCATTTAAAAATTAAAAAATGGGCAGTTCTCGGACATTCCTTTGGAGGTTTTGTAGCACAACATTATGCTTCCAAATATTCAGATAGAGTAAAGGGAATGATATTGTCTGCTTCTGGAGGTATTGATATGGAAATTTTCTCTTATATGTCTGATAATATTAGAATTAGAATGAGCAATACTGATAGTGACTCTTTGAAGTACTGGAGCAAAAAAATTGCTGAAGGTGATACTACTTACTCAGCCAGGTATAAAATAGGTAAACTTAGAGCCCCAACTTATTTATATGGAGATAAATATATTGAACAAATAGCCCATAGGCTGACTCAATCTAATGCAGAAATTAGAAATCTGATGATCAATGACTTGAAAAAAAACAATTATGATTGGAGTAGATCTATGTCAAAATTTAAAGCTCCTGTTCTTATAATACAGGGACGACAGGATTTAGTTGGTTCTGAAACAGCCTATAAGGCTCATAATATCTATAAGAATTCCAAACTTGTATTGCTAAATAAATGTGGACATTATGGATGGTTAGAACAAGAAGAAAAATATATCATCGCAATTAAAGCCTTTATTGAAAGTCTGTATTAAAACTACTGGTAATCAAGTAGCCCGACCTGAGCCATAGGACTCAGGTTGAGGCTCTCACACCACCCAGCGTACGGGTCTCGTACTGGGCGGTTCGTAAAGCATAGGATAATCACTCTTTACACCAACTACCCCTTTCCACTACTTTTAAGATAAGGCTACACAATGGCTCTCTATCTAATTTTCGCTTCACAATACGTTCGGTCCTTCACTACCTTGTAAGACTTCCCTGTTCTTCAGGGCTTGTAGCCAGTAGCTACTATGACCTCTGCTGACTTCTCAGTCTCCAACGCGTGGGGCCCAAGATCTCCCCAGGTAAGGGCATATTCCTTCCCCCAATACCCACTGGATCTACTGCACAGGTACTTGATGGTTTCCCACCCTTTGGACGTCAGTATGATGTGCTACCTCATCCGACCTATACAGCCTCAGTATCCAGTTCCTGTTCGTTGAAACCGGGGTTTGCAGCCTCGCTTCCTTCAGTGTATACCTCACGATAAACCACCTTGCGACTTGCTAGTGCTTCGGGTTACGAATCCGCGCACAAGGGACTTACACCCTCTGGAATAATTTGGTATCTTCGATACCAGATGCCCATGATGGGCACACACAATGTATAAGAAAACATAGGGTTTTTGGGCTTAACCGAAAAATCTATGTGCATTTGCAATGTCGCCAAATCAAAACGTATCGCTTATCATCTGCCCTACGTTTCTTATACTAAACGTCACCTTACGTACGAAGGGCAAAGACTATTGCTTAACATGAAAGACAGTTTTATCATCCATCAGCAAGCACAAAAATACCAGTGGTCTGGAGATTGCTTTTTATCTATAAAGTCTTTCTATGGAGGTCAAGCCAACTATCAAGTGAGACAGCGTGAATATCTAGTTGACCAAACCAATTTTCTTATATTAAATGAATGTACCAAATATCTTCTGACTATTGATACCTCTAAGGAAACTGAATCATTCTGTGTGTTTTTCTCACCTGAATTTGTTTCAGAAGTAATCTCAGATCTGAATACTACTGATGAGCAATTACTTGACTTCAATGTAAAACAGCAAGAAGGAATTAGACTGTTTGAAAGAAATTATCTCCATAATGGTTTGGTCTCAGAGTTACTAAAAAAGGGTAAAAAGAAATCAAGTTTTGGAATAGAAGAACTTGAAAAAGATGAATTTTACTATCAATTATTGAATGCAATCTTACAGCAAAACAATAAAACTCTACAGGACACCGAACGATTGGCTTCAAAAAAGAAGTCTACTCGAGAGGAGCTTTATCAAAGAGTGCTTTTTGTGAAAGATTTTATGGACTGCAATTATCATCAAAATTTAAGACTAAAAGAATTAGCAACTATTGGTTTACTATCAGAAAACCACTTGCTGCGAAATTTTCATCAAATTTTTGGCATCACACCATTCCAGTATATTTCAAAGAAAAGAATCCATGAAGCCAAACTTCAATTATTGGAAACCAATAAAACAATACAAGAAATTGCTTTTGATATTGGTTATTCAAGCTTTAGTAATTTTAGCAATTATTTTAAGGAAATAGTAGGTCAATCGCCAAGTGATTTCCGAAAAAGTGATATGTAGTAATTCAGTCAATGCTTTCATAATTTCTTTTGAGGAAAAGAAATTGTTATGAAAATTCTTATTACGTTATTCTTCTGCACTCTAATTGGTCTAATGCATAAAACAAGGAATATGATTGAACTACTCAAAACACATATAAAGAACGAAGAACTTGACAAAGTTATATCTCTAATTAAAAAAGATTCTGATGTACTGAACCTTAAAGACGATAATGGGAGTTCAGGTTTGATGATAATTGCCTACAGTGGTTTTGATAAAGTTTTTGAGCAAGCAGTCGAATTAAAGAAATCATTTACTTTTCACGAAGCCATTGTATGTGGTAAAACTAAAATAGTTAATGATTATTTGGACAAACCTGATTTCAACTTAATAAATGTACATTCTGATGATGGCTTCACGCCATTATCCTTGGCCGTGTTTTTCAATCAAACCGAAATAGCAAAATACTTGATTGAATTAGGAGCAGACCCAAACTTATCAGCTAAAAATCCATCTAAAGTTAATGCACTACATTCTGCTATTTCAAAAGAGAATTATGAACTCTGTAAGTTATTAATTGAAAACGGAACAAATGTGAATGCAGTCCAAATGCAAAATGTAACGGCTTTGCATTCAGCTGTGCATCGAGGAAATTTAGACTTAGTAAAACTTCTGATTGAAAATAATGCATCAACCACATCTAAAATGGACAATGGGGATACTGCATTGATTATTGCAAAACGTGAGGGGCATAAAAACATAGCAGAATACCTTTCGAGTAAATAGACCCGAGAAGAGCTCGCTCTAACAAAATATAAGGGGGTACTCCATTAAACCTAGATTATTCATTAGGAATCGTAATGAGGGTTTAAAGTGCAAAAAACCAAGTACTTATGTTGATGAGGCATAGCATCGCTATGGTGATTCAACAAGCTTGTGTTAAGTGCTTGGTTTGAAGTGATTTAAATACGGAATAGATTTTCTAATGAATAATCCAGGTTAAAGTAAAAAATTCACACCAACTTAACGGAGTGGCGTAACAAATTTCCATGTCCTCTTTTAGACTCATTCACTCCGTAAACACCTTTATGACCTGCTGCCCGACTTGATAGCCTACATCCAATCCCACTTCGTTATCGATACGGAAATGCACTCCTCCTTCAAAGCGGGACTCTGCGCATTCTTCGGCGAGCTCATAAAACAAAGATTCATCCCTCGGAAACAGGAAAGATAGCACCTTGGCGATAGAACCAGCGACTGTCGTATGTCCGGCAGGATAGCCCGGGAAGTTGGGAGTCTCAATCAAAATGGGTTGGAAAGAAGGATCATACTGAAAAGGCCGGATTCCCCAATAATGATATTTCCCATCCCAGGCAGCAATGATGCCGTCGAAGCGTGCTGTATGAAAGACCGCATTCGTAAAGGCTGCTTCTAAGGGGTCTAAACCATATTCCAGAATCTTTCGTTCGATTAAACGGTCCCAAACCGGCTCGCTTTTCCACTTCCAGGCTATAGCACTCGTTTGATATTCTGCATTAAATTTCCTGAGCTCTTCCATATCAGCAGACCAGTCTGCAGGAGGTGGCCCTGGCCTGAACTGATCGGCCTGAACGAGTGTAAGTGGCTTCCATTGCCCTTTCATGGGGTCCCAGGGGCTGGGATTTCCTGACCAGAGACTATCCGCTTCGGGAACAGTTCCTTCCCAGCGAAGGTCAGTTCGATCGGTCTTGGCGTATTCAATGTATTGATCGGCAATTTTTCGCCCGATTTCCAGTCCCTTTTCAATATCAGAAGGAAATTGTAAGCCTGTAGCCAGACGAGCAGATTTAAAGGCAGCAAGTTGATTATCGAGTAATTCTTTTTGCTCCGGGAAGTAATATCCAATAACCCGATGTGCAGCCCCTGCAACTGCGCTCCATTCGCAAATAAAAGCTGAATAGTCTGTTTCTTGCCCAAGTTTTTTTACCCTTGAGTCAAACTGATAGGTCGCTTTCTGGAAATGTACCTCTTTATGCTTCCAGACTTCTACCATAGCATCGTAGATGGCAAGGTGCATAATGGCCACCCGACCTCCATTTTTATGGCCTCTATGGTTTCGGCTAACTCCCATAAGCAATTGATGCCAACGGTAAGATGGATATGAGGCGTTCCAATATTTAATAGACCATGGATCTTCTTCCTCCATTTTCTGCTGAGCAATGATTATTTCTGAAATCTCATCCCGAAGAAGTTTTTCATCGATTGGGGGGAATGGTTCTTTAAGTTCAAACTTGAAGAACTTGAGTGAGTAAGATGAGGTCTGTCCATAACCAGAGTTTGAACCAAACAGCATAGCTATTAGGCAGAATTTAGAAATGAATAGCCCGGTGAAAATTTTTGTAAATACTTCCATTTACAGTTTTTAAGTTTGCTTGAAATTAAAAAATTACAAACTTGTATCGGTGTTCAGTTTTGACAAGCGAATATAAGTACTCATAAAAATGGATGATTTTAAAAAAGTGGGTTTAAAGCTTTGAAATTGTATTTATTAAGTAGCATTAGATTAAAAATAATAAGAGATATAACACGTATATGTTTTATATTCAGTTGTTATGAGTAATATATGATCACCACTGAACAATATGAATTCTTCCAATCTCTTTATGAGAAAGAGAATAAGCGTGCCGAAGAATTAATGAAAAAATCTCAGATTTATCTTTCTATTGAATCTTTTGTTCTGACAGCATTATTCTTTAAAGTGAATGATCTCCAAACAATTTTATCAGATGAATGCTTCCTCAAGTCGCTATATATAGTTTCCATCAGTTTTATTTTCTTAGCACTTTTTGCAACGGTTCTTTCCATAAAGATTTACAAATATGAAAGAGTTGAAAAGCCCAAAAACGTGCTAAGTCAATTTGGTAAAACTGCTATGCCTAATGGCGACTTCTTCCTTAGAAGAATAGTTGATTATTCAGTTGCAGCTGAAAGAAATTATGAAGTTAATGAGAAAAAAGCCCGTTTCTTAGAACTTTCAGTTATATTTATAGGATTAGGTTTTTTATTCTCACTTATCTTTTTAATCGTATTTGCTTTATGATGCCGAATGACGAAAAGGAAAATGAAAAAAATGACGAATCGCTTGAGGGCAAACTGGAGGATTTGTGGAAAGATAGAGATGAGAAAGAGATAAAAGAAAGTCGTCTAAATAGTGACCCCAAAGAAGAAAAAGCGACTGAACGAAATTTGAAAGAATTGGCTAAGAAATATTTTTCAGACAGAGACGATTTGAATTTAGGTTCGAGATAATACTCATAATAAAGGAAATGGTCGTATGGACTTACTTAGCAGTATGCAAAGTGCCTGAACAATCTACCGCCGAGAAACTGCCGTGCTTTTTACCCTATTCTGCTCTTGGAAATTTTTGATCTTCACAGGGCAGTACTTATTTGATACTTTGTGATGACCGGCAAATAAGATAATCTTATTACAATTAAAAAAGCTCGGAGGCCGCAGCACCATATCTTGACCTTACAAAATTCAAGAAAAAATCTCTCTCAACTTGGCTTCTAAAGAAGGCCCTCGCAGGTTTTTGGCGACAATCTTTCCATCGGGGCCAATCAGGTAAGTTGCAGGAATTCCTTTCACATTGTAGGTTTTCACCACTTGCGATTGCCAGAATTTCAATTCCGATACATGAGGCCAGGTGAGTCCGTCTTTTTCGATGGCCCTGAGCCAGTCATCTCGCTTACGATCGAGCGAAACACCTAAAATCTCGAAGCCATCTTCTTTGTATTCATTGTAAACCCGAACCACATTGGGATTCTCCACACGACAAGGTTTACACCAGGCCGCCCAAAAATCTATCAATACGTATTTTCCTCGTAGAGAAGAAAGCTTTACGATATCTCCTTCCGGGTTCGGTAGTTCAATTTCCGGAGCTATATTTCCAACAGCCAGTGTTCTGACATTATCTACTTGCTTTAAGAAATCATACACAATAGGCGATTCATAATCCACTCCACTGAACTTTCGGTACAAACTATCTAAAAAGGAAAACTGACTATCCTGATCAATGAATTGCAGGGACAGGATCGCAGCTACCGAAGTATCCATATTCCAAATCAAGCCCTTCATTCCTTCTGTGAATTCATTTTGCTTACTCGCGTATTTTCCCTGAACCTGTGTAGCTAATTCTTCATCACCATCATATTTGGCTTTTCGGTATTGATTGTTCAGAATGGTGATTTGCTGCGAAAAATCCTTTCTGAAGGCAATGGCGCTATTCAGAAAATCGGTATCTGTAGAACCTTTTATGGTATATCCACCATCATTAGTCACACCATCAGCATTAATGATAACGTCTTCATCGTGTAGGACAAGGTTGATCCTTTGCTTTTTGTAAATATCAAGGATATACAATCCGGGTTCCTGAATATCCAGGTTCGTCACGAAGCTACCATCTTCTTTAACTCCAATAGTATCGAACGGCACTACCTGGTT
Organism: Bacteroidota bacterium; assembly: GCA_039030555.1. Classification (GTDB taxonomy): domain Bacteria; phylum Bacteroidota; class Bacteroidia; order Cytophagales; family Cyclobacteriaceae; genus JBCCDY01. The sequence continues at coordinate 81,342 of JBCCDY010000018.1, forward strand.
ACTTTCGACTTTGGATAAATAGACGTCTTTTCCAGCTTCTACATTGGTAATGTAACCGGACAATCGAATGGTTTCTTCCGCTTGCTCTGAGCCCTGAGAAGAACAACCAGACTGAAACATCCATAAAAAAATACCTAAAGCTAAAGTCCTTTTCATTTTACTTTTCTAATGCTTCGCGTAACAATTGATTCGTTTTTTTCGGGTCGGCCTTTCCTTTACTCTTCTTCATCACCTCTCCCATAAACATTCCCAGCAGGCCTTTCTTTCCACCTTTGTATTCAGCAACTTTTTCGGGAAATTGGTTCAATATCTCATCAATTAATGGCTTAATAGAGGAGTCATCGCTTTCCTGGATCAGATTTTGTTCTTCTGCGATCTCAATCGGTTTCTTCTCCGGATGTTGTAACAATAAAGGATAGATCTTTTGAGAGGCGACAGAGAAACTTACTTTTCCATCGTCCACCAGTTTTATAAGATCAGCCAATTTATTTGTAGTGATCGGGAAATCATCTACATGCATGGTTAACTCATTCAAATAAGACTTAACCGGTCCCATGACCCAATTGGATGCTGCTTTATAGTTTTCGGTCTTAGTGCAAAGCTCTTCAAAGAATAGGGCTATCTCCTTCGTATCGGTAAGCACGGCTGCATCGTACTCAGGAAGCTTCAAATCCTTTGTAAACCGATCGAACAATTCATCGGGCAGGCTGGGCAAAGTATCTTCAACACTTTTCAACCATTCCTCGGAAATCTTTAAAGGACTTAGATCCGGATCGGGGAAATAACGATAATCGTTTAATTCTTCCTTAGTTCTCATTCCTGCTGTTGTTCCAGAAATTGCATCAAACGTCCTGGTTTCAGAAGGAATAATAATCCCAGCCTCTACTTCTTTAATCTGCCTTTCAATCTCATGCTCAATAGCCCTTTGTACATTCCTGATAGAGTTCATGTTTTTGACCTCTACTTTCTTTCCGAATTCTTTTGCTCCCCTCAACATTACCGAAATATTTGCGTCACAGCGAAGCGAGCCTTCTTCCATATTACCATCACAGATCTCCAGGTATCTAACCAACTTTCTGACTTCGGTCAAAAAAGCATAAGCCTCCTCTCCGGTTTTGATCTCCGGCTCACTGACAATTTCTATAAGTGGAACTCCAGCCCTGTTGAAATCAACTACCGTATCGGTTTCACCCTCAATGTGAATCGATTTTCCAGCATCTTCTTCAATGTGGATCCTTGTCAGGTTGATCCTTTTCTCCTGGCTTCCTTTGGGTTTTATTCGGATAGTACCTCCAACACAAATCGGAGTTTTATCCTGCGTAATCTGATAACCTTTTGGTAGATCGGGATAGAAATAATTCTTTCGGTCAAAAATCATCTCGCGAGTTATCTCGCTTCCACAAGCTAATCCCATTTTAATCGCCAGCTCTACAACGGACTTATTGAGCTTGGGCATCACACCAGGATGACCGAGGGTAATTACACTGATGTTGGTATTTGGCAAGCTTCCATACTCCGTTGAATCCGGAGCATATATTTTGCTTTTAGTAAGTAGCTGAGCATGCACTTCGAGCCCGATTACAGGCTCATATTTATTTAAAAGATCTTTATCCATTCTAGTTTTTATGAGCAGCCAATTGTTCTTCAATCATTTCTTTAGCCTTCCTGATCACATTCGGCAGACCAGATGCATCTTTACCTCCTGCCGTGGCAAAAAAGGCTTGTCCCCCGCCTCCGCCTTTAATTTCAGCAGCTAAACTACGAACTAATTGACCAGCGTTCAAACCGTATTCTTTAACCAGATTCTCCGAGATCGTAATACCAATTTGCGGATTACCTTCATACCTAGCTGCTAAAACCATGATCAGATTTTCAATCTCATTTTTAAGCTGAAAAGAGATGTTTTTCAACGCATCTTTTGAGGGTAGTTCCACTTCTTCCAGAATCAGGTTTAGTCCATTCTGGTTCGAAACCCTGGATTTAAGGATTTCTTTAAGGTGATTAGACTCTTTTATCTGGATAGCTTCCAGCTGCTTCTGAAGTTTTTTATGATCTTCTAAAAGTGATTCCACAAAGTCGACCGGTTTCTTGGGATTATTCAGCTTTTCCTTTATTTCATGAAGTTCATCCAGTTTTTCATTTATGTATCGATCAGCCTCTACTGATGTAATGGCCTCTATTCTTCTAATTCCAGATGCAATTGAGCTTTCAGAAATGATCTTGAAAAAACCAATTTGCCCAGTAAACGGAACATGCGTACCTCCACACAGTTCAACAGAATAATCTTTATCGAAGGTTACTACCCGTACAAAATCACCATATTTCTCTCCAAACAGGGCCATGGCCCCCATTTCTTTAGCCTCACTAATGGGAACATTTTCCTGGATATCCCGCTCAATATTCTCCCTAATCTTCGTATTCACGATTTCTTCTACCCTGCTGATCTCTTCTGTTTCCATTTTACTGAAATGTGAAAAGTCAAAGCGAAGCACTTTATCGCTAACCAATGAGCCTTTTTGCTGAACGTGATCACCTAATACGTCCCGTAAGGCAGCATGCAGCAAATGAGTCGCCGTATGATTGTTTTCTGTGAGAGAACGTTTTTTCTTATTGACAAAAGCCTGAAAACCCGCATTTAGATCGGAAGGTAGTTTTTTCGAAAAATGAATAATTAGATCATTTTCCTTTTTCGTATCGTAGATATCGATCTTCTCGTCAGAACCGGTTAAAAACCCCGAATCTCCTTTTTGACCTCCGCTCTCAGCATAAAAAGGAGTCTGATCAAGAATGACCTGATAGGCCTTTTTACCTTTTTCCTCGACTTCTCTGTACCTCAAAATTTTAGATGAGGTTTCCAATTGATCATAACCTCTAAAAACTACGTTCTCTCCTTTATTGACTACAATCCAATCGCCCTTATCGGTTTGTGCATCTTGTTTAGATCGATTTTTTTGCTCAGACATAGCTTCTTCAAAGCCTTTTTCATCTATGGAAAGGCCTCTTTCTCTAGCGATGAGGGAAGTCAGATCTAATGGAAAGCCATAGGTATCGTACAACTCAAAGGCTATTTTACCATCGATCACCATAGACGAAAGATTCTCACTAATGGAATCCAGCCTTTTCAAACCCAGTTCAAGCGTTCTTAAAAAAGTTGTTTCCTCTTCCTTAATAACTCTTTCTATCAATTCCTTTTGTTGGTCTACTTCCGGGAATACTTCCGAGAACTGGTTCGATAATACTTCGACCAACTCGAACAAAAAAGGTTCTTTAACATTCAGGAAGTTGAATCCGTACCTTACCGCTCTCCTTAGTATTCTACGAATAACATAACCTGCTTTTACATTAGAAGGTAACTGACCGTCGCTTATAGCAAATGTTATCGCGCGAATATGATCTACGATCACCCGGATGGCTATATCGGTCTCTTCTGAATTCCCATAAGCTATTCCGGTAATGCCTTCCAGCTTTTTCATGATAGGCTGAAAAACGTCTGTATCGTAATTAGAAGGCTTATTTTGAATGGCCATCACCAATCGTTCCAATCCCATGCCGGTATCCACATGTTGCTCCGGAAGGTCTTCAAGCTGTCCCGACTTCATTCTATTAAACTGAATAAAAACCAGGTTCCAGATCTCTACAACTTGCGGATGATCCTGATTTACCAATTCATCTCCAGCTTGCTTTTGTATCTCGTCATCAGAACGTAAGTCAATATGTATTTCTGAACAGGGCCCACAAGGTCCGGTATCACCCATCTCCCAGAAGTTATCTTTCTTAGAGCCGTTTAGAATCCTGTCTTCAGCAATATGGTTCTTCCAATATTCCCTTGATTCTTCATCCCCCTCCAGGCTTTCTTTAGAGTCACCTTCGAAAACGGTAATGTAAAGTCTATCCTTAGGAAGTTTATAAACCTCTGTTAACAATTCCCAAGCCCACTCAATAGCTTCTTTTTTAAAATAATCTCCAAACGACCAGTTACCAAGCATTTCAAACATGGTATGATGGTAGGTATCCAGGCCAACGTCTTCCAGGTCATTATGCTTACCTGAAACCCTTAAGCATTTTTGAGTGTCGGCAGCCCTTTTTACCTCATCCTTCTTATTACCGAGAAAGTAATCTTTAAACTGATTCATCCCAGCATTAGTGAACATTAGTGTAGGGTCATCCTTTACCACAATAGGCGCCGAAGAAACGATCTTATGTGCTTTTTCTTGAAAAAATTCAATAAATGCTGTCCTAATTGACTTGAAATCCATTTAAATCTTTTATTATTTCAATTATTTTATGAAAAATACTTACATTTCATGGTTGTAAGGATTAATGCTATTCTAATGTATTGATGACTGAGAATATTGTTACCTTTGCATCATTTTTGATAGTACTCACATAAAACAGCAACAAAAGTACAGAACTTTTATCAATGGC
>JBCCDY010000019.1:0-83428 GCA_039030555.1 Bacteroidota bacterium
GATCTAAGCCTTGAGCTTCTTTTCCAAGTCTAGCCGACGCAATTGCAGAACAATAGTGCGCTAAAGCCATGTCAGAATCTTTATCGATAGCTTCATCAAAAGAAGTAAGAGCATTTTCATACTGCTTGTTTAGCAATTGGGCAAGGCCTTTGTTAAATAAATTAGTGGCTGTTTCCGTTGCACTATTAGTTGAAGAAACTGCCGTTGAATAATCAGCCTTCTTGATTTCTAATGATCCTTTTACACCATTTATACCACTTTGGTTTTCACTTCCTAATCCTTTAGAAAGAGCTGATGAAATAGCTTCTAAAGCCTTGTCCGTATTACCCTGCATCGCGTAAGCAGTTCCAAGGTTGGCCATCACTTCTGCACTTTCATTTTTCTTCTGAGCTATTTCAAGTTGTGTAATAGCCTGATCAATCATTTCAGTCTGCTGGCTTCCATTCGCCGTTGTAGCCATTTCAAGGTAAACAGCACCTAAATTGTTGTGAGCTACCCAGCTATCATCTTTCTTTATTGAAGCTTTATAAATAGCTTCTTTTTCTGAAAGAGAAGGAGTTAATGATGCTCCAAATAATAATTCTTCGCTAGAAAGTGTATCAGCAGGAGCTGATCCTTGAGATACTTCTTTTGCAAGAACAGCAATAACAGCATCCGGCTTTTTAATTTTTACAGTTAAAATTTCAGTTTTAGCTGTTCTTAATTCAGGGTAAATGTCTTTGAAAACTTTCTTATAAGTGCTCAATTTTTGCAATTGATCTTCTTTTTCTTCGAAAGAACCAGATCCGTTTACAACATCAAGATATTCTTGTTTTTCAGTTTGTGAAATACCACCATAAGAATTTAATTTCTCTTTGAACTGAGTCCAATCTTCAACAACGTCTTTCAAAATAAATTTGATTGAATCCGCATAACCTTTATAGTCATACTTTTTCATTTGCTGACGATAATAGTTTTCAATTGAAGTAGCCCTTTGTGAAGCAAGTTTTGAGTTAATTCTTTCAGGACCTTCAGGTGAGTGAGTACCCGTTATGGTTACCGTTCTAGTCACATTTTTTTCAGCGACGAATGCTGAAAATTGCTTACCTCTATCACTTCTTTTTTCTGAATACCTCAGATTAGGGCTTCCTTGTTCGAAGAAAAAGCTAACTCTTGTCGGAATTAATTCTTCTTTATTATTATATCCATGATCAGCGTAAGCTGAGAAAAATACAGGTTGTACTAATAAAGAAGTTGTGATAATTCCTTCTGCAACTTCCAATCTTGGAGTATTTGCAGATTTGCCATTTCTAGGATCGGATGCAACTCCTTCAATTTCTAAAGTACCAACGCTCATAGCAGGATCATAATCAAAAGACTGTCCTTTACTTAACTGAGGTTGCTGTGTATCAGAATCAGGAAAATCTTCAGCTTTAAACTCTAAAGATTCCAATTGCTTTTCTTGTTCGCCATACTTGTAGTATGTATTAAGAGTATACACTTTACCTTTCTTCAGCATTTTAACCGGAAGGTTGGCAGACATTTCAAAATCGACTTTCCCACCATGAAGTTCCAGGGGATTTGGTTCAACAGTGAGCTTTTGCTCCTCTGCCAATTTAACCATCTGCTTTAGTGAACATCCCGAAAGGGTTACCATGCTTACTATTACAATCGCATAGAATAATTTTCTCATTTCAATTATGTTTTTGATCGATTTCAAAATTAAGTTTAATTTTAATTAAGATACAAAACTAACAAAAATTATTGCATACATCTTTTTTAGGCAATTTTTGAAGTTGATGGTATTTAATTAAATGTGTGTCAGTTAATTATGGTAGATAAAGTTCAACAATTAATAGAAAGACAAGCTTTTGGAGTTTGTACCGAAATAGGTAAGAAAATGGGGATTTCCATATCTACAATAAGATTGTACTTCATTTACGCTTCTTTTCTAACTTTCGGATCGCCTGTTATCGTATATCTGGGCCTGGCTTTTTTTATAAATCTTCGTCAATACATCAGGAGGAGGCGTTCTGTCTGGGATTTTTAAAGATTTTTTTTCCTTTGAAGTAGTAGTTCCAGAGAATGGAAGACTTGTATATAAGTTCATTTTGATTCTTGAAATGATAGGGTAGGTTATCAATATGGGTAGGCCTGTTTTTGAAATAGAATTCGCGATTCGCTTTTAAGATCGCATTAACTTGTTTTAACCTTCCTTTAATTAAAAAGGAAAGAATAGCTGCTAAATCCAGAAATAATCTAAAAACCAGAGTTTTGGTTAGTTTTTTAGGGTCACTATTCTTATAGAGTGTATACAGGCTGTTTCGAAAATTCAGAAATGTTTTAAAAGGACTTTCTGAATTTAGAGTTCCTCCTCCTACGTGCCATACTTCGCTTTCAGGAATAGCGTAAACTTCATATCCTGCCCTGTGAATCCTCCAACACAGATCTATTTCTTCCATATGAGCGAAATAAATTTCATCCAAACCACCAAGTTCCCGGTAGACAGATGACCTTATAAAGAAACATGCTCCTGATGCCCAGAAGATCTTGGAGTTATCATCATATTGACCTTTATCTTCTTCTAGTGTGTTAAATATCCTGCCTCTACAAAAAGGGTATCCAAGCCAATCTATAAAGCCTCCTGATGCCCCTGCATATTCAAAATAATCGCGCTTATGATATGATTTTATTTTTGGTTGGCAAGCAGCTACAGATCGATTTTGATCCATGAAGCGTATTATAGGATTTATCCAGTCTTTGGAAACCTCTATATCCGAGTTAACCAAAACATAATACTCAGCCTCAATTTTTTTTAATCCGTCATTATAACCTTTACTGAAACCTCCATTAACCTTGTTTTCAATCAGTTTTACATCAGGGTAATTCTTCTTGACATACTCTAAAGAATCATCTTCTGATTTATTATCAATGATCCAAACAGAGCTTTCCGGGGAGTGTTCAACCAGTTTTGGAAGAAAAGTTTTTAAAAACGCTTTTCCATTATAATTAAGTACAGCTACAGCTACTTTTTGCAAGGTAGTTGGATCAGAGCATTAGCCTAAATTACTGAAATCGAATCCAGGAATATTAGGCATCATCCCATTTGTCTGTTTTTGCATTTCAGCTTTAGATTTCTCTTCAACTTCAGCAAGGGACTTATTCACCGCAGCTACTACAAGATCCGATAGCATCTCCTTATCATCTTTGGAAACTAATGCATCATCGATTTCAAGCTTAATGATTTGTTTTTGACCATTAGCAGTAGCTTTTACCATTCCTCCGCCGGATTCTGCCGAAGCTGTTATATTTTTAAGGTTTTCCTGAACTTCTTTCATTTTGTCCTGAACCTCCTTAAGCTTACCCATCATTTTCGATATATCTATCATCTCTTCTCTCTTATCTTATAAATACTACAAATCCCGATTCGTTGTAATTTACACCGTTAAAGTCTGTAAAGTCAACTTGAAATGCATAGGTTCCCGCAGGAGCCAACTCTCCTGTTGCTTCAATTCTTCCATTCCAGCCTGAATTTTCTGAAAAGTGAATAATCTCACCCCAACGGTTATAAATTCTCAGCACATACTCGTCAACAAACAGCCCTTGAATCGTGAAATCCCTGTTTAGGCGATTGTTGTTAGTTGGCCCAAATGCATTCGGAACACGTAATTCTGGCTCTAAAGAAATAATTAAAGTATTTGATTGGGCCTCAATCAGATCAATACTATTCGGAGTTGCTGTAATTCTGTAAATGAAGTCCTGATTTGTAGAGTTGGGATCAAGTTGAATTATTTCAGAAGTGCCTAAACCTTGATTAATAAGATTCAAAGTATTTCCATCTTCAGATAGGAGTTCTAAGGTATAGCTTTCAACACCTTCTTCCCACCCAAGAAGTTCAGACCATACAAGTGTAAATTCATTACCAGTCCTTCCTCCAAACTGGAGTAGAACAGGAGAAGTAATAACGCTCTCTAAAGATTCATTATCACACTCATCAGTATATGATATCTCATAAAAGTGATTGTTTGAATTTACATTGGCATTCTGATCAATGTATTCGGATTGCTCTGAAATATCGATAAATGAAAATGTGTTTTGATTAAATCCTCTCGAGATCTCAAAAGGTCTGGTGCCACGAGCCGGAATTTCATCCCAGCTTAAGTTTATAGTTTGGTCAACGACGGTCGGAGTAATATTATTTATGCCAGGAGGTCTTAAAGTAGTTTCTGAGGTGACGCAAATAGAATCAGAAGTAGAGACTATGCCATTATCATATCTATAAACTACTCTGTAACAATTCTGAACATTACATAGAATGTCTTCATCTAGAAAACTTTCATCTATAAAATTGGTGCTAGAAAAAATTTCGATGTTGTTTCTATTGAGCGATAAACGTTCAAAGAGAAGTGAACCTCGGTCTGTACTCCAATTGGCAAGGTTTCTATTCGGTTGCGTAGATACATTTAAACGAATACTGCAGATCGTCTCAGAAAATAGAGCTGGACTTCCAGCGCAAGCATCAAAAGTTGAAATTCTGAAACAGTAAAACTGGTTTTCTGTATTTAAACTATCGATAAGGAAAGTGTTGGTGTTGCTTACAAAAGAAATAGGCTGGAAACCAGAATTTAGGTTCGGCTGCGATATCTCGATCTGATAAACCCCTGTATCGAGTTCAAAAAGTAATCTGACTTTTCCTGATATCTGACTGGTTTCCTCAACCTCCAATGAAACAATCCGTGCAGTTTCTGTTTCGAAAGAAGTGATTATTGTGGTGTCTGTGGAACTGCAGGATTGATTGCTTCCATCACTAAATGTTCCTTGAATATTCGAAATAACATGTTCTCCCGGATTGGAAAATGTAATTATAGTGTCTTGACCCCTATTTACGGTTTTATCAAATAGCCCTAGTTCAGCAATTGAATAAGAAAGACCATCGAATATAGTGTCTTCGACACCTAAACCTATTCTGATCTGATTTTGCGAACATGGCAAAACAGAAAACTCGGGTACAATATCATTTTCAAAAACAGTTATGAATAGGAAGTCTTCCTGAGTATTGCCTCCAACAGTTATCGATTGTAAAATTCTAAAAGTACCGACGGTATCGTATATCTGCGATACATCTGCTACTAAATCAGGAATAGGACTATCACTATCCAAGCCATAATTGTAAGTGTCTCCCGATAGTCCGGAGAGGTTTATTACCCTTATTGTATCGCCCCTACATATTTTACCAGCATTAACCGAGAACCTTCCGCTATCACTAATCACTTGTGAGTACGCTCGATTTCCCAAAGGGAATACTAAAAAAAAGCAAAAGAATATGAATAACTTACTCAATATGCCGTATTCAAAACTGAAAGATACAATATCATTAAGCTAAACGCTTTCCGCTTTTAATTAATTGTCATTCTTATCTGGGACGTAGAATTCACATTTTCTGCTTCAAAGTCGGAATGAGTTCAATCTGTGGTATGGATGTTTGCTTACCACTTTCCATCTCTTTTAATGAAATAGTATCTTTTTTTACCTCTTCAGGGCCTATAGTCAAGACATAAGGAATGTTATTGTTGTTAGCATAAGAAAACTGTTTTTTCATTTTAGTAGCTTCAGGAAATACCTCACTCTTTATTCCATTTGATCGAAGTTCAGAAAGTATTTTTAGGGCAAAAGGCATAACTTCTTCTGAAAAAACAGTAACTAATACAAATGTGCTTTGCTCTAAATCATCTGGAAAAAGATCAAGTTCATTTAAGGAATCTATTATTCTATCAATACCGAATGATATACCCACTCCCGAAATATTCTTGAGTCCAAAAACACCGGTAAGGTCATCATATCTTCCTCCACCGGAAATACTACCTATTTTCACATCGTCAAGAGTTATTTCAAAGATACAGCCGGTATAATAACCCAAACCGCGAGCTAATTTGGGGTCAAAGTATATTGATTTTATATCTGCCTTTAAGTTTTCACAATAACTCAAAGCTTCCCGTATTTCGTTTATACCCTGAATAGCATTTTCGATTTTTGTCAGTTGCCCTTCCAAAGCGTTGAGCTTTTCATAGTTATCTCCTTCAATATTGAGTAGAGGGAAAAGTTTTTCTACAGATTCTTCTTTGAAGCCATGATTTTTTAATTCTTTAACTACTCCTTCCGTTCCTATTTTATCTAGCTTATCTATGGAGGTACATAGCTCTATTGTTTTATCTGCCTGGCCTAGATACTGTGCAATTCCATTAAGTATTTTCCTGTTGTTGATCCGAAATTTGAATGCACTTAAATTTAAGGCATTCAATATTTCAAGCGCCATGGAAATAAGTTCCCCTTCAGCAACAATGGAGTTGGTTCCTATGACATCAGCGTCACATTGATAAAATTCTCTATATCTACCTTTTTGAGGCCTATCAGCTCTCCATACGGGTTGAACCTGAAAGCGTCTGAATGGAAAGTTTATTTCATTTTGGTTCATGACTACATGTCTGGCAAAAGGTACGGTAAGGTCATACCTAAGTCCTTTTTCAGATACTTTGGTACTTAAAGCCTGCGATCCTGATAGGAAGTCTTTTTCTGAAGTCGCTTTTAAATAGTCTCCGGAGTTCAATATTTTAAAAATCAATTGGTCGCCCTCATCTCCGTACTTTCCAGTCAAAACACTGAGTTGCTCCATAGAAGGTGTTTCGATTTGCTTAAAACCATATTTCCTAAATATGACTTTAATCGTATCCATCACATAATTTCTTTTGTTCATCTCCAGGGGGTTGAAATCCCTGGTACCTTTGGGAAGAGAAGGCTTATTACTCATTGATCTAATATTATAAAGGTTCAAAGATGGCAAACTTCAGAATAAATAATTACCAAGAGGTTAGGCAAATTTTAAAAATACCATTATTTTTGCACCTCATTTTTAAATAAAGCGACCATGGCTGTAACAAGACTTGAAAGAAAACTTAAAAGGAGAAGGATTAAGGCCGAAAACAGAAAAAACGAAATTCAAGCACTTAATACCAAGCCGGTAATTCGTGATGTCGATGTTCAAGCGATTAAAGAAGAATTTAAAAAGAAATTAAAATCTTCTACCGAAAGTAAAACTTCTAAAGCGAAAAAAGCTGTTAAAAAAGAAACTGTTGAGGCTAAAAGCGAATCAGTTGAGACGAAAAAAGAAGTAGCTAAAAAAGAGGTTGCACCAAAAGAAAGCAAAATAGCTAAAGAAGCTCCTAAGGATGAAGTGAAGGAAGCTGATGCTACTGATAAGAAATAATATTAGACGGTATCTAAGATGAAAAAAGGAATGCTTTTGCATTCCTTTTTTTTTGTCCGAAGAATTTTAAAAGCCTAGTATATAAAGTTTTATGGTAGGATTTAATAATTTAAAAGGTCGATCCTCTTTGAAAGGTGGTATGTACTTTTAATTTTGATTGATATTAAAAAAAAAGCTTATGTCAAGAATTATTATTAATCTTAAGTACGAGTCTGGAGAGTTAAAATACTCCTACAGTGAAAGAGGTCCTTTTCAACCTATGAGCCCTGAAACAACCACTGATGTTCACTCTGGAGATGTAGTTGAGTGGGTATGTGCTCCAAACAGTGGTTTGAATTCTATTTCTATATCCAAAGCCCCTACAAGTCCAAATGACATTTTTAGTGTAGAGCCCCATCCAGTGACTAACCCTGACGGATCTCAAAATGATAAATGTTGGGTTGGAGACACCAAAACTTCAGCTGAAGCAGTTGAAATAGAAAAGTATGATATTACTTACGTTCCAACAGGTCAATCTAGAATTGTTTTGGATCCCAAACTAAAACTGGAACCCGACGGAGGGAATGCTTAGATTTAAAATACTAAATTTTTCTTTTTTTAAGCCTATTTCTCTTTTAATAGGCTTATTTTTTATTTCTAAATATGCTTATACGCAGGATCAAAGAGTCGCTGATAGCTTAATCAGAGTATATAAATCTTCAGAATATCCGGATTCTGTGAGAAGAACTATTCTTAAGAAAATCTCTTTCAATCATAGCGATCCCGATACTAGCTTATTCTATGCAAACCTTATAATAGAGTCAGCAGAGGGAGAAAAAGATTTAATAGGTAAATACATCGGCTTTTTTTCTAAGGGAACTGCTTATAGATTAAAAGGAGTTTTAGATGAGTCTCTAAAGTCATACCTAAAGAGTGTTTCTTTTGCAATTGAACTCGAAGACTCACTAAAAATAGCTCAATCATATTTTGCGCTCGGTGATGTTTATTCATCTTCGGGAGATCATGATAATTCAATAGAATATTATAATAGGGCAATTTATATTTTTAACAGGATCAATAATACAATTGGTTTAGCTACGTCTTATCTAAACGCCGGTTTAGAATATTATTCGGAAGGTAAGTGGGAAAAATCATTTGAATATAATCACAACTCTGACTCTTTATTTGAAGTTCTGAATTATGAAATAGGTCAGGCTTACGCAGAGGGTAATATAGGATTGGTATATGCCAAACAAGGCCTATTAGATTCTGCCGAAAAAAAAATATCAAGGGCGATTAAGATTTTAGAAGAGTACGAGGATCGTTACGCCATTGCAGATTACGAAATTCAGATGGCAGATATTTATCATCTGAGAGGAGATATTCCAAGAGCCATCGAATATGCAAATGGAAGCTATAAAGTTGCAATGGAAGATGGACTAAAAGAACAGGTTAGAGATGCAAGTATAAAGCTTTCAGAACTCTACGGTGAACTGGATAATTATAGGGAAGCATATTTTTATCAAAGTAAATACTTGACTTATAGAGACAGCATCAATAATGAAGAAACGATTCGGAAAATAGCAGACCTTAGAACAGAGTTCGAAGTTGCAAAGAAACAAGTTGAGGTCGATCTGGCACTTAAAGAAAAAGCCAATAACCAAACTGTTGCTATTTCGCTAGGTATTATGGTCTTTGTTGGAGGCTTGTTGGCATTTCGCCTTTATAGAGTAAATAGAAAGAGGAATATTGCCAATCAAAAACTGAGCTTACAGAATGCAGAGATTCAATCTCAAAAAGAAGAGATCCAGGCTCAAAAAGAGGAGATTCAAGCTACGAACGAAAAACTTCAGGTTCTTAACGAAACCAAAGACCGTTTCTTCGGCATCATATCACATGATTTACGCTCTCCGGTAAATGCATTCAAAGGATTGACTGAGCTCATATCTATGTATGTAAAAGAGAAAAACTATGATGGAATCCAAGAGATGATGGTCCATCTTGATCAATCCTCTAACCGACTTTCCTTTTTGTTAGATAATTTGCTTAAGTGGGCCCTTTCTCAGCAGGGTTCGGTTCCGCATAAACCTGAAAAAATATCCATCGGTGAAATTACGAATGAGATATTTAGCATTTTTAAAAGTAAAGCCCACGCTAAAAATATTGAACTTAAGAAAAATACAAATGACGAGGATTGCCTGATGGTTGATAAGAATACGATGATGACAGTGTTTAGAAATCTTGTGAGTAATTCTTTAAAGTTTACAAATGAAGGTGGCGTAATTGAAATTACTTCTGAGAAACTGAATGGCACTCAGATATTAAAAGTAAAAGATTCAGGCTTAGGTATGTCTCAAGAGAAATTAGATATTCTTTTCGACTTAGGGGTCAAGAAAACAACTTCGGGTACTGCGGGAGAAAAAGGTACGGGTCTTGGAATGGTGCTGGTAAAGGAGTTTGTTGAAATGAATGATGGTTCGATAGAAGTAGAAAGCGAGGAAGGGGTTGGTACTACTTTTAAAATTCTATTACCAGATTTATGTTAGCAATTTCATTTATTGGTCTTGACACCTATTTTTCCTAGTTCTATTACTTCCATATTTTCTAATTTCCCATCTCCGATATCGAATCTTAGTGCAGTTTTTATTTTATGGAATCCATGGTTTCCACATGCACCTGGATTTATATATAAAAGTTTTCGATTTTCATCATATTGAATTTTGCAAATATGAGAATGGCCACATATAAAAATATCCGGTTTAATAGCATCAAGCTTCTTTCTGATTCCCGGATTATAATTTTTGGGTTTTGCACCAATATGAGTCATCCAAAACCGTACCTTATTGATCTCAAAATTAAGTTCTAGGTCCGTTTTGACTTGTACATCCAAGGAATCTATATTTCCGTAAACAGCTCTAGTGGTTTTGAACGATTTCAATTTATCTAAAACCTTAACTTCCCCAATATCTCCTGCATGCCATAGTTCATCGCAGTCTTTAAAACAATTAAGTAGCTTTTCATCTAAAAAACCATGAGTATCAGATAGTAAGCCAATTTTCATTAAACTACTGTTTGTAAATATTCTATAAATCTCTCTCTAAGGTATTGCTATTAGCTTGGAATGAGTCATATTAAACAAGAAGAGTTATACGGTAATGTCTAAAAAAACACGTCAAAGTTTTCAAGTACGCTCATACGAAGTAGATATCAACTCTAAAATCAGGCTGAATGCACTTTGGAATTATATGCTAGAGACCGCATGGAATAATGCGGCAGAATTAGGAGCATCTGTTTTAGATTTACATGAATTAGGGATTTCATGGGTATTATCAAGATTGAAGCTTACAATACATCATTATCCAAATCATCAAGATGAGGTATATGTAGAAAGCTGGCCTTCTGGTTTTGCGAAGTTCTTTGTGTATAGGGATTTCAGAATTTATAACTCAAATCATGAGCTTATAGCAGAGGCGACCAGCACATGGGTAGTTTTTGATTTGGCTTCTCGCAAACTGACTTCTTTACCAGATCAGTTTAAAAGCCTCCTTAGCTATGAAGAAGAGGAAGCCTTGCCTAGAGCTAACGGAAAGATGGCTGATTTAGATGATGCTGAACTTTTAAAAAGATTTAATGCGAGATGGTCAGATGTAGATAACAACCGCCATGTTAATAATGGAGCTATTGTCCAGTGGATTTCTGAGACAATGACTGATGGTAGATTAGGTAGTACTTTAAGCGAGCTGGATATTATATTTAAAAAAGAATGCCGGTATGGTGATGAAATTTATTCCAAAGTACAATTCAAAAAAAACTATAGTTATCATTCTCTTGAGCTAAAAGGAGGACAATTGGCAGCACAAGCGATATTGAAACATATATAAATACAGTAGAGAACATCTAAACTAGGGGCGAATTGAAAGCAAAGTCTTTACTATTTTTGAAGAAGTAGATAGTAGATTAGAGTGCTCTTTTTCCTCTTGCTCTATGACATTGTCATTTGTGTGTACAGTCCTAATTAAATCGGGCGAGATGTACAAAGTCAGTGAAATGAGCCCAACGATCACTCCCAGGAAAATAGAAATCTGTCGCAATTTTTGTCTCATAGCTTACAGTTAACAAAGTATGTGCCAATAGGTTTTAAATGATTTTAGAGGGATTTATGTTAAATAAAGTGTCCATAATCATACACATCGTACATCTTAAGTAACATATCTTTGATGCTTTTGTATATTTACGCAATATAAATTGTTCTAGTCGGCATTGAATTTGATAAAATTCGTAGAATGGTAAGAAATATGAAAAAAATAGGATCCGTACTATTGCTAAGCTTTCTGTCTTTTTATTTCTTGATAGCTTCCACAAATGTAAATGAGGGAAACGATACTGAAAACAGTAAATCTTCGATCAATTGGATGACTTTCGAGGAAGCCATGGAAAAGAATAAGACAGAGCCTAGGAAAATCTTCATCGATGTTTACACGGATTGGTGTGGTTGGTGCAAAGTCATGGATAAGAAGACTTTCTCTAATCCGGTCATTGCTGAATACATGAACGACAAATACTATGCGGTAAAGCTGGATGCGGAGCAAAAAGAAGATATTGAGTTTAACGGAACGACATTTAAGTTCGTAGCCCAAGGAAAAAGAGGTTATCACGAATTGGCGGCTGCCTTACTCAATGGAAAATTGAGCTATCCTACAGTAGTTTTTATGGACGAGCAAAACAGGATTTTACAACCTATTCCTGGTTTTCAGAAAGCTGATCAGTTTGATAGGATCATGAAATTTTTTGGAGAGGATTCTTATAAAGACCAATCCTGGAAAGACTTTCAGGAAAGCTATACGTCACCATTTTAGGCATACCCCATTATTTTATAAACTAACATCCCGAAGAGTTCTTTATTGAAGTGATTCCATTTCAATAAAGCTTCGTGGGTTGGGAAAAAGTAATCTAAAGATATCTCTGATACCGGATGAGTTAGAAAATCTGTTGGAAACACATCATGATTCACATTTTGCTTCTTGAAGCAAGAGGATGCTCTGGGAATATGGAAAGCAGAAGTAATCAGTAAAATTTTTTCAGAGTACCCATTTTCCTTTAGAAGCTCAGAGGTGTACAATGCATTTTGATAAGTATTCTGCGCCTTTCTTTCTATAATAATATCGGGGTCTGGTATTCGACATAGCTTAAGAAAATTTACTAGCATTTCAGATTCGTTGTAATCAGTTTTCAATAAGGGACTTCCTCCTGTAACCAGTATTTTTCTAATAACACCTTTTCTATACAATAATACCGCATCAGTTATTCTGTCGACTCCTTCTGCGAAACTGACTCTTGAGTCGGGTAAATCCCTGGCGCGAGTCAAGCCAGTTAAAACTACACCTACTTTATAATGCTCAAGTTCGCTTATAGGTATTGGGTCTCCTTCAAGTAACTTTAGACTAAGATTTGCCAGGAAATCGTTGGTGAAAACAATAGTTAATACAGAAGCAATAACGAAAAGATATCTTGATATTCTCTTACGCTTTAAGAAAAATGAAATGATGGAAAATACAAAGATCAATGGAAGAGGAAGAATTAGATATCCAAAGATCTTCGATAATACGAAAAACATGATTATTAAGGACTGGTAAAAAAATTAATCTTCATTTGACAATATACCTCCTCCATAGATTCCCTATTGAAACAAGCAAAAACCTGAAAAGGTCAAAGTATAAAGTATAAACTAGAATTAGGGTCATAAGCCATATTATGATCACATTAAACTGCAAAGTCTCTATGTGAAAACCAGCAAAGTGCTTACTTGGAGCAAAAAAATGTGTTCTGAAGTCTAAGGAGTGATGCGGATCGGGTTCGTTATAAATAGGGTTTACCTTTTGAATTAATGCATTGCGATTCCTTACTACCCGCTTCTCCTCAGTTTTATTAGTTACTAACAACTGAATACGCTCATTTTGAAAATCGCCTCTGAGTTTTTGAAATTTTTCCTGACCTTCCGGTGTAGAGGTCACTTCTTTAATAAGCTCGTCTTTGGCTTCCAGATGTTTCTTTAAACGATTTGCGTAAAACTTTTCAAGTGATTTTAGAAAGGCCTGAGTCTTTTTGTATGTGGAAGAATCAAATTCTGAAACTGTTAAATGATCTAACTTATCGAATTTGTTCTTACCGATAAGATTGAGCTCTTCAGCTATTGAATTCCTTAAGGTGGATAGATCGTTTTGTACGCTTTTTAAAATATCCTGATTAGAAGAGTTTATATTTCTGATACTATTCGATAAATAGGTTTTAAGCGTCGGGATTAGATAAAGATTCTTATACTCGGCTTCTTTTATGGTTTTATCAAAAGGATAGAATACTTTCTCAAAATCATTTTCTTTGAATTGAGTCACCATGACTGCCTCATATGCCCACCGAGAGGCCATAAGCTCTCCTATTAAAGGTACTCTACTGGCATTACTAATTTGAGGGTTCAATTTGTCGAACTGAACAACGACTCCACTTAATATCAATTGAGGAATTAGGAGTAAGGGTATTAGAATGTAAACTGTTATTACAGAATTAAAGGTGGCAGAGATATTCAGGCCAAGGATATTAGCAAAACATGAGGTACTGAATAAAACGAGCCAATATTCTAAACTCATACCATCTATTTCTAAGATATAGTCGCCAATAAGCACAAACATGAATGTTTGGATTGCCGAAAAAGTAAATAGTATTATGATTTTAGAAGCCACATAACTGCCTTTACTTAGATTTAGAAAAGACTCTCGTTTCAAAATTTTCCGGTCTTTTATAATCTCTTCTGCGCTTACAGTTAGTCCCATGAAAAGCGCTACGATAATGCTCATGAAAAAGTAAGCTGGAATATTTACATTTTCAGAGAATACATATTCACCTTCGCCACCAT
Source organism: Bacteroidota bacterium (assembly GCA_039030555.1). Lineage (GTDB taxonomy): Bacteria > Bacteroidota > Bacteroidia > Cytophagales > Cyclobacteriaceae > JBCCDY01. Next base: position 14,127 of record JBCCDY010000019.1, read on the forward strand.
CTACATGGTAGTATCTTACAATATAAGCTAGAATAAAAGCCAATAAAGGGGCCTCAAAAAGACTAATGACAATATATTGAGTATTACTTAGCTTAGATAAGATATCCCTTATGGTGAAAATTTTTAGCTGCTTAAGCCTTCCAGGTAGATTCAGTGAGGAGGGAGGTGGTTTTGTTTCCGTTTCAACAGATGGAAATATTGTCCGGTATTTAAAGTGCTCATTCCACTGCTCAGGAGTAACCTTTCTTTGATCGGTGAACCTCCCGTATTCGTTAACTACTTTAGTTTCTATAATATTAAAGACTTCTTCCGGTCGAATATTGCCGCAAGTTGGGCAAGACCCTGAGTCTCGATCAATCATATTGATGATGTCTTTAAAGTAGACTTCAGCTTCTACAGGGTTTCCATAAAATATTTGATAACCACCTACATCCAAAATAATAAGTCGGTCAAACATTTTGAAAATATCCGAGGACGGTTGATGAATAACCACAAAGATCAGCTTTCCCTTTAGAGATAATTCTTTAAGGAGATCAAGTATATTTTCCGAATCTCTTGAAGACAAGCCAGAAGTAGGTTCATCCAAAAACAGAACTGAAGGTTCACGAAGGAGTTCTAAGCCAATGTTAAGTCTCTTTCTTTGACCCCCACTTATTGTTTTTTGTAATGGAGTGCCAACTTTTAGCTCTTTTATTTCGGATAAGCCCAGGCTTTTGAGCGTTTTTTCCACAAGCTGTCTGATCTCTAATTCACTTTTCTTCTTGAAGCAAAGTTGAGCGGCATAATATAGATTCTGAAATACGCTTAGGTCTTCAATCAAGAGATCATCCTGAGGAACGTAACCTATTACTCCCTTTATTTTATCTGGTTCGGTATGGATGTTAATTCCATTGATCAGGACTTCACCACTTTTTGGTTTTTCGTTTCCATTCAGAACATTTAAAAGTGTGGATTTCCCGGAACCGCTACTCCCCATAAGCCCTACCAGGTTCCCAGACTCCTCATGCAGTTGAACGTCCCTTAGGCCAATATGTCCCGTTTTGAACTTATATGATATATTCTTGGCTTCAAACGAAATTTTATTGTCAGTTTCAGCTTTTAAAAAGTGACTAACAATATCGCTGTAAAATATAGGCTCAATCAGCGATGACCTTATAGTACTTCCCGTAGAAAAAACGCCGCTTCTTCCATTCTTCAGTAAAATGCCATTCAGGTAAACGGCACTTTCGCCAACATATTTAACAAAATAAGTCTCTTCACTGGGTATACGAAGGAAGGAAAGAAACCCCTCCATATTAAGCGATCTTAGAAAAAAGGCCTTTTCCGAAAGATCAGCATCATCCTCACTGACAATTAAAAACTGACTTGAGTTGAATTGCTGTATTTTAGTCGAAATGACGAAATTTTTGATCCTATTGACATCAGTACGATCAATTTTAATGGTCTGCCCAATGTAAAACACGAGGTTGGACTCCCTTTCTGACATATCTCCATCGGAGTATATCAACTCGATCATTTTCAGGACTAAAACTAATTTCTGCTGCTTGGTAAGTTCTTTATTGATGAACTCACTGTTCTGAATCACTTTCGACCAGTCGTCTATAAAATCAATGGTTTCATCATTGATGTTAGGGTCAATTTGCGGTAGAACATCCAGACCTTCCTGAGTTTCCGATGCAAAAAGATCTAGTAGTTCCATATAATGGTCTACATCCGACTCATTAAGATTTTCAGAAAGAAACTCTTTAATATTAGCTCGTTCAGCGTGATGCACTCCATCTTCTTTAGCCACGACGGCAAAGAGCTGCAATATTGCTTTCAGGAGTTTTTCACTCATATTATTTTAGTACTTAATTCCAAAGAGTATTGAATAGGGAATATAATCAAGTCGTGCATTTATTTTCACTTGATCATTTAAGTTAAGAGAAAAAAAATCCCATTCGGTTCAATACCGGATGGGATTCTTTGAAAGTTTTTATCCCTTATTGGGCATTCGCACTTGTAATAAAATCTCTGATTTCACCAGTTTGATTGGTGATCTCATCAAGGGTTTCGTCTGTTAATAAAAGATCTCCTCTGTTTCCCTGAATTTTTTCCTGAATATTCAAGTCTTCATACTTTCCCTTTAAAGATTGAAGGCTGCTCACAAGGCTTTTCACCATATCATTATCGCTTTCAGGAAGATCTTTTAATAGCTGAATAAGGTCTGCTAGAGGTTGTTCCTGATCCAGAACAAGTTTTACTATTGGTACAAGAATAAGGTTTCTGGCATCGTCTGGAAGAACATCTTCCGGGTAATTTTCAATAATAGCGGTTGCTAAGTACAAACCTTCAATAAAAGAGCCAGAAAGAACTAAGGCTGCTACAGTTTCGCGGTCTGTAAATTGAAGCTGTTTGTCTGATCTTGAAATAAAATCGTCAACCACATCTTCTAATGAATCTCTGCTACCAACATTTTTTTCGAACCTTTCTACAAAATCTTTTCCTACCTCATCTGTAATGCCCACTGCTTCAGCAAGCTTTTTACATTCTGACAGGTATGATAATGCTCTCTGGGCTTTATCGTAAGAAGCAAGATATCCAATATCGGCTGTGTAGATACCTAGGTTTACAGCTGCTTTATCAGTTGTGGTATTATATGATTCAGCATTCTCAATAGCATTAACCAGGCTTTCGTCGTAGTCGGCACCGATTTCTTCTAGTAAGAAAGGGATTTCGGAAGGAGGAGGTAATTCTTGAATGACCTCATCAATTTCTTCGTTTATCTGATGAGAGGCAGCATCGAATTCTGACGATGCAGATTCTTTTTCAGATTTTTTTCCTGAACCACAAGACTCCAGAAATACCAAAAGCGCTATTAAAAAACTGAATTGGCTAACGGATTTGAACGTTTTATTTAAGGTCATAACTTTTTAATAGATGTAAAGTAATATCGAATTTTAATACAATAATGCCTTTCAAACAACATTATAAATCGAAAATAAGATAATTACGACTTAATTCCACTTGTATCATTGGAGTATCCCTACTTTTCAGATACCTTCGGGGCATAATTGAAAACTCAATAAGACTTATTCAGTCAGAATTTACAATCCTATAATTATGAAGATTTATTTAATTACCGCAGGGCTAGCTGCGCTGCTATTTTCATGTGATCAATCTGAAAAAAATGCTTCGGGATCATCAGATGTTGAAGTTAATCTAGAAGAGCCCTCTGATAAAGCCAGCTATGCATATGGTGTTAGCATTGCAGAAAATGTAAAGGCTCAAAAAGGAGAAGTCAATGCGGAACTTGTAGCAGCCGGAATTAGGGACGCTATGAATGAAGAAGCTAAGCTCGATATTCAAGAATCTCAGGAGGCTATTCGAACGTACTCTACTGACTTAAGAGTTTTGGCTGCAGATAAAAATCTGGAAGAAGGAAAAGCTTTTCTTGAAGAAAATGGAAAGAAAGAAGGCATAATTACTTTAGAGAGTGGTTTACAATATGAAGTTCTTGAAGAAGGAAGCGGAAAAACGCCTGCTGCTACAGATAAAGTGACGACACACTATCACGGAACATTAATAGATGGTACTGTTTTCGATAGTTCTGTAGATAGAGGTGAACCTATTCAATTTCCAGTAAATGGTGTGATTCCAGGCTGGACTGAGGCCCTTCAATTAATGAAAGAAGGTTCCAAGTGGAAACTTTATGTCCCATCGGAGCTAGCTTATAAAGAAAGAGGCGCAGGACAGGTTATTGGTCCTCATTCTACTTTGATATTTGAGGTAGAACTTATTTCTGTTGATGAAGCAGGAGAATAAATAAGTACAACTTTATTTTAGCATAGGTTTATTCTCTAAACCAGTAAAAGCATTCCAGGCCAATCTGGAATGCTTTTTTATTGAAAATTAAGTAAGAAGGAGGTTTTTAAAATTCTTCAAATCCTCCAAATTTCTTACAACTGTCATACATCGGACTTTTTGGATCAATTCCGAAGATGTTTCTAACGATTTTTGTACAGGATATTTTAATCTTTTACACGTATGATAGGTTTTATAGCTTTCTTTATAATTTTTATTATTGTTTGGAGCTTCATAGCAACCATGTTTGTAAAGCTGGGTTGGTTGGATTACATAAAAAGAAGGCCATCTATTTTGTTTTAAAGTATTTATTGATTTCAAAAATAAATAAACGTTATAACAGCTATTTTAGAACTTTCCTGCCTCTTTACCGTTGAAATCCAGAAATAGTTATATTTAAGAATGTTTGAGAGAAATTCCCGCCAAGAATTAAAATCTATTCGAAGAAAACTTACTTATCACGCTCACAATCCCAATTCTACATTAATCATTAGGGATCTTTTAACCCGTGTACTTCGAATTTTAAGAAATTATCAGATACGTCTTCAGAATTTCCAACTACCAAGCGATATAGATTTAATATTGAGTAGTTTTCGTTATGATCTATTCAATCTTGATCAGTTAAGACTTCAGAAAGTTCAAAATGGAAATTTAACTCAAAAACAGTTTTATGAAACTGTTTCCAGTATGAATAAAAATATGGATATCCTTTTAGGAAAGGAATCGCCTCTAAGCTACGCTAAACTGGTTGCTTGATTATAGATAAAGCTTCATCTATATGACCCTGAATATTGATCTGCGAATCAAACTTGTGGGCTAGCTTCCCGTCTTTAGCAAATATAAAAGTTACTCTGCCGGGTATCAATCCGAATAAGTTTCTCTTCACTCCAAATTTTTTCTCAATCCTTCTACTCTCATCACTTAACAACGTGAAGGGCAAATTATGCTTATCAGCAAATTTTTTATGAGATTCAACGGAATCTGAGCTTATACCAACTACTTGTGCACCGGCTTCTGTAAAATCATGATAATGATCTCTAAACGAACACGCTTCTTTCGTGCAACCGGGTGTTTCATCTTTAGGGTAGAAATAAAGCACTAAAGATTGGTTTCCTACGAGCGTTGAGCTTTTCACCAACTGACCATCTTGATCTTTTGCATCGAACTCAGGTAAAGAGTCGCCTTTATTAAGCATAATTATGATTTTTTATTCCAGTTCTTAATGATCTCTTCCACCTTTTTGTTCTGCGGGGTAAAACGATCACAATTTGAGCCTCCTGCATTTTCATGGTCTGGAAACCATTTCCACAAAAATCCACCTATGTACCAATCACTGTCTCCTAGGGCTTTGTACATGGCCTCGTATGAATTTTTCTGCGCTTCCTGATTAATAGAAGTCGCTTTCTCTTCTATAGTCCAATGTCCTGAAGCAGCGTAATCTATGCTTCTGTAACCGTATTCAGTAAATATAACTTTTCTCTCCACAGAGTCACTAAAGTTTTTCAATTCGGTTTCAATAGGCCTCCATTTGCTTATCAGTTCATCCACTTTCGGATTCTCATTTTCAGATAAGGGAAAGTAGGCATCAATACCGATATAGTCGAGCTCACCCCAAAACTTAACATTTTCGTAGTTGTCCCAATTTGCAGCATAGGTTAAATTCCCACTATACTTTTGTCTAACTTTGACAATCAACGACTTCCAGAATTCAGGTCTTTCTTTTGCGGCAATTCTATATTCAGTACCTACACATAATAGATCTATTTTATATTCTTCAGCTATTTCAGCATAAGTCAGTATATAACTACTGTACTCCTCTTCCCATTTTTTCCATTCTGCTTCCATATCTATATCAAAATCACCTGCCCACCCTTGGCCAATAACCCAAACATGTGGCTTCAGCATTATCCTGAATCCTTTTTCCCTTGCCATCTTTATCGATTGCTTTACTCCATCCGGCTTTTCACCCCACCACTGTCGGTCACTTCCCCACCTTACAAAAGACTGATTTGGTTTGGAAAAAGCATATGGTACTATAGACACCCACTCATTGCCCATTGCTTTCAAAGGTTCAAGGTCTTGGGCAGTGAAAGGGTTAGGTGGCGCTACTAAATTCACACCTTTAATTTTATCTAAAGGAGATATAAAAGGTTTTTTAGATAAAGACCATAAACTGGTTATCAGCAATAAGGAAAAGCTTAGGAAAAGAATGTTTTGGAAACGCATAACTTAAAAACGGACTTGTTGGGAGCTTTGTTTATATCTATTCTGATGAATCGTATTTATTTAGACTGGTTGTAAATATATTTGAAAGAATAAAACGTTAAGCGTTTGGTACATCAACAAACTATTAAGAAGACTTTCATGTAAAGATTCTTAATACCGAAGTGTTATTAAGCTAAGGAACTGAACTTACAGTTTTTAATTATAAGCAGGGACGATCACGATATAATAAGTATGAAGCAATACCATGATTTAATGCAATTTATCCTTGATAATGGCATTAAAAAAGAAGACCGCACTGGAACAGGGACGATAAGTATTTTTGGTTATCAAATGCGGTTTGACCTATCTAAAGGATTTCCGCTAGTAACGACTAAAAAACTACATATTCGATCTATTATCTATGAGCTCCTATGGTTTTTGAGTGGAGATACCAATATCCATTATCTGAAAGAAAATGGTGTTTCTATCTGGGATGAATGGGCCGATGAAAATGGAGAACTTGGCCCGGTATACGGAAGTCAATGGAGAAGTTGGCCTACACCAGACGGTACAAAAGTAGATCAAATAAGTACGCTTATTCATCAAATTAAAACAAACCCGGACTCCAGAAGGCTAATGGTTAGTGCATGGAATGTAGCTGATATAGAGCATATGGCTTTACCTCCTTGTCATGCCTTATTTCAGTTCTATGTTGCTGATGGTCGATTGTCTTGTCAACTTTATCAAAGAAGTGCAGATGTGTTTTTAGGTGTTCCGTTTAATATTGCTTCGTATGCCTTGTTGGTTCACATGGTTGCGCAGGCTTGCGATCTGGAGCCGGGAGATTTCGTTCATACCTTTGGCGATGCACATCTATACTCAAACCATATAGAACAAGCTCAATTGCAACTGAGTAGAGAAGCGAGGGCATTACCGACATTGTGGGTTAATCCGGAAGTGAAGGATATCTTCTCTTTCAAATTTGAAGACTTCGAAATCCAGAATTATGACCCACATCCCCATATAAAAGCTGCTGTAGCCGTTTAAAATTATGAATAAAGTAGCTGTAATTACAGGAGGAAGTAAGGGAATTGGAAGGGCAATAGCCGAACGATTTTGCAAAGAAGGTTTTGATATCATAACCTGCTCAAGAAACAGGGATGAACTTAATAAGATGGCTATTGAACTCAAAGAGCAATTTCCGTCAGCTATGGTTCACGTTTTTAAAGCCGATCTATCGAAAAAAGATGAAGTAGATCTTTTTTCTGAATTCATTTTATCAAAAAGTGAGTCGATAGATGTTTTGGTAAATAATACCGGAACCTTTATTCCAGGGCAGATTCACTCAGAGGAAGAGGGAGCCCTTGAAACGATGATCAGCACGAATTTGTATAGTGCATACTGGTTATCAAGGAACTTAATTCCGGCCATGAAGGAACGATCAAAAGGACATATTTTCAATATTTGTTCTATAGCTAGTTTTATGGCTTATGCCAATGGAGGATCTTACGCTATTTCTAAATTCGCCATGTACGGTATGAGTAAGTGCTTGAGGGAAGAACTTAAAGAGTATTTAATCCGGGTAACTTCTATATTACCTGGAGCAACATACACAGCTAGTTGGGAAGGAATTGATCTTCCACCAGAACGCTTTATTAAAAGTGAAGACGTTGCTGAAACCGTTTGGTCAGCTTTTTCAATTTCTCAAAACTCTGTGGTTGAGGAAGTAGTTATAAGGCCGCAATTAGGCGACATATAAGGATCAAAATCGAAAATATGAACAGTTCAGATACTCTGCTGCTATCTAAAATAAAGTACTGCAATAGTCTTACTGAGTATTCCAGAAGGAAAACCAGGGAAGTGAAAATTGGGGATGTTCCCTTAGGAGGAGATAATCCAATCCGTGTACAATCCATGACGACGGTTGATACCATGGATACCAAAGGGTCGGTTGAGCAAGTGCTTAGAATGGTTGATTCTGGCTGTGAGTACGTGAGGTTGACTGCGCCTTCGATTAAGGAAGCAGAAAATCTTAAAAAAATCAGAAAAGAACTTCATGCTGTTGGCTGTAAAGTACCTTTAGTTGCTGATATACATTTTACTCCCAATGCAGCTGAAATGGCGGCAAAGATCGTGGAAAAAGTAAGAGTAAATCCTGGCAACTATGCTGATAAAAAGCGATTCGAGACCATTGAATATACAGATGAAACCTATCAGGCAGAGCTGGATAGGATAAGAGAACGGTTCACTCCACTTGTTAAAATCTGCAAGGAACATGGCACAGCCATGAGAATAGGAACGAATCATGGCTCACTATCGGATCGAATTATGAGCCGATATGGTGATACTCCTTATGGGATGGTAGAATCGGCTTTGGAGTTCTTGCGTATCTGCGAGGATCTGAATTATTATGATATCGTGATTTCAATGAAATCCAGTAATCCGCAAGTGATGGTACAGGCTTATCGTTTGTTGGTCAACAAGCTGGATGAGCAGAACTTCCAACCTTATCCCTTACACCTGGGAGTAACTGAAGCCGGAGAGGCGGAAGACGGTAGAATAAAATCAGCAGTAGGCATTGGAACTTTGTTGGAGGATGGTTTAGGTGACACCGTTCGGGTTTCCTTAACTGAAGAGCCGGAAGTAGAAGCCCCTGTCGCTAAAGTGATGGTAGACCGATATGATTCAAGGCCTGGACACCAAAGCATAGAGCCTTTGGAGGAAATCCCTATCAACCCTTTTCAATACGAAAAGAGGAAAACCAGGGAAGCGCTTAATGTAGGTGGAGGAAATGTTCCAAGGGTTATTGCTGATCTAAGTCATTCAGATATAAAAGAATATAAAGACCTGAAAAGTATCGGGCATTTTTATCTCCCTGAGCTTGATAAATGGCGCATGAATGATTTGGGTTGTGATTATGTATATTCAGGAGATCGCCCTATTCCTTTTATGCTTCCCAATGGATTGAAAGAGATATTAGATTATAAGGTCTGGCAAAATCAGGAAGATAAAGAGAATAAGTTCCCTTTATTCAGTTTTAGGGATTGGCAGGCCAGAACGCATGAGCATGAGGAGCTAAACTTTATTAATGTTATTGTTGACGATGAAAAGTTCAAATATGAAGATATTAAGAGCGACTCTACAGCAGTAGTGATCCTTCAGACTTCAAATGAACACAGCATGCCGGCGCTTAGGAGATTCTTTTTGGAACTGCATAAAAGAGAAATTAATGTGCCAGTCATTATAAAGCAGGAGTATCCTAAGTATGAAGAAGAAGATCAGTTAACACTTTATGCTTCAACAGATATCGGAGGACTTTTCATTGATGGTTTTGGGGATGGGATCATGATTGGAATGCAGAATGAAGATTCAGCTTTTGTAATTGATCCCTCAACGAATAAACAGCTTAATGAGCTCTCTTTCGGAATTTTGCAAGCGGCCAGAACCAGAATGACCAAAACGGAATACATCTCCTGTCCGTCTTGCGGAAGGACTTTATTTGATCTGCAAGAAACTACAGCAATGATCCGTAAAAGAACTGACCATTTGAAAGGCGTAAAAATTGGGATCATGGGATGCATTGTTAATGGTCCCGGTGAAATGGCCGATGCTGACTACGGATATGTAGGCTCGGGGAAAGGTAAGATAACACTCTATAAAGGCCAGGAAGTCATGAAAAGGGGAGTACCATCAGAAAAAGCCGTAGATGAACTCATTGATATCATTAGGCAAGATGGAAATTGGATTGAACCAGAAGTGGTTGAATAAGTTATATATTCAAAATAAGAGATTTATGCCAGTTCAAGAGGATTTAACAAAAGAGGAGAGGGAAAATAGGAATCAAAATACTAATGATTCTATAAAGCATTTTCTGGGTTTAGGTGAGGTTTTTGGCTACTTTTTTAGAAAAAAAGACCCAAACAGGCCATCCAATTTCAACATCAGGATGATGCATGGGATCAATAAAATTTCCATTATGGTTTTTCTTTTTGGGATTATCTTTATCCTAATTAAGAAATTCATTTTGTGAACATAGAAGAACTTAGAGAATACTGTTTAGCTAAGCCAGGCACCACAGAAGAACTTCCTTTCGGTCCGGATACCTTGGTTTTCAAGGTGATGGGGAAAATGTTTGCCCTTACTGGACTAGACGAATTCGATTTTGTGAACCTCAAATGTGATCCTCAAAAGGCCATTGAACTAAGGGAAAAGTTTGAAGGTATAACTCCAGGGTATCACATGAGTAAAAAACACTGGAACTCGGTAAAAACAGATGGTTCAATTCCTGATTCGAAAATCCAATATTTAGTTAACCACAGTTACGAATTAGTGGTTGCTAGCCTTCCGAAGAAGTTGAAGGAAGAGCTGAGGAGCTTCGAGTAGAAAATTTCAAAAATTAGGTCTAATTCAGTTTTCTTCCGGAGTTTCTAAAACCAAATCAGCATTCAAATTAGAAGCTAAGTTTTTGGCTTGCCTAATGGCCCTCTTTTTTCCGGAAAGCATAAATGAAAATATGGGCTTGGAATCATTTGAATACAACAATGTTTTGAAATCCGTTACCTTTCCTGAAAGTGTAGGACTTATTCCATTAGGGGTATTTGTACTTATGTAACTTTTTGAAATAACTCTTACCGTTAAAATAGTTGGTAAGTTTTTCCATTCACCCAATTTATAGCCACTTATTGACGAATACTCTTTGAACCTCTTTTTCTCAAAATCAATAAGCGTACCACCATAAGAAGTTACTATGATAAGCCCGATAACTATGGCTCCAATGCCAACATCTATAATTCTTTCCATTGAACTTTCACTCTTTAAGAATAATGGACTCACTAAGGAAAACAAACCAATAAAGATCAAAAGAGTGCCTAAAAAATGTGGCCCTGAAAATAGGTTTCGTTTCTTGAAGTTGAAGTTATTCATGGTTTTGGGATAGTAATAAAAGTAGGTAATTTGTATGTGATCATTGCTTAGAGCACAGTCGATTCGAGTTATTTAGTATGTAATTCTTTCGGTTTTCCAACAGGTAACTTAAGTATTAAGACGGTTGTAACAAACTCATTTAATGATACTCAATTGCCATTCGGTATCATCAAGGTTCCAATTGATACTTATCATGTTGTTTCTTCCATGCCTCGTTAATTCTATATCAACCTTTACGTCGCCGAGATCAAGATTTTTGATATTCATCGATTCTATATACTCGGGTAAAATTGGTTTACAAAAAGAGACTTCTTTCTTAAGGTTATTGATCTTGATCTGTAAGATGGACTGCAAAAGCATATAAACTGCCGCAACTGACCAGGCTTGGGGAGAACAGGCAACGGGATAAGCTGTGGGACCTTCTCCTTCACGACGCTCCATTCCGCAGAAGAGTTCCGGTAGTCTTTGCAATTGAATAAACAAAGATGCATCGAATAGTCCTGTCATTAACTCTAGGGATTGTTCTTGATAGCCGTACCTGCCCATACCTTCGGCAATTAGCGCAACATCATGTGGCCATACGGACCCGTTGTGGTACGACATTGGATTGAATCGTATCTCGGCATCTGATAAAGTCCTTATACCCCAACCTGAAAACATATCGGGTCTCATAAGGCTTTGAACAAGTCTTTTGGCTTTTCCAGGGTCAGCTATTCCGGTATATAAAACTTGTCCGGCGTTAGAGGATTTTACTCTACAGGGTTTCTTTCGACCATCCAGTGCTATAACGTAACATCCCAATTGTTTATCCCAAAAATCTTCATTGAATTTCTCTTTCAATATTTTAGCTTCGGCTCTTAAGGTTTTGGATAGTTCTCTTTCTTCGAAAATCATCGCAAGATTAGCAACGTGCAATTTTGCACTGTATACGTATCCTTGTATTTCACATAGAGCGATAGCAGGTTCAGCCAGTTGACCATTTGCATGGGATACCGAATCATGACTGTCTTTCCAACCCTGATTAGTTAAGCCATTTTTGGACTTATGTTGATATTCTACATATCCATCTCCGTCTAAATCTCCATATTCGTTAATCCAGTGGATGGCTTTAATGATGTTAGGCCATATTTGCTTTATGGTAGAAATATCTCCTGTTCGGACATAGTACTCACCGGCTAGTATTAAAAAAAGGGGTGTTGCATCGTTTGTTCCGTAATATTTTTTGAACGGGATTTCATTAAGTGCAACCATTTCGCCGCCCCTGGTTTCATGTAGGATCTTGCCTGGCTCAGCATCATTCGCCTCATCCAATTCTTCAGCTTGATTGGAGGCGAGATATAAAAGTACATCCCTCGAAAGCTTAGGTGCGGCCCAGAGAGTTTCAAGGGCTGTAATGATCCCATCCCTTCCGAATGCAGTGTTGTACCAAGGAACACCCGCATAGGGATATTTACCAGTAGGAGTATCAGACATTAGAGAAACAAGGTCTGCTTTAGACCTATTTAGCCAGTGCGTGAATTGCTCATTTGCTGTTTCTATGATGGGTAGATAATTCTTAGACTTCTCAATGTCCGATTCAATAGCACTTTTATCGGTGTGGTAATCCCTGATCTGACTTTGTTCTTCCCCCTCTAAAAAGGAGATGGTGTATTCAACCTTTTGAAACTTTTTAGGGAATAACTTCAAATCATATTTGATTTCACCGTCCTGAGAGAGCCTGCTGAAAGCTTGATTGAATGTTATTTTGCACCTTCTTACAACTTGATCCAGGCCCAGGTACGACATTATAATTGTATTTTTATCGGGATATTCAAAACCTAAAAATTCGCCTCTTTTCTCTCTTTTTACCCCTCTGACCTCAAAAATATCCTTAAAGTCACCATCGAAATCCAAAGTAAGCTCACAAGTATGCTCATTAGAATTATGGTTTTCTATTTCAATTTTTTCATGAAAGTGCCCATCACGTACTAACTGACTTCTGTGGATATGGATAATACCCTGAGGAAACCACTCTCCCTTAAATAACATTTTTGGATTCGTGAGATCTACTGAAAGAATTTCGTTTTCTTCTTTAATGTTCGAGCTCAGCAGTGTGGGGCTATGGTTATTTAAATGTAACTTTAACCCATTTACATATCTGGTATCTTCATAATATATACCTTGAAATTCTTCTCCTAATGGTAAAATATCTCCAGACCTATTTAGGATGGCAAATGTTCCATGATGGTTCAGAACCTGAGTACGGTCATCAATGTATGTTGCGTCCGTTTTTATTTTGTACTGACCAATGAAAGCATTCTCTATTTCTTCATTTTCTTCAATCATATGAATAGTAGGATTAGTTAAGGAGTTGAGATTTTATTTTGACGGAACAAAACAGATTTAGTCGAATTTGGAATTAAGCGCTTATAGAGTTCCATATAGTTTTTAGCCATAACCTTTGAGCAAAACCTGTTTTCGAAAATTCCTCTTACGCGATCTCTATCAATCAAATCAATATTATTAAGGGCCTGTACGGCCTCTTCAATATTTTCAACGATAAAGCCGGTTTCTCCTTTGTCTATTATTTCAGGAACAGAACCATTTTTATAAGCAATAACCGGTGTTCCACAGGCCATAGCCTCTATCATTACCATTCCAAAGGGCTCTGGCCAATCTATAGGAAATAATAGTGCCTTAGCCTTTCCTAGAAACTCTTCTTTACAGTCTTCTCCAATTTCTCCAATAAACTCTACATGAGGCTGTTTCATGATCTGTTTGATCATGCTGGTATAATAGTGCTCATCGTCCTTATCAATCTTAGCTGCTATTTTTATTTTCATACCAGCTTTTTTGGCAATGCGAATAGCACGATCAACTCGTTTTTCCGGAGAGATTCTACCCAGAAATGCTACATAATCACCATCGCCATCTCCTTTTTTGTACAAATCAAGGGGCAGGCCATGATAAACCGTATCTACCCAATTTACATCTACCAATAGTCCGTTTCTTTGTGAATTGGAAATGGATACCAGTGGCTGGTCTTTGAATTTATGATAAACATAAACCAGGTCGGGAATATCCAGACGACCATGTAAGGTGGTTAATCGTGGGGTCTTGATTAAATTAGAGGATGGAAAGTGGAGGAAGTCTGTATGGAAGTGAATGATATCGAACTCATCGGCTCTTTCCATAACATCCTGAAGCTGCGCAATGTGGTAGGCCAAAGGCATTTCTACGCCTTTTAATCTTAGTGCTTCTGCTGCATTGCTAAATAGTTTTGCAGATGTTTTAGAGTCTCCTGACGCGAAGAGCGTAACCTCATTTCCTTGCCTTACTAATTCCTCGGTTAGATATGAAACAACACGCTCAGTGCCACCATAAAACTTCGGTGGAACCGACTCGTACAAAGGTGATATTTGAGCTATTTTCATGGCTATCCATTTTAATTATCTTCATCGTGCCACTTATTGCTTCTTGTTTCCTCACGGAATAAATATCTTCCATCTTTTTCTATCTATATAACATAGTTGATCGGCAATTAATTTCATTTGGAGTTGTTAATAAATCAGATGTGAAAAACATATTCTATCGTACAAAAAACCAGGCTGGATATGAGAATGCACAAGTCCTATGCATGGACTATAAGCATCCTTATGTCAACTGCAGAGCACGTCACTGTGAAATTTTTATCTGAATGTTCTGATCAAAATTTATTGTTTGTTTTCTGGCCTTTCCCGAGGACTCGAGGTTTGGAACTCCTTAGCCATTAAAGGGGACCTCGGAATAAATCCTGAGACAAATTAAACTAAAATCTAAGACTTAATTTTCCGGTATTACGGAGCCTCTAAACTTAACTCACTTAAGTAAATAGGGTAGGCTTATGCAGACTACCCTATTAAGCATTTCTAATTGCTAGCTGATAGCAATCGTTTTAACAGGTTTCCTTTTAGCTTCTTCTTTCTTAGGAATAACCAGGCTCAATATTCCATCGTGATATTTAGCCTTGATTTTATCTATTTCTATGGTGTTAGGTAGATAAAATGATCTTTTGAAGGAAGTATAGCTAAATTCTTTTCGATTATAACGACCATTTTCCGAGTGCTGCTCGTCTTCTTTTTTGATTTCCGCTTCAATAATCAGATTATCATTATCCAATTCAATATTGAAGTCATCTTTTTTCATTCCGGGCGCAGCCATTTCTACTTCGAAATTATCAGCCGATTCCATAATATTCACTTTTGGTAAAGTGCCACCGTCGGTAAAACTACCGGGCCAATCCAAGAGGTCTTTTGTAAAGAAATCATCAAAAAATGATGTGCTTGGAAATAGATTGTTTTTTTTAACCAGAGTGTTCATTTTGAATAAATTTTTAAGTCAAATAATTAACATTTAGAACTAATACCGTATGATATCTAGAACTTGTCGATATCATCAAAAACTCAAACAAAGTGATCGCGATCTCTAATTATATAACACTATAGATAGGTCGAGAAGTTCTTCTAGGGGCGTATTGGTTTTCAGTGAGATGTGTTAGTGTTAAACATGGTGTCCGATCTTTTTAAAGCCGGAAAGAAATATGCTTATCTGTACATTTTTAAACCTCATCAGACTTACTTTTTATTCCAAAAAACGTAAAAATAAAAAGGAGGAATAGATGAAAAGTAGCCATGAGAAAGTCAACGCTCTTCGTTTTCATTCTTTCATTGTTGAGCCTCAGTTGTGGAGTCCAACAGCCTGAATATGATTATCAACAGCCTGAAAAAATCAACGACGGACTTGAAGTTGGGACATTAGAAGAAGTGGGTATCGACTCAAGATACATTGGGGATGCAGTAAGAGACATTGATCGTGGTAAATATGGGGAAATACATGCTCTGCTTGTTTGTAAAGATGGGAAGTTAGCCCTGGAAGAATATTTTGAAGGACATAAATACCAATGGGAAGCCCCAAGACACCATGGCGAATGGATAAGCTGGAAAAAAGAAATGTTGCATGATATAAAATCAGTATCTAAAAGTATTACTTCCGCCTGTATTGGAATTACCATAGACAAAGGTTTTATCGAGAGCGTCCATCAATCGATCTTTGATTACTTACCAGACCACCAGCATCTTAAAACCGGCGGAAAAGAAAAAATAACCATTGAACACATGCTCACCATGACTTCTGGGCTGGAATGGGATGAATGGGGAGTACCACTTAGCAGTGCGAAGAACGACATTATAGGGCTTTGGTTCCACTGTGATGATCAAATAGAGTGTATTCTGGAAAGGCCTCTGGTGAGCGAACCCGGATCAAGTTTTACCTATTCCGGAGGAAATACAATTGTTCTTGGTGAGATCATTAAGAACGCCACTCAACTGGATATCGAAGAATTCTCTAAAAAATACCTTTTTGAGCCTCTTGATGTTGATACATGCAGTTGGTCAGTCCGCTACCCAAGTGGAATAATAGAATCTGGTGGAGGTCTGGATATTACCCCAAGGGCTATGTTAAAAGTAGGGGTAACTTTTCTAAATCATGGAGTTTGGAATGGTAAACAGGTTGTTTCTGAAGAATGGGTGGATAAAAGTGCACTTTCTTTTCCTCCTAATCGTAGAATCAATGTGCCGGGCGAGGATACCGGAAGAAATGGCTATTCCTATTCCTGGTGGATAAATGACATCAACATTTCAGGTAAGAAAACAAGCATATTCTACGGTAGTGGTTGGGGAGGGCAGAAAATTATAGTTATGCCGGGTCAAAACGCAGTCATTGTATTTACGGGGGGCAATTACACTTCCAAAGTCAAAGAATTCAAAATTTTGAAGAGGTATATTATTCCGGCTTTTGAAAATGGATAGGTGAGAGGGTAGGGCTAACGTCTAGCCCTGTAGGCTAAACCTTTCAAGTATCTTTTAAAACTAGCTTCTTACCGGTGGTCGGTAGCGCCACCGACCACGGAGAAGGTTTATTCAGTGATCAGTAGTTTCTGAGTTTTACAGTTTCATATCCTACGAAACTTAAGTGCAGGTCCTTCTCTTTATCTGCCTTTATGTTAAAGGTCCCATCAAGATCGGATACAGTTCCGAAGTTCGTACCTGCCACGACTATGTTCACGCCAGGCAGCCTGTTACCCTCCTCATCCAGTACTGTCCCGGACCATTCTCCATTATTATAGCCGGCATCCACTTTAAACGCTGCATTTTTCGTGAGTACTTCTTCCAAAATGACCATTCCCTGTGTGCTGTTATCATCATTGAGCTTACCATCATTCAGCTTGAAAATGATGGGGATCTGCATTTTTACCCGAACGGTTTTACCTCTCTGTTTTCCGGGCTTGAAAGAAGGAGCATTTTCCAGCACTCTGATGGCTTCTCCATCACACCCGGCACCAATTCCTTTGTTGACTTTCACATTGGATATTGATCCATCCCGTTCTACAACGAATTCAACATTCACTTTTCCTTCTATCCCAAGTTTTCGCGCCTGTAATGGATATTTTATTTCACTGGTGAGGTAACGGTAAAAGGCTTCTTTTCCTCCTTCAAACTCAGGGCTTTCTTCTACTATCGAGAAGGTCTCCCTAACGATCCCCGATGAATCAGTGAGGTTTTCTTCATTACTTTCTTCGCTGCAGGCAAATGCCAGAACAAGTGCAGTACATAATGCGGTTAATGTCCCCAGCTTCCAGGGACTCACGTTTTTTGTCTGTTTTTTCATTTCTATCAATCGTTTTAAAATTAGACCATTGTGGAAAGAGCTGACCAGGCTCAAACCGTTGAGTTTTAGTGTGGAGTTGATTAGTGTTGAGGAATACTGGTCGATGTCAGAGGTTCGAAGCGCATGTGTATCTGCCTGATATTCGTGAATTTTCCGGGCTTCTTTGATGATGAGCCAGCTTGTGGGCAGCCACCAGAAACATACTTTAAAAAGTTCAAAGAACAGCAGGTCGTAAGTGTGTCCCAGAGACGCATGAGCTTTTTCATGCTTCAGGATCATTTGATAGTCTTTATGCTCTTTACTGATCTCGCTGCTCAGGAAGATCCAGTTGAAGAAGGAGAAGCTTCCTTCTATTTTGGGAGCTTTGCGTACATACAGTTCATCATATTGCTCTCTAGTACTTTTTCTCTCCAGCCGGATCAGGTAAATGATGCTGCCCAGCAGCTTAATGAGTAAAAACAGGCTGATGCCTGCATAGATCAGAAAGATCAGATTGGCATAAAAGCTGTACGCAGAGCCTGTTTCCACTACTCTGAACGAGTCGGAGGGGACTGCTTCAATGATAATGGCCTCCAGTTGATGGCTTCCGGTTGTAAACAGCTTCGGGAGCTTTAGCAATGGTACAAAGAGTGCCAGAAGGGTTGAGACAAGGAGGTAAAATCTTATTTTGGAGTACTGCTGTTCTTTTCGAAGCACGAACCAGTATCCAAGGATCAATACGGTATGGATTATGGAGAGCTCTATCAAATAATTGCTCATGACTTTTTCGATTTAAGTTCTTCGAGCAGTTCTTCGAGTTCTTTAATGCTCAGATTATCATCCTTTGTGAAGAAGGAGAGCATCTGCTGATAAGAACCGCTGAAATACCTGCTCACGAATCCTTTCATAAAGTTTCGGGTGTATTCAGCTTTGGAGATCAAAGGATGGTATTTATGCGACTGGCCCTGTGCCACATGTCCAACAAATCCTTTTTGCTGTAAAATCCTGACAATGGTAGAAACCGTATTATAGGCCGGCTTTGGCTCTGGCATCTCGTTAATAATGTCTTTGACCAGAGCAGAATCCAGCTGCCATAATACATGCATAATCTCTTCTTCGGCTTTTGTAAGTTGTTTCATAAATGAATTCTTTTCACTAAATGAACTAAATAATTAGTTTGAAACTAAATACTTAGTTGATACAATGCAAATAATTTAAACTAAAATTTTAGTTTAAAGTCTTAAAAAGTTATGTGAAACGAAGCTTTCAGACTGAGTATTATAGATAATTATAAAAGGTCTCCTTAATTGTTAAGGAAGAAAACCATCGCTTTGGGAGGCCATAGTATTTATGACAGATCAACTCATTTTCACTTTCAAAGTTGTGGGTACTTATTACTATTGGGTAAAACGACCAGCTGTATTGATCATTGTAGGACTGCACAAGCGGGAGTGAGGTAACGGTTTGGCTATGGTGCGTATCCCGCAGGGTATGCAGTATAGCCGTTGTTTGCGGTTGTTTTTTAAATATCCATTTCATTTAAAAATTCACGAAATGAGCTAAGAACATATTCATTCCTTGGTTTATTTATATCAGCAACAACCTTGGACCAACCTGGTTTAAGGCTAACTTCTTTATAGAATTCGACTACCTCTCTTTTTGATGGTAGCGCCCAGCTATCTGGTGAATTCATTATCATTTCAATTAAGGTGAGCCAAATGAGCCAATAAGAATCGTCACGATAATTAGTTAGAAATCTATTTAAAAGGGGATTACTATTTGGAGTCAAGAATTTTGAAAAACTCAATAATCCTATGCGTAAGGTTTGAATGTGCTGTTCTCTAGCACCTTTGTTTTTATGGTTTGCTTGAACAAGTTTTTCAGCTACCTCTATTAAGTTGGTTACTTCTGTTTTTTGTGCAGAATTGTCCTTGGCTAAGTCCAAAAACCAAAGAGCATCAAAGTATTTAAAGGTTGACCAAAACGTAAAGGCTGAATTTTCGAACAATATGCTTTTAATCTCTTGATTCCAATTGAAGACTTGATCGTCACTATTTTCTAAATCGGCTATTAGAAGTCTACTCCCTTTAATTTGACTTTCCATTTTTGCAGAGTGAACTAAGGCAGGACTTATAATGAAGTTTTTAGTCAAGTTTGGACTTTCTGTTCTTGATTGAATGTCGACATGTCCAAAAGAAATCCCGCCTCTTGGAAGTAGGAAGTATTTACCTAATGAGTGATTATAAGTATCATTTTTAATTAAACAGTCTCGATAAATTTTAGATATGGTATTGACTAACACTGCTGGATTTGACGAATGAGCCATTAAACTATCTGAAAATAAATCCCCATGAATTAGGTCTTCATTCTTTATGTGGCGGAATGAAATATTGTAGAAATCGTCTAAGATATTAGTCGCTAGATTTTTGTCAGCACCAACCATGGCACTAAACCCGAGAAGATCAATAAATGCTAGTGCTTTCATGCCTAACTATTTTTTCCAATTTTCATAATCAACAAGATGAATCAGTTCTTCTATTACTGTTCTGACGTCTTCTTTAAGATTGTCCAAATCGTTTTTTCTGGCAATGTATCTTCTATTATGAGCTGATTTGTCACCTAAACTTTTGATTTTAGGCAAACTACGTTTAGCATTTCGCCCAATGTTCCAATCAGGTTCTTTTAGCAATTCCGTTATGAGGTCACTCAAATAATAGAAATTACCATCCGATTTTTTTATGAGGTTGTCTAAATTATGTCTTTCGAAACACTCAATAATTAAGACTTCAATCAATTTTCTAGTCAAAACGGAGCACCCGTCAAAAATGCCTTTGTTGTAACTGGCTAGAGCTTGATTTGCAATTATCTTAAGATACCCCCTTGTATTTTCAAAAAGCTCAATAGGAAAGAAGTCAGAATGCACTGTAGAAGGAAGAGTCGGTGTTCCTATCTGTTCGTCTAGCTTTAACTTATAAGTACGCTCAATGTAATAAGTGCTACCATTTTTTTTAATGAACTTCTTGTTTTTGCCTTTTGATTTTGTGGCTACATAAGCTGGAATGTTTGAATAGGGTGGAAGGTGAAGAAAGTCAAAGCAAGCTGCTATATCTTTTGCTAGAAACCCATCATTTTTTTCTTCAATTAGTAAGAAATATGCAAAATAATCTATTTGAGAACTTGACGATAGGTTATCAAAGCCATCAACCTTTTCAATAAACGTCTCGAGTGCTTTCACTTACTATTTGCTTTTGATTAAGTCATACTTTACGGCATTTCCACCTTGAATGGAAAGCTGGATATCGTCCATTGAATCGAATTCGAGCCAACCACTTTTATTTTTTGTATCACTAATTAATTGATGCAAGCTTTTCGGAACTCGAATGTTTAACTTGTCAAATGCGGTATAAATATGGTCTGCATTAACAGCGTCAATTCCTAGAATCTCCTTTAAATAGTAAACAATTATGAGAATCCTTTCAGGCGTTTTATCCATTTGATATGCTTCCGAAAAATCTTTAATACTCTGCTTCCCCTCTGGACGCAGATTTAAGTTTCGGTCAAGTTTGAAGCCCTGAGCTTTTTTAGTAGATTTTTGTTTCTTCCCTGAGGCTGAGCCCTTATCAGGTGAAGCTTTCGACTTAGTTCTAGACTGAGAGGCTTTGCTTGTAGATTTACCTTCAAGAATTAGGTTTGCCCGCTTAATTCCTTCAGGCTTCATAATGTATTCGGTGTCGTTCAAAAACTTTATGTATTCCTTTTTAAGAATGCGCTGTAATTGTACAGAAAGCCCATTTACATTACTTTGAGTTTTTCTGTTTGAACTATCATACATATCGATGATATCCTTTCTGGTAAATGACTCCTTCCCAAAATTGGATGAATAAAAACAGTAAATCAAAACCCACTCTTGCTCACCATTTGGTAAGTCTTTATGTACGACTTCCTTAATTACAGGAAAGTCTGAAACGTCCTGTGATTCAACATCAGTGGCTTTCTGAAGTTCAAGAGGTCGTTTTTTCTCATTTAATTCTCTACTCGGTTCAGTCTCCTGTACTTTATTTATTTGAGGCAAAATATCATTAGTAAAAAATGACTTGAAGTTTTCAAACTCATCTTTCACTGTGTTCTCGTTTCCTTCAATTTCGAATTCTAGCTCCTTTAACTTGAATCTTAATTTTAGGTTTTTATTATCTGCCATGTTCTTTTTTTTAATTACCGCCAACAACCGGATAATAACAATTGCTATTATCCACTTTATATATCTGGGAATATAAACAATAGAGGTGTTATTATCCGAAAATAATAACACTCTTATCAGATAAATTTAAACCACTGTAATTTATAGGTACTCATCGACTTGATTTCGTAATTTCTTAATAAAACCCTGTTTCCAGTTTGCACCAAATGGAAGGACTTTCGTTGAAGTCAAATTATACACCGTTCTTATGAATGGTATGTCGTACCACATTAAAGGTTTTGCCTGCTACGTCAGTCAACCAGCTTAAATGGGCTGCCGGATTTTTAGCCAGCTCTTTGATCAACAATCCGGAGTTTAACACCAGTTGTGTTCCATCCCGCAACAACTGATCGGGTTGCTCGAGGCTATTGATAAGGTAAGAATTGGCAGACATGCTCGCCTGCAAGAGTATTTTCAAGAGGAACTCAGGCTCCAGTGCCCTGTAGGAGGGATAGGTGCCTTCAAAAATACCGGCAATGGTCGCTGCGAACTTTGGATCGTCCCTGCATCGATTGATCAGAATACGGAGTGTAGTCATCCAGAGAGGATTTAGCGTTTTGTTTCTCCCAAACTGCACCATAAGATTGGACAGGGAGAAATCGAAGGCCAGTTCATTTTTCAGTTTCTCCTCGTAACCATACAGGGCAGCTGCTGAAAAATCGCCCTGCTTTGCTGCCGCAATAATATTTTCCGCCGCCCACCGGGCACTGAGGACAGCGTACTGAATGCCATCGCCGCTCAGTGGATTGATGAGCCCGGCAGCTTCCCCAACCAGCATCAACCGATCTGTCGTGACAGGATTACGGGCATCATAAAAAGTAATGGGCCATCCCTGGATCTTTTCGATGGCTTTGCCATTACCCAGTCTTTCCTGCAGAACAGGGTTGGAGGCCACATGTGCTGCAAAACGCTGGCGTACTTCAGAAGCCTGCTCCGGACAGGTTTTGTAGATCATGGCCATACCCACATTCGCTCCTGTTTCTCCCTTGGGAAACAGCCAGAATATGCCCGGGAAGTTCTCCTTGGAGAAATATACATCTACCCGGTCCTTTGGCCCACGGATGTTTTCGTAATAAGCTCTCAGGCCCAGCAACTGGTATTCAGGGTCGGGCATGCAACCTCTTAATCTTCTACCCACAAGTGATCGGCTGCCATCCGCACCTACGATGAGCTTTGAAGTAATATGTCTGGTGTCCTTTCCTTTCTTATAGGTGGTGACAACCCTGTTAGAAGACATCTTATAGTCTGTTACCCGGCATTTTTCATGAAATATGGCTCCAGCTTTCCTCGCTGCCTTATAGATCATGTAATCAAGCTCTATGCGGGGAATGATCCGTGCATGAAACGGAAGGTCTTCAGGTTTTTCCAACTGAATATTCGCATGATCATCTTCCAGGAACAGTCCCACCTTATCGATAGCGTTGGCTTTCTCAAAGGTATCAGTCTGGGTTACACCAATACGATGAAGTTCTCGCAAGGCAACCGGACTCACCCCATCTCCACAGATCTTGTCCCTGGGAAATTCAGCCGCATCCACAACAATGGTCCTGATGTTCGCACTGGCCAGATGATGTGCCAGCGTACTGCCGGCCGGACCGCCTCCCACGATGAGTACGTCACAATCAAAATTGATATGTTGACTGATCCGTATCACATTCAGTATTCTCTGTTGATCATATACATGATGATGGTCTCCAGAAACTTTTTGTCCTCGCTGTCAGGCAAATGCGAAAAGTGCGTATAAAACTCTTTAAGTGCTGCACCCGCCAGATACTTGCTGGTCTCTTTTGCATGTTCAATGGAACCATACCTGTGCATCCAGTCCATAATGGTTGAAGCATCCGTCAGCTTTCGTTCAAGTATGGAAACCGCCATATAATCTTTGATGAATGAAAGCTCTTTCGAACTGCAATGGTTGAAAAGATGGATCAGCATCAGGGTACGTTTGCACTCTATAATATCTCCTCCGATCTCCTTGCCGTAGGCACTTTCCTCCCCAATCAGGTTGAGCACATCGTCCTGTATCTGGAAGGCGGCACCCATGAAATAGCCCAGCCTGTTAAAACTGTCGGGACGTACCACTCCGCCAGTCCCGATCAGTGCACCTATTCGGATTGGCTGTATGCAGGTGTACCAGCAGGTCTTTTTAAGGATCATCCTCAAATAATCGTCCTCGCTCAGGTTGCAGACATTGTCCTGTCGCCATCCGAGTTCCAGTGCCTGACCTTCAGCCGACTCGGTAACCATATGCTGGATCTCCAGGAATATCCTTTGTGCCAGTTTCTCGCCCAGAAGCTCTTTGTTTCTCCATAGGGGAGAGAGGCTCAGGGCATTGAGCATATCACCCACATTGATCGCAATTGCCCTGCTGCTGGACTCATGCATGGTGGGCCTGCCACGTCTGGAAAAGCTTTCGTCCTCCACATCGTCATGGATCAGGAATGCGTTGTGTAACATCTCAAGGGCAATCGCAGAATATTTGGCCTGTTTCAGGGTGCCTCCGAATGCCTTGCAACTGGCAATACACAAACCGGGCCTGAATCCCTTGCCGCCCCGGTTCGGGTAGTCCACCAGCAGGTCATAAAGGTATTTCTTTGGCTCTTTTTCCGGGATGAACGAATGGAGTCCCTCAAGCGTGAATGCTCCGAAATACTTTAAGCGCGATTTCATTTGAGCCACTTCCATCCGGCAGTTTCCTATTTGGTGACCTTGAGGGATAAAAGTATTCGAATGCGGGGGTCATACCTGTCCGTAATAAATGCATTGTAAAGACCCGGAAGGCTGTTTCCCGGCAATTTGATGGTCACCTCTACCGAACGCTCCTGGTTCGGTTTCAGGCTCATTGACCTCGGGCTTATGGCAATTGCTCTCTGGTGGATTTTAAGCTCTCCGGAGCCTATCAGGTCTGATTTCCGCAATTCTATTTTCTGGGTCTCTTTGAGCTCATCATTGAACATGCTCATGGACAGGCTCACCTGTTCTCCTGCCTTCACTGGCCCGTCCGGCTCTAGGAAGCTGACCCCGGCAGCAGCCGGTCGTGATTCAGGTCCCGGTTTACTCTTCTTCCCATGCTCTTCCCCGTTTTTCTTCAGCTCTTCCATCACACTGTTCAGCTGGCTTGTGATGGAAGCAAAGCCATCGATAAACAGATCCAGAAGCTCGTGAGAATCCCTTCGTATGCGGTTCATCAGGGCATCAGGATCACTTCGGATCTCGTCTACGTCGATGAGTTTCTTTTCGATCTTCTTTGCGGCGAGGATACCGGCAGCTATTTCTTCCTCCAGAACATTCACCGCAGAATTCACTATTTTCTGAGCCTTGTTTACCACACGATCCGTGTCGATCCACGAGTCGTCCCGAGCCTTGCCCCGGGTGGACCTTTTCTTATTTTGTGGGCCTTTTTTTGCTTCTGCCATGGCTGGTTCTTTGGGTAGCAGGTTCAACATTCAGTACGATGCGAAAATAGGATGGCTCAAACCCTAGTACGGTCACATTGCTGATATAGATAGCAGGGGAGGTGTTTTTCGGAATGCGAAGGTCGATCTTGACGGTTTGGGACATCCCGGGCTCCTGGGTAAACAGCTGAGGGGTAAAGCTGACGCCGACGTTGGCTTCATTTTCTGCATTATTCTCATCCTTAAAGGCCGAATGTACTAGCTCGCAATGCACGGTTTCAGATTTGGTGTTTTCGAGTATGAACTCCAGAGCAGCTTTTCCCCCGGCCTTGCCATCAGCTGTAAGCACAAACGCAGGCTCCATCGGAGCTTCCTCAGTTGTATCCTTTCGGTCGAAGAATTCCCGGGTCATTCCAAAGCCCAACTCCATCATTTTGTTGTAGTAATCGAAATTGAGTCTGGTAAATGCATTGATCGCCCTGGAATAGACTTCAGGCCTGAACACAAACAGATTTTTATCGAGCCGGGGCTGTTTGCTTAACTCATTGAGCATTTTAAAACCTTCGCTCATATACCGCTGGTTGAGTTCAAGAGAATGTCTGAACACCTCTTCCAGCGTCGTTTTTTTATCGCTTGATGCCATAATAAAAAGATTAAAACAGCATCTGTTTACCCTCTGCTATCTGATCCGGATTTCCGGGATTCGCAATAGAAATGCGATTGCCAGCTTTGCCATTTCAGCCTGTACTTCTTTTCCTCCAGGGGAGTCACTGAAACCGAAGGGTGGTCGGCTACTTCTACAGAGAGGCAAATATTCTGATTGTATTCCTTTTCCCGCAATACCACATCGGCAGTGTAGCTGCCCTCATCGAATTTACCCAGATCGAGGCCAATCAGCACTCTTTCGCTACCATGGGGTTTCAAAGTGACGGATGCCTTGTTCAACTGAGGTTGTGACGGGGCCGTCTTTCCATCCTGGTCTGCCATTTCTCTCACCCCGATCCTGTATACCCTGTTTTGATTGCACTCGTTATGTACCGTAAACGGTATGATAATGCGTTCTCCGGTCATCGCTTTGCGTGTTATGGATGCCATGCAGTGCGGAGGGCATTCTTTTTCGGGGGGACAGCAGTCTCCGGAATTGAACATGGTCCTGAATGGCTGAAGTGCATTCCTGCCCAGTTGTCCTGCATTAGTGCTGAATATCGAATTATTTCCGGTCATATTGTCGATCATGTTCCCATAGAATTCCATGGACATTTCTGTCAGCGTCTGCAGATTATCCATGACGGTGTCGCTGAACACATTCGATTGTAATTTCCTGTCTTCCATCGTATAAGTTTTTAGTTGGTTTGGTGTGATTTGAATATCATATTGAGGTCCTTGTCCCAAAACCTGATCAGCAGATCATAATCATTATCGGCCTTAGCATCAGGGGGGATGGTTATTTTGATATTCACGAGCATATTCCTGCCCGGTTTAAGAATGCGGCCCGCTTCGGCAACTTTAGCCTTCGCCCATTTCGGCAGGTTCTCTTTTAGATTCCGGGTCACATGATCCATGGTTTTGGAAAACCCTTCCTCCATATCCTGTCGAAAACCATAGCCGAAGGCTCTGCACAGGAGGTCCATATCCATTGGAGCTACATGCTTTACCTGAGGAATCTGAAAATCCATGTTCCCCATATTGGTTACCGTAATGGTCGCCAGGTGTTCAGTGCCCGGTTTGGTTCCCTGAAAAGAAAAGTCGGAAGGAGTGATCTCTATGGCAATCGTTGGCTGGATCACCGTGACCACTTTCCGTTTCTTTCCGCCCAATTCGATATAATTCTCATAAGTTCCGGGGGCTGTATCAGGGGCAAGGGACAGGGAGATGTGTTCCATGGATTCTTCACCTGCCCTGAGCTTGCTATTGAAGTAGAGCTGCTTCGAATCCAGGCTTTTTGATTTTCTGTCACGGGTCGCCTTAAGATCGAGATAACGCACGCGAGCTACATCCTTGTTCTGGTTCTTGAGATTAACCGTACCGGTCAACAGGCCCGGAGGTCCATTCAATATAATCTCCTCTTCTTTCGTATTGATCCTGTTCAATATGGAATCGGGAATCTTTGATACCATGATGTGTTGATTTTAGTTTACTCCTTTTTGCGCTTTGTATCTCTACCGGGAAATGGCCGAACGTCTGGCTCACAACATGGATCTTCCTCACAACGCTCTGCAGCATTGGGCACATAAGGTTCTGTGATGATCTGTCCTTCTCCGCTGACACAGATACTGAAGAATTCAACCCCCAGCATCTTAAAGCAGACGTTAGAATAATTGGGTATGCGCACGCGGTTCTTCATCATGTCTTTGATGTCCTGCAGCGTAAAACGCGGTAAATTCAGGATCTCAACCTTGCTGTCTGTAGCAACAGGTTCCTTTGAGTCTCCTGTTAACTTCAGGGTATTGTTCGTGTTAAGGTTCCCGGAAATTTTGTTTTCCACACTCCCGGATAATTCGGTCGCAATCTTGCCGGAGTGTCTGGCATCCATTCCACCGGAAAGTTCGGTTTCGAGGTCCCAGGGTTTGTCCGGCCGTAAGTGATGGGTGTAGGTAGTTGGAATTTTAGGTGTACTCATAACTGAGGTAAGTTGGCTTGTTATTAAAGATATGAAAAATATAAGTCGAAACCTTCTAATAGCCTCATTTTTAACACATTACGATTAGAGCAGAAAAATAACAAAAGAAACCACTATATGATTAAATGAAATGCAATAATGAGCCATTTGATGCCTGATTTTCATAATATCCAATGGTCTCATAAGGTCCTTCCAGGCATCTGGGTCAGTCGTTTGGTATGGATAATAGGCACCATCCTGAACCAAAGGATGGAAACCAGTTTCTTATTTACAATAGATTCTAATCCGAAAGAAGAGATAAAAAAATGATAGACTAGGTCAGGAGCAGGATTTGGGTTAAGATCAGTGTAATTAAGTGCGACGCATAGATCTCTGGATTGGTATTCTTTTTTGCCAACAACCGGATAATAACACCTTAGGTATCATTATCTATTATATTTTAGGATACAAGTAATAAAGCTATTGTTATGTTGAAATAACAACAGCTTTTCTAAGAATATCACTTTTCGCTTCCATAACAATGTCTTTCCTCATCTTTTCAGATTGATCATAAATTTGTTTTATCTGCTGAGTCAATTTCTCTTTGTTTTTGTAAACTGGAAGTCCCTTGGAAAAAACCTCCAATGATTTTTTGAGGGTTCTCAGGCCATACCATTCTCCAATCTTTTTGTTTAGCCTTTTTATTCTGCTAAATATTTTCTTTGAACCGTTTCGAATCCCTATTTTTTCTGATGTGATCATGAGTTCTGCCACCAGTTTCAGTTTTTTTCGAACTTCATGAAGTTCCTGGTCATTTTTCAAATGAGTAATGAGTTGATTTACCTTAATAAAACTCAGACGAAGAAACGCATTCAGCTTTTTAGCAAGCTGCCTTTTTGAGGCTGATTTATATTATTCATTAAGTTCCTCTCTCAAATGATCTAATTCTTTATAATCAAATGAATTGATTGCATTTGAAAGCTTGCTTATATAAGCCTCTTGGATTTTCAACTGCCCTCTGGTATATAGCCTTACCAAGCTTACATTATATTGTGAAGCCACCCTAATATGAATTTGAGCTTCGCGAATGGCTCCTGCTTTTTGAAAAACGTCTTTAAAAATTGGTTTGAACTGGTGATTCTTTGTTTCAAACATATATTCAGAAAACGGAAAATAGCTCTTGACTTCTTAATGGTGAGTCTTAACTGATGTATAGCCTCCTCTGTCGGCTCTTTTTTAACCGAATTCAGTAATTTTTGGAAAAGGATAATTTGTACATTCAAGTATTCGGCAACGTCTTTTCCAAGTTTTTCCATGGCTTATTGCTTCCTTTAATTATTTCATAGAAAATAATTTTGATTGTCCGCAATTACTCATACGTGCATCTTAGAGATTCCTGCATTCGCAAGAATGACGCACAAAACTTAATTTAGAACGTCATTCCCACGTAGGTGGGAATCTCATATTCGAAGTATTAATAATACCGGACAATCATTTTACAATTAGTTTCTAACATACACCCGATGTACCAGCGGCTCATTAGCTTCGATAAACTTTCTTCCAGCCTCCTCAGAATATGATTAGCTCCTGAAACCCATCTATTATAGATTAGCTTTGGCCGCAGCTACTTTCGCTACTGGTACCCGATAAGGAGAGCAGCTCACATAGTTCATTCCAGCATGATGGCAGAAATCAACTGATTTTGGCTCCCCGCCATGTTCTCCGCATATACCGATGGTCAAATTGTGTTTGGTAGTGCGCCCTTTTTGTATCGCCATCGTAACAAGCTGACCTACACCTTCCTGGTCAAGTACCTGGAACGGATCTTCTTTTAAAATCCCTTTTTCGATGTAGATCGGTAAGAACTTACCGGCATCATCCCTGGAGTAGCCAAATGTCATTTGGGTTAAATCATTGGTTCCGAAAGAAAAGAAGTCAGCATGGGTTGCGATTTTATCGGCAATCAAGGCAGCCCTTGGAACTTCGATCATGGTTCCTATTTTATAATCTATATGTTCATGGCGCTCAAGAAATACTTTTTCTATTTCCCTCTTCACGATATCGACCTGCATTTTGTACTCATTGAGTGTGCCGGTCAAAGGGATCATAATTTCGGGCTTAACATCTTCTTTCAGGTTCAAGGCTGCTTCTATTATCGCTCGTGTTTGCATTTCTGTAATTTCAGGATAAGTGTTTCCTAATCGGCAACCTCTGTGCCCCAACATAGGGTTAAGCTCTTTAAGCCCTTCAATTTTTCCCCGGACTTCCTCTTTTGAGATACCCATTGTTCTGGCCATCTCTTGCTGGCTTTCCTCATCCTGAGGTAGAAACTCATGGAGAGGTGGGTCAAGCAATCGAATGGTTACTGGATACCCTTTCATGGCCTTGAGGATACTTTCAAAATCTGACCTTTGCATCGGTAAAAGCTTAGTCAATGCTTTGCGCCTTCCCGTTTCATCGCCTGCAAGGATCATTTCCCGCATGGCCTTAATGCGCTCTCCTTCAAAAAACATATGTTCGGTCCGGCAAAGCCCAATACCTTCTGCTCCGAATTTTCTAGCAATTTCGGCTGTTTCAGGGGTATCGGCATTCGCATGGACTTTCATTTTAGCATATCGGTCAGCCAGTCCAATTAAACGTGCCAGATTTCCACTGATCTGTACATTTTTGGTTTTCAGTTTGCCTTCATAGACCTTTCCGGTAGTTCCATCCAATGAAATCCAATCCCCTTCCTTGAAGGCTTTTCCATCTACGGTCATTGTTTTTTTATCCAGATCAAGATGAATAGCTCCTGCCCCACTAATGCAGCATTTTCCCATTCCACGTGCCACTACCGCTGCGTGTGAGGTCATACCTCCCCGGGCTGTTAAAATTCCTTCTGCCGCATCCATTCCGGCAAGGTCTTCAGGGGAAGTTTCTGTTCTTACTAACATTACTTTCTCTCCTTTAGCTTTCCACTCTGTGGCGTGATCAGAGAAGAACACAATCCTTCCTGAAGCTGCGCCTGGTGAAGCGGGCAATCCTTTAGCTATCGGATTAACTTTTCCTACTTCCGTATGGTCGAATACCGGATGCAGAAGCTCTTCGACTTTATTCGCATTAATTCGTTTAAGCACTGTTTTTTCGTCAATCAACCCTTCATCGAACATTTCCATGGCGATCCGTACCATTGCAGCCCCGGTTCGTTTTCCATTCCGGGTTTGAAGGATCCAAAGCCTGTTTTCTTCAATCGTAAATTCAAGGTCTTGCATATCCTGGAAATGGTTTTCCAGTTTTTGCTCTATTTCAGAAAGCTCCTTATAGATTTCAGGCATGTACTCTTCGAGAGAAGTATAATTCTCTTTTCGATCTTCTTCATCGACCTTGGCCAGTTTGGCCCAGTTTTTCGAACCTTCCAGTGTAATTTGATGAGGCGTTCGAATGCCGGCCACCACATCTTCGCCCTGTGCATCAATCAAATACTCGCCATTGAATACATTTTCTCCGGTAGCTGCATCGCGGGTGAAAGCAACTCCCGATGCGGAAGTTTCGCCCATATTTCCATACACCATGGCCTGCACATTGACTGCTGTTCCCCATTCTTCCGGAATGTTATTGAGTTTTCGGTACACGATAGCCCTTGGGGTGTGCCAGCTTTCAAAAACAGCTATAATGGAATTCCATAATTGGGTAGGAGGATCCTGAGGGAATTCCGTATCGGTAAGCTCCTTGATTTTATCCTTGTAGAGCGAAACTAGTTTTTTAAGGTCATCTGTGGAAAGTTCCTGGTCGGTTTTAACACCTTTGGCTTTTTTCATTTGCTCCAGGATCACCTCGAACACATCATGGTCATCGGTTACATAAGTATTCACTTTCATCACCACGTCACCATACATTTGAATAAATCTTCGATAGGAATCCCAGGCAAAATGCGGCTTTCCGGATTTTCTTGCCAGCCCTTCCACCACTTCGTCATTCAAACCAATATCAAGAACGGTATCCATCATCCCTGGCATGGAATCACGCGCTCCCGAACGGACAGAAAGCAACAGCGGATTATCCTCATTTCCGAACCTGGTTCCTATAATACGTTCTATGAACTGTACCCCTTCCCGTACCTCGGGTCGAAGAAGTTTTTTTACCTGTTCTTTGCCCAGCCTATGGTATTCGGTACAAACTTCAGTGGTAATGGTGAAACCAGGAGGTACAGGTAATCCAATCCTGGTCATTTCAGCTAAATTAGCTCCTTTTCCACCTAAAAGTGGTTTCATATTGGTGCTACCATCCGCTTCTCCATTTCCGAAACGATAAACTTGTTTGGTTCTTATTTGCGTAGTTTCCATGGTTTCTCAAAGTAAGACTTAACCTCCCTGATTCTAATCCAGAATTCTCGAAATAACAATGATCTGGAAGAGTTGTAATTATGACTTTTGATAGGTGTGGGTGAAGATCACCAGGCTTAGTTAAAAGACTATGAAAGACGATTGATTATTAAGTCCTTTACCTGTTCAATGGATTCGCTTACCAGTCCGGACATATCATCTCCAAAACCCCAATTCTCACCTTCAATTCCAATCAGAAGGAGCGATGAGTATGATTTATTCAACTCCTTCGCCAACTTGTACATTTCAATAAGACCCAAACTATGTGATGAAAAAGGTTTATCGGACTCGAATTTCCATTCTTCGAACGAATGGGCCAGATGTACTTTTCCAACCTCCGGTTTCTTCGGAAATATGGCATCAATGATCACAACTTCTTTTTCAACCCATTTTTCAATTATCCTGCTTAGGTCGTGTTGTTCAATTAGGTATTCTGCCAGGCCCGGGTGTTCTTTTTCCAAAGCCTGAACGATATGAACTCCAATAGCATCGTCCCCTCTAAGCTCGTTTCCAATACCAATGACTAGCTTTTTATTCACGCTTAATTTCAACGTTCAAGAAATGTGTAGAGCAGGAAATACAAGGATCATAATTTCGAACACCAGACTCGCAACGTTCGGTAAGTTCTTTATCATCCAATTCATGGTATTGTTCTACCAACAATCTAAGGTCGCGTTCTATTACTTTTTGGTTATGGCTGGTAGGTGCCACTATTTTGGCCTTTTTGATTAAGCCTTTTTCATCGAGACTATATTTATGATATAAAATGCCTCTTGGAGCTTCGGTCACAGCTTGACCAATCCCGGCTTTGGGCTCCACATGATCATTTATTTCTGAAGGATATTCATATTGGTCGATCAGTTGGATGGCTTCTCCGCAAGCATAAAATATCTCGATCATCCTGACGAGCAAGCTTTTGAAAGGATTATTACAAACAGGTGCTAATTTGATTTCGCTGGCAAGCAATTTAGCTTCATCGGATAAGGCTTCGAAATTTAAATTGAAACGAGCCAATGGACCGGTGAAGATGATTTTATGTTCATCCATGGAAGTATGTAAGGTGGTACTATAAGACATATGTTCTTCCGAAAAATGGTCTTCATATTCTTCCACTCCAATATTGAGTCCTTTATTTGAAACAATTCGACCCCGGTTCATCGGGTATTCTTCCGGATGTTGGAGTGCAACGAATTCATAATCAACAGTGAAATCAGGAAAATGGAGACCAGCTATCCATTTGGCTGAGTCATAGGCTATTTCCTGTGCCTTCTTCAATCTCGCTTTTAATTCGTTGAATTCGGAAGCTTGGGGGTAACGGTAAAAACCTCCAAGCTTTACATTAATAGGGTGTATTTCCCTCCCTCCAAGAGTGCTTACAATATCGTTTCCAGTCTTTTTTAAAGTGAACGCTTTCACTACCCAATCTTTATGGTCTTTGGCCATGGCAATAGCATCCGGATAACCAAGAAAGTCTGGTACATGAAGCATAAATGCATGAAGGGCATGACTTTCGACCCACTCCCCACAGTAAAGAAGCCTTCTAAGCTTATCGACCATTTTATGTGGAGTAAAGCCACATATTTTCTCCATAGCATGGGTTGAACTCATCTGATACGCCACCGGACAAATCCCACAAATCCGGGCTGTGATATCAGGGGCTTCACGGAATGACCTTTCTTTTAGCATGGCCTCAAAGAAACGAGGTGCTTCAAAGATCTTTAGCTGTGATTCCGATACTTTTCCATCTTTCAGTTTCACATAAAAAGATCCCTCGCCTTCTACACGAGCAATGTAATCAAGTTTTACGGTCCTGGTTTTTTTACTTTCGCTCATAGTTTTTACTTTCTTCTGAAAATTTTGGCGAACCACTATTGAAGTTTCTGAAAAGCCTCATGATATCATGGTTTTCCAAGCCGTTTGCTGATAAATGTTTTGCTAAAGTCTCCGTATTTGGGTTTTCTTTTGGTCCGTAACACCCAAAGCAAGCCCGATAATAATGTGGGCATAAAGCTCCGCACCCAGCTTGAGTTACAGGCCCCAGGCACGGCATATTTTGGGTGACGGCTATACAAGGGTTACCATCCAGCTTGCATTCTATGCATAAGCTATGGTCTGGGATATTAGGTTTTTTTCCAACCAGGTAAGAAGATATCACTTCAAGTAGCTGCTGCTTATTGATCGGGCATCCCCGCAATTCATAATCCACTTGAACATGGTCTGAAATTGGAGTGGAAGTTTCCAACGTTTGAATGTATTCAGGCTTTGCATAAACCGTTTTTACATATTTCGAGACTTTAACATAATTCCTAAGTGCCTGTATACCTCCTGCTGTAGCGCATGCTCCAATGCTCATTAGAAATTTTGAATTCTTTCTAATATTAAGAATATGCATGGCATCGTGGGGGGTAGTGATAGAACCTTCTACCAGTGAAATATCATAAGGGCCTTCGATAACTGTTTTCGTAGCTTCAGGGAAGTAGGCAATGGTGACCTTATCGGCTAATAGTAAGAGTTCGTCTTCGCAATCCAAAATACTGAGTTGACATCCATCGCAGGAGGCAAATTTCCACACAGCCAATTTTGCTTTATTATCGCTCATAATTCGTGGATTTTTAGATGAGGTTTTATCGAATTGAAATTAAATACTGCACCATCCTTGCATATAAAATGGGGTCCATATTGACAATGTCCGCAAAAACCGATAGCGCATTTCATATTGCGTTCCATAGAAACGAAAATATTTTCGTCAGAAATACCATGCTCAAGCAGGGCATAAGCCCCAAAGCGCATCATGACCTCAGGCCCGCAGACAAAGGCTACAGTATTTTCGGGATCAAATTTGGCTTTGTTGACCAAATGGGTAACTACTCCTACGTTGCCGTGCCATTTGGAAAAAGCATGATCAACGGTTATGAGAAGGTTAACGCTTGGATCGGACTGCCAGTAGATGATATCTTCATGATAAATGATACCATCAGGATTCCTTGTACCATAAAGAACATTTACATCCCCGAATTGATCCCGCTTGTTCATCACGGTTTCAATAACCGGTCTTAATGGGCATAAGCCAACTCCTCCGGCCATAATGATCAAATCCTTTCCCCGGGCATTTTCAATTGGCCAGCATGTACCGAAAGGGCCTCTAATGCCAAGATTATCGTTGATAGATAAACCATTAATGGCATGCGATACAGCACCAACATCCTGAATGGTGTGGACCAACTTATGTTCTGTTTGAAATAAACTACTCACTGAAATAGGAATTTCACCTACTCCGAAAGCATAGAGCATATTGAATTGTCCGGGCTTAATAGGCTCGATCCTTTTCTGCCTGGCAGGCTCAAAAGCAAAAGTCATGAGTTTCCGGTTTTCCATTTTTTTGGAAGTGACCTTATAGGGAATTGGTACCCAAGGGCTTTCAATTTCCGAAGCTTCTTCTTTCACTTTATACTCTTTGGTTGTATACATCCAAAAGTTGAATTCTCGTATCAGTCAATCGTTTATTCATTACGGAAGCAGAGTGCTTCATCAGCAAGTACCCCAACGTATGATCTTCCTCACATTTCTTCCTTACACAAGTGCCGTTAAGAGCCACAACGGAGGTATGCTCCAGGGCTTTTAAATCGAATTGTAATCGATAAGGAGGTATTATCCAGCTAAAACCGGCTATTTCTCCCTCGTGTAAAGTCCTGATCGTCAATTGTCCTTTTACCGGGTGTTGGAGTTGAACAGCTATTTTTCCACTCCTGATCACGAAAAGATAATCGGCCGAATCGTTTTCTTTACCGACGTACTCATTAGCTGAGAAATGCATATTTTGACCACATCCCGCAATAAACTCTAGCATATCGTCCGATAAGTCTTCGAAAAAAGAGAGTTCATTAAGCAAATCTTTTATGGACTTCATGGTCTTCAAGATTTTAGTTTTCAATTGCTTTCAATTCTTCAGTGATATCGATTCCAACCGGACACCAGGTGATGCACCTTCCGCATCCAACACAACCGGAAGTCCCGAATTGGTCGTACCAGCTCGATAGCTTATGCGACATCCATTGACGATATCTGGATTTAGTGCTGTTCCTGACCCTTCCACCGTGTATGAAAGAGAATTCCCCATTAAAGCAGCTATCCCATCGAAGCCATCGTTCGCTGTGGTCACCGCTGAGGTCTGTTATATCTTCAGTCGATGTGCAAAAGCAAGTGGGGCAAACCATTGTACAATTGGCACAACTCAAACATTTTTCAGCTACCTCTTCCCAGTGCCTGTGTTCCAAATTGGCTTTGATCGTAGTGGCTGCCTGAGACGGATCAAATCGAAAAGGCATGGAATCAATAGCCTTTTCAATGTGCTCTTCAGCATATTGTATTTCCACCTGACCGGCTCGTTTAAAATCCAGTACATTTATAAAAGTACTGGCCTTGTCCGATTTAAAATCAGCAAGAAAGTAGTGGCCTGAATGATTGAGTACTTCTACCAGGGAAATATC
This sequence comes from Bacteroidota bacterium, assembly GCA_039030555.1. GTDB lineage: Bacteria > Bacteroidota > Bacteroidia > Cytophagales > Cyclobacteriaceae > JBCCDY01. Next base: position 50,840 of record JBCCDY010000019.1, read on the forward strand.
AAAATCATCTTTTGGTACAGGGCCTGTTCCCATGGAAGTACAGAAACAATTATCTGATGGCCTTGTGCATGCTGCTGAGATAATGAAAAGTTGTTCTCTTGCTTTCTTGTACCATTCGTTTATGAAAGGACCTTCGAGAAAAACTTTGTCCAGAATTTTTATAGCTGATAGATCGCAGCTTCGAATGCCCCAAAATGCCATTTTTGATGGGTCCTCCCTGACAGAAATTTTAAAATTTTCCTGGGAACCATCGGCTTCCCAAAGCTTTCTTTTTGGAGGGTGAAGGAACTTTTTAAATGATTGAGGCCCTAAGGTGTATTGGAAAAAGCTATTGTCATCTTTTTGTTCAATTCTATATTGCCCCTTATTTTGTTCATCGTAATAGCCTTTCGCAATTTGAGTGAAATCTCCGAGATGATCCAACATGACAACTCCATCCCTGAACACGGGGCCTACATTTAAAAACCCTTGATGCTTAAGTTCTTTAAAGAGGATAGCTAAGTCCTCCGTAGTTAGGCAATATTTTTCCTTACCGTTCGATCGCATGATTAACGGATTTTGACCTTCTATAAGGTGATCAAATTATGCATTCAATGAAATGATGCTCGCTAGTTCAGAATATGATTTTGAGCATTGGACATTAGTTGTGACCAAAGTCAGCTTAAATCACAACGATAGTCATATTGAGAGGGTTTTTCTACCTTTATCTTAAGCCCAATCCAATAGTACAGAAATAAAACCCAGAATCTACGATCATGACTGAACGTGTAATATTGTTTCCTACGGACTTTTCGGAGAGATCCTTAAATGCACTTAACCAGGCCATAGCATTTGCAGAGCGATTTAATGATAAAATGATCATTTTTCACTCTTATTCCAGGCCTTTTATCAAAGATGCAAGCCCTTCACAAACTAAGTCAGAATTACTGAAGCTCGAACAGAAAATTGATGAGCAATTTGAAACCATAAAGAGCCAGCATCCGGAACTACAAAAGCTGAATTATGAGTTTAGGAAAGAAATAGGAGTTTCCACTGAAATGATATCTCGAATCTCTAAAACAGAGAAAATAGACTTGATCATTATGGCTACCAAAGGGGCGCGTGGACTTGGAGAAATCTGGGGGACCACTAGTGCCAAGATCGTAAAACTTGTAGATGTCCCGGTACTGATTGTTCCTGATGGTTCAGAGCTTATGAATATGAAGAAGATTGGCCTGGCCTGTGATTACAGCGAAGAGGTCGACTATCGAAAACTTGCTTTTTTAGTGGAGGTGGCAGAAACCCAAAGCCTGGATATCGATGTCTTTTCCCTTAATCGGGATGAAAAAAAGATGACCAGCGAAGAATTAGAACATCAGACGTTTGTAAAAAAGCAGCTTCAAAGTATTAATACCTCCTTCAACTTCGAATTTACACACAATATTGAAGATGGGGTTATTGATTATTGCCAGTCAAATAAAATTGGAATTATGGCGATTGTACCTAAGAGTTATACTTATATAGAAAGGCTTTTCCATGAAAGCCTGACAGAACGCATGGCATTCAGAAGTCCAATTCCACTTCTCGTTTTAAAATAAAAAAAGCAATGGCAGAACTAAATAACCTAGAGACTTTAACCGACCAGATTTATAAAGAAGGTGTTGAGAAAGCCGAAGCTAAATCTAAAGAGATCATTCAGGAAGCTGAAAAACAGAAGGAGGAATCAATAAAGAAAGCAAAGGAGGAAGCTGATAAAATCATATCTGAAGCTAAGAAAGAAGCTGAAAGAATGAATAGAAGTGTGATCAACGAACTTCAGCTTAAGGGCAATCAGATCATGAATGATTTTAAAGTGGAGATCACCAAGTTACTTTCAGAAAAAATAGTAGATAAGCACGTTAGTGAAGCTTTTGCCGATACCGAATTCTTCAAAAGCCTCATTAAAAAATCTGCTGAACACTGGGCTAAAAATGATCAGTTGGAAGTTACGCTACCACAGTCGATAGAGAACGATACAAGAAAAGCTCTGCGTAACAGTATTGTTGAGAGTGTCCCCAATTTGATCATCAACTTTAATGGCAAGTTTGAGAATGGCTTCAGGATTGCCAAAGAGGGTAGTTCTTATCAGGTTTCCTTCAGTGAGGAGGACTTTAAGCGATTGTTTCAGGCCTATCTCACGGAAGAAACGATTGACGTTTTATTCAAAAAGGCCTAATGAGTTACTATTATCTCATATCTGGACTGCCCGACCTTAAATTTAATGAAGGAAATAGGAAGCTGGATTTCAATGAGATTTTCGATACCATTCAGAGGAACCTAGATACTGAGGATGAATTGCTTTCGAGGTATTTATTTTATCCTAACGACAATACAAACTTGCTTGATGCTATTTTTCAGAAACACAAAGAGATTAGTATCTACCCTTTCAAGGAACCTACATTTTGCGATAAAGAAACCATAAGTAACTTTTCAAGGAACAAGGGCTTTCTTCCGGAATACATGGGTGACTTCCTGAGCCGATGGGAAGAACATTTCCCTTCATTATTAATGTGGGAGATAGAAGAGAAGCTCCTAGAGGCGTTCTACGCTAAAATTGAGACTTTAGATAATGGTTTTTTGAAGGACTACTTTCTGTTTGAAAGAAGCTTAAAAAAAGTCATGGCTGTTTTTAATAAGTCGTATTTCGGAGAAGAAATGCTCGATCTCCCAGCTGACCATCAATCTCTGGCCCATCAGGTCGGTAAAGGTAAAACACCATCGGCAAGCCTGGTCAATAGCTATCCTTATGTAGAAAAACTAAATGAACTGTTTCCCAGACAGCAGGTAGAGGTGATTGAACAAATTATGGATCAAATCCGGTGGGATTACCTCTCCAATGTTCCAGGCCATTTTGAAAGGGAAGTTGTATTGGCATATTGCTTAAAGCTTTTTTTGGTGAAGAAGTGGACAGAACGTGATGCTGTTTCCGACAATCAGCACTTTATAGAATTAATTCAGAAGATAAAATCAGATGTTTCAACATTAAACACTCAGGCGGTATGACAGAAGGTAAAGTTCAAGGCGTAATCTCAAACCTGATCCTCATTGAAGCTTCAGGGCCGATTACACAAAACGAAATATGCCTTATTGAAAGTGATGCTAAATTTCTTCAGGCAGAAGTGATCAGGGTTGTGGGAAATGTGGCTTATGCACAATTGTTTGAGTCGAGCAGGAACATCAGGATAGGAAATAGGGTAGAGTTCACAGGAAGAATGCTGGAGGTAGAGCTAGGGCCTGGTATGCTTTCCAAAAAGTATGATGGGCTTCAAAATGACCTGGATAAAATGGGTGGTGTGTTCATCAGCATTGGAGAAACCACTCCACCACTCGATGAAGATGTAAATTATCATTTTACACCTTTGGCGAAGGCTGGTGACCAGGTCAAGCCTGGGGACTGGTTGGGAAATGTCAAGGAAAACTGGATAGACCATAAGATTATGGTGCCGTTCAATCTAGAAGGAGATTATCAAGTGAAGCAGGTTGCCGAAGACGGTGATTATAAGATTTACGATACTATGGCCGTTCTGCAAGATGGTCAGGGAAAAGAAATTATAGTTACTATGACCCAAAAGTGGCCGGTCAAGTTGGCTGTGAATAAATTCAAACAACAGCTCAGGCCATTTAACATCATGCAAACTGGGATGAGGGTGATGGACACCTTAAACCCGATCACTGAAGGAGGAACAGGCTATATTCCAGGGCCTTTTGGAACGGGGAAAACGGTGCTTCAACAGGCGATAGCGAAAAATAGTGAGGCCGATGTAGTCATTATTGTGGCGTGTGGCGAACGTGCCAATGAGGTCGTCGAGATTTTCACAGAGTTCCCCCAAATGGTCGATCCTAAAACAGGGAGAAAATTGGATGAGAAAATCTCTATAATTTGTAATACTTCGAATATGCCTGTAGCCGCCAGAGAAGCTTCAGTTTATGTGGGAATGACCATGGCTGAGTACTATCGAAACATGGGATTAAAAGTGCTGATGCTGGCCGATTCGACTTCAAGGTGGGCACAAGCCCTTCGTGAAATGTCTAACCGCCTGGAAGAATTGCCCGGCCAGGATGCATTCCCGGTAGAGTTACCAGCAACCATTGCTAATTTTTACAGTAGGGCAGGTTTGATTGAATTGAATAATGGAGAATTTGGGTCTATTACCTTCATTGGAACCATCTCTCCAGCCGGAGGTAATTTTAAGGAACCAGTTACCGAATCGACCAGTAAAGTGGCTCGTTGTTTCTACGCGCTTTCGCAGAAAAGGGCAGATGCCAAGCGTTATCCAGCCATTGATCCTTTGGCTTCTTATTCCAAGTATCTGGATTATCCCGAATTTGTACAGGATTCAAATGAAAACTTACAGGAAGGTTGGGTGGAAATGGTGAAAAGGTCAAAAGACTATTTAAGGGATGGACTGGAAGCACGGGATCAGATCAATATTTTAGGTGATGATGCTGTTCCGGTGGAATACCACATTAGTTTTTGGAAAAGTGAAGTCATTGATTTTGCCATTATTCAACAAGATTCCTTTGATGATGTAGATATGAACACCCCGTTGGAGCGTCAGATTTATATGTTAAATAAAGTTGTTCGACTTTGTGAATCACCTTTTGAATTCGAGGAGTTCAACGAAGTAGGGGAGTACTTTAAACAATTGATCAACCTGCTTAAGCAAATGAATTATGCTGAATTCCAGTCGCCTACTTTCAAAAAGTATGAAACGCAATTGGAGGAAGCTTTACAACGATTTAGTGAAACCGAACAAACTACAGCGGCATGAAAACCAAAGCATTCCAACGTATCTATACCGAAGTCAAAAATATAACAAAAGCGACCTGCGTAGTTAATGCCGAAGGTGTTCGTTTTGGTGAACTGGCATGGATTGACGATCGTCCCGCTCAGGTGATCAGCGTAAAAGAAGATCAGGTTACTTTACAAGTTTTTGGAGGAACAGAAGGTGTAGCTTCTAATTCAGAAATTGTATTTGCCGGAAGGCCTCCAACCTTAAAAGTTGGTGACCTGCTGGCCGGAAGGTTTTTAAACGCTTACGGTGAACCGATTGATGATGGACCTGAATTACAAGGAGAAGAAAGGCTGACGAAAGCCGATGCAGTGAACCCAGTGAGGCGTTCTAAGCCGGATGTGCTTTTGGCAACGGGAATTGCCGGGATCGACTTGAACAATACACTAGTCACAGGACAGAAAATACCTTTTTTTGCCGACCCTGATCAACCCTATAACCAGGTTTTAGCAGAGGTGGCTATGCGAGCAGAGGCTGATAAGATCATTCTGGGAGGTATGGGGCTATCTTATGATGATTATCTCTTTTTCAAAGATACATTTACTAAAGCGGGCGTACTTGATAAGATCGTGAGCTTTGTAAACACTTCTCAGGATCCACCTTTGGAACGCTTGCTGATTCCGGACATGGCTTGCACGGCGGCGGAATATTTTGCGAATGACAAGCAACAAAAGGTATTGGTCTTACTTACAGACATGACGCTGTTTGCAGATGCCCTTGCCATCGTGGCGAATAAAATGGATCAGATTCCGTCCAAAGATTCTATGCCGGGTTCTTTGTATAGCGACTTGGCTAGTATTTATGAGAAAGCGGTTCAATTTGCGCATGGAGGCTCTATTACGATCGTTGCGGTCACGACCTTAAATGAGGGCGACATCACCCATGCGATACCGGATAATACCGGTTACATCACAGAAGGCCAGTTATTTCTGAAGCATGACACCACCATCGGAAAAGTAATTGTTGATCCTTTCAGAAGTCTTTCGAGGTTAAAACAAAACGTAATTGGAAAGAAAACCAGGGAAGATCATCCACAGGTGATGAACACGCTGGTTCGATTATATGCAGATGCAGTTGATGCCCGAACCAAAAAGGAAAACGGGTTCGACCTGAACGAATATGATGAACGCTGCCTCGAATTCGCAAAGGAATATGCCGTAAAACTGCTGGCCATCGATATCAATATTTCAGTGGATGAAATGCTCGATATCGGGTGGAGGTTGCTTCAGAAATTTTTCAAAAAATACGAAGTAGGGATTAAAGAAGAATTAATGAACAAGTACTGGAAAGAAGAAATTAAGATGGAAAAAGTGGCTTAAGTAAAATTCGATGGCTCTAAAGTTCAACTATAATAAAACCACTATTCAAAGCTTCAAAAAGCAGCTTTCCATTCGTGAGAAAGCACTTCCAATACTGAAAAACAAAGAAACAGCGTTGAGACAAGAGGTTAAATCGTTGGCGAAAGCGATTGAAAAATTAGAAGAAGAACGAACGGAGATTGATAAAGATTTAGAGCAATTCAAGCCATTCTGGAAGGAGTTCCCTAACGTTTTGAGTCTGGGAGGTTTAAATACCTTTCAAAAGAAAATTATAGGTGTAAAAGTACGGGAGGTCGACACGATTAAATTTAAGATTGCCGATATAAGTTGGTGGAATTTATCTCCGTGGATTCCTTTAGGAATTAAGATGCTAAAGAAGAAAATAGCACTTGACCTTCAAATTGAGATTAGGAAGGAACAGTTGGAAAAACTTCAATCTGCAAGGAAAAAGACGACACAAAAAGTCAACCTTTATGAGAAAGTCCAGATACCGGAGTATTCCTCGGCGATTTTAAAGATCAAACGATTTTTGGAGGATAAAGAGAATATTTCCAAAGCAGGGCAGAAGATCATGAAGCGAAAGCAGGAATTAAAAGAAGTAGCATGAAGTCCTTGTTCAAAAAAATAACGCTACTAGCCTTTCATAAGCAACGCGAAGCGTTGACGGAGACGCTTCAGGATTTGGGTGTGATCCATTTGGAAACAAAATCGGATTTCCGAGATGATGATGTTGAAGAGTTGGAGCGGCAGAAATATCAGATAGAACGTGTTGTTCAGATTCTTGAAAAACGCTCTACCGAAAAAATTTATAGGGAAGCAGTGGGCGAGACTTCAAACTTATCGAGCCAGGAAGTTGTAAAGGAAGTGTTGGAATTGCAGAGGGAAAAAGAAGAGCGTATCCAACTCCGACAGACCTTGAGCAAGGACTATGTTAAACTGGAGCCTTGGGGGGATTTTGATCATGGAAAGTTAAAAGCTCTAGCTGAACGTGGGGTTTACTTTCATTTTTTTAGTGCAGGAAAGAAAGAATTCAATCAGTATGACTGGCAGTCTGAAAGTATAGAAATCATCCACAGAGGAGCCGATAGGATTTACTTTGTAGAGATCGGTAGGGAAATAGAATCTAAACTGACTTTTGAGCCAGTTATTTTACCTCCCCGTAAACTACGTGATCTAAAGAAAGAGTTGGAGTCTATTGAATCGAGACATGAACAACTCAACCAGTCGATCGGTACATTCACAAAGTATATTAAAAAGCTGGGTAAGGAACTCATTGAGCTTGAAAATAGAATAGGGGTACAAACCGTAAATAGTAGTTACGATAAGCATGCTGAAAACCGATTGATCTCTATCGAAGGGTGGTTTCCTATTCATATGGAAGACCGGCTTCGGTTTGTATTGGATAAACAGAAAATGACCTATTCTGTTTCGGAAGCACAAGCTGGTGACAAGGTGCCCGTATTGCTGAACAATGCAAAGTACCCCAGACTTTTTGAAAACATTACTAAGATCTTTGAACTGCCAAACTACTACGAAATGGATCTGACTCCATTCATAGCGGTGTTTTATCCAATATTGTTCGCATACTGCCTTGGTGATGCCGGTTATGGATTGGTTTTATTAATAGCTTCCTTGATTGGTTGGTTTACATTTTTGAAAACGAACCGAAACTTTTCCATTCTTGGAGTCATATTAGGTTCAGTCACCACTGCGATGGGTATCGTGAAGTCGGGAAGTGTTTTTGGGTTACCCCTGGAAAAAGGAGGATATTCCTTTCTTGAATTCCTTTCCGCTTATGTGATTATACCGGATGACCAGGATTTTATTTTTAATGCATTCAATGTAGCCTTGATGATCGGGGTTATTCAGATTGTGACCGGAATCATTGTTTCTATCGTAAATAAGCTCAAATACAAAGGCGTAAACGAGGCTTTGGCACAATTCGGAAAACTATTTATTGTGGGTAGTTTAATCTGGATTTTCCTTGGCGATATGCAGGAAATGACGTTGTTCCAACCCTATGGCTTTCTTCGTAAGGGCATACTTGTGCTTGGAATATTAATGGTTTTGCTATTTCATGATATGACCATCCCTGTCCTGAAACGAATTGCCTCGGGAGTGCTGCCACTCTTCTTTATTTTCACAGGAATTTTAGGAGATGTCCTATCTTATGTTAGACTTTTTGCCCTTGGGGTGGCATCTTCAGTATTAGGACTTGTTGTTAACCAAATCGGAATTCAGATTTTGGGAAATGGTTGGTGGGGAATTATTATAGGAATTGTATTTCTGCTATTTGGCCACACACTGAATTTTGGTATTGCTATTCTAGGATCATTCGTCCATCCTTTAAGATTAACTTTTGTGGAATTTTATAATAACGCACAATTCGAAGGTGGCGGAATGGAATACAAACCTTTTAGAAAAGAAGTGATCAACGAAATGAATTAAAATAAAAAACATGGAAACACTACCATTAACTCTAGCATTTATAGGAATAGGACTTTTGGTTGGCCTAGCAGGCTGTGGGAGTGCTATGGGCACGGCCACCGGAGCTATGGCTACCGTAGGAGCTTTGAAAAAACGTCCCGAATCTTTTGGATCTTTCATTGTCTTAAGTGCCTTACCCGGTACACAGGGACTGTATGGATTTGCTGGCTTCTTCATACTTCAAGACCTGATCGGTCCATCAATGACTTTACTTCAAGGTGCAGGAATTCTGGGAGGGGGATTGGCACTAGGTCTCGCTGGCCTGTTTTCAGGAATGTATCAGGGAAAAGTTTGTGCTAGTAGTATTGATAGCATCGGTTCTGGAAATGATGTTTTTGGAAGAGCATTAATTTTAGCTGTTTTTCCTGAATTGTATGCAATTATTGCTTTTGCTTCTCTGTTCCTTATAAGAGGGGTCCTTTAACAAAAAAGAAAATGAGCAATCAAACCGAACGAAAAATAGAAATCGCAATGGTGGGACTAGATCTCACTGAAATGGATGATTACATTCTGAAATATACCAGAATGATATGCGATCATCTGAAATTTCAGAAAATATTTTTCGTTCATATCGCCAAAGACCTGGAATTACCGGAGGAGATCAGAAGTAAATATCCGGACTTGTTAGCCCCCCTTGATGAAAGCATTGAGGGTGATATCAGGAAGAAAGTTAGAAAATATTTTGAGGGATGCGGTGCAGAATTGGACGTTATAATCCAGGAAGGAAGTCCCATCCAAAAAATGCTTAAGCTCTCAAAGATCAAAGGTGTAGACCTGATGATCATGGGTAGGAAAAAAAGTTTGAAAGGATCGGGTATTGTTGCGAGCCATATCGCTAGGAATAGCCCATGTTCATTGCTGCTGGTTACGCCTAATGGATATAGTGATATTAATAAAATACTTGTTCCCCTTGATTTTTCGCCGCATTCTTTGCTTTCGATACACCAAGCCTTGGATATCGTAGGGGGAGATCATTCAAAAATAGTATTGGCCCATATTTATTCAGTCCCGCAAGGCCATACCAAAATAGGAAAATCGTATGCTGAGTTTTCCGAGATCATGAAAGGACACGCCGAAAGTGAATACTACGGGTTTATGAAAAAGAACCAACTTCCTGATGGTATTCCATGCCACTACTTACTTGATGGCTTTGGGAAAGGTGTAGACTCAGTTTATGAATTAGCGCAGAAAGAAGCGGCTGATCTTATCGTAGTAGGTTCCAAAGGGCGGACTAATGCATCGGCCATCTTTTTAGGTTCATTTGCTGAAAAGTTAGCGTATAAGGATAATAATATTCCCGTATTCATTGTGAAGGATAAAGGTGAAAATCTGGGCTTTCTGCAGGCACTTTTGAGGATATAAGGATTAATTGATATATGTAAAATCTGAAAACTAGAATTAGTTCCATATACTATCTTTTAAAGATAGTATTTTAAATTGATAGTATCGATAAAAGATACTATATTCAAAGTATGATTAAAAGCTTCGGATGTAAGCATACCGAGAAAGTCTGGAAAGGTGTAAAAACAAAAAAGTGGAGTGATGAAGTTGCTAATAATGCTTTAAGAAAACTATTTATGATCAACGCTGCCGATAAAATACAAGATTTGAGAATTCCTCCTTCTAACCGATTGCATAAACTGAAAGGTGATATGAAGACCTATTGGGCTATTAGCGTAAACGATCAGTGGAGAATAATTTTCAAGTGGGAGGGCGTTAACGCCTATGACGTACAAATAATTGATTATCACTAATGCTGAAGAATAATATACATCCGGGAGAGATATTGGAAACCGAGTTTCTAAAGCCATTAAATATAACAGCGTATAAATTGGCAAAGGAAATCGGGGTTCAACAGACTCGTATCAGTCAGATCATTAAAGAAAAGAGATCTATCACGGCCGATACAGCGATTCGGCTATCAAAATTTTTTGGAACCACCGAGGAGTTTTGGATGAACCTACAACGTGAGTATGATTTAAGAATAGCACATGCAGAAAGAGGAGATGAGTTTATGAGAATACAAAAATGTGAGTTTGTATAGTGGTTAGCTATAACGTCATTCCTAAGCTCAGAGTATTCAGAGCGGGAATATTTTTAACCTTGTTTTAATATGAAGTAAGTGATCAATTAGAAACTAAATCGAATTTCAATTATGGCAAAAATTAGAATAATAGTTCCGACTGATTTTTCAGAGATCGCAAATAATGCATTGAAACTAGCTATTGATTTAGCGAAGAAAATAGACGGAGAACTTATTTTAGTCAATGCCTTTAACATTCCAACCTCTTACGGGGAAGTAGGGGTAAACAATTTAGTGAAAGGTATGGCCTATGAGGTAGAAAAAGATATTGAACAGAAGTTTATTGAACTGGAAGATAATGTTGAAGGGCTTTCAGAAATACTCTTCAAGACGGAAGTTAAACATGGCACTGTCTCAAATGTGATCAACAGCCTGGTAGGTTTATACAATGCTGATTTGATTGTAATGGGAACCAAAGGGGCTAGTGGACTCGAAGAAGTTATTATAGGTAGTAATGCCAGTGATGCCTTGAAATACTCTAAATGCCCCGTGTTGGTAGTTCCTCAAAACAGTTCTATTGAAGGCCTTCACAAAGTTGTTTTTGCAAGTGATTTTAAACGAATAGATAACAAAGAATCTCTTGCACCGCTAAAGCTGATCATGCTTTTGTATAAATCAGACTTAGCTATTTTGCATATAAACACCTCAGAGTCCGATCTTTCTGAAGAAGAATTAGAAGAAAAGAAAGCTCTGGAGACGTATTTTAAAGGTTCTCCACAAGTAAATCACGAATTGACATATAGCTCTGTCGAAAGTGGGATCAAGGAGTACATATCGAAAAATCCAACAGATCTTTTAGCTATGGTACGTAGGAAACATGGCTTTTGGGAGAAATTATTGAAAGGCAGTCAAACCCAAAAGCTGGTGGATCATGGAGATGTACCGGTTTTGATATTCCCAGCTGAAAATGGGTAAGAATAGTAATAAGAATTGAATCGATTGTATAATCAGTAAAGATTCCCCGGACAAGCCCGCCTGAACGAACCAGTCGGACAGGCCGTGGAATGATGCACAAAAAAAGTAGATTATTTAATCATCCGATCTTTCAAAATGGATTGACCTAGCTCCTACACTGGTCTTAGCGAGACGCTAAGATCAGTTCAGAGACCTCTAATCCATAATTCAATTTTTTCCAGTACAACAAATCAACAAAATAAATAGTACTTAATTAATTTTTAGATTAATCTAATTTATTAATTTTACAAACTTAAAATCTGAAAATAGGTTAATCATATTTTCTAATCAGATGAAGCAAATCCTAATAATCGCAGTATTTTTTTTAATCATAGCATTACCGGCATCGGCACAAGATCATGATGTTAAAGGAGTGATCTATTCTGATGAGGAGGCTGTAGAATTAGCCAATATTCAGTTAAAAGCAGAAAATGTACTTAAGAATACCACTTCAGATGAAGATGGAAATTTTTACTTCACTGATATTCCGAAAGGCTCATATACTTTAAAAGTCAGTCGTATTGGTTTCAAAGGATATCAGCAGACTGTTGAGGTTGGAGAGTCTACATCAATTGTGAAAATCGAACTCGCCGAAGATCGTTTAAACCTTGAAGAAGTCGTGGTAAGTGCTACACGCTACGAACTTAGCCGAGAAGATGCTCCGGTAGTAGTCAATGTGCTAAGTCCTAAGATATTTAATGCTTCACAATCCCTGGCTCTTTCTGAAGGGTTGAGTTTTCAATCAGGTGTTCGGGTAGAGACCAATTGCCAGAACTGTGGGTTTACCCAGGTTCGTATTAATGGTTTAGAAGGTGCTTACTCACAAATCCTGATCAATAGCAGAGCGGTGTTCAGTGCTTTGAATAGTGTTTATGGTTTGGATCAAATCCCAACAAATATTATTGATCGTGTGGAAGTGGTGAGAAGCGGAGGTTCAGCCCTTTATGGTTCCAATGCGATTGCCGGAACGATTAACGTCATCACAAAAGAACCCATAGAAAACAACTGGCAGATCGGTCATAACTTTGGATTGATCGATGGTGAGGCGATTGATAACACCACCAATTTCAATGCTTCATTAGTAAGCGACGATCTAAATGCAGGAGTTACATTTTATGGTTTCGTTAGAAACAGGGAGGAGTACGATGCCAATGGGGATGGCTTCACAGAACTGATCAATCTTGAGAACAACGTTTTTGGTGCGAAAGCCTTTTTCAAACCAGATGAATACAAAAAGATAACGCTTGACTTAAGCGCAGTTCGGGAGTTTAGAAGGGGTGGAGACCGATTGGAATTGCCTCCTCATTTCACGGATATCACCGAACAGCTTGATCACAATACGTTCATTGGAGGAATTACTTATGACCAATTCAGTAAGGATTATAAGAGTAAGTATTCGGTTTATTTTTCAGGTCAGGGGACGCAACGGGATAGTTTTTACGGTGGCTTAGGTGGAGAAAGAACTCCCGAAGATAGTCTTTTGGCCATCAATGCTTATGGAAATACGGAAGACCTTGCTTTGGTTTCAGGTTTTCAATTTTCCCGGACGCTTTCAAATAATGATGTTTTAACATTAGGCGTAGAACACCAATTTAGTGATGTCGTTGACGATATTCCGGGCTATAATCGAATCGTTGACCAGCAAGTGAATTCCATTGGACTTTACGGACAATACGAATGGCAGCTTGATCCGAAGTTAAAAGCATTGCTTGGGGCTCGTTTCGATTATACAAACGTGGATGGATTTTATCAAATAGGTGATATTCAACGCTTTTCAGATGTAGAAACGAATGTATTGAGTCCAAGAGTTACGTTACTTTATCAGCCAAAAGAAAATGTACAAGTGCGAGGAGGGTATGCACGGGGTTTTAGGGCACCGCAAGCTTTTAACGAAGACCTTCATATTTCCTCTGTTGGTGGAGAGCCTTTATTCGTAATCCTTTCAAATGATCTGGATACCGAGTTTTCGGATGCATTTACCGGGTCAGTGAATGTCTCGAATACCTTTGGTTCTTGGCAAACCAGCTTTTTGGTGGAAGGGTTTTATACGAGTTTGAGAGATCCTTTTACCCAGGTTTCAACTGGCGCTCCTTTACCTAATGGGTCTATTTTAGAAGAGGTTAGAAATGGAGAAGGTGCTTTTGTTACGGGCACAAATTTTGAATTTACGGGATCACCTTCCGATCAATGGTTTTTTCAACTTGGTGGAACTATACAAACTACTCAATTCAGGGAAGATCAAGTCCTTTTTGAACCAGAAACGAACGCTGAAAGAGAAACTGATGTCATTGTCGATGAGTTTGTGAGAACACCTAACGTCTATGGGTACTTCTCGGCTAACTGGACACCAACTGAGAAATTTGGAGTTGATGCTACTGGAGTTTACACAGGTTCTATGATTGTTCCAAGAGTTGTAAGCGAATCGGGTTTTTTGGATTTAGTAGATACCGATCCATTTTTTGAACTGAACTTGAAATTGAGGTATAATTTTAAAGTAAAAGATCACTTTACGATTCAGTTAAATGGTGGAGTCCAAAATTTATTCAATAGCTATCAAAACGATTTTGACTCAGGCCCAACCCGTGATTCTGATTTCATTTTCGGCCCTGCACGACCAAGAACCTATTTTGTAGGAATAAAAATTGGGGACTTCTATGAATAAGCTACTCAATGCTTTAGTAAGTGTTATCCTCCTATTCACCTTTATAAGTCTAAGTGATAAATGTTTCGCACAGGACCAGATTAAGTGGATTGGTTTTGAACAGCTAGACGATGCTTTAAGGGAAAAGCCAAAAAAAGTATTTGTTGACTTTTATACCAGCTGGTGTATTTACTGCCGAAAGATGGATAAGCGAGTGTTCACAAAACCTGAAGTTATTCAGAAGCTCAATTCTGAATACTATGCTGTGAAGATGGATGCTGAAACCCGAGATATCATCAACTTTGATGGTAAAGAATTCTCGAATGAATTGGCTACTAAAAAAAGAAAGGGATTCCATAAAATTGCAATGTTACTAGGCTCAAGAGACGGTCAATTTGCTCCTCCAACTATGCTTGTGTTAAATGAAAACTTTGAAATAGAAGGCCGCTATTTTGAGTACCTTACTGCTGAGGAATTGTTGAAAATACTGTGATAATTTTCTCTTAGATTGATTTCATAGGTTTGAGTGTAGTCCCTCGCTGATTATTTCGTTTTTAGCTTAAGAACCAATATAAAATTGACACGTATGCTGTATCCTATTTTATAAAATTTCACAGTATTACTTTGTAACAAAATAGTATGGCTATCGTTTTAACTTTAATGTCGAAATTTTTTAATTGATGTTGGAGTCAAAGTTGCATGGATGGTCAATCAAAGTATTAGTGTTATCACTAGTAGGAGTAATTGCCTTTAGTCCTGCATCTGCCTCTGAAATATTCAATGAGCCAACCGATGTTGTTGAAGAGCTGATTATCTATAATGTCCATCAATCAGAACTCCGTAAGAAAGAAAGACAAGCTAATTCTCCGTACAACTTTATTTTAAACGAAACAGCATTAAGTTTAGTTGATAAATCTTACCAAACTAAAGGTGTAAGATCTAAACTCTATTTGCTCAATCAATCCATTAAGGTCTTTGATTAACGTAAATGAACGTCAGTAATACCACTGTCGAAATAAGATAACCGTACTTAATTTTTCATTTACTAAATCAAAAAATTACAATGCTTACAAATAATGTTGTAGACCCAAAAGGTGTCGCAAAACGTAGAGATACTTTCATAAATAGAAAGAACCTTCATAACGAGATTGATGAGAAGTTACTGCTCTACGATCTAAACCGTGCTGTAAAGTTAAGTAACTTATATAAGGAGTCTGTTCTTATAAAATACACTGACCGTAATGGATACCATAGGGAAAAAGATACTATGGTATTAACGGTTACGGAAAGGTACGTTGTGCTCAAAGGCGGAAGTAGTATTCCTATTGAGAATATAGAAAGAGTTATTCTTTAGAAATATAAAAAGGCTATCACAAAAGCTAATAAAAAGTAGCCGTTCAGAATCTGTTTTGAGTAAGGATTTGATTTAATCGCCTGTTTGAATTATTGATTAATCTTTCTCCAAAACTTCGGAACAAGCTCAGTGCGACTAAATAAAACTTTTGTGATAGTCTTTATCAAATCTAATTAAAGCCTTTTAAATCTTACAAAGGCTTCTTTTTCCAGAGAATCCCTGTGATCGGGGTGGGCAATATTGATCAACATACGTGCACGTTCCTTCAAGCTTTTACCACTTAAATCCACAATTCCATATTCAGTAGCGACATAATGTACGTGGGCACGAGTTGTAACAACTCCAGCTCCTTGGTTCAGATAGGGCACTATTTTAGACCCACCTTTACCAGTTGATGACCTCAGGGCAATAATTGGTTTTCCTCCATGTGAGAGAGACGCTCCTCTTATAAAGTCCATTTGCCCTCCTACGCCGCTATACATAAAACTACCAATGGAATCTGCGCAGACCTGTCCGGTGATATCAATTTCAATGGCACTATTAATACTGACCATTTTTGGAAGCTGTCGGATCACGGCCGTATCGTTCACGTATTGGATATCCAGCAAACGGACCATTGGGTTATCATCTACAAAATCATACAGCTTTCGAGTACCCATCAAAAAACCACTGACCATGACTCCAGGGTGTTTCGTTTTATATTTATTGGTGATAACACCTTTTTCAATAAGTGGAAGTACACCATCTGAGAACATTTCCGTATGGACTCCTAAATCTTTGTGATTTCCAAGACATGAAAGTGTGGCATCAGGAATTGCCCCAATACCGAGCTGTAAAGTCGAACGGTCTTCAATAATTCCTGCAATATGTTCCCCAATTAGCTTTTCTTCTTTTGAAAGGGGAGCTGGATGCATTTCTGGAAGCGGCTGTTCGTGCTCATATACTTTATGGAATTCACTGATATGGAAAAGGCCATCGCCATGAGTCCTAGGCATTTGTGGGTTGATCTGCGCAATTACTTTTTTGGCATGTTCGACAGCGGCTTTAGTCGTTTCTACGGATATTCCCAAAGAACAAAACCCATGTTTATCCGGAGGAGATACTTGAACTAAGGCAACATCAATCGGGATAATTCCATTTCTGATCTTTTGGGGGATTTCACTGAAGAAAATCGGAATAAAATCCCCATCACCTCTATTGATAGCTTTGCGAACGTTTGCTCCAATGAACATAGCCTTCACAAGAAAACTATCTTTATATTTTTCATCGGCATAAGGGGCAGGGCCTTCCGTATGCATTTGATAGATTTTCACATCCCTCAATTCATCAGCTCTGGAAACCATAGCTTCTATGAGGACAGTAGGTGCTGCCCCCGCAGTATGAAGAAAAACATTATCGCCCGATTGTATGGAAGAAACCGCTTCAAGAGCGGAATTTACTTTATTGGTCATTTTGTGAGTCCTTTTACTTTAGCAAGATTAGAATGGTATTGAAGTAAAAAGAAGGATAAAATTCACTAACGATACTGATATAAATTAGCTTAAGAAAGTAAAAGATTTTTTACTCGATCTGATTAAAGAATTTTGCTAAAACTTCTTAATACCGTATTTCCCCGAACCCAGGAAAAAGGTAACAATAAGCGAAATCAACATTAGCTGAGGATATTCCCATCCTCCTCCTGAATTATGAAATACCCAACCATTTGGAAAATGATATACTAAAATACCGATCGTGATTGGTATTAAAAGTAGTGAACCTAAACGTGTGTATAGACCAAGAACAAGCATTAATCCTCCCAGAATTTCTATTACGGATGAAAAATAAGCTGTCCATTCCGGAAAGCCTTTTTCTATGAAACCTAAGGTCACTTTTTCCATGCCAACAACGAAAGGTTTTCCGATACCATGGAGAAAAAACATACCTCCTAACGATACTCTTAAAATGAGACTGGCGAGATCAATATTGGGTTTAAAATTTAGAGCTTTCATTCGTCTGATCTTCAATGTTCACTAAACAAAGATCTGAAATGAAGGATTCTAAAAAGTATACGAATTCAGGAAATTTGGATACGGATTGCTGTTATTCTTTGTAATTCATTCGATGAAATTTTTAAAAGGGTTTATTTAATTACCTAGATTTATATATCAATGTTATCGAACAATTTCAAGGCATTTTCTAATAATAACCTAGACCGATGAGTAAATTAATAAAATTAATTATCACTCTGTTAACGCTTATTTTTCTAACTTTTTCTGCTCATTTGAAAGCTCAACTTTCAACAGGAGATATAGCCTTGGTTGGATTTAATTCTGACGTGGTGCCCGATGAATTAGCTATAGTTACCCTTGCCGATATACCTTCAGGTCAAACTATCTATATATCCGATTTTGGTTGGGATGGATCAGGCTTTTCAACTACGGGTAGTGGTGCTGAAGGTGCAATAACCTGGACCACTACTACATCTATTGCAGCTGGAACGGTATTGAATTTTGAGATAAGTCCAGGTGGTGGTGGTGTCACAGGAGACCTTGCTTCTTTTGGTACAGTTTCATTTACAGGTTGGGCACTGGCTTCTGCCCCAACAGCAAGCGGTGGAGACAACTGGTTTATTTATCAGGGTGCTAGCCCAACGGCAGCACCCACAACCTGGGTATTTGGATTTGCGCACTGGTCCACTAATGCTCACGGCCAGAATAGTTGGCAGACATCTGGTGTGCCTTCATCTACCACCTCTTTTCTGCCCACTGCACTAACCAATGGAACAAACGCCATTGCTTTAACAGGATTGGCGGGTGGTGCCCATCAGGATAATTTGGTATATACCGGAACACTTAGTGGAAATCAGTCCTCTCTTCTTTCTGCCATTACAACAGTGTCTAACTGGACGGGTAGCGAAACGGTAACGCAAAACATTCAGGCTGGTGGTACAAATTTTCCTGGGCCTAATCCAATATTTACTATATCTTCTACTACCCAAGATAAACTCTACTGGCTTAGTGCCAATTCCGTGTACGACGTAGTACGATACGATGTAACCACAAACTCTATAGAGCAGACGAGGACCAATGTATTGGGTGCGGGTTTTCCCTCTGAGATAGTTTTTAATTCTAATGGTTCTTTACACTGGTACAATGATAACTTCGGAGTCGAACATTTTTATAGCATTCCAAGTACGTTTGGCGCTGCTACTAATGCTACACAGGAAAGCTCAACCGCATCGATTCTCAACACCCCAAGGTATTTGGCTTATGACGCTAGTAATAATAGAATATTTGCAACCGAGATAAACTTTGGCTCACAGACTACCTTTATTAGAAGCTTTGACCCTGATGGAACGAATGCTTCAGCAAACTTACAAAGCTTTGCGACTACATTTACTCCCTTCGCAGGTATAGCACTAGACGTATCCAATAATGAAATGTATTGGGCAGACCCTAATTCAAATTCTATTTTCAAAGCGAGTATGACCACTGTTGGTGGGGTTAGAACAACGATTGTGAGCGGTCTTAGTAACCTAAGAGACATTACGTTAGATCTCGATAATAGACTCATCTATTGGATAGAAAATAATGGATTTGGACCTTATATTATAAAGTCAGCCGGTATTGATGGGAGTACAGCGGTTAATAATGCTTCTACAACTACTTTATATAATATTTCAGCTTCTGTCGATGCTACTGAACTCGAATTGGGGAATTCCGGGGATATATTTTGGTCTACTACAGACTTTGCTACTGGAAGGATTTTTCAAGGAAACACGGCCGCGAGTAATGTAACAACACAACCAACTCCAATATTTTCAGGAGGTGCTTTGTTTGCACCTAGATTAGCATTTGAATCAGTCTCTACTTCATCCAACTCTGCACCAACTGCCTCTTCCTTTACTGCGGCTAACGGGCCATTCGAGGACCTTACTTACACATTTGCAACCGCTGATTTTGGTTATATGGATGGTGATGGAGACCCGCTTAGTAACTTATTATTAGAAACAATTCCAGCAGCCGGTACATTGTATGTTGATGCAGATAATGATGATACTTTTGATGGGGGGGAGCAACTGGTTAATGGTAGTACTGTTTCTCTTGCTAATCTCAATGCAGGGAATCTTCAGTATATCCAAAATGGCTCTACAAATACTTCTTTTCAATTTGAAGTCAATGATGGCACAGAAAATAGTACAGGTAATTATGTTGCCACACTTAACGTCACTGCTATTCCTACCGTGACGCTGTCCGTTTCTCCTACCAATAGATTTGAATTTATAACCACTCCTACTAATATCACCGCAACTTTATCGAATACCTATGGAGCAAATGTAACTGTAAACCTGTCTTTTTCTGGTACGGCTACTGGCGGGACTGATTATAATGTGGGGTCAAGCACGATTACGATAAATGCTGGCGCCTCGTCTAATTCTACAACCGTAACCAATGTAGATGATGCTTTATTCGAGAATGACGAAACAGTCATCATAGATATTGATGGCGTAACGAATGGCACTGAAAATGGTAGTCAGCAGGTGACCTATACTATTGATAACGACGATACTCAGCCAAACGTCGTTTTTGAGTTACTTAGTATTTATAATCCCACCAGTGAAAATGGCGGATTGGCATTCGTTTCTGCTGAGTTAGATGCGCCTTCGGGCCTAACCACAGTCGTGCCGTTGATGTTTACAGGTACTGCTACGGGTGGAGGGGTCGATTATAGTGTATCCTCTTCTTCTATTATCATAGCATCTGGAGATACGAAAGATAGTGTTTCGATAATAGGAGTAGATGATGCCATCGTAGAAGGTAATGAATCTATCATAATCGATATGGAAGCACCTACCAACGCTTCTGAGCAAGGTATGCAGCAAGTAACATTAATACTATCGGATGATGAGAACATATCAGCATCGGTCAATGACCCCTCGGTAACTGAGGGTGATGCTGGTACTGCCACTTTACAGTTTACGGTTTCACTGGACGCACCAGCGCCCACAGGAGGAGCTACTGTCGACTATGCTACTTCCAACGGATCAGCTGTGGCAGGCTCAGACTATACAGCCATTGGCACCACTACGCTTTCCTTCCTTGCCGGAGAATCCAGTAAAACCGTTGATGTCACCGTAGCAGGAGACGAGACAGTGGAATTGGATGAGACACTCATCCTAACGCTATCAAACCCTACAGGTACAAATATTGTCATCGGAGATGCTAATGGTACTGGTACTATTACCAACGATGATCAGGCTACGGTCACAATAGCCGATGTTGCAGTGAATGAAAATAGTGTAACAGCTACAATTACGCTGATAGTAGATAATGCAGTAGATGGTGGCTTTGACGTAGATGTAAGCACTGCGGATGGAACGGCTACCACCGCAGACAGCGATTATACAGCAGTCACGAGCCAGACCCTAACTTTTGCAGGAACGGCTGGTGAGTCAGAGACATTCAACATTACTTTGGGGGGTGATACCAAAGTAGAGGCAGACGAGACGGTATCGATAAGTATGAGTGGCTTAAGTCCTGCTACGGTTGCATCTGGCGATATAGACATTACAGAAGGGGCTACATTAACAATAAACAATGATGATCAGGCTACGGTTACCATAGCTAATGTTAGTGGCAATGAAGATGATGGCGCCATTACAGTTACGGTTATAGTTGATAACGCAGTAGATGGTGGTTTTGATGTAAATGTCAGCACATCAGACGGGACCGCTACCACCGCAGGTAGTGATTATACATCTGTGACTAATCAGAGGCTTACCTTTGCTGGCACGGCAGGAGAGATGGAAACCTTTGAGGTTACTCCAACTGCTGACGCGACTACTGAATCAGATGAAACAGTGATTATAGGAATGAGCGGACTCTCACCAGCAGTAGTGGCTTCAGGAGATATTGATATCACAGATGGTGCCACATTAACCATTCTTAATGACGACAATATATCGATATCAGTCAATGACCCATCCGTAGCTGAAGGAGACGCTGGTACTGCTACCTTACAATTTACAGTTTCATTAGATGCTCCTGCCCCCGCCGGAGGAGCCACGGTTGACTATGCTACTTCCGATGGCACAGCGGCGGCTGGTTCGGATTATACAGCGATTGGCACGACCACACTCTCTTTTCCAGTCGGACAATCGAGTCAGACGGTAGACATTGACATTGCAGGTGATCAAACCGTCGAGGTAGACGAGGTACTGACGCTAAACTTATCGAACCCAACAGGTACGGATGTAATTATTGGAGACGCTACCGGTATAGGAACTATCACTAATGATGACCAAGCTACGGTCACGATAGCCGATGTTGCGGTAAATGAAGATAATGGTACTGCTTTGATTACAGTTGTAGTTGACAATGCCGTAGATAGTGGATTTGATGTAGATGTCAATACTGCTGATGGGACGGCCACAACTGCAGATAGTGATTATACAGCAGTGGCAGCCCAGACTCTTACTTTTGCCGGAACTGCTGGTGAGTCAGAGACTTTCAATGTAACCCTCGGAGTTGATGCAAAAGTGGAAATAGATGAAACGGTATCGATTAGTATGAGTGGGTTAAGTCCTGTAATTGTGGCATCTGGCGACATAGATATTACGGACGGAGCCACGTTGACGATTGACAATGACGATAATGCAACTCTTTCTATAGTAGCTACTACACAAGCGGCAGAAGATGCTACAGACGGATTATTCACTATCACTTCAAGCAGTCAGTTTAGCAGTGCAGTGACTGTTGATATTACTGTCGGAGGTACGGCAACCGAAGGTACAGATTATGCCACGATAGGTACTACTGTAGTTTTTCCAGCCAACCAAAATACCGTGACTATTCCTGTAGATGTAACAGCAGATAATATAATTGAAGGCAATGAGACTGTGATAGTGACCATGATGGGTACGAACAATACTGATGTTACCATCAGCGCTACAGATGATGCGACTATTACTATTACTGATGATGATACAGCTGTACTTTCGATTGCGGCTACAACACAAGCAGCAGAAGATGCTACCAATGGTATATTTACAGTTTCTACTTCCAATCAGTTTACCACAAATACTAATGTAACTTTCACTGTAGGAGGTACAGCTACATCCGGTGATGACTTCACTGCGCTAGGCTCTTCTTTCACCTTTCCTGCGAATACAAGCACGACAACTATTACAGTGCCCGTTATTGCGGATGAAATAGATGAAGTTGATGAAACGGTAATTGTTACGCTTACCGGAACGGACAATGCTGATGTGAGCATTGGTACTACCGACAATGCGACTATTACAATCACTGATAATGATGAAGCACCTGTGGTTGCACCGGGACAAAGCTTTACTATCGATGAGGATGAGGCCAACAGCTTCAATATCGGTACTTTGTTAGCTACTGATACGGACGCTGGTACTACTTTCTCGGATTGGACAATAGAGGGAGGTGATCCTGATGGCGTCTTTTCTATTGTGGGTGCAACTGGTGTGCTCCAAATACTAGACAATACAAATCTTGATAGAGAAACAACAGGTACATACACGTTTTCAATCACTGTGAGCGACGGATCAAATAGGAGTTTGCCAGAGAATGTTACTATCAACGTCAATGATGTAAATGATGAATTACCAGTCGTACTCCCAAACCAAACTTTTACGATTACAGAGGGTATTGCTAATTTTTCTCTGGTAGGTAGTTTATCGGCAGCGGATGCAGATTTTACACCTACTACATTTGAGAGTTGGTTAATTACTGGTGGCAATGTGAGTACTGATGGAGATGGAGATTTACCTTTTGCACTTGATGGCACCACAGGTCAACTCACAATTAATGACACAGATGACATTAATGCGAGTCAAATCACTTTTTCGCTACTTGTTACAGTCTCTGATGGTGTAAACACCAGTTTGGAAGAGACAGTCACAGTCAATGTAAATATTGTAAACGACCCTCCTTCATTTACAGCGGGCGCTGATCAGTCAGTATTGGAAGACGCTGGTTTGCAAACTATAGCGGGATGGGCTACTAACATTTCACCAGGAGGAGATGATGAAAGTACCCAAATCCTAACTTTCAATTTGACAGTTGATGACCCTGGTTTATTTGATCAACAGCCAACGGTAGATGACAATGGTACCTTGTCCTACCAACCTGTTGCGAATATTTTTGGTTCGACCCAAATAACGATATCATTAAGTGACGATGGAGGTACAGCCAATGGGGGCTCAGATACTTCTGGCGATCAGGTATTCAATATTTCCATTGCTTCCGTAAATGACGCACCTTCTTTTACGACAGGACCAGACCAAATGATTAACCCCGGTGCGCAAGACTACACCGTAGCGAATTGGGCAACTGCGATAACATCGGGCCCAGCTAACGAAGCGGCACAAGTGGTTGTTTTTGATGTTACTAATGATAACAATGCACTGTTCACTACTCAACCTGCTATAAGCAACACAGGTGATTTGACTTATAGTGTTGCAGATGGAGTAAGTGGCACTGCTATGGTATCTGTTAGTTTGACGGATGACGGTGGCACGGCGAGCGGAGGAATGGACACAAGTGATGAAATACAATTTACGATTGAAATAGGAAGATTGCCTCAGGAAATAATATTTGGCCCTATTGAGGATAGAAGATTAGGTGCAGATCCTATTGTATTGGAAGCTACGGGTGGAGGTAGTGGATTGCCAGTTACTTTCACTATCGATACAAATCCTGCATCCGGAGTAGCCAGCCTTCAAAATAATACAGTGATCTTAGAAGGAACAGGTACTGTTACCATTACAGCCGGTCAGGCAGGTAATGATGTTTTTGAACCTGCACCAGACGTATCCAGATCTTTTGAGATTCAGCCCAATGAGTTGTTCTTGCCTACCTTGTTTAGCCCTAACAGGGATAATGTGAACGACCTGTTTTTACTTCGTGGTGGAGGTGATGTTTCCGATATAGAGTTCAGTGTTTTCGATCGTGAAGGTAATGAAGTGTTTCGTTCAAGTAGTTTTCAGGAGCTTTCCCAGTCTGGCTGGGATGGAGGAGATTCCCCGCAAGGAGCTTATATATGGGTAGTTAAAGGAAGCTTTTCAGATGGCTCCCCCATTTTAGTGAATAATGAGGATAGTGGAATTATAAGACTTGTAAGATGATTGGACAGCAGAAATTAACACAGAACCTATTGAAAACCATGAGACTGTTCAATAAGAAATATTCAATAGCCTTTATTATAGTAATACTCATGAGCTTTAAAGGCTTTGCGCAGGAGCCAAATTTTTCCATGTATCATTATACACCCTTTTTTACCAACCCTGGAAGTATAGGGGTAGTAGAAGATGTAAGGCTCATGTTCAATTACAGAAACCAGAGCATAGAGGCAGGAGATAATTTTACTACGGCTACGATATCAGCTTTTTACCCAATAAATGTTGGAAATGACCGATTGGTAATCGCCGGTAATTTTTTAAATGACAGGGCATCTGATCTTCTATCAACCAATGGAGGTTTGCTGGCTTTAGCGTATAGCGTAAGCCTATCGGAATCCTCCTCGCTAAGTTTAGGTTTTCAGGGAGGGTATTTTCAAAGGCAGATCGACAGTGATTTTACCACTGATGATCAATTCGTAGATGGTGTTTTTGATCCTGATGTGGTTTCGGGAGATGCTGTCCTGAACAGAAGTGCTAACTACGCAACACTAAGCGGGGGACTGCATTATCAGGTGCAAGATGAATACGGGCGTGAAAAAGCATTTATCGGAGGCTCCATCTTCAACTTTACCCAACCGGATATAGCATTGGCTGATGGAGTGGAAGACGATTTACCTCTAAGTTACCGTGCAAGTGCCGGTTACAGGGTCTACCAAGGAACAAAGGTTTCTGTACTACCAACATTAAGATGGGTAAATCAGGAAGGTAATAATTTTCTAAACCTGGGTTCAAGATTCGGTTATGAGCTATCGGGAGGTACTCAAAATCAGAAAAGAATTGAATTAGGACTTTGGTATAATACCAATGATCTGGGCGTGGTATCTATTGCTTATGAGCAAGATAACTTCGTGATAGGCACCAGTTATGATGTGCCTGTTGGAAGTGACTTAAGTACCGGTCAGAATGGAATATTTGAATTGGCTGTGTCTTTCAGGTTGAAGAAAAAGAAAGAGCGGAATAAAAAATCTCCAGTCACTCAAGAGCCAATTGCTACGGATCAAATAGCTCCTGTTGAGGAGGAAAAAGAGGAAGTAAAAGAAGAGGAAGAAATTATCGAAGAAAAGGTAGAAAGGCCAGCTGATGATAACACAGAACCGCAAGAAGAAGTAGAAACTCCTATTCAGGAAAATGTATCTACTGCCAGTGTTTTGACCGAACAAGAAAAAGAGCTCCTGTCTAAAACAGTTATGTTCGATTTCAATACGAATGAACTTAATACAGACTCAAAGCAGTTTCTGGATCAGGTTTCAGATATATTGATTAGTAAACCAGATTTAAAAGTGGAGTTGATTGGTCACAGTTGTGATATTGGCCCGGAAAGCGTAAATGCTAAATTGTCGGAAGCCAGGGCCAGGCGTGTTCAGGATTACCTTTCTGCGAAAGGAATAACGGATGATCGCTTCGTTATTGAAGGCATGGGAGAAACAAGACCGATGCGGAGTAATGATACTCCTGAAGGACGTGAGGATAATAGAAGAGTTGAATTTAGGGTTATTGAGTAAGCTCTTAAATCTGATCAGACTATTTTACACACCGCTTACTTTAGAATTCAATTGTCTCTTCTACAAGGCATATTAATTCTGGGATATGGATTTTTGAGCGTTGCTTTCCGATATCTTCCATGATTTCCGTAAGTGGATCTGCCTATATTTATAAGGGAAACTTTTCAGTCAAGGCATCAGCTTTTCTGTAGTATGGTAATAATCCAATATTGCGTTTAACATCTTACAAGTACAAATTTTCGTAGTTTTATAAAATGGATTCAACAGAGCAAAAAATATTGAATGGATATTTGGGCTTAATTCAGAGCCTAACTCCAACTATGAAGTTAAGCCTGATCGAACATCTAAAAGATTCAATGAAGACAGCAAAGAAGGAGGAGTCACAAATGGAAGAAGCCTTCGATTCATGGTATTCTAATGAATCTGCGGAAGAGCTCATCGAAACTATTAGGTCAAGTAGAATGACCGATCGACAGATTAAAGAGTTTTGAAGTATCTGCTTGATACCAACATTTGTATTTACTAAATCAAGGGTAAATACAAACTCAAAGAGAAATTCAAATCTGCTAATTCTGGATCTCTGTTAATTTCTGAAATTACGTTAGCAGAACTCAAGTTTGGCGTTGAGAATAGCCAATCGCCAAATAAGAAT
This sequence comes from Bacteroidota bacterium, assembly GCA_039030555.1. Lineage (GTDB taxonomy): Bacteria > Bacteroidota > Bacteroidia > Cytophagales > Cyclobacteriaceae > JBCCDY01. Next base: position 77,830 of record JBCCDY010000019.1, read on the forward strand.
ATTGAATCGTTGAGAAAGTTTCTAACTGGAGTGCAAATCCTTCCAATTTTTGGTTCTCTGGATGTTTATGCGAATGAAAAGGCGAGACTAAGAAAAGTCGGTAAATCGATTGATGATTTTGACTTATTAATCGGAGCATCTGCTATAGCAAATGATTTGGTGTTGGTAACAAATAACATCAAACATTTTGACCGTCTGAACGATGTAAAAATAGAAGATTGGACTAAATGAACGAGACACCACGAGCAATAGAAAAACTGAACTTTAAAAAGTCTACAAATTTTCACCTCTTCAACCAAACTAATTTACTAAAAGCTAAAATTTCTGACCACAAACCCTTTCGCCTCCTGAAGGTCCGAAAAGATCGAATTTGCTCTGAGCAGTTTGTAGTGGAGACTTGTCTCTTTTTGAATAGCGAAACACTTTAGTCCGGCATCTGCAGCTGATGCCGTTCCATTAGCGGTATCTTCAAATACGATGATCTCTTCTTTTTCAAAACCAGATTTTTGTCTGGCCATTTCATAACTCTCAGGATGGGGTTTGCTTTGCCCAACATCATCCCTAGTGACTACGAAATCAAAATACTTTTCAAGGTCGACTTTGGAGAAAAACGAGCTTAAATCGTGTCTCGGGCTTCCCGTTACGATAGCAAGCTTAAGCCCTTTATTACCGAAGAACTTAATGACCTCTTCTGCAAAAGGCATTAATTCAGGAACATGGATTTCCGAGTGTTGCTTTCCGATATCTTCCATCATTTCTGTAAGCCGACCTGTCTGGATCGGCAAGGAAAACTTTTCAACCAAGGCCTCTGCATTTTCAGGAGTTGGGATTCCAGCATAATTATGAACATAATAATCCCATTCCAGGGAGGTATTGAATTTTGAAAGTGTTTCGTTCCAGCAGTTGAAATGAAATCCTTCGGAATTGACTAGCGTTCCATCAAAATCGAAAAAAATGGCTTTTATGCCCATGTATTAAAACATTAAAAATGAAAATTTGGATCAGCTTTTATCCTTTCCTAAAGAAACGTCATAATCATCAGGAGTTCCGGTGATCTTGAGGTTTAAAAATCGGGTACGCTTATCTTCGTCACGGTATTGTATTTCATCTACCTGATCAGAATTATCTTGGTCCTTTTTACCAAATAGTTTTTTAATTCCTGCTTTGGCAATCACTTTTAAGGGAATCCGAACGTAATATTCCATCTCTTGGTCGATACTTTGTTCTCCTGAAACTTCAAAATATCCAAGCGTAGAATTAATATTCATACTGGGAATGATCAGCTTTCCATTTTTAACCTCCAACTCATTTCGTAAGGTGTCAAACCTGATTTTACTCAGGTTTTTATCTGTGAAATAGCCTGATAAAGCTTCAAAGGCAGTATAGTTGTTCAAGCTCCCATTGACGACTTTGAAATCTATGTTTAACTCCGAGTTGTCAATAACAGGCACCATATCGGCATGCATTCTGATTTTACCATCCAATTTTCCGGTAAGTGCCCCACTCAAATTTTCGGAGACCAAATGGTCTTGACCAAAGTTTTCAAACTTGAAAAGAAGCTCATCTAAGTCAACATTTTCAACTTCCATATTCGGACTAAAATAGATCGATTTTGGATCTGAGCCATTGAAGTAACCATTTAAACCTAATTGACCCCCGGCTGCTCGAAGTGCCATAGTATCAACATAAACGTAATGATCGGTTTGCATTCTACCTTTCAGAATGAAGTCATCAATTAAATATCGATGATAATTCATCTTTTCAATGTCAAAGCTAAAGTTCATATTGGAGAAAGGCAGTTCGAAAATATTGAACTCTTCCTCCTTATTTTCAGGTTTAATCTCGGTTTGAAGCGCGGGAGGTTGATAAGAAAATAGCTGGTCAAAGTCTAGCTTCTTACTTTCCAGGCTAAAAGAATGAGACTGATCTGTATTTAGCCTTTTTCTAAAGTAAACCAGATTAGTGTTGAATTCAGAGTTGCCAAGCTTACCTCCAAAGTCACGCACTTTAAACTGAGTACTATCCATGAAGAATTCACCACTAAAATCATCAAATTGCATTTTGTGAACTTTCATATAAGCTCTTACATCATCGATCATCAACTTGGCTGAATGAAGCTTTTCCTTGAACTCCAGGGTAGAAGAAGCTGATATGTTCAAGCCTACAAAGGATTCTTCACGATAATCTTTTGGGACGTAGTTTTCGCCTCCGTAGGAAAAAAGGTCAGCGAGTTGAAGTTTTGAGGAGTTCAGGGTGAAATCAACCCTAGTGGTTCCCGTAGGTTTTTCATCAAACCAAAGGTCGTAGTTATTGAGTTTCCCATTGAAATGAAAGTCGCTTTCATCTATCATCCCGGTAAAGTCGATCACTTTAAAATCTACCGAATCGATCAGTACATCCGCTTTGAAGTCGTGCAGTCTGTGGGGGTAATTTGCGAAGTTGGCACTGAGCTTTTCTATAAAAAACTCCCCAATCGGCAGGTTTGGGGATTCCGTAAATGCCCTGGCTGAGCTATTGAATTTGAATTGAATATCAAGATCCTGGATCTTTTCTTTTATGACGGTAGAATCTCCTTTTTTCCTACTCAATTCTTCAATATCGACGAGAGACGATTTGATATCGAGCATAGCTTCCACCGGAATATCGGTATGATGAATAATGGCTGGGAGATCGGAAATGATGGCCTTAATGGCCATATCCGACTTGCCAATTTTGAAATCGAATTGATTGATATTGGCTTCATGGCCATTCATTGTGGCATAGATATTTACGTCCCTAATTGGCAAAGGATAATCGGTACTGTTGAAGTTGAGGTCTTTAACTTTGAGCTCTGTGAAATAGGATTCGTTAAGCCGTTCAATGCTTTTTTCCGGTTCGCTCAAATCGATGATGTCATGAAAATTCATCTGGAGGGAAATGTTACCGCTCACATTTTCCAGATTTTGAATGTCAAAAAATTCGGTTAGGAAATCGAGGTTGAATTCTGAATTGAGCTGAACATCAATATCCGGTGATTCGAAGTTTTTCACCGAGACACTGGCCTCGAAGTTTCCACTTTCAGGTTTCGCGGAGAAATCGTCAATGGTCAAAACCATAGTCGTCGGATCATGCAAAGAGCCATTTGTGAAATGCCCTTTGAAAAACAGTTCATTAATTTCCTTACCAGCAACGGTATTGTGCACATAGGCATTGGTAGCCCCAAAGTCCACCTCTACCTGAGGGTCATATCCGTTAATGGAAGGACCCTTAACGGTAGCATCGAAATAGATTTCCCCTCCATTATCGTATCGACTGATGAGGGGGTTAAGTTCAGGAGGTACAAAAGCTAAAAAGAGGTCGAAATTTGGCTTGTTTCCACTGAAAACCAGGTCCAGGTTCATATTGTCTTTCAAATCGATATAGCCTTCCATTAAGAAAAGGGCTTGTTCGATCAATAGTTCAGAAGGGCTCAATTCCAGCATATTATCCTTCAAATTGAAAGCCGTATGCAACTCTACATGTTTATCGTGCAGGAATGAAGTATCATTTTCAATAATTAAGTTGAATAAAAACCGGGTATCCAGAGAAGCTCCAATAGTGTTATCGGCTGTTTTTAAACTGGTTTGTGCACTTTCAATAAATACTTCTACAAGTGCATCTTTTTCTTCATTGTACTTTAAAATATCAATTTTGCTCAGTTCAATGGCTTTTAGATTAAGGTTAAAAGCATCGCTGGTTTCAGAGGATTCATCAACCGTAGTGGTATCTAAAGATGAAAAAACATCAACAATATTGAAGGTACCATCTTTGTACTGAGTAAGTCTTAGGTAACCGCTATCGAGTTTGATCTTTTTTACTTCATAATTGCCATTAACGATACTCCAAAAATCAAACCCTACATAAGAGTCACGTATGTGAATGAGAGCTTTATCATCTTGCGATTTACTTTCATAAACCTCTAAATTTTGCAGGTCGATCGATATGTATGGGAAGTTTTCAAAAGGAGAAATACGACTCCCACTAACCTCTAATCGGCCTTTGAAACTTTGATTGACTTGAGTTAAGGCTTCCTGAATAATTCTGTTTTGCTGTGTATAAGCGATAGCAAAAACTATAAAAACGAATGCAGCGAAGCCACCAATAAGAAAAAGAAATATCCTAAACCATTTATTCTTGAACATATCAATAAAAATAAGAGGTTATGGGTTAAAAGGAAACTGAGTGGAGTAGGAAGTGTTGTAGGTGGTTTAAAATAAGTTTGAGATGGATAGAAGTTTAAGCTTTGGAATGGAATTTAGTGATTTGAGAACATTGCGTGCGGCATATGTTTCGCGAGGTATTGCTATACACGATGTTATCATCAAAATCCATGTTATGTATTTCTCGTATCTTTAGATATGGCAACAGTAGGAACAACACACAAATCAAGGTTGATAGATCGGATCAAGTCTATTCAGAATAGTGACATTCTTGATGAAGTGAGCAGACTTCTGGATGTAGATATTGAAGAAACCACCTATCAAACTTCTGCTGACCAAAAGAAAGAAATCGAAATTGCACAATCCCAAATTTCCAAAGGACAAGGCATCTCATCGGAGGAAGCGGATAGTGAAATTGAGGGATGGCTCTCAAAGTAAATTGATCTCTTCTTGCACAACAGAAACGGAAAGACATTTTAGAGTACTGGAAAGAGCGTAATGGCAACAATTCATATGGTAGAAAACTAAATTGCTTTTCATTCAAGCAACAAAACAGCTTTCTAGATTTCCTTATATTGGACGATTCACCGACATTGAGGGTGTTCGAGTCAAAATTGTGAGAGACTACCTTCTGTTTTACGAATGGACAGATTCTACAATAGAAATTTTAGCTGTATGGGACAGTAGGCAAAATCCTGACGAACTTAAAATAAGATGAACAGGCACTAATTAATGGGTTAACTGAGGAAATAGTAAGAGTTTTTTGCTATTCCAGCCTATATCGCTAACTGTGAAAATTTCGTGTTCGGGAAAATCGAGTTTGAGCTTTTTAGGTAGGTTTTCATCAATTAACAACCTCATAGATTTTATCTAATTGGGCGGAGTTAACGATTTTGCTAGCAATTTCAAGTACTCCCACGGCCTGTTCCATAGTTACGCTTGGAAAATCCTCTAAAAAACCTTCAACGGTAATTCCTTTTTCTAAATGCCAAAAAAAGGATTGAACGGGTACGCGAGTTCCTGAGAAAACAGCTTGGCCATTCTGAATTTCCGGGTCTACAGTGATATGTTCCTATACTACTCATAAACTAAAGATACGGAATTGAAGTAGTAAATGGTGCGACTACTCAACTTGTGTCTTACGCACAGATATGGCGCTGTGGCCTCTGGACTTAATTAATTTCTTCTGAAGTAGCGGATTTGCAGGCTAGTTTCAAGCTGGCAGTTTGAGGCATCATTCATGGTATCCATGAGATGATCAGTAGAGGATAATTGATAAGATTAACCTTAAAAAGATCATGAAAAAAGGAGTAACTGTTTATTCAAGCACTAAGCTTTACGTGGGTATAGACGTCCATAAGAAGCAATGGTCGGTGAGTATTTACACAGGCCAGATTCACCACCGTACCTTCAGCCAGTTA
>JBCCDY010000020.1:0-81582 GCA_039030555.1 Bacteroidota bacterium
ATCGGTCCGCCGCCGTGAACGATGACCGGGTTCACGCCGACCTGCCGCAAAAGCACGATGTCCCGGGCAAAACTGTGCATGGCTTCATCGCTGCCCATGGCATGGCCGCCGAGTTTCACCACGACGATTGCGCCGTCATAGCGCTGCATGTTTGGCAGTGCTTCGCTCAGCGTTCTGGCTGTGGACGCCCAATCTTCGTGCATGGCTCGTATCTTCATGTTGCTGCCTTGTGTTGAGGCGGGCTTATGATGCGATATTGGGTGTGCCGCAAGGGTCAGGACTCGAACTTGGGTGAAATGTACGGGATCTTACTTAAAAGGAAGTAACGGTTAATAGTCACTAAACTGATACGTATTTAAAGAGATTACCTTTCAGTTCTCTTAATCCCAAAAACTTTAAGTGCTTGAAAGAATAGGGTTTCAAGGGAAAACTTCCGATGTTTTAGAAACATCGGAAGTTTGAATAACATAAAAGTGAAGCTTAGTATGTATTTAAGCTAATTGCTTCACCATATTCAGCCTTAGATTTATAGCTGGTTGTATCTGTCAATGATCCCAAAAAAGATATAATATCACCAATTTCGTGATCTGTTAATTCCAAATGATCAGGTGGAAGTGTTTGATGATCTAATTCGGCGCCAATTCCTGCGCCGCCACCCCGATTGTAAAAATCCATTACCTCTTCAAGGGTCTCATAAACGCCATTGTGCATATAGGGTGCTGTTAAGGTTATGTTCCTAACCGTTGGCGTTTTAAAGGCAAATAGATTGTATGCTCCATAATGCTTATAAAATCTTCCTGAATCAGCGTCAACGGTTGCATTGATGGTATCTGGAGCTGAGGGAACGCCAATGACTTCGGATTCAGTATCTAAATAATGAGGAGGCAAAGTTCCATTGAATAACGGCGTAAAATGGCAGGTGCCGCATTTGGCTTTCCCCATATAGAGGTTAAAACCACGAACCTCGGCCTCATTCAATTGGGATTTATTACCAGCCAGGTATTGGTCGAAACGGCTATTAAAAGAATCTAAAGACCTTACATAAGCTGCTAAGCCTTTTAAGACGTCTTCGTTTTCTATCTGTTCTACATCATAAGCTGCTTTTGCTAGGTCCAGGTATTTTTCATCACTACTTATTTTCTTAACAGCCTCTCGGAAATTTCCATGCATCTCAGATGGATTATTAATCACATCTTTGATTTGTGTTTCCAATAATTGTACCCTTGAATCATAAAATTGATTTTGCTGATATCCGGAATTCAAAATAGTAGGTGAATTTCTCTTTACGGGACTTCCATTCACTGATATACTTTTTGATAAACCATCCGAAAAAGCCTTCGAAGGGTTATGGCAGGTGGCGCATGACCGCGTTCCATCGACTGAAAGGTTGGCATCATAAAAAAGGACTCTCCCAAATTCAACTGCTTTATCATTTGGCAATTGATTATCGTTTGGAGAGAAAAAATTTACATCAAAGGGATTATTCGCAAACAAAAGTTTATTGGAATAATCTACGGGACTTCTAAAGCTATTATTCTCAATTCCGTTGGCTTCTTGGACTTGAAAAACTTTACTATAAAGTGGCTGAAGGTATTCTGTTGTAAATACCAGTCTCGGGAAAGAAAGAAAGTCCGGGTTTTGCTCAATAAATTGATAAGCTTTTTCGAAAAGGGATTCCAATTCGTTTTTTTGATTTGTCGTCAATGCATCGGAATAAATATTCAATATCTGCTCTATCCCTTTTAGGGAATATTTCATCTCTTCTATAGCGTTCAAGGTAACCGGGCAATCGAAAGCAGCTAGCCCAAGGCTTCCAATTCTGTAAAACTCTGCTTTTACAGCCTCGATAACATTCTGATCATTGAGTTCTAAGTAAGGAGCGTCCCTACTGATTATACTTACACGAGCATTGATTCTTTTCGCCTCAATTTCAATATTTTCTAATTCTTCCAGATTGTAAACAGGGAAGATTAGCTCTTCCAATACTTGAAAACCAGAGGGGGGAATAACTCGCTCCGGAGCATGAATATCACTTTTGAAAATGGCAGGGCCGTTCAGCTTCTTTCCCAACTCAGGATTATAATACTCAAATATGGCTTCTAACTGCTTATAGTTGTTTCTGGTTTCCTGAAACAATAACCTTATTTGAGTACTATCATTCATGTCCTCTAAAACCACTTTCTCAAGAGCTTTTGTTGCATTATGAAAATTGGTTGCTAGTTCGGCATATAGGTTTTTTACCTTCGATTCATTTGATACATTCCCTTCATTACTATTCTGAGTTGAACATGCAATCATTAAAAGTGAAGTAAACAAGAAAAAAAACAGTGCTCTCATCTTTCTTTTTTTAAAGCAAAAAAGGCAGAGCATAACAATACGCCCTACCTCTTATTAAATAATCTTATTAAATCTATCTAGGCAGACCAGTGATCATGACGACCTGGCTTCCTTGTCTTTCATTTGGTCTGATAGCACCACCATCAGCACCTGCAAAGGCGTCATCTAACCAGCTATGTGGTTGAATACACAATAAAAAGGTAGACGTTGCGTCAGATTGAATTTTATCAGTAATATCAATCATAGCACCATATTCCCAATCTCCATTCGCAACGGGACTCCCATTGGGAAAAGTTCCAGGATCATAGGGTGCTCCTATTTCAGTTTCCCTAGTTTGAATTACTACTGAAAGTGTTTCATTTGCTATATCATATTGATAAATATAGGCAGGATGATCACTACCATTTATTAAACTACCATCACCTCTATTATATCCGTTGGGATCTTCTTGAATATAAACAAAGTTGGTTGTAACCATGATGTTATCAGGGTTATGGAATTCAAATCCAAGTCCATCTGTATCACCATCGATAACACAAGTTAACGTACCACTAAAAGCACTTCCCTCACTTAAGTTCAATCGATAAACCCTTCCACTTTCCGAGTACATATCAAGATCATTCTGAGTACCTGTAACAGCAAACCATATTTCCCTACCAGATGTACCTAAATCAGTACCTTTTCTAAAATCAACATCTTCTACTCTACCGAAACCTATTGCCGAAGAATCTTCGGCAGCTTGATCTAATTGATCACCACTTAGAGTCCTGGCATTAGGAATTTCTACAAACTCAACATCAACAGTTTCACCTTCCGCCATATTAAGCTCGTTTCTGTCTAAATTTGTTCTTCTCAAAACATATACACTACCGCCAACTAAGTCACCAACACCACTATCTCTATACATTACAATTTGTCCATAAGCTCCTCCGCTATGATCATCACCAATGATAATATTGGTATCATTGTATGTGTCTTGAGGTAATGCGACTGCATTCTCAGAATTCCATCTCCCCAAAGCTACAACAGGACGAGGAATACCAGCAGAAGACCCTTCAGCGGTATTTACATCAATTGAATGTATTTGTGATTCAATACCACTTTCACCCGCGGTTAAAAATAAAGGGCCAAAACCATGAATATCAGGCTCTATTAATGACCCTGAACATAGCCTAGTTCCAGCACCCGAAGAATTAAGTACATATTCGCCTGCAACTGGAGTCATACTAGAGTTGAAAATAACTTTAGCGACAGCATAATTATCTTCATTATTTACAAAGTATTCGAATTGTCCGTCGACTTCAAGAAATCCCGCTCCATCCGCAGAACCCCCGAAAGTAAAATCAGGAGTAACTGGTAAAACGTCTTCACTACTAAATAAAGGTGTTATCTCCATTCCAGCAGGTGCTCCAGAGCCAGCTAACACTAATGGGGGAGTAATTGAAGTAAATTGAACAGTATCAATATCTACTTCTGCGATCATGGCATCCATACCCGGAGGCCCTTGCTCACCCTGAGCTCCATCAGTACCGTCCTGGCCATCAGTTCCTGGAGCTCCATCGGCACCATCTTGACCGTTGAGTCCATCGACTCCGTCTTCACCACAGCTGGTGTATATCGCTACCGATAACACCATCAAAAAAATTGAGAATAGTTTTTTCATAGAATAATTAGTTTTTGATGTAATAAGCCCGAAAGTACTCCGGTTCCAAGATTATTGGAGGCTTCTACTCTTTATGGAATTGTAAAAGAAAATCCCATCAATTAACCTCTACTTAAGCTTCTTAATGGTAAGACAACCATTATTTAACAAGGAGGGAGAATTTAATTAACATTAGCCTTAAGCATTTGAAAATCAGTTACTTAGAAATGTTCAAATTTAACATTTTTATTTAGAATCAGTCTAAGAGGTTGTCACTTGATTAAAGTTTCAAGTGCGTTTTGAAAGGCAGAATCTAAAATTGGAGACATAGCGGACTCCATTTTTCGTTTAATCTCATCGTTCATAAGATTGCCAATACTTCCTTCATGTGTATGATGAAGCTCTGAATTAAACTCATAATTTCCAGATTCTACTGTTTGACCAACTTCTTTGTATGCGTCCCGAAAGGGTGTGCCTGAAAGGACTTTTTCATTTACTGTTTCTACCGTAAAAAGGTATTTGTATTTATCTTCATTAAGGATCGCTTCGTTAACCTTTATCTGAGCAATAGCATACTCTGCCACCTGGAGGCAGAGCTTTAATTCTTCGAAAGCAGGTATAAAACTCTCTTTTATAGTTTGTAGATCTCTATGATAACCTGATATCAGGTTGTTGGTGATTAGACTTATTTCTATGGGTAGGGCTTGTAGTTTATTGGCCTTAGACCTCAGTAGTTCAAATACATCCGGGTTTTTCTTATGTGGCATAATACTCGAACCTGTGGTAAGCTCATCCGGAAACTTGATAAACCCAAAGTTCTGACTGTTGAAGGCACATACATCAGTAGCTAGCTTCGATAAAGTTGTAGCTAAGGAAGAAATAGCAAATGAAACGCTCTTTTCTGTTTTCCCTCTTCCCATTTGGGCATAAACCACATTATAGTTTAAGGACTCAAATCCTAACAGATCACTGGTCATTTGTCGGTTTAAAGGAAACGAAGATCCATATCCAGCAGCAGAGCCTAAAGGGTTTTGATTGACTATTTTAAAAGCAGCACTTAGGAGATGGGTATCGTCCGAGAGGCTTTCGGCATAAGCGCCAAACCACAATCCAAAGGAAGAAGGCATCGCTATCTGCGTATGGGTATAACCCGGCATCAAAACATCTTTATGCTGCTCGCTGAGCTTTTGTAGAGTTTCAAATAGTGCTGCTACAAGTTTAGCAATTTGAAACAGCTCTTCGCGCATAAACATTTTCAGGTCAACCATAACCTGGTCATTCCTTGACCTTCCACTATGGATTTTCTTTCCGACATTGCCTAGTGCTCTCGTAAGCATTAACTCTACTTGTGAGTGAACATCTTCTACACCTTCCTCAATCGTAAAATTTCCTTTTGCAATATCTTCTATGTAAATGCGCTTCAGTTCTTTTTCCAAACTCGATAGCTCACGGTCTTCTAACAATCCGATATCATTCAGCATTTTAGCGTGGGCAATGGAACCTAATACATCAAATGAGGCTAGCAATAAATCGATTTCACGGTCTTTGCCGATGGTAAAGTTCTCAATGAGTTTATTTAACGAAGTTCCTTTATCCCAGAGTTTCATAATATAGATAAGAGTAGTTAGACAATAGATTAAAGATTTTGGGAATCAAATTTTAAGTCCTTCTAAAAGCATAAGGTATTTCTCCATTCCACCTCTAATCTCTGCTTTTAAAATATACTCATCAGCAGTATGAGAACGTGCCGAGTCTCCAGGTCCTATTTTTATGGTTTTAAATGCCATCAAAGCCTGGTCGGATAGCGTAGGTGAACCATAGGTTTTCATTCCTAGTTCTACTCCCTTCTTCACTATCGGATGTTCCAATTCAACTCCCGAGGAATTCAAGCGCGTTGACCTGGCCTCCACAGGAGAAGTAACATTTTCTTTAATGATTTTCAAGGTTTCTTGATTTGAATAGGTCTCTACAGTCCTCACATCGACTACAAATTTACAGCTATCCGGAACTACATTGTGCTGCGTCCCGGATTGTATTTGCGTGACGGTCATTTTTACCTCTCCCAATAAATCAGAAGATTTTGGAAACCTAAACGTTCTGAACCATTGAATATCCTTCAGCGCTTTGTAAATAGCATTTTCACCTTCCTCTCTAGCCGCATGCCCACTTTCTCCAAGGGTCTCGACATCCAGAACCATTAAGCCTTTTTCAGCAACCGCTAGGTTCATTTGTGTGGGCTCCCCTACAATTCCAAGATCAATTTTTCCCAACTCAGGAAGTAATAACTCAATGCCATTCTTACCTGATATCTCTTCTTCTGCGGTAGCGGCAAAAATGAGATTGTAATCCCTTGATTGCTCATTAAGATATGCAAATGTATATAGCAGGCACACCAATGATGCTCCGGCATCATTAGAACCCAGACCATAAATCCTATCATTTTCGATAGTTGCAGAAAAAGGATCCTTAGTCCAGCCTTTTGCAGGTTTTACAGTATCATGATGTGAATTCAGCAGAACGGTTGGTTTATCAGAATCGAAATCTTTTGAAAAAGCATAGACGTTGTTTTTTAATCTCTTAGGCTCATTTCCGTTCTCTTTTAAATGGTCGAATAACAAATCAGCCGTAAAATCTTCCTCTCTGCTGAGTGAAGGAATTGATATCAACCTTTTCAGAAGATGCTCGGCTTTAGCGGTAATTACATCAAGATTGACTGCCATTATAAACTTAATTTAGTTCCTGATTTTTCAGCCAAAGAACTATAGTTGCATATCCTTACTTCTTTAACTCCTTTTTGAATTACTGAAAAAGCATTATCCAGTTTAGGGATCATACCACCTTTCACAATTTCTTTTCTTTTTAAATCTGAAAATTGAGATAAAGTTATCTCGGAGATCAATTGCTCATGCTCATCCAAAACACCACTTAATTCAAAGCAAAATATCAACTGAACTTCAAAAGAGTTTATAAATGATTTAGCAAGTTCGGAAGCGATTGTATCAGCATTCGTATTCAGCAATTGCCCTTCTTTGGAAAAAGTCAGTGGTGCAAAAACAGGAATGGTTTCCTGCTCCAGTAATTGAGCTATTTTATAATTATCTACGCTTTCTACATCTCCTACAAAGCCATAATCAACTGGAACATTAGAACGTTTTAGTGATCTTATAAGTCCCAAATCAGCTCCCGTTAACCCCAAGGCATTTTGATTATTTGATTGTAATTCAGCAACCACCTTTTTATTTACCAATCCTGCATAAACCATGGTAACAACATCCAGTGTCTCCTGATCCGTTATACGTCTACCATCAATCTTTTTAAGCTCAATATCAAGTTTGTTCAAATAATGATCTGCTAAACGGCCTCCTCCATGTACCAAAATTTTATGGCCCTTAAGTTTTGAAAACGCTGACAGAAAGTCTTTTCTCTTCTCTTCATCCTCTAAAACGGCCCCTCCGACTTTTACGATAGTTAGCTTTTTCATTACATACTATCCAAAATGGTCTTAAGAACTGCTTGAGCAGCATATTCACGATTGGCTGCCTGCTGAATAATTATAGAATTCTCAGAATCCAGAACTTCATCGCTGGCAATCACATTTCTCCGGATGGGAAGGCAATGCATGAACCTTGCGTTATCTGTCAATTGCATCTTTTTAGCGTCAATCATCCAGGCTGGATTCTGACTTAAAATCTGTCCATAATCATTAAATGAAGACCAATTCTTTGCATAAATAAAATCTGCATTATCAAAAGCCTTTTCCTGATTGTACTCAATTTTGACTCCCTGAGTAAACCTTTCATCAAGTTCATATCCTTCAGGATGGGTGATTGTCAAATCAAAATCTGAAGAAGTCATCCATTGCACGAAAGAATTTGCCACGGCTTGTGGAAGGGCTTTTGGGTGTGGAGCCCAACTCAGGACAACCTTAGGTCTTTCCTTAGTTTTAAATTCCTCGATAGTTATGCAATCGGTTAGTGATTGAAGAGGATGTAAAGTTGCCGATTCCATATTGACTACTGGAACCCCCGAATACTCTATAAATTGATTAATCGTCTTTTCAGCGTAATCCAGTTCGCTATCTTTTAATTCTGCAAAGGATCGAATACCAACTATATCAAAATAGTTGCCCATAACACGAGCTGCATCTTTAATATGTTCTGCCTTATCGGAGTCCATAACTACTCCGTCTTCAAACTCTAACTTCCAGCCTTCTTTCCCAATATCCATGATAGAGACGTTGAGCCCCAAATTGAAAGCTGCCTTTTGCGTACTTAGTCTAGTCCTTAAGCTTGGGTTCAAAAAAATGAGTAAGATCGATTTCCCTTTACCTAAGTGATTGTATTTAAGAGGTTCTTTTTTTAACTCAAATGCTCGTTTGACTAGGGCATTAACATCAGGGACATTGTTGACCGAAAAAAAATGTTTCACGAATAGTATTTAGTATTTAGAAAAAAGATTTTAGACTCGCTAAGAAGTAAGACCATGGTATTCGATAAAATCTAGATTCATTGAACTTTTTCAAAGCCGCTTAACTATTGCTAATTATCTTATGTCATTGATCTTATGGAACGAGGCCATAATTCCTTTGATGACCGCCGAACTCAAACCTTGATGCTCCATTTCATTTAATCCTTCGATGGTACATCCCCTCGGTGTAGTTACCCTATCTATTTCTGACTCAGGGTGATTTTCAAAAGCCTGAATCAGAGAACTGGCACCAATAGCCGTCTGAACAGCAATAAAATTAGCCTCATCGGAATCGAACCCCATTTGAATTCCTCCTTGCGTCGCGGCCCTGATGTATCTTAAAAAGAAAGCGATCCCACTAGCTCCCAAAACAGTAGCAGCTTGCATAAGCTCTTCATTGATCACCAAGGTTTTTCCAACGGAATCAAATAGGTTTTTGACCTCCTCCAGGTGGTTTTCAGAAGTCCCATCTGCTCCGCAAATGCACGTCATGGATTGATTTACCGCTATTGCCGTATTCGGCATAGCCCGAATTACGGTCACCTCTTTAGACAGGAGTTTGGTCAACTCAGGCGTTTTTACACCCGTTGCTACTGAAACTACGGTCTTTTCTGAATTTAGAGCTTCTCTGATCTCATTAATCACTCCTTCGATTTGCTTGGGCTGAACGCACAAAAAGATAATGTCACTCTCAGCAACAGCTTTCGAATTATTAGTGCTTAACGCAAATCCATCTTTAGATAAGTAATCAATACTAGCCGTTGAGCGCCTTGTTAATGTAATTTGACTTGCTTCAAATTTGTTGGCTTTGACCAGTCCTTTTGCAATGGCCAGGCCAAGATTTCCTGCCCCAATAATGGTGGCTTTCTGATAAGTACCCATATTAAAATGTTGACGCTTTAAGTTTTAATCCTAAACCCTCTTCTAGTCCAAACATCAAATTCATATTTTGAACAGCCTGCCCGGATGCCCCCTTCAATAAATTATCAATCATAGAAATGATCAGGAGCTTTTCTCCTTGTTTTTCAAGGTATACGATACCCTTATTTGTATTAACTACCTGTTTTAATGATGGGTTGGTTTTGCTCACAAAGACAAATGGAGAACCCGAATAAAAGGACTCATAAATCGAAGTGGCTTCTTCAAGCGTTCCCTCAAAATTGAGGTACATGGAAGCGAAGATGCCTCGTGTAAAATCTCCTCTAACCGGAATGAAGTTTATAGGCTGCTCGAAATCATTTTGAAGGCTCTGGACGCTTTCCGTTATCTCATTCAGATGTTGATGTTGAAAAGCTTTGTAGACTGAAATATTATTATTTCTCCAGCTAAAATGAGTGAACTCAGTAGGTCTTTGACCTGCACCGGTTGACCCTGTGATCGCATGAATATGTACTTCTTTAAGAAGCTGTTTTGAAGCGAGAGGCAGTAGTCCCAATTGTAAACAAGTTGCAAAGCAGCCTGGATTCGCAATTCTTTGAGCTTGTTTTATTTGCTCCTTATTAATCTCCGGTAGTCCATAAATAAATCCCAGATCATTTCCTCTTGGCCGAAAATCATGGCTTAAATCGATAACCTTTACGCCATCAGGAATAGAGTTTTGCTCTAAAAATTGCTTTGACTGCCCATGGCCTGAACATAAGAACAATACATCAATATTGTATCGATGATCAGCCGAAAACGATAAATCCGTTTCTCCGATAAGATCTGCATGGATATCTATAACAGGTTTTCCTGAATTACTTTCGCTTTTAATAAATTCAATTTCAACAGCCGGATGATGAATCAGAACCCTTAGCAGTTCTCCACCCGTATATCCTGCTGCTCCTATAACTCCAACCTTAATCTTTTTCATTGGTCTGCTTAAATATCTTACTTTGGTTGGCCAGGATCTTAGTAAATCCTTTTACATCTTCGCCACTCCACGAGTTGTTCATTTCTCCGTACTGGCCCGCTTCTGAACTCATAAGATCAAATTCTGATTTAATGCCCAGTATTTCGAAACGATAAGGGTGCAACTTCACATAAACTTCACCCGTGACATTCGATTGAGTGTTTTCCAGAAATACTTCAATATTCCTCATCACCGGATCAAGATATTGGCCTTCGTGTAAAAGCATTCCATACCAGTTTGCCAGTTGCTCTTTCCAATGGAGCTGCCATTTGGTTAAAATATGCTTTTCGAGCAGATGGTGGGCTTTAATAATGATGAGTGGAGCAGGAGCTTCAAAACCAACTCGTCCTTTTATACCAATAATGGTATCTCCCACGTGAATATCTCTTCCGATAGCAAATTGGGCTGAAAGGTCTGCTAAAGCTTGAATAACTTCAACCGGACTATCCAATTCCTGATCATCTAAACCTATTAATTCCCCTTCTTCAAAATGAAGTGTAATTTCTTTAGACTGATCTTTGATCAACTGGCTTGGATAAGCTTCTTCCGGCAAATGCTTATCGGATGTCAAGGTTTCTTCACCTCCAACGGAAGTTCCCCATAATCCTTTATTAATCGAATATTTGGCCTTCTCCCAATTCATATCAATGCCATTCGCCTTCAGGTATTCAACTTCAGCCTGTCTTGACAAACGTTGCTCACGAATTGGGGTAATGATCTCCATTTCGGGAGCAATAATTTGAAAGAGGAGGTCGAATCGTACCTGATCATTTCCTGCTCCCGTACTTCCATGGGCAATGTATTTAGCTCCTACTTGTTTAGCATAGTTGACGATGGCCATGGCCTGAAATACACGCTCTGCACTAACAGAAAGCGGATAAGTACTATTCTTCAGTACATTTCCGTAAACCAAAAACCGGAGGCATCTCCAGTAAAAATTATTCGTTTCGTCAATGGTTTTATGGTTTTTAATTCCTAATTCTATGGCCCGGTCTCCGATTTCCCTAAGTTCTTTAGCGCTAAACCCGCCTGTATTAACTATAGCCGTGAGCACTTCAAGGTTTCTTTCTTTAGCCAGATGAATGGCGCAATAAGTGGTATCAAGACCACCACTAAATGCTAATACTACCTTATCCTTATTATCCATTACTTTATTTTCTCTTTTTTAGATTTTTTAAAAAAGAAGCCTGCTTTAAACGTACCCAACGATGGTACTTTTCCAAAAGGACTTTTTTTTTACTCCCCTTTACCGATTTTTCTTTCTCTGGGTCAAAAAGCATTCCTGTACAAAGACAATTCGATTTATTATTCCTCGTGAGGATGTCAAAATTTGGACAACTTTGGCAACCTTTCCAAAAAGACTCGTCTTTAGTGAGTTCAGAAAATGTAACGGGCTTGTAGCCAAGCTCAGAATTTATCTTCATAACCGCGAGGCTTGTGGTAATTCCGAACAGCTTAGCTTCAGGAAACTGCTTTCTTGAAAGCTCAAAGGCCTTTTTCTTAATCGCCTTGGCAAGTCCAGATCCTCGGAAGTCAGGATGAACGATCAATCCACTATTCGCCAGATATTTTTTTTCATCCCATGCTTCGATATAACAAAAACCTGCCAGTTTCGATCCATTAAGGGCTATGATAGCTTTTCCTTCTATCATTTTTCCCTTAATGTAGCTGGGTTCCCTTTTCGCTATACCAGTACCTCTTTTCTTGGCTTCTGTTTCTATCAGGAGACAAATTGATTCAGCATATTTAAAATGCTGACTTCCGGCCTCTAATACCGAAATACTCATTTTTTAGAAATTTTTTGAATAATGAAACTAATACGATGGAAAACAGACAGCCCCATAGGCTGCACAAACAACTATAACCCCAGGAGGGGCCTCCTGCACCTTATTGAACTCGGAATGTATGTTGCTAAAAGTTTCATTTGAATTACAAGGATAAAGAATTCCTCTCTCTTTGCCCAAATAGTAGCTTTAAACTTTTATGGTTTGTAAAGCAGATGGCAATTGGAAGCTCTTTTCAGACTTATTATCTTTACAAAAATGTCGCATCGATTTTTCAAGTACGATAAAAATTATATTCTAAAGGAGGCTCAATCGGTACATAAAGTTTTCTTGCTTCACTACACTTTTAAGAAAGCAAGGAGGTATTATTACGATTTGCATAACCCCTTGGGTATTGTGGATGATACCATTCAACAAATTATTGAGTGTGAATCACCTGCAATTTCTAATCTAGATTACATTTACGATTGCCTGGCTGGAATCTATAGGTTCAAATTCGGTCAAAATCAACTTGAGATGTTATTCGACGGAACTTCTCATTTTGAAAAGTATTCGGACGATTGGAAAAAATCTTATAAAAGTTGGGTGAAAGAGTTTTGCCTTAAACCAGCTTTTCTGAAGGCCGTTCTGGAAGCTACGGTTTTTTACCCTGAAGGTAGAAAATCGGAGTTAGCGATTAACAGGGCCAAAGTATTTATTGACGATCATTTCGATTTGAAGATCTACAAACACAAGGGCATAATTTTAAGAAAAACTGCCTGATCATCTTTCAATCTCAAAATCTCCAAAGGACTGATCTTCTATCATTCTTGCACGAAGTCCCGTTACTTGAGCCTGTTCAGGGCCCGCTTTACAAAAATCTATTAACTGATCTACTGCATCCTTAACACCACTACATTGGATAAGCACTTTATCATTCGATGTATTTTAAACCCATCCAGTCAATTTTAGTTTTTTCGCTATATCAAGTACGCTTGCTCGAAAGAATACTCCCTGAACCTTACCCGAAACCTCAATTTCAACTGTTCTCATTCTCTTGTACTATTTCGATTCCTGAAGATGTTCCGATGCGGTCTGCTCCTGCTTCGATCATACTTTTTGCCTCGTTAAAAGTCTTGATGCCTCCTGAGGCTTTTATTCCTACGTTGGAGGGTAAATTCTCCCGAAGTAATTTAATATGCTCCGGCTGAGCACCTTTACCAGCAAATCCGGTCGAAGTTTTTACGAAATCTACCCCAGCATCTGCACATAACTTTGCTGCTTTCAAGATCTCTCCTTCTGTGAGATATGCTGTTTCAATGATCACTTTAATTAGCTTTCCATAATCATGTGCCATTTTAGAAAACTTAGCGATCTCAATCTTAGTCCACGGTAATCCTGTTTTAAAAGAAGAAATATTCATGACTACATCTAACTCATCAACACCAGTCTTAATAGCCATTTCTATTTCTGCAACTTTTGTTTCAGCCATCTGATATCCTAGCGGAAATCCAATGACTGTAACTAATTGAATATCGGCATCGCCTATCTCCCGGCTCGCTTTTTTTACCCAAAATGGTGGGACGCAAATTCCTAAAAAAGAAAAATCTTTGGCCTCAGAAACAATCTGATCTACATCTTTGGCAACAATAGTGGGTTTTAGATTAGTATGCTCTATGAATCGATGGATATTGTTCATAGAGCTAATTTAAATCATTCTGCTAATGAACGATATGGCATTCTTTACAAAACTTCCGCTTTCCAACGGGTCTTATCTTAGGCTTCTTTTTATGACCGAAGTATAGAGGATCTGAGTATTGTGGTTTTTCTGAAAGCCTTGCTTCCTTCTTCTTTTGTTTTCTGACCTTACGCATCCTCTGAACGTACTCTTTCTCTAATCTTCCATATTTCTCCTCAAGCACCTTTTTATACTTCTTTTGAGCTTTTCCTGATTTCACAGTTGATTTTTCAGACTCCGGGTCAAAAGTTCTGGTATATTCTCTGGAGTTCGTCCCGGATTCCTTTGAATTTTGTGCTATCAAGCCAGTTGTACCTAAAGAAAAGAAGAGAATAAGAATGGCGAGTCGCAGAAAAATCATTAGATACAAAATTAATCAATTACAATTACTTCTGAAGATTCCTTTCATGAACGCTGTAATCTCGGATTAGTATTTTCTGACCAGATTAATGTAAAGAAATGATACTCTAAATGATTTCTGATTCGAATAGGTTAATACTTTCTTGAAATAGTTATAAGGAATAGTTGCAATTGAAAGCTATTTCTTGGCATGCTTTAAAAACATCTTATTAAGTTTTAACTTTTATCAATAAATCAAAGTCGATTAAAATGAATCTCAAAAATTATTTATTGATCCTATTATCAGTTATACTATTTAGTTGTGGCTCTTCAAAGAAAAGCGAAGAATCATCAGGAATAACATTAACGAAAGCTCCGGCATCGCCTGAGTTTTCAGATGCATCACTAGAATTCTATAAAATTATGGTAAGAGGTGATTCTGGTAAACATGAAGTCCAGTTCGGTTTTGATGTTGAAAGCTATGAATTAGGAGCGCAAACTGAAGATGCAGCCACTAGAGGGATTGCCAATTCAGGCAAGGGTCAGCATATTCACTTAATCGTTAATAATGGGCCTTATTCAGCTCATTATGAGCCCGAATTCTCTAAAGAAATGGATGAAGGAGAATATGTGGTTTTAGCATTTCTTTCAAGATCTTATCATGAAAGTGTGAAAAATTCAAATTCTTACTTTGTCGATAAAATACGAGTTGGAGAACCTACTGAAACTCTCGATGCTGATTTTTCTGCTAAACATCTTTTCTACAGCCGTCCTAAAGGGACCTACTCCGGAGCTGATACAGAAAAGTTAATGCTTGATTTCTTTCTTTTAAATACTACACTTTCACCAAATGGTGATAAAGTGAAAGCAAACATCAATGGTGAGGAGTTTATAATTGATGAGTGGGCACCATTTTATATTGAGGGATTAGAAAAAGGAGAGGTAACTGTGAAGCTAGAGTTAATTGATGCTGAAGGGAATTTCATAGAAGGTCCTTTCAATCGTGTTGAAAGAAAAGTTACTTTGGAGTAAGTAAACTGCTCTAAGCTGTTTAAATAAGAAAGGCTTGTTGCATGCAACAAGCCTTTCTTATTTAAATCAAATCTATCAGGCTACTCGCCAGAAAGTTCCACCCAATTATCGTTAGCACTCACAACCAACTCAGGCTCATCCCCTTCTTCCCAATTTAATTTCGTGTTCTTTTCTCCGTCGTTGTAGAAAACCAATAGTTTATCTTCTACAATTTTATAAGTCTCCGGATCAGAAGGAAATTTTCCTCCTTGCGACATTCCATAAGCACACCATCCTCCGTATTGAGGAGCAAATTTTCCAGGCTCTGCTTCGAAAGCTGCCATATTATCAGCACTAACAAAATAGTAAGTTTTATTATCGTAAACTGAAGAGAACTCAGCATTACCTTTGGCAGGGCCCTCGCTAAAATAGGTCACAACATCATAACCATCCAAAGCAAGTTCAGCCTCACTCTCAGTAACTTCAGTTGATTCTTCAGGAGTAGATTCTACGACTTCTTCGGTCTCAGTATCAGCTTCAGCTTCGCCTCCTTTTTTAGATTGGGAGCACGAAAACAATATGCTCAGAATCATTAAAATGAATAGTAAATTTTTCATAAATGTTTATTTAGGTTGAGTAGAAAGCTACAACAATGTGCAGAATTAGGAAAGCCAATTAGAAAAAACGACTCACCTTCCTTGCTGTTATTATTTCTGTATTCATCCCAACCCAATGTAAGTTACCATTATACCGACCGTGCTCCATCTTGATGCATTTATCCATAATTACCTCAAGGCCATTTTTTCTGGCAAGCTCTGCTGCATCCCTATTTGCTATAGTCAATTGCATCCAAACGACCTTAGCTCCTATTTCAATAGCCTCTTCAACAATATTAATGCACTCATCCGGCCTTCTAAAAATATCAACCACATCTACGCGATCAGGAATACTTTTTAGATCCGGGTAACACTTCTGGCCTAAAATCTCTTCCTTCATTGGGTTAACCGGAATAATCTTATAACCCTCCTGCTGAAGGTAAGAGCCTACGAAATTACTGGCTCTCTGAGGTTTATCGGATAAACCAACAATGGCAATATTTCTGGAGGAACCAAGAACCTCCCTGATTACTCTTGAATTTTGATACAGTCTTCTCTCTTCAGCGTTTAGCTGAGTGTTCATTGAGATATCGCATGAAAGGCTTGTTCCAAGTCCCATTTTAAATCTTCTAAAGTTTCTAATCCTATTGATAATCGTATTAAGTCCGCAGAAATTCCCGCTCCCTCCAATTCTTCATCCGAAAGCTGCTGGTGAGTTGTAGAAGCCGGGTGAAGCACAAGGCTTTTCACATCTCCTAAATTCGCTACATGGCTAAAAAGCTCTAATTCTTGTAAAAATCGCTTTCCTGTTTCCTTTGGAGTCATTCCAGAAACAGGCTTTATTCCAAAAGCAAAGACTGAACCTGCTCCTTTTGGTAAATATTTTTTTGCTCGATCGTGATGCGGGTGGTCAGGAAGTCCAGCATAATTAACCCAAGAAACACTTGGGTGATCTTTCAGCCATTTGGTAATTTCCAACGCATTTTGAACGTGTCTGTCCATTCTTACCGAAAGGCTTTCAAGACCTTGCACCAGTAGAAATGCATCAAATGGTGAAAGGGCTGCTCCTGTATCTCTTAATGATTCAGCACGGGCTTTCATTAAAAAGCCATAGTGCCCAAACGTCTCGTAAAATTTTAGGCCATGATAAGCGTCTGAAGGATCGGCTATGGTAGGAAAATTGGAGTAATCAAACTTTCCCGATTCTACCACAACACCGGCAATGGTACTTCCATGCCCATTAATAAATTTGGTCGCTGAATGAATAACGATATCAGCTCCTAAATCGAGCGGATTACACAAATAAGGAGAAGCTAACGTATTATCTATAATTAGAGGGATACCATTAGATTTTGCCAGGCTCGATACACCTTCAAAATCAAAAATAGTTCCTTGAGGGTTTCCTATGGTTTCTCCGTACAAAGCCCTCGTTTTCGAATTGATAGCAGCTTCCCAGCTTTCTAAGTCTGAAGGGTCAACAAAGTGAACTTTTATGGAGAGCTTTTTAAACGTGTGTTCGAATTGAGTATAAGTACCTCCATACAAATGCGCCGAAGCAACAACCTCATCACCCGGCTGACACAAAGTCATTATCGTAATTAATTGTGCAGACATTCCACTAGAAGTAGCTACTGCTCCGGTTCCATTTTCCAGTGAAGCGATCCTTTCCTCAAAAACAGCTACGGTGGGATTCATGATCCTGCCATAAATATTACCGTATTGTTTCAGCTCGAACAAAGAGGCCGCATAGTCGGGGCTATCGAATACAAAACCTGCACTTTGATAAATAGGAACTGACCTTGCTCCTGTATGCGGATCAGGTATATGCCCAGCATGGAGCATTCTGGTTTCAAAACCGAATTTTTTGCTATCACTCATGGCCACAAAACTAAAAGAAACTGGCATACATTTTAACCAGCTTACAAGTCAACAGGCGACAAAATGATTATTTAATACAATCGGATCAATAAAAATATACCATATTCGAACCTATTTATTAACTTTCCGTTTTGATAGCAATACTATTCTAAATATCAGGTGAACTCTTGAATTTGTTATGTCAACTATACAACTAGTACTGAGCGATAAATACTATTCTAAAGACCCTCAAACAACAGACTTAGGGCAGAAAATTATTAGGAGCAGCATTAAAATGTTGGATGAATTAGGTTTCGAACAGTTTACATTCAAAAAACTGGCGAAAGAGATTGATTCAACCGAAGCCTCAATATATCGATATTTTGAAAATAAACATAGACTTTTGATCTACCTGATCGCGTGGTATTGGAACTGGATGGAGTATAGAATCGATTACAGTATTCAAAACGTATTCGACCCAAAAGAAAAACTTAAAATCGCTCTGAAAACGATCTGTTCAAGGAAAGAGGCTGATCCATTATTCCCGGATATAGATGAAGCTGCACTTTACCGAATAGTAGTTGCAGAATCCGATAAAACGTATCTTAACAAACAGGTTGATGACATTAATAAGGATGGGCTTTTCAGAGGATATAAAGCTTTGTGTAAAAGAATTGCAGGTTTCATAAAAGAGTTGAACCCGAATTATTCTTATTCGCATTCCTTAAGTAGTACAGTATTGGAAGCTGCACACCAGCAATTGTTTTTCTGCCAGCATCTTCCCAGCCTATCAGACATAAACTCCAAAGATCCTGACCCGAATGGTCAGATCTATGAGTTTATTCAATCAACTGTATTTCAGACTATTCGTCCTTAGAACTCATTTGAAAAAATTAGAGTAATAGAAAATGAGTAATAGAGATCTTCTAAACATTATTCGTGAGTGCGCCCGACTTCTAGACCAGGATTATAATAGCTATGACCTGAACGATATTGATATTACCACTAGGAAATATGATAGTGATGAGGCACTTGAGTTTAAGCGTGACCTTATTGAAGCTGGAAATAAGGTAAGGGTCATTTTTCTTGATAATAATCTGGATTATGGAAAGTTCCAGAACTTTCTACTGGACGTTGAAATTCCAATTGTCGTATTCCGAAAGACTAAAGAAGACGGTCTCGTCCCAGCCATAATTTATAAGGATAAGAAGCGCCACTTTAAGATCATTGAGAGTAGAAATGATGAAGTAAAAGAGGAGTTCTTCGATACGAAAGATGCTAACGAGCTAGTCACTTCGGAGCTGGGCGAAGTTATATTTATGGGTGTATTCTCCTATAAGAGCCTGGTAAGCTCCGATCCAGAGAATGGAGAAGTGAGTAAAAAATTTAGCCCACTTCAAAGACTTTACAGATTACTTTCCGAGGAAAAGAAAGATATCCTTTACATATATATCTATGCTGTAGTCATTGGTGTGGTTAGTTTAACGCTACCTCTTGGAATCCAAGCTACAGTAGAACTCGTTTCAGGAGGAGTTTTTTTCAGTAGTATTTACGTCTTAATAGCCTTGGTCATCGTTGGGGTCGTGATTACAGGAGCTCTTCAAATCACCCAGATAACTCTAGTAGAGTATCTACAACGGAGGGTTTTTACCAAAGCCGCTTTTGAATTTGCATTCAGGGTTCCTAGAATAAAAATAGAAGCTCTTCAACAAATTCATGCTCCTGAATTAATGAATCGCTTCTTTGATATTCTAACGATTCAGAAAGGCTTGCCTAAACTTTTGATAGATCTCTCTGCGGGTATAATACAGATCTTATTCGGTCTTTTACTGCTATCATTTTACCATCCATTTTTCGTATTCTTCGGTATTTTCTTAGTAGGAACATTATTTCTGATTTTCTATTTCACCGGACCAAAAGGTTTAGACTCTTCCATTATTGAATCGAAGTACAAATACAAGGTTGCGTTTTGGTTGGAAGAACTCGCCAGAACGATCAATTCATTCAAGCTATCTGGGAACTCTGAGCTTCCTGTAAAAAAGGCAGATCAGAATATTAATAACTATCTGAAAAACAGGAAGCAACATTTCAATATTCTCATAAGTCAATATTCATGGATCTTAATTTTTAAGGCTGCTGTAACCGGTGGTTTACTAATTATTGGTACCAATTTAGTTGTAAATAGAGAAATTACTCTTGGCCAATTTGTTGCTTCTGAGGTGATTATCATTCTGACTTTGGGTTCAGTTGAAAAAATAATCATGTATATGGATGTCATTTACGATCTTCTTACAGCAGTTGACAAAATTGCTCAGGTTACAGATTTACCGCTGGAAAAATCGGGAGGTATTGATTTCCCTAAGATGATGAATAAGGGTTTCGAAATTAATGTTAAGAAGCTGAGCTATAAGTATCCTGGCAAAAGTAAACCAGCCATTCATGATATTGATCTTCATATCAATAGTGGGGAAAAAATATGTATCTGTGGGCCAGGAGATGCCGGTAAGACAACCCTAACTTCCACTCTTTCTGCATTACACCAAAATTTTGAAGGTATAATTACCTATAACGGCCTTTCTATTAAAGATCTTGACCTGGTCAATCTTAGAGACAAAATTGGAAAAAATGTTTCGCAGGAAGACTTATTCGATGGTTCTATTTTAGAAAACATTTTGGTTGGTAAACCTTCTTCAAGTCCTGAAAATGCAGTTTGGGCCATTGATAAAGTTAAAATGAACGATGATATCAATAAGCTGGAAAATGGTCTGAATACTCAAATAGTCGGAGGTGGTAAAAACTTTTCGACCTCTTTTGTGAATAAATTAATATTAGTCAGGTGTCTTGCAAAGAGACCTAATCTGCTGATATTGAACGACTTTTTCGACAATTTTTCAAAGTCAGATAAGCTAGACTTAGTATCAATGATCACTAAACCAGAAAACAAGTGGACGCTTCTAGCCGTATCAAATGACCCATTTGTAATGGCCGCATGTGATCGAATTATCGTATTAAGAGATGGTACTATAAGTTCTCAGGGAACATTCGAAGATCTTATAAAGACCACCGAACTAAATGATTTAATTACAACTAAAACTATTGAGTAATCATGCTGAATCTAAGCTCATATAGAATTGATAAGCATATTGACGATAGTAAACTCAATACGCTAAAAACATTAAAAACACCAAGTGCCGGTAAAGTATTTGCAAAATGGATGATGGGGTTTTTTGGAGTTTTTTTTATAGTACTTTTTATTCCCTGGCAGCAAAACATTCGTGGCGAAGGCCTGGTGACCGCTTTTAACCCTGCGAATAGGCCTCAGTCAATAGAAACTGCAATTCCTGGCAGGATATCTTCGTGGAGGGTGCGTGAAGGACAATACGTTCAAAGAGGTGATACTATTTTAACGCTTAGTGAGGTTAAAGACGACTATTTTGATCCTATGTTACTTGAGCGTTTGCAGGAACAGATTGATGCCAAAGAAGGTAGTATTGAAAGTAAAGAAAACAAAGTCAAAGCACTCAGAGCTCGTATCAATGCTTTACAAGAAGGACGAAGAGTAAAGTTACAACAAGCCAAAAACAAGCTGTTACAATCAAAATTCAAGTTGATCAGTGATAGTATCGACTTCGAAGCTGAAAAGATTAGGTATCTAAACTTTACAAGTCAGTTTGAGCGAAATAAAGAGCTTTTTGAAGCTGGTAATATTGCG
Source organism: Bacteroidota bacterium (assembly GCA_039030555.1). GTDB lineage: Bacteria > Bacteroidota > Bacteroidia > Cytophagales > Cyclobacteriaceae > JBCCDY01. The sequence continues at coordinate 21,354 of JBCCDY010000020.1, forward strand.
TTAACGAAGTATCAGGATATCGAATCGAAATTTCAGGAATCGAGAATGAAACAAATCTCTGCTGAAAACAAATTCCTTGAAAGTCAGGCTGAAGTAATTAACTCGCGTGTTGGAATAACAGGTGTTGAAGCCGATTATGCTGATAAGATCAATAAAGCTGAATCTGACCTGAATACCACCTTATCATCTCTTTTTGAAGCTGAAGCAGAAATCTCGAAAATGAGAAATAAATATGCGAACGTGACTATTAGAACCGATAATTATCAGGTTATTGCTCCTCAGAATGGATACATAGTACAGGCCACTCTTGCGGGTATCGGCGAAACTGTGAAAGAAGGAGAAGGCCTGGTGACCATTATGCCGTCGAATAAAGATATTGCTGTTGAAATGTACGTGAAAGCGATGGACGTTCCATTAATTTCAAAAGGTCGTGAAGTAAGGATACAATTCGATGGTTGGCCAGCACTTCAGTTTTCGGGGTGGCCTAGCGTATCTGTTGGTACTTTCGGAGGTATTGTAAGAGTTATTGACCGGGTTAACAGCAAGAAAAATGGCAAGTTCAGAATATTGATCACGCCAGACCCTAATGACGAACCTTGGCCAAACCAGTTACGTGTTGGATCGGGAACCAAAGGTTGGGTAATGCTTGACAACGTTCCTGTTTGGTATGAAATATGGCGACAACTTAATGGCTTCCCTCCTAGTATTTATGAAGAGCCTTTTGGAGAAAAAGAGGTTATTGCGAAAGGAAAATGAGGAAAGCTTTTTTAATTTTTTTATTAGGCTTCATACATTTTGAAGCTGTTAAAGGGCAATCCTCTTCTGATTTTGGGATGGATTCTTTGTTCGTGCTCTCCGATACTACGGAAACACTGAGCTTTAATGATTTTTACAAGATGGTTCTGGCTTTCCATCCGATCGTTCAACAAGCCGATTTACTCTCAGAACAAGCACGACAAGAGATACGATTGGCCAGAGGTGGATTTGACCCAAAACTAAAGGCTAACTGGGACCTGAAAGAATTTAAAGATACGCGCTACTATAATATCCTGAATACGACTTTGGAAATTCCAACCTGGCTTCCAATAGATGCCAAAGTAACCTTCGATAGAAATTTGGGAGATCAAGATGGTAGATTTCTAAATGATGAGCGTTCAATACCAGATGATGATGATAATGAACAACTCAGTTTTGGGCTTTCTTTTGACTTAGGTGCAGGATTATTGATCGACGAGCGAAGAGCAGCTTTCAGAAAAGCGCAAATATTTTCAGATATGGCTGAAGCTGAAAGGATAAAAGAAATTAATAAAATCTTACTTACAGCTGTTAAAGACTATTGGAACTGGTACTTCAGCTATTATAACTTTAGGTTGTTTAACCGTTCGGTAATTATTGCTCAAGATATATTCGATCGAGTAAAATTAAATTACGAACTGGGAGAAGCATCCGTTATTGATACCGTTCAAGCAAAAATAACTTTGCAAGGAAGAATAAGTGATACTCAGCAGGCCAGAATTGACTATTTAAGATCATCGTTCATATTGTCGAATCACTTATGGGGGCAGGGGGGATTACCACTCGATTTGAGGGAAGGCACGGCTCCACCTCCTATTCCTGATTTTGCTAATACGCTAACGGAAGAAGAGCTTGTAAACTTGCTTAAGGCAGCTGAGTCAAATCATCCAGAGCTTCGTAAGCTAGACTTCAAGCTAGACCAGCTTCAAATTGAAAACAGGCTGTTTAAAGAATACCTAAAACCGGAGGTGAACTTTGATTATTCAATTATAGATCAACCTATAACTACGCAGGGAGAAACCGATGGATTAACCTTTGAAGACAATTTTAAATTTGGACTGAATTTTTCATATCCTCTTTTCTTACGAAAGGAACGTGCAAAAATTCAGAAAAATGAGCTGAAATCAACGGAAACCGTTTTCGAAAGAAATTATAGAAGACAACAAATTCTTACTGAAGTCAACGGTAATTATGCCCGAATCATCAATTCGGCAGTAATTTTAGATCAGCAACAACAAATGGCCGAGGGTTACAGAAGATTGGTAGAAGCTGAGTTTCTGAACCTTAGAAATGGGGAAAGTGATCTTTTCAAAATCAATGCCCAGCAGGAAAAGTACATTGAATCTTATTCGAAATTCCTTAAAACGCGAACAACGCTTGAAAAATCAAAAGCAGAATTGTATTGGGCTGCGGGAATCGAAAACCTGAATTTGAATTAATTCAAAAACGTTAACAAGCATTCTTCGGAAATATATAGTCTATTGCTTATTTTTTCATCCGAAAGAAAATTTAAGTGCAGGACGTTTATTTAATCCTTGTAGTTGTCCTTTTCGCCCTCGCAATAACTGACCTCGTGGTAGGAGTCAGTAATGACGCCGTTAATTTTCTCAACTCTGCCATTGGTTCTAAAGTAGCTTCCAGAAAGGTCATTATGATCATTGCCAGTTTGGGCATTTTCATTGGAGCTACCTTTTCATCCGGAATCATGGAAGTTGCCCGAAAGGGTATTTTTTTTCCAGATCAATTCCTGTTTACCGAAGTCATGATCATTTTTCTGGCAGTCATGATCACCGATATTATTCTGCTCGATACATTTAATACTTTTGGATTACCTACTTCAACCACCGTTTCAATCGTATTTGAAATTCTAGGGGCAGCCACAGTTGTCGCTTCTATGAAAGTAATCGGAAATGGAGATACCCTCGATAAACTAGCCCAGTATATAAATACCGATAGTGCCTTAGCGATCATTTCCGGAATATTCCTTTCGGTAGGCGTTGCCTTCACAGTCGGGATGATTGTTCAATATTTATCCAGAATAATTTTCTCATTTGAATATTATAAGCGACTCAAATATGTTGGTGCTATATGGTCTGGTTTCGCCTTGGCAGCGCTAACCTATTTTCTACTGGTAAAGGGTGCTAAGGGAGCTTCTTTTATTTCTGAAGAGCAGGCTGTCTGGTTTCAGGAACATGCACTAACCGTTTATATTACCTCTTTTATAGTATGGAGCGTCACTCTTCAGGTTATTCATTCTTTTCTTCAATTCAATATTTTAAGGATCGTAGTACTATTCGGTACTTTCGCACTAGCCATGGCTTTTGCAGGGAATGATCTGGTCAATTTTATCGGCGTACCTATTGCTGGTATGGAATCATTTCAGGCCTGGTCAGCTTCAGGTCAGGAAGCCGAAGAGTATTTAATGGATTCATTAAACAAACCCGTACAAACGCCAACTTACCTACTATTGATAGCGGGGTTTATCATGGTGCTAACGCTTTGGTTTTCTAAAAAAGCCCGTAAGGTCACTGAGACTCAAGTAGATTTAAGCCGTCAGGAAGATGGTGAAGAACGGTTCTCCGCCAATATTGTATCAAGGACTATTGTGAAAGGAGCTGTTTCAGTTGGTGCTGCAACGGTAAAGGTCGTTCCCAATGGGCTTTTAGAAAGGATTGAACATAATTTCAAAAATCTGGATAAAATAGATGAAAAGAATAAGCCTGCCTTTGACTTGGTTCGCGCTTCCGTAAATCTTACCGTAGCCAGCATGCTGATTTCATTAGCTACCTCCTTGAAATTACCGCTTTCAACTACCTACGTATCTTTTATGGTCGCTATGGGCGCAGCCCTTGCTGATAGGGCATGGGGAAGAGAAAGTGCTGCTTACCGTGTTGCAGGAGTATTGAATGTCATATTGGGTTGGTTTATGACTGCATTAATTGCTTTCTCCGTTTCCGGATTACTTGCCTTTCTGATCTACTATTTCGGTTTAGGCACCGTTGGAGTTCTTGTGATTATTGTCATTTTTATGATCTATAGAACCTTTCGGTATTATCAGGCTATTGAGAAAAAGAAGGGGCTGAAATAAAAAAGCCGGCTAAAATTAGCTGTCTTTTTTACTTAGTAGCGTAGACTGTGCTTTTTAAAATACTTATAATCAGTATTTTACATCATTTTTGTAATGATTATATAAATAATTAGAGGAGTTAAACTTCAGCACTTGAATGATTTATATTCAAGTAATATCTCGTTCCTTTTCTTTCACCCGTCCTTTTGAATGCTCCCATCTCGACCATTTTCTGTAAATCCCTGGTAGCAGTAGAAGCTGTTGTACCTGTTATAGTGATGTAGTTGTCTGCACTCAACCCACCTTTAAAACCGTTTATACCTTCTCTAAATATTCGTTCGATTACCTTATACTGGCGCTGATTCAAATGATCTTCAAAACGATTGTAATATTTACTTTTTTCGATAAGAAAATCGATCATGCTTTGTGTATGATCTTGGGCTTTTAGAACCACCTCACAGAAATAAGTCAACCACTTTGAAATTTCCAGGTCAACGCTATTAGTCTGTAGGGCTGAATAATACTCTTTTTTCTTGCTTTCAATTATATGTGATATAGCGATTAACGTAGGGCGCTTCAAACTCTGGGATAATGCTTTCTCTGAGATAGCACGTCCGATACGTCCATTACCATCTTCAAAAGGGTGTATACTTTCAAAGTATAAGTGTGCGATTCCTGCCCTGGTTAAAGGATCCAATTCTATGCTTTCTCCATTAAACCATTCAATGAATGCTTCCATCTCAGAAATTACCCTTTTAGATGGCGAAGCTTCAAAATGTACTGCTGGATTATCAATAGCTCCAGAGACTATCTGCATAGGATCATCATGGGTTCTGTAGGCTCCGATATCCAATAAATCTCTACGTCCATTGGTAAGCATCTTATGCCAGCTAAATAGTTGATCATGATTTAAATGCGTAACGTAAGATTTGTATAAATCCACCATCATTTCCGATATACCCTGTTCGGCCGGGGGTATTCTCCTATTATCTGTTTTAAGTCCGAAGTGCTTACGGATAGATGACTGCAAAGAATCACGATTAAGGGTTTCACCTTCTATCTCTGAAGTTTTAAAGGCCTCATCGCTAATGAGATTTACCTTTAAAACATCCTTATCCTCATCATCAATGTGTTTCAGACTACCAAAAAGCACACCTGCTCTATGAAGAAATTCTTTTTCAAAGCCTGTTAGTCTCTCTTTTGTAAAAGTAAAGTTTGGCCAGTTTTTATGTTGCCAGTTCCAACGCATGAGCTATAGCTATAATATTTATAGCTCACAATATTACATTTTTAGGGCTTTAAATGAAAATATATAGCTCATTTATTAATAAATTATGAGCTATAAAGGGTAGTGATTCGGCTCATCGTTACAAATAATATCAACAAAGATACTTGTAAGCTTTACCGAAAAGAAAGATTTGATGGGCAATCAGCTTTTATTACTCTTTAAAAAGTGTTCTAGAAAAGACTCAAAAAAAAAGCCAGCTAAAATTAGCTGGCTTTTTACTTAGTAGCGGGGACTGGACTTTTTACTAAATTGATAATCAGGTATTTAATAGTAATTAGTAATACTTTGGTAAATAAAATAGATGTCTGTAACGGCTTGGCTAAAAAGTGTTTTAGTACTTTTTGCCGTTGTTTTAAGCTTTTTAAAGTTCGATGTTTTGCCTGTGTGATTCAATTCCATTATTAGTCAAGAATTTGGTAACCAGAACAAACTGGTTCCAAATTGTAGTATCGTTGTCGTAAGATTCAAAGGAACGCAAGTTCCCTTTTTTGTCAATCTCGAAATCATCTTGCTCACCAGGCAACTGTATCTTATTAAAGGTAAACTTTAATCCAGCAAAGGAACTTGGAGAAACAGTTAAAATACTTTCTGGTGAAATTACTATCGTTTCATTCTTATTCAGATCAATTATTACCTCACCTAGATTTATACGAGGCACTAAGATCAATGTATCACAGGAAAGACATGTTTCTACTAAAGCATTCTGATGCTCTAGAAATACCTTGACGACCCTTAGTTCATAATCAAAATAGTTTTGGACTGTAAAGAATAATGTGCTATCATTTTTATCATCAATTGTTACCGTGACTTTTTTTTTATACTTCTTTGATTTAAATATTCATTTCTGTCTGAAAGTATTTTTGTAAGTAATTGGGTAAAATGAGTTCTTTCTTCTGGACTTAAATCTTGTCTTTTGGATTGTGACTCCGTAAAGCATAGGAGCTGAGTAAGCGTAATATTTTGTTCCCAAAAATCGTCATTCACATTTTGTGATGCGGATATGTTTTGCTTTAGTTTCTTGGCAAATTCAGACTTAACGTTTATATCTGCTTCGGCATCAATGGCTTTACTCAGCAAAACATCACTTTCAGCTGCAGCGGCCAATTCCGTAAGTAATTTGAACGTCTTATCAACATCAGTTCCAATTTTTTGATCCTTGAATTCAATGTTTGGTAGATTCTTGCATGATGAAAGTCCAGATTCTCCACTTTGTCTGCAAGAAATGTTTAGCATAATAAAGGAAATCAGCACTCTTATGAAAATTGAATGTCTCATACTCTTTTTTATTTGCTTGCAAGGTCCAGATAAGCTCAGTGAGCATTTGGATTTAATAGCTCTAAGATAGCGCTTATTGCAAGAATATTAGCAAATAACGAAGTTTGCTCATTGAGCTTACTATTTGTTAGCATCTTTTTTAAACAGTGTTTGAATGAATTCGAAAAAGAAAATCCGCAAGTTTCAAAGGATAATCTCCATATATCTTTTTGGCATATTTTTAACTTTAGCTTTTGCCACTTTGAATGCACTCATTTGGGATAAAGTGTTTGGAGGTTGGCCATTCTCAATTTATAAATTTGCTTTTATCTTTTTACCATTTTGGATCTTGCTGATAATTGCTATTACAGTATTCATTCCGCAAAAAATCGTAACTCAAAATTTCGTTGTTAGATTAGACACGGCACTAGTTGCAAGTTTAATTATTGGATTATTCAGTTTTATAGATCTACATACTATGATGCAGATGAATCTAAAAGAGAATCTGGAATTAGGGATTGTAGGTATTGAAGGTCAGATAAATAGCAGATTGGAACATATTGAAAGTTACTATCCTAAATGGCCAGATACAGCCACTTTTAACGGAAAGAATCCAGATTACTATATTAAGTTAGCGATTGATGCTAGAGAAGTTTTGAAAAACCTAGATTTAGTAGATGGGTTTTTCCTCAAATATCAAAGAGAACCCAATGAAGGACTTACAGATGGCTTTCAAAGGTTAAAAGAAATAAAAAAACAACTGAAGGATAATACCAATGAAATTAAGAACTGGCAGTCAGGGAATGACATCATTAAGTTTTATTCTTTTTTTATAATTCTATCTGCAGGAGTTATTGGTTCTTGGAAAGTAGTAATTGAAATATTTAAGACAATTGAGACAAGATAGAGATTGATTTTTATAGAAGTATGGATAAAACATAAAAACTGTTAAGAACAGATAATAAAAAGTGGATGTTTAGATAATAACTAATCTTAGTTCCACATCTTTTATTATATTAACAAGCATGTTTTACAAATTAAACATATTACCTTTGCACCCGTTTTTATTGATAATATATATATATCTACTATGAGTTCTACAGTTTTAGATACTGGTACGGAATTATTTGGCAAGTATATAAGCAAGTATAAGAATCATGTTAAAACTGAAAGCACTGAAGAGTATTACCATGTTGACGTTGTTGCTGAAGCATATACTCAAGGTTTCTCTGATGGTAAAAATTCTGGAAAAAAGGATTTTTTAGACGAAATCCTTAAGAATAAAGTTGAGAAGTTTATTCAGAAAGCAAATCAGGTATATATTTTATCACAAAATCTCATTTCATATTTGTCAAAAGAGGGTTTTAAAATCCATTCTTTTTACATAAATCCATTTCCCAGCTGTCCTAAAGTGGTTTTATCTGTTCATGGTGAGTTATTAACAAACGATAAGTTTGTGGAATTAGCCTATGCTAAAATTCTTGAGAATAAGAATATTTTTGAAAAATTATTTACCCCCACTACCCTAGATATAAGTCTAGTATCCAACGAAAATCTCGATCCAAGTCTCTTAAAAGAAGACGGTTTTGGATATCATGAGATTGTAAAATCTTGATGAAGAAAAAAATCCATGGTGAACGGAATAGGAATCTTGCTAAAGACCTTATTAATGGTAATAAATATTTCGATTGGGTAATTACAACAGCGTTTTATTCCTCAATCCATTTTGTAGAAGATAAAATATTACCGACTAAAATCCGTAATATTCATTGTAAAAATATAAATGATGTTAAGCAAGCTTTTAAGATGTCAGGGCGCCATCAAGCTAGGGAAAAGTTAGTGTTTGATAATCTTGACCTTAAAATTGCCGCAAAATACAAATGGCTTGACGATAGTTCGAGGAATTCGAGATATGTCACCTATAAAATCTCGAAAACACAAGCGGAAAAGGCTCTCCAATACTTGGATGAAATATATAAAGAGTGTTACAAGTAAGAAAAAGTAACTTTACATACTGCTACTTCTAGTACAACGGCCGCATTTCGCTATAACCATTACGAATCTAGTGTTTATTGATTCTTAGCTAGTTTCAGTTTTTGGATTCGAGATAAAAAATCCCCTACCAAAAACAGTATAGCTTAACTCTATCCCTATTACACCAAAATCAGCCCTTTTGTAGAGCAATAAAAAAGTGTACTCAATGTGAGTACACTTTTTTATTGCTTTTTATACGTTCGATTACGATCGATCTTATTTAACTCAATTCGTGCAAGCCTTTACCAATACTCCGGGTTCTTTTTCGCCTCGAGGTACCTAGTGCACTTGTAACGGTTATTACGACTGCTAACATAATTCCCAGGTGTAAACCGTTCACCTGGATCCGCTTACCTTTACTTGATTTCATGCTTTTCTAGGCATTCGTTCAAAGCACTATACAGTTCTTCAGGCAGATCCAGTTTTCTTATACCCCAAATACTGGCCTGGATAGCAGCTTTAGTTTTTTCAAGCTCAAACTCAGTTTTGCTTAGCTGCTCCAGTTCGGTTCCTATCTTATCTGAGATGTTTAAAACCCCGGAGTACTTATTTAGGCTTTTTGCTAAATCGATCAGCTGGTCTACCTGTTCGATATCTAATCGCGTTTCATCGTATTGTTTCAATTCGATTATATACGAACACATTTGACCTACCCATTCAGGAACTTGATCGTAGTCGGTATTAAACCGATCTATGCTTAAGATGTAATCGATCAAGTGCAACTCGTCGTATTTAAAATTAAGAGTCACTGCGAAGTCCGGATCATCAAATAACATTGCTTCGAACTTATTCCGATACATTTCGAGATATTTCCAAAGTGCGTTCGCTTTATAGGCATTTTCTTCAAATTGAAGTACTTCTTCTACTCGATCCTGGAGCTTATCCAATCCTTCGTAAAACTCTTTTAGCCAGCCTTGGTTCCACTCTGCCCCTTCCGATTCCGAACGGAGTTCGCGAAACATTCGATTAAAGTCCTTAAATATTCTGCGTTTTCGGCCTCTTAACTGCGTTTCAGCTACGCTTTCACGTGATCCGACAGGGTTTCGATCTTTTAGAGACCGTTCGCGACCGGTTACGTTCGAACTATCGTCCGGTTCCGGTTCGATCGCATTCGGTTTACTATCCTCCAGGTTCTTATTTTTATCTGTTTCCTCAATGATCTCTTCGATCTTTGAGGTTTCGATCTCACCGTTTAATTGTTGGTGGATTTGATCGACCGTATACTCCTGGCCTGCTAACTCAATAACTTGATCCTTAATGTCTGATTTCTCCATGATTATAAATGATTTCATTAAACATGAAGACAATAAGCACTACGTCCGAAGAATAGATCCTGAGTTTCCGTTCATTACTTAAAGTCCGGCTTTTACGGCTTTTACGAATCGATACAGTTTATAAGCGGTCATTTAACGACTCTAGCCTAATCTCTACCTTCTCACCGTATATCTCTTCAAGAATTCGCTTGAAATCGAAGACTCTGACCTTTTGCTTCTTCTCAAAGAAAGAATCTGGTAAAATTCCAGTACGTATAATGTGTCCTTTAACCGTTCGGTACTCTTCTGCAACAATAGTTGATATTTCATTCAATGAGTATCGTGTCTTTGTCAACACATAGATAGGACAGCCATATTTATCTTTTTTTATCATATCTATTTGATTATCAGTTGGTTAATTGTATATTTATAATACCAAAAGCTAGAAGCCCGTTGATCGATTATTCGTGATTCGGGCTTTTTTGATGGATGGTTCCAAAAGCTAAGTGACATAGCGTTTCTTCGGTCGATTATTTCTCGTATAGTTTGCTATTTGTATTCCTTTTTCCTGATCCCATACATTAAACCACGTCCAGGTTGGCCAGCTTTCATCCAGGAACCGGACGAACTTAACCAGGTTACTAGTTCGATAAACTTTCATATCGGCTTTACCTCCAGGTAGGTTACCAACCTTAGTATAGACTTTGTACTTTTTCATGATTTTCTAGCTTTTGGAACCATTCATCTTATTATTTGTCCCGTCCCATCCCATCCCACTTTTCTCAACCGTTTCACTTGTCCCACATTTCCCATTTATTCCACTTGGCTCACAACCGTAAAATTGGAATAAATGAAATATTTGGGATGAATGAAACAAATGGAACGTTTGGGATATTTGGAACGTATGGGATAAATGAAACACTACTCTTTCTTTAACTTTCTATGAAGCGTACTTTTTGATAGCCCCACCACATCCGATATGACCTGCAAGGATTTTCCTTCAGCTTGTAATTCCGTTGCAAATCTTATCCTGTCCTCATCTGTAACTTCCGCTTTGTTTTCCATATTTAGATAATCGATTTCTTGAACGGAATCTTCAATGAGTTCAAACCATAGGTTCTGTTCATTCATTCTTAAAAGCTTAGCTCCGTTTTGCTCTGGAGCATTTCGTGATTTAACCCTTTTAAGGAGTCGTTCCCCTTGATTTTTGGTTTTCCTAAGTAAAAAATCTTGATCGGAAAGATCGGTTTTTGCACCAGATCCACTTTGTAGATCACTATCTGTAACTATGGATTTAACCCCTTTTTTGGTGTGATCCGCTATAACCATAGAGAAAGAATATTTATCTTTCAAATCGAGGAGTTCGGTCATTAAATTGGCAATATCTTCCTTCTTACCTGAGTTGTCCCTCATTGCAATGGTCCAGTTATCCAGAAAAATAAGCTTTGGGTTAAATTTCTCAATAGCCTGTTCCAGATCTGTTTTAAAAAGTTGATAGGACATTCTTGTGGTGAGTGTATAAAAATCATGAGGCGTTTTTTTGAGTAGACCAGGAGGGTTTTCTAGTAACTTTTCTAAGCGTTTGGCGAAGATTGGTTCGTTCATTTCGGCGTTCACGAATAGAACATTGCCATATATATTGATTCTTTCTCCTAAGAAATGATCCCAGCAATTCACGATAGCCAATCCAATCTGCATCATTAAAAATGATTTTCCGGAGCCTCTCTCCGAAGGGAAGTGTATTAAGCTATTCTCATGAATAAAATCACCAAAAAGCTTCTTAGGCTCCTCAGTATTTTTTGCAATATCTAATAGGTCTGAAAGAGTCGATATCTTATTCTGATATGATTTTGGTAGTTGCCTGGTGGACACAGGTTCGGATGTTTTTTGAGATGTACTCATAACTAATGTTATATATTAGCTTATCGGTCGATTAAAGGGAAAAGAGGCCGAAGCCTCTATTGTTAGAATAATCTATTTAGCTCGTATTTTGCCATTCCAGCTTTACCCTTAATATCTTCCAACTCTTCCACAATCTTATCATACTCTGAAATAGTCGGTTGAATACATTTGAGGAAAAGAAATAGGCTATGCACAGTTTCAAGTGCAGCATCATCCAAGCCGTTGTCATTAGTCAGAGACAGCAATTCAATTGCTTCCACAATCGTTTTTCTTAAAACCGAAAGCTGACCTTCAGGATTGTTTTCGAAACATGATAGGTCAAGCAGTATTTTTTTATTTTTTACTTCTAACATCTTGATTCTTTTAGTTTAGCTTGTATTTCTTTCAATGCATTATTTTGTTCCGAAACTTGCTCAGTCAGTTTAATGGAGGTCTCCAGATCCATTAATGCCTCAAGCTGGAATTCTCTGAAAAAGTCTAGTATTGAGACTTCGAAATCACCTTTGTTCTTATAGAAAGGAACTAATTCAAGTAGATAATTTAAGTTCTTTAAAAACTCAACCCCGTATTCTTTCGCTATTCGGTCATCTGGGACCGGGATGATCATTTCAGTGTTCGTAAATCTCATCATGACCCAAAAGCTTTTTCGGTTTTCATTTTGATTTCAGGGAACTTTTCAATGGCCATAACCAGGCAGTAGCATAAATAGACTCCAAATATGTATTCCGTACTGATCGTACCCGGTTCGCTAAAGACCAGCTGGTTATACAGCTGCTGAGCTTCGATTTTCAGGATTTCATAATCGGATCCGGAGGGATTCCGTAACGGTAGCTCGATTATGAGCTTTTCATTTATTATATTCATGTTTAGAAAATTAAGTGACAATACAGAAAGCCCGGCTATTAGTGTAGTCCGGGCTTTTTTTATTCCATCTCACCGTCATAAAAACGTTTCACCTCGGATTTTGGAATAAATATTTTTCTTCCACGGCGAATCGTTTTGACCTTGCCTTCCGATTTAAGTTGTTCGAATTTCCATCTACTAGCCTTAATAGCTGCAGCGAATTCATCAGGCGTTAAATAGTCTGGATCCACTTCATTTTTGGCAGATCCTTTTTTCTCTCCTAAGTCAATTATTGCTTTTTCAAGTCTCTCGAATCGGTCTACCGGAAATTCAAAAACCATTTTGGGATTAGACATGATGGATTAAGGTTTATGTAAAACATAATCCAAATATATATTTCGTTAAATAAAAAAACAATAATTAACGAAAAATAATAATATACTTCACGGATTATAATGTATGCTCTCAACATAGTTTAAGGCATTCCTTATATAGTTCTTAAATCGTAGGATTTGTTCTTCGGTTATTTTTGTCTTTGCTTTTAAATACTGCCAGAATCTATCTGACAAATCGTAATAAGTCCACTGGTAATAACGTAAAATATAGTCATCGCTGTTTTTCCATTCAGGGTCAAGTTCCTTCGAAAAAAATTTCAATAATTCACGAATTAGTAATTCGTAGTCATTAAACAGCAATTTAAATTCTTTGATAAAAGGAGTTTCTATCTCTGAAGAAAGGGGTGGGGTTATTCTAAAATTATTGAATGGTAAATTATAGTCTGCTGTACCAACAGATCTTAATGATCTCGAATCGACAATAAATGGTATTTCGATTGAGTATCTTGACCGCAAACTAAGCTCTCCAAATTTTTTACAATTTTCATCCTTGTAAAGCAAAGTGCGAAAGAAAACATCAACGATTTTTATCAGAGACCTACATTCTTTATGAAATATTTTGCCAGCATCATGCTTGAGAATATTTATACCATTATCTAAATACTTATGTACAATAGTTCGAATTGCACTTTTCTCTATTTCAAATGCGTCTCCTTCGATAAAACTATCAAATGTTTCCTCATTTCCATATTTATAATTTGGAGCAACATACCCGTAATCGATTAGGTCAATTTCAAAAATATTTGAGCTCTCTTGAAATATATGATAGAAGCTTCTTACTTCTTTCATAATATTATCATAACGAACTCTACAATAGATTTGATACCCCCTACTTCCGTCAGGTAAGTATTCGGATGGAAGTTTTTTATTTAAAAAGTGCTTAACTGTTACTTTCTTCTTATATGCCATCCTAATCGAAGTCTGAAGTGTCAATCATTTCAAGCTGTGGTTCTAGTTCTTTCCTACCTACTTCATAATAGTTCTCAGTCATTTTCTCATCGGAATGGCCAGCCAGGTATTTAGAGTATTGAGGAGCCAGACCTTTTTGAGCCGTAATGAATTGTTGAAAAGAGTGCCTCGCCATTTTATTATTCAATGACTTATCAAGTCCCGCCAGCTGTGCCAGATCTTTCAACTGCCGGTTGAATACTGGTTCCGAGATCTGTTCGGGAAATACCAGGTGTTCATTTAATCCTTTTTGCTTCATTATGATCTCCTGAGCATGCCTAAACTTATAAATGAATCCAAGATAAGGTTTTCCATTTTTAGAGCGAAAGCCTTCAATGATATAACCTCGTTTGGTCTCTTTGATGTGTTCCCAAGTTAAAGAGTATAGATCACTCAAATAGAACCCAACATAGAAACAGAATAGCCATTGTTCCCGGGTTCGTTCAAGGTTCGAACGATCCTCTGGTAAAGAGACCGAACGCAGCTGCTTTATTTCTTCCACAGATAAAAAACTTCTGGGGTTCCTGGTTTTTTCTATCCCCAGGTTCAAATACTGAAACGGATCGGCCGGAAGAAAATCTTCTCGCACAGCGCCGCGAACAATTACCTTGAATTGCTGAAAAGCTTTATCAACTGTAACGCCTTTCTGTCCCCGATCATGAAAAAGGTAATCCCTGAATTCAAAGAATAGTTTTTCATTTAGATCCCGGAATGGAATAGTAGGATTGAAATCATTTAGATTCTTGAGAAAGGTGTGATATTTCTGCCAGGTACGGTAAGCCTTCTTACCCTTAATATGGTTACTGATGAAATCTTCAGCATAATCGTTGAAAATATGGGCTGCATCCCCTTTCTCCAGGTAGTCCGTGATTTTATCGATCGTAATAATTCGATCTTCCATGAAAAGCTTATGCGTATATTCCTCAATGGTGGCTTTCTTTTTCCGGATCTTTGTGTTGATCTCATAGCCATACGGGTGTGAATCACTTATCCACTGGTTGTCTTTCCCCCTCCAGTGCTTCTTATCGACTTTGACCCCTACAGGGTAGTACTTAATCTTTCGATCCTGGATAACCCGGATATCAATAGAATAAAGTCCGCTCTTGTTCTTTCTATTATTCCGGTTGAAAACGATTGATATAGAAGGCATCTTCATGGTATTTAAAGATGCTGAGAAAAAAATGTGTAAACAAGTTGTAAACAATTACCTTAAACTAACTGACTTTACCTTAAAGAAAAACTTTAAAAAGGAGAGGTTAAGGCATTAAAAAAGCCACATTTAAGACAATGTGGCTTTAGGTACTAGTAGCGGGGACTGGACTCGAACCAGTGACCTTCGGGTTATGAGCCCGACGAGCTACCAACTGCTCCACCCCGCGATGTGGAGTGCAAAGGTAAGAACATTGTCCGAAAAAATAAAATACCTTTGCAAAAAATCTGAAGTAGATATGTCATCACACAAAGCCGGCTTTGTCACAATCATTGGAAAACCTAATGTTGGGAAATCAACCTTAATGAATGCACTGGTTGGTGAACGCTTATCTATAATTACTTCGAAAGCGCAAACAACCCGGCACAGAATTGTAGGAATACTAAGTGGTGAAGATTTTCAGGTTATCTACTCAGATACCCCCGGAGTCCTGGAGCCACAATACGAACTGCACGAGCGTATGATGAAATTCGTAAAAAGCTCGCTTGAAGACGCTGACTTGGTCTTATTCATAACTGATCTCTATGAAAAGTATGATGAAGGCGAAGAGCTTGTCAAACTTATGAACCGCATAAATACCCCTATCCTTTTTTTGCTTAATAAAGTGGACCAAGCTAAAGGCAGCCAAGCGGAAGATAAACTAAGCTATCTGAAAGAACTATTTAATGTTGAAGAACACCTAATGATCTCTGCACTTGAGGGGGAGGGAATCGATGAATTACTCCAAATAATTAAAGAGAAACTACCAGAACACCCTGCCTATTTTTCAAAAGACGAACTGACTGACAAGCCCGAAAAGTTTTTTGCTTCGGAAATCATACGGGAAAAAATATTTTTAAACTATAAAAAGGAAGTCCCTTACAGCACTGAGGTAGAAATTTCAGAGTTTAAAGAAAGTGGTGAAATCATTCGAATTAGGGCCGAACTATTTGTCGAGCGCGATAGCCAAAAAGGAATTATAATTGGGAAAGGTGGAGAAGCTTTAAAGAAAGTAGGTATTGAAGCACGAGAAGATTTAGAGAAATTCTTTCAAAAGAAAGTCTATTTGGAAACCTTTGTGAAAGTCGAGAAAGACTGGAGGCGTAAGGAAAAGTCTCTTAAGAAATTTGGATACAAAGACAAATAACAATTACGAGTTACGAACTGGTAGCTTCATGAAAGCAGATAATATTATTCAATCCAAATCTTACAGCTTTGCTCTCAAAATTATTGAAGTTTACAAGCAATTACATCAGGATAAGGAGTTTGATCTTTCTAGTCAATTGTTAAGAAGTGGAACTTCTACAGGAGCAAACGTGGAGGAAGCGATTGGTGCGCATTCCAAGAAAGACTTTTTATCCAAGATGACGATAGCTTATAAAGAAGCTAGAGAAACAAAATATTGGTTAAGGTTATTAACTGATAGTCAAATTCTAAATTCAGACCAAGTAAGAAGTATGTTTTTAGATATTGAAGAAATACTAAAAATAATTGGCTCCATTCAAAGGTCAGTGAAAGGTTCTATCAATTCGTAATTTGCCATTCCTAATTTGAAATTGAATAATGAGTAATGTAGTTGCAATAGTTGGTCGGCCGAATGTCGGAAAATCAACACTGTTTAATCGGTTGATTGAGGAAAGAAAAGCCATAATGGATGATCAGAGTGGGGTAACTCGTGATCGTCATTATGGAATGGCGGAATGGAATGGGCGCCCTTTTACAGTCATTGATACCGGGGGGTATGTCCATGGATCAGAAGACGTATTTGAATCGGCTATCAGAAGTCAGGTTCAGATTGCAGTCGATGAAGCATCCATCCTCATTTTTATGGTCGATTGCGAAACCGGATTGACTGATCTTGATAAAGACTTCGCCAATGTCTTGAGATCTACAAAAAAGCCTATTTTCATTGCTGCAAACAAGGCCGATAATCAGGAAAGGGCTTTAATGGCCAATGAATTTTACGAACTCGGATTACCAGTAGATATTTATCCGGTATCCTCTGTAAGTGGTTCGGGAACAGGGGAGTTACTCGATGAACTCGTTAAAAAATTGCCCTCAGAAAATCCGGAAGATGATGGGCAGCTTCCTAAAATATCTATTCTGGGGCGTCCAAATGTTGGCAAGTCTTCCTTTGTAAATGCACTACTCGGAACAGAAAGAAGCATAGTAACCGACATTGCAGGAACGACCAGAGATTCCATCAATTCTCGATATAAAATGTATGGAAAGGATTTTCTTTTGATCGATACGGCAGGAATCCGAAAGAAGTCGAAAGTTCATGAAGACGTGGAATTTTACTCCGTGATGCGGTCTATAAAGGCGCTTGAAGAATCTGATGTCTGTATCGTTATGGTTGATGCCACCAGAGGATTTGAATCGCAGGATATGAGCATCATAGCTTTAGCCCATAAATACAAAAAAGGGGTAGTGATGATGGTTAATAAGTGGGATACAGTTGAAAAAAATACTTCAACAGCAGACGAGTGGAAGAAATCAATCTATGAGAAATTAGGGGAAATGACTTATATCCCGATCATCTTCACGTCAGTCCTAACCAAACAAAGGGTTTTTCAGGCTATTGAGTTGGCGATGTCAGCCTATGATAACCTCCATAAAAAAATCTCTACTTCAAAACTGAATGATGCGTTACTTCCTGATATTGAAAAGTACCCTCCTCCATCAGTTAAAGGAAAATACATCAGGATAAAATACATCACCCAGCTACCAACCAAAACTCCGGCAATTGCTTTTTTTTGTAATCTTCCACAGTACATCAAAAAGCCTTATGAACGTTATTTAGAGAATAAGCTCAGGAGCCACTTTGATTTTTCAGGGGTTCCTCTTCAAATCTTTTTCCGGAAAAAGTAACTACTCTTTTAATGCGAGGAGAAGAATATGAACTGAGGGTATTTCAGAAATTTGTTCCAAAAGAAGCTGCTGCTTATTGCCATAAATTATGGAATGAAAATGGTTTCGAAATTAAGATCGTAAAAGGCAGGAATACCAAATTGGGCGATTTTAGATACGATCCTGAAATAAAGAAATATGCGATCAGTGTAAATAACAATCTCAATTCGTATGCTTTCCTGATTACCTATATTCATGAAGTAGCCCATTATTTCACTTATCTGAAGTATAAAAATGCTGTAAAGCCACATGGAGAAGAGTGGAAACAAATGTTCAAAAAGCTTTTGGTTCCAATGATTCAGAAAGAAATCTTTCCCGATTCTGTACAAAAAGCTCTGTCAAAACACCTTCGGAATCCTAAGGCTGCCACCTGCTCGGATCCTGACCTCTATAAAGCTCTGAAGACTTTTGATGTAAATGGTTCTGACATTCAGTTATTAAGTCATTTAAAATCGGGTGAAGCTTTCCGGTTCAATGGAAGGGATTTCAAAAAAATATCAAAAAGAAGGACCAGGAGCCTATGCTCTGAAATTAAGACTGGAAAGCAATATCTAATTCCTGAGATAGCGGAAATAGAAAAACTAGGATGAGATTACCCGGTCAATCGTGAAATGACGCACAGAATAAACGTAGAATATCAGCATAGACTTTACTGGATAATCCAGAGGCTTTGCTTAATTTGAATTATGAGTCGAAAAGAATTTGAAAGGAAATTTGAACACCATAAAAATCAGATAGACTCGAGTATAAAAGTTTTGAAGCAAGGTTTTGAAGATCTCAATAAGCGTAATTATGAATTTTACGAATTTATTGAGGCTAATTATTTTGAACTTGAGGAAAGATTAACAAAACTAGAGAGAAAGGTTTCTGACTTAAGCTAACTGCCCAACCTATACCCCATCACCTGATCGATCTTTAAAAAAAAGTTCAGCGGAGTGTTTGTTCTCCAATTGATCAAATCAAGTTTACCCCCAAAATTGATATACTGATCTATCGAATAATTAGCCCATTCTTCATAGACAAAGTCCCTGAAACCGACAGCGACAATCCATCCGTCCTCTACCTCTTCAAACCACTCTTCATAATAAGCATCATCTGATCCATGAAAATTGAATACATTTTCTCCTACTAAAATAAACTTCGATATTCCTTGTAAGGAAAGGTGTTCGATAATGTTACGCTTAAGATGCATAATATCATTGTGCAAAGCATCATTCCATTCCCCAATCAATTCTATAATGGAGAATCCACGATCGTAGTCTGAAAACAGAATCTTAATATAAAGTGTTTCAGAACCTATGAAATCCCATCCCGGGTCTATATAATATCCGTAAATGGTATCTGAATAAAGATCGTAATTGTACTGCTTCCCGAAAAATGGTGACTGTTCATCAGTAGAAGGATCATAATTATCCAGCCAGCCATAATATGGCTCAATACTATGCATAAGTCTTTAAGCCCTGTTTTTATATCGTTGATTAATTACTTCTCTCACCGAGCCGTATTTATTTAGCAGTTCCTCCGCTTCTTTTTCTGAAATTCGGAATTCATCCGTCAACATCTCAATCCCTCGCTTTACTAATTTGTTATTACTTAGTTGCATATCCACCATACGGTTTCCCTTAACTCTACCCAGCTGAATCATAACCGAAGTAGATATCATATTCAATACCATTTTCTGTGCTGTCCCAGACTTCATTCTAGTACTACCCGTAACAAACTCAGGTCCTACAAAGACTTCTATAGGAATTTCGCATGCTTCTGCTACTGGTGAACCGGGATTACAGGTAATGCATGAAGTAAATATACCATTTGCTCTGGCCTGCTTAATTCCACCAATCACATAAGGAGTGGTGCCCGAGGCGGCTATCCCGATCAGGCAGTCCCGTTGATCTATTTTATACCTTTTTAAATCGACCCAGGCCATATCTGTGTCGTCTTCCGCAAATTCAACCGCTTTTCTTATGGCCCGATCACCTCCTGCAATTAACCCAACAACCAGATCGTGAGGTACACCAAAGGTAGGTGGACATTCGGAAGCATCAAGAATTCCAAGCCTTCCACTTGTCCCTGCTCCAATATAGAAGAGCCTGCCACCTTCTTTAAGTCTTTTTGAAACTTCACTAACAACTTTTTCAAGCTGAGGTATGGTTTTCTGGACTGCTTTGGCAACTAAATAATCTTCCTGATTAATGTTGGTCAACATTTCTTTAACCGACATTTTTTCGAGGTCATTGTATTTTGAAGCAGACTCTGTGATTTTCATAATACCGTCAAGACTGGTGATAAAGTGTTAACCCGGAGATTGGCGATTCAAGAATATTTCCAAGTGTGACCCCAAAGTCGTGGGATACAGTCCTCAGAATACTATTAAAGTTATAGGCTATGGATCCTGAGAAATGGACTTTCAGATTATTGACGTTATCGTAAACCATCACATTTGTATCGAAGAATTCGTGAAAACAATTATAGACTAGCTTATAAAAGTATGGCTCAGAAATATTTCTAAAAATGAACTTTGAAAAAGACGCTAAATAGGTTCCTCCATTTGAACCATTAATCTCTTTAAGCACAGAATCCTTATCAACCGAAAAAGACTTTTCGAATAAAATTCTAATTTCCTCAGGCATATTCTTCCTTAAAAAATCTGACAGTAGTTTTTTACCAAAATGGGCACCGCTACCCTCATCGGCAAGAATAAACCCTAAAGATTCAACGTTATCCACAAGTTGTTCACCATCATAAAGTGCCGAATTTGATCCTGTGCCTAGAATGCAAACTATTCCACACTCTTTTCCACACAATGCCCTGGCTGAAGCCAGCAGATCGTGGTTTGCCTCTATTTTTGATACACTAAATACAGACTTTAGGGCATCTTCTACTTTCTTTTTGGTTTGCTCACTCGAACAACCAGCTCCATAAAAGTATATCCTATCAAGCTTCTTAAGTCTTGACAATTCAGATTCTTTTATTGAATCAATAAAGGGTTTTGCCTCCTGATAATATGGATTAAAACCTATAGTCTTATACTGTTCAATAGAGCCATCTTCATCTATAAATCTCCAGTCGGTCTTTGTAGCACCGCTATCAGCAATTAAAATCATGTAATTAACTTTCCAACTACTGTAAACTTATCAAAAACCTGGGCAGTGTGAGGAGCATCTTTTAACTCTTTTGTAAGGTCTTGTCCAGCCCAATGCTCGTAATGCATACCATTCTTCCATAATTTGGATTTAGTGACATCGTATACGACTCCTTTGTAGGCCACCCATATTTCTTCTTTGTCGGAGCCGTTGTGTAGTGCGAGTTGGGATTTAGTAATGGTCAAAATTGAAAATAATTTGATCGAATACGAACACTAAATTATAGGCTTTTAAGTATAAATATCTATCTATCAATTATTTATATTTAGAGGAACAAGCTTTGTTAATATATTCATAAATTTAATTCAATATGAGTACAAAACGTTTAAAAAGATCAGACGATAGGATTATAGGTGGAGTTTGCGGAGGTATAGCAGACTATTTCGGCTGGGATAAAACTATGGTAAGGGTTGTTTATGCCATTCTGCTATTTTTTGGAGTCGGATTCCTGGCATATCTTATTTTATGGGTCGTGATGCCAAGCGCCTAAGCACAAAATCAGTAGTCCAATGAAACGTTCTTCTAATGATCGATTGATTGCTGGAGTTTGTGGAGGTATAGCTGAACATTTCGGTTGGGATCCAACACTGGTTAGAATCTTTTTTATCTTTTCGGGCATTGGAATACTTCCATACATCGTCTTAATGATCTTGATGCCAGATTATTAGATTAACTTTGCCTGCATCGTTATCCAGCGATCGGGCACTTCTCCTGAATTGGCAGTTTCATAATCTGAATAACTACATGGAATAATTCGATTCCTATGATATTTGCCTTTTTTGGATGAGTAAGGAACTTCCATCCACCATTTCTCACTCTGAATACTTTTGTAAAAAACCAGGGATTCAGGATCATTATCCTGCAGACTCACAACATATTTAATATAGTCGTTAGTCTTGAAGTTATGGTCATACCTTCTATGACAAACCCCTTCGATGAAGTACCAAACCATTGTAGCAACTACCCAAGCTGATTTTTCTGAATCATCATCGAAGGTAGGATCGAATTCATAAAACCCGGCGCTACTTAATTTTTCATTAAGGCCTGCATACCAGCAGATCTGGCAAGCTTCTTCTCCAGTCAAACCGAAAGGAAATGAATTTGAACTCGCAGGAAAATCACTTGATTTCAAGGCCGAACAATCAAATGTAAGCATATCAGCATCCCGAATGATGGGTTCCATATTTTGAATGTTATTACGAATAAAGCCAAGCCTGTAAGATTCAAAATTCAGTTTCTCCAATACATTTATTGCATTGGGATCGACCAAATATGACTGATACGCTAACTGACAATAATTAAAAAGATAGTTAGGCTCGTGAAGTAATATTTCCTGAACATGGCTATCTGATTTTTCAACCTCTTTTCCATCTTCAATGTCAACTCTCGCATCCACATTTAAGATCGTAATCATCTTATCCAATCCATCGTAAGCTCGGTATTGCCCATAATCCAGGTCGTGAGAACCACCAATGAGCACAGGCAGAATATTCATTTCAATGAGAATGAAGCAAATCTCTTTTATCCGAAGTCGTGTCTCTTCATGGTCAACACCATTTTTAAGGTTTCCAAGGTCAACAACTTTGTAAGTTCCTGTTCCTTTTTTGAGCTTATATAATTTTTTTCTAATACCTACCGCTGCACTTTTTAGATCTTTACATAAAGAATTTCCTCGATCTTCTTCTAATCCAATTATAGCGAGTTCCTTCCCTTTCAAATCTGGAAATGGGCCATAATTAATCGTAATGGAAGTCAGAAAGGAGTTTTGGTCTTTAATTGAAGAAAAATCTTCTTCGTTAAGTGGGTTAAAAAAAAGGCTTAATTCCATTTAGCCAAAATAAAGAATTTCTCGAAACCAATTATCTCTAAGATAAAGTCCTAGGAGCATTTAGCTGGTTCCATTTTAATCTGAGATCAGAACAAAATTCTTTATTTATTCCCGTTTCTGAATAATCGTAACACGAGGATGACGATTTATAGGAACCTCAGAGCAGAGTCCCGAGGAATTGTTTTGATTAAAACAAAAAAGCCCCGCACCGAAGATCGATACGAGGCCTTCTATATAATCTTATTTAAAATTATCCTCCGAAGTCATCGAATCTGATATTCTCATCGGGGATACCGTAGTCTTCGCCCATTTGCTGAACAGCCTTATTCATTAAAGGAGGTCCACAGAAATAAAGCTCAATCTCATCAGGGGCTTCGTGTTTACTTAGGTACTGATCTATCACAGCTTGGTGTACAAAACCTAAAAAACCGTCACCTTCTTTATCATCAAGACTTTTCTTTTCTTTCCAGTTATCCTCGGGTAATGGTTCTGAAAGAACTATGTGGAATTGGAAGTTTGGAAATTTCTTTTCAAGGTCCCAGAAATGGTCTAAATAAAATAATTCTCTTTTAGACCTACCTCCATACCAGTAACTCACTTTTCGACCTGTTTCAAGAGTCTTAAACAAATGATAAAGGTGAGAACGCATTGGAGCCATTCCAGCACCACCACCCACATAAAGCATTTCAGCATCTGATGGATTGATAAAGAATTCTCCGTAAGGACCTGATATAGTAACCTTATCACCTTCTTTCAAACCGAATATATAAGATGAAGCTATTCCAGGATTAACGTCCATCCACTTATTTTTAGACCTATCCCACGGTGGGGTTGCAATCCGAACGTTAAGCATGATTTCCCTACCTTCTGCCGGATAAGATGCCATCGAATAAGCTCGTTCAATGGTATCATCGTTTTTCATCTTCAAATCCCATAATCCAAAATTATCCCATTCAGTTTGAAACCTTTTGGGATCATCGTGCTCTTTTGGATGCGCTGTGATGTCTATATCTTTGAAATCGACTTCACACTTAGGTACTTCAATTTGAATATATCCGCCAGCCTCATAATCCATTTCTTCCGGTATCTCAACTACAAATTCCTTTATAAAAGAAGAGACGTTGTAATTTCTTACCACGGTAGCTTCCCATTTTTTGATTCCAAAAATCTCTTCCGGAATCTCAATTTTCATGTCTTCCTTTACTTTCACCTGGCAAGACAATCTAACCTGCTCCTGTTGCTCTTTTCTGCTCAAGTGACCAACCTCGGTAGGAAGAACGTCTCCACCACCTTCTAATATGGTACATTTACACATGGCACATGTTCCTCCTCCTCCACATGCTGATGGAAGAAAAACTTTCTGTCCCGATAAAGTGGACAGCAAAGTTGAACCAGCTGGTGCAACGATTGGATTTGACTCATCTCCATTTACGATGATATTCACATCTCCTGATTGTACCAGTTTTGACTGGGCGAACAAAAGAATAAATACCAAGAGTAAAATAATGAAGGTAAATGCGACTATAGAACTAATTACTACTGTACTCATGGAATGATAACGTTTCTAACTAATACAAATATATCTCAAGTGTTTGTAAATCCCTTTCGACTACTCATCTTTTTACCCGAATATAACCACATCTTGATCAAATTGTTGAGCCTCCCTCAGTAACTATTGTTTCAGAATCGAGAATATGATTTAATTCATCAAGAACAATGATACTCACATCCTCTTTTGATAAAAGGCTTAGTCTATCACTACTTATTTTTCCGAATAGATAATTTCGATTCTCAAAAGAGCTGGTACTATAGATTTCTGTAAAGTCAGAATGAAAGCTTTCCACGGACTCCGAAGAAGAAAGGCAGATATCAATTTCATAACTATTCTCAAAGTTTACGTCCTGATAAGCTGTTTCCTGAAGTTTGAATCCGCTTTGTATAAGTTTTACATCGGAATAAACCGCAAGGCCTGTAGGTAATGAACCCGCACCACGACCGTACTTGAAATGTTTCCCAGTGTATTCTCCGTCCAGAAGAATGCTGTTAAACTCATATTCTACGGAGTAGTGTTCAAGATCTTTTGGAACAAAAGCCGGGGAAACTACGGCACTTACTACTTCATTATTAATAGAAGCTGAAGCGAGATGTTTTATGCTAAATCCTCTGGAAGCTGCAAATTCTATATCCGTTTTAGAAATTTTATCAATCCCAATGTTTAAAACTTCTCTCGGTTTCACTGCTATTCCGTAAACATGGTATAGCATGATCAGTAGTTTAAATTTTGCATCAAACCCACCCACATCCATAGTAGGGTCTGACTCGGCAAATCCTTTATCTTGGGCTTCTTTTAAAGCTGCTTCGTAACTCAAGCCGTCGTTCTTGATCTTCGATAGAATGTAGTTAGAGGAACCGTTTAAAATACCTGAGAAGGACTTAATTTTTTCTCCGGAATAAAACGTTCCGACTGTTAGCAGCACTGGAATACAAGCCGCAACAGCACTTTCATAGAACATCAAAACGCCATGTTTCTCCTGAAGCTCAACCAGATCATCCATTTTTTCGGCAATCATTTTCTTATTGGCTGAAACAATGTGTTTGCCTTTAGACATAGCCTCAGAAACGATTTCAAAAGCTGCCTCGCAATCGTCAGTAACTTCTATAACCAAATTAATTGAAGGGTCATCAAGTATATCTTTCGGGTTTAAGGTCACCAACTCCTCATCTACCGGCCGTTTTTTACCAGGAGTTTTGACAACAATTTTTGAAACTTTTATGGTCGGGTCGTTCCTCCTGGAAAGGATTTCGTAAAAGCCTTGTCCAACACAACCAAATCCAAAAATTCCGACATTTAGAGGTTCCATTTTTAAATCTTAAGGTGTTTTATAATTAATTCTGAAATTTTTTTGGCTTCAACCAGAAAACCGTCATGCCCGTAAATGGACTCTACAAACTCTATTTTAGAATCAGGAATACGATCCGATGTAAACTTCTGCTCTTCAGGGATAAAAAGCCCGTCGGAGCTAATTCCTATAACCAAAGTCTGTGATTTTATAGTACTAAGAGCACTTTCAAAGGAATTTCGCCCACGAGCTACATTATGTGTATCCATGGATTTTGAAAGGGCATAATATGAATAGGCGTCAAAACGATCTGCTAGTTTCTGCCCCTGATACCGTTGATATTTTTCAACCCCATAATCCTGAATCCTTGAGTCGGAATCTGTTTGGCGTTCGTTATAAATTTGCGGTGAACGGTATGATAACATGGCCACTGCTCTTGCTGCCATCAATCCTGCTTTATCGTTGGAAGGGTTATTCTGCAGAAAATCACTATCTGCTTCTAAGGCCATCCTTTGAGCTGCATTGAATGCAATCCCCCATGCCGAGTGGCGGGCATTCGTAGCTAAAAGCACAAGTTTTTCAACTTGATCCGGGTGAGAAATATTCCACTCCATCGCTTGCTGGCCTCCCATGGAGCCTCCGATCAATAATTTGATTTTTTTCAGCCCTAAGTGCTCAAATAACAATTGATGAGCATTAGCCATATCTTTAATGGTCACCAATGGAAAATCAATGCCGTAGCTTTTCCCTGTTTTGGGGTTTTCTGATGATGGGCACGTAGACCCATAGCACGATCCAATGATGTTGGCGCAAACTATAAAATACTTGTCTGGGTTAATAGCATCTTTGTATCCAACAAGGCCAGGCCACCATTCCGAAGGGTCTGAATTAGCTGTAAGGGCATGGCAAACCCATACTACATTTGACTGATCTTCATTCAGATTGCCAAAAGTGGTGTAAGCTATTTTTAAGTTCTCTATACCCTCACCATTTTCCAAATGGAAGAGGTGAGGGTGATTGTAGTACTTAAGAACAGGCTTATGAATTGCCGGTTGATCTTCTTGTAAATCCACTAAATATGTTCAAAAGCACGTTCTAAGTCGGCTTTGATATCATCAATATGTTCTATTCCTAAAGAAATTCTCAATAAATTCGGATGTACTCCTGCCGCTAACTGTTCTTTTTCGTTCAATTGCTGATGGGTTGTAGCAGAAGGTTGTATGATCAATGTTTTAGCGTCGCCTACGTTTGCTAAATGACTAATCAATTTAAGATTATCAACGAATTTAATCGTTGCATCTTTATCTCCTTTTACCAGAAACGAAAGAACACCGCCAAAACCATTGTTCAAATATTTCTTTGCCAATTCATGGTATGGGCTGGTTTCTAAGCCTGGATAATTGACTTTCTCAACTTTAGGATGCTCTTGAAGCCATTTAGCAAGTTCAAGTGCATTATCTACAGTTCTCTGGACTCTAAGAGAAAGTGTTTCCAGTCCTTGAAGTAGCAGAAAGGAATTAAATGGACTAGCTGCAGGCCCGAAATCCCTTAAACCTTCAACTCTTGCCCTGATTACGAAAGCAATATTTGGCATTCCCAGGTCATTACCTTCTCCAAATACATCCCAGAACTTCATTCCATGGTAGCCCTCGGAAGGTTCTGTAAATTGTTTGAACTTCCCATTGCCCCAATTATAATTTCCACCATCTATAATTACACCTCCGATAGTCGTACCATGACCTCCGATCCATTTAGTTGCTGATGCCGTAACGATGTTTGCACCATGCGACAGCGGCCTGAAAAGATAGCCGGCTGCACCAAATGTGTTATCGACTACCAAAGGAATATCGTGTTTTTTAGCTACTGCTGCAATGGCTTCAAAATCAGGAATATTAAACTCCGGATTACCCATGGTTTCGAGATATAAAGCTTTAGTATTCTCATCGATCAACTTTTCAAAGTCTTCGGCTTTATCGCTATCCGCAAATCGGGATTCAATTCCAAGTCTCTTAAAAGCTACTTTAAATTGATTGTAAGTACCACCGTACAAATATTGAGTGGAAACAAAGTTATCCCCTACTTCCAAAATGTTATTCAAGGCGATGAATTGTGCAGCCTGTCCAGAACCAACTGCTAAGGCAGCAACTCCTCCTTCAAGCGCAGCGATTCGCTTTTCGAAAACATCGGAAGTTGGATTCATAATCCTCGAATAGATGTTTCCAAACTCTTTTAGCGCAAAAAGATTTGCACCATGTTCAGAGTTTTTGAAGGTATATGATGTGGTTTGATAAATTGGAACAGCACGAGATCGACTACCTTCATCTACCTCTTCGTATCCAGCATGTAGTTGTAGTGTTTCAAATTTTAAATCTGACATTTTTCTCTATTTAGTTGGGTTGAAATTGATATGATTTATTGATTATACATTTTTAAGTGCCTGGTCTATATCTTTTACGATGTCGTCAATATGTTCAAGACCGACTGAAATTCTAATTAAACCTTCGTTTATACCTACTAATTGTCGTTCTTCTTTCGAAAGTTTACTGTGTGTTGTTGAAGCAGGGTGCGTTACTGTAGTTCTTGTATCACCAAGGTTTGAGGTTAGAGAAAGAAACGTTAAACCGTTCATAAATTTAGAAGCTTTTTCAAATCCTCCATCGATACTAAAAGTCACTAAAGCCCCTCCTTTACCCATCTGTTTTTTGGCAATATCGAATTTAGGGTGACTTCTTAAAAATGGATATTTGACGTTTGAGACCCTATGGTCTTTTTCCAAAACTTTAGATAATCCAAGGGCATTTTCGCAATGCTTATCCATTCTCAAGCTCAATGTTTCTAAACTCTTTGAAAGTATCCAGGCGTTAAAAGGCGACATTGAAGGACCCGTATGCCGATTAAAGAACTGTATCTTTTCGATCAGCTTACTTTTACCCACTATAGCGCCTCCAATCGTCCTCCCCTGTCCATCCATGAGCTTGGTGGTAGAATGTGTTACTAAATCAGCTCCAAAAAGCATAGGTTTTTGAAGACATGGGGTTGCAAAGCAGTTATCAACAACAAGAGTCAGTTCATGCGCTTTTGCCAGTTTGCCTACTTTTTCAAGATCAATAATATCTAAGCCCGGGTTTGAAGGGGTTTCAAGAAAAATCAGTTTTGTATTTTTCTGTACTGAGCTTTCCCAATTTTCAACATCGTTTATATCGACATAAGTATGCTCTATACCCCAGTTTGGAAATATGGAAGTCAATATTTGATGAGTAGAGCCGAACAACGATCTGGATGCCAAAATATGATCTCCAGACTTAAGCAATGCGGCCATGGAAGAAAACATCGCAGCCATTCCCGAGGCAGTAACCAATCCGCTTTCAGCCTGCTCTAGCTTACAGATCTTATTGATCAATTCTGTAGTATTAGGGTTAGAAAAGCGTGAGTATATGTTACCTTCCTCTTCCTCTTGAAAAAGAGCCTGGCCTTGCTCCGCACTATCGAAAACAAAACTCGAAGTCATATAGATTGGAGCGCTATGCTCACGATTATAAGACCGCGCTGTTTGCTCCCTTATAGCTAAAGTCTCCTGTTTCAAAGTCAAGGTTTTATTTCGAAACTATACGTGATTTCGGCTGTCTTTTCCACAATCTTGGCGACTGAGCAATATTTATCCATCGAAAGATCAACAGCTCTTTCAACTTTAGAAGAGTCCAGATCGCCTTGAAGCTCAAAATGAATATGGATCTTTGTAAATAAGGCTGGAGTTACGTCTTGTTCCCGTTCAGCTTCAATATTTATCTCTAAATCTTCGACAGGCTGATGTTGTTTCTTAAGAATGCTTACTACATCTATGGTACTACAACCTCCTAAAGCAGCCAGAACAGCCTGCATAGGTCTTAGTCCTTTATCTTCACCTCCAAGCTCGGGGTTGGCATCCAAATCTAAAGTTTGCCCTGTCTCGTTTTCAGCCCTCACATGGTAAGCATCATTCTGCCTTTTTAGCTTAATCTTCATCACATTTTTAATTTGTGCAAAAGACAAACGATGAAACTGACCTCAAACTCCGACAAATTATCAGACAGGATAAAGAGAAATAAAAGTTGAATATTCATGTTCAATTTATATTCTCCCAACCTTTAGGTTTGAGATCAGGAATTAGCACCTTAATCAGCATTAGGTTGCTAGCGTTTCAACGAGCCTGTCTCTCCGCGCTTCTTTATAAATCGATATTATCGACTTGACAGCGTAAACGTAATCTGCTAAAACTTAGTTTCCAAAAAGAATACTTACAATTTTCAAATGTTAGCTGAAAGATGGTAATAATTGCTTCCAGGTTCCTTTCGCTAGGTTATATTTTATAGTGCTGGGCAGTGCTTTAATCCAATACTTATTGAACTCCACAGCGAAGGAGGGTTGCATATAACAGTTGATCGTACATCCTTCACACTCAGGTAATCGACCTTCCATTTTGATTGCTTTTTTTACTTCTTCTGAACGATACACATCAAACAGCCTATCTTTTATCTCATACTCTTTCTTACCAAGATGGTAACATGGAACAATCAGCTTGTTTTCAGGGGAAATGACAATAGTGCTTGAGGCAGCTTTACAAACGGGGTTCCCAATGTGATTACCTCCGTTTTTTCTTAATTCGAGGAAAGCATCATTTAAATAAACTCCGGGTTTGGATGACCACTTTTTAAGAATTTGAAGGGATGACTTAGAAAGTGCTTTGGCATCTACTTCATTGTATTCAAAAGCAGGGTTTAGAATCAATACCAAATCATTTTTTCTACAAACCTCATGATAGAGAGGCTCAATTTCAAATATGTTATCATTAAATACCGTCATTAGAATGTCCGGTCGTTCCCCAATTTCCTTTGAAATTTCAATTGATTTTATCACATAATCGTAGCAGTCTACTCTTCTCGCACGATTATGCTTCTCAGCATCATAGTAGTCCAGCGAAAAGTGGAGCATATCGATCTTAGCCTTAAGCCTTTCTGCTTTTTTAGGATACAACAAGGCATTGGTAGTCACCGTAGTTATAAAACCCAAAGACTTAGCCATGCTTAGAAGCTCAGGAAGATTTCGATGTAAGAGAGGTTCGCCACCGGTAAAGTCAATCACTTTGACACCGAGTTTTTTTAAATCTCGAAAATTGGCCTCAGCATTTTCTAAATTAACATAGGGAGAAGGCTTCTCCCAGATATCGCAAAAAGAACAGCTGGCATTGCAGCGATAAGTCAGGTAGTAATTACATAAAACCGGTTTGGAAATTAACCTCAATTTAGAAGGTTAGTTCTGTAACATTTTAATGAGGGTAGTAAGCCTTCTTTTCAAATCTCTACGATCTACGATAAAGTCCAGAAAACCGTGATCTCTAACAAATTCAGCACTTTGAAAACCTTTAGGAAGATCCTTTCCAATGGTCTCTCTTATTACACGCGGCCCAGCAAAGCCGATCAAGGCACCAGGTTCTCCAATATTGAAATCGCCTAACATAGCAAATGAGGCGGTAACCCCTCCAGTTGTTGGGTCTGTTAGCAGCGAAATATAAGGTATCCCAGCTTCCTTAAGCTTCAACAATTTCGCTGAAATCTTAGCCAATTGCATCAAGGAGAAACCTGCCTCCATCATTCTAGCTCCTCCTGACTTAGATATTATTAAAAGTGGACTTTTCGTTTTATGAGCATGATCTACTGATCGTGAAATTTTCTCTCCAACAACGGCACCCATTGACCCTCCAATAAAAGAGAAATCCATGCACGCCACTGTGAGATCAAGGTCATTCATTTTTCCATGAGCCGTACGAACCGCATCTTTTAAACCAGATTTTATTTGAGTGCTCATAATCCGATCAGGATAAGCTTTGGTATCCCTGAACTTTAAGGGGTCAGCCGAAGTCATGTTTTGATCCATTTCTTCGAACTTGTTATCATCGAAAAGAATTTCAAAATATTCTCTGGAACCTATCCTTACGTGAAAATCATCTTCTCCACATACGTAGCAATTGTTTTTAAGCTCCCGAATATGAATAATATTCCCATTAGGGGTTTTATACCACAATCCGTCAGGAGCCTCTTTTTTATCCTCAGTGGGTGTAACAATCCCTTTTTCTTTCCTATGAAACCACGACATATATAAGATGCTTAAATAGTAAGCGAAGTTAAGGCAAAAAATATCAAATGATAAAATTCTAACCAGCAAACACTTCTAAGGAATACATTTTTGATTTAGGCTGCTACGCTTTGTGTAAATAAAATTTATTCCTCAATTTGAATGATAAGAATTAAATCAATCGAAATATGTCTACTAAAACATTCACCAAGGGCGTTGTAACAGGCGACGAAGTCCAAGATCTTTTTGAGTATGCTAAAGAAAAGCAATTTGCATTACCTGCGGTTAATGTAATTGGAACAAATAGTGTAAATGCGGTATTGGAAACTGCTGCCTCAATAAGCTCACCTGTAATTATACAATTTTCTAATGGTGGTGGAACCTTTTACGGGGGCAAAGGGCTATCCAATGAAAATCAGAGAACAGCTATTGCCGGATCAATTTCAGGAGCGAGGCATGTCCATTTAATGGCTGAGCTTTATGGTGCAACCGCCTTAACACATACAGACCATTGCGCAAAAAAATTACTCCCCTGGATTGATGGCCTTTTGGATGAGGGAGAAAAGTTTTACGCGGAGCATGGGAAGCCACTTTTCAGTTCTCATATGATTGATCTTTCGGAAGAGCCCATTGAGGAGAACATAGAGATCTGTAAAAAATATCTTGAGCGCATGAGCAAATTAGATATGACACTCGAAATTGAACTAGGTGTTACTGGTGGCGAGGAAGACGGAGTCGATAATACAGATATTGATAGCTCTAAACTTTATACTCAACCGGAAGAGGTAGCATACGCTTACGAAGAGCTTAAAAAAGTAAGTCACCGATTTACTATTGCAGCAGCATTTGGTAACGTCCATGGGGTTTATAAACCTGGAAATGTAAAACTCACTCCTAAAATATTGGATAACTCACAGAAATTCGTCGAGGAAAAATACGGAACAGGAGAGAAACCAATCAACTTCGTATTCCACGGAGGTTCAGGATCTACAGTAGAAGAAATTAGGGAAGCTATTTCTTATGGAGCAATCAAGATGAATATTGATACCGATATGCAATGGGCATTCTGGGAAGGCATAAAAAATTATTATAAAAGTAAAGAGGGATACCTACAGAGTCAGATTGGTAACCCAGACGGAGATGACGAGCCCAATAAGAAGCACTATGACCCACGTGTTTGGTTAAGAAAAGGTGAAGAATCGTTTTTAGAAAGGTTGAAGAAAGCTTTTGATGACTTGAATAATGTTGGAACTCTAGCATAGTCTCCCAAAATCTATTGGTATGAACCTGAACCATATCCTTTTTCTGGACATTGAAACTGTGGCCCAGAGAAAGGATTTTTTTGAATTGGATTTCAGGCTTCAAAAACAATGGGAGAAAAAGAGTAAAATCCTCTTCAAAGACGGCTCTCAAACCATAGAAGAATCTTACTACGATAGGGCTGCGATATACGCAGAATTTGGTAAAGTCGTAACGATTGCTGTGGGTATAGTCGATACTTCTCAAGAAAACGCTCAACTGAGGGTAAAATCATTTGCAGGAAAAGATGAACATACTGTTCTTCTGGGATTTCAGCAGATGCTGAAAACAAAAATGGATGAGTCAAAAATTCGTTTTTGTGCTCACAATGGAAAAGAATTTGATTATCCTTATTTGGCTAGAAGAATGATGGTCAATGGGATAGAACTTCCAAAGCCTCTACAACTCTCCGGTAAAAAACCCTGGCAGGTAGACCATTACGATACCATGGAAATGTGGAAGTTCGGTGATATTAAAAATTTCACATCATTGGAGCTGCTAGCCACAATATTCGATATCCCTTCCAGTAAAGAAGCGATGGATGGTAGTGAAGTAAAGGATTACTACTATCAAAAAGATGATTTAGAAAGCATAGCAAAATACTGTTGTGAAGATGTTGTTGTTACTGCCCAGTTATTTTTGCGGTTGAATAACCTTTCGCTCATTCAATCGCAAAACATTAAATTCATCAATTAGCCTATTCCTTATAAATCCTTCTGGTAAACACTTCCCCATTCTTCTCAATCGAAAGTATATAAATACCTGATTTCAGATCCTTAATACTGAAATTCCTATCAATTTCATTAGTAAATTCCTGTAATAAAGTTTCTACTCTTTTTCCTGAAATATCTGACAAGTTGACCTTTATAGTTTGCCTATTTTCTGTTGAAAGTCTTAAAGTGAATTCATCTGAAATTGGATTTGGAAATACTCTTAATTCCTCATTAAAGTTGTCTTGAATAGTTGAAAGTACTTCGGCTATTACGAGCTCAAAACTTGTATTTGCATTCAACTCTCTTCCATCATTAGCCGTTATTATTATTTGAATTTGCCCAAGAGATACCTCACTTAGTATAAGTGTAGAGTTTTCTATTTCTGTAATGACGATAGAGTTGTTTAGTGTTTCGGCAGAAAAAGTCAAAGAATCATTATTAGGATCCCTGAATACCCCAGACAAATCAATTTCAAATGTTTCGAATCCGGAAAACAGTGTCTGGTCTTCAATAGGGTTAACCACCTCAGGAGGAAAATTAAAGACAGTTGTAATCAGTGGAGATGGTAAATTAGGATTTCCTACCGTATCCAAAACGACACCTTCTTCCAAGAAAATTGTGATATCCCCTACTCCATCAGGAGTAATGTCAACGGTATACTCACTACTCGAAATAATTATTAAGTTACTGGCCGTTGAATTACTTAGGCTTATATCATTGATTTCCAGAAGGTTCACCTCCTCGTTGAATGCAAGAGTTATTGTAAAGGGGTCAGTATTATTAACAAATTGAGGGGCATTAAGGATTTCAACCTCAGGACTTATTTCATCAAGGTTAGTTACGGTAAGCAGCAGCCCAAGTTCTGCAGTATTGTTATCAGAAGCTCCATCGTCAGCTATAACGGTAAAATTATAGACATTATCCCCATCACTATCTAATGGAGTTTCAAAGTCAGGAGGATCATTAAATTCAATCTGACCAAAACTATCAATGGTAAAAAATTCTGCATCCTCGCCAGTCAAACTATAGGAAATAGCGAAATCCGGAGCACCTCCATCTCCATTAATGGCATCAACATCGGTAACAATACCGAGACTATTTTCTTCAACCAATGCAGTAATTCCAGAGATGAAAATTGGTGGATTATTAGGCGGAATACTATACTGGTTTATCTCATCACCATCAAATCCAATTACAAATAGTTGAGTACCGTCTTCATTAAAAGCTAGACCACTTGCTGAGACTTGTTGGTCGGACGTCGAAAAAACAACACTATTAAATTCTGCAGTAGAAAGAGCGTAAGGAATAGATAGATTAAATTGACTTATGTTAGCAGAATCACTTCCAACAATAAACATTCGTAAGCCATCGTTGGAAAATACAATTTCTTCAGGGGTTGTTTCCTGATCTCCAACAAAAAAGGAAATATCATCAAAACTAGCCGTTGATATATCATAAGCACCGCCTAATGAATATTGCCTGATTCTATCCTGACTTGACCCAATAACAAACATTCTCAATCCATCGGGAGTGAAAGCCAGACCTCTTGGGCTGTTATCCTCACTAAAAACCGAAAATGCGATGTTATCAAATATTGCTGTTGAGAGGTCAAAAGCAGAAGTAAGGGAATATTGATTTATTTCATCTCTAAGGCTACCAATAATAAACATCTTCAACCCATCAGAAGAAAAGGTTATCCCTTGTGGGAATATTTCTTGATCAGCTACAGAAAAAGTTATTCCAGTAAAGCTCGCAGTGGAAATATTAAAAGCTTCGTTTAATATGTACTGATTTATGTCATCACCTTCACTACCAATTACAAATAAGGAAAGACCATCAGAAGTGAACGTCATTCCTGTAGGAGAAGTCTCTTGCGCAGATATTGTGAACGGATTGCCTGCCTTAAATTGGAAAACTGAACTTGTAATGTCAAAAGGTATGCTTAGATCATATTGATTCACATTATCGGAGTTATTTCCAACTAAAAACATACTTGTTCCATCCGGAGAAAATGCTATCCCTCCTGGTGAAATCTCCTGATCAGCTATTGGTAATACTCCGCCATCAAAAGATGCTGTAGAAAGATCGAAAGGAGTAGCAAGTGAATACTGGATTACACTATCCCGATTATTTCCAACAATATACATTTGAGTACCATTGGTTGAAAAAGCAACATCAGTTGGAGTAGTTTCCTCACTGGAAATAGAAAAATTTACTCCACTAAACATCGCGGAAGTAATATCAAATCCGGAGGATAAATTATACTGGTTCACCTCATCATCATCAGAGCCAATAATAAACATCTTCAGGCCGTCTTGAGAAAAAGCAATTCCGCTGGCAAAATCTTCCTGATCGCGAATCGGAAAAGGATTTCCTGGTATCGAATCAAAATTTGCTGTTGAGATATCAAAGGAAGTAGTCAAACTAAATTGGTTAACGTTATCCTGATTGTTACCGACAATAAACATTTTTAGGCCATCGGTAGAAAATGCGATGCCTAATGGTGAAGTTTCCCAATTACTAAGAGCAAAAGAAATCTCATCAAAAAAAGCAGTCGATACATCAAAAGGTGTTGTTAAAGAATATTGATCCACATCATCGCCATTACTTCCAACTACGAACAATTTGAAGCCATCAGAAGAAAAGGCAAGTCCGGTAGAAAAAGTCTCCTGAGGATTAATTGAAAGAGGGTTACTGGGTTCAAATCCAAAGTTTGCACCATTAGTTAGATCTTGAGCTCTACAAAGTAATGGTAGGCAAAAAAGTATCGCGTTTAACCAAAAAAAGAAATAAACGAAATTTGATCTTAGGTAATAGAAACGCAATAGATCAATAAAAAAATTTCGCCTTATCATAGCTTTACATTTATTAAAAAAATTCTAAGCACCCCTTAGACAATTGAAGCGTACAAAAGATTAATAAAGTTCCTTTAAAAATTACACTTTTACTTCGCTGAAATTTAGTTAAAGGACACATCAGCGAAATATATACCTCACCAATATGTTTTGTAACCTTCCAAACGAGAAGATAAATTTTTAATTACAGCTATAAATCTAATAGACTTTATTTTACGTATATTCGACCGAAGGGGAGGAGCTGCGAAGGAGAAAGAATTAAGTTATTTATGTCAAGAAAAAATAGAAGGCCCTCAAAAGCGATATCAGATGATCGCATAGGGTACTACAAAAACCAGGTTAATAACCTATTAAATCAAAAACTCAATAGGGGTTTTTCAGTCAAACAAATCATTAAAAAACTCAATGTCCGTGATAAGGCCTCTAAATTGGCTGTCACTCAGGCTATTTATGAATTGGAGCAGTCTGAGAAAATTGTAAAACTTAGAAACAACAGCTATAAAAGCGTTAAGAAACCAGATACGCTCATTGGAACAATCGATTATGTAAATCCTAAATTTGGATATGTAGTCCTTGGAGAAGAGCAGGATGATGTATGGGTGAAATCAGAAGATATGAAGTTTGCCCTCAATGGAGATACCGTAAAAGTTGTTGTTCACAAAGTCTCTAAAAAAGGAAAGCCTGAAGGAAAAGTAGTTGAGATCCTTGAAAGGGCCCGAACGGAGTTTGTGGGAAGAATAGAGGTCTCTCCAAACTACGCATTTGTTGTTCCCGATAATCGAAAGATGCATCACGACGTTTTTGTAGCTCAGGAAAACATTGGGAAAGCCAAAAAAGATGATAAGGTCGTTGTAGAAATTAAGGAATGGCCTTCTTCTAATAGAAATCCGGTAGGTATAGTTAAAGAAGTTCTTGGAAAAGCTGGTGAGAATGAGGCCGAAATTCACTCTATTATGGCAGAGTTTGGACTACCTTTCAGGTTCCCAACTGAAATAGAGCAAGAGGCAAAAAAGGTTAAGGAAGGGATTACCCAATCCGAAATCAAAAAGCGACGAGATTTCAGGGAAATCACCACTTTTACTATTGATCCAATTGATGCCAAAGACTTTGATGATGCTTTGTCTTATGAAAAGCTAGATAATGGAAATATAGAGGTTGGTATCCACATTGCTGATGTATCTCATTATGTCAGGCCTGGCTCAATACTTGATGAAGAGGCGCAAAAAAGAGCCACTTCCGTTTATCTGGTAGATAGGACTATTCCTATGCTCCCTGAAAATATATCGAATGGAATATGCTCTCTTAGACCAGAGGAAGAGAAGCTCACGTTCTCCGCTGTTTTCGAGTTGAATGAAAATGCCGAAGTGAAAAACAGCTGGTACGGCCGTACAGTAATCTTTTCAGACCGAAGATTTACTTATGAAGAAGCTCAGGAAAGAATTGAGTCTTCAGAAGGGGATTTTTCAGAACAAGTCGTTCATCTGAACGAACTAGCTAAGAAGATAAGAGCAAAAAGGTTCAAGCAAGGAGCAGTTAATTTTGAAACAACCGAGGTCAAATTTGAGCTGGATAAAAATGGAAAACCATTACGGGTGGTTCCGAAAGTGAGAAAAGATGCTCACAAACTGGTGGAAGAATTTATGCTACTGGCCAATAGAAGTGTTGCTGAATACGTGAATAAACTACAATCTAAAAACGAGCCCAATACTTTTGTATATCGAGTTCACGAAAACCCTGATCCGGAAAAACTGGATTCATTCGCGAAATTTGCAAAACGCTTTGGTCACGATCTGAATTTCGATAAAGGTGAAATTTCAGGACAACTAAACACTTTAATGGGTGGTCTGGAAGGTAAGCCAGAAGAAA
This sequence comes from Bacteroidota bacterium, assembly GCA_039030555.1. Taxonomy (GTDB): domain Bacteria; phylum Bacteroidota; class Bacteroidia; order Cytophagales; family Cyclobacteriaceae; genus JBCCDY01. Next base: position 59,884 of record JBCCDY010000020.1, read on the forward strand.
ATGTACTTCAATCACTTGCCGTTCGCTCGATGGCCAAGGCTCGTTATACGATAGAGAATAAGGGCCACTTTGGACTTGCTTTTCCATTCTATACCCATTTTACCTCTCCAATTAGAAGATATCCGGATGTTATGGTGCATCGATTATTATGGAATTATCTGAAGAACAACCCAGCTCCTAAAAAAGAACCTTACGAAAAAGACTGTCTCCATTCTTCAGAAAGGGAAAAAAATGCAGCTGATTCGGAAAGAGCTTCGATCAAATACAAGCAGGTTGAATTCATGTCGAGTATGTTGGGTGAAGATTTCGAAGGAATTGTATCAGGAGTCACTGAATGGGGGCTATTCGTCGAAATCACAGAAACAAAATGTGAGGGAATGGTTAGAATAAGCGATATTGACGATGATTTCTATGAATTCGATGAGAAAAACTACTGTATAATTGGCCTGAACAATAAGAAGATTATTACGCTAGGCGACAAATTGACTGTAAAAGTTGTTAAAACTGATATTGATCGTAGAACAATTGACTTAGATCTTGTTTATAGGGGATGAACCAAAACATAAAGCAGTATATCTCAATCGTCAACCAACAGATCGAAGGTATCAGCTTTCAGAAGAATCCCGCTTCTCTATACGAACCCATTAGTTACCTCCTATCTCTAGGTGGGAAAAGACTTAGGCCTTTATTAGCTATTCTATCTTACAAGCTTTTTAGAGATGATTATAAAAAGATCGTTGAGCCAACTTTGGCCCTTGAAATCTTTCATAACTTCACTTTAATGCATGATGATATCATGGATAAAGCTCCTATGAGAAGGGGACAACAAACCGTTCATCAGAAATGGAATACGAATACAGCTATCCTTTCCGGAGACACTATGTACACACTGGCTTTTGAACTACTTAACAAAAGCCCTGAAAATATACTTCCTCAGGTTCTGCAAACATTCATAAAGAGTGCTTATGAAGTTTGTGAAGGACAACAATTGGATATGGATTTTGAGGTTAAGGATTCCGTAAATGAAACGGAATATCTGGAAATGATCCAAAAGAAAACGGCAGTATTACTGGGGTATTCCTTACAGCTTGGAGCTATTTTGGCGAATCAGGATCATGCAATCCAGAAGAAGCTTTATGATCTGGGAATAGCCGCAGGAATGGGATTTCAGCTTAAAGATGATTTGCTAGATGTTTTTGGGGAAACGGAAAAGGTTGGCAAACAGAAAGCTGGTGATATACTTTCCAATAAAAAGACCTTTCTGCTAATCAAAGCTTTTGAGCTATCAAGAAACGGACAGAAAGAAAAACTTAATTACTGGACAAGTGCAGAACATTTCGATCCGGCAGAAAAAATAAACTCCGTCATTGATGTTTATAACGAGCTCGATATAAAAGAACTCGCTACAAAAAAAGTAGAAAGTCTCTTTGAAACTTCATTTCAAATTCTTGAAGGTCTTGAGGCTGATCAAAAAGCTAAAGATGAACTTGCCCAGTTTCTTCAATATCTTATTGAGCGGGAAAGCTAGTTGATTTTGTCCAATTCATTCTCAGCGAAAATTCTGTATTGATCGAATACAATCCTTACAGCTCTTGCGAGACTTTTTTCGGTATTGATGTTAGGGGAACCGAAAACTCCTGAAGTATATCCTTGCCATATGGAATTATCATTTTTTACATCATATAAGGAGATGAATAATGTGCCCCTTTTCAAGCTAAGATCTACAGGCTCATATTCCTCATCTTCATTCTCTCTTTTCATCCAGTGCTCGATATCGGGTTGGTCAAAGCCTTGAAATCCAAAGTTTTCAGGAAATACTTTATAGAACACCAGCAAGTCAGGTTTTTTCTCATTGTATTTATAACGTTGAAATGACATTCTTTTTTGAATGGCCTCCTGCAATTGCCCTTCATATTCCGAAAAATTGGGATGAGTGTTCTTATCTAACTTAGCAATATCATAGGTTTTGTACCTCTTAAATTTACCTTTGTAGCTGTAATCATATTCGCGAACTACTTCACGATCCAAAAAGCAACCCCAAAGAATAAAGGGTATAATCAGGATGAATAATTTTTTCATGATGGCTGTTAGATTGAAAAAGTGATTATGAATTTAATCATTATAAGATAACTTCAACTCCTTACTATTATTAAATAAATGGTATCGTACGTACTGATAGCAATTACTGTGTTGATCTCATGGATGGCTTGGCAGAATCAATCACTTTTGGAAAAAGGAATTTTTTCACCGATTAAAGTGTCAGAACAAGGACAATATTATAGATTTCTCAGCTCTGGCTTTTTACATGCTGATTTCACTCACCTGCTGTTCAACATGATAGCCTTATATTTTTTTGGTGATTTCGTAGAACAAATCTTCCAGTACGTATTCGGGGCATTAGGAAGCTTATACTTTATAGCGCTATACCTTTCCGGTATAATTGTATCTGAAATTCCTTCTTATCTCAAACACAAAAACTCAAGTCATTATCGGTCTTTAGGAGCCTCTGGAGGTGTAGCAGCTGTGATTTTTGTAAGCATATTGTACCAGCCGACCGGAACCATCTTTATTTATTTTATTCCCATGCCATCTTTTGTATTTGGCATCTTGTATCTCGTTTTTTCTGCTAGAATGAGTAGCGGTCAACAACGAATTAATCACCAGGCTCACTTAACGGGAAGTATATATGGAATACTATTTGCGCTAATTACCAATCCCGATGTGGTCAGTATCTTTATAAATCAATTGAAGGAATTTAGTTTTTAGCCCTTGAACAAGAAGTACTTATTAATTTCTTTATCGTTCCTATTTTGTGCTAATAATCTTTTGGCCCAAACAACGCTGGGGTTTAAGGCTGGAGTAAGTTCTTCTTCCATTTTTTTCAGCAACATAGAAATAAACCTCGTTGATGTTGATATCAATCAGGTACAGAATAATGGAGTACTAATTGGAGCCGTTGCCAGACATTTTTTTCAGAAGCATGCCGGAGTACAATTGGAATTAAACTATATCCAAAAAGGCTGGACTGAAATATTTGGTAATACTCCTGAACAGTTTACGACAGACTTAAATTTTATAGAGTTTGCAACACTCTCTCATTTTAATATTGGGAAAGGAAGAATTAAACCTGTTATTCTAGCTGGGCCAAGAATTGCCTTTTTACTTTCTGAGAACGAACAATCTTTTGATCCTTCTATCGAAGAAAATATCACCTACAGGGTTCAGAATAACAATGTCAATAACTTACTTTTCGGTGTGGCATTCGGAGCTGGGGTCAGTGCAGAAACAGGATTAGGAGATTTTCAGCTTGATTTCCAATTGAGCCTTGATCTTAGTCGCTTTTTCGATCCTGATGCAGAGGGCTCTCCACCTTTCTCGCAAAACCAAACCTTACTTTTCACGGTATCTTATTTTCCCTGGAAAAAGGACAAATAAAAAGGGTAATACACTAAATGCAGTACCCTTTCACAATGAAATACTTTTATGATTACTAAGCTTCGGCTGCAATCACAGAAACAACTGACTTATCGCCTCTAGTTTTTCTGAATTGTACCGTTCCCGTAGTTAATGCAAACAAGGTGTGATCTTTTCCAATACCTACATTATTTCCGGGGTGGTGCTTTGTGCCTCTCTGGCGAACAATAATATTTCCAGCTACTGCATTTTGTCCGCCGTAAATTTTTACGCCAAGTCGTTTACTTTCCGACTCCCTTCCGTTGTTTGAACTACCAGCTCCTTTCTTATGTGCCATAGTTAATAAATTTTAATTCAATGAAATGTTTTTGATTAACACCTTCGTAAACTTCTGACGGTGTCCGTTTCTTTTTTTGTAACCTTTTCTTCTTTTCTTTTTGAAGACTATTACTTTGTCACCTTTAACGTGATCAAGAATTTCTCCAGTTACTTTCGCCCCTTTTATAAGAGGTGCACCAACTTCAACTTTACCTTCATCGTCCAACAATAAAACTTTGTCGAACTCTACGGAAGCGCCAGCATCTCCTTCTAGAGTAGGAGCATAAACGAATTTATCTTGCTGAACTTTGAATTGCTTTCCGGCTATTTCTACAATCGCATACATAATTTTACTTTCTAAAAAAGGACTGCAAAGATAGCCTAATGACTTTACTAAATCAAACTTAGAAATAAGATACTTAAGTCTATATTCATAAATAAGTTGCTTAACTTCTGCTTGAAATTTGCTTATCCTGCTTAATCATTTGCTTGTTTTGCTTAAATTATATTTTTACCTTTTTGGATTATAAGGCATGAAGGTCAATATTCCTGAAAAATACGCGGAATTATATCTGAAAGCGCTCATCGAAAAAAAAGGGCATTTACTGGATAAAATACGCGAATTCGAAAAAGAGATTAAAGAAATTGACCAGCATATTCAAACACTAACCAGCATACCCATTTTTCATGAAGAGACCTATCAGGGACCAGTAAAATGGGAAACTACATCTTATAAAGAAGAATGGTCGTGGTCAAAAAAGGTTGAATTCTATTTCAGTCAACTCGAAAAGGTAGCAAACGCAAAAGATATCGTAGAGTTTATAATCAATAACGAAAAAAACTCCGATAGAACTAAAGTGCGCAGCTCTATTTCAGCGGCCTTATCAAATGGGCATAAAAATCGTAGTTTTCTCAAATTTACAGATCCCGTATCCAGCATTACATACTATGGAAAGCCCGACTGGTTCAATGAAAAATCCATTCCAAAAATGGAGCACATACCTGAAGCTTTAAAGGAGAAAATCCTTAAATAATTGAAAAAGAATATTCCATGACTTTATTCACATTTTTCGTGTGAAAAGGTGCTTCATTTTGTGGAAAACTTTTACAGAAAAGTTTATCCACAGTTTTCAACAAAATTTGATTAAATCAAAACTTTTATAGTTATCAAATAAAATATTAATAATCAGATATTTATAGTGTATTAATTTAATATTAAGGATTCGTGATGTGGATATAATAACTGCTTTTGATTTGATACGTGGTTTACTAATATTTGTATGACTTGATGGCCGTGATCAAGTCTGGAATTACAATTAATTTTATGATTTGCTCAGTGCCGTTTATTACAACAATAGAAAGCAACATTAGTAGAGTAGATAATTAAAATTTTGAAGTAATGAGCACAGTAGCAGCAGAGGTAGAAGAGCCCATCTTAAAAGAGAATGATAACCGTTTCGTATTATTCCCAATTCAACATAGTGATATATGGAATTTTTATAAAAAAGCAGAAGCCAGTTTCTGGACTGCGGAAGAAATTGACTTAGGACAGGATTTAAAGGATTGGGAAAACTTAAATGACGGTGAACGTCATTTCATTTCACATGTATTAGCGTTTTTTGCTGCAAGCGATGGTATCGTAAATGAAAATCTGGCCGAAAATTTTGTTTCTGAAGTACAGTATACAGAAGCTAAATTCTTTTATGGCTTCCAGATAGCTATAGAGAATATCCATTCCGAAACCTACTCACTACTCATCGATACGCTTGTAAAAGATCCCAAGCAGAAAGATCATTTATTCAACGCCATCGAAACCATGGATTGCGTTAAAAGAAAAGCTGACTGGGCATTGAGGTGGATTGACAAAGGGAACTTTGCTGAACGCCTTGTAGCTTTTGCAGCAGTTGAAGGAATATTCTTCTCAGGAAGTTTCTGCTCTATCTTCTGGTTGAAAAAGCGTGGTTTAATGCCGGGACTGAGCTTTTCAAATGAATTGATCTCCCGAGATGAAGGTTTACACTGCGATTTTGCCTGCCATCTATATACCGAACACGTAAGAAATAAATTACCAGAAGAAACTATTGCTTCAATTATAAGGGACGCTGTTGCTATTGAACAGGAATTCGTAACCGATGCTCTACCCGTAAATCTGATAGGAATGAACTCTGATCTGATGTGCCAGTACATCGAGTTCGTTGCCGATAGGTTATTGTCTGAGTTAGGTTGTTCTAAAATATATAATTCATCTAATCCATTCGACTTCATGGAAATGATCTCGCTTCAGGGCAAAACCAACTTCTTCGAGAAAAGAGTTGCTGAATACCAAAAAGCCGGAGTGATGAATGACAGTAAGAGCGATGCTCCCAAGTTCAGTTTAGATGAAGACTTTTAACCAATCCTTAATTTTTAAACCTAGAGTGAAATGTTAGTCGTAAAGAGAGACGGAAGGAGAGAATCAGTAAAATTCGATAAGATCACTGCGAGGATAGAAAAGCTTTGCTATGGTTTGGATTCGAACTATGTAAGTCCTATAGACATCGCTAAAAAAGTGATCAATGGGATTTATGATGGAGTAACTACGGTTGAACTTGATAATCTGGCTGCGGAGACCTGTGCCACGATGACCACCAAGCATCCGGATTATGCCTTATTAGCTGCCAGAATAGCTATTTCAAACCTGCATAAGGTTACCAGTAAGTCGTTCTCCAATACAATGAAGCGATTATACACTTACGTGGATCCTAAAACAGGTGAAAACGCACCTTTAGTTTCCAAGGAAGCCTATAAAGTCATTAAAGAAAATGCCGCCCTTTTAGATTCCTCAATCATATACGATAGAGACTACAGCTATGATTTCTTCGGCTTTAAAACGCTGGAGCGTTCATACCTGATGAAAATAGACGGCAATATCGTTGAACGTCCGCAACACATGCTTATGCGTGTATCTGTGGGTATTCATATGGATGATATCGATGCCGTAATCAAAACCTATAACCTACTTTCCGAGAAGTGGTTCACACATGCTACCCCTACCCTTTTCAATGCGGGTACGCCTAAACCACAAATGTCATCATGTTTCTTACTGACTACGAAAGACGATAGTATTGATGGTATTTACGATACTTTAAAACAAACGGCCAAAATTTCTCAATCTGCCGGAGGAATAGGATTAAGCATTCACAACGTCCGTGCTACAGGTTCGTACATCAGAGGAACGAATGGAGCCTCAAACGGTATCGTACCGATGTTGCGTAACTTCGACATGACAGCTCGTTACGTCGATCAGGGAGGTGGAAAGCGAAAAGGGAGCTTCGCCATTTATCTGGAGCCCTGGCATGCTGATATTTTCCAGTTCCTTGACCTTAAAAAGAATCACGGAAAAGAAGAATTAAGGGCAAGAGATCTGTTTTACGCACTTTGGGTTCCCGATCTTTTCATGAAAAGAGTTGAAGAGAACGGAGACTGGGCCCTTATGTGTCCTAATGAATGTCCGGGTCTTGCAGATTGCTATGGAGAAGAGTTTGAAAAGCTTTATGAGAAATACGAAAAAGAAGGCAAGTACAGAAAAATTATAAAAGCTCAGGATCTCTGGTTCGAAATACTTGAATCTCAAATTGAGACGGGAACTCCTTATATGCTTTACAAGGATGCCGCTAACAAGAAATCGAATCAAAAGAATCTGGGTACTATCAAATCCAGTAACCTTTGTACCGAAATTATTGAATACACAGCCCCTGATGAAGTTGCTGTGTGTAACCTGGCTTCTATTGCTTTACCAAAATTCGTTACAGAAGATAAGCAATTCGACCATCAGAAGCTTTACGAGATCACCAAGGTTATTACCAGAAACCTGAACAGGGTTATTGATCAAAATTATTACCCTGTTGAAGAAGCTCGTAATTCTAATATGAGGCACAGACCTATTGGAATTGGAGTTCAGGGTTTAGCAGATGCATTCATCCTAATGAGGCACCCATTTGATTCTCCTGAGGCTAAAAAGCTTAATACGGAGATACACGAAACCATCTACTATGCTGCCATGGAAACCTCTATGGAATTAGCAATAGAAGAAGGGCCTTATAAAACTTTCAAAGGTTCACCTGTTTCAAAAGGTATCTTCCAGTTCGATATGTGGGGCGTAACCCCAGACTCAGGAAGATGGGATTGGATGACGTTGAAGCAAAAAGTAAAAAAGAACGGAGTTCGAAACTCATTGCTTTTAGCTCCGATGCCTACAGCTTCCACCTCTCAAATTCTTGGTAATAATGAGTGTTTTGAGCCGTATACTTCAAATATCTATACCAGAAGAGTCCTTTCCGGAGAGTTCATCGTATTAAACAAACACTTACTGAAAGATCTGATCGATCAGGGAATCTGGAGCGATACCATGAAAAACAGATTGATTCAAGCTAATGGGTCAGTTCAGGCTATCCCTGAAATCTCACAAGAGATCAAAGACCTTTATAAAACTGTATGGGAAATTTCCCAAAAGGTAATTATTGATATGGCCGCCGATAGAGGTGCTTATATTGATCAAAGCCAGAGTATGAATATTCATATTCAGGATCCTAACTTTGGTAAAATGACTTCTATGCATTTCCATGCATGGAAAAAAGGATTGAAAACAGGAATGTATTACTTAAGAAGCAAAGCTGCTGCCGATGCGATTAAGTTCACTGTTGATAAATCTAAACTGGAACAACCGCAAGAGCAACAATTAACCTTGCAGGATGCAGAACAAAAGAAAGCTGATATGAGCTGTTCTCTGGATAATCCTGACGATTGCATCGCCTGTGGTAGTTAATTAAGAATTTTCATACACCTTTTATAACATGCTCAAAAAGGCTCGCCGAAGCGAGCCTTTTTATTTTTTAGAGATTCTTTAACTGCCTCCCCGGATTTATTCCAGGGTCTCCATAATAGAGTAGGAGGTCCCGGTACAAGGCCAGGAAACAACCCCCAATTTTTTAATATAAGAAGTGCCCGGAATAAATCCGGGGAAGTACCTAACTGAAATTTTGGCGTCACCCTGAACTTGTTTCATAGCCTGAATGGTTAACTTCATTTATCTTTCGAAATCATGATGCTTTCATTCTATAAATATCAGGGTACTGGAAACGATTTTATACTCCTCGATAACCGAGATCTATCTTTTCCAAAAGAAGACCTGAAGTTTATTTCAAAGCTTTGCGATCGACGCTTTGGTATTGGTTCGGATGGATTGATCCTTATTGAAAATCATCCTGAACTGGATTTTGAAATGGTCTTTTTTAACCCTGATGGTTCACAAAGTATGTGTGGTAATGGAAGCCGGTGTGCCGTAATGTTTGCGAAAAGACTGGAGATCATAAAGGACGAGACTACGTTCCTGAGTACCGATGGGGTTCATACGGCCACTATTAATGGAAATGAAGTACGGTTAAGCATGAGTGATGTGAGCACCGTAGAACAACATGATCTGGGTTTGTTTTTAAACACCGGCTCTCCCCATTTAATCATAGAAACTGAACAGCTTCAATCCTGTGATATTCCATTAAAAGGAAGTGAAATTCGTTATAATGATCAATATCAGAAAGAAGGTGTCAACATCAATTTTATCGAAAACAATACGGATCACGTTTCAGTAAGAACCTACGAAAGAGGAGTCGAGAATGAAACCCTCTCTTGTGGAACAGGAGTAACTGCTGTAGCACTGGCTTCTTCTTCCAAAGGGTATGAAAGTCCCGTAAATGTTGAAACAAAAGGTGGGCGTCTTCAGGTCGAGTTCACTAAAGCTTCAGAAAGCAGATTTGAGGATATATTCCTGACAGGGCCAGCGGAATTTGTGTTTGAAGGGAAGATAGATGTCTAATTTAGGGAATAAAAGCGCATTTTTTCTCTCGCGACGGGTTTAAACCCATCGCTATTGATGGTGATCTAAAGTGAAGAGAATCTAAACAAATGGCATTAAAGCTTAATTACCAAACCACCTCTTCCAGATAGGCTTTTCATACTGAGTTTTAGTCATAATTACTAATTCCCATGCTGCATCGGCTTTAATTCGACTGCTTTTGGCTTCTTCCATAGCTGCATTGGCCTGTTCCATGGCTGCATCAGCATTTTTCTCGGCAGCAAGGGCTATTCGCTCCAGACGCTCCCCATTGCGTTCAGCATTTCTCACCCAGTTTTTAGTTTCCCTTATTTCTTCACTAAGAAGCTCTATAATCCTATTATCTTCCATATCTATAGAATACTACATTAATAATACATCTTTTGTTCCGGTTTTAGAAACCTGACAAAACAGCATACTATTATTTTCTGCACCATTCTTGTCTTAAAGTTTCCTTTCCTTTTCTATCGGAATAGGTAAAACGCATTAACTTTGGAATCCTAAAAATTAAGAGGGAATGATTAATCTTATTACGAAAGGTGTAGCGAAGATTTTTGGAACCAAATCAGATCGGGATATCAAAAATGTACTTCCGCTGGTTGAAGAAATAAAAACAGAATACGCTAAGCTTGAAAATATATCTCACGACGAGTTAAGGGCTAAGACCGAAGAGGTCAAAGCAGACATTCAAAGTCACTTGAGTGAGATCGACTCCAAAATAGAATCCATCAGGACAAAAATCGATACCGATGAGTCCATTGATGTTCAGCAGAAAGAAGAGCTTTTTAATGAAATAGATAAGCTCGAAGAGCGGAGAAACGAGGAACTGGAAGTCGTTCTTAAAAAAGTCCTTCCAAGGGCTTTTGCCATTGTAAAAGATACTGCCAGAAGATTTAAAGACAATACAACACTTGAGGTAACTGCAAATCTCTATGATAAAGAGCTAGCTGCTTCAAAAGAGTATGTAGAACTAAATTCCGAAAAAGCGATATGGCATAACCATTGGGACGCTGCTGGAAAACCCGTGACATGGGACATGCTCCATTACGATGTTCAGCTGATCGGTGGAATCGTTCTTCACGATGGCAAGATCGCTGAGATGGCCACAGGTGAGGGTAAGACACTGGTCGCAACCTTACCTGCTTTTCTAAATGCACTTGCTAAAAGAGGCGTCCACATCGTAACAGTAAATGATTATCTGGCCAGAAGGGATATGGCTTGGATGGCTCCTCTATTTCAGTTTCATGGTTTGCGGATCGACTGTATTGACCTCTACCAGCCTAACTCGGAAGAGCGAAGAAAAGCCTACGAAGCGGACATTACCTACGGAACCAATAATGAATTTGGCTTCGATTACCTGAGAGACAATATGTCTCGTGATGTTCAGGACCTTGTGCAAAGAAAGCATCATTATGCCATGATTGATGAGGTCGATTCCGTTTTAATTGATGATGCCAGAACGCCATTAATTATATCAGGGCCGGTTCCTAAAGGTGATGAGCACGAATTTTATGACTTAAAACCGAGGATTGCCAAACTTGTTGAAGCACAGAAAAAACTGGTTTCCGGTTATTTGACGGAAGCTAAAAAACTCATTAAGGAGAGCAACGAAAAAGAGGCTGGTTTACCATTATTCAGAACGTTTAGAGGTCTGCCGAAACACAAACCCCTCATCAAATTCTTAAGTGAGACTGGAATAAAACAGCTCCTTCAGAAGACAGAGAATTTCTACCTGCAGGATAACCAGAAGGAAATGCCTAACGCAGATGAGCCTTTGTATTTCACCATTGACGAAAAAAGTAATAGTGTAGACTTAACTGAAAAAGGGATTGATTTGATCACTGGTGAAGGAGAGGATGCTAAATTCTTTATCCTTCCGGATATTGGAGTAGAAACTACTCAAATTGATGAAGACCCCGAGTTATCTGAAGAGGAAAAGCTCAAAAAGAAAGATGTGCTCATCAAAGACTACTCTATAAAAGCACAGCGTATCCATACGGTCAATCAGCTTCTGAAATCCTATACGATGTTCGAAAAGGACACAGAATACATCGTTGTTGACAATAAAGTGAAAATTGTTGATGAGCAAACGGGCCGTGTGATGGAAGGCCGAAGATATTCCGATGGCTTACATCAGGCGATTGAGGCTAAAGAAAATGTAAAGGTTGAAGATGCTACTCAAACGTACGCTACTGTAACACTTCAGAATTACTTTAGAATGTACCATAAGCTGGCCGGTATGACCGGTACAGCTGAAACGGAAGCTGGCGAGTTCCTTGAAATTTATAAGCTTGATGTCGTCGTTATTCCTACCAACAGGCCAATTGTTCGGGATGATAGAGAGGATCTGGTTTATAAAACAGTTAGAGAAAAATTCAATGCCGTCGCAGAAGAAATAGTAGAATTAACTACGAAAGGAAGACCCGTACTGGTAGGTACGACATCGGTAGAAATATCAGAGTTGATCAGCCGAATGCTTAAAATGAGGAACATTAAGCATAATGTCCTTAACGCCAAGCAGCACCAAAGGGAAGCAGATATCGTTGCTGAAGCAGGGCAACCGGGAACCGTGACCATTGCTACCAACATGGCAGGTCGTGGTACAGATATCAAATTGACTGCCGAATCCAAAGAAGCAGGTGGATTAGCCATTATTGGTACAGAAAGACATGAATCCAGAAGGGTAGACCGTCAGTTGAGAGGACGTTCCGGACGACAGGGAGATCCGGGGTCATCCCAATTCTTCGTCTGTTTGGAAGATAACCTGATGAGATTATTCGGATCGGACCGTATCGCCAAATTGATGGACCGCATGGGACTGGAAGAAGGTGAAGTTATTCAGCATTCCATGGTTTCCAAATCCATTGAACGCGCGCAACGAAAAGTCGAAGAAAACAACTTCGCCATACGAAAGAGACTTCTGGAGTACGATGACGTGATGAATTCTCAGCGAGAAGTCATTTACGGTAGAAGGAAGAATGCGCTCTATGGCGAAAGACTTGAAGTGGATATTATGAACATGCTTTATGATACCAGTGAAGAAATTGTGCTAGGTGCAAAAGGAACAGATGATTATGATGCCTTCAAGCTCAATACCTATAGCATTCTTGGAACCGATTTCCAGATGGATAAAGAAGAGTTTTCTAAAATCAGTGAAAATGAGCTGACCGAAAAACTTTTTGATGCAGCCTATGAATCTTTTAAAGCCAAGAATCAGGCGGTTGTAGATAAGGCTATGCCTATCATGAAAAACCTTCACCTCCAGAAAGGAGCAACGGTTGGTGATGTCGCAATACCATTTACAGATGGAAAAAAACAGATTGGCGTGGTGGTTAATCTGCAAAACACCATTGATAAGAATGGAAAGAACATCATTACCGCCATGGAGAAATTCATTTCTCTAGCCTTGATTGATCAGGCATGGAAGGAACACCTTAGAGAAATGGATGATCTGAAGCAGTCTGTTCAGAATGCCGTTTATGAGCAAAAAGATCCACTCTTGATCTATAAATTTGAAGCATTTGAGTTGTTCAAACAGTTTGTAGCTAAAGTGAACGAGGATAACATCTCCTTCCTGATGAAAGCTAATATTCCAGTCCAGAATGAAAATGAAGTTCAGGAAGCGAGGCAGAGAAAAGTTAAAGAACGATATAGCGAAAATAAAGAAGAGAGCAGATCACTTTTAAGTGGTGGGGGACAAAGATCAGCTGACCGACCTCCTGCCCCGCAGCCACAAGCTCCTGTAAAATCTGAGAAAGTTCATGGTAGAAACGATCGGGTTACGGTTCAATATCAGGATGGAAGCGTTCAGAAGGACGTGAAATTCAAGAAAATCGAAGAAGATCTAAAGAATAATCGTTGTTTCATCGTTGAAGAATAATGAATTTGAATCGTACCCTCTTATTTCTAACTGTAATTGTTGCTTTTTATTCCTGTAAGCCAACTTCTTCGGTAGTTACGACCAAATACGAAGAAGACCTGAGTGTGTACAGAGATTCGTTGATAGCCGAGTATCAGAGAGAGGAAGATCAGGAAGAGTTATCTGACGAAAATAAACCAGACAATCAGCCTGAAGCTTCAGTTAACATGCAATCTCTTGACGTCACTCAAAAAATAGATGATCTTATTGATACGCTGAATATACTTGGACAATCGAGGAAGTTTGTTCAGGGATACACGGTTCAAGTTTATAATGGAAGGAACAGAGAAGATGCATTTAAAGCGAAAGAAAGGGTCTATTCACTAGAGCTTGGATTCGAACCGGAAGTCGTTTATGTCCAGCCTAATTTCAAGGTAAAGATCGGGCAGTATCTGGAAAGGATAGAGGCTCGAAGAGTTCAGAACAAGTTAGCAGTAGAGTTTAATACGGCCATTGTAATACCTGATCGTATTTATATTAAGTAGCCAATGGAGCACCTCAAGGGAAAGATAAAAGAACTAGCGAAGGAAAATTTCGAGCATACGGTAAGCATACGGAGGCATTTGCACCAGCACCCTGAGTTATCCTATCAGGAGTATGAGACTGCAAAATATGTATCCGAACAATTAAAGGAAATTGGATTGACTCCTAAAGAGGGAGTGGCCGAAACGGGTCTTACTGCGCTGATAAAAGGGAAGAATCCGGACTCTAAAACCATTGCACTCAGGGCCGATATGGACGCCCTTCCAATCACGGAAGCTAATGATGTGCCTTATAAATCTAAAAATGAAGGCGTCATGCATGCCTGCGGTCATGATGTTCATACTTCATCTCTTCTAGGCTGTGCTTCAATTCTCAATAACTTGAAAGACGAATTTGAAGGTACTGTAAAACTGATCTTTCAACCCGGTGAAGAAAAAGCCCCCGGCGGAGCATCCCTAATGATCAAAGATGGTGTTTTGGAAAATCCCAAACCTAATTCCATCATTGGGCAACATGTGATGCCGCTGATTCCAACCGGACAAGTTGGGTTCAGATCAGGTAAGTATATGGCTAGCACCGATGAAATTTATCTAACCATTCATGGTAAAGGGGGGCATGGGGCAATGCCTGAATTCAACATTGATCCAGTTTTAATTACTGCCCACGTAATTACAGCACTTCAGCAGGTTATCAGCAGAAATTGTCCGCCGAAAGTTCCTTCTGTGCTGTCTTTTGGAAAAGTAATGGCTGAAGGAGCTACCAATGTTATTCCAAACAAAGTTGACCTTCAGGGTACGTTCAGGACGCTGGATGAAAGCTGGAGAGCAGAGGCTCATCAGAAAATAGAAAAACTGGTGAATGGAATAGCAGAAAGTATGGGTGGAAAAGCTGAGTTAAATATTCTAAAAGGGTATCCATACCTCGAAAACGAGCCAGAGCTCACCCAAAGAAATAAAGATTTTGCGGTAGATTATCTGGGACAGGAAAATGTTCTGGATTTGGATATCTGGATGGCTGGTGAAGATTTTGCATTCTACTCGCACCACACCGATGCCTGTTTTTACCGGCTTGGAACCAGAAATGAAGAGCTAGGAATCACTTCTTCAGTCCACACACCTACTTTTGATATCGATGAAAATGCCTTGGAAACTGGTCCCGGACTTATGACTTGGCTGGCTGTGAATGAATTGAGAAATTAAGCTCCTTTCAGTCTGATAAAGACCTCCACAAATACAAGGTAGCATACCCTCTCCAGCCTTTCCATCTTTCTCCTACCTCATAAATTTCTTCGAGACTCAACTGCTCTTTCCCAAGGCTTAATTTTATCGCGGCTTTCAATGCGGAATCTCCTGCTGGATAAGCATCTGTAAAGCCCAGACACCTAAGCATAACATAATTGGCGGTCCAGGCTCCGATGCCTCTAATCGAAACTAGGTGATCGTGTGCTTCTTGAAATTCCATAGACTTTAAATCCGATTTCGAAAGCTCTCCAGATTCCATAAGTCGGGCACAGCCAATTACGTATTCAGCTTTTCGCCTTGAAAACTTCATCGGAAGTAGGTCATCGACCTTTAGATGGGCTACTTTTTCGAAATCAGGGAATGTGTGAAAAGATTTGCCATCAAATTCATGAGTAGTTCCGAAAGTCTCTATAAAGGCATTTCTGACCTGATAGGCGAAAGTCAGATTAACCTGCTGGCCAATGATTGCCCAACTGAGTGTTTCAAACAGATCAGGAATTCGAGTAAGACGTAGGTTCTGATGCTTTGAGACGATCGGTTTTAAGATTGAATCTTCATGAGCCACCTTATAAAACTGTTCTAGATCAGTCGATAGATCAAGCCATTCTTCTACATATTCCTTAATAAGTAGATCGTTTTTAGAATTATCACTTTTATGAACAAGCTTGATTGGAGTTTGTATGTTTAGTTGAAGAAGAATCGGACTCTTACCGATTTTAATAACCTTGGAGACTGAATTCTTATCTACTTTAACCAGTATATCTTTATCAGACCTTTGGAAAGAACTAATACATTGGTCTACTGAAAAATGCTTGGGAGTAGAAATAACCATTCCGAAAAGATCGGAAAGCTATTGAAGCGCTTTTTGAATTATGTTCAATATTTTAAGCTAGAGGACCAGTTCGTCCACGATCTTCTTCATCTCATCAAGATCTTTCTTTCGATCCAGTATATCTTTTACTTTCGATACTCCTTCTGAGTCTCTTTCAACCACCAGAATGAAACCCGTTCCAACATAATCTTTGGTGATTTTTTCAAGCCCCAGGGTGTTAATTGTTTCCTTGGTAGCCTCCTGAGTTTCTTTGTCGGTAAAGTCAAGTCTCACATACTCAATTTCCTCATCAGAATAATTGTTGAGTAGCTCCGTAAACGTTGGGCCTAGTTTTTTACAGTATTTACACCAATCAGCATAAAATTGAACTGCGTAATATTTTGAATCCTCCTGAGCTAATAGAGGGCTTAGGTTTAAAAGAAATACGAAACCTGCTAAAAAAATCTTAACTCTTCCCATTTTTCATTTTTTGATAGTATTACTATTAACTTGTTTTTTGAGGATTAGATACACTTAATAAATAGATTAACTCTTATTTGTCGTTAGAAAGACAAGTTATTTTAGTTCTGATTTGAATTATAAATCTACTTACGAGATGGATAAAAGCTTCAAAGAGTAGTTATGTCCGTAATACTGCTTACCCTTAATTGCCTCACTGTCTTGCAATTAAGTAGATCCTAAAAGGAAATAATTAAGTTGGATCAGTTTTTATTGAAAAGAGAGTCTACAAACTCAATGCGATTGAATACCTGGAGGTCATCTACTTTTTCTCCAACGCCAATGTATCTCACCGGAATTTTAAACTGATCTGAAATTCCAATAACTACTCCTCCTTTTGCAGTTCCATCGAGCTTGGTGATGGCCAAAGAGGTAACTTCGGTTGCTTTTGTGAACTCTTTTGCCTGAATAAAGGCATTCTGACCTGTACTGCCATCCAACACAAGCATTACATCGTGCGGAGCCTCCGGAATGAATTTCTGCATCACCCTTTTAATCTTTGTAAGTTCATTCATGAGGTTTACTTTGGTGTGGAGCCTTCCCGCTGTATCCACTATAATGATATCAGCTCCTTGTTCTACTCCTTGCTTTACAGCATCAAATGCCACAGATGCCGGATCGGTATTCATTCCATGAGAGACCACAGGTACATCAATACGATCGCCCCACATTTTTATTTGATCAACAGCTGCGGCACGAAAGGTATCGGCAGCTCCTAAAACTACTTTTTTACCTCGATCTTTAAACTGCTTGGCAAGTTTCCCTATGGTCGTTGTTTTACCAACACCGTTTACGCCGACTACCAAAATAACATAGGGTTTTACCGATTCCGGAGTAGTAAAATCTGTGACATCGGAAGAATTGTTTTCTGAAAGTAGGCTTGCAATTTCTTCCCGTAGAATGGCATCAAGCTCTGAGGTATTTAGGTATTTATCCTTAGAAACACGTTCCTCTATTTTTTGAATGACTTTGATCGTAGTATCTACTCCAACATCAGAGGTAACCAATATTTCTTCTAACTGGTCTAAAACCTCGTCATCTACCTTGGACTTACCGGCAACAGCCTTTCCAAGCTTGGAAAAGAAATTATCCTTGGTTTTTTCAAGTCCTTTATCAAGGCTTTCTTTTTTCTCTTTTGAGAAACGATCAAAGATTCCCATGCGCTTTTTAATTAACTATTATGAAAAGATACCGGAATAACATTTACTCCAAACAAAAAAAGTCCCTCGAAAGGGACTTTTTTTTTCAGGATGAAGAGTTTTTTAGCTCTTCAAAAATTCTTTTACCATATCCTCAGCTACCATCTCTTCTTTGAAAGTGTAAGCACCAGTCTTTTCAGACCTTACGGACTTGATCACTTTAGTATATCCTTTGGCTGTTTTGTCTTTTAATGATGCAACGGTCTTCTTAGCCATGATTATTTAATTTCTTTGTGAACAGTATATTTTTTGAGAACAGGATTATATTTCTTCAACTCCAATCGATCAGGTGTATTTTTCCTGTTTTTTGTTGTGATGTACCTTGAAGTACCGTGCATACCTGATTCTTTGTGCTCAGTGCACTCCAAAATAACCTGAACTCTATTTCCTTTCTTAGCCATGATTCTCTACTTGAAAATTTCGGACTGCAAATATATAGCTTGCTATCGTAATTTCAAAGAATAAAAACAATCTACCTGATATTGATTTTAGAATCATAGCCTTCGATGTTTAGCGTAACAACCTTATCGGTAGCTCCTTTCGACTCCAATTCAGCTTTGATGTTATCGTTTTCTTTAATGTATACCTTTCTACTATATCTGCTTTCCGGGTATTCAAATTTACCATATTTTAAATTTGCACTGAGGTTTATACTCGTTTTAGAGCCAAGATCAATGTTCAATTCATTATACTTTCCTTTGAGATCAAAATTTTCAAACCCTTGCCCTATTTCATCTATTTCAATATCTCCCTCATAGGAATTCAGTTTAAGAGATCGTTCTAACAAGCCTATTTTGAAGTCAGTGTATTTGCTATCGGCTATCAATTCAGAAAGTATTTCTGCCTCCAACTCATCTTCATAAGATTTTTTGAAATCTAGCTTTATCGCTTTTTTAATCTCTATCTCGCAATACTTACTTTCCTCCAGAGTGAGTTTATTAATAATTCCAAAATCAAGATCTACTTCGTATAAATCGAGTATACTTTCATTCAACTCATCTTCTACGGTAAAGCTTCCATATTTCATTTCACCTTCTACAGAACCACCTCTTTTTACTTCCAACTTAGATTCGTAGGTATTAATTTTGGATTCTTCTACGTAAGCTATTTCTACCGTAGAATATTTAGCTCCTAAATCAAGCTTTTTTGATTCCCCAATCTGAAGTTTTTGTTCGTATAATTCTAAGGTTGAAGTATTTACGCTCTTAATCTTACCTTCCCCATATTTGAGCTCCAGCTGAACATCGGAATTGAAGTTTTCAGCATCCAGATCTCCTGAATATTGTTCAATATCTACATCTCCGCTATACTCTCCATTCATAATGATATCTGAGTATTTATTTTCTACTGAAATATCATTTGATTTCGGAACCTTAATAAAATAAGTAATGCTCAATTCTTTATCTCCGTAATCAATACTTAAAAACTGCACCGAACCAAAACCTACATTTATTTTTTTAGGGTCGCTGAGCTTGGTGTCTATCTTGAAAGTTGAACCTGCATCAGTAATTCCCGATTTTACATGCTCCTCAAAATTATCCAGGAATTTTCTCACTGATTTATTTTCCTTTCCAGAGTAATTAACTTCCGCTATGATTTCAACCTCTTGTTTATCCCAGGATTCGATCTCTAGTACTGTTTCATAGCCCTCAATAGATATATCTTTACTCGATGAAACTGAATAGCTCAGGTTAACCCTTTTCGTTTCCGCTATATCTCTACTTGCAAGCGCAATTGATGAAGAGAATAGTAGGATTAGTAGTAAACTTTTAAACTCTGCTGTCATCAGATTCTTTTTTTTGCTCATCCCTTTTTATTTCGTGTTCAAGTCGTTTTAAAATTTTTATTTTCTTTTCGTAATGGTCTACCAATATTCTGACGAGCCGTTCCTTGTCGCGCACTTTATGAATGTCCTTTCTAAAATTTTCGTTGAGCTCTTCCAAAACCTGTAATTCCTCAAAAAGCCATGCATATTCGGTTTTGTCTACTTTCTTGTATTCTATTCTATTAGTGATCTCTTGAATGGACTGCTGGTAAGTTTTTTCTAGCTGTACATACTCAGGAGAAATATCAGCCAGAGAGGCCAACCCCTCAGCATTCTTCATTTGTCTAAAAAGAAGAATACTTAAGGTAAGGGTGCTAAGCAGTAATATTGATGCTGCTAACTTCCAAAAATGAAATGCCCTTTTCGGCTTCTCTTGAGGAGGTGTCATACCTTTTCTGATTGCTTCCCACGAAGATTCCCGTGGAGTCTCGATATCGAACCGACCGGTATTTTCTGCTACAAATTTTTCAAGTTCATCTTTCATAATAGGCCTTACTAAGTTTTATTCTCAAAAGACTTTTCGCCCTTTGGTACTGTGTTTTGGAGGTGGACTCCGAGATATTCAGCTTTTCAGCTATTTCTTTATGAGAAAAATCCTCAAATAGGAATAAGGAGAGTACAGTCCTACATCCTTCAGGTAGCTTTTTAATATGCTCATGGATCACTTTAGGGTTTAAGGAAAGCTCTTCGTCAATTTCTTGCACCACATCTTCTTCAATTGGAGTAAAATCCAATTTCTTTCTTCTAATCTGCTCCAGAGCCGTATTCACTACAATTCTTTTAAGCCAACTTCCAAACGATGATTTCTGGCGATAGCTGTCTATCGCATTGAAAGCTTTTATAAAAGCTTCCTGGAGCAAATCTTGGGATAGGTCAGAATCCCCTGTTATCCGTATTAAGGTATTGTACATGTTGCTTGAGTAAGCTTGGTATAAATTATAAGCTGCCGTTTCATCTCCTTTTTTGAGTTGTTCCACCCACATTTGGTGGAGGTTTATTGTTTCTGACATTCGGTTCGGTTTGCTGACCGTCATTATAGAGATGCAGTGCTGTAGAAGAAGTTGGAATAAATTCGGAAAAAAATTTTTTTAGGCTTAAACTGAGCTTTCAGGACTCGTTTATTCAAAGTTTCTTTTACATGAATTTATATAAAGTACCGCTGATAATCTGTTTCATACTCTTTAGTCAAACAGCATGGTCTCAATTATTGGATGATGCATCTCCTGATTTTACAAAGAAAGATTCTCTGAGAGGTTCTATTTCCAAATACAGGATTTATGATGTTAAATTCTATGACTTGTCTTTAGATATAAACCTGGATCAAAAAACTATTCGTGGCTCTAACAAGATTCATTTTCTGGCTACAACTGATCTGAAAAGAGTTCAAGTCGATTTGTTCGAAGGCTTAAACATCGACGGTATTCAAGATGAAAATGGTAAGGAGCTGGTTTTTAAAAGGGAATATGATGCCATTTTTATTGATTTTCCAGACCCTCTAATTGAAGGTGGTATTTACTGGATCAATGTTCAATACTCCGGAGCCCCGACAGCAGCCAAACGTCCTCCGTGGGACGGTGGTTTTGCCTGGAGTAAAGATTCAAATGGAGATCATTGGGTTGGTGTAGCCTGTCAAGGTGTTGGAGCAAGTTTATGGTGGCCAAATAAAGATCATCTATCCGATGAGCCGGACTCTATGCGAATTAGCGTAACTGTTCCCAAAGATTATATAAACGTTTCAAATGGAACACTGCGGAATACTAAAAGAAGGGGAAAGAAAACCGAATATGAGTGGTTCGTCGCTAACCCAATTAATAATTACAATGTATCTCTCAATATCGCGAAATATGATCACTTCAGTGAAATCTACCAGAACGAGGTTGGGGAACGGTTGAATATTGACTACTACGTTCTTCCGGAAAATTTAGACAAAGCAAAAACACAATTCAAAGATACAAGGCCGATGATTGAAGCTTTTGAGCATTACTTTGGCCCTTATGCTTTTTATGAAGATGGTTTTAAGATGATTGATGTTCCTTACCTGGGCATGGAACACCAAAGCGCAGTAGCTTATGGAAATTCTTATCTGAAAGGCTACAATGGG
>JBCCDY010000021.1:0-81120 GCA_039030555.1 Bacteroidota bacterium
CCATAAACAGCCAAAAACAAACCCGATTCACTTAGAGAGCTCGGTTCAATCAAATCGTTAAACACATCACCATAAAAATTCTTATATCGGATCGATCGGTCTGTTAAAACCCTAATTTCCGACTCACGATAGGAGGGGGGCATCGGGTTAAAACTACCACGGAAAGCTTGTTGTAGATAAAAAAGTGCACCCCCATTGGCATCCGGTTCTAGTTGTACAGCCAATTGCCTGGTAAAAACATTACTATCAAAGTTCGATTCCACATGCACCTCATTGTATATCCGGTAATTCTCCTCCGAAGCATTGCCTGTTTCTCGCAACGCATAAGGAATTGGGTTATCACTGAAAAAGATGCCCGTGAACACCAACGATCCTTCCAAAACAGTTGCCTGCATCCTCTGAACATTGTTGTACACATCCCGAACCTCAATAGGATAGGTGCCCGGAGCTAACCCACTAAAAATATTAGAAGTCTGGAAGTTAGCTCCATCATTGATGGAAAATCGCTCAGGAGTATTGCGGTCACCAGTAAAACTAATGGTAATACGACCATCATTGGCACCCCTTACCGTTTCGTTCACCACCTCGGTAACAATATCCCAGGTTAAACCTGGATTACCCCCGCCACCAGCATCCCCCGGCTCATCGATCGTGATAGAAAAAATGTCAAAACAGTCCGTATTGCCAGTTTCTCTGACATCCAGCACATAGAAACCGGCCGATAAGCCCGTAAAAAGAGAGCTACTCTGCCAGGAACCACCATTAAGCCTCCATTCTACAGCACCATTATTCCCATTCGCAGAACCCTGTATCGATCCATCAAACCCACCATTTACGCTTACATCCGTAACCACAGTATCACCCTCATGGATGTTGATCATGCAGGAAGGAGGGGGAGCAGCTTCATACTCAAAAACCCTGATTTCATCCACATAAACCAAGCCACCGGCCAAAATATCCTCCGAAAACTCAAGCGAAAGAGGAACAGTTCCAAAAAGTAAGCTGGTCACATTAAATCTCGTTTCAAGGCTTACCCAGCCTGAATTACTTGCACTGATAGTTGCCTCTTCAATGTATTCATGGTTTTGCGCACCTACTGTGACAGTAGCGCGAACAGTTGCTCCAGAACTGCAGATCGGATTGACAGCATCCGTCCTTAACTTCAGTCGAACAACATAATCCTTACCAATCTGCCCAAAAAACGTACTGAACCCAACGTTTTGCTGGTTTTCTTGTACAACATTCTGTAAGATACGGGCAGAGAAAACACCATTGAATTTAAAAGAAGAAGAACGAGTCCAGATGGCATCACCATCAGATATCAACCACCCACTCCGGTCCGTTTCAAAATCCCCTAAATTCCCCTTAAAATATAAATTTGGACCTATAAGGATAATATCATCCATCAGCTACTCCATTTACTTTCATCATACGCCATATCCAAAGCCACGTGAAAATCGATCTGAGCCAGGCACCCCTCATAAGAAGAGCTGCCAAACCGCGTACGTTCCATCCGGCCAAACCGGAGTGTACTCAATTGGGGTTCGTTGGAATAATCAATAACACCCTCGTTATAATCCTTTTCAATACGGGCAAAGATCTGCTGAACAATAGCCTCAGCTGCCTGGTAAAAAGACTGGAGCTCCGCACGAGTGCTGTCACGCTCAGCAGCTGCATACATTACAGAAAATTCTGCAGAAATAGTCCCAACGTAATTATCACGCTGGCCGGCAAAGCGGATAGGAGAATAGTAGTTTAACCATAGCTTATAGCCGTCAGAAGGCCCCGAACGCTGTTCACCATCAACATCCCCACCATCTCCAAACACAAAAGCCGATAGGTCAACATGCTCCTGCTGCAGCTTCTCAAAATAGTCCTTATAACCCTCCTCCGAATTAAATGAGATCATACCCAAATCTCATACACCATCACAACAATCCTTAGGACATACCCACTTAACTACAAGCACTATTCCCCTCCTTAAGGAGGGGTCAGGGGAGGTTGCGAAAGAGCACGTCATCCCGGTTTCGCCCTAGCGAATACCGGGATCCCTTAATTTCGAGCAGTAATATTTTCTATCTACTTCCCCCTCTTTGACTTCGAAGCTCTCTTCTCCAAATAATCCAGCACATCATACACACTAGCCTTACCAGCAGCTTCATAACCACTGAAAGCCTGCGTCTCGGCCAAATCAAAATGAAGGTCATGCCACATCTTCCCTGTATACTGAGGCTCAGTATTACCCTTGTCATCCCTATTTTTACCCGTCATTCCTGCGTATGCAGGAATCCCCTCACCAACAGCACCATTCTCCTCCTGATAGGAGGGGCTAGGAGAGGTTCCAAACAACCTCGGGCAACGCCCCATCACATTCATCCGGATAAAACCATAAGCACGGAAAAGTAAAGCCTTCTCAAAAGGCAATAAAGGTAGTTTACCAATCAAAGGCTCCACACGGTTACGGTCAAAACCAGTAGCCGGATCGTAAAATAGAGTGGCACAAAACTTATCCAGAGAATTAATAGAATCAGATTGCTTATACTGATCAATCAGCACCTGGCTAAAAGCAGCATCCAAGTATTTAAAATGCTCAAAAGAAACATTGGCAATATCTTCCTCTGGGGCTAGCAAACGAACCCCGTCAACTCGGATCGATTCCTTATAGAAATGCTTAAAACCATGGTGAAAGAAAAGCCCTTCATCATGAAAAATATCCACTAAGGCATCCGCTTCAAGGCTCTTTAAGGTCGATTTGTACTTTGATTTGATACACTGCTTAAGGATCACTCGAACACTCTTCCCAAAACAAGCCATTTGCCGCTTCTTCCTCATCAATTGGATCTGGTCTAGGTGATACACCACCCGCCACGCCTGCACCGCATCCAAAGCCTTCCACCCATCCACAAAAAGCTCCTCAGAAGAAATCGATTTTGTAATCCCCATATAACTCGTAGTTATTAATTTTAGTTACCAAAGCTCAAATAACAGCTCCATTCCCCTCCTTAAGGAGGGTTTAGGGGAGGTACATGAACCCTCAATCCTTTTTTCGACTTCTCAAAAGGTCAATAGTAAACAAAGGCCAAAAGAGCATAAAAACTATACCCTCAATGACCATTAAATGCTTGTACCCATCCTTTTTACTACCCTTTTCCACACTTACAACCCTATGAAGTGCTTTATCAGAAAAAAAGTTTTTGATAATAGCGTAGGAAACCAGCCCTAATCCGAGGTAAATACCAATCAATGTTAATTCCATAACAATTCTTAATTCTTTAAAGAGCTCACAGCAAAAACCCACCAACCAGCGCAACACCCGTCAAAACCTTATACAACGTTCTACTGCTTCGAAGCTTCCTATTATCCTTCTCCAAACCATCAGAGTATTCTTCTTCGGATTTAAGCTGTCCCCTCAATTCAGAAATTATTATTCCTTGTGCCATAACTTTTAAACGCTGCTCTTGCTCAGCAGCCAATATTTCTTCAAGCTGAATAGAGATCAGGTCACATTTATCCAAAGCCTTTTCAATGGCATTGGCTTGTTGTAGACTAATCGTGACCGAATCGCTCTGCCCATGAGCGTAAAACGCTGTCAGCAGAAAGAGTATAAATAACCGTATCATGATCTTTAATTATTTTTTCCAAACTATCCGACCTATCAATGTGTACCGAATACCGATCATGCGCTACCTCAAACACACTATCATACACTGCAATAACCGAATCACTTTTGGCCTTCTCAGCCAGCAACTCCCGCTTCTCATCCCGATAATCCAGCTCCCGTTTCCCCCACAACGAAGCAAGCACAAGGATGATAGCTATAAAAACCATCCGCTCCACATTCAAAATACCCTTTAACCACTCCATAACTTCAATCTATTTTACCGTCATCCCCTAACCTAACCGTCATTCCATTAGCACCACTATCCCCCTCCAGGGGGATTATAGGGGGTTGATCTATTACTAATTCTTCATTTCTCATTGCCATCCCCAATAGCCTCATCCTTCTTATTCTTCATGGCCTTCGTAGCCTCAACCCCAACACGCGCAAGGTTCCCAATACCCAAACCACCAGCCTCCAACCACAGAATGTTAGAATCTACCGGTAACTGTAGAAAAACCACTACGAAAATTGTGGCAAGCGTAGGAGGTAAGAATAAAATGATGATAATCTCCGGGGCATCCCATCTATTGTTATGGCCTTTAATCCCTTTAATCATATCACCACCATGGATGGTGGCCACACCAGCTATTACGGCAATAGTAAGAAAAACCATGAGGTACAAAACCCCTTCCACCAAACTAGGATTCATCTTCAATAGTGATAAAAACCCGCTCACCCAATTCCAAAGCACCTACGATAAAAAAGTACTGGTCTTTAAAAGCCTGCGTACTCTCCCAGATCTTCCAGTTACCCTGCTGGTATCCAGTCAAAATACACGCATCCGTATGCCCATCATGGTTTCCAATATGGATGTACACATACTGAAAATTCAGAACGTTTTGAAGCTCCAAATGCCAACGGAACCACGGGAAACGGGCACGGTATTTCTTGGTCAAACCCGAAAGCACCTGCCGTTCCTTGATTTCATATCTTCCGGCAGGAATGCGCGTTTCACCCTTCACCTTCACCTCCCTGGGCTCATCCTCCAAAGAATGGGAAACAATTGGCCCTACAGTCAGTCGACCAATGGTCGTATCACCGTTATTACGTAAGCGTTTTAGTTGAATTTCCATATCGCAAGCATTAAGAAAACAGAAAGGGCAAAAAGTAATATCTTGGCTATCAGCACCAACCACGGATTGTACCCGGAAAGCCTTCGGTCATGCACCTTAGTAGTACCAAGAAATCCCCAAGCTTTGTTGATGGAGACAGCATAACAATAATCAAAACCTAAATAGAAAGTGCTGGCCGTCAAAAAACCGGAGGTAAGCATAATCCACAACGACTGCCAGTCAGGGATAAGGCACCAAAAGCAATCCCACCGGATGGCATAATGGTTCATCACAGCAGAAAATACCGCAGCCAAACCCCTTCTAACCCAATCCGATCGTTGATTATCAGCGATTCCTTTTACACGCCTTCTTAGGTCGGTAACCAATTCATAAAGCAGGTAAACCAACCCACAGATGATCGGGATAGCCAGAACATACCACAGAAACAGATTAAGCGTCATTATTTATTGAGTTTGTTCTTCGCCAGAAAATCTTCATACTCAGCCTGCTTCATCAACCGTTCAATCTTCTTCTTCTTCAAATCTTCCTCTTTGCATTGAATCGTTTTCATGGATTGTCGAACCAGATAAATAGTCAAAACCAATCCTGCAAGCAGAGATATGCCTTGAAGTACAGCATCAATATCCTCAATCCACGGAATCAATAGGAAAGTGGCATCTATAAAGCCCAAAAGTGTGTTACTATATTCCTTCATTATTAATTGCTAATTCGTAATTCCTAATTGATTTAAACCGAAAAATGCTTCCTATCCTTACTATTCTCTGGAGGCCTCCCAGGGCCCGGATCAGCCCGACTCGTAAAAGCAGTACTTTCCTTGTATCCCGCATAATTATCCGCATTCAACTCCAAAAACTCCTGCAGCTCATCAATAAGCTTCATATAACCGGTATCAGAATCCTTGAGGGAATACTTCAACATTTCAAGCTCATCTTTGCTCGCCGCCGATTTTGTGACAACGCCGTCCGAACTGGAGTAAACCGTAATCCCCCCGGGACCAACCACAACCTTCATGGAAGGAAGTGTTTCAAACAAAGCCTTTTTCGAAATAATCGGACGTAGCCGATCGATCAGTACTCGCTGTTCAGTACTGAGGTTATCAGTTTTAATCGCACTAGTCAAAGTATTATGCTCCGCAGTGCTAATAAGCCTGGGCACCATACGCCCCTCAATATCCTTAATCCGTTTTTTGAGCCGTTTAAAAATCCTTCGGCTTCCATTAATGTCAATATGCTCATCAGCCACTGAAGCCGTTGGTACAATTAACCCCTCTAACTGGGTGTTAGCATCGCTGGCAGCCCAATCCGTATAAGTAGTAGCATGCTTTTCCAGGAAAGCCAATAACTTCTCGGCAGCCTTGTCAGCACGATCCAGATAACTAAAGCGGAGAGAGTCCTGCTTATACTTTGGGGCAGCAGCCCTATCTTCACCCACATACTCTGTAATACCGGAGTCCCCAACATTCACAGCCAGCTCAGGCTGTGCCAGGTACATCGTATAAAAAGCCAAAGGCCGTTGAACGTATGCAAGTAAGTTTTGATATTTTAAAGAAGCAGGCGTACCACTTCCAAGGTTATATTCATTGAATAGGGCCGTGTACTCAGCATTGCCCACAAGCTCAATAATAAAATCCTCGGCAGCTTCTTCTATAAACCCTTTAAGCGTAGTGAATTTTGTTTCGGCATCAATCGAAACATATTGCTTAAACTCAGCGGTATTTAAAAAAACAATATCCATCACTTCTCTTGGGTTGTAGGAGTAGGTTCATTTTCCTGGTGGAAACCACTTTTGTTCTCATCCATTTTATTCAGGATGATGTTCTTATAACCAAGGTGCAGCTGACGGTCCCAATCATTGGCACGCTTAACCACCTCAAACCACTCCGTAGTAGTCTGCCTCGGTATTACAGTATTCAATTGCATGTGGTAATTGAACTTATTCAACACATCCGAACCGGAACCAGCACTCGTACTACTAATGATCACCCCCGCCAACGACGGATCAACACCATGAGCGGTAAGAATTCTAACTGTAGCAGTCTGGTCAGCATTTAGCCATGCACCATCCTTGAGGTCATTAGGCACCATTTCAATCTTCCAACCCGGAATCGGATTACCTTCCTGGTCTAAAGCAAATTTCGAATAGAAGTTTTTATGGACATTCTCCTCACCAGCAAGGAAGTCATCCATTTTGGTTTTAAGATTTTCTTCGGCTTCTTCCCTGGCTTTATAACAAGCCTCTATGCTATCAAATTTATCCTCAGGGTATAGGTTAATAAAATATTCCTCTGGAATATGGATATGATACTTAATGTTCGTTGAGTTCTCAATATTGGAGAGTATCCAACGTGGAATTTTCGCAGCAACAGCCAGCCAGGTCAGAGCACTATACCATCTTGGGGTAGGGTAGTAGTCATTACTAATGCTCACGAGCTTATGCTCGTACATCGCCTTCTTATACCTAAAAGGATCTCTCGGGTTAAAAGAAGGAATGAAAGCTGTTTTTGGAGTACCTTCTGTCCAGTCCCCACTCACATAGAAGCCTTCCATTCGCCCGGTATTCCTGTTTCGCTTCTTCTTCCGGATATCTTTCGTGCGCAAATAATTTACACCACCTTCTTCCTCAATCCCGGAGTTCATACGTACAATCTTATTCTCAGCTTTATTTGAAATGTACTCTACATGGTATCGGTTAAACCATTCATAATCCTGTATAATGCTCTGCGAGAAATTCTCAATAGCATTTTCAAAAAAGAAATCATCTATCTCAGGAAATTCAGAAATATCCTGGGGTTCAATCACCTCTCTTATTATCCCCTTAACCTTCTCGTACTTCTTTTTGTATAATTGAGGACCAAGTCCATAATGGGCATCTACTTTAAAACCCAAAGCCCGCTGGCTCACAGGGTCTTTCTTTACCTGGTCTAGCAGCTCCAAAGGCAATTTGTTGTTGGTACCCCAACGAGCCCATTCATCACCACCATAGCTATTATTTCTAATAGCATCCGGTTCAACCTTCTTGCGGTCAATTTCAATGAGAGCAGCGCTTCTCTTCGAGTAACTAATACCGGGTCCTATATTTACAAATGCCACGTAATTACGGGTTATTCCAACGATACAAGTATAAACAAGCCCCACTCCCCACCTTAGGACATAGATATATAGGATGCAATTGCAGTTTTTATGCAATCAACCTTTTCACTATCAACAAACTAATTTTTCAAAAGCACCTTCCCCATGCATTTTCCAGTCGCCTCATTCCCGTGTGGTTAATCGAAATGGCGATTGCCAATTTGAATTTTTAGTGATATATGAATCAGCGCATCTCTACCGGAGATCTATAAATTGGTTCCTTGGTGAGTCCATGATATTTCCAGTACAATAAATAATCAAGGGCATCGGTAGGGTGGGTAGCCTGCTCTTGTTTGATGTTAGGATTGCCTTCAGATCCTTTATCCTTTCTCCCATCTGGTTTCATTGGAGTTAACTCCATAGCGATTCTAAGGTCTTTGCAGTTATTGGCATTGAATTCAATGTTTACAGGGTGCCCCTGCTTAAGTATATTATTGTTAAGTCTGTGTCGTTCTAGGTGACCAATGTCACCTACTTTCATCCGAACAACTCTCCATCCATTCTTTTTTAGGATTGATGCGAACTGAGCGAAGTAGCTAAGCTTAGAGTTTGCTTCCTTCTTATTTCCGGACTTATCACCTGTCTGATATACTACTTTCTTTTTGTGGAATCTATAGTATTCACAAAATTTATTAGCCAAGTCATCTATGATCTCTGGATGGTGAACATACATATAGTTAATGGCCCTAGATGTGTTAGTGGACTTAATAAACTGTTCAACAATAATACAGTTGAATGCTCCCCAATCATGACTAATCGTTATGTGCTCATTGGGGTTGCAGTCCTTATCCCACCTGGAGTCTTTCTTATCTGTGATATTAAAGCCATACTTATCAATAAAATCATAATTGTAGCTGTCTGTGTAGAAATGATGTGATGACAGGGATGGATAGAATAGGCTCCCATATTGTACCCTTTTGTTCATGACCTCGATATCATAGATCACAGGTGACATTGTTCTTTTCCATTTTCGAAGCACATGATCACCTAATATTTTCCGATTATGCCAACTAGTACCTTCGATGTAGAAAGTATCATTTTCAGGATCTTTAGCTTTTTCTTCTAATTCCAACAGCCATTTTCCAGTGGTACCAAATGGCATTGAGCTTGTAAATGTTTCCGTGAGATGCCCCGGCTTATCTTTAAATGATGTGTGAGATCCACGAATGGAGGGAGCTAAATTTCGGTCATATTCTTCTTTTTTAATTAATAGAGCCTCATCAACTACAACCCAATCATTATTACCACCTCTGTTCAATTGTGGCCTATCCATACTTGCTAAAATGACTCTTGTGCCATTCCACCAGCTAATTACATTATCGTATTTATCCGGTTCCTGGTATGCTTTTTCAAAATAGGAGGGAGGACGCTTACCTACTACATAGTGAACTCCTTCGGTATAGCCAAAGTAATTCCATGCTGCCTTCATTGGCAGAAGTGTATTGGTTAGAATTTGAGTATAAGTAGCTCCTAAAAATAAACCTCTGCTTTTCGGAAGTAGAAAGACTTTTTCAATAATCTGAATTCCATTTATGAACGACTTGCCAAAACCACGACCCGCAATTAGAACTTTAACTAATTGAGTAGCTAAAAGAAACAACTGAGCTATTGGGTTTAGCTCATGATACTTCTTTTTCCGTTCAATCCTCATGCTCTATCACTTCAAAAGCAACGTCTTCAACACCCTCCATCAGCTCATCAGCTTGTTTTTTTAGTGTTTGTTCATCAGTTGTAAAAACGACCTGAATAGGCTTGAAATTCTTAATTAGGTCAGCAAGAGGGTTTTCTTCTCCTTTCAAATCGTTGTTATCGATGTAACGACCAATTAGGTTTTGAACGGTCATCAAATCACCGTCTTTGTATGCTTTTTTAATGACTCTATTAATCCACTCATTTACCAAAGCCCGGTGAGCCTGTCTGTCGCCTTCAAAAGGATCCTGAAATATCAATTTTGCCATCCTAATATCATTGTAAGCCTGGCGCTCACTGATATCATAATCTTTGCAGATAACCTTAACTACATTCCTGGGAGATTTAAAAGAAGCCATTAAATCCCAGGCTTTTTTTACTCGAATCCTGATTTGTTCTTCCTTTTCAGTAAGCCTGCAGCTGTTTTTATGGAAATAGTACTTCCATATTTTATCCCCAGTGGTATCGGTGAGCCTTGGAGGAGAAACCTTTTTTGGTTGGACTAGTAAATTATGCTGTAGCTTCTTCAAGTTCCTTTTTTCTTCTTTGCAAATACTCATACTCTAGCTCCAGCTGCTCTAGCTCCAGAGTCCATTTCATAACGTTTTCCGGCTTTTTTTCCTTAGCTGAAGGAGCTAAATTTCTCTTCTTTTTTGACTTCTGAGAACTGTTTTTTTTGATAGCATCCCTTATCTTAAAAAGTTCTAAAGAATGATCTATTTTAGAGTTTTCAGTAGAAATACCTCTTTTGGCATTTTCTATTTTCTGATATAGATCAGAAGCCTCTTGCGTTAAGGCCACTATATCGTTGTAACGCTCAATCAATGCACTACAGGTATCCATCGATTGCTATTAAAACCCTTGAATTCATAAATACAGCTTACCATGATCGATTTATACTGATCTCCTTTCTGAAGCATAATCTGGCCACGCTGTTTCAACGTATAGTTAAACTTTCCTCTGGGTTGATTCACACCTTTGTTCCTTGGTAGTGGATTTCGAGCGGCTTTCCTGAAATCAATAAGCTCACTGGTACCATTTTTACTCAAAAAACGAAATCCAAACCGCCTAATTTCCAAAGAGCCTTCTTCTGCCAATACATCAACTTTACTGAGCAAATGGGTAATGTGTATAGGCTTACTTTTCGGTTGATGACTATAAACAAGCTGATAGATCCCGGAGCTTAACTTTGCACGCTCAGTAAGTACATTCTTGTACTCTAATTCCAGGTTTGCAATTACATCATCATGAATCGGCTTTGAAGCAGTTGCTTTTACCTCCTCCTTAACCACAACCTTTTGAACAACCTTACGAACACTTACCTTTTTCCCTTTAACAGGTTTTGGTGCCGCATTCATTTTAGCCTTATTATCAGCCAGTACTTTTTCAACGTTAATTTTCCTCATATAAGCTGCAAACTCATTTCATCTGTCCATCTTTCAACCAATTCAGACTTTATACCCAAACCATTTAAATAGCTGATAACACCCCTTTTTCCATGCTTTAGTGCAGCCCTTCGCATCCTCCTTTTATGGTTTTTATCATGTTTGGAGGTTCCCAACCAATTTTTACTGATCCACTCCACCCATGAACCCGCAACCAGAAACTCACCATTGGGCCATTTAACTGTAAAAAGTCGACTGAGTAAATTCCTAATCCACTTTCTCTGTATGGCTTTTGACTCATTGCGAGTATGGTAAAACATACGGGGAAGGGTCTCATCAATCTTTCGAATAATGAACTCATCCCTTTTCGTTAGTTTAAATCGCCGCATGTTACAATGATAAATACTGGCAATCGCCACATCTAGGACATAAAAAAAGCCCTCGATTGAGGGCTTCAAACAACTATATCAAAAACCAACTACTTTTTAACCTTCTCAGGTTTATTTTCTTCTTTCGTTAAATACTCAAATTCAGCTTTAACAAGTCTTTCTGCTTGCTTAACCGAAATTTTCTTAAAATCAATCAACCCAAATTTACCATGAACAAACTTAGAGCTTAATGGCTTACCTTTCACTGAAAATCCTGCGTCGGTAAGTTCTTTATTTAATTCAATTTTCTTTATAGGCATGGCTCAATCAGGTTGCGTCATCAACATCAATAGAACCAGTGTAATGCAATGGAGAATGTGGTGCTTCCGATTTCATAGTAATAGTTACACCACGTTTATCTGCAGAAGCTGCTCCCGTGGTGCCGGCAGCATTTTCAAGATAAACAGGTAAATCTAAGTTCAATGAATTATCCTCATTCTT
This sequence comes from Bacteroidota bacterium, assembly GCA_039030555.1. Classification (GTDB taxonomy): domain Bacteria; phylum Bacteroidota; class Bacteroidia; order Cytophagales; family Cyclobacteriaceae; genus JBCCDY01. Next base: position 11,806 of record JBCCDY010000021.1, read on the forward strand.
ACTAATTCCTAAAATCAATTGATTACCTGAGCTATCTTTCCCAATTAGCAAACCAGGGGTATTCAATATCTCATCAATAACAGCTTGATTAGCGGCATCACCTCCAGGAACATTGAATTCCGCCATGTTTTCAAACGACTTACCATCTCGTTCACCAACGACAGTATAATCGATTTTACCCGTTCCTTTAGTGAAGTAGAAAGTAAACCACTTTTTAGTAGCTTTCAGAATAATATCCCCTGTAATAACCTTGTTGTTAGTTCCAAGGGTAGGTGGGGTAGTGAAATCTACATCATCAACAGGAACGAAGTAAGCAGCATCGCGAAGACCTCCCATATTAGGTTTACCTTGTGGCCAAACTATATCATTAAGTGGTGGCATCTTCTCCTCCTTCCTCTAACTTTTCAAAGAACTCCTTCAGATCGTCTTTTTTGGCTTTAGGATCAAATTCTGCCCCAGCTTCCTCCAGCTTCATAATATACCAATCCTTCGTGCCTTCATTTGGAACATCTTCCTCACTTTCAACATCAAGCTCTACAACCACACCACTTCCAATCTGCACCAATTGAGCTAGCACTTCATCAGGAGTGTCATCATCAATGGTATAAACCTTTCTTTGATGATCAATCTTTACAGATACCTGGGGGGCATTAAAACCATAAACGCGTCCAGTATTTTCATCTTGGAACTGAACATCTTTATATGCTTCATTAAGTTTTTTCATTACATTCTTTTAAAAGTGAACCCCCTCATTAATGAGGGGCTAATAATTATGGCTGATCACTTATTCTAAGAGCTTCTAAATCCTGAAATTGGAATCCAATTTTGAACTTAATTCCAACAGGCATTGTCCACAGCTTAGACTTCTCCAATATCTTGATCTCGTTAACATCACTTAAAAGATCAGTAGCTAAGATCATGTTTTGCATAGGAGTAGCGATTAACCTTCTGCTTCCAGTAAGCCAGGTAACAGGCTTAACCATACACTTTCTATTGGTGCCAGGAAGGTAAATAGGTGTATTATCGTCCTTGGTGTATTTGGTGATTTTATCCTCAATACCATCCATTAAAAGCTCATAATCGGTATATGATTGGTAAATGATCAACCCCATTTTTTTATAAGCTTCATGATGAGACCTAAACAATTCCCTTTGACCTGCAAGAGCTTCAGCACCTGTACTAATTGATCCTATTGCTTCCTGTGCAAGGTTACTACCTGCTATTTCTTCATCCAAAATAGCTGAAAATCCCTTGGCGATGGCTTCTGCATTAACCTTTTTCCACTTTCCTGGCGTACCCGATGGGTTTTCACCAGAAGAAGTTGCAGCGGTCGCCTGGTAGTAGTTAGTAACACCATTAGTCTCTTCTGTAACTACGTCACCAGCGGCATAAGGATGGTTAGCATTTAAATAAGGATCTACGGAAGAAGAATCAAACCCAAAATAAGCTGTTCGGTCGTTCAATTCAGCTCCTAAAGATTTCATTACCTCATTCCACGTGTATTGGGCAAAAGGTATCTGTGTCTTATTAGCATGCGAACCTGGTCCCAATTGAGCAGCCATCCATTCGTCTTCATATTCCTGTAGGTCAATCAGAAATTCACTTTTACCTGATTTAACCTCTAATACTCTAGGGGTATAACCAAGATTACCAGCATATTCTTCAACAGTGCTGAACGGTTTTGCATTCGCTATAGCTTTTAATTTGGTGAGGTTACGCTTGTTCTTCACATTAGGAACCACCCGAATATCATTGGCGATATCCATGGAGTTGATCATTGTACTAAAAAGCCCTTGTTCATAGTCCCCGGCGTAATCGGCTAAAGCGGTGAAATCTATGGAAGAAAATAACGCACCTTGTACGGTGACTTTTGGAGCCAGTTTTTCTGAATAGAGCTTATAACCTCCATACGCCAAAACCCCTGGAATGCCTGCAAATTGAAAGGCTATTGCTCCGACCAGGGCGAATATTGTAAGTTTTAAAATATGCTTCATGATTAGTTTAGGTTTATTTTTTTTCTGGCTTCAGCTAATCTTTTGTCAGCTGATGTCTCATACTTATTTTCTTGCTCTTGAGAATCAGGATCCTCGCTAGCAACAGCAGTAGTAGCTACAGCAGCAGGCTCCTTTTCCAATTCCTGAATTCGGGCATCTTTTTCAGAAACGCTGTGCTCAAGGCTTTCAACCTTTTGTTCCGCAGCTTCTTTTAAAGCCTTTTCATTTTTCAACTCATTAGCGAGTTGCACCTTTTCATCCTCAGCAGCTTTCAGTTTACCCTGAGCTGACTGTAAATCTGCTTTCAACTGTGAAAGCTCGGCTGTTGGAACGGCTACTGTTTCTTCACCATCCGCTCCAGCATCAGCACTGGATAGCCACTTGTCCAATAATCCCATTTTATTATTTGATTGAATATTTGCATTTGAATTTCTGCTTTGACGCTTAGCCAAAAGACCGGCACGGTCAACAGCATTTTGGAACGTCCCTTGAAAATCAATAAGGCCCATTTTCTTGGCCTTTTTAGAAGGGTACATTTTTCCGGAAAAGATATTTTCATTACCAGTTGAAAGCCGATCACCTCGTCCAATTTTTACCGTTTGAATGAACTGATCAGCAATTACCCTAAGCTCTTCCCCTATTTCCTTTTCAAGCTCAGGAGTTAATTCTTCTACCGAGTTTATTTTAGCCTTATCCACCGATTGTGGAGCTCTGAATATAGTGATGGAGCCAATGTTGTTTTGAATATAAGCCGACCAGTTTTGGTGGGCATATAACACCCCAATACTTCCGAATTCAGTCGGATTGTTTTTATTACCCCAAATTTCAGCCGCTTGAGATGCCAACCAAATTCCTGCAGAAGCCACCATGGTGTCTCCGTAAGCTAAAACTGGCTTTTCAGAATTTTTTATAACCAACCCAAGCTCAGCAGTGCCATCCACGGTACCACCTGGTGTTTCCATATCGAGCAGTATAGAATCAATATTTTCAGATTCATTAGCACGCTCAATCATGGCACCATAATCACGCATTCCGTAAGAGCACAGATCACCTCGTTTGGTTAAAGTACCCTGAATTGGAATAATGGCTACCCGCTTTTGATTACTGGCTTTAGAATAGTAAAGACTAGAATCCCGATCGTAATTGATCTTTTTCCCGAGAGCTGCACTTAAATAAGCCTCTGAATCAATCGATTCGACCAGGTTTGAAAGATCTTTTCCCTGTGCAATACGGTGCCTAACCAGCATAGCATACTGGTTGAAAAAATCCATATTCAACAACCAGGCTTGCGGTTTAATCAGCGATTCATACTTTGGTATTTGTACCGTATTGTTCACGGTACGAAGGAGTTAAAGAATAGTCAAGAAAGTTAGGACATACAGTATTCTAATTGATATTATCCCTCCTGAATTCACTTGGTGAACAGAAATCAAACGAATTTCCTTCTATATCAAAAACTTTGATCATCACTTTCCAGTGATAAAGTGATCTAGTTCCTTCTACCCCTGTATCTGGAGGGAATACAGAAGGATCCCCATTAAAGCCATCAAAGTCATTTCTGATGATTTCTATTGGAACATTTCCATTCTGCTTTAGAAAGATTGACTGGTCTATGGGAACAGGTGCACCACCCTTCCCGCTTCGTACCCATAGTACCTCCCGGAGGGAAAGATCTTCCGCATTATCCAGAGGATTATTGTAGGTGTAGCTGGCGCTTAGTTTTTTTGTAGCCGAATCAAAGAACAACTGAATGTTATCAGCAAATGGAGCCTGAACTTTTACACCCGCATTATATCTTCGGTTGAGTTCGTTGTAAATGGTAGTTAAGTCAGAGGATTGTAACAGTCCAAACTTTAGACCATAATAGAATAGATCGTAGTCAGTATTATTGTTTGGTGGTCCAATACACATCCTGGTTATGCTATCAGCAGCAATATTTAGAGTAGTACTGATTTGAATGTCATTTACTTTAAAGAATGAAGCATTAAGATTCAATCTGAAATGAATGATGGTTATCTCGTTAACAGGAACTCTAAAATGTTCGCTTAGCTGCACCTGTTCACCTATTCCAACAATTGTCGAATCACCCAATATATTATCATTAGCATCTCTAATAGTTATGGCATCTCCATTCGATAGGAAATACTCTCTATGAAGGCCGTCTCTTCTTCTGACAACAAGGAATGCCTCAATAGGATGAGGGATTCCCGGGAAGGGCGAGGTTGTTACATAACGGGCATTATTTACATTTGGCATTCTAAGATATCCATACGATTCATATGGAAGCTTTTCATACCAGGGAAGTGGGTTATATAAAGCATTACCAACAGTCAGAATAGAAGGAGCTGAAGTATTGCCCCACAAGGAAATAGGGTTAGTACCGATATAATTTATATCATACTTGCCCTGATTGGGTATTGAATTTGTATCAACTATCCTTAAAACAGAATCTCCAACATTAACAGTTTGAGAATTGTCATTTAATGCTCTGCTGAAGTTTCTGGGCAGGTATTCAACATCAAATATGGTCGAGAGATCTACCTCAGGATCTGGATCGGGAGCTGGAATAACTTCAAGACTTTGCTGAGCAATAACAGCTGCGATCTGTTTTCGAAATAAAGTCATGGGATCAGATAAAGAGTACCATCGGTAACACACTTACCAAAAATTTTTCCTTTTGGTAGTAAAACCGGTATAATCACATCAGAATTATCAAGTATTGGTACGGAGTAACCATTTTCTCCAGGAACATCCTCAAAAATTAGATTCTCGTAATTGAATTGAAAAGAACCTGATTTTATAATTCTAAAGATGGACTTGTTGCCAATTATGTTTAGCTCTTTTTTAGATTCATAAGATACTTCAAGAGTGTCTCCAGCAGAGCAAGTAATCTGAATTTCGCTGTAGTTTGTTAATACAATCGTTTTATGAGCCATAATTATGGGATGTTATTTGTTACCTGTATGGTACCTTCAGGAAAACTGAGCTTTCGACCTTCTTTGTTAGAAAAGTGCCAGAATCCGTTATCGTTATCACGTATTTCCAAGATATCAGAGGAACTGAAATCAAAACTGAATTCGAAGGATAGCTGATTTCTGTTTTGGGCGGTTAATCCCATGCTTGTTATCTGACTATCATTCACCTGCGAACCATTTCGCTTTATATCCAAAGCTAGAATAAGAGAAGTACTGCTCTCACTTGAATACCATGGTTCGGAAAAGGTAATTCTTATAGAGTTGGCGTTTGCAGCTGGTATTTCAGCACTTATTATTTTAAATGAATTATCACCATCACTAAACTGATTCCAAAAAAAACGAATTGCATTATTGCTGCTCCCATAGCTTTCTATAACCAGCATTGCCTCTTTTCCTGCTGGTAAAATGGAAGGCTTTTCAGTTCCCCATTTCGCACTATCAAAATCTGAATGAAACGAAATAACCCTATCATTACCACCAGAAGTAAAATATCGATATGCCAATAAACTTTTTGTGGCATCTTGATTACTAACAGAATTAATTTCAATATCCCCACTCAAGTTCATGTGTCTAACAGGATGGCTTAAATCGATATTGTAATTAGCCGTGTAAGAATTGTTTAAGTAGGAAGGTTCCACTCTTTCCTTAAGTAGGGTGGTAAAGGCTTCTTGAGTATTATGTAAAATACTCAGTATTGAATCACTTATCAGATTTCTAAAACCAGTCCTGAAAAGAAGAGGCGTTACATATTTAGTGTCATTGGTAAATGTTTCTGATGTTACATCTGAATTTTGAGCCCTTTCTTTATTTCCGTCCAACACTACAAATTCGGACACAGCATCACTTGCATTGTTTACCAAGGCATAAATCATATCCCCTGGCTCTACATCTCCAAACGGAAATAAATTAGGTATTTCTCCCTCAACTGTGACTAACCACTTGTCATTCGCCAAAATAGACCCTTCGCTTCCATTACCACTTGTTGGCAAAGTATTTCCACTAGCGTCAAAAGGTATTGGTGGAAAATAATTGGAGCCTGTCCCTGATCCTCCTGCATTAGCTATTGTCAATACCTCATTAATAGCTGCTGCTAGATTACTTTTATTAGAAGTGTTTAATGAGCTTAATAATCCAGTTATCAGTTCCACAAACTTTCTAGTAACAGCTCCTACTCCTGGAATACCCGAATAATCAGCGCCATCTCCATCATTATTTGACTCTCCAAAACCTCTAAGAAGTAATCCTTCTGAATTAAATTTATCTACTAACTCAGCTTCACCATTCTCAAATCTAAATCTATGGGTAGTAGTCTCAGCTAGGTATCTATTGCTTGGTTTAAAATCTGTATATGCATTACGCAAGTCTACGTATACTTCATTTAAGTCATTCTCAATAGTAAAATACCCCAGAAGAGCCCTTACAAATCCGGAATCAATATCAACTTCTAGAAATTCATCTCTAAAATCATTCTCAAGCCTAAATTGACCAATCAGGCTAATAATTAAGTTAAGAAGCGGACTCTCTGCAGTACCAAGATTTAAGTTTCGGATAAACTGACCTTCTATGTTAACATGACCCGATAAAGAAGAAGTACCAGATTTTTTAATGGCACTATCAAGCTCATCGGTAATAGCCTTTTGGGTCATACCCTTTGTAGTGGATTGCCCAGTTGTTTGTTCTAGTTCCACAGTTCCACTTGTGGAAAACAGATTGACCCAGTCACCATTGGCAATCTCAGAAACAATATCTATACTTTCGAAGGGTCTGGAAGGGTTTTCAAGCTTGATAAACTTGTTATCAAAAAAGACGATGATCAATCCGGCCCCATATATTCCGGGTGTCCATTCAGGAAATAGCGCCGCTACTGATTTAGAAACTTCAATCCAAAAAGGATTCTCAGTTACTAAAGGGTCTGAAGGAGGTTCATTTCCTTGATTGTTATCGACCTTAGATTTCCAAAGGCGATCTCCAAATTCAGCGTATGCTGGATTTCCACTATTTGCAGATGCGGCAGGTGTATCGTAGACAAAACCTGAATTCCATGAAAGATTGAGATTCTCAGTATTAGAATTAGCCTGGATATTGTAAATGGTTAGGAAAATATCTGCGATCTCAGGGCCACTAATTCTACCATCTTCTCGAAACGTATCAATGAGTAATTTTAAAGTATCTATGGTGTTCCCAGCAGCCATTAACTTACGTTTAAGTCTATCTCAAAATCATTGATTTCAAATTCCGAGGTAATATTCACTTCTTGTCCAGGAAGAGCAACTAAGCGTGAAATACCGTTCCATTTAATAATTACAGGCTGAATGTCATCCGGTGGTGATTGGATGGATCCATCATAAAAGAAAATGTTATCAGGACCATCATAGTAAAATTCACAATCGTATCCATTTCTTTGAGAAGTCCGGCTACCCGAATCATGCGAGAAATTAAACCGAACAGGAGCTTTTTTTGTACCAAATATTTTTTGAGAGTTATTGGAATCCCTGAATAGAACAACAAATTCATCCTCCAATGCAGCATCAAGTATGTGCCGAATAGCTGGATTATCTTTTGGTAACACAAATGGCAGTCGGTTGGACTTGTAACTACCTTCTCGACCTGATCGATCACGTGAACTTATTCGACCGGTTTGATAAGTCTTATACCAGGTTACGAATCCACGACCCTCAGAAAAAGTAATGTCCCCATATACAACTCCATTGATAGAATTACTCATGGAAATAATATCAGCCACACGGGCGACCTGTAATTCAACAAGCCCTCCGAGGTTGCTGGCATCAGAAAGCCGACCGATTTGTGATAAGTAACTCATCACAACAAAAGTCAAATACTATTAGAGAGAAGGGTAGGACAGCTATTCTAGGCTACTTATATTCTGTTTAAGTTTGATTGAATGGAGGGTGTTACATAAGTGTTACATATCAGGACACCTTTTTCAAAATACTTTCATACTTTTTTGATATTCTTAATGCATGGACATGGGAAATACCATAAGCATTTCCTACCTCTCTTGAAGAGCATTTATAAACTATGATTTGCTTTGCAATGTGCATGGCAGTTTCATTAGTCAGTTTTCTATGCTTTGTTTTCTTCAAATTGTAATTGACTCCTGAATGAATACCCTTTCTTGATATCTGTCTTCTAAACGTATCCTCACTCAGTTCATCCTGATCAAAATAACCTTTGGAATATAGCTCTTCAATTTTAGGAGCAAACCCGGCAGGCTCACGAAGTATCTTTTTTAATTCCTGCCACATCATGTTCTTGAGAAAGATAACCACAAACCTCTCTTTATCTTTTGAAATGTAATAACCAAAAAGTTTTGTAGGAAGAATAGCCTGAAGACTACAATTAGGAAAATGAGGTTCGATTAAGCGATTCTCCCTAGAGTCAGTCAAGCATGTTTCATTAATTACAAGGGATATATCATTGGAGTAATTAAGTGGTACAACCTTTTTGTTGATATCATCATCAAAGAACTTTTCAAAAAACCTTTTAGTAACAGCATCACATGGAAGTTTGATATAGTGTTTCAAGACCCTACTGTTTTAGAGTCCAAACTATACCGTAAAACTATACCGTATCTATAGGTGTTCTGAAGAGATTGATACTTAAAATTGCTTTTATATGTCTGAAAGAGAGTTTTTAAAAGCGCGTCCGGGAGGATTCGAACCCCCAACCCCCAGAGCCGAAATCTGGTATTCTATCCAGTTGAACTACGGACGCTTAAAATGAAATATCAGTCAATCGAAAATTGAATGAGGTTACCCAATAGCTTCTTTTACTTTGCCTGCTGCATCTTTGAGCACAATGGCAGAAGAAACCTTTAAACCTGATTCTTCAATAATTTTAGCTCCTTCTTCCGCATTTGTGCCTTGTAAGCGGACAATTATAGGAACATCAATTTGCCCAATTTTTTTGTACGCTTCAACAACACCATTAGCTACTCGATCACACCTTACTATACCTCCAAAAATATTGATCAAGATTGCTTTTACATTTTCATCCCTTAATATGATTCTAAAACCTGCTTCTACAGTTTCCGCATTTGCTCCACCTCCTACATCAAGAAAGTTTGCAGGTTCACCACCTGAGAGCTTAATAATATCCATAGTAGCCATGGCAAGACCGGCACCGTTCACCATACACCCTACATTACCATCAAGCTTAATATAATTTAGCCCTGACCTTCCGGCTTCTACCTCTAATGGATCTTCTTCGGAAATATCTCTCAGCTCAGCTAAGTCTTTATGCCGGTATAGAGCATTATCATCCAGGTTCACTTTGGCATCGACAGCCAATATTTTATCATCGGATGTTTTAAGAACTGGATTGATTTCAAATTGTGAAGCGTCAGTGGCTACGTAAGCCTTATAAAGGGATCCAATAAATTTCACCATACCTTTAAAAGCAGCTCCACTTAATCCCAGTTTAAATGCGACCTTCCGGGCTTGAAATCCTTGTAAGCCTACAGCAGGATCCACCCATTCTTTGATAATTTTTTCAGGACTATTTTCTGCAACTTCCTCGATATCCATCCCACCTTCAGAAGAGGCCATAATCACATTCATTCCTTTAGCTCTATCAAGCAATACACTTAGATAATATTCTTTCGGTTCGGATTCTCCCGGATAGTATACATCCTGCGCAATTAGAACTTTATTGACTTTTTTACCTTCTTCCCCAGTCTGATGCGTGACTAAAGTACCATTCAGAATTCCTTTAACTTTTTCTGGTACTTCCGATAAACTCTTAGCTAGTACCACACCGTTTGAACCTGTCTCTTTTATTTCACCTTTTCCTCTTCCTCCAGCATGAATCTGAGCCTTTATCACGTACCATGATGTTCCGGTTTCTGAATTCAACTGCTTAGCCGCCTCTAAAGCTTTTTCAGGAGAATCCGCAACCATTCCTTCTTGTATGGTAACACCATAAGATTGTAAAATTTCTTTTGCCTGATATTCGTGTATGTTCATTATTTAATTCTTGCTCGTGAATGAGCGAAAGTAATCCATTTAGCTTTGATTAGCAAGATGATTTGAAGTCGTAAATGATTGAAATTAATCTTAGTTTTACTTCCTCTTATTAATTGATCATGCTTAAAGCTAAGGGTATTAAAAAAGTTTACGGATCTCTAAATGTTCTAGATGGAATAGACCTGGTCATTAATAAAAAGGAGGTCATATCCATCGTAGGCGCATCCGGAGCCGGGAAAAGTACGCTCTTGCATATTTTAGGAACTCTTGATAAACCCGATACCGGGTCTATTCAGTTAAATGACATTAATCCTTTCGCTTTAGGCAAAGATGAATTAGCAAGGTTCCGAAATAAGAATATAGGTTTCATTTTTCAATTCCATAACCTGCTTCCTGAGTTTACTGCTTTCGAAAATGTGTGCTTACCGGGTTTAATAGGAAACAGAAAAGAGCAAGAAGTAAAGAGTAGGGCAGATGCACTTTTCAATTTGCTTGGAATAAATAAAAGAAAAGATCATAAACCATCCGAGCTTTCCGGTGGGGAACAACAAAGGGCTGCTGTTGCAAGAGCACTTATTAATGACCCAAATATAATTTTCGCCGATGAGCCTAGTGGAAACCTCGATTCAAAAAATGCTGAAGAACTTCATAATTTGTTTTTCAGGCTTAGAGATGAACTGGAACAAACATTTGTAATTGTAACGCACAATAACTCCCTGGCATCCATTTCCGATAGAATGTTCGAGATTCAGGATGGTAAAATTAAAACTGATTAAAAATGTGCATTTTAATTCATTTTTGATCTCGCAGTTGGTATACCTAATTACTTTGAATAAACAATAAATATGGCTTTATCATCAGGAGTTAAAAATATGCTTCTGGCATCGTTTTTTTTCTCTTTGATGCAAATATGTGTGAAATACCTACCACATATTCCCGCAATAGAAATTGTCTTTTTTAGATCTTTAGTCTCTCTGGTAATCAGCTATTTTTTTCTTAAAAGTGGAAAAGTAGATCCATTCGGTTCTAATAAGAAATGGTTGATCCTAAGAGGGTTAGTTGGAGCTTTTGCCCTCATTCTTTTCTTTCTTACTGTACAGGAGATGCCATTAGCGAGTGCTGTTACATTTCAGTTTTTATCGCCTGTTTTTACAGCTATTTTAGGGGTCTATCTTTTAAAAGAAAAAGTAACACCCAAACAGTATATCTATTTTGCCCTGGCATTTTTTGGGGTTGCACTTATTAAGGGTTTTGATTCCAGAGTTTCTATTGGTTTAGCTATATTAGGAGTCGTATCAGCTTTTTTTTCAGGTCTGGCTTACAACATTATTCGTAAAATTGGGAGTAGCGAACATCCTTTGGTTATTGTTTTATACTTTCCACTCGTAACCTTACCCATTACCGCAATTATATCTTTATTCATTTGGGTAACGCCCACTTACTACGATTGGCTTCTCCTTTTATTAGTTGGGATCTTTACCCAATTAGCCCAATATTTTATGACTCTATCTTATCAAAACTCAAAAGTCGCTGGTGTCGCGATCGTAAAATATGTAGGTATCTTATATGCATTGGTTTTTGGTTATGTTCTTTTTGATGAGACTATGCCTGCGATGTCTTTATTAGGTATTGTATTAGTACTATCTGGAGTTGTCTTAAATGTGCGAACGAAAGATGAAGCTGATAAATAAAGTAAATATTTTTCAAGCTCGGCGTTAAAATTTTTTTGCTATTGCTTAAAACTGATATTTGGCAGGACATAGTAAGTGGGCGAATATTAAACATAGGAAGGGAGCTCAGGACGCAAAGGGAGGAAAGATTTTCACGAAACTCATCAAAGAAATTACTGTAGCTACAAAAGAGGGTAGGGATGCCCTGATAGTAATCCTCGTTTAGTTTCTGTAACCTGCGCTTAGGAGGATTTTGGAAATATGCAGACCAAAATTGATGAAATGAACCTGAATATTGAGAATGCTGAGCTGGACAGAATCCCATACCTGGATTATTCATTAGGAATCGTAATGAGGGTTTAAAGTGCAAAAAAACCAAGTACTTATGTTGAAGAGGCATGGCATTGCTATGGTGATTCAACAAGCTTGTGTTAAGTGCTTGGCTTGAAGTGATTTAAATACGGAATAGATTTTCTAATGAATAATCCAGGTTTAACTATGTCAACCTTGAAGGCGAAAATTTTGTAAAGGTTATGAAACTTATTCATGCCTTGAAAGACGATGACGATATACAGAAAGTATATCATAATTTGGAAGTTACCGATGAAAAAATGGCATTGCTGTAAATAAAAAAGGGATTCATTTGAATCCCTTTTTTATCGAATGATTTAAGAGTATTATAGTTTATCAGCTAAAATAGAGATCAGGTCTGCTGACCGGCTAGAATATCCAGCTTCATTATCGTACCAGCCTACAACCTTGACCAGGTTACCCTGAACATTTGTAAGTGCTGAGTCAAAGATATTTGAATGTGGATTTCCCACGATATCTGCTGAAACGATAGGGTCTTCAGTATATTCCATTATCCCTTTTAAGCTAGTTTCAGATGCTTTTTTCATAGCCGCATTAATTTCTTCTACAGAAACTTCTTTACTTAGAGTCGCAGTGAAATCCGTAATAGAGCCAGTAGCAGTAGGAACTCTCATGGCAAACCCATCTAATTTCCCATTAACGCTAGGAATCACCTTGCCTACAGCTTTAGCAGCACCAGTCGTCGTTGGAACAATTGATATAGCTGCTGCACGCGCTCTTCTCAAATCCTTATGAGGAGCATCCTGAATTCTTTGATCAGCAGTATAAGCATGAACAGTGGTCATATAACCTTTCTCAAGACCAAAATTATCTTCCAAAACCTTTACCATAGGGGCAAGACAATTAGTAGTACAAGAGGCATTAGAAAGAATTGAATGATCCTCAGAAAGTACTTCACTATTTACTCCCAATACAACAAAAGGTATCCCGTCTTTTGCAGGAGCAGAGATCACTACTTTTTCGGCGCCTGCTTCCAAATGTTGCGAAGATCCAGCCTTATCTACAAAGCGACCTGTAGATTCGAGAACTATTTTAACTCCCAATTTAGACCAAGGAAGGTTTTTAGGCTCTTTTTCCGCATAAACAGGAATTTTAGTTCCGTTTACGATCAGGTTTTCTTCATCATGGTCTACGCTTCCCGGGAATTGTCTATGCAAGGAATCATACTTCAAGAGGTGAGACAATGTTTTGGTATCCGTCAAATCATTAATACCTACCACCTCTACATTATCCTTTTCTAATAAAGCTCTGAAAGTTATTCTTCCAATTCTTCCAAAGCCATTAATTGCAACTTTTGTCTTTGCCATGTGCTATTATTTTTAATTTATTTTCGGGTTTATTACAAAACTAACACCCACTCTATCATAATCAAGTAAAGTGGCATAAAGTGCCACTTTTACAGAAAATATTATTCTGGTATTCCATCTTCTATTTAGTTTAACTATTACCATTCAAATCTTTGATTACTTTGGAAAACTTCAAACGAAGTGCTTTGTATTGGTATTTTTAAATTTAATACTTGTATAATTTCTGACAGAAACTATATTTGCACTTCCATTTCCAAAATGGCCCGTTCGTCTAGGGGTTAGGACGCCAGGTTTTCATCCTGGTAACAGGGGTTCGATTCCCCTACGGGCTACAAATACACTTTAAAGGCAGCTTTCTTGTTATCAGGAAAGCTGCCTTTTTTGTGCACAAAAATAACGAGTCAGGCAGTAAATCTAATATACTTTTGTGTTTAGAATATATTATAAAAGATCTTTAGACATATTTTAAACAAGGTTCGATTACCAATTTCCTCAGGTTAGATCCATAAATGATATACGGAGGATTTATTATACTCAATTAGCCTTCTGAATAGTACTGTTGAAGATTGTGGGGAATAAATTGTTTGAAGAGGGGGAAGGAGTATAGTATTGGGATACTTACAGGATGAGTAAACTTTTGCGCTGAAAATACTCCTAGCGTACTATTTCAACAAGACTCTATTTTAAGATCATTACTGTTTAAAATATTCTGACTATTGTAGTAATACAGGATAAGATATAGATAACTGCTTTATTATCCTGGTTGACTTTGTACCTCCTTAAACTGCTTTTGTAGTACTCAATTCTTAAAATTTGAGTCCAAAAAGTGTAAGGTTAAGACCGACTTATTTCTAATGGTTTTAAACCCTTTTAAATATTTGAATTTTTTTCAGGATTGGATGGAATTCCTAAACGTAGTTTTCCAATCGGATTTATCGAAACTCAAGGATTAAATAGGTCTACACAATCCTTAAAATAATAATAAAATAAAAGCCTTCTTATTGTTAAAATTTGATTTTTGAGCATGATCTGAGGTTGTTTTTAATCAATCTTAAAATAATAAGAGTGATAAAAAACCAATTTTCCTTGGAATTAATTTTAACGATTGGTAGATTGGTTGACCAATTTTATGGTTGACCAATTGAAATCTCAATAATTCAAACTATGTTCAAACTCACTTTTAAGAAAAGAAATACTCATGGATTGCGCTTGTTAGCACTCCTTGTGTTTGGTGCCATACTTGTCAATTCATGTACCGATGACGATACCGCTCCTGTGGATATTGTCCCCCTTCCCGATTTCTCATCCTCTCAGGAATTAGATGGCTTCGTTGTAATATTTGCTGACAGTACAACTTTTAGTAGAAACCTCTCCGAAGTTGAAGATCCTGATGCAATTTTTGCGTGGGATTTTGGAGTAGAAGGCATTGATACAGATGTTTCAACAGAAGAATCTCCTTCATTTGATTATACTGATTTTGGGCCAGGAACTTACTCTGTAACGTTAATAGTTACCAGTTCTACAGATTTTTCCAATGAAGTAATACAAGAGCTTGTTGTAGAAGTACCGTCTATTGTTCCCCAAGCAGCATTTACGTCTAATCTGGAAGAATTTGTGGCTTCGTTCACCAACACAACTACCTTTTCGGTCGCTGCTACTGAAGATCCTGAAGCAGTTTTTGCTTGGGACTTTGGAGTAGAGGGAATAGATACAGATGTTTCAACAGAAGAATCTCCTTCTTTTGACTATGAAGATGCTGGGCCGGGTACTTATACAGTAACATTAACAGTGACTAGTTCTACTGGAGATGAAGATGTGACCACAGAAGAGATTAATATACAGCAACCAGCAATTCTACCCGTAGCAGCATTTACGCCTACGGTAGATAATTTTGTAGTTTCTTTCGCCAATATGACTACTTTTTCCGGAGGTGCTACGGAGGATCCAGGCGCTACTTTTACCTGGGATTTTGGAGTAGAAGGAGACGATACAGATGTTTCAACAGAAGAATCCCCTTCTTTTGATTATACAATAGCAGGGGCAAATACGTATGCAGTAACGTTAACAGTTACAAGTTCTACCGGAGATGAAAATGTAACAACAGAAATGGTAACGATAGAAGAACCATTACCAACGGCTATTCTGCCGGTAGCAGCATTTACTTCTACTATAGATGCTTTTACGGCTAATTTCATGAATACAACTATCTTTTCTGGAGCTGCTACAGAAGATCCGGGGGCTACTTTCGCCTGGGATTTTGGAGTGGCAGGAGAGGACACAGATGTTTCGACAGAAGAATCTCCTTCCTTTGATTATACAACAGCAGGTGCTGGTACTTATACGGTAATGTTAACAGTTACGAGTTCAACAGGAAATGAAAGCGTAGCCACAGAAATGATCACCATAACTTCCGGAGTTTCTAATCAAGCTGCTATTATTCGAGATTTACAAAATGATGATACTGGAGAATTAAGATTTGATATCGACGCCTCCTTAACAGGAAGACTGGAAGTTACCTTTACCAGAACCGAGCTGGTAGTAGATGAAGTATCCGGAAATGGTAGAGATGCCTTTATTGCACTTCTAAACAGTACCGGAAGTACATCAAGTCAACGTTCAATCATTGACTTGAGGATTAATGATGATTCGTTTGAAATTCGCGATCAGGATGCTGCTACATTCAACGCGGTTCCGACGCCCGGAATCTTGCAAACTGCGGTTATTACCTGGAGTGCACCCAATGCGACCACACCTCCTAATGTGACATTCACAATAGATGGTGAAGAGGCTACCGCACCTTTTACATCGGGTGCCAATGCCATAGGAGGGGTAGAAAGAGTTCAGTTTAGACTTGGAGATAATAGCTCTACCATAGCAAGCGATCAAAACTTTACAATTGAAAGATTTGATGTATTTAGTAATACTGCAGGTACTGGCACGCCAATATTCTCTACTGATTTTGGTACGTTCATGGTCGGAGAAGCCTTAGATGGTACCGATGATCCATTCTCCTCTAGTTCCAGTGATGCAACTGTTGAAGAACTATAATTGATAAGTCAGATAATTTTAGTTAAGACTTATTTGTAGAGATATGTTAGGTATTTTAAGACAGATCGTACCGGCAAAGCAGATCTTTTTGAGATTTTATCAAAAAGACCCTTATAATGACGATTTTTTTCAAAAATTAGAAATAAATAATGAAGTAATTTATTGTTTTTGAAACTGGTCTATGGTAAATTGGTTGACCAATCACAAACTTATGGATATACTTAGTAATTTTTCAGAAATAGTTGTTGAATCACCTGTTGATAAGATCATCAGGCAAATACGTGATCTAATCACTAGTGGCCAGTTGAATCCTGGAGATAGACTACCATCTGAAAGAAAGCTTTGTGATAAGCTAGGTGTTGGTAGAACGCATCTAAGGGATGCATTAAAGAAGCTTGAATTCTACGGGATCTTAAAAACCTTACCACAAAGTGGTACCGTAGTTGCTGGAATGGGCTTACCTGCACTTGAAGGGCTTATTACGGATATGCTTGGACTTCAAGGGAATGATTTCAAATCTTTGGTAGAGACCAGAATAATCTTAGAAACGAAAATAGCTCAATTGGCTGCTGAAAAGAGAACAGATGCAGATCTTTTAGAAATTGAGAATGCTTTAAATGCGCATCGCACTAAAATTATTGAAAGTCAAGATGCGGTGGAAGAAGACCTCCTTTTTCATTTAAAAATAGCAGATGCAAGCAAGAACTCTGTGCTTAAATCCTTGATGCTTATAATTACTCCTGAAATTATGCAGTACTTTAAAAAGTATGATGTATGTGGGGAAGGTAAAGCAGAGTTAGCTGTTGAATATCATGAAAAGATACTGCAAAGTATTATAGATAAGGATGAGGATATGGCAGGGAGTCTGATAAAAGATCACTTAAAAGACATAGGAGACTATGTGAAAGAGCTTGATAAATTGAATTTATCTAATGGAATTAACTGATGAGTATGGACTAAGAGGTGCAAACTCGAGAGACTAAATATTTTTTACTAAACCAATTCTCCTTTCAATAAAAAGGAGAACAAATGTAATACTGTGATGAAAATTTTACATGATCGTAATTTTTCAAATAGGTTTGCTGTGCCCGTTTTAACTGCATGCCTTATTTTAATGAACAATTACCTGTACGCCCAAAACCTGGTTTCGGGTAAAGTAACAACGAAGGAAGGAGAAGCACTTATTGGAGTGACTATCCTTGAACAAGGGACTAATTACGGCGTAATTACTGATATTGACGGGAACTTTAATATTAAAGTAAAGCCCGATGCAGTATTGGTTATTTCCTATGTGGGTTATGTTTCAAAATCCATACCTGTAGGCAATAGAACAGATTTTAATATTCAGCTAGAATCAGATGTTAAACAGTTGGAAGAGATTGTGGTCGTCGGTTATGGTACACAAAAGAAATCGCATCTAACAGGAGCTATATCTAAACTAAAGAATGAAAAATTGAATGAGCTTCCATTCACAAGGGCTGACGAGATTCTGGTTGGGCAAATAGCCGGGCTGCAGGTGTCTACTTCCTCAGAAGAAGGAGTTGGCTCTGATCCGACACTGCGGGTGAGGGGAGTCGGTTCAATTAATGCAGATGCTGGCCCACTTCTTGTTATTGATGGTGCACCCGTGGATTCAGATTTCTTTGGGAACTTAGATATTAATGATATCGAATCTTATGAAGTTTTAAAGGATGCTGCTTCAGCGGCCATTTTTGGCTCCCGAGGTGCTAATGGTGTTATTCTTATAACTACTAAAGATGGTAAAGATGGACCCACAAAATTCAACTACAATGGATTCACTGGTTATCAAGAAGCAATAAGAAGCGATGATTACGATTTGTCAGTAGAAGACCAGATAGCTTTTGAAACTTCAATTTTAGGAGAGGTTACGGATAGAACCAGATTTAAACAGCAAATTGGATCTGTAGATTGGCAAGATGTTTTTTTTGACGGAGGTCTAATTAACAGTCATTCTTTAAGTGCAAGAGGAGGAAATAAGAAAACAAAATTTAGTACTTCTATAAGTTACTTTGAAGATGAAGGTGTCCTATTAACGGATAACTTTGAAAGGGTTAATTTTAAAGCAAAGGTACAATCTAAAGTTTCAGATAAATTCTCTTTTAACTTAAACTTAAGTCCATCCTATTCAGTAAGGAGAAGATTTCCCGACGCCACCAGAGAAGTTTTTAGACAAGAACCTTATGTACCAACATTCCATACGGAAGAGACCTTGCAACTTGTAGATACTGACGGTTTTCCGGATCTCGAAGTAGGTGACTTTGTCAGGCAATCACATTTTAATAATTTTATTCTTATAGATACCGTTTTTAATGATGCCGGAGAAATTATTGGCATTGATTCGACAGATTTGGGTGGGGTAAGCAATACCAATCAAGTAAATCCGGTAGCCAGAGCTACTCAGCAAGAAATCATTGATAAACGCTTTCAGATTTACTCTAGCCTTGGAGCTGATTACAAGTTAAATGAAAACCTGAGTTTTACAGCCAGTTTTACGGCCAGCTTTCAAGACTTGTTAAGGACACGATTTGAAGGATTGGAACACTCGATAGACCCATCCGATGCACTTGCCAGAGAGACTAATCAAAGTCGTTTTAGGTTAGTCCAAAATGTTTTTGCCAACTATTCAAAAAGTTTCATTAATCATGAGATTACGGCTGTTTTAGGTTTTTCAGGAGAGCAGGTCATTGAAAGGTTTACAGAGTTTGAATCCAGAGGATTCTCTACTGATGCAATACCGAGAATAGAAGGGGGCGCTTCTGTAGCTCTTAGAGAGGGATTTGAAAGACAGAGAAGATTACTTTCCTACATCGGTAGGGTTAATTACGCTTTTCAGGATAAATATTTAGCTTCCTTAAGTGTAAGAGCTGATGGAAGCTCTTCTTTCGGACCTAACAATAGATATGGAATATTTCCTGCGGCCTCTATAGGATGGAGAATTTCCCAAGAAAACTTCTTAGCTGGATCTAGTATATTGAGCGATTTAAAGCTAAGAGCAAGTTATGGTGTTACAGGAAATGATGCGGTAAACCTTCCCAATAATTTACTCGAATTTAATGCTTTTCAATCTGTATTAGAATCAACCTCAGTTGCTTCAAACGGAGGTATAGGTCAAACTTTTGTGGCAGCAAATATTGCTAACCCTGATCTCCAATGGGAGCGTTCTATTGAGTTTAACCCTGGAATTGATTTAGGCTTATTTGATAATCGTATTATCGCGAGTATTGAATATTATCAAAGAACAAGTGACGATCTTTTATTAAATGTTCCTGTATCCACTACGACGGGTTTTGATGCAGCTCTTGTAAATATAGGTGAAGTAAGAAATGAAGGGGCAGAATTTGAGATCAGAACGGTTAATGTAAATTCTGGTTCTTTTAGCTGGAATTCTACCTTAATAGCCTCTACAAACAAAAATACTTTAAGGGATTTTGGAGATGCAGACGGAACAGTCCTTTCTCCAGATGATGGAAGCAGGTCAGGTGCTGAATGGCTGGTTAGTGTAGGGAACCCTATTTCAAACTTTTATGGTTTTGTAGCGGAAAGTGAAATTCCTATTGAGTTTATACAAAGGCCATTTGATTTTATCGGGGGGCAAAATGAGCAGGTTTATGTGAAAGACCTAAACGGTGATGGAATTATTGATGATGATGACCGAACGATTTTAGGAAATCCTTTACCAGATTTCATATGGAGTATTACGAACGAATTTACGTATAAGAATTTCGACCTTTCCTTTCAGTGGCAGGGAAGCCATGGTGCAGAGACTAGAAACATTGCTGATTTTGATGTATTCGGGTGGAGTGGTTCTGATCTGGAAGCCGATCCAAATACCACACCTAATTTTGATTTCGTAAGGCCTAAAATCCAAACAGATGCCATTATTCAGGATGCTTCATTCATTGCCTTAAGAAACTTGAATTTTGGTTATACGCTACCCCAAAGGTTTTTAGACAGTTTTAAATTGAGCTCAGCAAGAATATATGCGTCAGCTTCAAACCTGCTTTATCTGACAGCTAGTGATTTCACAGGATTTAATCCTGAAAGCATTAGACAAGGAGGAGATTTTAATGCGATCACTAACGGATACAATCGTGGAGGTGTTCCTCTCGCTCGAAGAATTGTGATTGGGGTAAATATTAATTTCTAATTGTTAATGATTATGAAAGCTTTTTCAAAAATTTTATTCGTTACCACTTTGATTCTTACATTTTCATGTGGTGATGCGCTAGAACCAGAGCCCGTTTCTTTTGTAACAGGTGATTCATTTTTCAGCAACGATGCGGAGTTGGAGAATGGTGTACTTGCGATGTATGAAGGATTGCAGGGTACTAATACGCCCCAATTTAATGAACCAAGAGCTACCCAAATAGAATTTTATCTCACAGAGATGCGTAGCGATAATACGCAATCCAGAAATGGAGGTAGCCTGGACTCTGACTTTCAGCAGTTTGAACTTTATGAGGTGGATGTTCAAAATTTTGTGGTAAGAAATTATTATGAGAGTATGTACAACATCATTTTTCGAGCTCACCTGGTGTTGGATAATATTGAAAATGCTTCAGATCGAAGAAGAGAAGAATTTGAAGGGCAGGCCAGATTCGTAAGAGCGTATAGTTATTTCCAGTTAGTGCGCTTGTTTGGACCAGTTCCAATGCCACTACGGGTTATTGCCCCTGAAGAAGCAGAAATTGCTTTCACTCGGGTTGATGCTCCGATGGTATATCAACAAATCGTCCAAGACCTAAAGGCAGCTATCGATAATCTGGATGATAGTGGATCAAGAACTATGGCAACCCGATCAGCTGCTCAAGCTTTACTTGCTAAAGTTTACCTGACAATAGCGGGAGCTGAAAATATTGAGCCCATAGCTAATTATGATTCAGCAAGAATACTTTGTGAGGATATTATTAACTCAGGTCAATTTGCATTAATGGATAACTATTTCGATGTATTCAATTCTGAAGTTAATGGACGAGAGGATCCGGATGATGAAGAATTAGCGCCCAATACGGAAGTGATTTTTGCTATTGAGTATGTTAGGAACAACCCTTTAACTAGTCAAAATTATAGTAGGGAATGGGGAGATTTTGGCTTTAGGTTTGCAAACTTTACAACAGAAGATATACGAAATGCTTACTTCGAAAGGGGAGAAACCGAGAGAGTCGCTTTTGCTGAATCTAATTCGCCAGGTGCATTTTTTGTGACTAAATACCTTCCCAATAGTAGTATTTTAGAACAGGCTGGAAACGACTGGATTGTGTTACGGTATGCTGATGTACTGTTGATGTATGCCGAGTCTATTTTAAGTATCAATACTAGTACGGGTGATCTACGTGCTGTTGACGCTTATAATGAAGTGAGGGAACGGGCAGGTTTCGATGTTCCTGCATTTGCATTTACGGAAGATGAACTTTTTGAAGAAAGAAGGATAGAACTAGCATTTGAGAACCAGCGATTTTTTGATTTACTCAGAATCGATGAAAACCAAAACAGTGCGGAACTTATCCTCTCGACACATTCCGTTGAAGTAGGTGGTAATTTTGCCAGAACAGACTTACTTCTTCCCATACCCCAGAATGAAATCAACCTCTCTTTGGGAACATCTACGATTCTGGAACAAAATAACGGGTATTAAAATTTTTAATATGAAAAATCATAGAACATTTAAATCCGCTTTATTAAATGGCATTACGATGGTAATGGCTGCTGTGTTATTCATGCAGTGTGAGTTTAATCTTCTTGACGAAGGAAGTTTGGAGGATTTAACACCACCCGAATCAGCATTTTCTTTCAGACAAGATGCTGAGAATCAGCTGCAAGTTAACTTTACTAATGAATCTAATAGTGCTACCTCTTTTTTCTGGAGTTTTGGAGACGGAAACACGTCTGAACAAACAGATCCTTCAAATGTATATGAAGAATTTGGTACTTATACCATTATGCTTGTTTCTCAAGATAATCTTGGGGTGGTTGATACTCTAATGCAAGACATACTGGTAGAAGAAGGTCCGTTCCAACCCATTATTTTTGAATCTGGCTTTGAAGATTTCAGCCCTGGTGCAGGTGATTGCGATGATGGAGAAGGAAGGAGTGACGGGCGTGATTGTTGGCTTAACGGAGATTTGGGTGGTATTATTCAGATTTCAACCAGAAGCGATGCAACTGAGCCTAATGACAACATACACAATGGGCTACAGTCAGGAAAACTACCTGGTCCGGGAGATAGCGAAAGAATCGGTTATCAGGAGGTTAGAGTTGAAGCAAATCAGGATTATAGGTTAAATTTCTTTTATAATCTGGATGATAATGTATCTGGAGGGTTTATTACGGTATCGGTTTTAAGTGGTTCCGTTAGTTCAAGGGAAGAAGCTGTCGCTGCTACTATTGGAAGTTTCACTGGAACGGACCAATCCGATCCATCTACCTTTGTTCCGGCATCCATTACGTTCAATTCGGGAGATAGTGAAGAAATAGCCATATTCTTTTTTAATAATAATTCCGTAGATGCACGGTTGGATGACTTAAGCTTGGAAGTGACTGTGGCAGATTTTATTCCTCCGACAGCTTCTTTTTCTGCTGAACCAAATCCGGATAACTTCTTGGAATACAGTTTTACAAATGGTTCCTTAAATGCGGAGAACTTCTTTTGGGATTTTGGGGATGGAACAACCTCTACGGAGGAAAACCCAGTTCACACATTCCCAGCCATAGATACCTTTACGGTTCAATTGGTTGCCGAAAGCAGGTTTTTCACTACCGATACATTTGCCTTAGATATTGTTGTACCAGACCCTGTAGCAGCCTCATTTGAATTTGAGTCTGATCCGGATAACATTACATCGGTCACTTTTACAAACACATCTACCGATGCCAGTAGTTTCCTATGGGACTTTGGTGATAATAGTGGTTTCTTTTCCACGGCAGAATCTCCCAGCTATACTTACGCAGAGGAAGATGTTTATAGAGTAACTTTGACTGCAACAGGTGAATCAGGGGCTACGTCTAGTTTTGAGCTAGAGTTAAACCTCAATACTCAATTTGTGGTGAGAGTATTGAATGGAACCTTCGATGACTTTACGGCAAATACAGGTGATAATGCGGACGCCTGGGATATGACACCGAATAGTACTGTAGTAGATAATAATGGAATGACAGTAGATAGTCCATTCCGAGCTATTTGGAATAACAGTGCGTTAGAAGATCACCTTGAGGCTGTTTTTAATTCTGGGGGGAGTGTTAATGAACAGCCTTCCAGCAGTTCCGATGGTGCAAATGATACCAGGGGAGTGAGGTTGAATGAAAATACTCGCCGTTTATATCAATTGGTAGAGGTGCAACCAAATGTTCAATATCAATTTTCAATCGATACCCGTTCTATTTCAACAGGCTTTAACACTCAGGTGTTTATTTTGAATACTGAAATTAATACTGAAGAAGGAATTAATGCCGATGCTTCTACCGCCAACCCTGAAGTCGATGGATTCTTTCTGATAGATAATGACTTTGATGATTCGGGTAATGATGTATTTACCACTAATACATTTTTATTCACGACCACTACAAATCAGATCGTTATTTACGTCAGGCCTGTGAACAGTATGCTACCTAATACTGGTGTAGTCGATAACGATAATCAGGTCTTTATCGATAACATAGAAATTATAGAACCATAACTTTATTGCTAGAGAATATAAAGGCCTAATGATAAGCATTCATCAGGCCTTTAAAAGCACTAGGTAGATAACAAAACATAATTTTCACATTATTCTTAAGTAGAAGAGTTTATGTTGCTTGAATTAAAAAAGTACTCACCAATAAGAAAGATCAAATGCTTGAACGCCTTATTGTGCGCTCGTGCTTTTTTTCAAATAGGCACACTTTTAATGATGTTAGCTTGCAGTGAACAATTAGCGGAAGAGATAGAGTTAAGTGATGATCCTGGTGTGGAAGATGATACGCCTGAGCAGGCAGAGACAACTAATAACAATCCTA
Organism: Bacteroidota bacterium; assembly: GCA_039030555.1. GTDB lineage: Bacteria > Bacteroidota > Bacteroidia > Cytophagales > Cyclobacteriaceae > JBCCDY01. Next base: position 36,170 of record JBCCDY010000021.1, read on the forward strand.
CAATAGATTTTTCGAATTGGAAAGTAACACTTCCAATACCACGTCCGGATGGAAAGCCTTTGGAAATAGAACCGCCTGAAATTTTAGACTATTCTACAAACCCTGTTCTAACTCCTTTTATGTTCAACGATGCAACGGATAGCTCAGTGGTGTTTTATACATACCCCGGCTCTACAACAACAAACTCTTCTTATTCGCGAACAGAGTTGAGAGAACAAATGGTTCCTGGTAGCAATAATACTAACTGGACCTTTGCTCAAGGAGGAAAGCTTAGAGGAACATTAGCGGTTCCTGAAGTTTCAACCGATGAAAACGGGAACCCTCACAGGATAATCATAATGCAAATACATGGGCGTCTAACAAGTGCTCAGAGAGATATAATTGGGGAAGATGATAATAATGCACCTCCGGTCCTAAAAATTTATTGGTATAATAAACGCGTATATGTTAGGACTAAAGAGCTCAAAAACCTGAATGTTAGTGAAGAAGAAATGCTGAGAACAACAGCATGGAGAGATGACGATGGCCGTTTTTTTACACGTGAAGTCGATACTGAAAAGTTTACACTTGAAGTAACTGCTTCAGAAGGAAGAATGACGGTTACCTTGGATGACGAAGAGACTTTCGTTTACCAGAATATCCATATGGAAAAATGGGGAATTTTTGAAAATTACTTTAAGGCAGGTAATTACCTTATCACCACTGATGAAGGCGCTTTTTCTACCGTAAAATATTATGAACTGGACATCTCACATGAATAAAAAACGAGCAATGATATATATCTCTTTTCTTTTTCTCAGCGTTCAGCTTGATGGCCAGGAAATAGATTTGACTCATTGGAAAATAACCATTCCAGCTACAAATAATGGAAAAGTTATTTCCGTGAGACCACCGGAGATTAAAGATTTCAGGAACAATGAAGTCCTGAAGCCCTATTTTTTCGAAGATCCGAACGACGGGGCGTTGGTATTTTATGCTAGTCCGGCAGGATCAACCGCAAATTCCAAATATTCCAGGTCTGAGCTTAGAGAGCAGATGGAACCCGGCAATGATAATGTAAACTGGACATTTGCCGAAGGAGGGCTAATGAGAGGTACATTAGCAGTTACCGATGTTACTCAAGACGAGGTGGGCAATTATCATAGGGTTATTGTAATGCAAATTCACGGACGGTTAACAGACGAGCAGAGAGACCTCATTGGGGAAGACGATAACAATGCACCTCCGATTTTAAAAATATATTGGAATGAAGGTAAAGTAACCGTTGCTACCAAATACTTGAAAGACCTGAAAGCATCAGAAACGGAGATTTTACATGAGAAAGCCTGGGGAAATCCTAAACAGAAGGTGTTCAAAGAAATAGTAGGTTATGGCAAGTTTACCTTGCAGGTAAAAGTGAGTAAAGGAAGAATGGAAGTGAGCTTAAACGATAATGAAACATTCGTTTTTGATGACATTCATATGGAGAAATGGGGTGTCTTTGAAAACTATTTTAAAGCTGGCAACTATTTTCAATCCAGAGATAAAGGTTCTCATGCCTATGTCAAATACTATGAATTAGAAGTATCACATTAACGTATGAAATACCTAGTACTTATTTTTTTTATCGCTTTTATATGCCGGGCATCTGGGCAAAAGGCAGGCGATATAGACTTATCCCATTGGAGGCTGGAGCTACCGACAGGTTATAAAGCCTCAGAGTGGAAACTTTCGAATTTTCAAAATGATCGTTTTGCTAAGCCCTTCTTTTATTTAGATACACTTGATGGTGCTTTGGTGATGGAAGCTTACCCTGCTAAAGGAACTTCTAAATCGAAGTACACCAGAAATACGCTTAGAGAACAGTTAATTCCGGGCAGTAGTGAGAAAAACTGGACTTTAGAAGAAGGAGGTATTTTAACTACGGAACTTCAAGTGGTTGAAATGTCAAAAGAAACTACAAAAAAATACCACAGAACATTACTCCTTCAGATTCACGGCACTACTTCGGATGAGCAGGAAGAAAGCCTGGGTATATCCAAATCCATTTCTCTCCCTCTACTCTCCGTTTACTGGCAAAATGAACGCATACGAGTTGTAAGGAGAGTCCTGAAAGACCCTTCTACCAATGGTGATGACCTTCTAAAGAAGGATTCATGGGAAAACGATGCTGGTAGGTACTTTGGAAAGAAAGTATCTTTTGATAAGATAAAACTGCGGGTTGAAGCCTCAGATGGAAGGGTAGAAGTGCATTTAAATGACCTCAAACCTTTTGTTTATAAGGATACAAACATACGCAAGTGGCCTTTTGAAAACTATTTCAATGTTGGGAACTACTTGCAAACAAAAGACTATGGTTCCAAAAGCATAGTTAAATATTATGAATTGGAAGCATCTCACTAAACCAGCAATATGAATCAACGAATCAACTGGCTTATAATCCTGATCATTTTCTCAAGTGGTGGATGCTCTGAGAAATCAACTACGGGTCTTGTAAGAAACCTGTCGGAACTAAACCAAAGTATAGCTGATGCACAACCCGGGACTATCATAACAATGGTCGATGGTGTTTGGGAGAATGTAGAAATCAAATTCACAGGGAAAGGAGAAAAGGATAACCCCATAAAACTTCAAGCACAGTCACCTGGAAAAGTAATTATTTCCGGACAGTCTAACTTATCAATTTCAGGAGAATACCTTGAAGTCTCAGGTCTGGTTTTTAAAAATGGTTTTACACCTACGAGCGAGGTTGTTTCATTTAAAACATCTAAAGAAGAGGTAGCTAATTATTGCAGAGTTACCAATTGTGTAATTGATAATTTTTCGAATCCGGAGCGGTTTGATGGTGATACCTGGGTTGCTATGTATGGTAAAAACAATCGGTTTGATCACAATTCTCTGATTAACAAGGGAAATCGTGGGGTAACTATGGCCGTTAAGCTGCCAACAGAAGAAAGCAGGGAAAACAATCACATTATAGAATATAATTATTTCGGTCCTCGGAAAACACTGGGTTCAAACGGTGGTGAAACACTCCGGATAGGAACGAGTCACTACTCCCGTACCTATTCTAATACAGTTGTAGAAAATAATTACTTCGATCAGACTAGTGGGGAGCTGGAAATCATCTCCAATAAATCTTGCGGAAATGAATTTAGGAATAATGTTTTTTATGAGTGCCAGGGAACGCTCACTATGAGGCATGGACATCATACCTTAGTAGAGAACAATTATTTTCTGGGGAATAGAAAACCTAATACGGGGGGGGTCAGGATTATTAATGAGCATCAAACCGTTAAAAAAAATTACCTCTATGGTCTCACGGGTTATCGGTTCAGGTCCGCACTGGTTATTATGAATGGCGTTCCCAATTCACCGATCAATCGATATAATCAGGTTACCGATTCCTACATGGAACAGAATGTAGTTATTGACTGTAATCATATTCAGTTTTGTGCAGGAAGTGATGAGGAACGCTCTGCGGTACCTATAGCATCTACATTTAAAAACAACATCATCTTAACCCAGACCAACCTAACCCCATTCACGGTATATGATGATGTTTCCGGGATCGAATTCACCGGAAATTCTATCAATAATGATCTTGAAATACCTTTCAAGAGCGGTTTTGAGAAAGTTGCGTTTGAAACATCAGAGAATCAAAATGGATTGATTAGCCCACCGGAGGAACTATTAGACCAAATAGCATTCGGGATATTAGATATACCCGTAAGAAAAGAGGAGACTGGAGCTTCTTTTTATCCAAAATCCACGAACAACAGAACTTTTTATTCGGGCAAAACAATCAATGTGAAACCTGGGACGAATACTATATTAAATGCCCTGTCTAGTAGCGAACTTGGAGATGTAATACAACTGGAAAACGGGGGCGAATATTTAATGACGAAATATGCTTTCATTACGCATCCCATTTCCATAGTGGTACCGGAAGGTGAGAAAGCCATAGTCTATTCAGAAAAGCAGAGTTTCCTTAAAATCGAAAATGGTGGAGCTTTACGGGTTTCCAATGTGGTTTTTGATGGGAAAGCTTCACCAGATCAAGCCGGCAATAATGTAATCAGTACCAGTAAATATTCCATGAACCAAAACTACGCACTGGTCATAGAAAACTGTGAAGTGAAAGACATGGACAAGAATCATTCTTTCAACTTCCTGAAGGCCTATAAACACACGTTTGCTGATTCGATCATCATAAGAAATACAAAAATGGTTAACCTAACCGGAGCGGTAATCACGCTGGATATGGAAGATGAGGACCTCGGAATTTATAATGCTGAAAACATACATATCGAGCATTCCCAGTTTATCGGTGTGCAAGGCGCAATTGCCAACATTTACAGAGGAGGAACTGATGAATCCACTTTTGGCCCTATTGTAAATATTGAAGACGTTGAGGTTATGAATTGTGGTAATGGAAAAAGAAATAGGGTAGACGGAGCTTTCCGGTTCCATGGAGTGCAGAAATTAAATGTACAAGATGTAAGATTTGAATCAAGCAAAGGCATAGACCTCTTTCATACTAATGGAGAGCCTATTACTCAAATGAACGATATCCAATTCATTAACTCCGCAGGAATCGCCTCAAATACAAAAGATTTTGATTCAGGAAATATTTCAATAATCAATAGATGAAATTACTTCTAACGATATTGATTACATTTTCCGGTCTCGTATCGTTTGGGCAGTCACATCCCGATCTTATCCTTACGTCTTCGGGAGTGCGATCTATGAGGGAAGCTTATGGAAAAACACCTCTTTTTGATAAATCAGTAGATAAAATTAAGGAAGATGTAAAAGCAGAAATACAAAATGGAATAGAGGTTCCGATTCCTAAAGACCTGGCTGGAGGCTATACTCATGAAAGACATAAGGCCAACTTTTTTACGATGCAAAAGGCAGGCGTACTTTTCCAAATCACACAAGAAGAAAAATATGCCATTTACATCAGAGATATGTTGTTGGAATATGCAGCATTGTACCCGAATACAGGGAAGCATCCGGCAGAACGGTCTTATGCTAGGGGAAAGTTTTTCTGGCAGTGCCTGAACGACGCAAACTGGCTTGTATATACCAGTCAGGCATATGATTGTATTTACGACTGGCTGGATCAGAAAACCATAAAAAAATTGAACAAGGAGTTATTCCGGCCCTATGCAGAATATATTTCCGTAGAGAATCCACAATTTTTCAATAGGATCCACAACCACAGTACTTGGGGAAATTCAGCCGTAGGCATGATAGGACTGGTAATGGGCGATGAGGAATTGGTGAAGTGGGCATTATACGGTTTAGATATTAAGATTACCAAAGATATCGCCACTGATAATGATGGAGGGGCAATCCAACTCGAAGGACAGAAAGAAGCTGGTTTTTTAGCACAAATTGATAATGCTTTCTCTCCCGATGGTTATTATACCGAAGGGCCGTACTACCAGCGCTATGCGATGTACCCCTTCCTTATATTTGCACAGGGTTTGGTAAATAAAAAACCAGAACTAGACATACTGAACTACCGTGAAGGACTCCTGACCAAAGCTGTTTATGCCTTAATTGACCAGACGAATGCAGCAGGTGAGTTTTTCCCTATTAATGATGCGCAGAAAGGGATGTCCCTGGCATCAAGAGAATTGGTAAATGCATTGAGTATGGCCTATTATTATGGCGGAAAAGACGCCCAGTTGCTGTCCTTAATTCAAAACCAGGATCGTGTGCCTGTAAATGATTCAGGACTATCTGCTGCCATAGATATTTCAGAAGGCAGATCTCAGCCTTACAAATTCAAAAGTGTGGAACTTAGTGATGGGGCCAAAGGTGACGAAGGGGCTATTGGTATTTTGCGGAGTAATGACTTGTCGCTGGTCATGAAGTATGCAAAGCATGGAATGGGGCATGGTCATTTCGATCAACTTGGGTTCCTTCTTTATGATGGTGAAAAAGAAGTTTTTCAAGATTATGGCTCAGCACGCTGGGTAAACATTGAACATAAAGATGGTGGGGGATACTTAAAAGAGAATAAAACCTGGGCTAAACAAACGATTGCCCACAATACCCTGGTTGTTGACAAAGACTCCCACTTTGATGGAGATGTTGAAGAAGCAGAAAAGTATTCTGGTACGACATACTACTTCTCATTGTCTGATGATATCCAAATTGTCAGCGCTAAAGAACTGGGAGCCTACAACGGTATTGAAATGCATCGAACCATGGCCATTTTAGAAATTGATGGGCTGGAAAAGCCATTGGTAATTGATCTTTTTTCTGTTCAAGCGCCAGAAGAAACCAGATATGATCTACCTCTTTATTATGTTGGCGAATTGATGTCAATAAATCAAAAAGTCAAAACCAGTACTAACCTTGTACCTATGGGGAAAGAGTCTGGCTACCAGCACCTATGGCTTGAAGGGCAAGCAGAGTTAACAGGGGATGTTTTCAGAATGACCTGGTTCAACAGTAATACTTTTTATACGATCACTTCAATTATACGACAGGGCGATCTGGCTTTGCTGACTAGAATTGGGGCTAATGATCCCAGCTTCAACCTCCGAAGAGATCCCGGGCTTATCCATCGTAGAAAAGCAGGAAATACCCTCTTCGCAAGTTTGTATGAAATGCATGGAAGCTATAATGCTTCAGATGAAATTCCGGTGAATTCATTTACATCTATAGAAAATCTGGAAGTGATTCATGAATCACCACAGTATGCAGCAATTCAATTTGAACTGAAGAGCGGAGAAAAATATCTTTTTGCCTTTTCACTCCAGGAAAAAGCTGAAAACGGAAAACACCAGATCCAGTCTCAAAATGGAGCACTGGAATGGACCGGACCTTATGAATTCAAAGAATTAAAAAACTAAAAGACAAAAAAGCTATGAAAAGAAATAGTGATAAATACATCCTTACTGAAACCATAGAATGGGAAGATCTTGGAGGCGGGGTTTCGAGGAAATTTCTGGGATTTGATAATCAAATCATGATGGTTTTAGTAAAGTTTCAGAAAGGAGCAGTCGGTTCACCACACCAGCATTTCCATACTCAGGCCACTTACTGTGCAGAAGGAAGTTTCGAGTTTGAGATTGATGGGGAAAAGCAAACAGTAAAGGCTGGAGATGGAGTTTACATCCAACCTAATCTGTTGCATAGTGCGGTATGTCTCGAAGAAGGAATTCTAATTGATACGTTTAGCCCGGTTCGAGAAGATTTTTTGGATGGATCAGGAGTTTCCTATTTCGGTAAAAAGGAAGATTAATTCAACAAAAAATCAGACCTATGAAAATAAAAGGACTTAGATGGTGGATTATCGGATTGGTTTGTATTGCCACCATTATTAATTATATAGATCGTAGTGCGCTGGCGATTATGTGGCCGGATATATCTAAGGATCTGGGAATGGACAAGAATGAGTATGCTTTGATACTCAATGTCTTCCTTATAGCCTATGCGGTAGGTCAATCATTGTCCGGGAAAATGTTCGATAAAATAGGAACCAGGGCTGGATTTGTTGTTTCCATTACCATCTGGGGTTTGGCGACAGCCGTTCATGCATTTGCCAAAGGCGTATTTTCATTTAGTGTTTTCAGGGTGTTTTTAGGATTGGGAGAAGCGGGAAACTGGCCGGGTGCAGTAAAAAGTAATGCCGAATGGTTTCCATCAAAAGAGCGTGCTTTTGCCCAGGGAATATTCAATTCAGGAGCTGCTTTAGGATCTATTGTAGCACCACCATTAATTGCTATAGTTTGGGTGGCTGTAGGATGGAAAATAACGTTTGTTCTACTTGGTCTTCTGGGTTTGCTATGGATTATCCCATGGCTCGTAATTAATAAGACTTTACCACAAAAACACCCGTGGATTACGGGAGAAGAAAGAGAACATATTTTATCGGGTATGGAGCAAGATGACGAAAGTGCAGCTAAACCCGGTTTAAGTATGACCAATATTCTTGCTCACAGAGAATCGTGGGCAGTATTAATATCCCGCTTTTTTATAGAACCAATATGGTGGCTTTTTGTAGGGTGGATGCCTATTTACCTTGCAGATGTATATGGATTTAATGTAAAAGAAATTGGCTTTTTTGCATGGGTACCCTATGTGGGGGCAGCAATCGGAAGTCTATCCGGAGGGTATTTTTCGGGAAGGTTAATGACCAATGGAGCTTCTGTAGACCGTGCCAGAAAAAAAACCATTTTGGTAGGATGCATAATTATGTTTCTCGGCTTGATTGCAACAATACTGGCAGGAGATACACCAGTCAAATTCGTGGCAATAGTGGCGGTTGTCCTATTTGGTTTTCAGTTCGTCATTTCAAACATTCAGACTATTCCAAGCGACCTGTTTAGTGGTAAATCTGTGGGGTCATTGGCTGGTTTAGGAGGTACGGTTGGAATATTTTCAGTCATTATCATGAACTTTCTTGTTCCTGTAATTACCGACAATTATTCTTATACACCAATCTTCATCATGATTGCCCTATTTGTGCCTCTCTGCTATTTTTCAATTAGTTTTTTTGCTAAGACAATAAAGCCAGTCGGTTAATTATATATAAATAAATAAAAATCAATTAATAAAGTACAAAATGAAATCAGAAGGAAAAATTGCCATAGTTACCGGTGCTACGGGGGGTATTGGTTTTGAGGTTGCAAAGAGATTAGGAAAAGACGGATATATCGTTGCATTAAATGGTATCGATCATGAAGCAGGGGCTAAAAGAGTAGACGAACTGTCCAAAGAAGGAATTACGGCCGAGTATTACGGCTTTGATGTCACTAAGGAAGAAGAGGTAACTTCAAATATTGTTTCAATAGGGGAAAAGTATGGTAGGATAGATACTCTTGTGAATAATGCGGGAGGTTTAGGAGGAAGGTCAAGGTTTGAAGAAATGACCACGGAATTCTATAGGTTTGTGATGGCATTAAACCTTGATTCCGTATTTTTTACTTCAAGAGCTGCAATTCCTTTCCTTAAGAAGGGGGAACATCCTTCCATAATAAATTATACTTCAAATGCGGGTTGGAATGCCGGAGGGCCAGGTGCCGGAATCTATGGTACTTCAAAAGCCGGGGTTCATGCTATTACAAGAGCTATGGCAAAAGATTTAGCAGAGTACGGGATAAGAGTAAATGCAGTATCTCCTGGAACTATTGATACTCCGTTTCATGCTCAGATTAAATCTACCAAACCGGAAGTCTTCGCTTCATGGAAGAATAATATTATGCTGGGGAGGTTGGGGCAGCCAGAAGAAGTAGCTTCTGTAGTTTCTTTCCTGGCAGGTAAAGATGCGTCGTTCATTACTGCTGAAACGGTACAGATTGGTGGTGGTCAGGCCTTGGGTATATAAGGCATATATGTTTCAGACAGATATATATGAATAAGAAATATTAGTAGTGGTTATCCATCAATTAGCTAAATAATGAAGTTAACCGTATTAATATTTCTTATTTCGTTTTCATTTAGGTTTTGCGTTTTAGCGCAAGATACCGTGTATTTAGACGAGAAGTTTAAGGAGACAGTAAAGACTGCGGCAAGCTATTATCGCGTATATGACAATCATCCTTACTTTGAGGAGTATCTATGGGTTAAAACTTACTACATCAGCGATAGTATTCAATCAACTGCTACCTGTAAAACAAAAGACTGTCTAACAAAAGAGTTTCATGCAGAATGGTATTTTGAAAATGGGAACAAAAAGAGAGAATGTGATTACGTAAATGAAAAGATAGATGGTCTATGGACTGAATGGTATGAAAATGGAAATCTAAAAGAACAAGCAGAGTATATTTCAGGATCCAGAATAGGTATGTGGAAAAGATGGTATGAAGATGGTAAACCTAAATTAGAAGGGACAAACCTGGCGGATAAAACGTTACCTTCTCACCGAAGATATACGGTCATTAGCCATTGGGATACTATGGGTAAAAAATTGGTAACGAACGGTGATGGGTTGGCCAGGTATTACCATAAAAATCTAGATACGCTAGTTGTTTCTTCTGAAGGAAGCTATAAAAATGGATACAAAACAGGAGAATGGCGTGGCTATAGCAAGCTAGGCAAATTAAAGTATAAGGAAACATATATAGGCTACGAAGTCTACGGTAAGAGTTGGGATGAATTTGGAAATGAGTACTCATATACAAAAGGTGAAATTAAACCCTCATTCAAAGGAGGTTCCAAGAGATTATACGATATAATAAGTCGAAACCTTAAGTATCCTAAGGAAGCAAAAAAAGCGAAGGTTGAAGGTAAAGTCTTTATTTCATTTGTGGTGGATGAATTAGGGAAAGTAACCGATGCAAAAGCACTGAACGATATTGGATATGGATGTGCTATGGAAGCTGTAAGCTTATTGAGAAAACTGCCAGATTGGAATCCCGGAAACCAACGTGGTCAACCTAAAAAGATGAGGATGGTGCTTCCTGTAACATTCAGGCTTGATTGAGTTAGTTCATTCAAATTCGTTACCAGTTAACCAACAATTAAAAATCTTATGAGAAAGTCTACTACTTTTTGCTTTCTGTTTTTTTGGCAGTTTACAATTTTAGCACAAACAATATTTAACGTCTCTTCTCAATCGCAATTCGATAGTGCATTGGATCAGGCTAATGAAGGGGATTCTATTGTATGGGATTCAGGCACATACCCGGATATTTTCATGGATATTGATGAGGATGGAGTAGTTATTACAGCTGAAGTGAATGGAGGAGTTGTTTTCAACGGAGCATCAAGAGTAGTAATTCGTGGTGATCAAATTACCCTAAGTGGGTTTCAATTCATTGGTGGAGATATCGGTACAAACGATGTTATTGAAATACGTGGAAGTGATATTCTTATCACACAAATAAACATTAATGAGTACACGTGTTATAAGTACTTAATTGTTGATGAAGAGTCGAGGTTCACTACCATTAGCTTTAGCAATTTTGAAAACAGGTTAAACCTTGATGACCAAAACATACTTTCCATATTAATAGGGGAGCAGCCTGGATTTCATAAAGTGCAATATTGTTCTTTCAAAAATTTTGATGGTGAAGGCAATGATTTCGGTATAGAACCTATTAGAATTGGTTTAAGCACACAGGGTAATTTGAATGGTCGGAATGTAGTGGAATTCTGCTATTTTTCAAACTGCGATGGGGATGGGGAGCTCATCTCCTATAAAGGGGCACAAAATATTATAAGGTACAATACTTTTATTGATAATTCTGTAGCAGAATTGGTATTAAGAAATGGAGATCAAGCCGTTGTCTATGGAAACTTTTTCATAAACAATATGGGGGGTATAAGAGTGCGTGAAGGGCAAAATCATTTCATATACAATAACTATTTCCAGGATTTAGATAGAAGGGCAATTTTTCTTCAGAATGATCCGGTAGACCCATTGGACAATATTCATATATACTTCAATACGATTATTAATTCTGGCGAAATAAGGCTTGGAGGGAGTGGAGATAGTCCTCCATCGAATGTGTATTTCGCTAATAATATTTTCTCTAATCCTACTGATGATTTGTTTGAAGACCCAACTGGAAATGAAATGTGGTTAGGTAATATTTCCAGTGGTTCTTTAGGGATCAGTCGTCCTAATACGGGATTAGAAGATATAGACCCGCAGTTAGTTCAAAATGAGTTAGGGTATTTTCAGCTCGAGGAGACCAGTCCTGCAATTAATGCCGGAGTATCAGGATATCCAGACATATTGGAATTTGAAGGCGTTGAATTTGACTCTGAGCTATTACTGGATTTATTGATGCAAAGTAGACCCGAACCGGATGTTGATAAAGATGTAGGTGCGGTGGAGTTTTCTACTGAAATCGTCCAGCCTCATGCGACAGAGCAAAACACAGGGCCATCTTACCTTTCAACCCTTCAATTTGTTTCCATAAATACTTCTGCAACCGAAGGTGGCAGTGTTTTATTAGAACCGGAACAGCAGGAATATGCTTTAGGGTCTATCATAAACGCTACTGCTATACCTAATGAGTTATTTGTCTTTGCAGGATGGCAGGGTGATTTGGAAGGAACAGAAAATCCACAACGTTTTGAGGTTATGGAAAACATGGAGATTCGTGCTATTTTTGAGCCCAGCATAATATTGAGTTCTAATAACGAATTCGAGAATCAAAATGAGATTAGTGTTTATCCAAACCCTTCATCGGAAAGGCTATCGATAAAAGTAAATAGCCCTTTTATCACCGGTTTAAAATTTGAGGTTTTCTCCATCGAGGGAAGAAAAACGTCAATTCATTCTGAATTTGTTTCTGTTCAGGACGCTTTGAACTCAGGTATTGATATATCCACTTTATTACCAGGTATTTATTTTGTGAAAATGGAATTTTACTCCACTGATAGAAGTGTTCAAAGATCTCAATTAATGAGGTTTGTAAAGAATTAGGTGAGTACCCTCATAGAATTCCATGCTTTTTTTCTTAGTGGTTTGATCTATATCTTGGCCTATTATGACCAAAGTAGGCCCATTAGACACCGCAGTATCCTTAGAATCATATGAATGTACCATTGCCGTAGAGTGCTGTGTCTTTGGTTTTCAGGAAAACACATTAAAAATACTCTTGGTAAAGAGGTCGATTGAACCCTTTTCGGATTACTGGGTCCTACCAGGTGGAGCAATGAATGAGGGGGAAACGTTATCAGAATCAGTTCAAAAAGTCTTACTTAATTTAACAGGCATAAGTAAAATATCCCTGGAGCAGGTCGCAAGCTACAGTTCGGTAAAAAGACATCCTATCAAGAGAGTTGTGTCTGTTTCTTTTTATGCGCTTGTAAAACCTGAGAATTATCCGGTTATCCCCAAAAATTATATATCGGATATAAAATGGTATGAATTGAATAAGCTGCCAAAGTTGGGCTTTGATCATGATCAGCTGCTTAGTGATGCATTAAAAAAGTTGAGGGATAATCTTAGGCAAAATCTGGTATTTGGAGAATTGCTTCCGGATCTTTTTACGCTTACAGAGGTCCAGCATCTTTATGAAAGTATACTGGATGAAAAGTTTGATCGAAGGAACTTCAGAAAAAAAATACTTCAAATGGACCTGTTAGAGCCTACTAATGAAAAAAAGGCAGGTGTGAAAGGAGGTCCGGTGTTGTTCAAAAGAAAATGAGTTAATAGTGGCAAATTTATTTGCTAAAATGCCTTTCTGTGTATAAATTACATAGAAAGAAAACAATCATTTTCAAACAACCCAAAAATGAATAAAAGAGTAGTAACCTTCGGGGAAATCATGCTGAGGTTGGCGCCACAGGGGTTTCTTAGATTTTCACAGGCAAATAACTTCGATGTGGTATATGGCGGCGGAGAGTCTAACGTAGCGGTCTCACTGGCTAACTATGGAGTACCAGTCGATTTTGTAACAAGATTACCTAAAAATGATATAGGTGAATGTGCATTAATGGAAATGAGAAAAAGGGGAGTAAACACCGATCACATCATTTTTGGAGGAGATAGATTAGGGATTTATTTCCTTGAAACAGGAGCTGTAAGTAGGGGAAGCAAGGTGGTATATGACAGGGCTCACTCTGCCATGTCGGAGATTAGTGCAGGAATGATTGACTGGGAAAAGGTTTTCGAAGGTGTCTCCTGGTTTCATTGGACGGGTATAACACCTGCTATTTCTCATGGCGCAGCAGATGCGTGCCTGGAAGCCGTAAAGATCGCTTCTAAAAAAGGTATAACGATATCTACAGATTTGAATTATAGGGCAAAGCTTTGGAAATATGGGGGTGACCGGGAAGCTATCATGACGGAACTGACTTCTTATTGTGATATAATTTTAGGTAATGAAGAAGATGCTGAGATGCACTTTGGAATAAAACCAGCAGGTATTAGCGTGCAGACGGAGGGACATAATGTAAAAGCCGAAGCATTTTTATCTGTTTGTAAGCAGATGATGGCAAAGTTTCCAAAAGCAAGGAAAGTGATAACAACACTTAGGGGTTCAATATCAGCTTCGCACAATACCTGGGCCGGAGTACTATATGATGGGAAACAGATGTATGAGAGTGTTCAATATCAAATAACGGATATAGTCGATCGTGTAGGCGGAGGAGATTCCTTTATGGGAGGGCTTATTTACGGGCTTCTGAAGTACCCGGAAGATGACCAGAATGCACTAAATTTCGCAGTGGCAGCCTCATGTCTCAAACATACGATTAAGGGTGATGCCAATTTAGTTACTGTTGCAGAAGTAGAAAAATTAATGGGCGGCGACGCATCCGGAAGAGTAGCCAGATAATTGAAATAGAGTGTGAGCAGTATGTGCCACAAGTAGATAGAGTAAAGTGAAAAAGGTCGTAACATTTGGGGAAGTAATGATGAGGCTGTCCCCACCGGGCTATGCAAAGTTTTCTCAGGTTAATGAACTGGAGCTGGCATACGGAGGAGGCGAAGCTAATGTAGCAATATCACTAGCTTACTTTGGTATGGCATGCGTCCATGTTACCAGATTTCCAGATAACTTAATAGGCAGATCTGCAACCCAATATCTTCGACATCACTGGTTAGATACCTCAGAAGTTATTTACGGAGAGGGTAGAATGGGGAAATATTTTATAGAGAAAGGGGCGGTTCACAGAAGTAGCGAAGTAGTTTATGAAAGGGATCATTCGGCCTTTTCTTTAATTGAACCTGAAATGGTGAATTGGGAAAGAGTGCTTGAATGTGCTGATTGGTTTCATTTTACGGGTATTACTCCAGGTATAAGTCAGGGGGCGTTCGACAATTGTTTAAAAGCAATTGAAGTAGCAAACAGAAACGGAATAACGGTTTCCTTGGATGTTCATTCCAGAAAGAATTTATGGAGGTATGGAAGAAACCAGGAAGATGTACTTAATGAATTGATCCGCGGATGCGATGTTTTAATAGCCAGTCAACACGATATGCAAAATGTGCTGGATATTGAAGGTAAAGAGCCTTCTTTTGAGACCTGTGCATGTATGGTTTCTTCAAAATACAATAGGGTAAAAAAAGTTGTCGATAAAAACAGAGAGAGTTTAAATGCATCTCATAACAGGGTTCAAGGCTTACTATGGAATGGTGTGTCTACTCTGTATTCATCTACATTTGATGTAACGCATATTGTTGATCGCGTTGGTACCGGCGATGCTTTTGCTGCGGGATTAATTTATGGGTTGCTGGAATATGAAAATGATCAGGACGCAATTGATTTTGCTTCTGCGGCTTGCTCATTAAAACACACGGTTGAAGGAGATGCCAATTTGGTATCGTCGCGTGACGTCAAAAGATTAGTTCAAGGAAATGTTTCAGGAAGAATAATTAGATAAATGGCTAGATTTTCAAGAATACAGGTATATAACACCATGGAAAAAACAGGATTAGTTCCTCTTTTTTACCATTCCGATTTAGAGATATCCAAATCGGTATTAAAATCATGTTATGATGGTGGTGCAAGGGTTTTAGAGTTTACAAATCGGGGGGACTATGCCCACGAAATTTTTCGTGAATTAAACAAATATGCAGAACGTGAATTACCCGATATGATATTAGGTGTCGGGTCTGTAACAGATGCTGGTACAGCTTCATTATATATGCAATTGGGTTGTAATTTCGTCGTCACGCCTGTTTTAAGAGAAGACATTGCACGGGTTTGCAATAGAAAAAAGATTCTATGGTCTCCCGGATGTGGTTCACTTACCGAAATTACAAAAGCAGAAGAACTGGGCTGTGAGCTGGTTAAACTTTTTCCGGGGGGAACTTATGGGCCAGGTTTTGTAAAAGCAATAAAAGGTCCTCAACACTGGACGTCCATCATGCCTACCGGAGGCGTATCTCCAAGTGAAGATAATCTCAAAGAATGGTTCGGAGCGGGTGTCACCTGTGTAGGAATGGGCTCCAAGCTCATTTCAAAAGAAATCATTGAGAATAGGAACTTCGAAGGACTTACTCAAATTGTAAGCGATACCATAAATACAATTCGTTTGATTAAAAGATAGCCCGATTATATGTTAAAACTAAGTATCGTGAGGTAACGCGAGTTGAAGCTGACTAAAAATTGAGAAAAAACCCTTTATATAAAAGGCTTTTTTAAAATTGTTTGAACCCTGATTGTAAAATCAGGGTTTTTTATTTTAGGAACATTCTAAACTCATGAGTAAAAATAGTAACGATATAAGATCTTCGGAGACTAATCACTTCCAAAAGGTGGGAGATAAGATAAAGGCATTAAGGTTGAAACATAAAATGTCCCAAAGAGGATTTGGTGATCGAACAGGCGTACATTTTACCCAATTAGTGAGATATGAAAACGGGAGGGTCTTACCTTCTGCCAAAGTGTTAAACAGGATTTGTGAAAGTATGGAAATACCAACTAGCTATTTTGCTGAAGAGCTAATTTTCATGGAGAAGGGGAGTATAGAAAATGAAAAGCTAACTGAAATAGCTAAAGCCATTGATTTAATGAAAGGTTTGCCTACAAAGGAAATAAAGCAAATCAATAAGTTAATGGCTATGGATGCTATATAATCAGTAAAGCATCATAACAAAAAAGGCTTGATAAAAACTATCAAGCCTTTTTTATGCTTACAACTATTAATTAAGGTGCGCCGAAAGGAGCATTTACACCTGGGAAATCTAATGGGTTCACAGTTTGAATAGAAGCTTCAAATGCTTCATTGATTACCGCTATAATTTCATTTGCAATCAGAGCATTACCTCTTGGGTTTGCATGGATACCGTCAGTTGACCAAATACTGTTGTATAATTCTTCTTGAGATAAGGAAAGTGGTACTAAATTAACTCCACTTACTTCAGTTCCAAGTACACCATCAGCTGCAGCTTGTGCTTCTGGACTAAGTCCTAAACCAGCAGCAGCAGCAGCAGATAAACCAAATACGTCAGCGAACAATGGACCAACATCAACAAGGAATAAATTAGGTCTGGCTGCCACTTGTTGAGCTATAATTCCATTGTAGGTCGCATACTGTGTGATACAAAATACTTGCTCCGCAATAGTTAGTGTTAATGAATCAGGTACTGGAACACCGACTCCAATAGTTGATGTAAGATCTCCAGGAATTGCCTCTGACCCAATAGTGCCAAGGGCAGTTAATGGGAAGAGGTCGCTTAAACCTGTAGTTGGATCAATGGAAGCTTGCCTTAAATTCGGAAGAATAACTGTTCCCGCAGGAGCCATAAATGCGGCAGATATGTCCAGATTTTGAGTTATACTATTTTCATCAGTAATTACAGGAGGATTATTGCCAGCTGAAAAATTTATTGTTCTTCTTTCTAATTCTGCCTGATCAATAAGTTCAAGCTGTAATGCTGCTCCTAAACCCTGGTTATATTCTGCAAAGCCAGCATTCACTGCATCAGCCGTTACTTGGTCTAAAGGAATTAAATCAATACCTCCCGATAGTTGAGTAACTGTTTGAAAAAATGGAATGATGGTTATAGGAGGTATGTTTAAGATAACTCCGGAGGCTCCATTGGCCGATAAATCATTTAGTACATCAGTCAATGCACTAACAAAGGTTGGGACATCGGTTGAAGTACCAGGATCCATTGGGTTAAACGCTTCTCCAGAGGCTCCTCCGTTAATGGCATAACCCAAGATATCATTAGAACCCAACCAAGCGGTAAAAAAGGTTCCGTTAGCACTTGCAGCATCACCGATCATAGATGCCATAGGAGATGATTGAAATGCTCCATAAAATGGATTAAATGCACCATAACCTGGTGTTACCGCATCAACTATTCTTGCACCTGGAACTCCAAAATTGTTTAAGTCCATTCCAGTATTGGAGGAAAGAGTTAGTGGTGATCCGGGTAAATTTTGGATTGCATCTTCAACAGCTACACCTTCTACCCCGGCTATCGCTTGCAAAGCAACAGCCAGATCAATAAAAGAACGTCCAACAGGATTTCCTTCCTCATCTATACTTCCAAAACCGTCTCCAGATACTATATCTGGAAAAACAAATGACCCTCCACCTGCAGCTGAAAACTGCTCTGAGAGGATCACAGGGAAAGAGTTCAATTGGCCTAACGGAAATAGAGCGGCATCAGCAAAGCCAGCAGTCAATGAATTACCAATAGCTACATAATTTGTAAAGTCAGCATTTCCAGACATTGGATTTGGAGGAGTCACCGGATCTGGTTGATCTGGTACCAAGGCCAGTCTTTGATCTATTAGATCGTCTTCCTCATCACATGAAAACATGAAAGAGGTTCCCAAGAATAATAAGAGGGTATATTTTAAAAATTTCATCTTCAATTTAATTTAGGAATTGATCAAATGTAATCTGTAGATAATAAATAGCTCCAAGCCTCGGGTTCGCAAAACTTGTTGTATAACGCTCATTTAAAAGATTGCTACCGCCTATTTTAAAAGTAGACTTTAAGCTTGGCATTTTATAGCTTATTTGAGCATCTAGAGTTCCGAATTCTGGTATTACACCTGTTCCAATAGCAGACTCCCATAAAAAAGCCTGTTGCCATCTCCAGGTTACATTAAAACCTATGTTTTCTATCACTTCTCTATTGCTAAATCCCAGATTATAGCGATATCTCGGAGTATTAAACTGGGCATTAAAGCCTTGAGCTGTTAGGTCACTCTGAGAGATTAATTCATTAAATGAAACATTTCCACTTGCCCTAAAGCCTCTTGGAAGAGAATATTCCAATCCAAGTGCCCAACCTTGTGATTCCACATTACCATCAGCGTTGATATCAAATCCGAAACGTTGAACCCTTCCTCCTTCTATATCTTGAGCAATAATTGCTGCTTGCCCTTCTGCTGAAGTAGGATTGAATCCTCCACCAACGGGGTCAAATCCATCTCTAGGCTGCAAATCAGCTGTGCTTACCGCTTGACTCAAGTCAATTTCAGCTATAAAATCTTGATAAATGCTATAGTAATAATAAGCATCAACTAACAATTTGCCATCAAATAATAAGCCCTTATACCCGATTTCAAAAGTATTTATCTTTTCTGTTTCGAACTCATCAGAAACCCTTGTTTCAACTTCCAAACTTTCAGCTGGTGCTAATCCTGCCCTAATGGCATTAAGGTCAGCAGTATTATAAACAGCATTGGTTTCAAGGCCAAAACGATCTACCAAAAGCCTGTTACTACCAATTAACCTCCTTGTAGTTACGTCGAGATCGATAAATTGGTCTTGAGTGGTTGGGATGCGGAAACCTCTTTGAAATGAACCTCTAATATTATGATTTCCGGCAATTGTGAAAACAGCCGAACCTCTTGGGGAAAATTGCCCATCAAAATTTTCGTTTTTATCATAACGTCCAGATGCTTGAAGCTTTAAGCGATCTTCAAGAAAACTCTTACTAAATTGAACGTAAGCTCCCCACTCATTGATGTCAATTTCTTCTCCACTATTATCGAGTGCAAATAAGGTACCGTCTGAAACCAAATTATACCTTCTGAAGTTTGCTCCTGCTACAATATCAACTTCATCTACTAACTCCTGAAAATTATAACTACCCTCAGCGTGCCATAAACCGGTCTCATCCTGGAATCGCGCACCACCTACATCCTCGAATGTCTGTTCACCTATGGTCACATCTCTAACATCTCCAATTGGTATATCCCTAATCGCATTGAAAAGGCCATCGAATACTGGGCTGCCTGGCTGAGGTTGCTGAGAATCTGCAAATGCCCTGGCAAATGCATGAGAGGCATCAATTGATTGACCTTGGTTTACCCTGGCATCAAGTAAACCTCCAATATAGTTTGGTATGTAGACATTTTGATTAATTATAGAGGCCAAAGTATTTGCAGCATAACTATCACCAGATGCTTCCTGAGTAGTATAGGCCCTTACATACCAGTTTGGATTACGCAATTCTAATTTTGCGGTATAGATTCTAAAACCATCTAATACGAAGCGGTCATTAGCAGTGTACACCGTACTTCCTGAACCCCAATTAAATTGCCCTATTGCTTCCAAATTATCATTAAGCCTGTAGTGTAACGCTCCACCTAGTTTTATACTTTCAGTTGTGTTATCCACAAAAGAGCTTTCAGAATAGCCTGTTGGGGAGAAAAGTCTGTCTTCTAAGTTCGGAAAAAATGAATTAAAAGTTTCTCCAAGAACAATGTTAGGGTCAAATGCAAAGTCTCCATAAACATTAACACCGTCAAACGTTCTGTTACCGGGCGATCTTCCATCTTCTCCAGCCTCAACAACACCACCAAATTGGTCTCTCTCATCAACTCCTCTAAAATCTTCGGCTTGTAAATAAGAAGCCGTTACCTTAAAAGCAAATTTATTGTTAAAGGCTTTCGCATATCTTATTCCATAATCCTGATAAAAGGCCAAGTCATCATCTTCTTCATCAACGTGGTTTAGTCCTGTTTTTGAATAGGCACTTAATCCTTGGTACTCAAATGGGCTTTTACTGTTTAGAAGTAAAATTCCCTGAATGGCGTTAGGTCCATAAAGGGCAGAGGCGGCTCCGGGAATTAATTCAGCACTTTCTAAGTCAAGATCATTGATACCTACAATATTTCCGACAGGGAAGTTTAACCCAGGAGCTTGATTATCAATACCATCAATGAGTTGAACAAACCTGGTATTACCATTCGCTCCAAATCCGCGTGTATTTATTGATTTAAAAGTTAAACTCTGCGTACTAAAATCTACCCCTTTTAAATTTCCTAATGCTTCATAAAAGGAAGGCGCCGCAGTTTCTTGTATAGCTAGTATGTCAAGCTTTTCGATTGTAACTGGTGATTCGAGAATACTTTCTTGAACCCTGGAAGCAGAAATAACAACCTCTTGCCCTAAAAAAGCCTGCTCTTCCATCGAAATGGATAATCCCTGAACGTTAGATTGAGTGATATCCAGTTCCTGGGCTGCAAAACCAATAATTGAAAATACCAGAGTTAAAGGGGGAGCTTCTTTTGTTGATAATTCAAAATTACCATCGAAATCGGTGATCGTTCCAATCACCTTTCCCTTCACTACGATGTTCACACCTACCAATGGCTCTCCCGAACTAGCTTCGATAATAGTTCCGGATATGGTGGTCTGACCATAGGAGGTGAAACATACAGCCATTACAAGCATCAAGAGTGTAAGGCGTTTAAGAGTAAAAATTTTTCCCATGCGTTGTTTAAAGTTTCGTTTGAAGAAAATGATTGTAACCATCAGTATATATATTACTTATAGTGATAGTAACATTTCAAAATTTCAATAATAATAGAGGAAAAATTGGAATATATCAATCCTATAACGATTGCAAGGCGATTAATTTTTATTTTTTGAACGATTATTAATTAGGAGTGGAATAATAACTAGTGTTTACAAAAAAATTATTTAGACTGTTCCTTTTTCAGGTGTTCAACAAAATTATCGCAGAGGGTATTCATTTCTGAGGCCATGTATTCATCACCTGTCGAATTTAGAATACTTTGAGCTAGGCCTCCAATCATGTCCACATAGAATTTCTTCATTTCATCTACAGGCATTTCTTTAGTCCAGAGGTCTATACGAAGGCTGTTTTTCTGATCATGATCCCATATCGATAAAGAAATGGCTTTGGATTCGGAGTCACTCGGATTATCCTTATCGTCTGCATTCCAATGTATTTTTTCAGGAATGTTTTCTTCATCAAGTTCTATTGTAAAATTAATTTCTGATTTTTTCATAGGATAAAATTATGGATAAACCGTCTGGCAGTAAAGTTTAAAAAATAGATATGAAGAGATATGATTAACTGATCGACATTTCAGGAATCTCCCCTGAAACTGAAAGTTTTCCTTGAGTGGCATTTTTTATTTCATCAACTGAAACTCCAGGTGCCCGTTCTTTCAAAATAAAGCCTAACTCTTGGTCGACTTCAATCACGGCTAAATCAGTCACAATTTTCGTAACACATTTGACTCCGGTCAAAGGTAAACTACATTCTTTTAGCAGTTTAGAGTTCCCTGATCGGTCACAATGTTGCATAGCCACAATAATGTTATCGGCGCTGGCTACTAAATCCATAGCTCCACCCATTCCCTTCACCATTTTTCCCGGTATTTTCCAGTTTGCAATATCACCTTGCTCAGAGACTTGCATGGCTCCGAGAATGGTTAAGTGAACGTGGCCTCCTCGAATCATACTGAAACTTTCGGAAGAGTTAAATAATACTGACCCTGGAAGCATTGTTATGGTTTGTTTTCCAGCATTGATCAGATCGGCATCTACTTCATTTTCTTGTGGAAAAGGACCCATGCCTAAAAGTCCGTTTTCAGATTGAAGAACTACGCTGATATCTTCTGGTATATAATTGGCGACTAAGGTCGGAATTCCAATTCCAAGATTGATGTACGATCCGTCCTCTACTTCTTGAGATATACGTTTTGCTATTCCAGTTTTATCTAACATAAACTAAAGCTAATTTGAAGATTTTGTAATTTGGAAATTTGAAGAGCTATCTACTTTAAGTTTTCTTTTTGAAGACGAAATGATCTTGGATATTATTTTAATAATAGAGTGAATTTCAATTAGTAATTCTTCTGAAGAAGGATATCCAGGCGCTTCTTTGCAAAGCTCTAACCAATAAGAAGTTTCATCAGCTTCTTTAGCTGCGATTTTCAACTTATGAATAAAATCAGCAAGACTTTCAGCATTTTGAGACTCTCTTATGTTTGCTCCTAAGGATGTACCTGATCTTAGAATTTGTCTAGCCAAAACGAATTTTTTTTCTTCTTCAAGCCGATTAGAAAACTTTAATACTTTCAAAGCAAATTGAAAGCTTAGATCGACAATAAGATTTTCTTTATCGTTTCTCACTGTTAAGAGATTTGGAGATTTTATAATTTTCAAATTGAGCAACCATCAAATTATCAAATCATTTAGTAGTCCTTTGTTCTATTCGTTTTTCGTAATTCACACCTTTAAATATTCTCTGAACATATATTCCGGGAGTATGAATTTGATTTGGATCTAATTCGCCTGGTTCAACAAGCTCTTCGACTTCAGCTACAGTGATTTTACCTGCTGCGGCCATCATCGGGTTAAAATTTCTAGCTGTTCCTTTGTAAATGAGATTTCCAGAAGTATCGCCTTTCCAAGCTTTAACAAATGAAAAATCAGCTTTAAGCCATTTTTCCAGGAGGTACATTTTTCCATCGAACTCCCTGGTTTCTTTGCCTTCCGCTACTTCTGTTCCATATCCTGCTGGGGTGAAGAAAGCTGGAATACCTGCTCCGCCAGCGCGGACTCTTTCAGCTAGTGTTCCTTGTGGAATAAGATCGACTTCGAGTTCTCCAGATAATAATTGCCTTTCGAATTCTGCGTTTTCCCCTACATAAGAGGAAATCATTTTCTTAACCTGTTTTGACTTCAACAGTAAGCCTATTCCAAAATCGTCTACTCCTGCATTATTTGAAATGCAAGTAAGGTTTTTAGCTCCTAGCTTTAACAGGGCAGATATGCTGTTCTCAGGAATACCACAAAGCCCAAAGCCTCCGAGCATTAATGTATTTCCTTCTGAAACACCTTGAATGGCTATATCTGCATTATCGACTACTTTATTGATCACCAGTTTTTTTACTTAAATATAAATATTTCAGCTATTCAAAATAGTTCTGGCTTTTTGGTCATCCTTTTTCATTTGCTCAATAAGCTTGGTTATATCATCGAATTTCACTTCATCCCTAATGTATTCTACGAACTCTATTTTGATTTCTTCACCATAAATATCCTGCTCAAAATCAAAGATGTGGACTTCTATTCGAAGGTCTTTACCCTCAAAAGTAGGCCTCATTCCAATACTGGTTACAGAAAGGTATGCTTTACTTTTTAGAAAAACCTTTGTGGCATAAATGCCTTTTCCAGGTATCAGCTTTTCCGCAAATAAAACTTTTACATTTGCGGTTGGATATCCTAATGTTCTACCTATTTGATCTCCTTTTACAACTATGCCACTCAAGGAGTAGTTGTAAGTGAGATATTTTGATACCAGCTCAAGTTCTCCATTATTTAGTGCATTTCGGATTTTTGTAGAGCTAACTGATATTTCATCGATATCTTGTTTCGGGATTTCTTCAATCTTAAAACCAAAAGAATGCTGTCTTTCTTTCAGATAGTCGAAGCCACCTTCTCTGTTTTTTCCAAAACGATGATCATAGCCTATAACGAGATGTTTAGTTCCTAGCCCTTCGATCAATATGCTTTTTATGAAATCGAGAGAACTCATTTCACTAAAACCTCTGGTGAAACTGATCTTAACTAGATGATCGATACCGAATTTTTCTATTCTCTCTGCTTTTTCTTCGAAGCTGTTTAAGAGCTTGAAGTTATCTTTAGGGTTTATTATGAATCTAGGATGGGGCCAAAATGTAAGAACTACAGATTCTCCGCCCGATACCTTGGCAATTTCATAAACCCTATTCAATATCTTTTGATGGCCGAAATGGACACCATCGAAGGTTCCGCTGGTCACAACGGCATTATGTAGTTTTTTGAAAGTTTCTATTCCCTCATGTACCTTCATCAGACACTGAATTTTTGAATCAATTCGTTTAACTGATAAGCTTCAGAGACTTTAAAGTTTCCTATAGCCGTACGTTTTAAACTCGTCATTGTAGCTCCGCAACCTAAACATTCACCAATATCTCTAACCAGACTTCTGATGTATGTGCCCTTACTACATTTGACCTTGAAACTAATTTCCGGAAAATTAGAATCCTCTAAACTTAAGTTTTCAATAACAACCGTTTTGGCCTCCAACTTTATTTTAGATCCTTCTCGTGCATACTCATAGGCTCGCTTCCCATTCAATTTGACAGCAGAAAATAAAGGAGGAACTTGTTGTATTTCACCTATGAACTGCTGTCCACAAGCTTGTATGTTTTCAGCTTTCACATTTTCTGTAGAGTTGATTTCTTCAAATTCTGTTTCTAAATCATACGATGGGGAAACTTTCCCCAAAATCAGAGTTCCTTCGTACTCTTTCGTAAGACTTTGAAAATTATTGATTTCTTTCGTTTTCTTACCGGTACATAAAATAAGGAGACCAGTTGCTAGCGGATCTAAAGTGCCTGCATGGCCTATTTTTTTTATTTTGAGACGATTCCGAATTTTTTTAACAACTCCAAAGGAAGTCCATTCATAAGGCTTATCTATTAAGATAACCTCACCGGAGACGAAATCTGGCTGTTCAGGAAGCACCGACAATGATAGAAATTATTCCTATTGCAAAACAATAGATTGCGAAATAATAAAGCTTTCCCTTTCTCACCAGGTTTACCATCCAGTTACAGGCAAAAAGCCCTGAAATAAAAGCAGATATAAATCCAATAAGAAGTGCTGTGGTACCGATTTGGTTTTGATGACCAGAATCTCCCAAGAACTTTATAGTTTTTAAAAGAGAGGCTCCAAGAATGGGAATAAGAACCATTAAAAATGAAAACTTTGTAGCTTCTTTTTTATCAATTTTAAGTAGTATTGATGAAGCTATTGTAGCACCAGATCTTGAAATACCCGGCATAATGGCTAATGCTTGAGCTATACCTACAATGATTGCTTTTCCACTGCTTATTTCTTTTGACCCACTAACAGGAGCATAATGAGTAAAGGTTAGGAGCAATCCGGTTATAAGCAACATGAAACCAACCATTAAAATTTTGCCACTAAAGAGTAACTCGATTTGCTCTTCGAAGAGTAAGCCTACTATGGCAACCGGAACGGACGATAACACAATGTTTTTAATAAATCTAGTCTCATAATTCCAGTGGAATACGAAAAGATTGTTAAAAAGAGCTGCTATATCTTTTCGGAAAACCACAATAGTGCTTGCTGCCGTTGCGCCATGCACTACTACACTGAAAAGCAGACTTTCTGAATTTTGAACATTTAAAATAGCTGAAAATAGCTCTAGGTGCCCACTGCTGCTTATAGGAAGAAATTCTGTAAGACCTTGAACGAGCCCCAGAATTACTGCCTCAATAACGCTCATTTATGATTTTTTGGATTGTATAAGATTGCTACGAATTCGATAATGAACCCAAGAACAACTACGATAGGACCTACTGTAAGTCCAAGTACTCCAAAACCATAAGTTTCTGAATCAGATGACATAAGTACGAAACCGAGTAATAAAACAACCAATCCGGCTCCCATAATTAGATAATTGGTTTTTGAAAATGCTAATTTTTTATTGTCCATTAGTAGAGATCGTCAAGAGATAATTTTAAATATTTGTTTAGGGCACTTAAGGTGCTAAAAAAGACAAGAAATACGCCTAGAATGATTATTCCTGCAAATAACAGTAATGTATTTTTTAAGTCAAAAAGAACTTCTAATTCTTCGAAGTAAGAAT
The DNA here is from genome assembly GCA_039030555.1 of Bacteroidota bacterium. Taxonomy (GTDB): domain Bacteria; phylum Bacteroidota; class Bacteroidia; order Cytophagales; family Cyclobacteriaceae; genus JBCCDY01. Next base: position 62,472 of record JBCCDY010000021.1, read on the forward strand.
AAGACCAATTCAACAAGAAGTATATGATAACGCCACTTAAAATCCCCGAAATCAGGGAATAAGTTATTGATCTACTCAGAAAAGGTTTTTTCACGAAAGATGGCTTAGCTCCAACTAGCTGCATGCTTCTAATCAAAAACCGTTGAGAGAACATAGCAAGTCGAATGGTATTGTTTACTAAAATCACCACAATTATAATTAGCAAGAAAGCGATACTTGCTAATACTATACTTATCCTGGTTATGTTTCTATTGATTGCTTCAATTAAATTTTCTTGATAAGCTACTTCGTATATTTCTGAAAATGACTTTAAATCTTCCTGTATACTTCCCAATTGATCTTTGGAGAAAAAATTAGGATCGATACCCACCACGTAGGCATCCAGAAGTGGATTTTCACCTAAGAAATTCAAAAAATCCTCACCGGTTTGTTCAACGAATCCGACTGCTGCGGAATCTTTGGAAATGAATGTAACCTTAGCCGACCCATCAGGATTTTTAAAAACATAGTCTTTTGAGGCTAAAGCCTTTTCTAACTTTATTCTTTCATTTTCAGAAGTATATTTATTTAGATAGACCTGTATTTCGATATTCGATTTAAGAATATCTTTTAGTTTATTGGCTTTGATCAATACTACTCCTAAAAGTCCGATAATGAATAAAGCCAGGGTTGTGGTGAATACAACACTAGGGTAAGGGTAGTTACCTAATTTCTTTTTTCGAGTTTTCTTCAATTTGACTTATAATAGAAAAGCCGAAAATTAGGAATTTTCGGCTTTTAAATCACTGTTTTATATTTTTTAACCTAGGTTAATCTTTCAATTTTCTTAATCTCGACTCTAAGCTACTATCTCTTAGTGCTTTTAGTTCACCAATTTCATCGCGATCGCGGTCGAGAGGATAAAAGTCGTGATCATAATAAAGAAAGTACTGCCTGCCCTCTTCGCTATTTAATTCAATAATTTCATAAGGTGACTTACTGAAAGAGCCGTATAGAAAAAGCTTCTTATTATAAAATTGATAGTGAAAATCGTGCTCCCCATCATCAATTCTTTCTATCGTGGTAGATTCATAAAGAGTCTTGTGAGATTCATCTTTCTCTACATTCTTAAGATCGCTAGAAGAGGGAGAGATGAAATTGTCTTCCGGTTCTAAGATTGAAGGATCAAAAGTTTCTACTTCGTTATTCGACTCTGCTTCTACTGAAATTTTGATATCGTTGATAGGTGCGAATTCTACTTTCGGCACTATTTCATCATCAATATCTTCAGTAACCCCTTTGGAGTCGGTGTTTTGCGAAGTATTGTTTTCTACAATGATATTATCTGAATCTGTAACTGAGTTACTGATATCATTTAACTCTTGAATTTCAGTAACATCAACCAAATCACTTTCTTTTAAAACTGTATCATCATCTGGTAAAAAGATATAAGCGCTAATACCTAGCAAACCTACAACTATCCCTGAAGATATAGCTACTTTAGCTGAACCAACCGATTCCCAGAAGCCCGGTTGATAAGATACTGGAATAGAGCTCAGATTCTTTTTTATTTCAAGTACCCTTGCTTCTTTAATGCCTTCTACCAGCTGCTTTTCGAAGCTTATCTTACTCTGAAGTTCAGGGTTTTGATTTACCTCGTTAAGAAAATTCGATTTTGAATTCTCATCTAAATCACCTCTTAGGTAGGCATCTAACTTTTCGTCGAAGTTTTTCATATCAATCTAAAAAGTCGTGAACCGAATATTTTGATTTAACCAGTTCATCTAAACGTTTCTTACATTTATATTTTTTAGTCTTTGCAGTATCTGTATTAGCAAAATCAAGTCTTGTAGCAATTTCGCTCATCGATAGTCCATCAAAATAATAATACATTAAAATTCTACTGCATGTATCTCCTAATTCAGAAATACATTTAACTATTATTTTTCTTTTTTCATCAAAATCATACTCAACTTTCTCAACTCCATCTTTTTCCTCATTGGATAATCTACTCTTTCTATCAAGCTCTTTTCTCCATAAGTTGAGGCATATACTATATAAATAAGTACTAATTTTTGAGGTCAGCACTAAATCTTTCCGAGCCGCCTTTTGCCAAAAAACAACGAGTGCTTCCTGATAAATATCTTGTGCCTCCTCTTCCGTTCCATTGTTGGTTAAGACTAACTTAACCATCATTCTGTAGTATTTCTTATACAGAAATTCCAATATCTTCTCCTCCCCATTTCCAATTCTTTCCAGTATTTCACTGTCCTTCATTAAGATATTGGTTTTGTTTAATACAATGTAAAAGCCAGATGTAACCCTTTAACTTGGTTATTTTTTAAGAAATTAACAATTGAAGATACAAAAAGGGCTAAAAAGAAGTCGGGATATGATCCTTAAGACTTAGAGCGGAAGCCAAGTTTGAGTTCGATAGAAGAAATACAGATAGCCTCTTACCTTTAAATTCTCTCCTTCTCTCCATATTTTACAACGGTATATTTTCCCATTTTCAGGATCGAGTATTTCACCACCAGACCATTCATCACCATCTTTTTCCAGATCTTCGATGATTTGCATCCCGATTATTTTTTCGTTTTTCCTTTTACCGCTACACTCTTCGCAAATGGGATCAGGGTCTTCTCCTTCTTCTCTAAACAATTCTAAGACCTTTCCGGATGCCTTATCACCTTCCGAAAGGATTTCAACTATAGATTTTACTTTACCAGTTTCGTCATCTACGGTCTTCCACTTCCCGAAAATAGATTCTTGGGAATAAGAACTAACCGCAAGGAGTATAGAAAATAAACTGAATATGAAACGAGCGATCATTTAAATATGATTATTGCTTATTCGAAGTTTCTACGTCGGAAGACAATACTTGTTGACTGACTTCAATCTTATTTTCAGTTTCTATTTTAGAATGGTGTGCATCCTTTACAGAAATATGAGGAGCGATGATCAATGCTACAATTGATGTGAGCTTGATCAAGATATTCATAGATGGGCCAGAAGTATCTTTAAAAGGATCACCAACGGTATCGCCAGTTACGGATGCTTTGTGCGCATCAGAACCCTTATATTCCATTTTACCATTTATCTCAGCTCCTTTTTCGAAAGTTTTCTTAGCGTTGTCCCAGGCACCACCTGCATTATTTTGAAACATGCCCATCAGAACACCAGAAACTGTAATACCAGCTAATGTTCCACCGAGTACTTCAGGGCCAAATGAAAAACCTACAACTGCAGGAACAATCAAAGCAATTGCACCCGGAAGCATCATTTCTCTAATGGATGCTTGTGTTGAGATATCAACACATTTTTCATATTCCGGCTTGGCTGTTCCTTCCATAATACCCGGAATCTCCTTGAACTGTCTTCTAACTTCTTCCACCATGGCCATGGCAGCTCTTCCTACTGCAGCAATTGCCAGAGAAGAAAAGATGAATGGTATCATTCCTCCAACGAAAAGACCAGCCAGTACATTAGCCTTGTAAATATCGATTGTTTCAATGCCTGCAATTCCAACGAAGGCTGCAAATAAGGCTAATGCAGTCAATGCAGCAGAAGCAATAGCAAATCCTTTTCCCGTAGCCGCCGTTGTATTTCCTACTGCATCCAAGATATCTGTTCTTCCTCTTACTTCTTCTGGTAATCCGCTCATTTCAGCTATTCCACCAGCATTATCGGCAATAGGCCCAAAAGCATCTATAGCTAATTGCATAGCAGTAGTTGCCATCATACCGGCGGCAGCAATTGCAACACCGTATAGCCCGGCTAACTCATAAGAACCATATATTCCAGTTGCAAGCACTAGAATTGGAAGTACTGTTGATTCCATTCCTACCGCTAAACCGGCAATAATATTAGTCGCATGACCAGTAGAAGATTGCTTGATGATGGAGTTAACAGGTTTACGACCCATAGAAGTATAGTATTCTGTGATGATGCTCATAAGTGCACCGACAACCAATCCAAGTATAATTGCCCAGAATACATTGATAGATTGAAATTCGTAACCTCTTATAGCAAGAGTTTCTGGTAAGAGCAAGTCAACTATGAAGAAGGAAGAAATAGCCGTTAGTATGATCGATCCCCAATTACCAGCATTTAATGCTTTTTGCACGTTGCCATTTTCATTATTGATTTTCACTAGAAACGTTCCCAGAATCGAGAAAATAAGACCAAGACCTGCAATGATCATAGGTAGCAAAATTGGCCCCATGCCGCCAAAATTATCATTGGAGCTAATCTCCTGACCTAATACCATTGTTGCCAAAATAGTTGCGACGTAAGAACCGAACAAGTCGGCACCCATACCGGCGACGTCACCAACATTATCACCAACATTATCTGCAATGGTTGCAGGGTTACGCGGATCATCCTCAGGAATACCTGCTTCAACCTTTCCAACCAGGTCAGCTCCAACGTCGGCTGCTTTCGTGTAAATACCACCACCTACTCTGGCGAAGAGTGCGATAGATTCAGCTCCTAATGAGAATCCGGCTAGCACTTCGATTGCCGTTTTCATTTCAATACCTGTTACCAGAGCTCCTTCAGGCACAAATATTTTCACGAAGAAAATAAAAAGACTACCTAGACCTAGAACCGCCAATCCAGCAACTCCTAATCCCATAACGGACCCGCCTGTGAAGGAAACTTTAAGGGCTTTTGCCAAGCTCGTCCTAGCTGCCTGTGTTGTTCTTACATTGGCTTTCGTAGCTACGTTCATTCCAATATATCCGGCTAATGCAGATAAAAATGCACCGATTAGAAAAGCGACTGCGATAAGAGGGTGTGAATCTTCTACCAAAGTTCCTGAATAACCTAGTAGAATGGCAGCTATAACCGCAAAGTAGGTTAATACTTTCCACTCAGCTTTTAAGAAAGCCATAGCACCGTCAGCTATATAAGTCGCCAACTCAACCATATTTTTATCTCCTGAGTCTTGTTTATTCACCCATGAAGATTTTATAAACATTACAACTAAACCAACCAATCCTAGTGCAGGAATGACGTAAACAATGCTGTCCATATTTGTAGAATAATTTCCGTTTTTAAAAAAGTCGTGCAAAGATAGAAGTTAGAAGGAGAATATGAAATCTGTGCGAAGACTTAGATTTCAGGATTAAACGAGGCTTTTTTAGCTTCACGCACTTTATCGAGACAGAGATTAATATCCTTTATCTCTGCGTCATTAAGGTTGTCTAGAAATCTTTCAAATTCTTGAATAGCAGGGTCTGATCTTTGTAACAATTCCAATCCTGATTTTTTAATCTTTACATCAGCTGTTCTTCGATCCTTTTTGTTAACAAGTCTTTTAATCAGACCTTTTTTATGTAATCGCTCAACTATTCTCGACGCATCAGACATTTTGTCCAGCATCCTTTCTTTAATGCAATTAATAGATAATGATTTCGGATGAGCTCCTCTGAGTATTCTTAGGACATTATACTGCTGCTTGGTGATGTCATACTGCTTAAAGACATCATTCATTTTTGCGGTGATGAAATTAGAAGTATAGAGAATATTGATCAAAGCTTTCTGACGAGCAGATGAAAACTTTCTTTGACCAATATCTTCTTCTAAACTCATTTAGTAAAATACCAGAGTCAAAGCCTGGTGCCTAAAGGGTATAAAACGGTTACTTACTATTTATAAAGTTAAGAAATTCTGTTTTATATCGATCTTCCCGAAATTTACCTGTAAAATGAGCAGTGCCCGTTGTGCTGTTTGTATCACCAACACCCCTTGAAGCTACACACAAATGCGTAGCATCAATCACTACGCCGACGTGTTCCGTATTTAATGCAATTTGAAGTTCTTTCGCAATTTGAACGGTTAACCTTTCCTGCACCTGTGGTCTTTTAGCAAAGTATTGAACGATCCTATTGATTTTAGATAATCCAATAACCTCTCCTGAAGAAATATAAGCAACATGTGCTTTGCCAATAATCGGAACGAAGTGATGCTCGCAGTTAGAATAAAAGGTAATGTCCTTTTCTACTAACATCTGATCGTACTTATACTTGTTTTCAAAGAGGGTATAATCAGGTTTGTTTGCAGGGTTAAGTCCACTAAATATTTCCTGCACGTACATTTTAGCTACTCGCTTTGGAGTGCCACTCAAACTATCATCACTAAGATCAAGTCCGAGAATATCCATAATAGATCGAACGTGATGTTCGATCTTTTCAATCTTCTCCTGATCATTCATTTCGAAAGCATCTTCCCTGATGGGCGTATCATAAGATGAAGAAACATGCGCCTCTCCGATATCATCTAATAAGTTATCAAGCTCCGGGGTATTCGACGATGTTTCTTTCTGTTTCATACAAAGTAATTTTCAAATCAAATTTTATATCTATCAATGGTCTTAAAATATTGAATATGACCATAGCTATATTTTCAGCCGTCGGGTTAAGGTTTTTAAATTCTGCTACATCCAGATTAAGGTTCTTATGATCGAATCGATCCAATACATTTTGCTTGATTAGATCACTTAATTCTTTCATATCATATACATAACCTGTATCTGGATCTGGCTCACCACTCAAACGAACAAATAGATCGTAATTATGTCCATGGAAATTAGGATTATTGCACTTACCGAATATTTGATCATTTCGCTCGTCTGACCATTTCGGATTAAAGAGTCTATGAGCGGCATTGAAATGCTCTTTCCTGATGACTGAAATTTTCATGAATACACTAACCGGATAATCGAATTAAAAGTTTTCCTCTAATATCATTCTTACAGGAAACTTATTTTTCGATAATATGATTGTAACTGATTATCAATATTAAGTTTGTAGAAATTAAAGGACTTAAACAAGTCGTAAAGGTTGAATTTCGAAAATATCAAAAGACAGATTGAGGACTATGAAAAGCAGGGCAAGCGTTTTTTTACGACCTCATCATTCCAAACCCACAGTTTGGTTTTGCTCCATATACTCAGCAGGATAGATCGATCTATTCCAGTCTATTTTATTAATACGGGATATCATTTCCCTGAGACTGTAAAGTTCAGAGATAGAATTACAGAAGAATTCGGCCTCAACCTGGTTGACTTGAGACCAAGTACACCCAAGTCATTTCAACTGGATCATTCCGGAAAGCTACTGTTTACTTCCGATCCGGATCATTGTTGTAATCTAAATAAAACACAGCCTTTAGATGGTATTTTAAGGGTTTATGATGTTTGGATCAATGGAATTCGAGCTGACCAAAGCGCTACTCGTAAGGCTATGAAGGTAGAACAACCTGCGCCACACAGTACTTTTCGATACCACCCAATGTTGGATTGGAATTCTAAAATGATTTTTGATTACATAAGAGAACACGACCTACCCAGGCATCCTCTGGAAAATCAAGGTTATACAAGTATTGGTTGTGAGCCATGTACTCGTAAACTCGACCCTGAAATGATGGAGCGAGAGGCCAGATGGTTCGGGCTAAACAAAGTAGAGTGCGGTTTACATACAGATTTAGTTTCAAAATAGATTAAAATGAAAGTTTTAGTGACTGGCGGTGCTGGTTATATTGGTACTGAACTTATTTCTCATTTATCGAGGAATTCATCAGTTGAGGAAGTAATAGTTTATGATAACCTGAGCAGAGGAAACTTCAGTTTCTTTCTGAATGGTGGACTTGACGGAGGAAAAGTAAAATTTGTTCAGGGAGATATTCTCGATTCCAGGAACCTCAGAAAACAATTGGAAGGAGTAGATACGGTCTATCACCTAGCAGCTCGTGTGACCACTCCATTCGCGAATACGGATGCGCATGACTATGAACAGGTAAACCATTGGGGAACCGCTGAGTTGGTGTATGCTGTTGAAGAAAGCGATGTTTCAAAATTCATTTATGTAAGTAGCGCTTCTGTTTATGGTTCATCTAAGGAGCATCTCGATGAAAACAGAACAGTTAACCCAAAAACACTTTATGGTATTTCCAAAATGCGAGGAGAAGAGCACGTATTTCGACTTCAAGATAAAATGGAGACTTACGTAATGAGATGTGGAAACGTCTATGGTTATAGTAGGAGCATGAGGTTCGATGCGGTGATTAATCGCTTTACTTTTGACGCTAATTTCTCTAACAGAATATCAATTCATGGCAACGGAAAACAATCCCGATCTTTTATACACATTGATCTGATATCTGATGTACTAGAGAAGTTGTTAGACAAATCAATCCCTTCGGATATTTATAATTTGGTAGATAAAAACCTCTCTGTCCTTGACCTGGTCGATGTTTTTAAAGAAGTATATCCTAACCTTGAGTTTATCTTTATAAACCAGCATTTATCGTTGAGGGAAATGAAAATAAACGCCTCTGAAAAACTTAAGAAGTACATTCCTTTTGAAAATAATAATTCGCTTAAGAATGAGATTTTGGACTTCAAGAAGAAGCTCTCGTTTTAAAGCTCATTTCTAAAGATACTTATATCTCAATTGGTTTTTTCAATATTAACCTCTTCGAAGAATACAGTTGCTTAGATTTTCAATTGAGGCAGTATAAATAAATAGTAGATGTTGTAAACAATTTACTCAAGATCAGGCTTTTTGCAACCATGCCCCTTTGTTCCTATAAAATGCTTATTTGGAACTAATTATACGTTTAGTTCTAGCGTCACAGGCCGTATAGAATATCTAGGATTTTACCTCGAAAAAGTGAGTTATTGATTGGGCCGAATCATAGAATATATATTTAAAATAAGCGCTTCAAATTTCACTGATTATGGGAATCCCGAATCATAAGATTTCAGGAGTGAAAACTTAAATTAATTTAAACTCATTAACCTCTGGTTTTCGTTTTAAAATAAGGATATTTGATAAAGCCGCGAGGTAAACATGATATGAAGCATAAACACATACTCACTACTAAAGAAAAAGCTTTATATATAAATCTGGATAACCGCATCTACGGGACTTTTGCAGAAATAGGTGCTGGACAAGATGTTGCTGGTAACTTTTTTAAAGCCGGTGGTGCTTCCGGAACAGTTGCGAAAACTATGTCAGCTTATGACATGTCTTTCAGTGATGCCATTTATGGCAAGGGAGAAAGATATGTATGTGAAGAACGCTTAATGAGGATGCTTGAAAAAGAGTTCAATCTTCTTCCTGAGCGTTTGACGGATAGAGAGCCGGATACTCGCTTTTTTGCATTTGCTAATACGATTGAAGCAATCAATTTCAAAAAGACTAATAGAGGACATGGTTGGGTAGGATTACGTTTTCAGGTCAGTCCGCAATCGCCACCAAACGATTGCATAATACATATCGAATTAAAAGACCAAAATCCGGTATCACAGCAACAAGCCCTTGGTGTTGTTGGTGTTAACCTCATTTACGGATGCTTCGAATATTATAAATCTCCTGAAAAGATCATTAACTCATTACTTGATAACATCGACGAAGGCCGGGTGGAAATTGATATGTTCAGTTTATCTGGACCTGACTTCGATAAGGTAGATAATAGGTTATTGAGTTTAGAATTGGTATCATCTGGTTTGACGAATGCGGCCATGTTTGGTGCAGACGGTAGTGTAATACAGCCTTCGGAGGTTCTTTATAAAAAGAATATTTTGGTATTGAGGGGAAGGTTCAGGCCAGTTACCAATGTAGCGGTCGATATGATGCTTACAGGTCTGAGACAGTTTTTAAATGAACCTGATGTAAAGAAAGATTCCTCTTATGTTCTAACTGAATTGACTTTGAAAGACCTCAATGCAGATGGTTCAAAAATTGACAAACAAGACTTTTTAAATAGAGCAGATCTAATATGCTCTCTTGGTCAGAATGTTCTGATATCCAACTACTATAAGCACTTTAAGCTTGTAGACTATTTATCAGGTTTTGCGCGAGATAAAAAAATCGGCCTAATTATAGGTGTCCATAACCTAAAGCAGATCTTCGATGAGACTTACTATACGGATTTGAAAGGTGGAATTCTAGAGTCGTTCGGAAGTCTTTTTGGAGCTAATGTAAAGCTATACGTCTATCCTGCTCGTGAAATGATGAACTCGGATGAGATACTGACCTGCGAGAGCTTCAAAACCCATCCGAGACTTAATTCACTGTTTAAATATTTATATGACAATCATAAAATCGAAGGGATTAGAGGAGCTAATAAAGAAATACTGAATATTATTTCAGATGATGTTTTGGAGATGATCCGAAAAGGCCAGAACGGATGGGAGCACCTTGTACCTTACAAAGTGCATAAGATGATTAAGGATAAGCAATTATTCAACTATAATTCAAATGCTTCTAAAGCCGTGAACGCATAGTAATTTTAGCTATTTCCAATTCGTTAAACCATATTTTAGTAAGGCTACAAAAACCACTCCTCCAACTACATTTCCAGAAGTAGCTGCAGTTTGAAATTTTATATAATCATTCCAGTTAATTTCGGAGCTAATTAATAATCCTGAGAAAACCTCTATCGACCCGACTACAGAGTGATGAAGACCTCCAAGACCGATTACGAACGTAATTAAGATCACAATAAAAATCCTACTAATGGTATCTCTGGAAGAAGTTACAAGCCAGGATAAAAGGCCCATCAACCAACCCGCCAGGATACTGCTTGAAAATATAATTGACCACGAATGGTTCGTAAGCTCATGTGCTACTTCATAAAATGCCTCGTGAGAAATTATATTCATAGACGGTCCCAAGTTGGTTATTATGCCTGCAAAAATATAACTTCCTACCAAGTTCCCGCCTATAATGATCCCCCATAATTTGGATAAACTCATGATCGAGGCAGAGCCATTTATGACCGGTAAAACGGCCAAAACAGTATGCTCCGTGAATAATTCCGATCTACCCAATATCACAAATATGAAACCCACAGGGTAAGCTATGGCGAGAACAATTTTTAAAGAGGCTGGATGAAGAATTCCATGGAAATTAGTAAGTAAAATTCCAATCAAAAATAAAGAAAAACCAACTTCAAGACCTGCGGCAAGAGCCGAAATAAAAAGACTCTTATTAGAGCGTTTATGCTCCGCAAAACCAGTTTCTATTTGCTCCTGGATAAGCTCATAACCCGTTTTAAGCTCATCTTGACTGCTTTGTTCTTTATCTTTATTTCTGCTTCTTGATTTAAGATATCTTTAATATTTCGTATTGATATTTTCTAACGTGCAAGCGCACTCAATTTTATTTTAGTCAGCTTTCTTTTAGTATCTAATGGAAAATCTCCTCTCATCATCCAGTCATAATATCCGGGCTCTTTTTCAAATACTTCGGTGACTAACCTTCCTTTATGCTTTCCAAAATTAAAGACAACTTCATTTTTGGCATTTATAACCATTCTTCCTGCGAAATCAACCATATTTTCGGTAATCATATCGGCAATACTACCGATATCATTTTTAATTATGCCTAATTGACGTTCATTTAAATCTTCTGCAGGCTGCCCTTCATATTTTTTGATCTGTTCTTCAAAAACTTCCAGAGTAGCCATGGCATCAACTTCTGCAGAATGGGCTTTCTCCAAAATCTTATCGCAATAAAACTTATAGGCTGCCTTTAAGTTTCTTTTTTCCATCATATGAAAAATCCTCTGTGCATCTACTATTTTTCTCTTCTCTACGTCAAATTCTACGTCCACCCTTAGGAACTCCTCAACCAACATAGGAACATCAAATTTCAAGTTGTTGTAACCTCCTAGATCACAGCCTTTTAGAAATTGGGTAAGGTTTTTAGCTACTTCTTTGAAAGTAGGCTCGCTTTCAACGTCTTTATCATAAATCCCATGGATAAGGCTGGATTCAACTGGAATCGGTATCTCTGGATTAATTTTTAGCGTCTTGATATCTTTTTCTCCAGACGGCATCCACTTAATAAAAGAAGCTTCGACTATTCTGTCTTTGGAAATATTTATTCCGGTAGTCTCCAGATCAAAGAAGACCAACGGATTGTTAAGTTTTAGAAACATGCGTTTTTAATTTGAGATACTTTCAGCCAGGCCATCAATATTCAGCCCGGCGAAATCACCGGAACTCATAAAGATTAAAACGCTATTTGATAAGTCTAATTCTTTGATTCTTTCTTCAAGTTCAGAAACAGTGCTGACGACCGGAAGATCTTTCCTTGCGAAGGAGCTTTTTATTTCTTCTTCCCCGAAAGCCTCTAATTTTTTGGATTCAAAATTAGCAGGATTAAAAAATACCATCGCTATATCCGGAGCACTTAATGCATCCTGATATTGTTTTAAGAAAGATTTATTAAGACTGCTAAAAGTGTGTAATTCAAGGCAGGCAACGACTTTCTTATTAAGGAATTGAGCTTTAACTGCCTCAGAAGTAGCTTTCACTTTAGAAGGGGAGTGCGCATAGTCTTTGTAAACTTTAAGGCCATTTGTAGACTTAATAAGCTCCATCCTGTTTTTGGCGCCCGAAAAGGATCGTATAGCTTCATAAAACTGATGGTCTTTTATTCCCAAACGCTTTAAAATTGCTTTTGCACCGCTAAGATTCTGGAGGTTATGCTTACCAAAGATTTTGATTGGTATCTCGTTATGCCCATCAATCAATAGTGTCGTTCCATTTTCAACTTTGGCCTGATGTGCTTTATATTCAATTCGAGATACATCAGCTCTTTCCTTATTGCAGATAATACTTACTAAATTATCTTCTTCAGAGAATATTAAAGCTCCCGCTTTTGGAGTAGCATCAGCAAGCTTTTCGAATTGAGAAACATACTCTTCAAAGGATGGAAATACGTTTATATGATCCCAGGCAATTCCACTCAGTAAAGCAATGTGATGATTGTATTTCAGGAATTTAGGTACCCGGTCTATAGAAGAAGATAGATACTCGTCGCCTTCTATAATAATGACAGGAGCTTCGCTAAGGTGAACACTTGTATCGAAGCCATTTAATCTAGCCCCGGCTACAAAATCAAAGGATTTTTCCCAGTGACGTAAAACATGTAAGATCATTGCAGTTATGGTTGTCTTTCCGTGACTCCCAGCGATTACGATCCTTTGCTTGTTTTTCGATTGTTGATAGACAAATTCGGGGAAGGAGTAAATTTGTAATCCTAATTTTTTTGCTTCTGCAAGTTCGGGATTGTCTTCCCTGGCATGCATTCCTAGAATAACGCAATCAATGTTTTCTGAAATATTTTCAGGGTTCCAACCAATTTCCTTTGGTAAAAGATCATGCTTTTCAAGTTCTGATTTTGCGGGATCGAAAATTTTATCGTCCGAACCACTGACTTGAATTCCATGTCTTTTGAGTTCGATTGCAAGGTTGTGCATTACACTACCTCCAATCGCAATAAAGTGAACTTTCTTAAGTTGATTTAATGACATTGATTTTACTTGAATTCTAAAATTAAGAATAATATTCTATCTCAATGTTTGGAACTGGCTTTTTTCATGTTGATAAACACTGTGCATAACTGATTACAACCCTTGATAAATAGGGTAAAACAAAAGCATTCGACTTGATGTAGTCGTTGCTTATTAATATACCTTTGAGGGTTCATAAGAAAACAAATTAGCAACAGATAGAATCGAATGGAAGTAAACAAATCAACTGGAAGGAGAATCGCATATAACCCTAAAAGAGCTTCTCAAGAAGATTTTTTTAATAATCTTGGTAAGCTACCTCCTCAGGCAGTTGATTTAGAAGAAGCAGTGCTAGGTGCATTAATGTTGGAAAAAGATGCCCTTACTGCGGTGATTGATATCTTAAAGCCAGAAAGCTTCTACAAGGAGCAACACGTAGAAATCTATCGAGCTATTGTTGAACTTTTCAACAAATCCGAGCCTGTAGATCTATTGACAGTCACCCAGGAATTACGAGAAAGCGCAAAACTAGAGATGGTTGGTGGCGCATATCGTATAACAGAACTGACCACCAAAGTAAATTCTGCTGCTAATATTGAATTTCATGCCCGTATCATTTCTGAACAAGCTATCAAAAGAGAACTAATCAGGATTTCTTCAGAGATGCAAAAAAATGCTTTTGAGGATACGACTGATGTTTTTGACCTCTTAGACTCTACCGAGCAAGCTTTATTCAGCATCTCAGAGTCGCACATCAAGAAGAATTACGCTGATATGAGGTCTATTATGACCGAAGCGATCAAAGAGATTGAAGCTCGTAAAAAACATAAAGATGGTCTCACAGGGGTTCCTTCAGGGTTTACAGCACTGGATCGTGTAACATCAGGATGGCAAAAATCAGATTTGATCATTATTGCAGCACGGCCTGGTATGGGTAAAACGGCATTCGTAGTATCGGCGATGAGAAATGCATCGGTTGATTTCGAGAAACCAGTAGCCATTTTTTCTTTGGAGATGTCTTCCGTCCAGTTAGTCAATAGATTGATTTCAGCTGAAGCTGAACTGGAAAGTGAAAAAATAAAAAAGGGAAATCTAGCCGAGTACGAATGGCAGCAACTTATCACTAAAACAGCCAGACTTTCTGATTCACCCATATTTATTGACGATACCCCAGCTCTTTCCATACTCGAACTCAGAGCGAAATGCAGAAGGCTAAAGCAGCAGCACGATATTCAAATGATCATTATCGATTATTTGCAACTGATGAGTGGAGAAGGCTCCAGGCTTGGAAGTGGTTCTGCAGGAAACCGTGAGCAGGAAATAGCTTCCATCTCGAGGGCTTTAAAGAATATCGCCAAAGAACTGGAAGTTCCGGTGATCGCACTTTCACAGCTTAGTAGAGCTGTGGAGACCAGGGGAGGGGATAAACGTCCTCAACTATCTGATCTTAGGGAATCAGGCTCAATTGAGCAGGATGCCGATATGGTTATGTTCTTGTATCGTCCGGAGTATTATGGTATTACGGAAGATGAAATGGGACATCCGACCAATAACTTAGGAGAAGTGATAATTGCTAAGCATAGAAATGGTTCGCTTGATACCGTTAAGCTTAAATTTGTTGGAAAATATACCCGTTTTTCTGATATGCCTTTAGAAGGAGAAGAACCATCCTACGGAAACTCGTTCCCGAGTAGTGGGAACGATTACTCGAGTTTCGACGATATTCCTAATACCATTACTTTGCCAAGTAAATCCAATAGGGATTCAGATAATGAACCCCCGGAAGAGGAGGATCCAAATGGAGATATAGCTCCTTTTTAAGCTACAGATAGTATCAGTCCTCAATCACAATTGGAAAGTCCTGGCCTCTCGAAAAAGTATGAGGAAATTGCAGTTGATCTTTATACTTTTTAGAGTATTCTGGAACTTGATCATCCAGGTAAGATTTGAGCTCATAGATCGTAACTTTACCATCTTTTGGAGCCCCATCAGCACCACCCGCTAATGCTTCCAATAAAATATAAGTAAATAGTCCATGGCCTAACTCACTGAACTCGGTGGCGAATTGCTCGCTTCCGGCAGCGGCCAAAACGTGAATTCCGGTACTTCTGGACAATTGAGCCAAAGCTTTTTCCTCACTGGCTCCACGCTGGGCCAATAATTCTACTCCTGCACCAGATTGACAAGCATCAATAATCACAAGTTGTTTTAAAGCCGATATTTCTTTGAGTTTCTGCTGAAGGTCTCCGGCGAAAATGGCCTCTTTCCGAAGTTTATCTTCGCTGTATAGTTTAGTTACATTAGTTGGTATGAAATAGAATTTATTATCTACCATACTCCCATGTCCGGCATAATAAAAGAATAAAACATCCTGTGGAGTTACTTTACCTGAAAGTATACTAAGTGTTTCAAGTATTTTTTCCTTGGTTGCACCTTCATCTGAGAGGGTAATGACTTCAACCCGGTTAAATAATTTTGATGACTTTGACTTAATCAGATCCACAAAACCATCGGCATCTGCCGCTGCATAGTTCAGGTTCAATGCCGGATTTTTATACTCATTTATTCCAATTGAAACTACATAAAGAACAGGTTCTACCTCTCCACCAAGAATCACTTCAACTCGTTTTTTTGGGGAGGAGATACCGGAATCGTTAGTAGCATTTGCTTCTATAATATTTCTACCAGGTATTAGCCTGATATCATGACTAATATAAGTTGATGTACTCTTCTTAAATACAGGCTTTTCTGAAACTATAATTTTTCCATTGTGGAATATATTTACCTCTCTCGCTCCTCCGCCTTCATCCGTAACTTTTGCCAGAAGACTAATGGTATTCTTTTTAGCGATATTCCCTGATTTAGGTGCAATGATTTCAACATTGGGAGGTGGCGACCTTTCAAGCTCATCCATAAGATTAGTCCCTGATTTGTTCTGGCTAAATGTTTTTTTCAGGAGGTCAGGCTCGTAAAAACGGTCGAAGAACTGCTCGGCTTTATAGCTCTTCAGTCCATCAACAAAAATGATCTGCTGGAGTGCATCATCAGTTGCGTTGAAATATCCATCGGAGTTTAGCACCATCCACTCTTCATCATCAAGAATGATGTAAGAAATAAGCTCCTTGCCCTCGTCAAAATCCCATATAATGATGGTGCCATCTTCACTGGAGCTGATCAGGTATTCACCATTAGGAGTGAACTGTAGAGAAGTGACTGAAGATTCGTGTCCTTTCAGTTCTTTAACAATTTTACCGTTTATTGCTTTTCTGATCTTAATAACCATGTCTTTTCCGGCAGTGGCTAAATATTGATCGTCGTGAGAGTATTCAACAGCGTATACCGGACCATTGTGGTCGTCGTATCTAAAATCCTGTAGCCCGGAAACAATGTCCCATGCTTTTATTTTTCCATCCCAGCCTGCTGATACCATTTTAGACATATTGTTATTAAAGTCCAGATTCTGGATTATATCCGTGTGGCCGATGAATTCCCTGATTTGCTTTTTGGAATCGATCTCCCATATTTTAAGCGTTTTATCCAGATTAGAAGTGATTAAATAAATATCGTTTCGGTAAAAGCTGACCCGATATGGTGATGCGTTTTCGAAATAAAGATTGGATAATATTTCAGCGGTTTCAATATCCCAAACTTTTGCTGAACCATCCCAGCTTCCGGTTACGATTTTCCTTTGGTCATCACTGAAATCCAGAGAAAAAATAACCTCTCTATGACCCGTAAAAGTCCTGATCTCTTTGCCACTTTTAACATCCCATAATTTAGCGGTAAAGTCTGCACTTCCGGTTAGCAGATACTTTCCATCGTCCGAAAACTCCATGCAAAGAACTGCTTTTTCATGGCCTCTGAATTCGTTTTCTATCGACCCGGATTTCAGGTCCCACATTCTGGCTATCGAACCCGTTTTCCCCTTCACCAGATACTTACCATCTGGGCTAATTCGCACATCATTTCTGAGGTCTGTATATTTTTTTATGTAATAGTCCCATGAATTTGCATCATAATTCAAACCACCTTTATCCGCTTTCTGCAGGAAACCACTTATTTTTTGGATCAACACCCCCGTATTAGCATCGTATAAACCAATTGTTTGATCATCACTTGAAACTGCAATCATTTTTCCATCAGGACTATAAATAGCATCAGTTATGGGTTGTTCGTGTTCAGCTTTTACTGTATACAAAAGCTGTCCCGACTTCATGCTGTAGGTTTTTATAGAATCCTCATCGACAAGTAAAGCTAGTTTATCATCAGGACTGATGTCTACAGCAGAGTATTCCTTATCAATATTTTCTAAAATACTCAGTATTGATCCATCGGAGGGGTCAATTATTCTGACCGGTCCATTGTTACTTGCACTCAATAACCGGCTGCCATCTGAGTTATAGGCCACAAAAGTAGCACAGCCCCCACAAGAGCCGCTGGAAGGTTTGATTTCAACAACTTCATCTGTTTTGAGATCATGGATATTCACCGTTCTGTCATCATTTCCTACAGCCAGATAGTTGCCATCAGGACTGAACTCCGAATTGATGCCATAGCCAAGGCCTTGTTCAGGGTTTACTTTAAGAGTATCAATTACTTTTCGGGTTTTCAAATCCCACAATCTGGCTTCCGTTTCATAACCTGCGGTAAACAGATATCGACCATCATTGGAAAGACTTACGTCGGTTAATAGCCTTTGATGACCCGTGAAAGTATGAATTAGTTCTCCGGTCAATATGTCCCACATTTTGGCAGTTTGATCCACTCCGGAGCTTACAAAGAACTTCCCGTCCGAACTTACAGATAGATCATTTATGGTGGAAGCGTGGTCCAAATAAGAACGGAGTTCTCTTCCGGTAGATACCTCCCACAGTTTAACAGAACGATCGCGGCTTCCTGAGAGTAAATATTTTCCATCTGGAGTAAACTCAATGGATTTGATAGCTGCATTGTGTCCTCGTTGGACCACAACATCTAATCGTTGGGCACTAGTGGATGCACTAAGAAGCAGAAAAAAGACAATATTGAATATTGTTGTTAACCTCATAAATACTGATAAAGAATTTCAAGTTATTAAGAAAGATGCTTAACCCGAACACTTAAGCTCATATTCATTAAGAAAATGAAACGCTTTGATTTCGCTTACAAAATTGAGTGCTCAAATATTAAGATTGAATAAGGTTGGGTGAGCAATTAAATCATTGCAAATCAGTCAATGAAATCTGGTGTTCTGGTCATTTTGGTTAATTCTTGATTGTTTTTTATTGTTTGATAAATTATCTGATTTATAAGGTTACTTTTTATAAAATATATGTGGGCCAGCTGTTTCTTCGCGACCTCCGGCAGCCGTAGACGACGA
>JBCCDY010000022.1:0-72107 GCA_039030555.1 Bacteroidota bacterium
ATCAGGAAACAAAAATCAGGGGAACTGTACTGGAAGCTAATCCGGTATACCTCCTTGTTTATACATGGGATGTTAACAATAGCGGAGTTGAAACCAAAGTAAAATGGAGTCTTTCCGAAAAAGACGGCGGTACTCTGCTGATACTGGAGCATACTGGAGCTGAAAATTATCCAAAAGAAGGAATGGCCATTGAGATGTTTGGTCACTTCGACAAGGGGTGGCAAAACTGTATTAATGACCTTGAAAATTATCTAGCCAAAGCTGAACATGTCAAATAAGTTGAACAGGCTGTTCAAGTCTATCGCAGACCCCACCAGAAGAGAGATATTTAGCGTTCTGGTATTAGCTACGACTACCCTTTCGATCACTCAGATTGCAGAACGGTTTGATATTACACGTCAGGGCGTTACCAAGCATATCATGATGTTAAAGGAGGCGGGGCTGATTGAAATATCTTCGGAAGGGCGTGAAAAATTCTGCAGAGCCAACCCGGAACCCCTGAAAGATATTTATGAATGGGTGAAATTCTATGAACGGTTCTGGGATGATAAACTGACCGGCCTGGGAAAATACCTCGACTCAAAATCCAATGATAAAACCTAAACTCAATACAAATGAAAACTTTACTCATAATCATTAGCATTGCTTTCTTTAACGTAGAAGCTAAAGAGGATGCTCTAACAAAAGAAGAGCGTAAATCAGCGATAGAACTCTTAAAAGAAACAGAGAGTGATTTTCTATCTACAGTGGATGGCCTGTCCGATCAACAGTTGAATTACAAGCCAGATGAATCAACATGGTCGGTTGCTGAATGCATAGAACATATTACGCTCTCTGAAAGCTTCATTTTCCAGAATATAAAGAATTCACTGGGCGAGTACGAAGATTTTAAATCGGAGTTTTCGGATGATCAGGTTATACAGATCATCACGGACAGGTCAAAAAAAGGTAGTGCTCCAAACCCTATTAAACCTTCCGAGAAATTTACATCTGTCCGAGACGCGTTAAGTGAATTTAAATCTGATCGTAAAAAGCATATTCTATTCGTTAAAAAAACAGATGAGAATCTCAGGTCTAAAATGAATGAGGTTCCTTTTGGTAAAATTGATGCCTACCAGTACGTACTTTTGATGGCTGGTCATACAAGGCGTCACACCATGCAGATTAAAGAAGTTATGGGTCACTCGGATTTTCCGAATACCTAGAATAGGTCTTATATGGAAGAGGTCGTCTCAAAAGCACCTGAAAACTGTCATTCTTAATTCCAGTCATTCCACTAAGATGAATATTCAGAAATTCGTATTACAGGCTACTCGCTACCTGCGGAACCGGAAGACGACTTTTGGGGACGACCTCTTTTTATTCCATTCAACAGGAAGGCAGGACACTTTGTCATGCTGCAAATGTGTGTTCACAACGGGTTTCCTAACCCACTTAACATTAACTCCATAAGTTGATGTAAATCAATTACTTATATGGTATAATGAGAATGTAAAATCAATCTCTGGCTTCCAATTACAAAACATTCTCGCTCAGGAATGCTAAAATTTTTAGTCGTAAATCAGTCCGTATATCTCCAGGTTTCCCGTACAGGGAATTGAGAAGAATTTAAACAGGCAGGCGGGCTATCTCCTACCCCTCTTTTTCGAAGTGGTATAGAAATACGATGTTTGCAGTAAAGGCTGGCTTTGGATTATCTTTGATTTCAAGAGTGACTTTCAATTGAGTTTTAGTAACGCCTCGAAGGTCAGCTAGTGAAGCCAACTTAGCTCTCAATCGAACTGAGTCGTTTACCAGGACAGGTTGGTTAAATTTCAACTTCTCAATTCCATAATTGATCATCATTCTGAGGTTATGGATTTCGACGATCTGTTTCCACAAATAAGGGGCAAGTGAGAGCGTCAGATATCCATGAGCTATTGTTGTACCAAAAGGGCCTTCCTTAGCTGCCCTTTCCGGATTGATATGAATCCATTGAGGGTCATGAGTTGCTTGTGCAAACTGATTGATCTGTTCCTGGTCAATTTGATGAAATTCTGAAACACCTAGCTCCTTCCCTACATATTCTTCAAACTCTTTATGGCTTCTAATAACTAATGGTGGCATAAGACAATATTCAAAAGTGTTCCAATTGAATTAGTTAAATTAATCTATTGAACTCAATAATTGTCAGATTCATGAAAAACATCACTCTATTTTTTCTAATTCTTATTCTAAATAACTCAATATCAGCTTATGCCCAAAGCCAAACAACCCTCATTCTATTAAGGCATGCTGAAAAATCACAGGATGGAACCAAAGACCCTTCATTAAGCTCAGAAGGCCATGAAAGGGCCGAAAGACTTTTGGATCAATTCAAATTGAACGACATTAATGCATTCTATACTACACCCTACAAAAGAACAAGGGAAACCATATTACCACTTGCTCAAAGCAAACAGAGAGATGTTGTTGAGTACCGTCCATTTGACAAAAACCTTCTTAAAGAACTTTTAAAAGAGCATCAGGGAGAAACCATTATGATTTCCGGACACTCCAATACCATTCCTGTTTATGTGAACCAACTCATTGGAGAAGAGAAGTTTAAGCAACTCAACGAAGACGAATATGATAAGGTCTTCATAGTTACGCTTGAGGAACTGGGCAAAGGAAAGCTACTTATCTTATCACTTTAAGGCTTTTTCAGGATGCAAGCCCTGGAATTCCTTGAAGTAATTATGAATCAACTTTAAATCCGTTTCAACATCTCCGGAAGGATAAAATGGTTCAGTGACTTTTGCTAGCTTTCTCGAATAATCCAAAGCCAGAAGCATAATGGGGATATTTGTTTTTAGGGCAATGTAATAGAATCCGGTCTTAAACTGATTGGTAAATTTCCGGGTTCCTTCGGGAGCCAGGGTAATTCTAAACTCTTCATTTCGTTGAAAAGCCTCTGTTGCTACATCAACGGTCTTTTTGTTTCCATTTCTATCTACTTTTTCTGCCCTAAGCCATTTGAGTATAATACTTAACGGAAAGAAAAAAGCTTCTTTCTTTACTATAAAATTAGATCGAAGTCCTATGGCAGCCCTAATGAAGATCAGTAAGACTACATCCCATTGACTGGTATGAGGAGCTACTGCAATGATGCATTTAGGAACAAACAAACGATCCATTCCTTCTAGTTTCCATCCAAGAATAGTTAAGATTTTCCTTGAGATGAACCTGAACATGTAACAAATTAGCGACTGCTAATTTAATAGTATTATCCTATTGCCCCTTCATATAATACATTTCATGTATCAGTCGTCGTCCAAAATTTCTTCAATCCGCGCTATCGCATCTTCATAATGATATTTTGTAACCGTATCTCCTACCCTATTTTTAGCCGATTTTAGTTGAGAACTTAAAGTATTCAATTCACCCCTCACCAATGCACGAACATCAGATTGACCAACATCATAATTGATTCGAGTGACAAAATTTCTGAATCGTTCCGGTATTTCCGATTGCTTTTCAGTCATTAAGTATTTCATTCTTTCCAAATAACTTCTCTGTAAATTCCTTCTGAAAAGATCTACTTTACTGGAACTTCTAGCTTCCGACCAAACTCCTTTTCTAAGTTCACTCATCATTTCCAGAGCCGAATAATAATCGTCATTCAAGGTTTCTGAATCAATCAACCTTCCCATGGTTTCAAAGCTGAGTAAAGCATTCAAAAAACGAGCCTGGAGCCTTCTGATTCGCTCATTATATCCAGCATGGTCAATATTTTGCAGAACATGGGCCTCAATAAGCCAATCAGGTGTTTTAAATGCATTTTCCTGAAGCCATTTCATAGATGCCCTTTGTGTTTTCTCGTCAACCACTTCATAGACATAGCCGTCCTGGCTGGGTTTTTTAATAGTTTCATATACCCCTCCTACATTGGTAGCTACATGTCCAATGTATCTTCGCCAAACACCTAGAAGCTCTCCGTATAGCTCTTCAAGGTCATCATAATTGTTTGTTTCCTCCGAGGTCCATTCGTGCAGATGCTCAGCCACATATTTCAAGTTCTTGATTCCATAGTTGCTGGCTTCAATAGGATCATCACCGATGCACTCCGTTTGAGAAGATGGATCAAAGCGATTCCTTTGCCTTCCGAACTGGTATTTCGGGTCATCTACTTTTTCCAAGATCCATTTATTCAGGGTTTCTACTTCTTCTTTCGGGGAATCTGCTCCTTCGATAACCCGGTAACCCCAATTCACAGCATAATGATCATAAGGTCCCATCTGGCGGATAAACCTGATATTTTCGTCTCCAGGCTGTGCAATGTAGTTGTAGCGGGCATAGTCCATAATGCTGGCCGCAATTCCATATTCCTGAGTAAACGTTCCTGATCTCAACGAATCGACCGGATAGGCGAAATTAGCTTTCATATTATGTGGAAAGCCCAAAGCATGTCCCACCTCATGAGCAATCACCATTCTCATCATTTCTCCTATTTCCTCTTCCGGAGTATCTAGTGTCCTTGCCGAAGGATTGGCAGCCCCTGTCTCAAGCATATATCGATTTCGATACGATCTTAGGTGGTTATGGTACCAAATGATATCACTTTCTATGATCTCTCCGGAACGAGGGTCGGAAACACTCGGCCCTACGGCGTTTCGTGTGGTACTGGCAATATAGCGCACTACGGAATATCGAATATCCTCCGGACTGAATTCAGGATCTTCTTCTGGTGAAGGTGGATCTTTTGCGATAATCGCATTTTTAAAACCTGCTGTTTCAAATGGCTTTTGCCAGTCTTCGATACCTTGTTTAATATATTTTCTAAGCTTTTCAGGTGTAGCCGGATCTAAATAGTAAATAATGGGTTTAACAGGTTCTACCAACTCGCCCCTGGCGTAGGCCTCAGGATCTTTAGGTTCTAACTTCCACCTTCTGATGTATTCCTTTTTATCAGCTTTAAGTTTATCAGAGCCGAAATCAATCTGATTGACCGTAAACCAACCAACCCTCGGGTCATATACTCTAGGCTGCATAGGTTCTTCCGGCAACAGGATCATGGATTGGTTCATTTGAAGACTGATCGTTCCGCTATTATCGTCGGAAGGAGGCTCATCTGCCACATAGCTCATATCTTGTTTCACCTCGATATTCTGAGGATAGCTTTTGATAGCTGTTATGAAACTTCGACTATTGTCCAGTTTCTTAACTTTATATTGCTTTCTCAATCTGGCCGATATTCCACCTATGGCTTTAACATCGGATGAAAATAGCTTGGTTACCTCTACTACAGATGCCGTAGAATCAGTATTAAAAGCTACGATATCGAAAGCATAAAGGGTTGGCTCATAGTTATTGGCTTTTACCGATTTATAGATAGGTAGCGAATCGCTGGCTACTGAATTATATGATTTGACTTTAATCAATAATTTATTCTGAAAACGTTCCCAGGAAACCACTTGCTCATTGGTTTTTGACCCAGCATTAACGAAACCTCCTCCAAAACCTGATGGTAGGTTAACGATTCTGGTCACCCACAGCATTTCTTTCCCAAGAAGGTCGTGACCAATCTCATAATAATATTTACCTTCCACTTGATGAACGTCGAAAAGTCCATCATCTGAGATCGCTTTTCCAGTAACTACTTTTGAATATGGCTTAAATTTAGGTTTATCCTTTTGTTCTGTTTTATCGGGTTCTGCTCCTTTATTTTTTTTCTTTTTCTGGGCTTCCGCTGTGGTGATAACACTTATCAGAAGTATCAGTAGTAAGGCTCTCAATCTCATGAATATGTATTTATTGATCATCGAAAATAAAAAAAGGTCAACACTTTGCAGACCGCAAAAGTATTGACCTTCATTTTTGTGATGTAAACGGTATATCCTACTCTACAAAAAGTCCCATATTCGTAAACTTATCTATCCTTTTCTCAAAACGTTTTTCAGGACTTAGCTTTTCTAACTTTTTAGTTTCTTCCAAAATACTGTTTTTTAGAATTTTGGATGCCTTTTTAAAATCCGAATGTGCACCGCCAAGAGGTTCTTCAATAATTCCATCAATGAGTTTATGGCCGAGCATATCATCGGCAGATAGTTTCAATGCATCTGCTGCCTGTTCCTTATAGTCCCAACTTCTCCAAAGAATAGAGGAGCACGATTCCGGGGAAATAACGGAATACCAGGTATTCTCCAACATGAGCACCCGGTCGCCAACACCTATTCCTAAAGCTCCTCCTGAAGCACCTTCGCCAATTATAATACACAAAACAGGTACTTTTAACCGAAGCATCTCCTGAATATTACGTGCTATGGCTTCGCCTTGCCCTCTCTGTTCTGCCTCCAGACCGGGGTAAGCACCTGGAGTATCAACTAGTGTGACGATAGGTTTTTTAAAATGCTCTGCTATTTTCATTAAGCGCAGAGCCTTGCGGTAACCTTCCGGGTTGGCCATACCAAAATTTCGCATTTGGCGCTGTTTGGTATTTCTCCCCTTTTGCTGACCAATCAGCATAAACGTTTTTCCGCTAATGGAGCCAAATCCTCCAACCATAGCTTTATCATCTTTCACCGATCGATCTCCGTGAAGCTCGATAAAATCATCGGTCAATTCATATATATAATCAAGAGTGTATGGTCGGTCCGGGTGTCGGGAAAGTTGTACACGTTGCCAGCTGGTCAGGTTTTTATAAATCTCTTTCTTGAGATCGGTGATCTTACCTTCTAAGGCCTTAACGGAGTTTGAAACATCTACATCACTTTCTTCAGCCAGTCTTTTCATATCGACCAACTTACTTTCAAGGTCGGCTATTGGCTGTTCAAAACCGAGATACTGCATAAATTCAATTTCAATTTAAGCATTCAAAGTTATACGAAAATAATTTATCGCACCTATTGGATATTAGAATCTGGCGGTCTACCTTTGCACAACTTTTGAAAGAAAGGTCTGGTAGTTCAGCTGGTTAGAATGCCTGCCTGTCACGCAGGAGGTCGCGGGTTCGAGTCCCGTCCAGACCGCGATAAACCCTCTATATAATTACTATGGAGGGTTTTTTTATTTCTCTAGGCCAACCAAGGAAATTTATTAAAATCTTATAGGACTGCGACCTACTGATTACACTGGAGTTGGTCTGCTTTTATCTAAAGCTCGTAAAGCAAGGTTTTATATCCGACTCTGATAGGTCAGTTCTTTCAAAATAAGTTTCTGTAGCTTGAGTATCAATTGTAGCGGCATGCAGAAGGTCTTTCATCGATTCTTCGCAATTTCCAAGTAGAACCCACAAACGTGATCTTTCCAAATAAGCAGATACATCATTCGGGTTCGATTCAATAGCAAGGTCAAAGCATTGCTTTGCCATTTTTAGATTATTGTTAAAAGTATACTCCTTCCCTCTGCCGATTAAATCTTCTACAGCTGTTGAAGCTATATTAATGTTAACGCCTGATAACATCAGTACCATAAACATTAAAGAACTTATCCTGATTTTCATACTGTTTATATTAGCTTTCATTCTATTTATCATGTGAACCTCTAACGCTTATTTACATCGTTAATACTATGTAAACTTACAGTTGAAAGACCTTAAACAAGTGTCGGATTTTACTTAAAACTTACATGGCTAATAAAGACGATTGAATCGGGGGTATTTGATCAAAGTGAAGATGGGCGCTATTATAAATATAAAACGACTACCCGGCTCCACCTCCTCCTCCTCCAGCGGCACCTCCAGCACCGGCTCCTGCCGTGCCTGCAACAGCTCCGGCACCCGTTGAAGCTGATGTACTTAGTACAACAGTATAAAAGGGCATAAAGGAAGTTAATGCTTCACTCGACTCTCGTTTATTATCGGTTACAGAGTCGATAAACCAATCTGGCAAAATAATACGACTATCCACTTTCTTGAGCGAACGCTTTAGCTTAGACATCCAACTAGAACTAACCTTTGGATCGAGTACTATCCAATGTAAATTTCTCATGAATAATTGTACGGCTTCTTCTGCATTTGAATCCAGTTTAGATTCTACTTCACCTCTTATGTAGTTCAGATAATCTTTCGTTTGCTTTCTTGCAACTGCCCCCAAATCAGTAAGAACAAACTTTAAAGAAGAACGTACCAAAAAGAAACTTGCTAAGCCTGATAGAAGAGCTCCTAGGAGAGGTTCTATGAAGAACAATAAAACCACAGCTACCAACATCAAAACGCCAAACATAAGCCACTGGTTTGATTGCTCAGGGATGGGCTTATAAAAACCTTTGTTTGCCAGATCTATCCTGATTTTTTTCAAAGACTTACTTCTAAAGGAATGGGCTTTTGTACCGAAGGAATCCAAATATTCATATTTATTGATCTCATCCAGAATAGTTTCCTCATATACATCAAGGCCGTCTCTATGAATTATTTCTACTTTTACTTTTTCCGTACTGCCCCAGGTACTTTTCTTTTTTTCTCTATTGAGTTTTACGTTTCCTTTCCGAGCCATATCAAAGATCATAGCACTAAAAATTCGTAATCTACTTGTGGATTCTGAATGAGCTAAAAATCCAGCTTCAGAAATAGGTAATTTAGGTTGTTCACCGGTGTTATGTGAATTCGCTATCGCTTTTGAGTGCTTTGAGTGATTGATGTATAGGGCAAGTGATAAACCTATTAATAAGGAAATGCCGGTGTAAAGCATATAGATTACCCCTTTTGGAATGGTTTTTATCCTTCCATCAATACGCTTAGGAAAATCTAACTTTACGGTAAATCGCTTTTTTCTTTTAAGTTGATCTTTACGAAAATGTAATTTCGTTCCACCACTTTCCAAAATCGTGGCAGAGTAGTCTTCCGGACTTGCATCTACGGAGTCGGGCGTAATATCTGCAAAAGGTATTTGAACCCAAACATCAATATCCTTTGACTTTACTCTCCACTCCTTTCCAACGGCTGTCCAGTGAATCCTGTTTTCATCTCCTTTTTCCTGAAGTGCTCCTTTAACCTTATAGGTCAAAACAAAGCTTACCGGTTGGTCTGTTGGTTCAAAAGTCCAGTTGAGTCGATACCCCTTTTTTCTTTCCATTTCCGTGGAAAGTACGTTGATGTCTGAGCTGGTCACCTTGAAGTCATAAACCGTATCAAGATGCCTTGATGGAATGGATCTGTAGGCGTATGTGTATTCTCCACCTGAAAATTCAAAGGTAATCTCCTCCCTTACATGGTATTCCCCATTCTCCTTCAGATCAAGATAAACATCATAATTTGATATATAATATGATTTTTTGGCTTCTGAAGTGAAAACTAGAAGGAATAAAAGTGGTAGAATAAGGAAGTCCTTGATACTCATAGGCAAAGTTATTTTTACTATTAGTGCTCCATAAGCCTTGAATATTACAAATCACGAAAATTTTATGAACTAGGAGCATTGGAAGGATTAAAAATCCTAAGATAATAGTCCGACATTACAAATGTCGAACAGCGAGGTGTTCCGTTGGTTCAAAAGTCCAATTGAGCCGATAACCCTTTTTTCTTTCCATTTCCGTAGAAAGCACATTGATGTCCGAGCTGGTCACCTTGAGGTCATAAACCGTATCAAGGTGCCTTGATGGAATGGATCTATAGGCATACGTATATTCTACACCTGAAAATTCAAAGGTAATTTCCTCCCTTACATAGTATTCCCCATTCTCCTTCAGATCAAGGTAGACATCATAATTTGATAGATAATATGATTTTTTGGCTTCCGAACTGAAAACTAGAAGGAATAAAAGTGGTAAAAGAAGGAAGTTCTTGATACTCATAGGCTAGGTTATTTTTATTATTAGTGCTCCATAAGCCTTGAATATTACAAATCACGAAAAATTTGTGAGCGAGGCGTGTTAGCAAGAATTAAAATCCTACGATAATAATCTGACATTTGTAATGTCGGACAGCATAATTTTTTCCTTCTTATTATAGTTTTGAAATACAGAAAATTCCACACAATCAATAGGTTAAAATCCTTAACTTAACAACATTAAACGCACATTTGTAACGCGGGCTTTATTCCAAATAATACCATTACTTCTTCCGCTTAAAAACACTCGCATGAACATCATCATTTGAGGCTCCGTTGCCCATTAATTCCAGAGAGCGCTTTTTATAAAATAGAGCTGCATGGTCATTCGGGTTCTTGATTAAGATATCCTCGAAATTTCTTAAAGCAGCATCAAAATCCTGTTCTTTGAACTGCTTAATCCCTTCCTGAAAGGTATCATCAAGCCCCCATTTACTTTTCAGCTCATATTCTTCCAATCCATCCAGTATCTCGTAGATTCCAATGGCCTTTTCCTTTCCTTTTACGATTACTTCATCGAGAAACCTAACATGATATTTATGATCGCTTTTCAATTGATTGATGACTTCCTGAGAAGCTATAATTTTTGCACCATAAATATTAGTAAGCCCTTCCATTCTGGAGGCCGTATTAACAGCATCAGATATTACAGTGGTTTCCATCCTATTCTCTGCACCGATAGTACCTAGAATGAGCTTACCCGTATGCATTCCAATGCCTACTTGGAGAGGTGCTTTCCCATCACTAACACGCCTTGCATTAAATTTCAGGAGTACCTTTTGAGAATTGATCGCGCATTTAATAGCACAATCCACACTTTTAGGAAAAAGAGCCATAACAGAATCTCCGATATACTTATCTACAAAGCCATTGTGCTTTCTGACGAGAGGTACCATATGCTTCAGGTAAGAGTTGATGAAATCAAAGTTCTCCTGGGGAGTCATTTGTTCGGAGATATTTGTAAAACCCCTGATATCCGAAAAAAGAACAGTCATATTCTGTTCTATATTATCCCCTAGCCTGACCTCCTCAATACTTTTCCTATTTAAAAATTTGAGAAATTCCGCTGGGACAAAACGGCTATTGGCTTCATTAACTCTCACCAACTTCTTGTTAGCCTCCGCTAGCTCAGCAGTACGCTCTTCTACTTTTTGCTTGAAAAAAGTGAGCTGTTCAATAATCTTATCGCGCATCACATTGAAATTCAAGGTAAGCCGTCCGATTTCATCTTCAGAAATGGTAAATTCTTTATCACCGGTAAAAGTAAAATTGCTCTCTACAAATTTTGTGATGTAAGAGGTTAATTCCGTAAGTGGTTTTGTAATACGTTTGGACGTTAAAAAACTGACCCAAATACCTAGAATGATAAAAATGGATATAACAGCTACCGTGATCCACTTTAGTACATTGAACTGTTCTTCTTTTTTAAGTTTAGCTTTTAAAAGGAGCTCGTCAAACTCCCTTGTAAGTTCTTCCTGATCATCGTTTAGAGCAGCCACTAATCCACTATTATCTTTTATTCCGATAACCTTATCTAACTTAACGATCTGGTCAAACAAATCAAGGTAATTCTTTAGGAGGTTAAGTTGTGTTATACGTTCAGCGTCCGATAAACGAGATGAGTTCCGGATATCTGTTTGAATTTCCTTAGCAACTTGATTGAGATCTTTCAGATATATGTTTTCGTAACGGAGCAGATAATCCTTCTCGTGGCGCCTAAGCATTAAAATCTTAAGGAGGTCAACTCCTTTCAGGCTTTCCAGGTTATGCGCGGCCTTACGCATTTTACCTATCAGATTGTAATCCTTAAAGCCACGTATTTTTATATTTTCTACAACCTGGTTAAAAGTTGAATCATAAGTGCTGATGTGGCTTGAAATCAGTTCAAGTTCGGAATCTAATTCATATCTGGCAAGAACATCACTTTCCGATAAGTTCGAAACGTTCTGTCTGATCTCGTTAAAAAGTGATTTGTGATTATCTACATATTCACTAGTCCCGAACTCAAAGAAAACCCTATTCTTCGTCTCTTGTGTGAAAAAGTTGAATTGGTTCTTATAATCTTTTAGAAGGAGTCCATGTGTGTGTTCTATCGTCTCAAATACATCCGCTATTTTCTCTCGCTGATTTCGATAGTTAACGGCAATAAATAAAATCACTAAACTCGAGCTCACAAAAACCAAAAACCAGAAAAGGAGCTTATGTCTAAGGGTCTTAAAAAAAGAGAATAACTGCTTTCTCAAAACTTATCGATTAAAAAATAAAGCGTTCACAATCCCAATGAATTAGGAATGAATATACACAACATCTTATAAAGATCGAATACGGATTACTTTTCTTTAATATGACTAATATGTTTACTATAGATTACTCTAAGCGCTCCCATATCTCCTCTAGCCGTCTTTCAGCAGTTACTACATAATCATCAATCTCCTCATCATAGATTCGCTCATTAATGAATCCTGAATGATACCATTTATCATCTATAACTTCACATTTGAAAGGGATAGAAGATCCTAAAATATTTGGCCCTGTCGGATGATGGAACTCAACTATTTCTGTGTAAGATCCTCCTTCAAGTCGATAGCCCCCTCCTGCCATACCAATAATATCTTTCCCATCAGAATCGTAGTAATACCAAATAAAAGTTTCGTCCGTAATGATTTTATGATATACTACGCTATCTGGAGTAGGACTGAATGTAGTATCAGGGTCGAACTTACGACTTATTAGTTTCCATTTACCTTTAATGATATTGGTATCATGCTCATCTACCGTCTTAATGCCTTTGCTGCAAGAGCAAATGAAAAAAGCTAAAAACAGAATTATAATTCTTTCAGGACTAAAAACTCTTTTCATTATTTGAAAAGTACATCATTGTACCTTTCAAAGTAGCAAATTCAGTGTTGTGTTCAAAGTGAATTAAATAAAGCTATGATTTAAGCAACCAATGCCAGCTTTCTAGTTTTTACTGAAGCATGTTCCGGCATATTATATTTTTTCAGTAAATCATTCGAACTGAGGCTCCTTTCAATCATGAATATTTCTTTCGAGCTGTCTTTTGTCCAGCCAAATTTAGAAAGTTCATTTTCAAGCTCGTTACCACTGAGACTTAGCAAGGCATCGAAGTAATCTTCGGCTGCTTCTTCAAGCATCTGAAAAGCAATGTTTTCATGTCTCCCATACCCTGTAAGGCTTAAAGATGGAACGAATGCTACGGTAAATTCATGATTATCGCGCATATAGAAGATATTGCATTCACAAACGACTTTATGATCATTATAAAGAACGCTTAAGTATTCATCTTTAATTTGACTGTCTCTATTGAAGTACGGCATCGTTTAGGGTTTTGTTTTTTATACTCCAAGTCGAATGAGAGGGTTACAGGTGTAATGTATTTGCTATGAATCAACTTTTACTTTTGTCTTTTCAATGACTTTTTACAGCCGGTCTGACTGATGAGTTCATAAGGCTTCTTCAGAGAAGCCCAAGGTAATTTGTTCTTTACGATAGTCAATCATAGCTCCGGATTTGGCAAGAAAGTCTGCTCCTAAAATTCCCAATATCAACATATTCCTTTTTCGGAAGTAACTATTCACCGAATTCATATTGGTTGCATAGAATTTAAAACCTTTATAGTCCAAGCCTTCATACTTAACTTTTAGGTTAGAAGTCACTAAAAATGAGCTAGAGCCTCCAATACCTTGAATGCTTCCCATATTCTGATTGTTGAGAACACTAAATTCATATCGGCCTGCTTGATTTATGTCTACAAAGGACACTCCTGCCCCGGTATCGACCAGAAAAACGCCTTTTTTGTTGTTTACCTGTAAATTCAGAAACATAAGGCCGTCTCTCAACCATACATCTAATACATCAGGAAACGGAGGCTTGGTAGATATACACCCCGAGATTATGGTGAGGAAAAATATATATAAATATCTGATTTTCAATTATTTATGTTTAATTTTTTAACTTAACGTAAGCCTAAATATTTAGTTTTAGAACGTTTATTGACACTACTCTTCCCACTTTTAATTGATATTCAGAAAGCCTAGATTCAACAAATTTTGAATCAGACCTTAATGAAAGCAGAAATCGACTATTCCAGTTTGCTCAGTGAAATCCATAGTGAAATAAGGCCGATGCTCGGCAGCGGAGAAGTAGCCGATTATATACCCGCGCTATCGAGGATAGATCCGAAAAAGTTCAGTATGGCGGTTCAAACTATTGATGGTAAACTTTATCATACGGGTGATTCTAATGAAAACTTTTCTATACAAAGCATCTCGAAAGTATTTACACTAACGCTTGCTTTAAAGCTTGGCGGCGAATCAATATGGGACCGGGTAGGAAGAGAGCCTTCTGGTAATGCTTTCAATTCTTTAATCCAGCTTGAATATGAACAAGGTGTACCTCGAAATCCATTTATAAATGCGGGTGCCCTGGTCGTGAGTGATCATATTATAACATGTACAGGAAGTAAAGAAGCCGCAAAATCAGCCATCCTTGAGTTTATGCAAACGGAGTGCTGTCATAAAAGAATTCAGTTTGACCCTGAAGTCGCTGACTCTGAAAAGATAACAGGTTATAGAAATGCAGCTATGGCTAATTTTCTTAAAAGCTTTAATCGGCTTAATAATGACGTGGAGGATGTCCTCGATGTTTATTTTCATCAATGTTCTGTCGCGATGAATTGTATTGATTTGTGCAATAGTAGTTTATTTTTAGCTAATCGAGGGGTATCGCTCGTTACTGGCCAAAAAATCGTATCTCCGCAGAAAGCAAAGCGGATCAATTCTGTTATGCTAACCTGCGGGCTTTATGATGCCGTTGGGGATTTTGCTTTTCACGTTGGCCTTCCGGCTAAAAGTGGCGTAGGTGGTGGCATTATCGCCGTTGTTCCAAACGAAATGGTCATATGTGTCTGGTCACCCCCATTAAACCCATCGGGCAATTCTTGTGCTGGGACGGAGGCCCTTGAATTATTCACCAATAAAACGGAGTGCTCCATATTTTAAGTTTAAGAAGCATTAATTATTAGAAGGGCTCTTAGTATCCTTATTCGTTTGCTTTAAACAAAGTACAATAGGTAACTGGCACTCGACATTTCGTCATTCACCGGTAAAATAACGGCCTTTACCGACCTCAGTTCTTGCCATACTCCATTTTGGTCGTAGATTAAGGTACATTTTTATGTTATGAGAGAACACAATGAAAAGAATAATACTTGGCTTGGGATTGTTTTAATAATTCTGGGAGTAGTTTTTTTGATTGATAAACTTGGTATTGTACCCTATTACATATCATATTACCTATTCAGCTGGAAAACACTATTTATTCTAATTGGAGCTACTATGCTGGCTACTCGTAGAAGGCAGGGCTTTGTATTTCTCATATTAGGCATTGTGTTTCTCTTACCAGAACTCTTTAAAGACTTCAGATATTATGTGCGAGAGTGGTGGCCACTTATTTTTCTGGTTATTGGTATTTTAATCATTCTTAAGCAAAGGGGTAGAATTAACTTTAGTCTCCCCGAAATGGGAAGTCGTGAAGATACGGATCCGGATAATCTTGACGAAGTTGCTATTTTCGGAGGTGGTGAGAAAGTCATTACCTCAAAAAGCTTTAAAGGAGGCAGAGTATCCACTATTTTCGGAGGGCTGGAAATTGATCTTACCCTTGCGGAATTAGCTCCAGGTGAAAATCGTGTCGAAGTACTTACGCTATTTGGAGGCACTACATTTATCGTACCTAAGGAATGGACAGTCAGGGATAAAGAAATTGCAGTATTTGGAGGCTTTTCGGACGAAAGACGATTAAATGCAGATCCTGATCCAAATCAGGTGTTGATTATAAGCGGGTTTACGGCTTTTGGAGGAGTAGTCATTAAAAACTAAGCTGCTATCCAATGTCGAATCCGATCTTCAACGGAAGAGCTTTTATTTTTTATTTTGCCACTTGGATTATTGTGGCCAGTATTTATGCATTTGTATTGATATTCGGTCAGGGATTCGCGGTGTACCCTGCTTTAATAGATACCTTACTCTCAAACTTTTTATTTGCTGCAATCGGAATTGGACTTTCTTATGACTTTTATTTTAGTAAGCAGAAAAAGCAAGGTTTTACTAATGTATTGACCTCTCACCTGATCACAGCTGCCAGCGTCATCTTCATTTGGTATAATTTATCCAATTATCTGACCTCTCAAATTTTAAGTACAGAAGAGTATCAAAACTCTTTCAATCACTCCGAGTTTTGGAAAGGTGCAATCGGTACGGGGTACTATGCCCTTATGACCCTTTCTTTTTACATCATTGATTATGCAAGGAAGGTATCAAAAGCCAACGAAAGGGAACTGAAATTAGAGGGTGCATTGAAACAGGCTGAACTGGATATGCTCAAGTCTCAGGTTAATCCTCACTTCCTGTTCAATAGTCTGAATTCAATAAGTTCGTTGACTGTCTCTTCGCCAAAATGTGCGCAGGAAATGGTTATAAAATTAAGCCAATTCTTAAGGCATTCGCTCAACAAGGGCAGCAGCCATCTTCATGAGCTAAAATCTGAATTGGAAAATCTTCAGCTCTATCTTGATATTGAAAAAATCAGATTTCAGGAAAGGTTAGTCTTCAAAAATGAGGTTAATGATATTTGTCTGAAGACTAAAGTTCCGAATCTAATCCTTCAACCATTAGTAGAAAATGCCATAAAGTATGGACTATACGAAAGCCTTGAACCTGTTGAAATTTCGCTGAACTGTTTAGAAAAGGAAGATTGTATCCTATTAAATTTAACAAATACGTTTGACTCAGATAGTAATAACTTAAAGGGCGAAGGTATAGGACTTAAAAATACCCAATCGAGGCTAAACCTTATATATGGGAAAGAAGCTCAATTACTTACAGAAAAAGCAGGAAATTTGTTTACAGTTACCCTACAGGTCCCTAAAAATCAAAACTGAATGTTCCAAAAAACGATTAAAGCCGTAATTGTCGATGATGAATCCCTTGCCAGGGATATGATAAAGCATTATCTGTCAGACCATAGTGAAATTGAAATTGTAGAAGAATGCGAAAACGGTTATGATGGCCTAAAGGCTATTCAAGAGCATAAGCCAGACCTACTATTTCTAGATATTATGATGCCAAAAATCAACGGTTTTGAGCTTCTTGAACTCGTGGACGATCCACCTGTGGTAATCTTCAGCACTGCTTATGATGAGTATGCTATTAAAGCTTTTGAACTTCAGGCAGCTGATTACCTGCTCAAACCTTATGACCAGGAAAGGTTTGAACAGGCCTTAAAATCAGCTCGGCAAAAGTTAAAAGATGAGTACGGACCTAAAAACGAGATCCGAAAAATTCTGGAATCCAGATACGCCCAGCAGGAAACAATCAGGAGGATTGTGGTCAAGATCAATACTAAAGTTCACGTCATCTCTGTTCATGATATCATATATATTGAGGCTATGGACGATTACGTTAGAATTCACACTTCAAAAAATAGTTTTCTCAAACAGAATACCATGAAGTATTTTGAAGCACACCTCCCAAAAGATGACTTCATACGTGTTCACAGGTCATACATCTGTTCCGTAAGTCAGATAGATCGCATAGAGTCTCTAACCAAAGATTCCTTTACTGCTTTGCTGAAAAATGGTGAAAACATTCCCGTAAGCAGAAGTGGTTATGCTAAACTGAAAGAGCAACTTTGACTGACTATACCTAAAGAATATCAGATTTTGTTAATTCGTTCCATCAAATCATGTTGCTGACTTCTTCCGATTGGCAACCTTTCCCCTTCAATATAAATGGATTCCGAATTGATTGCGCTTATACTTTTGAGGTTGATAATATATGATTTATGCGATCGATAAAAGGAATTTGAAGGAATTTTAGTTGCTATATCTTTGAGTGTGGCACGCAGCACATAACTCCTGTTAACAGTCCGGATGGTGGAATAATTTCCATCGGCACAGATATATTTTATCTCCTTAAACGGCACTTTTACAACTAAATTCCTGTCTTTTACAAAAATAGAGTCATTTAAAATGAAATCATCCAGTCTTTTATCTTGCTCACGGGCAAAATTTCCTAGTGCGATTTCAATGGCAACCAAAACATCCTCATCCTCAAAAGGCTTGATTATATAACCATAAGGATTAACATCCTTAGCTCGTGAAACAGTATTGGAATCAGAATACGATGATATGAATAGGAACGGAATTTCATAATCAGATCTTATTAGTCTGGCCAAATCTATACCATCCTGATCCCCACTAATTTTAATGTCTAGTAAAACCAGATCCGGCTCGTGCTTATTTAGGAACTCCTTTGCCGTACCAAAACTTCGTGCAATACCACAAACTTCGTAACCATTAGTCATTAGTCCTTCACTTAGGTCTTCTGAAATAATGGCTTCATCTTCTACAATCAATATCCTAACAGGATTCATATATCTTTTTACGAATTTGTATTTAACTGCAATTTTTAGCTTAACCAGACTTAAACTTTAAAATGAATTCAGCTCCAGGATGTTTTTTTATATTCAAAGTACCTCCTATTTGTTCCGTTAAAGAATTGACCAGACGCATTCCCATATTTTTGAGATTTTCAAAATCTTTAGGAAGGCCTCTCCCACTATCCCGAACAGTTAGAAGACAAGAAGCATCGTCCTTTACCAGTGAGATGTTCAGTCTTCCTTTTTCGTTTTCATTAAAGGCATACTTCAAAGCATTAGAAACCAATTCATTCAGTATTAATCCTACCGGTATGGCTATATCAATATCAAGCTTTATACCGTCAACTTTAACAGAACGTTCTACTTTCGATGATGATCCGTAGGTTTTAAACAGAAAATCACTGAGTTCCTGAATATATTCCTTCATATTTATTTCTGAAAGATGATCATTGCTATAAAGTTTCTCATGAATTAAAGACATGGATTTTATTCTACTTCTTCCCTCACTAACTACCCTCTTCGCGGAAGGGTCCTCCAGTTTTCTGGATTGAATATTCAGTATGCTGGAAATAATCTGAAGATTATTTTTCACACGATGGTGTATTTCCTTCAACAGAGTCTCATTCTCAGCATTCTTTTGTCCGATGGTAAGATTTTTACTCGCAAGTTCCTCATTAAATTTCTTTTGTCTACTCCAACCCCTTTGGGCAATAAATATTAGTATGGAAAACAATATTATCATACCTATTAAAACCCATTGCTTAAAACTCTGCTGGGCTATTTCAGACCTTTGAACATCTAAGCTCGTCTGTTGTAATTCAATAGTCTTTTGTTGCTTTTCAGTCTCATAAAGTGCTAGCAGTACAGCCTGTTGCCTTGCTTTTTCAGCATTGAATATGCTATCATGACGTTGTTCATATTCCAGTCTTAGTGCCCAGGCTCTACCATGTTCATTCCTAGCTGCATATACATCAGATAAATACTTTAGCGATTGCACTCTTCTATCTTTTATTCCTTTTTCTATTGATATGGAAAGTGCCTTTTCACCTACCTCCAGAGCCTTGCCCAACTGATTTAATGATAGATAAATCTGAGTTTGCAGGTTAAGTGTAAACAGTTGGCTCGAATAGTTTCCGATTTCTTCTTTAAGCTTTAGTGCACTTCCCGAGATATTTAAAGCTAGCTCATAGTTACCCATATCATAATAGGTCTCGGCCAGGTTATGCAATTGAATAGCCGGTTTCATATCAAGATCCAGGCTGAGCTCCATAGATTTATTAAAGTAATGAAGCGCCGAATCAAAATCACCCTCCTTTTTAGCAATAGTTCCAAAATCGTTAAACAGTGCAACTTTTTGTCTACTATTTAAGAGATCATTCGACTTAGCCTCATTGAGATACTCTTTTGCTTGTTCCAGCTCATCTTGATAAGTATTGACTAAAGCTATATTCATCAAATTACCTACAACCTTGTAATCATAATTATACTCTCTATTCAGTTTGAGAGCTTCAAGCAGGTATTCCAGGGCATTGTTATAATCCCCAATCTCGAGTAGCAGTTTACCGAGATTATTGAAGAGCGATGATTGACCATTGGTATTATCGAGTTTCTCCTGAATGTATAGTGCCTGTTTATAATATTTCAGGGCTTCGGGGTAATTGGATGTTTTTTTATATACTATTCCTAATGCATTATAACATTTGGCCTTCTGCTCATCATTGGAAATGGATTCTGCCAGACTTAGTGCCTCATTAAAATAGTATTTAGCACTATCCATTGCATAATGATCCATATGTGAAAAGCCAACATTAACAAGAGCCTGAATAGTGCCTTCATTAAAGTTGATCTCTCGAGACTCGTTCAGCCCTAAAAAGGAATACTTTTCCGCTTTCTCAAGAGAAATAAAAGCATAGCCGGAACCTAATTCATTTAACGCGTTTACTTTCTCCTTACCTGAAATGTTTGTCAAGACATGCTCCAGGCTATCAAGTCTTTTTTGCTGTTGCCCATAGTTTGAGAAGCAAATCATCATCAGGCTGATGGTCAAAATGTTTTTAACATTTTTCATGTTCAAAATTTTGATAAAATCGATAAAAGAGCATATAAAAACGAATTTGGAGATGGATATTTTTCTGTTCCTTCTTTAGTTCAATACAATTTCGAACAGTTCTTTTACAATATTTAGCTGTTCATCCCACATGTTTTTTCTTTTGACTATAGGGTTGACATATTCAAAGAAAAATTTGAATTATGCGAAAGTCAACTTTAAACACTCTGTTAATTATGTTGCTTGTCGGAATCTATTCATGCGATGAAGAAGATTCTCCGAGTTTCAATTTTGAAGACCAGATAGCTCAAGGTTCCATTGATGGAGATGATTGGACTTTTGCCACGGGAACTGCTAAAGACTTGGGCGGTGGCCAGGAAGGGGTGTCTATTGAATTGTCAAATGTAAGTATTTCTGATCCTTGCGATGAGTTCATCTTTCCCTCACAGATACGATTTGCCTTATTTTCAACCTCGATCGGAGTGTTCCCAATTAGTGATGATACTTCCGGCTTTGCCAATTTTATTGGCATAGGTTTCGTAGAAGGTGCCATTGAAATAGAATCGATTAATAATACAACAGTTTCAGGAAGAGTAGATGTACGTTTTACCGATCCAGATACTAATGTTATAAGCTTTATCAATGGTGACTTTATGGTTCCATTCTGCAATTAGACGATATGCATAACAAAATTCAGAGGAATAAAG
This sequence comes from Bacteroidota bacterium, assembly GCA_039030555.1. Classification (GTDB taxonomy): domain Bacteria; phylum Bacteroidota; class Bacteroidia; order Cytophagales; family Cyclobacteriaceae; genus JBCCDY01. Next base: position 20,997 of record JBCCDY010000022.1, read on the forward strand.
ATTATATGGTTAAACCGAGATGTTTTGTTAACCCTTTTGTATTGAAAAGTTCTTTATTCATCGAATTATTCGCCTTTTTATCGATGATATCCTCATCTAAAAGTGCACGTGAGTAAAATTATGAGTACTTTCTATCATTCTATATCAGCCCAAATTTAATTTAAACAAACATTTACCCAATTAAAATGAACCTGACAATTACCAAAAAACCCAGCTTCTTGCTAGCCTTAGTTCTATGTATTTCAAGTTTGCTCTATGAACTTAAGGCTCAGGAAAACACTTTTGAAGACGTTCGTATAAGAGCCTTTTCAGGTGTGCAGCCCTTAGGCAATAACGGCTACTATTTCTCAAGCTTTAGTGGCAAAAACGAAACCAAAGGAGAAAATGATTTCAGACTTACATTTCTGGATAACGATCTGAATGTAAAAAAGGAAAAAATACTCTCTTTAAGTAAATATTCAGATTTAGCCGGAAGTGCAGCTACGGATAACCACGTGCTGTTCGTATTCTATGATTACAGCAAAAGGAATGTTACGTATATGACCTTTGATGCAGAAGGTAATACAATTGCTACTCGCGAAATATCGAAGGTTAAACGTAGATTACTGACTTCCGAAAACTTTCCTTACGTATTTCCTCAAGGAGATAATTTTGTGGTTGTAAAAGCCGAAAAGGAAGATAAGGTAGGTTACAACATTGAAATGGTTGATAAGGATCTTAAGTCACTGAATTCTTTAACATTTGCTCCGGAGAAAAAGGAGATGGAAATTCTTGATATCAAAATGCTAGACGATAAGCTTTATGTGCTTCGACAAACTGCACCAAAAAGTGGAAAGACATTCAGCAATGAAGTAGTGAAACATGATGCCAAAACCGGAGTAGAAGATTATGTATACAGCCTTTATGACGGAACACATTCTGGTTACCCAACTTTCGTAAGGGTAAATGAGGGAGGTAATCTTTATACAGGAGGAATGTACTTTGAAGGCACTAAAACAAGTAATACTGATTCTGAAGGCTTCTTTTATCTTCAACTCGATAATTCGGGTAAATCAGTAGCTTATGAAAAGCACGACTGGGGTGAAGTTAAAAAGTTCTTTAAAGAGAAAGGTACTTCAGCAGTATGGGGTGGTAAAACCAAAATTATTGTACAGGATATCGTATTGAGACCTGACAATTCGCTTGCTGTAATTGGCGAAGCTTTTAGAAAATCAAAACCTGGAAAAGCTGGTGATGGAAAGAAAGCTTTTGGAATGCCAAAAGCTGGCTTAGGAAGTATTGCTGCTTCAGCATCAGGGGTAAAAGGACCTAACTGGGCATATACACTTATGGACCTTAACATTTTTGAGTTCGACGCTGAAGGCAACTTTGTAAATGCTAGAAAGATCTTTAAGCCTGATCAAGTGGTTTATGTGAAAAGTGAGAAAAAAGTACGAGGTCTGAGTATGGCCATGGAGCTTAAAAGAAACGGGTACTTTGGTTACAAATATTCAATTGAAGAAGGCGAGAAGCAGTATCTCGTAACCAGGATGATTGCGGAAAAAGGCAAACTGATCACCATACCTAAAAAATCGGTTCATTTTATTCCATTAGAAGCATTTGGAATAGAAGAATCAGGCTCTGTTGATGTAAGAAGCCCTACTGTTCGAGAAAAGAAGAAAGGTTTTGCCAATGCAGTAGTTGGTGCTGTATCAGCAATAACTGCTTACGATGAGACCTTATATGATACAACAGATGATTCTACCGATAGCTTTTATTACAACTATGACAATCTGAACGGATCTGTATATCATAATGGTGAATTGTTGTTCTTTAATTACAATGTTCTTGATGCAACACTAAGAGTATGGAAAGATAAAATTCCGGTAAAAGGATAGATAAGACCAACCTTAAAAGACGAGCCTCTGGTTTTCCAGGGGCTTTTTTATTTTCCAATGTATGGAATGTTTTTAGCCGATTTCTTCATGACCTTCTCAACTATAGCCTCAGAACTACTGGCGGCCCCTTTATCTATGTAAATCTGGTACCTCCACAGCAAATTACCTGTAGTACCATCTGTAATTTGCATAACGCCATTCGCTTCATGTGCATTTGCAATTGCACCAACTGTTCCGAATGTAAATATTCTTGTAGCTGTGTTGATGGCCAAAGCTGCCGATTCCGAGAAGGGCTCAGAGGTATTCATAACTCCAAAAACCAGGACATCTACCCCTAAAATTTTTGCTATCTCTTTCATCTTGCGGGCTTCAACATCCTTCGCTGAAAAAGAATTCTCTTCCAGAATTTCATTAGTCACATTCACATTTTGCAATTCGACCTTCAAGCCCCTTCCCTCTTCTTTCTTTTTAAGAAAATCATAGACACTACTTTGAAAAAGTTGACCGTCTATTTTTTCCATGGTCTCAATTTGATCTTCAGTAACTTCCTGCAAGTCTTTCTTTAGAAGTTTGGTATTGAACTTAAAAGGTAAAACAGCCATAGTTTGATGATTTTTGGCTATTTGCTTAAAGAGTGGATGAAAGTATTCGTCTTTCTTCTTTTGCGCAGATAAAATATTGAATATGAGGGAGAAAAGAAGTATTAGAGCTAGATTTTTCATATTTTAGATTATTAACCTCACATCCGTTTCGATGGTGTTGAAGAACTCTGGAATTTTAACAATATCATGAAAATAAGCTTATTTTCAACTCTGGCAGCTGTCTTTTTATATCCCTTTCAGCTTAGCGCTCAAAATTTTCCATTTAAGACTTTACATAATCACGATGATCAGGTTTTGACCTGTGCCTTCAGTCCTAATAGTAAGTTATTGGTATCAGGTGCTAAAGATCAGGATATCGTTATCAATAGCATCACAACCAGAAGATCGCTTCTTGAATTGAGTGAACACCGGGAAAATGTTGAAGCTTCAGCATTCGGTCGAGATGGAAAATATGTATTTACAGGCTCCAGAGGGGTTTTTGTGATCACTGATGTAGAGGAGAATAAAGTTGAGCGAAAGCTTACAAACCTTTCAGGTATTAAAGAAATCAAAACGACTTCCAATCCGGAAATCGTTTACCTTCTTTCAGGTGATAAAGTCCTTCAACTGAACTGGAAATCTGGAGTTACCAGAGTAATTCAGAGTAGCGACGCAATAACCTTTGATTTAGATAAAGGTGCCAAAACAGCATTTATCGGATCCGGTAAGATCATAAAGGTGTATAATCTGGAAACATTTCAGGTAGAGAAAGAGCTTACGGGACATAAAGGTAAAATACTGTCCCTTGATTATGATCCTGTAAAAGAAAGACTAATATCCAACTCCTCATCTGATGTTCTATTATGGGATTTGAGTACTGGGGCATCCATACCTTATGAATACAAAAAGTCAAGTCGGGTAGCTTTCAATGAAAACGGAGAATCGATCATCATCGCTTCCAAAAATTTTTTCACCCTACGTGAGCTTGAAAGCGCAAAAGAACTGACCATGTTTACAGGCTCTTCTTCCATCGACTATTTCGAGCTTTCGCCAGATGGCCAGCTGATCGCAGCATTAGTCTCAGCAGCTAAAATAAAATTATTTGATAATCCTTGGGCACCTGAAATTAAAAAAATAGAAGAGCAAACAAAAGCTACTGAAAACATTCTACTTTCCTCTAATAACGCTTCAAAAAGTAGCCAGAGTCCACCACAGGATCGGATCGCTGGAAAAGAAATCACATCCTCTCCTATCAAAAATACCACGGTGGTTTCCATACCGAAATCAGATGTTGATATCAACATTCCTCAAACTGGTAAAAGCAAGGACTTAACCTATGCCCTGATTATTGGTAATGAAGACTATCAGTCATTTCAGCTGGGACTAACCAGCGAGGTCAACGTTGATTTTGCCGAAAATGATGCTAGAGTTTTTAGAGAATATGCAATAAATACCTTAGGTATCCCTGAACAGAATGTACTGTTTCACATCAATGCCCGAGCGGTTGAGATGCACAGGGCCATCGACAAGCTTAGCCTGCTGGCAAAGAACTCTCAGGGTAAAGGGGAAATTCTGTTTTATTATGCTGGTCACGGATTTCCAGATGAAATCACCAAAGAGCCTTTTCTGATCCCGGTAGATGTTAGTGGCTCAGATTTGAAATTTGCGGTTAAGTTGGAAGAAATTTATTCAAAATTATCAGTACACCCCACAAAGAGTACCACCTTTTTTCTAGATGCCTGTTTTAGTGGGGGAGCAAGAAATCAGGGACTTTTAGCGGCTCGTGGAGTTCGGGTAAAACCAAAAGAAAAGTCGTTGGATGGGAAGCTTGTTGTATTCTCGGCCAGTAGTGGAGATCAGTCTTCCCTCCCCTACAAAGAAAAAGCTCATGGGCTATTTACCTACTATCTGCTGAAGAAGCTTCAGGAAACCTCAGGAAACATTTCGTATGGAGATCTATCTTCCTATCTAATTCAGCAAGTAGGAATCAATTCCGTTCTGGTTAACAGTAAAGAGCAAAACCCACAAGTTAACGTAAGCCCTGATCTGAATGGGCAATGGCAGTCTTTGGAGTTTTAACTTACTTATAACGATCAAACATTGACCTTCTCCTTCGAGATTCCATTCTTTCTTCGTGGCCTCTAAAATTAGTTAATTCACTATCCGAACGCCCTGAGAACATCAATAGAATAAGATTAAGAATATCTTTTATAATGGATTTAAGTATTTTCATTAGACAGCTTAAATCTATTTAACAAAACAGAGGATTTAAAAAGCAAATTTTTAAATATGCAACCCTTTTGCTCAACATAGAAATGATTTTAGCTGCGGACGAATCAATAGTAAATTTTTAGGGGGATTAAGACATCTTCCATAGCTTCCTGAAAATTAGTTAATTATGATCTATTTAAACAATGCCGGGACCAGCTGGCCAAAGCCTAAAGAAGTCCATACGGCTATTTCAGAGTTTGGAAAACTGGATCCCGGAGAATGGCATAACGTTTTCGAAAAAGGTCTGGAGACCGTAACCGCTTTTTTCGACATAAATTCCAAAGATCGATTTCTCTTTACAAGCAGTTGTACTTCATCACTGGCAATCGCTTTGAGTGATTTTCCATGGAATAAAGGAGACCGAATTCTGATCAGCAGCATGGAACACCATGCGCTTTCCCGCTGGTACCATAAACTGATTAGAGAACAAGGTTTAGAGGGTACAGTAATTCCAAGAGCCAAAAATGGACCCTTTGATCTGGATCTTTTTGAAAAAGAGCTTAAAAAAGGCATTCGGCTGGTTGCCGTTACTATGGCCAGCAATGTCACTGGTGAGTTTCTTCCATACGAAGAGATTTTAAGAATGAGTCACCAGTATGGAGCTAAGTGCCTATTGGATGGAGCGCAGGTAGCTGGCCTCTACCCGATAGACATTAACAAGCTTAATCCTGATTTTTTTGTTTTCGCGGGACATAAAGGAACTCTTGGCCCTCAAGGCATAGGCGGGTTATATATTTCAGATTCCGTTTCAATGGTTTGTCCGAGTGCTATTTGCCACATTACTTCAAGAATAAAGTCTGCTATAATGCCCTCCTACTGCGATACAGGTTCAGCCAATATGGCTGCAATCGCAGGACTGACTGCAGGGATTCAATGGATACGGCAAAAAGGTTTTGACCAGTTAATTAATCATCGAACGCACTTGAGGCTGAGGTTGCAAAAGGGATTGGAAAACCTGAATGAGGTTGAGATTCTAGGAAATCAAAAAGATAATCTGACAACTGGTGCAATTTCAATCCAATTAAAGCATTCAAACCCGACAATCATCGGCCAAAAACTATGGGACGGTTTCACGATAAAAGCTGGAGCGGGCTTCCAGTGTGCCCCAATGGCACATGAAGCACTCGGAACCCATGAACGGGGAGTTTTGAGATTTAGTGTTGGGGTTTTTAACAAAGAAAGTGAGATAGATCAGGTTCTTTCAAACCTGATCAGAACTACATAGCTAGGAATTATCTAAATCGATCGCTCTCTACTTTTCCAACAAATTTCAATTCATTGCTACTTCTTCTGGCAGAAAAGGAATTTCCACTCTTAGTTATAGGACCAAAAAAAGTTGCATTCCCCTCTTCATTTGCACTAAAATTACCAAGCCCAAAGGCATCGTTAAAACCAGCGCCATTCAGATTAAACAAAAAATTTACAGATTGATCTCCCGATGTATAAATTACCACAATAAAATATTCATCGTCAGGAGCATCATTAGATAATATGAAGCTTTCGAAACCCATGCTGTTATTCCCAATCGGACTTTGAACTGCATTGAAATCTACGATGGAGTTATTTTCTATCACAACACCTGTAGCTAATGCCAAATTCAAGTCAGTTAAATCGATATCAACACCTTCTCCTAAAAACCATTCTAAATCAAACTGCACCCCGTTTGTTGGAGCCACATCATTATCGGTGATGATCAAATCAAAACTATTTGCCCCTACAGGAATTTGAAGATTTTCAGCATTGGTGATTGTAATAGTTAAAGTATCATTAAAAGATTCAATTAACTGTTCATCGATAATCTCTATTTCAAAATCAAAAGAGTTGACGCCAGGAGCTATTGTTATCGGAGAAACCTGGTTAAGCCTGTAGTCGCCATTTAAGGCTGCAAAACCACCTAATTCGAAAGAGATGTCAATACTATCCGCCGTATTCGCATCAAAATTAACACTAATCTGATTGTTTATGGAGCTTTCAGATATGGTTAAAGATGATTCAGAAAATCCCACACTCGTAGCCACAGGATCATCATCTCCGCAACCAGACAAAAATGCTAAAAGCAAAGGAAGAGCGAAAAACAGTATTAATTTTATATTCATAACGTTGTTAAACTGAAAAAGAAGAAATTTAAGCATTTAGAATTTAATGTTCGGGTTTAAACGCTCATCAATGATAGTTTGCCGACAAAAGCCCAATAAAAATCCATAACAAAGTTCTTACCACTATAATGACCCTCTATTTTGAGATTTTAATATAGGTGCCAAATGTCTAAGGTTTATCTATACCATTTTTAAATTTTTCATATCTCGATTATCTTCTTTGAATTCTAATGAATTACACTAAAATAAAGACGGAATCGGGTAACCATTATGTTTTGAAAAGACATTTCTTTAGGACTCATCTTTAATTCCAAACCAGATTTTAAAATTTCATGTTATCCACTACATAAAGTCTTTCAAATAGGTTTACTTATGAGTACAAAGCTTCACATTAAAAATATGGTATGCAATCGGTGCATCGAAGCCGTTGAAGAAGAGCTTAAGAAAGCCAATATTTCTTTTAATTCCATAAAATTGGGTGAAGTTGTACTTTCAAAAGAAATTGAACCTGAAAGTTTGAAGACCCTTTCAGAAAAGCTTCGAGAGCGTGGATTTGAATTACTGAACAATGAAAATTCGAAAATAGTTGATCGGATCAAAACACTGATTATCGATCTAATCCATATCCATAAGAAGCAGCTTCAGGTCAATTATTCCACTTACCTTGAAAAAGAGCTCAACAAGGATTATTCATACCTCAGCAACCTGTTCTCATCTACGGAAGGAGTTACGATAGAGAAGTATATCATTATGCAGAAAGTAGAGCGAATTAAAGAACTTTTGATCTACGGTGAATTGAACCTTAGTGAGATTGCACACGAAATGAACTACAGCAGCGTTCAGCATCTTTCCAATCAATTCAAAAAGGTTACCGGTATGTCACCGTCTGATTTTAAAAAATTACAGTCTCCGCTCAGAAAGCCTTTGGACAGCGTTTAACCAAAAACTTATAAACCTTTTCAAAAATTGTATAAGTATTGAAATCTATTCAATTCGTACTTTTGATGTTATGAGTTCTGCAACATTAACACTTCCGACCAACCTTCACTGCTCTGCATGTGTGGAGAAAATCGAACCCATACTCAATGAGGAAAAGTCCATTCAGGACTGGTCTGTTGACCTGGAACCTGATGTGAAGACTTTGAGTATTCAGGGAAATGACATTACGGAAGATTATGTCGACCGACTCCTTCAAAAAGCAGGCTATGCAGTTGTTAGAGAACAAGGAACCAAAACCGGGAACTTTTGGGGGGATGCTCAAAAATGGAAAAGGGCCTCATTCAATACCCTGAACTGCCTGATTGGATGTTCTATTGGTGATTTTGGAATGATCATCTTTCTTCAGGCCTACTATTCTGAAACCAGTATCATGACCCAGATGATCCTAGCGATTATAGCGGGTCTAACCACCTCAGTAATGTTAGAAACGATCATTATGAAAGTAAGAGAGCAATTCGGCTGGAAAGAAGCTTTTCAAACGGCTATCTCCATGTCGTTCATCTCTATGATAGCAATGGAAATTGCTATGAATGTAACCGATTTTGCCATGACTGGAGGAAAAGCAGCTTTTGCTGACCCGATGTATTGGATTGCTTTAGCTATAGCATTATTACCTGGCTTTTTGGTACCTTTGCCTTACAATTACTATAAACTAAAGAAATTTAACAAAGCTTGTCATTAACCGTATAATGGATTGTTGAAAGCTAAAAAGACGATATCACTCCTTCTGGCCTTCCTGGTGGCTTTTTCATCAACTGGTTTTACGCTGCACAAGCATTACTGCCTGGGAGTATTGAAGTCGGTTTCTTTTGAACCCCAGAAGCAATTATGTGCTGAAAAATGTGGTTTTAAGGAATTTGCAGACCCTATGCCCTGCTGCGAGCATACGGTTGAACACTTTAAGGCAGATGATTTTTCGACTTTGGCTTCTTTAGAAATTGATCTCTCATCGGACTGGATGTTTATAGCTCCGGTTGCACTTGAAAACTTGCTGCTTCTTATTAAATCTGATAAAGATTATACTAACTATCGACTTTACGAACCACCTCCTTTAATTGATGTTGACTTACAGGTCAAACATCAATCTTTCCTGATTTGAGTTAAGTTGGGCGTGTCTCAAAAGCCTCCTGAATACGTCGTTCTGTACAGAAAAATAAAGACAAAAATCCAGCTTTCGAATTCCTAAGAAACAATGACTTTAAGACATGCTGTTACTAGCGTGAGTACCGGTCGGACCGGTAAGAGTTGAGTTTAGGAATCATAAAGTTTTGTGGATTCAAAGATTTCGTTCCAAAGCATCGGAATGAATTCAGGATGACTGATTAAGACTTTTGAGATAAGCCTCCCTCTAGCAGCACTTAACTCAAAATTAAATCAATGAATCACATACATTTTTTCAGACGGTTTATGACCGCCAACTTATTACTAATTCATACTTTTTCATTTGCCCAGGAACAGGTCAGTGGAAAGGTTGAAGACATAAACCATAAGCCCTTGGTAGGTGCAACGGTACAAATATTGGGAACTACAGAAGGAACCGTAACCAATACGGATGGCATCTTCTCCATTCTGATCGAAAAGGATGATAAACTGGTACTCAGTTTTGTTGGGTATCAGAATGATACTATTGCACCTGTATTTGGACAAACAAAACACTACAAGCTTATTGAAAGCAATATTCAACTGGGCGATATAGTGGTAGAGGCAGAAAGTTCTTCACTCGATGAATTCGATGCGAAACATACTGAATTGATCTTAGAATCGGAGCTTTTGAAGGCTGCCTGCTGTAACCTCTCAGAAAGCTTTGAGACGAATGCTTCAGTAGACGTTTCCTTTTCCGATGCGGTGAGCGGAGCAAAAGTCATCCGGTTGCTCGGCCTCGATGGACGCTATGTGCAGATCAATCGGGAAAACATTCCCCTGGTTCGTGGATTATCCGGTCGCTATGGCTTAGGATTTATTCCGGGTACTTGGATCCAGTCCATCGACCTCGGAAAAGGTGCTGGAACTGTCGTAAATGGATACGAGTCCATGGTTGGGCAAATCAATCTGGAGTTTAAAAAGCCTGAGAACAGCGAAAAATTATACGTAAACGCCTATGCCAATAGCTTCGGAAGGTTTGAGCTGAACACCAATTTCGCTACGGATTTAAATGAAAAATGGTCGACCGTATTGTTAGCTCATGGTGACTACTTTGATTTTGAACTGGATCGGAATGATGACGGCTTCATGGATCTCCCACGATCCCGGCAGATCAACATCTTCAATAAATACAAATATCAGGGTGATAAATTCGTTTCGCAGATTGGCTACAACGTCCTTCGGGATGAAAAAGCAGGAGGACAAAATGGTTTTGATTTCGGTTCCGATCACCTAAGCTCTGAATTTTATGGTTTCAGCAACAATACGACCCGGATTGAGGTATTTGGAAAAACAGGCTTATTGTTTCCTCACAAACCCTACAAAGGTTGGGGCTTGATTTATTCGGGCTCGTACCAAAAAATCGAATCCGGTTTTGGTAGAAGGCTTTATGAAGGTGAAGAGACAACCTTTTATGGAAATCTGATCTTTCAGAACATCATCGGGAATTCATTCCATCAGTACAAAACGGGAGCAAGCATTTTATATGATGATTTTGATGAGGTCTTTCAGAACTCCTCTTTTAACAGGCAGGAAATTGTTCCGGGCGCTTATTTTGAATACTCTTATTTACCGGGAGAACAATTTTCACTAACTGCAGGATCCAGAGTGGATTACCATAACTTATTCGGAACCTACTTTACGCCACGCATCCATGCTCGTTATCAAATTAAACCCGGAGTAAATGTGAGGTTATCGGGAGGCAGAGGTTATCGAACACCCAATGCCATTACGGAAAACATCCCATTCTTAATTTCTTCTAGGGAATTCATCGTTCAGGAGGAATTGGAACCGGAGGTTTCCTGGAATACAGGGGGAAGCCTGGCCACTTTTGTGAAAATTGGACAGAAAAAGGTGAACCTGGTGTTCGATTACTTCTACACCTATTTCGAAAACCAGATGGTAGTGGACCAGGATGCCAGTTCCGATGCTATATTCATTTCCAACCTCAACGGAGATTCTTATGCGCACAGTTTTCAATTGGAATCCTCTTACGACATCACAGAACGGCTTAAAGCCAAAGCGGCTTATAAATACTATGATGTTCGCACTACCCTCGCAGGAGAGCTAAGAAGGGTCCCATACATTTCCCGAGATCGGCTCTTCTTTAACCTGGAGTACGCCACCAAGTTTGAGAAGTGGAAGGCCGATGCTACGGTACAGTGGTTTGGCCGAAAAAGGTTGCCCAATACCTCCGATAAACCTGAAATCTTTCAGCAAGATGGTTTCTCACCCGACTTTGTGTTGGTAAATGCACAAATTTCCAGGGGATTCCGGTGGGGAAATATTTATTTGGGCTCAGAAAACTTGCTCAATTTCAAGCAAGACAATCCGATCATTGATGCAGAAAACCCTTTTGGTGAGAATTTTGATGCATCTATTGTATGGGGACCAGTACCGGGAAGATTAGTATATGTAGGACTTAGATATAAAATAAAAAGACAATGAAAGTAATAAACACTCTAGCATTCGCCTTGATTACTTTGAGTATTCAGGCACAGGAAGGTAAAATCAATAGAGTAGAAATACAGACCAGTGCGGTCTGTGAAATGTGCAAAGACCGTATTGAATACGACCTTGCCTTTGAAAAAGGGATCAAGTTTGCGGACTTAAACCTCGAGAACAAGATTTTGACGGTAGAATATAAAACCGGCAAAACTTCCGTGGAAACCATTAAAAAACGCATTGCGAAGATTGGATACACTGCCGATGAGATTCATCGAATACCCATTTCTTACGAAAACCTACCAGCGTGTTGTAAAGATGGCGCTCATGATGATGAGGGACATCATGAAGAGCAGCATTGAGAAATTAGTATTTTTAGAAGTAGTCCATTAGTTTTCAGACCGCATTAACTTAAACGCATTGTAGAAAGGTGTTATTATTTTCGGATAGCAACACCTTTCTTGTTTATATTTCTACGTATATATTAGAAATAAACACCACAAAAGGGTGTTTACTGAAATGTTACCGCTAATTGATGAAGCATTTCATAGTCATACTTTTTCTTTTCTTCACTGGTTGTACTAACTCCAGAACTTCTGAACAAGAACCCGAAACTTCTGGACAAATTGCAGATAAGAAAACTCGGCAAATTCGCATATTTGAACAACCTGTCAATTTGGATTCAATCAAGAACCTAGACAATATCGAATTTACATCTGGGGTAGAGACCAAAACATGCAAAATAGAAACTGAAGGTTTTTTCGGTTTTTATGGCTTTATCGACATGGAAAGACGTGAACCGTTTGCCAATCTCATAGTCTTAACAACTGACCAACCTGAAAAATGGCGTGCTGATTCAAATAATGAACAATTTGTCTCACTTGAACTTTTCAGCAGGAAACTGATAATATGGGACTCTCTCCGAGTTGGGCTAACTATTGCTCAACTTAATAACTTCATCAATGAACAATTTCACTATAAGAAAGGACAGACAGTTTATGCTGACTTTGACAGATATGAAGGAATATTTCAGACCAGAAGTGACACCATTATGAGTTTCCAAATAAAAACAAAGTGTGACTCAATTGAATAGCGGTAACATACGATATAGCGCATGGCCTTACCTGGCCATCTGCAAAGAATCTGCTCAACTTCCCGCTTATCTGCCGCCAAGAAACTGATATGCTTTCTATCATCTCCTGCCCGTGGGAGTTTTTATCTGTGTGGCGCAGTGCCTTTCTGATACTTTGAATGCACCGGCAGATAAGCTACTTTTAGTGCAATTAATTAAGCTCGGAGGCCACAGCGCCATATCTGGGCGTTATCGATAATTGGGGAGATTTGGGGACAAAAATTCAGGGAGAAAAGTCTAAATTTCTACCTTTCCAAATTGATTCCAGAAGCTAACGTAATGATGAACAGAAATATAAAACCATGAAAGAAATCACTATTTATTGCATTATTCCTTACGTTAGTCTGTATAAACAATGCGTTTTGTAAGTCTCATATTTCTAACCTTTAGCGTTGTGGGATTTGCTCATTCTCAACCAATGATGACCGACTGCCCTTTCAAACTTGATAGTCTAACTGAACCGAATCGAGTTAAAAAGCAAATCACGAGGACAAAGAGATTTAATCTTGCAAAAATGGTGATGAATAAAGTTGAGATAGAAGAGTTTGATCAAGATGGTCGACTGAAATACCATTCTACAATTCATCTCATTTTTACCGATACAATTGAGGACTTAACCCGATTTACGGCCCGAACTGTTGATTGCTACGAATACGATAGTCTTGGTCGTTCTTCCAGACACCTTAGGTTTCACGACAATCTTGATTCGGCGGAATGGGAAGTGATAACTCATTATAGATTAGACAATAACAACAATGTGAAAGAGATTTATTATGAAGACCTTACCTACCCCGAACACTCATTCACGAAAACTGTAACTGAAGATACAATTAACAATAGCTACAATATTGATTTTAGTAATGGTGAAGCAACAAAAACTCAACTAGACAGTTTGGGAAGAATTATCTATTCCAAAAGGGAAAATGGAGAGTTCTGGAAATATGTTTATGACATTCATGGAAATCAAATAGTATTTGAAACATCAGAATCTATCTCTAATTTCACTTACGATTCTAAATCCAGACTTAAGGAAGTGATTATAACTCTTAAAGATGATCATAGTCATCGCATAGAGTATGAGTATGATGATGAGAAAGAAATTCTCATTACACGTCGCTTTGATATAGATGATAAACTTTCCAGCGTAAGAACCACCTCATTCAAAGACTGTGAAATCATCAAATCTGAGTCTGTTCAATATTGGAATGGTTTCCACGAAAGCTCGAATTTTGAAACGGAATACTGGGAATAAAATCAATAACAGTCGCTAAAGTTGCATATGCCAATGTGCTTCTAGCCCGCTTTGATGCAATCCGACCGCCAATCTACGCCTTCTGCAAGCTAGGTTTCTTTCTGTGAGTTTTGTAGTTCTGGACTTTCACTTTCTTAGCGCAGTGGCTTTCTGAGACTTTTGTAGGTATGGCCCAGATCAGCTAGTTTAGTGTTTATAGCAAAGTGTGGGCATCCGCACTTTAGCTAAAGGTTATGTACAATGAACAAAATTCTAACGATAGAGAACTTCCCTTTTTTACTAACCTTGATATTTGGGCTTATTGGTTATCAACTCAATATGCTTGTCAAGGAAGTTATTGAATCTCCAGCGATTGAATACAAATTTGAGGTAATTGAAAAAAAAGATTCGCTTGATCGGGTTTTGAGAAACATTGAATGTACAATTACAAACATTACATCCAAAAAGTCATTTGAGAATCTTAAAGTAGATTTCCTATTCGATGAAAATTCAGAAAATGAAATTTTTAATCCAGATGTAACTGTTATAACTCCCTCATCACTTCATAACATAGAATTTGATGAACTTGACAACATAATTGTAGAATTTAAAATCAACAAGCTTCAGCCTACATTTCAATATAAATTACGATTTTCAACGTTATCATCAAATGGAGATGAGGAGTTTCCAAAGCTATTTTTAACGACTGAAGATACTGTTAGAATAATTGAAAGATCCCCTCAAACTTGGATAACCAAGAACATTACACTGATAAATCTGATACTAATTGTTTTATGGATTTTATTAGCAACAATCTACTTAATGAAATATGGAAAAATTAATAAAAAAAGTAATTAAAACATTCTTAGTGTGTATTGTAATGATCACCTCTTATATAAGCGCTAAAGCACAGGATTGTGAAATAAATATCAAAACGTCCAAAGGAAAGCCTATGGTTTTCTATATGATTTTTGATCAAGATTCTGTTTATTCTACTGAAGGAATTATAAAAATTCCAACTGATAAGAAGACTAAATATGATAGTTCTTATTTCAAAGTGAGATTCACCAATCATCTCTCGACAAAAGTCTATAAAATTCCAGAACAATTGAGAAGAAAAGAATTACTTATCAATTTATGTAAGTCAAGCCCTTTTGTTATACCTAGAAGAAGCATTAGGTAAAAGTACATAACATATAATATCATCCATAAGCTTCCTTAGTATTTGCAAAGGCTGATGCGATCAGATATCTTCATAGATATTTGAAAAGTCTAGCTTACGGATGATAGTTGGACGTTACCAGCCATGACTTGTATTTCGAATATAATTGTGACTTTTCGTTAAAGATAGGTTAAATGAATATGCCAATTAAATATGACTAACTTAATGATCGTGTAGAACTAATGAGAAAACCATTTTCTACTGTTTTCGTCATTCTAGTTATTTCTTTGATAAGTTGTGAACAAACTAGTAAGGAAACTAGTCAGATAAATACACCAATTCCAGAAAGGCAAATGTTTCCTGAAAGCATTGTCAAACACGCTTTTGATAGCATCCGACCTGCTAGACAAACATTTTTAATTAATGGAGAAAAGGATACTTTGATTAGCGGTACTAATGGCACATCCATTGCAATTAGTAAAAACACTTTCATTAATGCTCAAGGGGGAATAGTTACAGGAAGTATTGATATAGAACTCGTTGAAGTCAACTCAATTGCGGACATTATTGGTGCTAACCTACAAACAACATCTGGCGATAAAATTTTACAAACTGGGGGCATGTTTTTCATTGATGCTAAAAGTCAAGGACTACCTCTAAAGATTAGAGAAAACAAGTCAATTGATGTTGAGGTAAAAGACTCATTTATCAATAATGAAATGAAGATCTTTTCCGGTAGTTATGACAGTGCTCAGAGAATTAGTTGGAAGAAAACCGGAGACCTAGAAAATAGACTAATTTCAATTCCACAGAACCTTCTTAATTTCAATTATGGAGCATGGGAATGCTGGTATAACAAAGAACAAATCAAACTTCTAACTGACCCAAAATTCAAAAATACTTATATCGCAACCCGAGAATTCGAATATAGGGCAAGAGTCTTAGATTATGGCACCTGTCCCCAAATGGAAGACCTAGATGATGAGTTGCTTAATATATATACCTCAAACATCGATAAAACTCTGAGTTACGCTGACTCGTTAGTCGCGAATTACATTTTCACTACATACGAAAATTTAATTGATACAACCAAAGAATTCAGTTTTAACGATACAGGTTGGCTTTCATATATGTATAAATCTGCCATACAGTTTTCAAAACAAAAACTTTTGAACCCTATTGACTTTGATCAACTGGGAATATCAGCCAAAACAACAAGTGAAAACCTGATGGACAGAGGCATTCCTGAAAATGAAGCTTCTAAATTGATAAACCTCTATAAAATGAGAACTAAGGTTATTCAAGAGTTGGAAGATAAAAATGCTACCCAGAGACTTGGCTCATATTCATTTTCAATAAATCGACTAGGTTGGATAAATGTAGATTGGTTTTTGGATGACACTAACACCATGGATTCTGATTTCATTGTTAAGTTGAACTCCCAAGATACATTGGAATACGTCTCGCTATCTCTAGTCATTCCCAATTATGACATTGCTGTATTCTCATTGACGAACGAACAAAGCAAGTACAGTTTCACAAAGAAGCAGAATGGATACAGGAGACTGCCAGTTGGTGAGGATGCGATCTTAGTGGCGTTTTCATACAAAAATAATAAGCCTTATTTCGGTAAAAAGAAGATTAAAATTCCTGCAACTGGAGAAATTGAATTGAAAATGGAATTAACAAACCAATCGAATATTAAGGCTGCAGTAGCAAAACTAACTGAATGAAAAAGCTGGTAACAAATGATATAGCACATGCCTCTAAGTAGTTACTTGAAACTGTTCTGCACATCCGATACTTTAGTAGATATTTGAAAGTTCAGAGGCACATGCCATATCTGAACATTAGGCACAAGTAAGAAAAAAACCAGTATGGTAAGAAATACAATTAATCCAGAAACACTTTTTAATTCAACCCAACACGGGTTTTCACAAATTACAATTTCAACGCCTGGGAAAATAGTATTCATTTCTGGTCAAGTTGCATGGGATGAAAACCAGAATATCATTGGAGGAAATAATTTAGAAAAACAAACTCGAAAAGCAATTGATAATCTGAAAATTGCTATTGAATCCGTAGGTGGAACTATGGAAAATATTATGATGCTAAGAATTTATAAAGTGGATTACCAGAAAGAAGATGGACCAATTATCACTTCAATACTCAAGGAAAATTTTGGTGCCAAAAATCTACCCGCGAGTACATGGGTTAGTGTAAAAGGACTTGCAAACGACGGATTTATGATTGAAATAGAGGCTCAAGCTGTCATCTAAAAATTCAATATAAAGAAAGCACTTAAAGCAATATTCAATACGTAATTGAAGAAAGCAATTGTAAAATTGAAAGAAGCCTGTGCCTAACAAATGATGAGCACACTGAGGTATAAGCAATTTGCAATGCGAAAGAGTAACTTTGGAATCAATTTGAAAGGATATGCTCACTGAGCTTATCTGGACGTTGACAACATTAAAATCGCTTCTTTAAGCTATTCACACCCTGCTAAAACTGTTATAATTTAAGCACATAATCGGAGTACTACCGATTATGTATTTGATTTATTACATATTTTTGTAATTTTTGAATTAGTTAATCGGATAATATCCGCTTATTATGTGTAATAATGACAATATGAATTTTAGAACAATCATAAAGGATTATACCGAGGCACCTATATCTAGACATTTAATCTTGGAATTACTTAGCAAGTATCAGAGTCCAAATGATAAGATTAGTGAATTGCTTAAAAGCAAAGATCTTATTCCTATTAGAAGAGGGTTATACACTATTGGGCTTAAAATGGATCTACCATCACCTGAACCGTTTCTAATAGCGAATCACCTTAGGGGCCCAAGTTATGTATCCTTAGAATCCGCACTGTCTTATTGGAACATGATACCAGAAAGAGCTTATGAAATAAGTTCAGTATCCACAAAGACTTCAAAACTCTATAAAACCCCAGTTGGACGGTTTAGTTACAAACAATTAAAGACTCCTTACTATTCCTATGGGATAAAAAGCATAAAATATTCGCCTAAGCAAACGATATTAATTGCCTCACGCGAAAAAGCGTTGTGTGATAAAATTGTACTAACACCAAAAATAAACCTTAGAAGTATAAAACAAACACAAGAATTTTTAACTGAGGATCTTCGAATGGATAATGAAGTATTAAGCACATTAGACACAAAGGTTATGGAACTGTGGATTAAAAATGCTCCAAAAAAAAGTAGTTTAAAAATGCTTATTAAAACATTAATAGAATTATGATAAAAGAGTGGATAGAAGAATATGACCCTCAAAATGAAGAAGAAATTTTATCCGCATTACGCGAAATAATGCAAGAAATTACTTTGGCAGCTTTATCAAGAACTGATTTTTTTGAGCAAGCAGCATTTTATGGAGGAACCGCTCTACGAATTTTTTATGGATTGGATAGATATTCTGAGGACTTGGATTTTTCTTTACTTAAACCAGATTCTAATTTTTCAATTGAGCCATATTTTAAAGCCGTATTAGATGAGTTTAAATCTTTGGGGTTGACTGTTAGTATTAAGAAAAAGAAAAAAACAAAACAAACAGCTATTGATTCCGCCTTTTTGAAAGCCGAAACAATATGGCAAGAAATTGTACTAGAAGATATCATCAAAGAAACTGGGGTGCATTCTAATAAGACCTTGAAAATTAAAATAGAAGTTGATCGACAGCCTCCATTAAATTTCCAAACCGAGGAAAAATTATTACTTCGTCCATTTTCTTTTTATGTAAAATGCTTTACTAAACCAAGTTTGTTTGCAGGTAAGATGCACGCTTTATTGTTTAGAAAGTGGAAAAATAGAGTTAAGGGAAGGGATTGGTATGACCTAGAATGGTATGTTAAAAAAGGTATTCCGTTGTATGTAAATCATTTCTTAGCTAGGGCCAAAGACACAAATGACTGGCAAGAAGACAGCATTTCTAAAGAGCAAATCATTGAACTATTGGATACGAAAATTGAATCTGTCTCTTTTAGTAGTATTAAAGAAGATATTGTTAGATTTATTGAAAATGATGAGGTTTTACATATTTGGAGTCCGCAATATTTCAAAGATTTGATCAGCAAAATGAAATTTAAAAACCCTTAATTTCATCAGAAGGATAGTCTTAATATTGCAAAACAAAATATAAAACGATTGCCCAACAAACGATATAGCACATGCGTCTACTGAGGTACTTGAAAACGAAGTGCGAAACCGATGCTTTAGTAGAAATTTGAAACGTCCAGAGGCACATGCCATACCTTGGCGGTACCCCATTGCTATTAGTACCCAATCAATCTTTAGATATCTTTGAATACTGATCTGATTTTCTCCAATATCTCCAAACATATTCATCTTACGAATGAAGAAAAGGGTTACGTTCGTGACATGCTAGAGGCCAATGCTTTTAAGAAGAATGAATTCATTCTTAGATCAGAAGAAGCTTGTAATCATATTTATTTTGTAAATAATGGAACACTTAGAACTTTTTTTCAAAACCCTAATGGAAAAGAGTCTACCATCATGTTTGCTATCAATAACTGGTGGATTACAGATATGTATTGTTTTTTAAACGAGTTAGCAGCAATGGTTAATATTCAGGCCGTAGAGAACAGTAGTGTCTTGAGATTGTCGAAAAACAATATGGACGAGCTTTACGAAGAAATTCCGGCTTTCAACAAATTTTTCAGGATACTAATGCAAAATGCATATTGCAGGGAACAACTTCGAATGATTCAGAATCTATCACTTCCATCTATAGACCGTTACAATAATTTCTTGAATCAATATCCACAAATTGCCAGCAAAGTCCCATTAAAACAAGTTGCATCCTACCTGGGGATCACACCTGAGTTTTTAAGTACCCTTAGGGCGAACAGGAATTAGGACAATTGCCCTTTTTCTTAAAGTATCTTATTCTTTTAGCTCATAAGAATAGCCTTATTTGTAAAAAAGATATGCTAATACTAATCGCCGGTCCGTATAGAAGTGGCACAAATGATGATCCCAAATTAATCAGGAAGAACCTGGATAAGCTTGAATCTATGGCACTTCCAATATTCAGAAAAGGACATATCCCTGTAATTGGAGAGTGGTTGGCCCTTCCACTTATGAGTTTAGCAGGGTCTAAAAAGATTGGTGACAGTATATGGGATGAGATTCAATACCCGGTAGCTCATGGGCTGTTGGAGAAATGTGATGCCATTTTAAGGATACCAGGAAAATCCAAAGGAGCAGATCAGGATGTCGAGCTTGCCAAGCAAAAAGGACTCCCCATTTTTTATCACCTTGATGAAATTCCGAATGCAAAATAATCGAGTAAAGAACCTTAGCAGAGAGTTGCTTTCAGATCATTGGTATACACTTGAAAAAGTGACGTATGATTTTCAACTCAATAATGGCAATTGGCAGACTCAAACCAGAGAAGCTTATGACAGGGGGAATGGAGCGACCATTTTGTTATACAACAAAGAAAAAGTGACTGTAATTCTCACCAGTCAATTCCGACTTCCTACCTATCTTAATGGTAATGAAAGCGGATTTTTGATTGAAGCTTGCGCAGGTTTATTGGACAAGGAAAAGCCCGAAGACTGTATTAAAAAAGAAGTGGAAGAAGAGACTGGATATAGGCTCGAAAAGGTAGAAAAGATTTTTGAATCGTATATGTCACCAGGATCTGTTACTGAGATTCTTTATTTCTTCATTGCTGAATATTCAGAGGATATGAAAGTAAGCAAAGGTGGAGGGCTTGAAACGGAACAAGAAAACATTGAAGTAATTGAATTACCATTCTCCAAGGCATTCGACATGATAAAGAGTGGTGAAATCAGAGATGGTAAAACCATCATGCTGCTTCAATACCTTAAGATTGAAAATATACTAACATAAATGAGTCTAATATTTACTTTCATTCGTGACTAATTGCCAATTCGTATGATATCCGATGTATAAAGAATATGAAAAGTCTAGCTTACAGATGATAGCTGCAAGATATACTCCATTACCAAACAGATATTTAAATGACTAAGGAGAACAAAATAACGTTTACACTCAATAACAGATTGAAAATGCCATCTATTGGCATGGGTGTACTTTTTGTTAAAAATGATGGCGAAGTAGAAAGTGCAGTGACTTCTGCTCTCAATTCCGGATATAGAAAAATAGATACCGCCTCGGCTTACCAAAATGAAGAAGGGGTTGGAAGGGCTATCCGAAAAAGTGACATTTCCAGAGAAGATATCTTTTTAGCGACCAAAGTATGGAATACCGAACAAGGGTATGACCAAACATTGCTTGCCTTTGAACAGAGCTTAAAAAAGCTACAAACAGATTATGTAGACCTATATCTAGTTCACTGGCCTGTTAAGTCCAAATACAAAGAGACATATCGAGCCATGGAACAGATCTATTCCAATGGTAAAGCAAAAGCCATTGGAGTATGCAATTTCAGCATTGAACAATTAGAAGATTTGATGGAGCATGCCGAAGTGATTCCTTCCGTCAATCAAGTTGAAATGCATCCTCATTTAAGTCAGAATGAATTACTGACATTTGCTAAAACACACAACATCCAATTAGAAGCCTGGAGACCCATTATGATGGGTGAGGTTATGGATATTCCTGAATTGATAGAAATTGGAGAAACACATAAAAAGTCACCCGTTCAAATCACGCTAAAATGGTTGATCCAAAGGGGTGTAGCAGTTATACCCAAATCAGTAACAGAGAAAAGAATCCGGAAGAATTTTGAAATATTTGACTTTGAACTAACCACTGAACAGATAGACATAATAGAAGGACTCAATCAGAATAGGCACCTCGGTGAAGATTTATCACATATAGAATAGCTACAGATAGAGTACAACATACAACAATGACCCCAGAAGAAGTGAGTAATTTCATGAAAGAGGCTATCAAAGAAGGTCGAAAGGCGCTTCCAAGGTGTATTCCAAATCCACCCGTTGGATGTGTTATTGTTGAAAATGGAGAAATTATATCTCGTGGACATACACAAACACCGGGCGAAGATCATGCGGAAGCTGCAGCGATAAAAAGATTAAAAAACTATGATTTCTCTGAATCTTACTTGTTTGTCACTCTGGAGCCGTGTTCGTTTCATGGACGAACTCCTTCCTGTGCAAAAAGGATCTCAAAAGAAGGTTTTAAAAAGGTATTTGCTGGAATCGTTGATCCGGATAAAAGAAATAATGGGAAAGGCATTAAAATATTACAAGAGGCTAATATTGAAGTAGAAACAAATATACTAAGAGATATTATAGAAGCAGATTTGGAAAACTATTTGAATAAATCTTAACACCCGTGATAACATTATAAAAATCCATTTACGTACTCATTCATTTCATAGCTGCTGTATGCTAAGCCTATCCTGTGTGCAATCCTGCCATCACGAAGAGCTGGTGGCCGATTCTATTTACGTCAACAAGCGTGTATTGCTGTGTATTTTATCTGGTAAAATTGAGTTTGATTTCGAGGACGGAATGCAGACCATCGCTCCTACAATTAGTACAACTGCTCTTTCACTCAATAGTAATAGACATCAGGAACAAAGTACATTTTGCGAATTATCTATCAATAATATTGAAAAATAATTAATGTTAATATTTTAAATAATTAATATTTAATCTTATCATCGTTTATTAATTAAAATACGAATGACATCCAGAAATTTACTACGCGCTACTGTGATATGCTTATGTTTTAACGCCTCTTACGCACAGGAAATTCCGGATGAGGATCAGCTGGGAGCATGGTATATGTATTTTTTCAATAAACAGTTCGAAAACAGTCGATTTGGTATTCAGGGGGATTATCAGTTTAGATTCTGGGATTTTGGAAGTGATCTGGAGCAAATATTATTGCGTACCGGGCTTACCTACGATCCTAAAAATGCAGATATACTATTCACTTTTGGTTATGCTCATATAACAAGCGGTACTTTTGGTGAAAGTAGCCGTACAACAACGGAAAACCGTATGTATCAAGAAGCTCTTTTTCCACAAAAAATAGGCTCCCGGATATTACTTAATCACAGGATACGATATGAGCAACGATGGGTTGAAGATCAGGACTTTAGAACACGATATAGGTATAACCTTTTCATTAATATCCCCGTGAACGATACCAAGCTGGATAAGGGGGTAGTATATGCAGCTCTTTACAATGAAATCTTCATAAATGGTCAGACGGATATTGGTGATGGAAGAACCGTTCAGCTTTTTGACCGTAACAGAACTTATCTAGGTGCAGGTTATGGCATCCTGAAAAACTTAAGGATACAGTTGGGCTGGATGAGACAGGCGACTGTAAACTTTGCCAAAAATCAGGCTCAATTCAGTTTGCATCATAACTTTTAAAGCTGTGTGTTTAAAGCTCACAAATAAAATTCTTGCCCAGATTTCAATACATGCTTATCTAAAAATCGATCTCAGCAAAAAGATTATCGCTTTTGACCTTTTGCGTTTAGTGTTCTTCCCGACGCTTTGATCGTTCCCGACATTTCGTTTCCGGTAACCTCCATAACGTAATTAGCCTGTAAACTCCCTCTTGGGGATTGAATTTTACTTTTCCACCTAAGTTGATTATCCTCTTTGGTTATCGAGAAAGTGTCTTTTTCTGTTTGACCCATATATTTCCCATCAACAAACGTGATTTCGAGCTGGTTCTCTCTATTTCCCCTCGGGGTATTGACGCTCATATCCCAGATCCCGACAATATCTTCTGTCTGAATATTGGACCTCGATTGAGCGTATGAAGGGCTTGTATTGCTTGCTTTGGGAGAAGAGCAGCTGATCAGTAGAAATACCAAAAGATAAATTGACTTCATTTTCATTTTTTAGGTAATGCTATGAAAGAAGGTCTCTAACCACAAAAAGACTCTACCAGTAGCCTGTTTTCATCTACCAATAGAGATGTCTTTCTCAGATTAAAAGAAATTAGATATTGTTAGGAAGTGCTTTGATTATTGCGAGTAGAGTGAAATTAAAATATCAGTTGAAAAGTCAACATTCACATCAATGCGACCTGTTCAGAAATTAGCTTATAAAATACATCCTAAAAGAACCATCGGAAGGCATATAGAGCTGTTGGTGGATGGCGAACCTCTTTTAGATCTATTAGAAAATTCAATTCCTCCAGAATCCGGAGAAGAGCACTGGAGGGAAAAAAGAGATACCAAAGTCGTAAGAGATGAGCTAATAACATCATTTAAAAATCCAGGAGAGTATGGAATATTGACATGCGCACATTATGAGATGGTAGAAGATACTTCATCGAAAAAGATCAAGGTGACGCACAAAGAGGATACGGTACCTTGGACAGTTAAATCTCCGGGATCAGACTTCCATTACACCAATAATGAAACTATGGATTTCAAATTTCATTAGCCTCATTATAAAAAAATGATCCTTAAACTTGTAGCGCCTCAATAAGAAAGGTTAGCCACGAATTAGATTCACATAATCGATTTCATAATCATCTTCATGGCCTCGATAGCCTGATCTTCGTTTTCATACCCCCTACCCATAGTAGTCAACAACCAAGGGCGAGCTTCTTCATCTACAAAAACAGTCACATCAAATGATCCACTGGATTTATCATGATTCATTTGGGCTGTAAAACCTCCAAGCTCAACTGTTTTAAAATGAACGTCATCATCTTCGTATTCTTTAGGGGCATTTTCAAGGGCTTTTATTTGTCCATTTATGAATTCGGGGTTATCCGGGTAAGCATTCAAACGGAAAGAAAAATAGTCTTCAACTCCTTTATTGTAATAGGCAGCAAGACTATAGTTCTTTTCACCATTTACTTTAACTGATTCTACTTCAGGTTTTTGAGAAAGCTTGAACCCGATTACTTCTTCCGGTATTTTATCTACCAACTCATCATAAACACTCTGCGCTTTTAAAACAGTTGTGCACACAAAAAAGATTAATATCATTAACCTTAATCTTGAAGATTTCATGACTTTTTATTTATACTATTTTGAAGGAAACTTCTTGTGATTCAATTGTTCAATATCTTTAAAATACTCAACAGTTTCAACCTTCAATTCCATAGTTGACGGCTCATCACAAACCAGGATGGCTTTGGGGTGCATTTGAATAACGGAAGCCGGCCACATATGACTTACAGAACCTTCCACAATGTTTCTCAAAGCCCTTGCTTTATTATAACCAGTAATGATGATTAGTACTTCACCGGCATCCATGACCGTCCCCACTCCTACTGTTAAAGCTTGTGTGGGAACTTTAGAAATATCACCATCAAAAAAGCGTGAATTAGCCAGGATTGTGTTGTAGCTCAGGGTTTTTATCCTTGTACGGGAAGAAAGTGAAGAACCTGGCTCATTAAAAGCAATATGACCATCTTGCCCAACTCCAGCGAGGAATAGATCAATACCTCCAAACTGAGTGATCTTTTTTTCATAAGCTTGACACTCCTTATCTAAATCTTGGGCATTACCATTCGGAATATGTAAATTTTCTTTTTTGAAATCGGTATGGGCAAAGAGTTGTTCTTGCATGAAAGTATGATAGCTTTCGGGGTGCCCTTCTGGTAACCCAACGTATTCGTCCATATTGAACGTAAGCACATTTTTGAAAGATATATGACCTGTCTTATTTCTTTCGATCAACTCCTTATAAGTTGGTATCGGGGAAGACCCTGTCGGCAATCCGAGGGTAAAAGGCTCGTCTTTGTTGGTTACGTAACCTTTGATTCGATCAACAACGTGATCAGCTACCCATTTTCCTACTTCATTTTCGTTGCTTTTAATTATGATCCTCATGGCTTTCTATTCCTGATCTAATTTAAGTAATGCTAACCTGGCATTAAAGGCTTTTGCTTTAGATTAGTAAGGACTTTCGTAAGCTTATTGGATATATTTTCGTTAAATTGAATATCCCACAAAAGTTTATGAACATGAAAGAGAGCACAGTAGTAGAGTCTTTCGATATTCATCACGACCTGCAAATAAACACTTCTCCGAAAAAAGTATTTGATGCGATATCCATGCCGAAGCATCTGATTAACTGGTGGCCTGAAAAATGTACGGGAAAACCTGGGTTGAATTCAGAATACAATTTCCATTTTACTGATGAATATAACTGGTATGGAAAAGTCAGCAAATGTGAACCTAATACTGCTTTTCATATTAAAATGACCAAGGCCGATGAAGACTGGAATCCTACTTCATTTGGGTTCGACCTAATTGAAGATAATGGGAAAGCACTAGTCAAGTTTTGGCATAGAGGATGGCCTGAATGCAATGACCACTTTAGAAGGTCGTCTTTTTGCTGGGCACTTCTACTTAAAGGGCTAAAAGATTATGTAGAGAAAAACATAATTATTCCTTTTGAGGAGAGAAGTTAAGCGCCAATTATCTTTCTGTTTTTATATCTAATTCATTTCCAAACGCCCCTATCCTAAAATAGAAAGAAAATAGCAAGTATCTGTTTAGCGTATTGAAGTTACGCTCCTGTACAAAATTTGAATTGCTTGTTCTTGAAAGGCCTACATTTTCATTCAGAAGATCAAATACTTCCACCTTAAACTGAGCCCGGTTGTCCTTAAGAAAGCTTTTAGCTAAATAAGTATTCAGTAGAGAAATATTTTGTGTAGTTGGAAAAGCACTACCTCTATTTCGCTCGTAATTGAAGTTAACTCCCAGTTCCCAATGCTTTGCAAAAGAATAAATAACATCTGCATAATACTCTGTTTTGAAAAACTGCTGATCTAAATCCGAATCCAGAGCATAACGGGTTGTAGTTTTATTAAAACGAGTGCCTACTAACCAATCTATTTTTTCTTTTTTCCTGTTTTCAATTTCAAACTTTATGGATGGAGAAAATCTTCTGGTCACATTTTCCTGCTCATTTAGGAACACTATTCCTTTTTCAAAATCGACGGTTGGAGCCAAGTTAAATTTGACCTTTAATGGTCTCACCGGGCTGGAAAGATTTAAAAACACATTTAATCTAACATTCTCGTCCGTATTAACTGGCATAATAATCTGTTGAAGTTGATCATCAATAATCCTTGAATTCACTATTCTATTTGCGGTATATAGGGTACGAACGGAAGAAAACAGAGTCAGAAAATTGAATTGATCAAACAAATTATAGTTAAGGCTTAATTCATGGGTGTACTCAGGGTTTAAGTCTGGATTCCCAACATAGGTTTGAATTGGATTAGAGTTATCTATAACAGGTTGTAACTGTTGAATGGAAGGTTCTTGAACTCTGGTAGAATAGGAAGCTTGTAATCGTTGTCCAGTTCTAATATCCCAATTGTAGCTTACCGATGGTAAAACATTCAGAAATGTTTGATTAATCGTAACATTCTCATTTTCAATTTCTCCTTTCAGCGTGGCGTTTTCAACTATAGCTCCTAAAGAAATATTTGTTTTCTTACGATTCCATTTAAACCTTACCCCTCCCTCAGAAACATCATAATTTCTTTCAAATATTCTACTTAACTCATCATTAAGTAAGAATTCGGAGTCTTGAAAGTCGAAAAAAGCCTTATTGAATGAATTGAACTGACTTGTTCTTCCCAGAAGAAATTCAAGATATTTGCCTTTACCTAGTGGCTCTGTGTAGTTCAAATTCGCATTATAATTTATTGGGCTATCGGATTGATCTTGCAGCTGATTGATTTCTAGAGTAGTTTCTTCTTCACTAAAGAATCCGTTCGATGAACGGATCTGGTTATCTCTATTAGAAGGTAAGTAATCAAAGTCGAAGGTAGCCACCATGAATCTACCAGGTCTTTTAAAACGATGCCTAACACTTACTTCTGTATTCAGATTAATAATATGTTCTGTGTTTTCGTTCTGACGTTCACTTGAATTACTGAGGTTTGATTGTGCGTCAAATGTTTCTGAAAAACTATTTTCAAATTGTTCTCCTTTGTTAGCTTTTAAATTCGTCTTTAAAATGAGTTCGGTACTTTCGTTTAAATCACTGTAAACTTTAAAGTTCAATAAATGACTTGAAAAGCTCGTTTTCCGCTGTGTGTTCTCTCTGGTTTCAAAAATTTCACCATTAAGAAAGTTTTGTCTTAACAAGCTTATGTTAGGATTATTTTCTACATGATTAATACGATAATTAGTATTGATTTCCACAGTTTCTTTCGGTTCAAAATTAAAATTCACCCCAGCCGATTGAGCAGTCCTTACCCCAACATTTTGCCCAGATTGATTTCCAGGCGATAATTGGTAAAAAAAGCCTCCACCCCCACTGAGTAATTCTTGAATTCCCCCTGCAAAATTGATTTGATCTTCCAACGAAAATGTTTCCTGGTTAATGTTATTTGCATTACCTATCGCAGATAATTGAAGGTCCTCGGAGAAACGATTATAATTAGCCTTTCCTAAATAACGATCATCTGTTCCGTATCCTCCCAAAACAGAGCCAAAATAGCCTTGTTTCTTATCCTCCTTCAAAGAGAGATTGATGGTTTTCTTACTGTTCCCATCATCCACACCCGTAAACTCGGCGATTTCTGAAGCTTTATCGAAAACCTGAACGTTTTCAATAACATTGGCGGGAAGACTTTTAGTTGCCATTTTAGGGTCATCTCCAAAGAACTCTTTACCATCTACCAAAACCCTTGCTACTTTTTCGCCGTGCGCCCTGATTGAGCCATCACGCTCTACCTGGACACCGGGGAGCTTCCGAAGCAGATCTTCTACCACAGCGTTTTCCTTTGTTTTGAAAGCATCTGCATTGTATTGAACGGTGTCGCCCTTGATTTCAATAGGAATTCTGTAGTCAGAAACCTCTACTTCTTCTAGAATCGTTTTTTCTTCGGATAATTCCACGATACCAAGATCTAAAGACTCTTTCAAGCTTAGTGCCTTTTGATACTTTTCAAACCCTAAAAAGGTGATCTGAAATATATAATCCCCTGGCTTTACTTTTTTCAATAAAAATTCTCCTTCTGAGTTAGACGAAGTGTAGGAATACAAAACAGAATCCTGATTTTCAAGCAATACCACCGTTGCTTGAGGAAGTACAGATCCATTTTCATCTTGAATTATCCCAGATATTGAAAAAGTCTTTTCCTGAGCCTCAGCTTGAAAAAAACTCAGGAAGGCCAGAAGCATAATAAATACTTCTTTTAATCTATTTTGAAGCATTATATCTTGAAACAAGTTCTGAATGATCCTTATCTCGATTCAATTCTGATGACCTTTCCTCCTCCAACTCCATAGGTCTGCTGCATTTCCTCAGTCTTCGCAATTACAATCTGCTCATACTCTTCTTGACTTACTTTTTTCCCTTTTTTTGGAGCTTCTATTTGGTTTGGTTTAAAATCAAGATCAACTGCTGTGGCTTCTAATAAGGTTTTGCTGTTGTTCAGTTCCATTTCAAGAATCAAGCCTGGTAAAGAGCCATAGCCTAAAGGTCCAAATGAAACAGGAATTGCGGTAGTAAACCATGCTATGTCTTTTCTATCTTCCGATAGATACTCGGCCTTCTGACAGTTGTAGCCCAAAACCTCTTTCGACTCACCGGTAAGTTTCCATTCCGGCTTTTTGACCCTTCCTTCAATTAGAAATTCCCTACCCATGAACTCTTTTCGTTCAACAAACTCCTCGCCCTTAATATAGATTATGTTTTCATTTCCCCCTGATTCTATTCGCATTATTACAACACTCCCGTTATCGGAACGTTCTGTCTCAGCTTCTTGTAAGTCTACTGTTTTGAAAAGGGACTTATCCTCATCAAATATTAGCTCCTTTTCCGATTTTCTTTCGGATGGTATAAGACTTTTAATTTCCTTTAACCTAGGATCAATTTCTTCATCAAGTTTAATATCTAGTCGAACAGTTTCAGTGTAAACTACTCTACCCGTCTGGGCGTATATTTTGAAGTTAAATGCAAATAATACAGCCGCAAAAGTTAAAATTTGTAATGTTGTCTTATTCATTTTTTTACAATCGTTAAATTCTGTACAAATCAGAAAAAAGCAATTCTTAAAAACCGTTATAAAATGTTAAAAGCCGTTAAATACTAGCTTTAAGCACTACTGAGATGGAAATTGTTATTTATATAATTGCTGGAATATTTATGTTGGTCGGGATTTTAGGGTGTTTTCTGCCGATTATACCCGGCCCTCCAATTAGTTATGTAGGCTTATTGCTTTTACAGCTTAAAGAAATACCGCCTTTCACCCAACAGTTCATGATCATCTGGTTGATCATTACGGCTTTGGTCTTCGCACTTGATTATATCGTGCCCGTTTTAGGTGCAAAAAAGTATGGAGGTACCAGTAAAGGCGTTATTGGAAGCGCAATTGGTTTGATTTTAGGGATATTTCTTTTCCCTCCAATAGGCATCATTTTAGGGCCTATCATTGGCGCATTTATTGGGGAAGTTGTAGCAGGAAAGGACTCAAAGAATGCTATGAAAGCTGCTTATGGTTCGTTTATTGGGTTTCTCTTTGGAACCGGACTAAAACTAATAGCTTCCGGCTTCATGTTTTTCTACTACCTGCAATCTTTATTTTGATCTCGTTTAGAAAAGATATTCTTTATATTTAGTAAAGAATATCTTCCTTCCAAATGAGAAACCAGTTTATAGTTCTTTCTACAATTACGGTATTGGCAATTTTAGCAGCTGCCTTCTTTTTAACTCCATGGGCATTACTAGCCTTTATTATTGTTGGGCCATTAGTGTTTTTTGGATCTATGGACCTCATTCAAAAGAAACAGACCATCAGAAGGAATTTCCCTCTCTTGGGCGCCGGAAGGTATTGGATGGAAAAACTCAGACCTAAGATTTATCAATATTTCGTGGAGTCTGAAATAGATGGTACGCCGATTAACCGTATGTTCAGATCAATCATCTATCAAAGAGCTAAATCGGATTTAGATACTCTACCGTTCGGGACTAAGATGGAAGTCTATAGAGCAGGATACGAATGGGTTAATCACTCTATGAGTCCTTTGAATTCAAAATCGTTAAATCAGGATCCAAGAATTACGGTTGGTGGCCCAGATTGCATAAAGCCTTATGACGCCAGTATTCTAAACATATCTGCAATGAGTTACGGAGCCTTAAGTAAAAATGCTGTTCTATCGTTGAACTTAGGAGCAAAAATGGGTGGCTTTGCCCACAATACCGGCGAAGGTTCTATTAGCCCATATCATGAAGAACCAAAAGGCGATTTGATTTGGCAAATAGGTACTGGTTATTTTGGGTGTAGGACACTGGAGGGAGGTTTTGATGAAGAGCTTTTCCAAAAAAGATCCAATTCCGATCAGGTTAAAATGATCGAAATTAAGATCTCGCAGGGAGCAAAACCAGCACATGGAGGAATATTACCAGCAGCTAAAAACAATGAAGAAATAGCCTCTATCCGTAATGTTAAACCACATACCGAAGTAGTATCACCACCTTACCATACTGCTTTTTCCGGACCTGAAGGATTAATAAGCTTTATAAAAAAACTTCGTGATCTCTCAGGAGGAAAGCCAATTGGCTTCAAACTATGCCTCGGTCAGAAAAGTGAATTCATCACCTTATGCAAAGAGATGATCAAAACGGGGGTCAAGCCTGATTTTATTACGGTAGATGGTGGTGAAGGAGGAACCGGTGCCGCACCTTTAGAATTCTCCAATTCAGTAGGTATGCCGCTGAGAGAAGGACTCGCTTTTGTATACGATGCTTTGGTAGGCTACAACCTGAAAGAGGATATCAAAATATTTGCTTCTGGTAAAATATTCACTGCCTTTCATATCTTCAGAGCCTTATCATTAGGAGCAGATGCTTGTTACACCGCACGTGGAGTGATGATAGCTCTGGGTTGCATCCAGGCTCTCGAGTGCAATAACAACAATTGTCCTACCGGAATAACTACTCATAAGCCACATTTAGTTCAAGGTTTAGTGGTAAGTGATAAGAGTAAAAGAGTAGCTAATTTTCATAAAGATACCGTTGAGGCTTTAGTGGAATTACTTGCTGCAACAGGTTTAGATAAGCTTTCCAAGATAAACAGGACCCATATCAACAGAAGACTCAATATGACTCAGATTAAAAGATACGATGAGATATATCCGGAAGTGCAGCCGGGAGAATTTTTAAAAGATAATTATCCTGCAGGAATGGAACTCCACGTTAAAGAAGCCGATGCTTATTTTGGGTAGAACAGTTGTCATTTCTATCATTTTGGACTTTCGATCTTATATTTTCAGATAAAAAATTCGAATCAAACGGTCTATTATTAATCTAAATTGTAGCCTTACTTCATAAAGATAGTTTGCTATTTCTAGCTGTTTTAATAACTTACTGATACTTTAAATAAAAACTACTGTAAATAAAGAATAATGGCTGAAAGTCTTAAAGAGCAACTTAAAACTTTAATTGGTCTGGCCTCTGCAGATAATAGTCTGGCTGAGAACGAAATGAAATTCATTCATCATATTGGTCATGCAAATGGATTTACTGGTGAAGAGATTGAAGAAATGATGAAAAACCCTGAGCCTCTGGGTGACCTATCATCTTTCACAGCAGATCAAAAATTCGAGACCCTTTATAATGTAGTCCAGTTGATGAAGGTTGATAAAAAAGTCTTTTTAAGTGAAATAAAGTATAGTCAGGATATGGC
This sequence comes from Bacteroidota bacterium, assembly GCA_039030555.1. GTDB lineage: Bacteria > Bacteroidota > Bacteroidia > Cytophagales > Cyclobacteriaceae > JBCCDY01. The sequence goes on from JBCCDY010000022.1 coordinate 53,585, forward strand.
TGATAAGCTTGGATTCAAAAAAACGGTAATAGCTGAGCTTTCTTCCCAAATTTATAGTGACCCTAGCATCACAGGTGATAAAGAAGAGTTAAAACAAAAAGCATTAAAATTTCTGAAATAAGAATTTCTGAATAATTTGGAGCCCATCTGCACGTTTGTGTGGTTGGGCTTTTTTATTTAATCTAATCAAAGAGTGGGTGAGTTTCTCAGATTGATATTTTTTAGGGTTAAGCAGTTAACTTTCACATGCTTTGGGTTGATGTGTATAACTTCTTTAAATGCACAGGAAGCTGTTATTGATATTAACGTAAGCCCTTCTGAAGTAAGAGTTCCAAACTTTAACCACATTAGCCCAAGGCCAAAATTCGTTGAACTATCACATACTTTCCTTGGTGACTATAGTTTTGATGTAGACTCTGCGGATTCGGAGCTGTTTGGACCCTCACAAGCAAGAATTGAAGATAATCAGCGCACGACCTTAAAAGTAAACCTTCCGCTTCATATTGGATCCAGAACCACCTGGATTGGAGGATTTTCCTACAAACGTGAAACACTTAAAGTAAGGAACATTATAGGAACAGAGTATACTATTTATGATCGAATCGACGACCAAAGTCTCACTCAGATAGGTTTTAACTTAATAGCGCAGCATAAACTAAAAGACACACGTTTCTTCATTGCTATTGTGAACTGGAACCTAAATAGTGACGATATCAACATTGGAGAATTAGAACAGCAATTGAGAACCACTGTTTCAGGTGTTTATGGTTGGAAACCGAACAAATATAAACAGATATCATTTGGAGCTACCATTGGTTATAATCTAGGAAGATTTCAAGTACTACCCGTTTTTATGTATGAAAATGACCTCTCTTCAAGATGGAATCTGGAATTGATTGCACCAAAGCGGGTAAATTTCAGATACACCTATTCCGATCGCTTATTCTTCTATTTCGGAGCCGATATAAAAGGAGCTAATTATACACTAGCTTCAGAGCCCTTAGAAGGGTTCAACAGGGTGGAGTTCAGAAAAGCTCATGTTTTGAGTTTCCTTAATTTAGAAGCAGAGATTTATGACTTCTTATGGGTTGGAGCCAAGGCAGGATATCAGATACCCTTAAACATATTCTTTGCTGAACCAGCAGGAAATCGCAGTGACGCCATTATAGATCCTAATTTAGGTTCGAGCTTTTTCTCAGAGTTTTCTGTCTTTTTCGTGGTTCCAAAAAAATTACTTAGTAAGACCAAGTCCAAGCTTAGCCCACCAGGCAGGAACTCAAGGTAAGACTGTAAGGCTTGTCTAAGGCGTGACACTCAAACAACTGCATTTTTAATACAGTTTGATATCTTCACGCATCAAACCTAAGATATTCATGAAAACAACCCATCTACTATTAGCCCTCCTTATTTCATCATTTTCATTCTCGCAAAATTTTGATAAGGTCGAAATAAAAAAAATTGAAGTTTCTGAGAACATATATATGCTGGTTGGAGCTGGTGGTAACATCGGTGTTTTGACAGGTGAAGATGGCGTTCTCATGGTTGACTCTCAATACAATCAACTCAGTGAAAAAATCCAGAAAGCTGTTGATGATATCACGGAAAAACCCATTAAATTCTTGGTTAATACACATTGGCATTTCGACCATACTGGTGGAAATGAAAACTTCAAAAATAGTGAGGGCAGTATTATCGTAGCCCATGAAAATGTATATACCAGGCTTCAAAAAGAGCATTTCAACGAGATTTTTGATTGGGATATAAAAGCAGCGGATAAAAATGCTTGGCCAACAATCACATTTACTGAAGAGTTTAAGTTTCATATAAATGGAGAAGATGTGAATATATTTCACAGCGAAAACGCCCATACGGATGGGGACGCTGTAGTTTACTTTACAAAAGCGAATGTAATGCACACCGGTGATGTATTTGTGCGATATGGCTTCCCTTTCATAGATATCACCGTTGGAGGCGGGATCGATGGAATGATTAAAATTCAGAAAAAGATCTTGGATGTCACTAATCAAGATACCAAGTATATTCCTGGCCATGGAGAACTGGCAAGTAGAGCAGATGTCGTAGAAGTTTATGAGATGCTTAAGGAAACGAAAGAAATCATCCAAAAACATAAAGAAAAAGGTAAAACATTAGATGAAGTACTCACGGCTGCTCCATTAAAATCATATGCAGAAAGGTGGAATGGAAACTTCATTTCTACTGAGCTTTTTACACAGTTTGTCTACGAAACCCTTTAAGAAAGTATGGCTGTTGTAATTCTTGGAAGCTCCAGAAGTCATGGGGATACCAGAAAACTGACCGATTTTCTGGTTGAGTCTAAGGGGTATGTATTCGTCGACCTGAATGATTATAAAATCAGTTACTACGATTATCATAATAGTAATGTTGACGATGATTATTTAAGCCTTATGCAGGATATCAGTAAGCACGATCACCTCATTTTTGCTTCACCCATCTATTGGTATTCCATGAGTGCACAGATGAAAACGTTTTTCGATCGTTTCACTGATATTATGACCGTTCGAAAAGATATTGGAAAGTCGTTAGCTGGAAAAAAAGTTTCTGTAATAAGCTGTAGTGGTAGTTCCAGCTTCAATGAAGAGTTTCCCAAACCTTTCGAACGAACAGCAGGATATTTTGACATGGAATATCATAGGCACGTACATGGCTGGATTAAAGATTCTGAAGTGCCCTCCGAGGTAAAACAAAAGTTATTACAGCTCTAAATTTATAGCGTCTGCATTATTACCTGTTAGTTTTATTCCATTACTAATTTCTCAAAAGCAAATTAATCCCTACCTTCGCGCCCTTTAAAAATGGGGTAGTGCTAAATAGCCCCCTAAAGAAGAATAAGTAATTGAAATTCAATGATTTACATTGAATTATATATTTGAATATCATTGAAGAATGGAGCGATACTTTAATTTATTTGACCTACGTCAAAAAGTAGATTATAAAATCGAAATATTATCGGGATTAACCGTAGCATTAGCTTTGATACCTGAAGCTGTTGCCTTTGCTTTGATCGCTGGTTTATCACCTCTTACAGGGCTTTATGCCGCATTTACCATGGGTATCGTTACTTCAATACTCGGAGGAAGACCAGGTATGATATCAGGTGCTACAGGAGCAGTTGCCGTAGTTATAGCTTCTTTAGCCATTTCTCATGGCGTAGAGTATGTATTCGCAACAGTGGTATTAGCAGGTATCATTCAAATTATTGCTGGCCTTCTCAGATTGGGTAAACTTATGAGGCTTGTACCTCACCCCGTCATTTTTGGATTTGTAAACGGTTTAGCGATCATCATTTTTATGTCTCAATTAGATCAGTTCAAAGATGACTCTGGTAATTGGCTCTTAGGACAAGAATTGTATATAATGCTGATTCTTGTTTTAATTACCATGCTAATCATCTGGGGTCTTCCGAGGATTAGTAAGGCAATACCTGCGTCTTTAGTAGCCATATTATTCATTTTTGGTTTAGTTACGCTATTAGGAATAAATACTAAAACCGTTGGTGACTTAGCTTCTATTCAAGGTGGGTTTCCACCATTTCATATTCCTTCTATCCCATTTGATTTAGAAGCTTTACAAGTCATATTCCCATATGCTTTAATTATGGCAGGGGTTGGCTTAATAGAAAGCCTTCTAACCTTAAACATCATCGATGAAATTACAGAGACCCGCGGAAGGGGAAACAAAGAAGCGGTAGCTCAAGGTATTGCCAATGTGCTTTCCGGCTTTTTCTCTGGCATGGGTGGGTGCGCTATGATTGGTCAAAGTTTAATTAACATTTCAGCAGGTGCAAGAGCAAGACTCTCAGGTATCGTTGCAGCATCAATGCTCCTAATATTTATCATGTTTGGTGCTGGCTTGGTAGAACAATTACCAATGGCAGCTTTAACGGGTCTAATGATCATGGTAGCTATAGGAACTTTTGAATGGGCTAGCCTTAGAACAATCAAAAGAATGCCGCAATCCGATATTTTTGTTATGATATTAGTGACCTTAGTTACCGCTATCCTACATAACCTTGCATTAGCTGTTATTATAGGGGTAATTATATCGGCATTGGTATTTGCCTGGGACAACGCAAAAAGAATACGAGCTAGAAAGCATACGGACGAAAATGGAATAAAGCACTATGAAATCTATGGCCCCCTATTTTTTGGTTCTGTTACGGCTTTTAACGAAAAATTCGACGTGCTTTCTGACCCACAAGAGATAATTATTGATTTTCAAGAAAGCAGAGTCGTGGATATGTCAGCCATTGAAGCATTAAATAAAATAACCGAGCGCTACAAAAAAGTAGGTAAAGAGGTACATTTAAAGCACTTAAGTAAAGATTGTCAGCTTCTTTTACATAACGCTAATAAAATAATTGACGTAAATGTGATGGAAGATCCGACTTATAAAGTTGCGGTAGACAAAATTTAATATCTTTTGAGGTGAGAATAGTAGTATCTAAACTTTACTAATTTATTTGGTCGTTTAGGTTAAACTCAATTGCATTATCTCTATAAAACAATATCGGTTTTCCAGTTAGCTTTTCTAAGATAGGCCTTAATACCCTTTCTGCCTGAAAGTTGGATTGCTCAAGTATTCCAGAGTTTAGTGCAGATTGCTGAAGGTCATTTTCTGCGTGCTTGTACGCGTCTTCTATGAACTCTTTTTCATCAATAAAAAAGCCCGTTTCAAGAGCATATATTCTTGTTTTTTGTAAGTCGATCTTGAAATAGCAGAGTTCAGGTTGTGGTAGAAAAAGCCTAACTGTATCTTCTTCTATTTGAATTCTATCTGAATTTATAGAACTCAAATCGATACAAGCTGTAGCCTCCCCTTTTGATATCAAAATTATCTTAGAATTTCTATCAATCTTAAAAAGATCAAGATATCTTTTGGCTACTCTTTCTACTTCGGTGATTTCTTGAAAATTGTATCTGACCAACTCCAGCTTCCCTAGGGCTTCTATTTCAGTAAGCACTGAGTTTGAACTTACAAGTTCGTTCTCATTAGAGTTTACCTGATCGAAATCGAAATAAACATGAGCTGTTAGAAACAGTACAAGAATCCAGGGAATAAATTTTCTTATAGAATCAACCAAGACTGAAGATATAGAAATAAAAGCTAAGCAATCCGCATTAAGCGGCTACTCCTTTCAACAGGTCGGCAGGTACTTTAACGTTATGTCCATTTTTTTTCGCTTTAGAATTCAGCAATTGAGGTATAGTTATGGTCACTGTTGTACCATTTCCCGGAAACGAATCAATTTTGATGGTACCATTGAGTTTCGTGAGGGTTTCCTTCACGATGTATAAACCAAGTCCAGAACCTTCACTGTCCTCCGACCCTCTATAGAACATATCGAATATCTTCTCCAAATGAATTTCTTCAATGCCTTGTCCATTGTCACTAACAATAATTTTGGCGATTGATTCATCTACAGATACATCAACTTTAATTAAGGCACCTTTACAATTCGTATATCTAATAGAATTTGAAATAAGGTTATTACAAATCACCTTTATACGAGTTAAATCAGAGTAAAAATCTATTTGCTGATCTATTTTTATTTCTTTTTTAAATATTCTTTTTGAAGAACCAAAGCCAGCTTGCTGTTCAAATACATCATTAATTAATTGATCAAAATTAATTTCAGAACGCTCGACTTCTAACCGTGCATTTCTGGATAGGTCTAAGATCTCTCTTATAAAAACATCTTGTTTCTCAGCACTATTCGATATCATTTGAAGATAGTTGCGCATATTTTCAGAGTCTGCTTCCCTTAAAGCTAAGTCAGTAAGACCTTTGACTGACGCAATAGGTGCCCGAAGATCATGTGAAACACTATATACAAAGCTGTCCAATTCATGGTTGGTCTTTTTCAGCTCTTCGTTGGATTTTCTAATACCTTCTTCAACCTTTTTACGTGTTACAATCTCTTCATTAAGTTTTTTTGTTCTTTCAGAAACCAGAGCTTCGAGATTTTCATTAAATCTTCTTAAAGCACTTTCTGCATTGGTTCTCTCAGAAACTGTTGAGGATAGAATTATGGTAGTTATGCTTAACACCCCAATAAAGATTTGAAGCATAAGCAATGAGTTATCGGAATCATTCATAATGAAAGGTCCTTCATTATTAACCGTGAAATAAATAGCCAAAATGGAGACTAATAACACTCCAAGCATAGCTGCCTGTAAATTAAAGCGAAACGCCAGCCAAAGCATGAAGGGAACTATTAGAAACGGAAGTGCACGCATTAAAATGGGCGAATCAGGAAAAAAGAATACGGAGATCACCAAAAGGCCAAGGATTACTAGGAACGCCATGACTTCCCCGAAATTTCTCCAATTCAGATCAATCCTACTTTTTATTAAAATGAACGATAGAATCACAGTTGAAAATAATAGAATACTCACCGTGCCACCTACCCACCAGGAAAATAATCGGTAAGCAAAAAATGTCTCGTCAATAATCCCATTCAAGACTAAGCTTGAAGTTCCAATCAATGCCCCCAAAAAACTTATGAAAAGCGTTATGAAGAGAAATTTAAAAGTCTCTAAAGCTTTACCGTAAGGATTTCCTTCTTTTACAAACCTCTTGATCAGGAAAAAACCTAATAAAGCTTCGAGCGTATTTCCTGTAGAAACAAAAAATGTGGCAAATATCATATGGTTATCGAATGCCAAACCATTTCTCCAGAAGATAAGGCTATGTACAATGAAAGAGCCAATCATTAAACCTGGCCAACTTCCATGTCCCATAATTAAGATTAAGGCAAACGCAATTCCTGTAGGTGGCCAAACGGGCGATGCCAGAGTTTCTGGAAAAGAAAGCAGAAAACCTACATGCGCTGAAGAATAATAAATGGCGCCAAGGAAAACAATCTTTAAGTCATTATGACGAAAAAACCGAGATTTGGACATTAATGATATATCCATAGGAGGAAAAACTTGATAACGTTCTTATAAGTTACTGAGAAATAATGGTATAGTCACGTAAAACTTACATACCCCCCACTTATCATTTATATAATTATTCCATAAGAACCTTGGTAAAAAGCTAACGGGCTCAATATAGGTTCGAAACCAAGTCGATATCTATAAAATAATTATGTTGTAAAAAGACCAGAAATTATTATTTCTCTCATATAAACAAGGTTTTAGAATAAAAACCTGAAGAATCACAGGCTAGGGAAAATACAATTCTGTCAATTGGCAAAAAAGACTAACTCTTTGTTGATCAGTGAATTATAAAATTCGAATATATCTTGATAAGATTCTAATAAAATACTCATTAAAGAGGCTATCAGACCAGCTAAACATAATTTTATTAAAAAAATGTAAAAATGAGCCCACTTCAAATGGAGAATATTTCAAATAATGCAATGAAAACGGCTTGCTCTTAAGAGAATTAAAATATAATTATTTCTAGAAAATATTGATTTATAGTATATGAAATATTGTAATAGTTCAATTTTTACTACTAAAAGTTATTTTGATTTTTCTTGGTTTTTATAAATAGTTCCTTTTTATTTGAATCAAACTTGAAAACTGACTATAACCGCAAACAGTATAAAATGAAAGCTAATCGAACTATTCTAATCATTGAAGACGACGAGTCTGTAATGTGGCTTCTAAAACATATACTCAGCGACTACAATGTAAAATCATTTAAGATGGTTGATAAGGCTATCAATTGGTTATCAAATGGTTTTAGACCAGATTTAATTATTTCTGATCTTTCTTTACCCGGTCTACATGGGTATGATTTGATTAAAAACTTAAAAAGAAGTGGATTGTATAGTGATATACCACTCATTATTTTATCAGCTTCTCTCGATGATAAGACCAGAGAAACATCTTTAGCTTTAGGAGCTGATGATTTCTTCACTAAGCCTTTTAATCCTGACTCTTTTACAAAGCATATTGATTATTTAACATATCAGAAAAAAGTCGCTTAGTACTATTTTACTATCTTTCTGTATACTTCATTAATTTCAAAATAGGTCATGTTTACAGACATACCTGAAGAGTTTGTTTCAACACATGTCCCGGGCAATGGTGGAACTATGAAAAGTTCTACAGATACGTTACTTATTGGTGCCTTCCCTACTTATATTATTGATGGATTCAAGGAAAGAAATTATGAATGCCTTCATGTAGATTATTATAAAAACGCTTTACATTGGCTTTCCGCTAATAAAAAAACATGGAAAGGTTTAGAAGCACTATTTTGCGTTGCTGACTATTCCAATAGCGAGTTTATTCAACTCATCGAATTCATTCAAAAGAACAAGGTCTTAAATCAAAAGCCACTCATTTTTTACTCTCCTGTTTGTGATAACTATGAAAAAAAGTTGTCTGCAAAAATTGGAGCAGATGATCATTACTGCGCTGATCTCAAATTTGACGACGTCATATACAGGATTAATTTTCTAAAAGATTTCAAGAAGAATAATACCTTTTCCCTACTTGATCTGGAAGATGACTATAAGGAAGCAACCTCAAAAGGTATTCCCCTTTACAAGCGATTGTTTGATATTTTTATTTCAGGAGGTGCTCTATTGATATTGAGTCCGCTTCTAATTCTAGTTGCCATACTAATTAGAATTGATTCCCCAGGACCTATATTTTATGTGTCTAAGAGAGCAGGTAAAGGGTACCACATATTCAATTTTTACAAATTTAGATCCATGCGTGTTGGAGCTGATGCTGAACTTCACAAGTTGAATCACCTTAATCAGTATACTAAAAGTGATGAAAATGATTCTTCTGCCAGTGCCTTTGTGAAAATAGAAAATGACCCAAGAGTTACCAGGCTAGGATCTTTGCTACGTAAAAGTAGTATAGATGAGCTTCCTCAACTGATTAATGTACTTAAAGGAGACATGTCTATTGTTGGGAATAGGCCACTCCCATTGTATGAAGCTGAGCAATTAACCAAAGATGAAATAGTTAAACGATTTAATGCCCCCGCAGGAATAACAGGTCTTTGGCAGGTAACAAAACGAGGAAAAAGTGATATGAGCGAATATGAGAGAATTCGTTTAGATATCACCTATGCAGATAGAGGGTCTTTTTGGTATGATATCAAAATCATGCTTATGACAATTCCTGCATTATTCCAAAAAGAAAAAGTATAGTTAAAAAAGAAGATAGCGAGCATTAATTCTCAATACTTATACATACTTTCATGCCTATTTAAAGAAATCCTCAGTAATATTTAAAGATCAAACTCAAAACATGAGGTTAATATATTATAAGGGAAATAATTTCGGAGACGAATTGAGTCCTTTCATATTCAACAAATTGTTACCCAATTTTTTTAATGACGATGCTACCACTCTTTTCTATGGAATAGGATCCATTCTTGGTGAACAAACTTTTAAAGAAAAGGCAAAGCGTATAATTTTTAGCTCGGGGTTTGGGAATTATAATGGGGCACCTCCCAAAATAGATAAGGATTCCGATGTAATCTGCGTAAGAGGCCCAATAACGGCAGAGCTATTAAAGATCGATAAATCAAAAGCTGTTACAGATGGAGCTTTATTGCTTAAATCATTTGATTTTCCAGAAGTAGAAAAAAAGTACGATTTTTCTTTCATACCACATTGGGTATCGGAGTTAAAGTACCCATGGAAGGAGTTATGCAATGAAGCTGGTATCCATTTTATTAGCCCAATGGGTGATCTTGATGAAGTTCTAACCGAAATAAGGAAATCAAAAACAATTATAACCGAGGCTATGCACGGTGCAATTGTAGCAGATGTATTTAGAATACCCTGGGTTCCAGCTAAGACTTACAAAGATAAGTACGATATAAAATGGAGAGATTGGACGGAATCATTAAATCTTGAATTTGAGCCTAATAAATTGCACGGTTTGTATGACAATACTGAGTTTGTAGTAGATAAAATTAAGTCTTCGGTAAATGTTCCAAAAGGTGTAATCAAAGGATTAATTAAAACTTACAAACCTGTCCAAAATATTCTATTCAAATCCGCTAATGTTTCAACTTTGAGTAAACTTAAAAGTAAGAAACCCTTTTTAAGTTCCGATTCTATTATTGAATCAAAGTTTAATATTCTTCTAGAAAAAATAGAAGATATAAAAAATAATTATGAAGCCTGATATTGGCCTAATTTCGAAGTGTGACCTGTATATTAAAATACACTAATTGTATCAGGCACAATTAAATCGTCCTGTTAAATTTGGTAGAAGGTTTTTTTTACAATGAGCTACATATTTTGGATTCAAGTAATCCTCCTTTTTTATTTTTATTACGTAGCGCTGTATACGTTTTTGTTTTCAATTGCTGGTAGGCTCTATAAACCTAAAAAGGTAACCGGAGAAGAGGTTGACTTTAAAACATTTGCTGTATTCATACCTGGATACAAAGAAGATGAAGTTATTATTGAAGTAGCATCTCATGCGCTTAAACAGAGTTACCCTAAAGAACATTATACGGTATTCGTAATAGCCGATTCTTTTAAAAAGAATACAATAGAAGGATTAAAGAAATTAGATATTGAAATTATCAATGTCGAATTCGAAAAAAGCACGAAGGTTAAGTCCCTGAATTATGCTCTAGATAAAATTGATGCAGATCTTTTTGATTATGCTGTCATTCTCGATGCTGATAATTTAATGCAAGCTGATTTTTTACAAAAGCTTAATCAGTTACATCAAACATATCATTATAAGGCTATTCAAGGTTGTAGAGCTGCAAAAAACCTAACAAATACAATGTCATTTTTGGATGGGCTAAGCGAAGCGATAAATAATCATATTTATGGTAAAGGTAGCTCGTATTTAAGGTTATCTTCAACATTGAAAGGTTCTGGGATGTCTTTCAAATATGGAATATTAAAATCTCTATTAAGTGAAATGGATTCTATTGGTGGATTCGATAGGGAACTGGAATTGAAGCTAATTAACTCTGGAATAAAGGTTCACTATGCCAGTGATGTGATTGTTTTAGACGAAAAAGTTGAGAGAACGCAGGTATTTGAGAATCAAAGGAAGAGATGGATTTCGAGTCAGTTTTTCTACTTAAAAAAGTATTTTGGGGAAGGAATAAAATCTTTTTTTAAAGGGAAACTTACCTTTTTCAATAGCTCGATATTAAGAAATATCCAACTTCCTAGGTTATTAAACTTAGGACTTATTACAATTTTTACCATAGTATTTATTTTACCCCTACCTATAAATAGTTTAATACTAAAGATAAACTGGCTCGTAGCCTTTTCTGTAATGTTTATAGGAATGATATTAGCAATCCCAAAGGAATACTTTAACAAAAATCTAATAAAAGCATTGTTATCACTTCCACTAATTTTCATTAAAATGTTGCGACTTCTTTTTCGATTAAAGGGTGCAAACGAGAAATTCATACATACACCTCATAGTTCTTCAACGAATACTGAAAAGGATAAAAAGTCATGAAGCCTCCCTTAGTTTCAATTGTAACAATAAATTATAATCAGACTAAGGTTACTGAAGAATGTATTAACAGTTTACACAAAATAACTTATCCCAACTTCGAAATAATAGTTGTAGACAATGCATCATCAGAAGATGCCTCTATTCTAAAGAAGCTATATCCCAATGTAACACTAATTCTAAGCAAAGAGAATCTAGGCTTTTCGGGAGGAAATAACCTTGGAATAAATAAGTCAAATGGGGATTTTATACTATTTCTTAATAATGACACTGAAGTTGACAGATCTTTTTTAGAGCCGCTAGTCAATATTTTCCAAGAAAAGAAAGACGTAGGTTTAGCTTGTTCGAAGCTTGTATATTATGGTACTGAAATAATACAATATGCAGGTAGTACAAACATTAACCCTTTTACGGGAAGAAGTAAAAGAATCGGATTTAAGCAGAATAATTCAGAACTTTTTTCAAAATCATACCTTACTGATTTACCTCATGGTGCCGCGATGATGATATCGAGGAAAGTTCTCAATAAGGTAGGGTTAATGCCGGAAGTCTTTTTTTTATATTATGAAGAGGTTGACTGGGCAGAATCAATTAAAAAGCATGGATATAACATATGGTTTGTAGGACATTCAACTGTTTTCCATAAAGAATCAATGTCCACTGGAAAAAATTCAACATTAAAAACGTATTTTCTAAATAGAAATAGGATATTATACCTAAGAAGAAACACCTCAGGCTTGGTTAAGTTATTTTGGATAATATTTTATATTCTTGTCTCTATCCCTAAAAACATCCTCATAATGATGATGAAAAATGAGTTCAATCATCTAAGAGTATATTTAAAAGCTATAGCGTGGAATCTAAGTAATAAGCCTAAAGAACATATTTCTAAACCAGCTTATTTGATCAAATGAGAATTGGAATCGAAGCACAACGTATTTTTCGTAAAAAGAAAAGAGGAATGGATGTAGCTGCTGTCCAACTCATAAAAGGTTTACAGGAAATAGATCACAAAAATGAGTATTTCATTTTTGTTAGTCCCAACAAGAATAATGACGTTATAAAGGAAACACCAAATTTCAGGATAATAGAAATAGAGAAAAGTCTTTATCCATGGTGGGAGTTGGTAGCCTTGCCCAAAGCAGTAAAAAAATACGATATTGATGTGCTTCATTGCACTTCTAATACTGCTCCTTTAAAATGTACCGCACCAGTTGTACTTACCCTTCATGATATTATTTATTTACAGGAAATATCTTATACAAAAGGTACTTGGTATCAAAGATTTGGAAATTTATATAGACGATGGAATGTTCCAAAAATTATAGATAAGTGTGATGTGATTTGCACCGTTTCAGATTCGGAAAATCAAAACATAACCAACTATTTCAATTTTGATAACGATAGAATACAAACCATACATAATGGTGTAGGTAAAGAATTTAAAGAAGAAAAAGATGAGAAAAAGCTTTTAGAAGTCAAAAGTAAGTACGGGCTGAAAAAAGATTTCATTCTGTCACTAGGAAATAGAGACCCTAGAAAGAATTCAAAAAATATAATAAGTGCGTTCCATTTGCTAATCAATTCCGGATATGATATTGATCTTTTTCTATTGGATACAAGTGAAGAGTATGTAAAAAGTGTTTCTCGAAAACTAGATGATCCCAGCCTCATATCTAGAATTAATTGTTTTGATTACCTTCCTTCTAATGACTTACCGCTTATATATAGTGCAGCTAAAATTTTCTTATTTCCCTCTTTAAGAGAAGGTTTTGGCCTTCCAATTCTTGAGTCCATGGGTTGTGGAACCCCAGTAGTAACCTCAAATGTATCATCAATGCCAGAGGTAGCAGGTGATTCAGCTTTATTGGTTAATCCATATAATCCTCAGTCAATATATGAATCCGTTAGAAAGTTGTTGGATGACAGTCAGCTTTATAACAACTTAAAGACTAAAGGCCTGGAAAGATCAAAAGAGTTTAGCTGGAATAACACTGCGGAAAAATGGCTTAAAGTCTATAACCAATTTAGAAATTGATGAAATTTTTAACCTTTAAAAGTTTCATTAGTCTTTTAATCTTTTTCATTAGTAATAATATGATTTCGCAAGAAGTCATCACCCTTAATATTACCAAGGTTGATTCGAGTAATTTTAAATTTAAGCAAACGGGGCAGCTCCCTAAGAAAATAGATGAAGCTTCCGGCTTAGAAAAAAGCTCAAAAAAAAACACCTTTTGGACTCATAATGATGATGGGCTACCTGTAATTTATGGTATTGATTCAATTGGGAACTCTGTCAAAGCAATACATCTCGGGAGTAAAAATTCCGGTTGGGAAGATCTGGCCACAGATAATGAAAACAACTTATATGTGGGCTCTTTTGGCAATAACAAAAACGACAGAAAAAATCTTAAGATATTAAAACTCAAAGATCCTTTTACTTATGAAAAGTCTGTTGTTTCCCCTGAAATAATAAACTATAAATATGAGGATCAGAATGAATTCCCTCCCACAAAAGCAAATATGAATTATGATGTAGATGCGATGATTTTTTTTAATGATTCATTGTATCTTTTTACAAAAAACAGGACTGAACCTTTTAATTCAGAAATAAACATTTATTCCTTACCAAGTATTTCAGGAGAGTACGTAGCTAAAAAAGTTGAGTCTTTTGAACTTAGTAAAGGAAATATGATCTCAAACTGGATTACCGGAGCAGCTATATCACCTTCAAAAAAGGTAATTGCTTTATTGTTTCACTCTAAAATACTATTACTGACGGATTTTAATAATTCAAGTTTTACCAAAGCTAAGTTTTACCAAATTGACCTAAATCATTTTTCTCACAAAGCCGGTATTAGTTTTGGAAATTCAGACAATAAAATATTCATTGTTGATGAAAAGGAATTTGGAGTACTTGGTGGTAATATTTATTGTCTTACTTTCAAATTGTAGTCTGTTAAACTATGTAAATAATCGAACTTTAAATTCATCTTAACAAATAGTGGTCTTTAGATCAATATGTTTCTTAAATTTACAAAAACCTAATTTACGTAAAGGCCCTATAACACCTTTTTACAATGAAGACGTTGCCTTACCTGCTTTTTATACTTTCGCAAATAATAGTTTTTTTCGTTTCTAGTGATCTTTTAGCCCAAAATCAAACGGCAAGACAAACTGATCTTGGGAATATATGGTATTGGGAATACTTACCCCCTGGTTATAATACTAATACAGATAGTTATCCACTACTAGTTTTTTTACATGGAATAGGAGAAAGAGGGCCGGCCGATGGGTCTCAATTGAATAGAGTTCTTAGGAATGGTCCGCCAGATCAAATCAGAGATGGTAATGATTTTCCGTTCATCGTCGTATCACCTCAACTTGTAGATTTCAGGGGGAATTGGAGACCTCAAGATGTAGATAGAGTAATTGAGCATGCGAAAAATGTATACAGAGTAGACGAAAACAGAATATATTTAACGGGCTTAAGTCTTGGAGGTGGTGGTGTTTGGGGGTATTTACAGAATTTTCCGCAAAAAATCGCTGCTGCTGCTCCCATTGCAGGAAGTGGTAACACCCCTAGTTTAGCATGTGTTATTGCAGACGAAAATATACCGATTTGGGTATTTCATGGCGATAATGATAGAACCATTAATCGAAATATTTCAATCCGAATGGTCAATGCAATCAATGCATGTGATCCACCGATTGATCCTCAGGTTCGTTTAACACTTTATCCCGGCGTTGGCCATAATTCATGGGATAGAGCCTATAGGCTAGATAATTCTCTACACGACCCGAATTTATACGAATGGCTCGAAATGCAAAGTATGAGTGCCATATCGGTTGATGCTGGTTCCGACCAAACGGTTATACTTCCCCAAAACACTATTGGTATTACTGGAAATGCTTCGTCATCGGGGGCTATCACCTCTTATTTATGGGAAAAGGTCTCCGGGCCAACAGCAACTCTAGTCAATGAAAACACCTCTATCTTAACCTTGAATAGCCTTATTGAAGGAATATACATTTTTCGACTAACAGTCGAGGACGATGGAGGTGGATCTGCATCTGATGAGGTGCAAATTACTGTCTTAGCTTCAAATCAGCCACCAAACGCTAGTGCTGGACCTGACAGACAAATAAAGCTTCCTACAAATAGTCTTAGTTTATCAGGCTCTGGCTCAGACCCAGATGGAACAATTACCTCCTATCAATGGTCGCAAATACTAGGAGGTAGCGCTAATCTTTCTGGTGATAATACACCCAATCTTAATCTATCAAACCTAGAAGTTGGTTCATATACTTTCGAGCTTGTAGTTTTTGATGACGATGGGGCTTCAGCCTCTGATGAGGTAATTGTTACAGTCCTTGAAGCTGATAACCTGGCTCCTAGTGCAGATGCTGGAGTAGATCAGCAAATAAATTTACCCACAAACAGCGTTAACCTTATTGGTTCAGGATCTGATTCCGATGGTTCTGTTGATAATTATTTATGGGAGAAGACCTCAGGGCCAACTGCTACTTTAACCAATACTGATTTACCGACACTTTCTGTTTCCAATATGGTTCAGGGAGTTTATACTTTTAGCCTTACCGTTACTGACAATGATGGCGATTCAGATTCTGATGAAGTGCAGGTAACTGTTGTAGCTGCAAACCAATCTCCAAATGTTGATGCGGGACCGGATAGACAAATAAAGCTCCCTACAAATAGCCTTAGCTTGTCAGGCACGGGTTCCGACCCGGACGGCACTGTAGCTTCCTATCAATGGTCTCAGGTACTAGGAGGTAACGCTGATCTTTCTGGTGCTAATACGCCCAATCTTGCTCTATCAAACCTAGAAGTTGGTTCTTATACTTTCGAGCTTGTAGTTTTTGATAACGATGGGGCTTCCGCATCAGATGAAGTGATTGTCACGGTCCTTGAAGCTGATAACCTGGCTCCTAGTGCAGATGCTGGAGTAGATCAGCAAATAAATTTACCTACAAACAGCATTAATCTTATTGGTTCAGGATCTGATTCCGATGGTTCTGTTGATAACTATTTATGGGAGAAGACCTCAGGGCCAACTGCTACTTTAATCAACACTGATTTACCAACACTTTCTGTTTCCAATATGGTTCAGGGAGTTTATACTTTTAGCCTTACCGTTACTGACAATGATGGCGATTCAGATTCTGATGAAGTGCGGGTAACTGTTGTTGCTGCAAACCAATCTCCTGCTGCTGATGCTGGTCCCAATGTTTTTATTACACTTCCAACTTCTTCAACAACTTTAATAGGATCTGGCAGTGATCCTGATGGAATCATTTCAAATTTTCTTTGGGAGCAACTAAATGGTCCTGTAATTTCTTCTATTTCTAATCCTAACCTATCTACAACAACTATAACTAACCTTACTACTGAAGGCGTATATTTATTTAATTTGATCGTTACGGATAATGATGGTGCTACGAACAACGACGAAGTTACCGTGACTGTAGGACCACAACCTAATGTTCCCCCAGTGGTAAGTGCAGGTGACGATATTTTTATTTCGCTACCGACTAATAATGTAACTATAAATGGAACAGCTAATGATCCTGATGGAAGCATAGTCTCATTTAATTGGGTAAAGCTCTCTGGCCCTACTTCAACTCTTTCAAATGAAAATACGTCAATGTTAACAGCATCGAATCTTGTAGCAGGATCATATACTTTTGAGTTAAGAGTTGTTGATAATTTAGGAGCAGAATCTTCAGATCAGGTCTTAATAACAGTGTCTCCTGAAGAAGTTAATGAGTCACCAACTGCCAATGCAGGTAGTGATATATCCATTACGCTACCTGTTAACAGTACTACTTTAGCAGGATCAGGGATTGACCCAGATGGTACAATAGTTAGTTTTGATTGGGATCAAATCTTTGGACCAACTCCAGCTACCCTGTCTCAAGAAAATACTGAGAATCTAGTTGTTAATGATTTAGTGGAAGGAACATACCGTTTTGAGTTTACAGTCACCGATGATGATGGAGCAATTGATACAGATGTTTCCCAGGTTACTGTAAATGCTGCTAACATTCCTCCTAATGTTAATGCTGGAGTGAATCGGGTTTTGACATTACCAACAAGCTCTATTATCTTAAATGGAATTGCTTCTGATATTGATGGATCAATATCTCTTATTTTTTGGGAACAGATTAATGGCCCTAATATCGCCACTTTGTCTGACGACAATACTTTAAATTTGTCTGTTTCCGGCCTGATAGCTGGTGTTTATACGTTTAGACTAAACGCATCTGATAACACAGGAGCAATATCAGCAGATGAAGTTAATGTGACAGTAAATGAACCTGCTAATCAAAGCCCAATTGTTAACGCTGGCCCGGATCTCTCAGTAACCTTACCTAATAATTCTATAAATATTTCTGGTACTGCCAATGACTCTGATGGATCTATTGTTACAATTTTATGGGAACAAAACGATGGGCCTAGTATAGCCACATTGATTAATGAAGATAACCTTACGCTAACAGCTAATGACTTAACCGAGGGCGAATATATTTTCCGAATTTCGGTTTTTGATGACGATGGAGCTACAGATTTTGATGATGTAAGAGTAGTCGTAAACCCCGAGGCTATTAATGAGTTTCCAACAGTAAACGCAGGTCCTAATAGAACAATAGTTTTACCAACTAATAGTATAATTATTAATAGCACAGCATCAGATCCAGATGGAACAATAGAATCCTTTTTATGGTCTAAATCCGGTGGGCCACCTTCAACGTTATCGAACATAAACACAGCATCTCTTACCGTTTCGAATATGGTGGAAGGAAATTATTCTTTCCGAATTAGAGTTACCGATGATGAGGGTGGGCAAGCTGAAGATGAAGTTATTGTAACTGTACAGCCTCAGATGGTGAACCAATCTCCTGTTACTAATGCTGGTGATGATATTTCAATTACACTCCCCACTAACTCTGTAACCATATTCGGCGCTGCGAGTGACCCGGATGGTTCTATTGCTTCCTATCTTTGGGAACAAACTGCTGGGCCAGCTGCTACGCTCTTA
>JBCCDY010000023.1:0-58454 GCA_039030555.1 Bacteroidota bacterium
CTCGGTGGCGTGCAAGCCGTGGGCGGCATGGCGCTCGGCACGGAGACCATCGCACCCGTCGACATGCTGGTCGGCCCGGGCAACAATTTTGTCCATACCTTGAATATACATCTCGATGTAAGCCGCTCTCTAGAAGAACTGGAAGAGAAAAACAGAATGCTTCTTAAAAAGCAGCTTTTTCTGGAGTCTGTGAATCGATTTGCTTCTTCGGTACTGGGAAAGAATAATCTCAGAGATATTGCATGGGTTATCACCGAAGAACTTATTTCGAACTATGATTTTGAAGATTGCATCATTTACATTAAAAAGAAAGATTACCTATATCAGGTAGCAGCGCATGGTTTTAAGAATACCAGATCTCGCGAAATAGAAAATCCTCTTCGTATAAAAGTAGGAGAGGGTATTGTAGGTAGCGTTGCTAAATATGGTAAAGCAGAGATTGTTGCGGATACGTCTGTCGACCCAAGATATATTGTGGATGATATTCCAAGACTGTCTGAGCTGGCCGTTCCGATCATAGCCGATGATGAAGTTATTGGTGTAATCGATACGGAACATTCAAAAAAGAATTTTTTTACTAAGGAACATCTGGAGTCCATTACTACGATTGCAAATCTTGTTTCTCTTCAGATCAAAATGGCTATAGTGACTGAAAGCGAACAGATCGCTCAGGTTAGACTGGAGGAAAGTGAAGAAAAGCTAAGAGCCATTATCAACTCTTCTCTGGATGCCATAATTACCATTAATGAAGCCGGGATCATTAGAGAATGGAACAATAGAGCTACTGATATTTTTGGCTTTACGCAGGAGGAAGCTATTGGGAAAAAGCTTTCCGAGACCATAATTCCAACTCAAATGCGTACCATGCACGATAGGGGTATGGAGCATTTTATGAAAACAGGTGAAGGCCCTGTCCTGAATAAGAGGATTGAGATTACAGGACTCAGAAAAAATGGTGAAGAATTTCCGATAGAATTGACCATATCTCCTCTAAAGATCAATGGCAGGTATTATTTCAGTTCGTTCGTTCGTGATATCACCGAACAAAAACTGGCCAATGAACAGCTAAAACGAAGCGAAAAGAAATACCGAAACATCATCAACAATATGAATCTCGGTCTTTTGGAGGTGGATAATGATGAAAATATAAACTACGCCAACCCCTCTTTTTGTGAAATGACGGGCTACGAACTGGACGAAATCACAGGAAAGAATGCAAGTAGCATTCTATTGGATGAGGATTCTGCTAAAGAGATGAAAAAGCAGAATGCCGAACGGGAAAGTGGAAATGCCGGAGTTTATGAAATCAGGGTAAAGAGGAAAAATGGAAAAGAAACGTGGATGCTCATTAGTGGGGCACCTCTCTACGATATAAATGGAAATGTAAAAGGGTCTATTGGCATACACCTCGATATCTCTTTAAGAAAGAGACTGGAAAGAAACCTTGAAAAGTCATTAGCCAAAGAAAAAGAGCTGAATGAGCTGAAATCCCGATTCGTATCGATGACCTCACATGAATTCAGAACACCTCTTACCACCTTAAAAACGAATATAGATTTAGCCTCATTTCATCTTGAAAATATTGATGGAGAGCTAAAGACTAAAGTTTCCAGAAATTTCGGACGTATGGATTCTGAAATTGACAGGCTGACAAGTTTAATGAATGACATACTCTTGTTGGGAAGAATAGAATCTGGTAAAATACCGTTCAATCCTCTACCTACAGACCTTGTATCGATGGTTAAAGAAATTAAAGACCACTGCTTTTCAAATCGTGCTGATGGCAGGGAATTAAAAGTCGAGGTAATAGGTAAGTGTAGAAAATTGATACTGGATACCAATCTGTTTCATCATGTTTTAACCAATCTCGTAACTAACGCTTTTAAATATTCAATTGGAAAACCTTCTCCGGAACTCAGTATAAATTTCAATCAAAACAAAACCGTAATTGAAATCTCGGATCATGGAGTAGGTATACCGGAAAATGAAATTTCTAATCTCTTTGAGTCGTTTTACCGTGCTAAAAATGTAGCGGATATTTCCGGAACCGGACTTGGCTTAACCATTGTAAAGCAATTTGTAGACATGCATAAGGGTGAAGTCTCGGTAAGAAACAGAAAGAAAAGTGGCGTCACTTTTAAAGTTGAACTAAATCATTAAAAGTATAAATATGGAACAGCTTAACATTCACATTGTAGAAGATGAAAAACTGATTGGAGAAAGCCTGCAGGAGATACTGGATTGCCTTGGTCACTCCACTGTTGCCATTTCCACTTCCGCTGAAGAAGCATTGGAAGTGCTTAGCAAAAACAGTCCCGATCTGATATTACTTGATATTCAGATCAAAGGAGATAAAGATGGGGTAGAGTTGGCAGGCATCATTCAGAAGAAATACGATATACCATTTATTTTCACGACGGCATTTGCAGATTCGGCAACCATAGAGCGAGCAAAAGAACAAAGTCCTTACGGTTATGTCGTTAAACCTTATGGGTTGAAAGATATCCAGGTAGCGATTGAAATTGCTATGAATAATTTCGAAAAGTTTCAGGAGATGAAATCAACAGATTCAGAAGCACTAGCCGCTAACAAGAATCTGTATTTAAAAGTGGATTACCGACTGGTAAAGGTGGATGAAGAGGACATACTCTGGATTGAAGCTAAAGGTGATTATGCTGTTTTCAAAACCAAAACTAAAAGTTACGTAGTGCATACCACTCTTAGAAACGTAGAAGAAAAACTTACTCAATCCCGATTTCTGAAAGTACATCGCTCTTTCATTGTTAATATGGATCATGTGGTAGATATTGAAGATTCAAACCTTTTGATCGAAAAGAAAATCATCCCCGTTTCAAGAGCTAACAAGGAAGCTTTAATGAGTAGAATTCAGATGATTTAAGGCTATGCAATGGAACCGAAATCTTTTATTATGATTTACATGAAACCGGGCGCAGGGAACCTGGGGATTCTTCTTATTAAACCCATATAAGTTCCCAGTCCCCTTTTCCATTGCGATGACTTTTAAGACAGCCTCTTCTTTTCTTGAAGATTTTATTATCATTCTACAGTTACGGACTTGGCCAGGTTTCTTGGCTGGTCAACATCCTTTCCAAGTTTATGAGCCAGATGGTATGAAAGAAACTGTAAAGGTATTACCGACACAAAAGGAGAAAGAAAATCTGGAACATCAGGTACTGGAATAACATAATCGCATAGATCATTTAAAGAGTTGTCTCCCTCATGTGTTATAGCAATAACCTGAGCATTTCTCGATTTTACCTCCTGAATATTACTTATAATTTTAGATCGGTTTTCCTTATTGTTGGCGATAACTACAACAGGCAGATCCTGATCGAGTAAAGCGATTGGGCCGTGCTTCATTTCGGCAGCAGGATACCCTTCTGCGTGTATATATGATAGCTCTTTCATCTTGAGTGCTCCTTCAAGGGCAATAGGGAAATTTATATTTCTTCCCAAATACAGAATATCTTGTGCATGCAATAGCTTTTCGGCAATAGTTTCAGTCAAAAGCTTGCAATCCATAGCCTTTGCTACGGTATTGGGAAGTTCCCCAAGTTCAGCTAAAAAGAGTTGCCTGTCTTCACAGTTAATCAGGTTCTTTTCGATGGCAAGTTTTAAAGCCATCAGGGAAAGAACAGTTATTTGAGTGGTAAAAGCTTTCGTCGAAGCAACACCTATTTCGGCACCGGCTCTTGTGTGCAATCCGGCATCAGTTACCCGATCAATAGAAGAACCTACCACATTACAAATTCCAAAAGTAAAGGCCCCTGCTTCTTTGGCCATAGAAAGTGCTGCTAAGGTATCGGCAGTTTCACCTGATTGAGAGATGGCGATCACAATATCATCTTTATTAATGATAGGATCCCGATATCTGAACTCGGAAGCATATTCAACTTCTACTGATATTTTAGCATATTTCTCAAACAGATATTCTCCAACCAGTCCTGCGTGCCACGAAGTACCGCACGATATAATGATGATCCTGCGTACATTCAAAAACTTGTCCATATGCTGATCGATACTTGAAAGATTGATCTCGTTTTCTTTGAGGTTAAGCCTTCCTCTAAGACAGTCTTCAATAGATTTGGGCTGCTCGAAAATTTCTTTGAGCATATAGTGATCGTATCCCATTTTATCTCTGATATCGATGCTGGAGTCCAGAGATTCAATGTGCGGAGTAACCGGGATGTCTTCTATGGTTTTAATTTTAATATCTTTTTCAGATCTGCAAACGGCTATTTCCTCATCCTCCAAATAGATTACACGATCAACTACTCCACCCATTGCAAGGATATCGGATGCTATAAAATATTGATCCTGACTGAAGCCGATGGCCAAAGGACTCCCTTTTCTGGCTGCCACCAGCTTTTCCGGGTCGTCTTTAGACATCACAATGATGGCGTAAGCACCTTCAACCCTTAAAAGGGCCTGCTGTACAGCTTTTTCCAGTGGGCAGGCATTTTCAATTTTGATTTCTTCAATCAGGTGAACAAGTACTTCGCTATCGGTATCTGATTTGAATAGATGTCCCCTTGATGTTAACTCTTCCTTAAGCACCTTATAGTTTTCGATAATCCCGTTATGAATGATAGCCAGATTACCACTTCCACTATCGTGAGGGTGAGCGTTTTGATCGGTGGCTTTTCCGTGAGTAGCCCAGCGCGTATGTCCAATACCGATACTACCACTAAGGTCTTTTCCGGTTAACGACTTTTCCAGATCATTAACCTTTCCTTTCTTTTTATAAATGTTAAGTTCAGAATTGTTTAATAATGCGATTCCCGAGCTATCGTATCCCCGGTATTCCAAAGCTTTCAACCCTTCCATGATCAATGAACAGGCTTCTTTTTTTCCTAAATATCCTACTATTCCACACATAACTTTTTGATTTATTTTTTCTCAAAAGTCATGTCTTTCTACCCTATAAAGACATTTTTTAGCTTACTGACACCTTTGGGACGTTGAATGGTTGTATTATCCGGTTTACCGGAGATTAACCAGTTTAATAATGTTTTAAGAGTACCGAATTGATTCTTCCAGTTAACCCCCTGAATCTGTCAGTTATCGAATAATAACTTCTTCCCAACTGCTCAGAACTACTTTCGGGTATGCTTAAGATCAAAATCATATCGGCTTTTGTATTCATTACATCCTGTGTTCAGGCACAAATTAATTCTGTCGCACTTCAGGAAATATATTCACTACTGAAGGAGAATCAGATTTCCATAAATGAGAAACCGGTAGCTTCCGTCCGGAACATCGATGCGCTTCTGGCAACGAATTTCGTAATCAGGGAAAACTACCAGAAAGAAATTTTTGATGAAGAACTGAGAAAGCTTCATTCCAATGTTGGACTTAGGCTATCGGCAAGTGCGCAGGAAAATCTGGGAGGCGGATTCGAGGACGAAACGAGGACATTCACGGCAACCAGAGCAAGCTTAGGACTGGAATGGAACATACTTGGGAACGGCTACAGGTCAAACCGGTTAAAAAGTAAATCTATTGAAAATGATAAGCTGATCTATGAACTGGAGTTTAGGGAGGTACAGCGGCAGGAGAATTACTTCTTTCTGTATAATCTTTTCATCTACTTTTTGAATGAAGAAAAACAAACTGCACTGGAGGGAAGGATCGATTTTCTTGAAAACTTAATTGGATTATACCAAAAACTGGAAGCCAGTCATTTGGCACCGAAAGCCGAAATACTGCTTCTAGAGCAAAAGTATAAGAAGAGTAAAGATCATCTGGCAAGCTTCAAAGCTTACAACAGCTCTATGAAATTCAGTTTTGAATGGCTGGATACATTATCATCGGTGAAACGATATGCACTTCCTGTTCTTGATATTGATCTGGGTTTACTGTTAGAAAACAATCCCGCTGGAAACATTAATGAAGAAAAGAAGAAGCTCTTTGCAGAAGAACTGATTTATAGGCAAAAAGATGACAATCTAATTGATTTCAAAGTTTTTGCACGTTATAACTACAGCCGTTTGAGTCAGGATTTGGGAAATAGAAAATACCCCAGTATAGGAGCCTCCCTAAGTCTCCCGGTAACTTTCAAAATGAATGGGAACAGAAAGATCTACGAGCTCGAATACAAGAAGCTGGAACAGCAGCTTGAATTTCAGGAAAAGAATCGGGAGAAGGAATTGATGAATCATTTCTATGAATACCGATATACACTCAATCAGTTCACCGAGAATTCAAAAAAGATAGAGACTATGGAATACAAAATAACGATAGATTCCGTTAAGCTTGAGATTGAAAATTTTATATCCAGCCCGTTACCCTTAATTCAGCACCTCGAAAATCATTCCGAGCTGGTTTTAGCCTCGCTGGATATTAAACAGAAACTGTATTTAAAGCTGCTTAAAATCTACACTCTTTCAGGGCATAGTAGCCTCAATCAATTTTCTGAACCGATGACCTTCGAAAAGGAAGGTAAAACCATTAAAAGTCTGGTTTTAAATTCACTTCCGAACTCTTACAACTTCCTGAATTCGTACATCAGGCTGAACGATATTGTGATAATTTATTCCGATCTGGAATTAAAAGAGATTACGGAGGACGTGGTCATCAAACCTCTGAAAGATATGAAGAACCTTTTAGTACCCGTTTCCGATTTCGAGGATCTATGGTCGCTTGAGGCTTTTATTCAGGGAGTCTCTTCCATGAGCTCTGAAATTATTCTGGAAGACTGGAAGTCTCTGGAGAGACTTGAGTTAGCATCATTAAAAAGGCAGTTATGAGAAAGTTCGCATACAACAAACAAAAGGCGATTATAAGAACACTAAAAGAGCCACCTCCTCTCAAGAAAAAGATCAACTGGGATAGAATCATATTTATAGGTGCTATCATTTTGGTTGTGTTTTTTGTTTCCAGACACTTTTTTCTGAAACTGGCTTTTATTCAGGCCGATGGACAGGTTTTTATGGAGAATCTTGATATTCAGTTCACGGATGATGTACGGGTTCGGAATCTTCATTTTATGGAAGGAGACCTTATAAAGAAAGGAGATACGTTATTTACTTATACCGATCGCCTGTTCGATTCGAATGGATCTTATCAGGTTAACTCAGTTGGTCAGCGGGATTGGATACTTCGTGAGAAACTTCAGGTACAGGCCAGAGTGGAAATGATCAAACACGAACTGGCCATCCTTAGTGAAACTTTGGAAGAACAGCGAAACATCAAAAAGGCTACTGCACAGCAGGTAGTACTCGATATTACTCCTCTAGTCAAATATCAGGAAACGACTTCCTTAGAAAGGAATACGCAAAACCGTATTGATCTACTCAACCGGGAATTTAGCGCATCCAAAAGACAGCTGGCTAAGCTTGAATTACTTGAAAGTCGGTTTGTGGATCCAAACACCGGGCAGTTTAGTTCCAACGTTTCACAAGTACAATACACTTCTCCAATAAATGGAATTGTAGGTAGAATTGATACTGAACCTAACGAAGTATGTTATGAAGGTGAAAATGTGATGGTCATCCACAGAGCCGATAAAATTTCCATCAAAGCGTACTTCAGCCAAAAATACATCGATGAGATTTCGGAGGGTGATTTTGTAATGGTCAAATTCCCGGACGGGTCCAGAGGGAAGGGAAGAATCAAACAGTTTAGCATTGCTACTTTTGCCCTTCCAGCCGAGTTTCAAAAGAAATACGAGCCAACAGAGCGAAGCATACTGGCGGAGATTATTCCTGTAGAAAGCGACGACCTAAGGAGCTGGCGCAAGTTTTTTAAGATGGATGTGGTGGTAAGGAAACGGAGATTTTAAAGGAACACATCTCTTGTATCGTCTTAAAACAGATTTACAGTTAAAGATACTTGATCCTGACATACGTTGACAGTTTGATTGTAGTCACGTTTAGATTGACGGTTGTACTTTTCCCCTCTTGATAAGGGCTAGGGGTGTGTGATGTAAAGTAATAACCTGTCTAATATTAACTGATTCTTCTGACCCCATCAGTTCAGTCATTCAACCCTCACTTTTGACCAGCCACCGAAAATATCGAGCCGGAAGAACACTTCAGAATACATTTATATCATCAAAAGAAATTTAAATCATTAAGAAAATAATTATGAGACAGACAGCAGCATTACAAAACGACTTTTATAGTTCAGGTCAATTCGGGAAACCTGAAGAAGATGGAATTTATGGAGAGCTTCTTCGAAAAGAAGCTAAACTGGCTGTGGTAGGATTGGGATATGTGGGCTTACCTCTTGCACTGGAATTTGCGAACGACTTTTCAGTCATCGGATTCGACGTTAACGAAAAGAGGGTTAGGTTAATGAAGAATCATATAGACCCTTCCAATGAATTGCACAAGAGCGCTTTTTCTAATAAAAACATTAGTTTCACCCATTTCGGAAGGCATTTAATAAGGGCGAAATTCTTTGTTGTGGCTGTTCCGACACCCATAAATGATAAGAATGAACCTGACCTGAGCATTCTGAAATCAGCTACCAGAACTGTAGGTCAGTTTCTGAAAAAAGGAGACTATGTGATATTTGAGTCAACAGTATATCCGGGTTGTACGGAAGAAGTATGTGTACCCATTCTGGAAGAACTGTCAGGACTGAAATACGGAACGGATTTTAAAGTAGGTTACTCTCCCGAGCGTATCAATCCCGGGGATAAGAAAAACACCATAACGAAGATCAAAAAGATTGTTTCGGGATGTGATGAAGGATCTTTGGAACAGATTGCTGATGTATACGGACATGTTATTGAAGCCGGTATACACAAAGCTTCTACGATTAAAGTAGCAGAGGCTGCCAAAGTGGTGGAGAACACTCAACGCGATGTGAATATTGCATTGATGAATGAGCTTTCTGTCATTTTCGAAAAACTTGATATTAATACATTCGACGTACTGGAGGCTGCGGGTACTAAATGGAATTTCCTGAACTTCTTTCCCGGACTGGTAGGAGGTCACTGTATAGGTGTAGATCCATATTATCTGATCGACAAAGCCAGATCTGTTGGAGTAGATCCAAAAGTGATATCCTCTTCCAGAGAAATTAATGATGATATGCCATATTGGATAGCTAAAAACATTCACTCGAAACTTTTAGGCAGGGAACTGGAGCCTTCTCAGGCAAAGGTCCTGGTAAAGGGTATCACTTTTAAGGAGGATGTAAGCGATATCAGAAACTCCAAAGTAGCCGATCTGGTAAGCGGATTGCAGCAGTTTGGAATGCAGATTGATGTAATCGACCCACACGCATCACCCGAAGAAGTAAAAGAAGAATACGGCATTGAGCTTAAAACAACGCCTGATATGGACTATGATGTTGTTGTAATGGCAGTAGCTCATAAACAGTTTCAAATGTTTGGAAACGAATACTTCAAACATATTGCAAAAGAAAATGCAATTATCGTTGACCTGAAAAGGTTACTGGTCGAGAAGCCGGATTTTGCAGAGTACATCACACTTTAATTGGGTTTTAGTTTGATTGTTTAGTAATGCTAAGGGTTGTTAACATACAGGGTTCAGAAAAGTCGTTTCAAAAGGAAGGCCTTTCTTTTGCAAGAATTTCAAGTGCCGAAGAAGTAGTTTGGGAGGAATTGAATTCTTGTGACGCCCTAGTGATTGACAACCCTTCATTTGTTTCTTCTATCTGTAGTGCTGTCAGAAGGCATCAAGAAGTGGTACTTGCATTAAAACCGATTTTTCACAATGACCCAGGTTTAACTGACCGCTTGACAGATGGGTACTTTTCGGGAGCTCAGAAAGACTATCAGAAGATCAAATCGATTCATGAAAGACTCCAGATGATTCAGTATCAGGGAGCCTCTCTAAACAATAACCACTCAATGACCCGGCTTACTCAGTATCTGTTTACCAGAAATATACTGTTAAAACCCTATAACAACAGGTTGTCTTCCATAGGATACCTTTTTCCTTTTCTGGATTCTTATGTGGATATTAAAAAACAGCATGATGTCCTGGACATACTTGCTAAAGCAGAAGAGAAAGGTTATTTAACAGGTAAAACGCACGACAAGATCCATCAATGCAAAAGCTGTAAAGGCAATTACCTTAATTTCAGGGAGACCTGTCCATCCTGCCATTCTCTCGACATTACACCAAAAGACCTGATTCATCACTTTGTGTGTGCTCACGTGGCAGAAGAAGAAACATTTTTTAAAAATGGAGAGATGCAGTGCCCTAAATGTGACCGTAAAATGCGGCATATAGGGATTGATTATGATAAGCCGTCTTCAGTTTACACCTGCAATTGCTGCCAAAATCAGTTTCAGGAGCCAGAAATGATTGCTTTTTGTATGGACTGCCAGACTGAGCAGAATCTGGATGAACTTCAGGAAGCTGTGATCAGAGAGTATGGCTTAACGGCTAAAGGAGAGGAATTTGCAAAATATGGGAATCAGTCCCCAGCGGAGGATAACAGCACCGAAAACTTATCTCCTTTCCTGTTTAAAATTTTATGTAAGCAGGAAGTAGAGCGTATCAAGAGCAGAAACATTAAAAGCTACCTTCTGGAATATAAAGTTAGCACTGCGCTATTTGGAAAATTTGATAATCGGACAAAAGAGGCACTGAAAGCAGAAATTGAAAAGATAATTAACAGTTATTTACCAGGCTCTGATGCCGTTTCGGCTAAACGATTCAATCATTACCAAGTGCTGTTAGCTGACTATAAAGAGAATACAGCCATCGAATTGAGAAACCTGATAGAAGTCAACCTGAACAAGTTACTTTCTGATAACTTTTCCAATAACGACAACCTGATTGGCTCTTCAATGGAGTTACTCAACGAACAGCTCCTGAATGAAATTTGATGGAGCATCTTCTCCCTGAATTTATAAATTACTGGTATCAGGCGGGCCCTTTAAAATTCATGAGGGTTTTCTGGTACTTCCTTATGTTCGAGTTTACCAGGTATATTATACTCGACTATATTATTGCATTTTTATTCTGGTGGAAAAGGGATGTCAGGAGCCAGAAATGGAATACCGCGAGGCAGGCTCTTCAGATTGAGAACCCATTGATTTCGATCATAGTTCCTGGAAAAAACGAAGGAAAACACATTTACAAACTGGTTAAGTCGCTAAATGAGCAAACCTACCAGAACCTTGAGCTTATTGTTGTAGATGATGGTTCCGATGACAATACACCCATGATTGGACGAAGTCTTGAAAAAAGCGGTATGATTACCAGGTTCATCCGAAACGACATGCGAGGGGGAAAAGCTTCAGCAGCCAATACCGCGTTGCAGTTTTGCAGGGGGAAATATATCGTTCACCTCGATGCAGACTGTTCTTTTGATAGGGATGCTATTGAGAATTCAGTTATACCATTTTATCTGGATGACAGGATAGGTGCAGTAGGTGGTAATGTTAAGGTAAGGAATTACAAAGATAGTCTCTGTGCAAGGCTTCAGGCTGTAGAATACTTAAAAACAATTTCCATTGGGAGGATTGTGACTTCTTATCTTGGGATTTATAAAATCGTTTCAGGAGCTTTTGGAGCTTTTAAACCGGATATACTGAAATCAATCGGAGGGTGGGATATAGGGCCCGGACTTGATGGCGATATCACGGTGAAGATCCGAAAATCAGGATATAAAATTCACTTCGAACCATCCGCAGTATGCCTTACCAATGCTCCGGACAAATTTAAAAAGTTAACGAAGCAGAGGTTAAGGTGGGATAAATCAATTATACGTTTCAGGGTCAGGAAACACAATGACGTTTACACTCCTCATAAAGGCTTCAACTGGCTTAATTTTATTTCCCTTTCCGAGAACGTATTTTACAATGTTATTCTGGACATTACCTTCTGGATTTACACAATAGACATGTATGCCAATCATTTCAGTCTGCTGAGATTTATTATCCCCATGAACATTGTGCTTTATATGACAGTAAGTTATGTCCAGATGCTTTCAGCATATATTTTTTCCGAACGCAGGAAAGAAGAGCTACAGCTTTGGAATGTGTTACCGTTAATGACTCTTTATACAGGCCTTTACCTGCGCATTGTTCGTACCATTGCCTATTACAAGGAATTCTTTCTGAAAGAATCTTTTAACGACCCATGGAATCCTGAAAAGTCATCCAGGATGGCAAAAAGGTACGGTTTATAGTTTTTACCAGTTAACGGGTCAGCCCAACAGTTCAACCCCTGCAATCTTCCTCCTAACGAGTATAAAATAATTGATCCTCAATGACTTATACATTTGATTAAAATTAAAAGTTATGAGACAGCATTTTAAATACTGGATAGCGGTTTTATCTCTGATATTGTGTATTAAAGGGTCTAATGCCTTCTGCACAGAATTTAAGATTGGATTAAAAGGTAATGGTGTTCTAATTACTTCCAAAGGACAGTACGATAAACCGGAATTGATTTCTGTTGAGCGGGGAGAGACCTCTTATAATTTCATTAAGCTTGAATGCAAAAAAGTATTACTTGACCAAAAGCTGGCATGGAAAGATTCGGACCCGCTACAGGGCTTCAATTTTTACAAACTGATTTACAGGAAAGCTGATGGAACTGTTGAACAGCAGATTCAAGGCATCTATGTCCCCTTCGAAAAACCGGAGATTTTATTAGCTGTTGCTCGCTGTCCACTCGCTAAATGCAGCCTTAATCTGTCCATACTTAATCTTGAAAGCGGGGAACTCCTAAATGGAAGTCTGGAAGCTTTTGACAGGCATGGTAGACTTGTTAGAAGGAGAAGAATTGGAGTAACTGTAGACAATCCTTCAGTGAAATTTCAAATAGGTAAGCGAAACAGGGTACATCTTCTTGTCCTTAAAAATGAGCATAACGAAATCATAGCTTCCAAAATCATAAAGGTGTAAATCATCCTTATGGAAGAACCGCCTTACGGTCAATTCAGCAAACAATAATTCGAAACATAAAATCCTAAAATCATGAAAAACAGTTTTTATCAGATGTTATTAGTCATAATCGTATCGGCCTGCCAGACAGATGATCCGATTAATTCGATTGATCAGAGTTTTGAAAAGGTGGAAAGCGAGTTTGTGATCAATTCAAATTCGGCCCAGTTATCTCAAAGGATACACCTGATAAACAGGACCGTTAAAATGAGGTTTAATGAGGACTATGCGGCCAATGGGAGAACAAGCTCTTCATCACCGTCACAAATTGATTTTTACTGGCATCATATTGCATCAGTAGAATCACCTCAAGTTTCAGGAGTGAAGTTAAGTGCTACTCATTTTGAAGTTGATGATAACAAAGCTTATGTAAGTTATCATAAGCAGGGCGATCAGCACCTTGGTGCCACGGAAATACTGGATCTATCCGATCCTTACAATCCGATATTACAAAGCCAGATTAGTTTTCTGGAAGCTGACCTGAATGCTCTGACCTATAAAAATGACGGACAGGCAAAAGTTTATCTTGCTGCATCCAATCGAGTACACGGTGCTACAGTGTATCAGGTTGATATTTTGGGTAATATCTTTGGGAGTCAGATCAATCGTATGAATCTTTCCAATTCACTGGATGGTGCCGTGAGTGCTTCAGCAAATGCCATAGATGTCCTGAATGGGAAAATGATTGTAACTGCAGGAAAGACATTCGGAGGAACTTTCCTGATTGATGAAAATACTTTCGATGTCGAACAGGTTATGGAACAGAGTGATGCCAAGTATGCAGTAACAACAAATACGCTGGGCTCTGATTATTACGTTTCCTTGATTACGGGTGATGTGGCAAAACTTGAAGTTGGGCTAATGTCCAACTTCATGTCGCCACAGAGTTATAACATTGGATCTATCGTTCATAATAATGTAGAAAGAGCCTACAGGGGGAAGTCAACCATGGAAATCTCTCCATTAAACAGTCAGGAGGTTTATGTGTCCATGGGGGCTGATGGCTTGAAATCATTCGATTTTACCAATGGCGCTATATTAAAGGAATCAAAGGGAACGATGCTTGTCGCGGGAAATACCAATGGAGTAACTCTTGATGAGGACTTCATTTATATTGCCAATGGTGCTGATGGTCTGGCTGTCGCCGAGTATCCCGAGAGTAACGATATAGACCCGGTCTTTTTCTGGGACCTTGAAGAACAGCCGGCCTCCGTAAATTTTGTAAAAGCAAGAAACGATTACCTGTTTGTAGCAAAGGGTGAAGGCGGCTTTCATATCCTGAAGAAAATACCCAAGGCTCCATACGCATCAATTACTACTTACAACAGTCAGGGAACACCAGAAGGGTTGGAAGATGATATCGTCATATGCCCCGAGCTCCTTCCAACAATTTTTAGCGAGGCACTTCCCGAAAGACAGAATGCAGTTGCCAGCCATCCGGAATACTTTGAATTCGAAAAGAAGAATATTACACTTACAGAGGATGCTGAAGTATTTGTAACCTTCTTAAGGGAAGGTGCTGGCTATAAGAATATTCTGGGCTATTATGCCTACGAAGCTGACGATGAACCACAATCTGAGGATGAACTTGATAAAGTAGTAATCTTCCCCAATGCTTCTGCAGAACGTTCGGGAGGAGAACTGATTCCAGGAAACACCATGAAGCTGTTAGGAAGTTTTGAAGCCGGAATGACTATTGGATTCTTCCTGATATCGAATGGCTGGAAAGGAAAAATTACAGATGGAATTTACACTCAGCATACAAATCAGGAATTCAACGTTAATGAGAAACAGCAGAGTCTGATTTTCCATAGTCCCGGATGTAATGCGACTGTCATCTGCTTTGAAGATATTGTAGTGCCAAATGGAGACAATGATTTTAACGATGCCATCTTCCAGATTAGTACTAACCCACCAAATGCGATAGATCCACTCGAGTATATTCAGATAGGGTTGGAGTAAAAAAAGCCCTTGTTAGATTTGACAAGGGCCTTTTTCATTCTCAAAGTTTTTTTAAAAGGTTAACTACTACTAATATGCCTCATAAACATCCTTTTCGCTACGGGCATCACAGTGGAATGATATGGCATTTCAGATTTACATTCCACTAAGTAAGTAGCTGGATTAGGTAACTCTTTATATTTTCTGACGAGTTCCATTTTTACATTTTCATAGGTTTCAAAAGAGCTTTTCGCCTTATTTTCAATAAAGGTGAAGTTCACTCCCTTGTATTTCTCTTTTGAGTTTTCAAAAACACTCACCTGATAACGATATACATTAACAGGTTTCTTTCTTTTCGTTTCAATAAATATATAACCCTCATTGATATAGATTGGCATAAGTCCAATGGGTGATATTTCCAGATTGTCTTCGGCATAGTCAAATATCTCTTTGCCCTCATCAACAGCTTCCTTAATTTTCGGAGCTGCGAATTCCAGTATTTGTTCAATTTCCTTCATTACCTCATCATCTTCAATGATTTTTTGATAAGTGAGTCGTAGCTTATTCAGATCTGCACCCGTTAGTTCTTTAGGAAAATGATTATACATCAATGATTTATTCTGTTGAATAAGCTTAATGTTGTTGTAATGAAAGAGCAGATCACTTAAGAAAGGGTATAACTTCAGTTCAATAAAAGACTCGCGGATTTTTTTTAGATAAGCCATAAGAACATACTTCTTATATTCAAAGTCTATCAATCCATTGGTTATCCAGTCGTTTTGTAATTCTGCCATAGTAGTTTGTTAGGTATTGACAAAGAATATAGCAATTTGTCAGTATAGAGTCAACGATGAAAAATTGTCATACTGCTTAAACTGACAATTTTTCATTCATAACTACATTTTTCTTAGAAAACACTGACAAAATGGAACCTGGCATAAGAACTGAGAGCAAAGAATTATTAATTGTTAATAAATCAAAAACGTTTAAAACAAATGTCAACAGTATCATTTAAACCTTTGGCAGACAGAGTTCTTGTAGAACCTGCTGCGGCAGAAGAAAAAACTGCTTCTGGAATCATTATTCCCGATACAGCTAAAGAGAAGCCTCAGAAAGGTGAGGTTGTGGCCGTAGGAACTGGCAAAAAAGATGAGCCTTTGAACTTGAAGATCGGCGATAGCGTACTTTATGGTAAATACGCCGGTACCGAGGTCAGTATTGATGGCAAAGAATATTTGATTATGAAGGAGTCAGATATTTACGGAATCGTATAATCAATCCTTTAATTCAATTTTAATTTAATCTAAAAATAATACAGAAATGGCTAAAGATTTATTCTTTAACACAGATGCTAGAGATCAGCTTAAAAAAGGTGTTGATACCTTAGCTGATGCCGTGAAGGTAACATTAGGTCCTAAAGGACGAAATGTAATTCTAGATAAGAAATTCGGAGCTCCTACAGTCACTAAAGATGGTGTTTCAGTAGCGAAAGAAATCGAACTAAGAGAACCAATTGAGAATATGGGTGCTCAGCTTGTGAAAGAAGTCGCTTCTAAAACTGCAGATGACGCTGGTGATGGAACCACTACTGCAACTGTTCTTACTCAGGCAATATTCGCGCACGGAATTAAAAACGTGGCTGCTGGTGCAAATCCAATGGATCTTAAAAGAGGTATCGATAAAGCAGTTATCGAGATTGTAAGCAACTTAAAATCTCAGTCTAAAGACATTAAAGATAACGATGAGATTGCTCAGGTAGCTTCTGTTTCTGCCAACAACGATGAAGAAGTTGGTAAGATGATCGCTACTGCAATGGAAAAAGTTGGAAAAGACGGTGTGATCACTGTTGAAGAAGCAAAAGGAACTGAAACTGAAGTTAAAACTGTAGAAGGTATGCAGTTCGACAGAGGTTACCTTTCTCCTTACTTTGTGACCGACACAGAGAAAATGATCGCTGACCTAGAAACCCCTTACATTCTTATTTATGATAAGAAAGTAAGTAATATGAAGGAATTACTTCCTGTATTGGAAGCAGTTGCTCAAACTGGAAAACCTTTATTGATCATCGCAGAAGATGTTGAAGGAGAAGCCCTGGCAACATTAGTTGTAAACAAAATCAGAGGTTCTTTGAAAATTGCTGCTGTAAAAGCTCCTGGCTTTGGAGATAGAAGAAAAGCAATGCTTGAAGACATCGCTATTCTTACCGGTGGTACTGTAATTTCTGAAGAAAGAGGTTATAAATTAGAAAACGCTACTATTGATTACTTAGGAACTGCTGAGAAAATCACGATTGATAAAGACAATACTACCATCGTTAACGGTGCTGGTAAAAAAGAAGATATCGAGGGTAGAGTAAATCAAATTAAAGCACAGGTAGAGTCTACTACTTCTGATTACGACAAGGAAAAACTTCAGGAAAGGTTAGCTAAACTTTCTGGTGGTGTAGCCATCATATATGTTGGTGCAGCTACTGAAGTTGAAATGAAAGAGAAAAAAGACAGAGTTGATGATGCACTTCACGCAACACGAGCTGCTGTTCAAGAAGGTGTTGTTGCTGGTGGTGGAGTTGCTTTAGTAAGAGCAATAGATTCACTAGATAAAGTAGCAACTGACAATGAAGATCAGGCAACTGGTATCAACATTGTAAGACTAGCTCTTGAAGCTCCTTTAAGAACAATTGTTGAGAATGCAGGACAAGAAGGTTCTGTAGTTATTCAGAAAATAAGAGAAGGCAAAGGTGATTTCGGTTATAATGCCAGAACTGGAGTGTACGGTAGCATGGTAAAAGATGGTATCATTGACCCTACTAAAGTAACAAGACTTGCTCTTGAAAATGCTTCTTCTATTGCTTCATTATTGCTAACAACTGAATGCGTTGTTGCAGATGAGCCTGAAAAAGAAGGCGCAGGAGGACCTCCAATGCCAGGCGGAATGCCAGGTGGTATGGGCGGAATGATGTAATTCCGAAATAATTATTGATAGAAAAACCCTGCTTTTAGTAGGGTTTTTTTATTTTTAGAGGTCATCAAAAAAACCACATGAGCCAAGCTAAAATTTTCGAGGAGTTTAAAGATTTTGTTTTATTTCTGTATATCTATATGGCCGATGCAGATGGGAATATCGATATCTCTGAGATTGAATTGATCCTTGAAAAGCTTAAGAAACTTTATCCTGATGAGCTTGAGCACAATATACTTTTCGAAAAGGCTATGGCTGAATTTCTGGATATGAAGAAAAGCCAGGTAGAGGAAGTCCTAGTTTCTAATTTTGAATACCATAGTGATGAAAGCTTCACTAAGAAATATAAAATTTTCTCTGATTTGTATGAGATCATTCATGCCGATGGTGTGGTAGATGAGCGCGAAAGTAAGTCTATAGCAAAATTAAAGGCTATGATTGAAAGAAATATAGATTAAGAATCAGTTTCTATGGAATGATCTTTCATTTTTTGCCTAATCAAATAACGCTCTACGATAACATCTATTGGTTTTAGTAATAAGGCAATTGCTCCCTTGCCTATATAGCCTATATATTCATTGTCCGTATTGTTTTCTATAACAGGCTCTATAATAATCTCAGATATAATGAATAGAATAATAGCTATAACCAAAACAATGGTAGAAGCTTTTCTTCCGATAGTAGCTCGTACCATCGCACTCATGGTATCTTCTAACTTCTTATTTTTTTCAATAAGTGCATCATTCATTTCCTGAATTTCTTCTGATTGAGTGATCAGTTTTTTGTTTGCCTTATCGAGCCTCAGATGCAGTCTATCACTTACGGAAGTAAGTAGTTTGGCAATTCCAATTAACGATTCATATTTATCGCAAAGATCTCCATATTTAGATTGTAATTCTTCTTTTTCAATCGGGGGCTGAACACAACTTCTGGCATGGTTCAGAATATCAATCTCGTTTTGAAATACTTTCTCTTTCCTGTTCTTCTTTTTCATTCTACCGAGGATGGCTCAAAAAATATAGCTGGCAATAGTAGTTAATCCTCATCTTGAACCTCGATCATCTCAATAGGTACTTTTATAATCTGCTTAAAATCCTCTCCTGATTCAAGCATATCTTCATCATCTTCTTCATAGTACCACATGATCTGAACCTCGCTGCCGCTTTCCTGTATCTTTTCGATTTTTCTAAAAATCTCTACCAAACACTTAGAAGAGCTAGTATTGAAGTACTCCAACTTTATCTCTATAATCGTTTTTACCGTAGGCTTTCTAACATAGTTTTCTATCCAATCCATAACTGGCTTGTAGAACTCCACGGAATTTTCAGGAATAGAACGACCAGCTACTAATAACTTCCCTTCGTTGTTATCAAGGACTATTTCAGGAGTCTTATTGGTGGCGTTTAGTTCAAACTTTTCCATACTATACAATCTACATATTTATATGAACTTCAAGACAAAACAAAGAAATATGAGCATTTACTTCTTCAAACCAATAGTTTAGTTGCGAACCTGATTTTCTCACAATATCTATTAAACCCAGTCCTGCTCCCCCTTTTTTAGATAATTTTCCGGTATCCAATTTATCCCTATAGTAATTTCTGATTTCCTCTGAATTTAAAGAATTGGCATGCTCAATCCCTTTTTGAATTAACCCTATTGATTGACTAGAGATATAATTCCCTGCAATTACTCCATAATTTGAATTTCGCTTGAATAAGAATAAACACGATTGGTCGTCTTTACTGTTTTTATGGGTAATGCTATGTTTCAAGATATTTTGAAGGACCTCCACCAGAATTCCGAATACTTTTTTTTGAGCCTTGAGATCATCCTGATTTTCCAGATGCTTTTCAGCCTTTTTGAGTATGGAATCAACCACTTCATCAGAAATGGTGCCCACATGAGCTATTATCTTCTCATTTTCATGTATGTCGTCTAAATAATTCTTGATGGACGGCATCTCAGTGCTGGTCATTAAGTGATATTAACGATTAAGAAATATACGCATATTTCTATAAAATCTTGACTTAATTATGTTTCTCAAAAACATAGTTGTTAATAATCACTTCATTTAAAAGTAGATAGGTAAATTAGAAAATTAAAAAAGAAAGAGACCCTATGAACAACAAGAAATTATTACCCATAATAGTCATTTTTTCAATAGTTTTGATTGTAGTGCTATATCTATGGAACAGCCTGATTTTTACTGTAGAGCCCGGAGAAAGAGCAACGATCTTTCGAAAGTTTTCCGGCGGATTGGATAAGGAGGCCATATTTGTCCCTGGTTTTCATGTAAAAGCACCTTGGAATGAAATTTACATTTATGATGTAAAGGAGAATAAAGCTGAAGAGCGCATGGACGTTCTGGATAAAAATGGACTGACCATAACTGTAGATGTATCAATACGTTTTCATCCGGTGTATAACAGAATAGGATATATACATGAAAATTTCGGTTTAGACTATGTTAATAAATTGATCATACCAGAAGCCCGCTCTACAGTGAGAAGAGTTATGGGTAGATATACAGCGGAAGAGATTTATTCAACGAAGAGAAGTGAAGTAGAAGCTGCTATTATTGACGAGACCGCCGAAGTACTTGGAAACGAAAATAATAATATTAAGATGAAAGCTCTTTTGATCAGATCCATCATACTACCTGAACAAATAAAGGTAGCCATTGAAAATAAGCTGAAGCAGGAGCAAGAAGCTTTAGCCTACCAGTTTAGGTTGGAAAAGGAAAAAAGTGAGGCTGAGCGTAAGCGTATAGCAGCCCAAGGAGAGTCGCAGGCTAATAAAATTGTGAACAGCAGTTTAACAGACGAACTTCTGAAGATGAGGGGAATAGAGGCTACTATGGAGCTGGCAAAATCAGAAAATTCAAAAGTTGTGGTTATTGGTAGTGGAAAGGACGGATTGCCCTTGATACTTGGGAATAACTAAATGTATGTTTGCTAACACATTGTTGAATTATTTTAAACAAATGCTAACTATAATGATGTTTTGGCTAAACATTCCATGATATATTCAGTATGTATTAGTATTTTCATGGAAAACCTATTTAAACGTTAATACTCAACCAAAAAACT
Source organism: Bacteroidota bacterium (assembly GCA_039030555.1). Taxonomy (GTDB): domain Bacteria; phylum Bacteroidota; class Bacteroidia; order Cytophagales; family Cyclobacteriaceae; genus JBCCDY01. The sequence continues at coordinate 20,893 of JBCCDY010000023.1, forward strand.
CTATACATGTCAGATACTGCCCAATTGAATTACGATGGAAAAACGTATGACCTTCAGGTTACTGAAGGCACAGAACAAGAAAAAGCTGTCGATATAAGTAAACTTAGAGGACAAAGTGGTTTAATTACCATAGATCCAGGCTTTAAAAATACAGGTTCAACCAAAAGTGCTATAACATTTTTGGATGGTGAAGAGGGTATTTTAAGATACAGAGGTTATTCAATTGAGGAACTTGCTGACAAATCTAATTTTTTGGAGGTTTCATACCTCTTAATTCATGGAGAGCTTCCGAGTAAACAACAGTATGAGAAGTTTGAGAATGATATCAGGACACATACCTTAGTACACGAAGATGTAAAGAAGATTTTAGGAGGATTTCCTTCTAATGCCCATCCGATGGGGGTTCTTTCTTCATTAGTGACTTCACAAACAGCTTTTTATCCTGAGTCGCTTGATCCGAATAGATCGATGGATCAGGTGGATTTGAGCATAGCCAGGATTATGGCCAAGCTTCCGACTTTTGCAGCATGGTCATATAAAAATAAGGTAGGACATCCGGTCAATTACCCTAGCAATAACCTCAATTACACAGAGAATTTCTTAAAGATGATGTTTGCACTTCCTGCGGAAGAGTATGATGTCGATCCGCAAGTTGCTGCAGCTCTAGATAAACTTTTAATCCTACATGCCGATCACGAGCAAAACTGTTCAACAGCTACGGTAAGAGTGGTAGGTTCTTCACAGGCGAGCCTTTATGCCTCCATATCTGCGGGAATAAATGCCCTTTGGGGACCACTTCATGGAGGTGCTAACCAAGCAGTGATCGAAATGCTTGAGAATATTAAAGCGGATGGTGGCGATACTCAAAAATGGATGAACAAAGCTAAGGATAAGGAAGATCCTTTTAGACTTATGGGCTTTGGACATAGGGTTTATAAAAATTTCGACCCTAGAGCCAGGATCATTAAAAAAGCTGCAGATGACGTTTTAAGTAAGTTAGGAGTTGACGATCCGGTACTTGATATCGCTAAAGGTTTAGAGGAAGTAGCGTTAAATGATGATTACTTCGTAGAAAGAAAACTTTACCCTAATGTCGATTTCTACTCTGGTATTATTTATAGGGCTCTGGGAATCCCTGTTGATATGTTTACGGTGATGTTTGCTATGGGTAGATTACCTGGCTGGATCGCACAGTGGAAAGAGATGAGAGAGAATGGAGAGCCAATAGGTCGTCCTAGACAGGTTTATACCGGTGAGAACCATAGGAGTTTTAAATCTATGGATCAGCGTTAAGGACCTTAGCATTTTACGAACAATATTTTAGCCCCGCATACTGTGGGGCTATTTTTATGATAAATCAGTTATGAGCATAGAACAACAATTTGAAGAGGCTTTAGTAGAATCTAAGCAGCTTACTGAAAAACCTTCCACAGCAGATCTTTTAAAGATATATTCCTTGTTTAAGCAGGCGAAAGAGGGTGACGTTCAAGGAGAACGACCCGGGGGATTTGATTTTAAAGCTATTGCTAAATATGATGCTTGGGCTTCTTTGAAAGGTAAAGAAAAAGAAGAGGCTATGAAGGACTATATAGCCTTGATCGAAAGCCTGAAGAAATAGTTCTTTTACTCTTCCGGTTTTCTTTTACTCTTCGATTTCGATAGATAACCGATAAGAAAAAAGCCGATTAGGATCAGTGCCGCTAAATAGCTTCCTAAGCCTAAAGTATAAAGATCATCGAAGGAGAATAACTGCGACTTTCTATTGGATAACAAGAACAAAGAAGAGCTAACGAGGAGGCCGAGTATAATAAGCGCTAAACTTATTCTCTTTGAACCCTTATCAAAAGATTGGGTGATTTCTTCGTAGCCATAGTTCTCTACCTGGATCAGAAGTTTCCCCTTTTTTATTTTTCTAAAAAGTAATTTTAGATCAGAAGGTATGGTTGTGAGATACCCGAATATCTGAATGGCATTTTCAATAACTTCTTTCGAAATATTAGAGAAGGAGTATTGTTCTGCCAGTATTTTTTTACCGTATGGTCTAACGAATTCGAAGGTCTTAAAATCAGGATAAATACTCTTTCCGATCCCTTCCAGAATAATTAACGCTCGAAGGATTAAGAAAATCCCTCCAGGTACTTTAAGGCGGTATTGATAGATGATTTTTTGAAGGGCTTGTGCTAGATCTGCCATTCGCATCTCGTCAACATCTAGTGAGGCAAAGTCTTCAATGAGTTCATTTAGGTCGTACTCAAAACGCCTCATGTCATCGATTTCACTATCGATGCTTAAATTCCTGAAATGAAAAGCCATTTTTTTAGAATCCCTTTGAGCCATGCTGATGAATACGCCGGCAAATGACATACGGTCTTTATCCATCAGCTTACCAACCATTCCATAGTCGATGAGTGAAAGAACACCATCTTTTTGTACTAGAACGTTGCCAGGGTGGGGGTCTGCATGAAAATATCCATGTTCGAAGATCTGTTTGAGGTATATGTCCATACCCCTTTCAGCAATTTTTCTCGGTTCGAGACCCCAGGAAACAATGGTTTCGACATCCGTTATTTTGCACCCTCTTACGTATTCAAGAATTAAGGCTCTCTTTGTAGAGAGCTGCTTATATACTCTTGGTACGTAAAACTTTCTTTCGTTTTTATAGAATTTTTTGAATTGCTCAATATTCCGTGCTTCGTTGGAATAGTCCAACTCTTTATACATGGTTTTTTCGAAGGTATCTACGATATCAAGAGGGTTGAGAATACCGTTTTGGCGGAAATAGTTTTCAGTGAGCTTTACAAACTCTCTGATAAGTGAAAGGTCAGTTTCTACCTTCTTTCTGGCATCTGGCCTCTGTAGTTTAATGACAACCTCCTCACCGCCATGTAATCGTGCTCTATGCACCTGCCCGATGGAAGCAGACCCCAGAGGCTTTTCATCAAAGAACTCGAAGATTTCGTCGATCTCTTTTCCAAACTCTTTTTTAATGATCTGTTTGGCTACTTCAAAATCAAACGGAGGAACATCGTTTTGTAATTTTTCAAGCTCTCGAATAAGAGGTTCAGGTACAATATCGGCCCTATTACTTATGATCTGGGCTAACTTGATGTAGGTAGGCCCAAGTTCTTCTAAAATTAGTCGGATACGTTCCCAATGCGTATACTCGAAAACGGAACGCTGGTCCCTTTGCCAGCTGATCTTAGTACTTTGAGGAACAAGTTTTTTTAGCGCTGTAGAGGCGACAATATCTTCAAAACCATAACGGATCAGAACGTTTATGAGCTCACGGATTCTGTTAATATTTGATATGGTTTTATCTATGATCATATTGAATAAAGTCCAAAAGCTAAAACAAAACGGCCAGACCTGAAAATTCAAGTCTGGCCGTCATCAAAAAACTATCGCTTAATGCTAAAATTAGCTTGCAGATTTAGTTTTAGTTGTAGCAGATGCTTTTCCAACTTTTGCTTCCAAAGCTGCTACTCTTTTTTGTAGAGCTTCAATCTCTTTGTTTCGAGGAATTTGGAATTTGTTAACTACTTCCTCAGTTACTTTTTTCAACTGATTCTCAAATTCTTCCTTCTTACCTTCAGTTTTCTTGAATAGATCTTCAACGATCTTTTTTCCTTCTTCAGTAGAAATTTTGTTTTCATCAACAAGCTTATCTACACTTTTCTGAAGTTTTTCAGTAGTTAAAGAAACCAAACCTACTCCTGTGTAAACGAATTTTTTAAATAAATCTTCCATTGTCTTATTATTAATTGTTTTAATTAATTCTCATACAAACTTACGATTAGCTCCGCTTTGGGTGTCGAAATCTGATGGATACCTTGTAATAGCTCGAAAAAAAAATACTTTTTGGTATATATTATAAAGTATAATTCTTAATGAAATTTACATTTATTTATTTATATGATCATTTTTATTGATTTGAACTATTTAATTTTCATTCAAAATACATTTGTTGCTATTCCCAACTCTTAACCATCTTATTTATGATTCGGCTACTAAAATCTAAGTTTTATATTTGCGCCGTCATTTTTTTATAAACAGATATGCTTTACGTTGTTCCTTTTATTTCTGCTGCTATTGGATGGATTACCAATTACATAGCGATAAAAATGCTTTTCTACCCAAGAGAGGAGGTAAACCTTGTTTTATTTAGGCTGCAAGGTATTTTTCCTAAAAGACAGAGTGTTCTAGCGGCGAAATTGGCAAGAATAGTTGCGTATGAATTATTTACAATAGATAGTTTACGAGCTAAAATAGAGACGGAAGAAACTAAGACGGAGGCACGTGAGATGATCCAGGAAAAGATAGAAAGCTATATGAAAACGTTTTTAACGGAGAAGATACCTTTTCTGGCAGGCTTTCTAGATGAAAAACGCATGGAGCAGATACGCGAAAAAATAGGAGCTGAAATTGATAAAGTACTTCCTACAATGATTGCCAAGCTTTCTTCAAAATTAGATGCTGCTCATATTGAAGAGGTGGTTTATGAAAAAGTAAGTACGTTTTCAAGTGAAAAGCTGGAGGGCTTGCTTATGAGTGTATTAAAGAAAGAACTGAAGTTCATTGAGCTGGCAGGGGCAATCCTTGGATTCGTTATTGGATTAATTCAACTGGTCATCGTTAAAGAGCTGAGCTGATCAGATAGATTTCTTAAGCAATATTTTTTCTTCGGCATGATATCTACCTATTTAGCAAAAAGCTGATCGATATTTTTAAATGCTTTAAACTCTAAAGCATTTCCACTAGGGTCTTCGAAAAACATAGTCGCTTGTTCACCTACTTCGCCTTCGAAACGGATATAAGGCTTTATAATGAATTTTAAATTCAAGCTTTGTAGTTTATTAGAAAGGTTTTCCCATTCTTCCCATGGAAGCACAACTCCGTAATGTGGTACAGGTACATCATGCCCGTCAACCGGGTTTGTATGTTCTTTTTGTTCTTCTGATTTTGGCTTGTAATGAATAACGAATTGATGACCATAGAGGTTGAAGTCAGTCCAATGCTCATCAGACCTACCTTCTTCGCAACCTAAAACATCTCTGTAAAATGTTCTGCACTCATCAAGATTATACACTGGGACAGCTACATGAAATGGAGTTAAACTGTTCATAACAAAAAAAAGCGGCTATTTGCCGCTAGTTAAATCTAATTTAAAGTAAGTAGCACTAGATTACTCTTCTCCTTCGTCTTGCAAAAGATTATCAAGGTTCTCTGAACCCTCACCACTAGTTTCTTCAGTTCCATCATTTGACTGCTCAAGCTCATTGGCATCAAAACTTGGTAGAACAGGAGTCTGTTCTGCTTGTTCGATGTTAGGACTAGAAATCCCAGTCGCTTCCTGATCTTTAGGGATTATAAATGAAGTTGATAAGGTTAAGGCCATTAATGCAATTGCTAACCCCCACGTTGCTTTTTCAAGAAAATCAGTTGTTTTCTTTACTCCAATAACTTGACTCGCACCCGATCCTCCAAACTGGCTTGATAAGCCTCCTCCTTTAGAATTCTGGGCTAAAATTACCAATACTAATAAAACTGAAACTCCTATTATTAATGAAACTACAAACGTTAACATCCTAATCCTTTTTTATCTCCTCAATTCGAGCCGCAAAGTAAGTCTTTTTCTTAGGATATTTCCAAATTAACTTCTTCAAAATTTCTACTGCCTTATCCTTTTTTCCTTGTTTAAGCATTATTTCAGCAAGATTTTCAGAAACGATATCCTCTCTTGCTGTTACACTAGTGGATGACAGATCTTTAATAGGCTCGGAAATTTTATCGTCAACGTTGGCTTTTAATTCTATTGGATTACTTAGGAATTCGTCAATGATCTTTATTTGACGCCTGGTTACTTCGTTTTCCACTTCGAGTTCAGATTTTTGCTTGAGTTCATCTATTAAAGCAAGATTTTCTGAAGTTTCCGGTTGAATGGCTTCTTCAACAATGATTACTTCATCTTCATCGGACTTTGAGTGATGCGTCTCCTCCTTTTTTTTTGGATTTAACTCAGCTTTAGTCTCTTTTTTTTTTGATTCAGAAGTAGCCTTTTTCTTACGCTCTACTTTTTTCTTCTTAGGTTTTTCTATTGTTATGTCAGATGAAAGAAATTTGGCCTTGTTGATCTCAATTTCTTTAATGCTGGTATCAATCTCCTGATAAAGCTGTTCAAGTTCCTCTCTTGACAAATGCTTTTCCTTAATAATTGTCGAAGTGGTCGTCTCGGAAGGACTGCCTTTTTCAGGCTTCTTGATGTCTTCAGCTACTCCATTTTCGAAAAAGGATCGAAGCAAACTACGGTCAGTAGAATAAACCGCTGCAAAATTGGTATATACTTTCGCACTTGGATGATTAGTATGACGGGCTGCTTTCGCCAATACAGCTCTCGCTGCCTGGAAATATGGTTTTTCCTTCACCACTCGAATTAAGTAATTCAAGTCTTCCTCGGAGAATTGATCTTTACTGAGTAAGTCAGTTGTCCTTTTTTTATCCACAAGAATTAAGGTTGGAGGATAAATATAAAGATAATATTACCAGTTGGCTACTGAGGCATTAAATATATCTATGATTATTTGGTCACTGATGATCACAATGAGCTCATCTTCCACGTCAGGAAGTGTGAATTGGGTATTATCAAAATTATCCTGAAAAGAGAATGACCTATCGAAATCATATTGATCATCGTTGACGTTTGTATATTTCATTTGAACAGCGATATTCAGCTGAGTTAAGGTAGAAAGGTCAACCTGATTTGGATCGTTTGAAGCCCTCGGTGCTACAGGCTGCGTATCGTAACGAACTATTTTCCCTTCGAATTGAAGATCTCCATCAAAAGGCACCAGTTCTAAATTGGTGTTGGCCTGGAAATAATCTCGTAGGCGTTCCGTAAACACCTGAGTCAGGTTTGCCGGACCGTTAGGAGTGTCGTTATATACGTTCTGGATCGATACTGTTTTTACAGTAGTATAGTCTATGGAAGCACCGGTCAGTGAGTAAACACCACATCCATAGAAGGGTAGGATGCTTAAAAAGATCAGTAGCTTAATTTTCGATGTCATATTGTTTTATCTTTCGATAAAGTGTTCGTTCGGAGATCCCCAAATCCTGTGCCGCATACTTTCGCCGGTTATTGTTTTTTTGCAGAGCCCTTCGGATCAATTCAATTTCTTTTTTCTCAATGGACAAAGATTCACCGGTTTCCTCATCAAGGTGCTCGATATCCTCTACACTTTCGGGGTCTATATCGTCTCTTGCGGCTTCTATAACCAATGGCTTAGGAAAGTCTTCTTGAGAATCCTCTTCGTTGATATTATGAATGGTCTCTTTGTGCTTATCCCAAACCTGTTCACTCACTTTTCCATCTTCAATAATGTGATTGACTAAGGACTTGAGGTCATTCACATCCTTTCTCATATCAAAAAGGATTTTGTAAAGTAGGTCTCTTTCCGAAAAGGTTTCATTGTCCTTCTCAGCCTTCCTGAAAATTGCGGGCATCTGACTGCCTTCATCGGGAAGGTATTTTAAAAGCTTCTCTGCATTGATTTCCCTTTCAATCTCAATGACGGAGATTTGTTCTACTATATTTTTTAACTGTCTGATATTCCCCGGAAAGCGGTACTTCAGCAGAACTTCTTTAGCATCATCTGTTAAAAAGATGGGTTTGACCTTATATTTTTCAGAATGATCCGTAGCGAATTTTCTAAAAAGAAGCTCCACGTCTTTTCCCCGTTCTCTTAAAGGAGGAACAAAGATTGGTACGGTATTGAGCCTGTAGTAAAGATCTTCTCTAAACTTCCCATTCTCCACGGCTTTCACCAAATTTACATTGGTAGCTACAACCACCCTCACTTCCGTTCTGATGATTTTTGAAGAACCTACCCTAATGAATTCACCATTTTCTAAAACCCTAAGCAGCCGTGCCTGAGTGCTCATGGGCATCTCACCAATTTCATCAAGGAATATGGTTCCGCCATCGGTAACTTCGAAATAACCTTTCCTCGAATCGTGGGCTCCAGTAAACGCACCTTTCTCATGGCCGAAGAGTTCGGAATCGATAGTCCCTTCGGGTATGGCCCCACAGTTTATGGCTATGAACTGACCATGCTTTCTTTTACTAAGCTGATGAATGATTTTCGAAAATGATTCTTTACCGACACCACTTTCCCCGGTGATCAGTACCGTCATATCGGTAGGGGCAACCTGTATGGCTACTCTTATCGCGTGGTTAAGATGTTGGGAATTTCCAATAATTCCCATTCTGCGTTTGACCGCTTGAATTTCAGCTTCGTTCAAAAAAGTGGTATTTAATTATTGACGATTTTACCGAATAATGTCGCTGTTGAGCAATCTTCAACCAACACATCCACGTAATCTCCTTTTTTATGAGCACCCTTATCGAATATGATCACTTTATTGGCGTCGTTTCTACCTTGTAATTGCTCTTTTGACCTTTTGGAAAAGCCTTCAATCAATACCCGGTGTACCTTGCCAAGGTCTTTTTTATTTCTGTTGAAAGAAATTTCCCTTTGCTTATCAATGATCTCTTGTAGCCTTCTCTTTTTGGTATCTAGTGGAATGTCGTCCTCGTATTTTTTCGCAGCAAGGGTGCCTGGTCGTTCAGAGTAGAAAAACATATAGGAAAAGTCGTATTGGACATAATCCATCAGACTCAAAGTATCTTCGTGTTCTTCTTCCGTTTCACTACAGAAACCTGCAATCATATCTGAAGAAATACCGCACTCATCTCCTATAATTTCCCTGATCGCATTTACTCGATTAATGTACCATTCCCTCGAATAAGTCCTGTTCATCATTTCAAGGACTCTACTATTGCCGCTTTGGGCTGGTAGATGGATGTAGTTACAGACGTTATCATATTTTTTTATGGTGTACAGCACCTCGTCCGTTATATCTTTTGGGTGAGAGGTTGAAAACCTGATTCGAAGCTCTGGATTAACCTGGGCTACCATCTCCAGGAGGTTTGCAAAATTGACCACATTGGTTTCTCCCGATCGCTCAATCTGTGCTTTCCCTTTTAACTCTGAATTGGGGGACCATTTGTAAGAATCTACGTTTTGTCCCAGCAGCGTTACTTCACGATATCCATTATCAAAAAGATTTTTTGCTTCGTTTACGATAGAATGGGGATCGCGGCTTCTTTCCCTTCCTCTGGTGAAAGGAACCACGCAAAACGAACACATATTATCGCATCCTCTCATAATCGAAATGAATGCGGTAACTCCGCTAGAATTGAGACGAACGGGACTGATATCGGCATAAGTCTCTTCCCTCGATAAAAAAGTGTTTACTGCTTTTTGCCCTTCATCGACTTGATTGACCAGTTTAGGTAAGTCCCTGTAAGCATCAGGACCAACGACGAGATCAACAATTTTTTCCTCTTCCAGTAATTTATCTTTAAGCCGCTCCGCCATGCAACCCAATACACCGATCATCATCTCGGGTTTATTCTTTTTGACCGTATTGAATTGGTGTAACCTGTTTCGGACCGTTTGTTCTGCTTTTTCCCGGATAGAGCAGGTATTTAAAAATACGACGTCCGCTTCTTCAAAATCAGAAGTAGTATCGAAACCATCTTTTTCCATGATGGATGAGACGATCTCACTGTCGGAGAAATTCATCTGACACCCATAACTTTCAATGTATAATTTCCGGCTTTTGCCCGTATTTGAATTTTTACTGACTTTTATCGTCTCGCAAGCTTCTTCTTTCGTATCTGATATAATGCCTAGTTCTTCAATTAATTCCGCCATTGATGCTTTTACTCTTCAATTTTCAGAATGACAAATTTAACAATGATTTATGACAGTCTGTCAGTTTTCTAACAATATATTGGGAAAGTTATTTGCATATTGATGCACTCCTTACTTTTGTCGCGACTTATTTTTTAATAACGAACTATTTTAACTGAAATCATGCTCGTCCATTTTTTGAAAGATCTAAGAATCACCCTTCACATATTAACACTATTCATTTTAGTTTCTCCAATAATTAAAGCGAATGAAAATCCTTATACCAGTTCAAACATTCAGTTGAAACTGGAAAAACTCGGCGTGCTGGGGTCAGTACTTTATTTGGCTGCGCATCCCGATGATGAAAACCAGCGGGTTATTACTTATATGGCCAACGAAATGAAGCTCAGGTCAGGATATCTTTCACTCACCAGGGGTGATGGAGGTCAAAATCTAATTGGAGATGAGATTAGGGATGAGCTTGGATTGATCAGGACTCAAGAGCTTATAGAAGCAAGAAATGCAGATGGTGGAAAGCAGTTCTTTTCTAGAGCTATTGATTTTGGATATTCAAAAAACCCGGATGAAACCTTGAAAATATGGGATAAAGAAAAAGTACTCGCAGATGTAGTTTGGGTCATTCGAAAATTCAGGCCTGATATCATCGTTACCAGATTTCCTCCCGATTCACGCGCAGGACATGGACATCATACGGCATCAGCACAGTTGGCGATGGAAGCTTTTGACATATCTAATGATCCTGATTATTACCCTGAACAGCTGGAATATGTAGAGCCATGGCAACCAAAAAGGGTATTTTGGAATACACATCCATTCTGGTTCCGAAATTCACAAACGAAATTCGATAGTTCGGCTTATGCCACCATTGAAGTAGGTCTGTTTAATCCACTTTTAGGAAAATCATATAATGAAATTGCTTCCGAAAGTAGAAGCATGCACAAAAGCCAGGGTTTTGGTTCTTTGAGGGCTAGAGGAAATCAAACCGAGTTTCTGGGAGTGTTGAAAGGAGATAATCCTGGTACGAACCCACTCTCAGGGATTGATTTAAGTTGGTCTAGGGTTAAAGGAGGAAATGAAATTGAAAAGCTATGGAAAGAACTCTCGGACTCATTTGACCCTGCAAATCCTTCGAAAAGTACTGCTCAACTTATTGAGCTCAGATCTCAGGTTGAAGGATTGAAAAATGAATTCTGGAGAAAAACTAAACTGGAAGAAATTGATGAGCTTCTCCTTTTGTTAAATGGTGTTTATGTCGAAGCAAATTCGGGAGAGGAGATTTATTCACCCGGCGATACGATTGACATTCAATTAGATGCGATCAATAGATCAAATAATAAGGTTAAGATCAATGCAATCAGTATTACAGGTATTAATTATAAAGATTCTGAAGCAAGGGAATTAAGAACGAATGATCTTGAAAGGGTTAATATTCGACAACGAATCAACAACGATTTATCATTATCCCAACCCTACTGGTTGGCCAATAAGCCAGAGCTTGGAATTTTCAATGTTGAAGACCAAAACCTGATTGGAAAAGCAGAAAACGCTTCTGGCATGAGCGCATTGGTTTCTTTTAAAATAGAAGGACAAAATATTGATGTTAGCGTCCCGGTTCATTATAAATATGGAGATCCTGTGGAAGGAGAAGTCATAGAACCGTTAGTAATTGCTCCAAAGGTTCTTGTAAACCTGAATGAATCTCAATTGATTTTTGCCAATGGTCAATCGCGAAGTGTTAAGGTGAAGATTAAAGCACTAAACAACCCGATTGAAGGAATACTCAATGTTGATGGAGCTGATAAGTGGCAGGTAGAAATCGAAAACCCTGTTTTGAAATTAGAAGCGGGAGAGGAGACCGAATTAATATTAAATGTTATTCCACCAAAGAAAGCATCCGTGGAAGAAATGCATGTTTACGTTTCGGTAGGAGGCCAGCGTTACGATCAGGGGATTGAAGTAATTAACTATGATCACATAAAAAAGCAGACCTATTTTTCAGATGCCTCTGTCAAGCTAATCAAACTAGATCTTAATCGTGGAATAGAAAAAGTAGGATACATCCAAGGGGCAGGAGATATCGTTCCGGACCTTTTAAGAGGGGTTGGCTATCAAGTTGATGAACTTGCCGAAGAAGACATCAAAGGAAAAGACCTCTCAACTTATGATGTGATCGTTTTGGGCGTTCGGGCTTTCAACACGGTCGACCGACTTCCGTACTTTAAAGACGATCTGTTTAAATATGTAGAAGATGGGGGAACCATGGTAGTTCAGTACAACACCAGTTTTCGATTGGTTGATGATAACATTGCTCCCTATCCTTTGAAACTTTCACGGAATAGAATCACAATTGAGGAAGCCCCACTAAAAATACTTCAACCCAAACATCCGATATTCAATTACCCCAATAAGATCACGGATTCTGATTTTGAGAACTGGGTGCAGGAGAGGGGATTGTATTTTGCTTCGGAATGGGATGAGAAATTCACCCCTCTTTTGGAAGGGAATGATCCTGGAGAAGACCCAACAAAAGGAGCGCTTTTGGTAACTGAATATGGAAAAGGTCACTATGTTTATACCGGACTATCGTGGTTTAGGGAATTACCTGCAGGTGTTCCGGGAGCCTATCGTTTGTTCGCTAATATTTTGGCACTGGATTAAAATGAATGGATAAGCAAAGCTATATCAATTGGAAGCAGTTTTACAGCCTTTTGGCTTTGTATTCTTCCGTTTTGATCGGCTGGATATCCTATTATAATTATCGATCAGTTTTTGGTACACTTCTTATTGTCAGATTTCCAGTGTTGAGATAAATTGATTTTAAGAGAAATTTCGCGAAGGGAATACGGGTTCACGAAATTAGAGTTGAATGTTATCGATACAAATGGATTTATACTCAAAAATTTCAAGATCAACCGCTTCCTCAAGTACAGCGAACCTTAATTATTGACACTCGGAAAAATAGTCAGAAAGTTTCTTGAGGAATTTTGATTACATATTTTGACCGAAATGTAATCAATCGCCGTTCTTTGTTTGTTGCACTTGCAACACAAGCATCAATCATTTTCGTTGGATTAGCGATTTCTCTGCCGCGGACATGAAAAAACGCTGACTACAGCACTTCAATGGGAATGAAGAAACCCAATCAAGTCAACTTATCTAATGAATAGTCCATGACTCAACTAAGTTACATATTAATCTTTCTAGCGTATTATTCGTATATCTTTTACAAATGGGTAAATAAACATGAAAATAGGATTAGGTGAATTTGAAGAAATAGTATTGCTTATGGTAGCTATCCATCACGACGAAGCATACGGGCTTGCTATTACAAATTCTATCAAGGAAAAGCTAAATAGAAATGTAACACTCAGTAGTGTCCATACCGCACTCTATCGGCTTGAAGAGAAAGGATTCTTGGAGTCAGAGATAGGAGGAGCCACCAGTATAAGGGGTGGTAGAAGCAAACGCATTTTTAAAATTACCAGTTTAGGAAAGCAGGTTATGGAAGCTTCGCATCAGTCCCGTAATATGCTTTGGGGAATGATACCAAAGGTAACCTTTGAAAATCTATGAAAAATAGTCCCCCAAAACTCGCACAGCGTTTCTTTAGCTGGTACTGTAGAAATCAACTGCACGATTCCATTCTCGGCGACCTTGATGAGCAATTCTATCAAAACATCAATAAACATGGGATCATCCTGGCCAAGCTTATCTATTGGATGGGAGTTTTTTTATTCTTAAACCGATTCACATTGAAGCGTGATCCTTATTTCAATTCAATGAGCTACAAGCCTACGACTATGATCAAAACCAATTTAATTATTTCTTTTCGCTTTCTGTCAAAGAACAAGTGGTTCACCTTAATAAATGTTTTTGGGCTCACACTGGGCTTTGTCAGCATATTATTCATCTTGCTTTTTGTGCATCAGGAACGGTCATTTGACCGCTTCCATCAGAATGTGGAAAATGTGTACCGGATTAACATTTCCTATAAAGATAATTCAGGGAATTTTACAACACTGGTCAATACCCCTCCTGCAATGGCGATCGAAGTTTCGGGTAAGTATCCTGAATTAAAAAAGATATCGAGAATGCGCTACGCAATGAATTGCTTATTTAAGAAAGGAGAAGTAAGTTTCTATGAAGATCATGGGTATTATGCTGACTCGCTTTTTCTAGAGATATTACAGTTTGATTTTTCATCTGGTGATCCTGAAACGGCACTGGATGAACCTAACTCAATTGTCATTACAGAGGAACTGGCAATCAAGTATTTCAAAGATTCCAGCCCTCTTGGAGCCACGTTAATGTTCAACAATTCGATCCCGTTAAAAGTTACAGGGGTCCTCTCGGAGATACCCACAAAATCCCATCTTAATTTCAACTTTTTAATCTCTTTCCAGAACTACGTGATCCCTGAAGGGTATCGGGCAGATTTGACCAGTCAGAGTTGGTTGGGTTTTTTAACATATGTTGAACTAGAACCCGATGCCGATCCCAAGCTATTTGAAGATAAGTTGACCCAATATTTTGATGACTTAGACCCAAACAATGAACCCTGGATGCTACCTATAGTCCAAAACCTATCGGACATTTATCTGGGATCGATTGGGATGTCAGACGATTTATCAAGTCATATACGATCTGGCAATCCATTCACTTCAAAGGTACTGCTATTGGTTGCCGTCCTAATCTTGATCATTGCAGGGTTCAACTTCGCCAATCTTACCAATGCATTATCCATTAACCGGAGTAAGTCTACAGGAATAAGAAAAGTGATGGGTGCTAGTAAAAAAGGGATCATTACACAAATATTGACTGAGTCGCTGATGATAAGCTGTTTTTGTTTGATTCTGTCCTTTGTCATTACATTAATTCTATTCCCATCAATATCGCAATTGATAGGTTGGGAGTTCAGACTGGAATTTAACACATTCTTTAGGGTAGGAGCACTGTTGTTTATAGTAGGTATTTTAACGGGACTGCTATCCGGTATATATCCTGCCTTCACGCTGGCCCGGTTGAATATCATAAAATCACTCAAAGAGTTCGTAAAAACTAATCCAGGTAATCCTTTTCAATTTAAAAATATCCTTGTGCTATTACAGTTTGCCATCTCTATTGGCTTCATTTCAGCTACAATAGTGATGACCCAACAAATCAACTACCTGATCAATAAGGACAAAGGGTTCAGTGCTGAAAATGTTGTAGTGATCAAAATGTTGCCGGAAGATATTTCTAGTCACTACGATGTATTCAAGGAGCAGCTTACCAAAAACACGTCGGTCATAGGAGTAAGCCGTAGTGAGCGATCCATGGGTGAACCATTGCCGTTTAGTATCATTAAGCGGGCTGAGGATTCGGATGAAGATTATAAAAGGATATTTTTCAACACAGTAGACTACGACTATTTCAAGACCATGGGTATCCCGATCTCCGAAGGCCGTTCTTTCTCGTCTGAATATGCTGATGATTCTACGCGTTCTATTATTATCAATGAAAGGGCCAAAGAGTTTCTTGGCCTTGAAGACCCTATTGGCCATCAGTTATATTCCAATTTTGATACAGATGGCCCCAGGACCGTCATTGGTGTTGTTGAGGATTTTAATTACACCTCCTTACATGAGGAGATTGGCCCTACCGTTATGTTTTTTCCATTCATAGACCTGGAATACGTGTACGTAAGGCTCACCCCTGGATCACTTACTAAACAAATTGATATGCTGGAAGAGACCTGGTTTCAAGTTTCACCTGGTGTCCCGTTGGCATGGAAGTTTTTAGATAACAATATGAACCAATTGTATCAGTCAGAGAAGAGGTTATCACTTACCATACAAGTTTTTTCCATTCTCACAATTTTGCTGGCTTGTCTTGGTCTTTATGGTATTGTTGCATTTATGGTCAACAATAAGATCAAAGAGTTCGGGATCAGAAAAGTACTGGGGGCTTCTGTCCAATCTCTCTACATATTATTTGTTGGGAAGTACATCTATTTGATGTTGATAGCAATGGTGATCATAACACCTTTAACACATTATTTCCTATCTGACTGGATGGAAAATTTTGCCTATCATATTCATATAAATTGGTTCATATATCCATTAGCTACTATTACAATGATCATTATCAGCCTGATCACCATCACTTTGCGGATACTACAAGCGATAAATGTAAATCCTACAAGACTTTTGAGTGATGAATAGGTTTTTGAGAAAGATATTACCAAGAGCGATTAGAATTCAAAAAACTCTTAATAAGATGCATCTTCAAAACTAACAAAGCTCATTTGCTGACATTCGGAAAAATTGCTAGGAATTATCCTTTCTATTCTCTTAGTGATCGCAGCTTTGATATCCATTCCATTGAGTAAACCAATCGTAAACTTAGGAATGGGGAAGTCATTTCGTAGAAGCTTGATAATAGCACTCATTGCTTCCAGTTCGGTATTTATGGACTTTCAGATCTTATTTATTGTAGGATCCATAGGATTAGCGTTTGTTTTCAGTGCCCTATCCATTACTTCTCTTCCCCTGGCCTTGAAGAGAACATCTTTTCAGCAAAAAGTGCTAGGAGTAGGGGTTTTCTTTTCAGGAGTCGAACTTCCGAATAGTATTTTGGAAGCTTATTTGGTTTCAGTTGGGGTAATATGAGGATTGAGAGTTGTTTTAATATCCAACTATCAGCCTTTATAAATTGGCTAAGTAAGGCATGTATCAAAACTGTCTATTATATTTTCGTTTATATTCCTATTGAGTCGGGATGTTGTCGTGTGTCCCATACTCTTAAAATTTGGATCTCATCAAATTCAATGCGATAGAAAATTTTGTAGTCTCGGACAACTTTAAAACACACATTGCGATAGTCAGTTTGTGTTCCAATGTTTGGAAAGTTGGAGATTATTTCTGCTGATTTCTCAAATAGTTGCTCAAGTTTATCCGGATAAGCGTTAGACTTGTTCCGTTCGAGCCAATACTTGTAAATGTTTGTTCGATCAGTAATGGATCGGGTTGTCCATCTTACTTTTTTAGCCATTCTTTAACAAGTTGGCTTGCTTCCGAGTTGGGGTGAAGTTTACCAAGTTCGGCGTCAGAAATTCCCTCGTCAATGGCTTTTTTTTCAATGCCTGTAAGTTGGTCTATATGTTCGATTTCATGTTCAAGTTCTACTGCCTTCAGTAGTTCATCTAACAGTCTTGGGTCGTTGATATCGTTTACTCTCTCCTTTATTCTTGCCTTAACATCCATTTCATAAAGTTAGAAAGTTGAGATGAAAGTTGCTAAAGCAGAGAGTGAAATCTAACGACTAGTTAAAATCTGTAGGCCAGACATCTGTAAAAATCCGTAACCTATCTTCAGCTATTGTAAATACCTAAGTAAGTCTATGAATTTTTAGCTGTTGTTATGTGCTTATTGGATTTCTAAGAAAGGGTGAAGTGCTGGATGAATTTTATACCTGTTGCCTTTGATTTTTTCAGCCATTTTTTTATTCTTTTTTGATTCGTCAAAGTCAGCTTCAAAAGCAAAAACATCTGGGTTAATTTCTCTAGCAAGTACAGATAAGTTTACTAAATGATCTGAAAAATAATCCACTTTCTCTTTAGCTGTTGAAATTTTGGATTCACTCATACATTTAGTCAATTGTTCCTCATCGATAATTGAATTTTGTCCAATTAAAGAGTATAAGAAATCTTCCATCTGACTATAACTAATACCGTTTTCAACCACTAATGATGTGAAAACCCAACTAGAGTATTCTTTATACGCTTCTTTGATGTCACTTTCCTCAATCATAGTATGTCCCCTAAGAATAGCCTTTTCTTGAGCCTTTTTAAAAAAATAAATTACGTCTCTTGGTCTTGGATAGACTCTATCCATAATGTAATTTTTTACACCGTGACCGTTCACTTCACGAGTAATAAATTTATCCCAAAGTTCTGATCCGTCAACCGCACTTTCATTTAGCTGAATAAACCTTTCCTCGATTATTCTAAAAAATGCCTCGGGATCTGACCATTTGAGTTTGGTATATTCAATTTTGTCTGGTTCCCGAGCAAATTGTACTACATAACGAAATATGTCACTACGCAGAAAAATCGCCAGCCTAAACTTTAAATTCTTCTGTCTTGACTTAATAACCGATATTTCTTGTGCCAATCTCCCGGAAACACTTAATAACCCTAAAATGCATTTGCTCAATAGGTTAATTTTACTAGAATTCCTCCATGATTTATCTAGGTTATCTATCAAAACTATGATTTCATTTTTGTCTTCAATTACGTTAGCAAATTGCTTTTTAAGTACTGAAAATGTTTTTATGTGAAGTAATTCAGAGACTTTAACTTTAAACTCTTTCTAATTTAAGTCTTCAGATTCATCATACATCTCGTTAAGTTGATTTAGCTGTTCTTCAAGCCTTAATGAAATGTCACTGAGGTATAAATTTTCATTTGCGTTGATGAAACTAAGGTATTCTTCATCCTTCTCCGAGAGTGCATATAATGGTTTTGCCTTAATGTGGGAATAAAGTACTCTAGCGATTTCTGTAAAAATTAAAAATTTCCATATTGATTCGATTAGAAAGCTTTTTTCATACTCTTCCGGCATTCTCTCCAAAAGCATTGTTATGCCGTCTATTTCAAAATTGATAGGTTTAATGAGACAAACGAAGTTTCTAGGATCATCTTTAAGAATCTCACTGAGATAGATCAACGAGGCAGACTTGCCTGTTCCTTTCCGCCCAATTATTAGATTGTATTCATTTTTTATTAATGAGTCAAAATGAGAAGTTTGAACGTAATAACTGGAAAGTTTATCATTTTCATGCTCAGCAACAGACTCTCCAAAATCTATCTTTTGGAGATCATTTCTTATTTTCTCCGTCCTTTTCTTTTGACGAGTCTTAAGAAGTAACTCTGCAATTCTCTTATTGAGACTATCAATAAATGGGATTATCATTTTCTCACATTCGGAGACCGTATTGTATTTTTGAAGTAATTCTTTCAGATCTAATGGGGTGTCGTGAGGCTTTTCACAAACCATCATCACATCCTTCTCTAGTCCAATTCCAATACCTGAAATTAATGAGCATTTTGCATTTTGAAGTTTTTCGCCACTTCTTCTAAAAGATGAAAACTCTACCAGTAGGGCTGGACACGCCATCAATTGTTCCAAGTACCACACCAGTGTTTCTACCTTATTTTCAAGTGCATCGTCAATAATAGTTGGTAAACGGTCTATAATGTGTGATATTGATTTAGTGTATTCTATTACATGTTGGCTCTTGATATAAAATAATGCGCTATTTGTTTTTGATGGATTAATGCTGCTAATAAGGGAATCAAATTGACCTTTTTCTCCTTTGGAAATAAAGTCATAGAATCCATTTACTATTTCATGGCTGTTTGAATACTGATGGTAGCCTATGTTTGTGAGAAGATTTAATTCTTTATAGAGTCTAAAAGAATCAACTATGGATATGTCAAAAACTAAAAAAATAGGCTTGTTTTTCGCTAGTGCATAACCGATCTCAAATAAGACATTTTGATTCATTCCTGTTAAATCAGCACATAGAAAATCTGATGAGTCAATCTCTTTAAATATTTCATTAATTATAACCTTACCATGAACATTCATTTTTGACCATGGCTTAATAATAAACTCACCAGACTTATTTATTTCGGTGATTACTGATTGAACACTTTCACCAGAAGAATTGGGATCTGATCCGTATGCAAAAAATCCTTTTTTCATTTCCTAATCATTTTGATGTAAGTGGAACATAACAATTGGATAATAAGATCTGAGTGTTATTATCACACTATATATTTGAAAATATAGATAATAAAGGTGTTATTGTCTGATAATAAATACTCTTTTTTACTCTTATTTTTGTAAAAAAAATATTTGAAATGGAACGATGTGTCCAAGATGCTTTTACCGGAGTAAACTTTCAACAACCTGCTTTTCTATCCTAAAAGCTTTCACAGAATTCAAACCTAATTTTTCAACGGCTTCCCCAATCACTTCATCCTCATTTCTTACTTGCTTGTTCAAATAATACTTTCCTGCTTCTAATAAAGCTTTTTTCGTAATTAGACCTACCAATTCGGAACCATTCACCTCAACACCTTCTTTTTCAGCCAGTGCTTTAATTTCTTCAAATACCGAATGGATAGGAGTGACTTCAAAATCGGTAAAGTTCATAGAGACCTGGGCGCATTTAAAATCATCAATGTACCAGCCAATGGCTTTGAGGTGTTCGAACTTTCCCGGAATTCGTTTTTTCGTTCCTTGTCCATCGACGATTAATTGTCCTGACGTCCTAATTTTTTTAGCTATTCGATCTGCTATCTCTACGTAATCCGTATGGAGGTTTACATTGTAGGCAATTAGGAATTTTCTTACCCCAATAGCAGTAGCACCTGTTTTTTCATTGAATTGGGTAGGGCCATAATCAGGAACCCATTTAGGTTCTGTTATTTTCGTTTTGAATCCTTCATATTCTCCGGATCGGATGTTGGCCAGGTTCTTCCTGGATTCCGTGTTTGCTGATTTTTCGTAGAGATAAACAGGAATTTTCAGTTCAGTCCCTACTCGTTCTGCGAACTCTTCAACAAGATTTAAAAGATAGCTTTCATCAATACCTTGAATAGGTACGAATGGACAAACGTCAGTAGCTCCCATCCTGGGATGTTCTCCGATATGCTTTCTCATATCAATGAGTTCCGAAGCTACTTTAATGGCTTGAAAAGCAGATTCCAGCACTGATTCTGGATCGCCGGCAAAAGTAAAAACCGTCCGGTTTGCTGCTGTTCCTTTATCGATGTTTAATAGACTTGTTCTTTTTATACTAGAAATGGCATCAGCTATGGCATTCAGCACTTTTTCATCCTTTCCCTCACTGAAATTAGGTACACACTCAATTAGAGGTTTCATCGAATCGTATTATTCGATTAGGGATAGCGCTCGCTCCACATCATCAGTAGGGAGCTTACACGCTTTATTGAGACAAACGTAGATCATAGTCCTTCCATCTAACAATTTCCCTTCTAATAATTCAAGGTCACCTTCCGTTTCACCTCCAAGAAATAGGGCATTCGGGATGTACTCTGCTTGTAATGGACTTAGCGTGCTTTCAAAGTCATCACCTACAATGGCTACCTCGTAAAGTGGATAGGTGAACATATTCGCCAAACGGGCCCAGTTATTAAAATAGGTTGGGCTTTCCCGCATATCATCATAAACTGCTGCCAGCATTTTTTTTGATCTTTCCAGATACCCTTTATTATAAAGTAGGGTTCCCAGCACCATCAGGTTCCGGGCCATAGAAGAGTTTGAGCTAGGAAGGACAGAGTCATTCAACTCTTTTTTCCTGGCGATAAGCGATCGGTCTTTGGAGCTCGTATAAAAGAACATTCCGGATTGCTCATCACTAAAATGCCCGATAACGTAATCCGTCAATTTCTGTGCTTCCATAAGCCACTTCATATCAAAAGTAGTTTGATAGAGGCTTAAAAATGCTTCTATGGTAAAGGTGTAATCATCTAAAAAAGCATTGATAGATGATTTCCCATCTTTATAATTTCGGTTTAGGCTACCATCCGAATTACGCTGATTTTCTAAAATGAAATTTCCAGCTTTCAAAGCGGATTCGAGATACGCATCATTTTGAAATGCAGTGTAGGCATCTACATATCCTTTGATCATTAGCGCGTTCCAGGAGGTTAATATCTTATCGTCAGTTCCTGGTCGAATTCGTCCTTTACGGGCTTCGAATAACTTCTTCTCGCTCGTCTTTAAATAGGTTTCAAACTCCAAAGCATCAATACCTTCATTCGAGGCAAAAGAACCTACAGATTCTTCTACAAATAGAATGTTATGGTTCGGCTCCCAATTGCCAGCTTCTTTTACTCCATAATACTTAATGAATAGTTCCGGCTTATCGAGAAGGCTGTCAATCTCACTTTTAGACCAAACATAGAACTTGCCTTCTTCTCCTTCACTATCGGCATCAATAGAAGAATAAAAGCCTCCTTCGGGACTGGTTAATTCCCTGGATATGAAGTCCAGAGTCTCCGTCACCACATTCTTATAAAGATCGTTTTCAAAAAGCTGGTGAGCTTTAGAGTACAGGCTTACCAATTGTCCATTATCGTAAAGCATTTTTTCGAAGTGTGGGGCGAACCACTTAGGGTCGGTTGAGTAACGTGCGAAACCTCCTCCTAAATGATCAAATATTCCTCCTTGGGCCATTTGGGTAAGGGTCGTATTTACTGCTTGTTTGAGACTGTCATTCTCTGTTAAGTAGTATTGTTCCATTAAGAATTGCATGAGGGTGGGGATAGGGAACTTCGGGGCTCCTTTTTTTCCTCCAAGCTCAAAATCAATATCCTGTAAAACCCTCCTGGCCATCCGTTCAGAGTCCGATGCTTGAAATTCAGATTTCGTTGGTTCAGGAACTTCTTCAATTTGATTAATGCCATCGGTAATTAACTGTGCTTGCTTAATCAGTTTTTCAGGATCTTCTTGATAAAGATTTTGAAAGAAGTCGAGCATTTTCGTCCAGTCGTCTTTCGCGTAATATGTTCCTGCAAAAACAGGTTGCGTATTTGGCAAGGTTACAATATTCAAAGGCCAACCTCCGTTCCCATTGATCAGTATAGCTGCATCCATATAAATCTGATCGATGTCGGGTCTTTCCTCTCTATCAATTTTAATGGAGACAAAATGTTCATTCATAAACCCAGCTACGGCAGTATCTTCAAAAGACTCTTTCTCCATAACGTGGCACCAATGGCAAGATGAATACCCAATACTGATCACGATCAGTTTATTTTCATCCTTTGCTTTTTTTAAAGCTTCATCGCCCCAAGGGTACCAATCGACAGGGTTATGTGCGTGTTGGAGTAGGTAGGGACTAGATTCGCTTACAAGTTTGTTTGTATATTCATGTTCATTGGAAGAATCATTACTTTTTTGGCATGAAAGGATAGTGATCAATAATAATGAACAAATAAGTGAGTTCAGGAAAAATATCCGAAAAGGGAAGTTATTACGTTTATTGAATAGTTTGCTGAGCATTGATTGCATATAAATCATTTAAAAACTTAAATCTATGGTAAAAAAAATACTAATCATTACAGGGATCATCATTGTTTCTTTTGCTCTATATGTTCTGTACATTTTGGCAACAACAAGAAACCATAGTCCACAGCAGGAAATAGAATTTAACGGACCTGGAGATCTAAAGATCAATATTGTTTACTGCCGTCCTTATAAAAAGGATCGTGATATCTTCGGTTCAGGACTTCATGATTATCTGGTTCCTTACAACGTACCCTGGAGGACCGGAGCTAATGAAGCTACCGAGATAGAATTCAACCAAGATGTTAAGCTAAATGGAAGTACCTTAGAAAAAGGTCAATATTCCATTTATACGATTCCTGGCGAAAACGAATGGATCGTGGCGATCAATTCTAAAACAGATTACTGGGGTGCCCAGGTAGGAGGAGGAAGTCCTTTTGATGAAAGCCTGGATGTTTTGCGTACAACAGTTCCTTCCATGAAACAAGATCCCCCTGATGAACAATTTACAATACGTTTTGAAGAAAAGGGTGATCACGTGGAATGGTCAATGGCTTGGGATAATGTTAGAATTGTAGTTCCGGTAGAGGCCTTATAGCTCTTTTAGATCTGAACTGTTCATCCAGCCCAATCGAAATTTTTCACTTTCTTCCTTGAGCATGACGAGCCACCAGATATTCCCAGATTTATTCAGTTGAGAGGCAATGGCATAGCCTGTTTTTCCTTCTGAATATTTCTTTATCTTCTGACCGTGGTGAGGGTCAGGATGTGTTCTGATCAGTACGCCTTTAGCGGGTACTTCGAAAAGACGAGGCGGGATGTTTTCTTTAATCAGTTTCATTTTTTTTCTGATCAAGTATTGCCCAGTTATCTCATAAGCTAAAGTCCCATCCTTAAACACATAAGCATAGGTTTCAATTACTTCTTCCTTACTATGCCCATTTTCGGATTTTATTAATTCAAAAGAAACAGGGCTCCAGGGTCTTTGTCGATTTACATAAATGAGTTCTCCGTTCAGTTCGAGCAGCTTTTCATAATGATTGAGAGCATTTAAGAAGAAAACGGTTTTAGGTGATGTTTCCGATCGTTTATCTATAAATGCTAAATCGGTTAATTGGTCGGCATTGAGATCTATAAACTTGAAATCCTGGTGATTTTCTTCTGTTGCTTCATAGAGATTCAGTTTATAAGTTTTATTGATGCTATCTAGTAAAGCGATCTTATGATATTTGTTTCTGACCTGATCCCATATTCGCCAGTTGAATTGCTCTCTTTCCATAAAGTTTGAAATTTGAGCAATGGAGTTTATAGAGGGAGTACTAAAAATCAAGAATACAAGAATTATCCTAATCATGAGAATAAACCGTTCTGATATGGGGTTCTCTTATGCACCTTTCAATTTACTCTGATGAGCTTTTTAAAGCATTCATAAAATTCCGAATCTCTGTACTGTATGGAGTTTTTACGTTATAAAAGACATCCTTAGCATTGATGTTTGTTTTTGAGTAGTACTCATCATTCATCTTTTGGTTCCCTTCCAATACAGTTCCTTCCAGGCTGATCCCAGCATATAATCCTTTACTTCTGGAGTATGAATATATTTCTGCGTCGAAGCCAATATCTGTACTGGCTGAACTATTTCTTCCGACTGGTCCCGCCGCTATTCCGACGTCGCCACCCAGAGTAAGTTCTGTGTTTTCCAGTCTCTCTATGTCTTTTCGGTTTTTAAATAGAAGTACAATATCGGATGATTGCACTCCGATTTGTGCTCCAACACTCCCTTCCCCCATTCCCAGAAAATAGGGATTACTCCATTGTCCATCTTTCTTTTTCAGCATCGCAAAACCACGCCCACCTTGCCCGCCAAAACCAAGGGCTACTTTTAGCGCTCCCGGAAAAATGACCATACCTTCCATTTTTCTTAAAAGCTCTTTTGGAATATCATTATCTTCTTGAGAAGTTAATTCATCAATAGCTTCAATAGCATTATCCAAAACCTGATTGGCTTTTTCTGTTTTCGATTTGAATTGTGCATTTGCTCGAATGGAGAAAGAGAAAACGAGAATAAACAATAATATTCTAAGCAGCATGAATAGTGTTTTTACTTATTGAATTCACTTTTGAAGTTAAACTCAATAATTGAAATATGGATTCAATAAAAGATATATTTTAAGATCAGAACGACCTTAATAATACTTGTATTAATTACTCACTTTTTGGTTAGTAAATTGGATGAGATCTTTCACGGTGAAATCCCCGTTCTTTCCTAAAAAGGGTTTCCAATTTTTCATTTGGTTTAAGTAGGAGTTAGGATCTTCTTCGATTAGTCCGATCATGACCTCACCAACAATACGAGCACCAGTGGGGCCTAAGCCTTCACCTGGCTTAGAACCGTTTTTATCCATTCGACCAATAATTTCGGATTCTGCTAAAATGTAGAACCATAGTGGTGTATGGGTGGAGAACTCCGGGGGTAATTCTTTGAACTCATCTTTATTCAGGAACTCGTCAACTTTTGAATTTATGGTATCAGAAATTCCTAGACGCTCTCGAACCTGCTGCCCTGAAGGCAAATTAAAAGACTCACCACGCATTAAGTTTCTGGTAGCCAATGAATTAACTGAATCACGGACAATCCTAAATGGTAAATTGAGTAAGGAAGAAACTATCTTGGTATCCACTTTATTCGCCAGCTGCACGGGCGTGCTATTCAACGCGAAAAAATGATCCCATTGAACAATACGTGCGCTATCTCCCAGTGCGGTGAAACCGCTACCTAAATTACGTCCGAAAAGATCATAGACATACTGAGGATCTTGAAGATATAGTCGATCGGAAACAATAGAATGTCCGAACCGGTATGCAGCAGCAGAAAATTCTACTGGAAGATAAGGAGGTAAAGTTTCAGGTTTATAGAATTGACGCCCATGAATTAGTAGTTCCCTGGCCATTGGTTCACCTATGATCATTGGTAGAAATTCGTGAATAATGATCCATTGATAGTGCCATTGCGTAACTCTTCTTGCTGAAACCGATAAACCATTTTTTTGAATGAAATTTTCCATTTCAGTTAATGGAGCATCAGCTAAATAACTGCTAAGCTCATATTCGAGTACGTCGGCTATAGCATTGTGGAACTCAATGAATTTTAGGTGAAGTTGCGATACAACTACGTTTTCGTCATTTAAAGCCGACCCTAGTATTCCAATTCCACGACTATCGCGAAGGATATCAAATTTCTTTAAGCTTTCCCGCTCTTTGCTATAAAAAGGTTCGTCTTTTCCAGTTAACAGACGAATTCCATCTTCTTTATAAAGCTCAGAAAACCGTTCCGGCCCTTTAGCATAAAGCCCTTCCAGATCAAAGTATGGAGTGGCAAAGTTTGTGATGGAATCGGGAGAATTCTGTCGATGGAAATCTGAACTAAAATCGTGCGCTAAATCGTGATCGATGTACTGCCCAAGAAAGACCATTCCCAAAGGAACAGAATTTGTTTTTTGAGCTTCGTTTTGTTCATCCATTGGTCCGTTGAGTTCACCAAGCTCAAAGGCATGGCTTTCATGATTTTCATCTTTTAACTCAGGAAATAGCCTACCATATTTTGCCGGGCTTTGTTGAGAAAAGCCCTGAAAAGGGCACAGAACCACCAAGACAAATAATATCGATATATGGACTGAAGATGTGAAAAAAGACGTATTCATTTGTGCTGGTTGAGGAATACGATAATTAAGTTAGTGAAAAAATCCCAGCGATAACGAAATGAGGAGATTTAAATGATTACAGGGTTAAGTAATGATACATATGATCAATTAATGAACTGTTTGTATATAAATTTTATAGTAAAAGGCCCCATTCTAATATTTCAGAATGAGGCTTTAGGCAAAATGAGTATTTAATATGCTTAGTCTTCAGGATCCAGAATATGATCAATTCTTTCCTGAAGGTCCTGTAAATGATATTTTGACATTTTATCGGAAGTTCTACCAATTGCTGACCTCACCTGTGATTCAAGGTTATTTAACTCGCCTCTCACTAGGGGCCTGATATCCGACTGGCTTACGTCCACGGGAGTAAAGCTCAACCGCACAAATGCATTTGTAGGTCTGTTTTGTTCTTTTGTCATCAAATGTTCCATTCTCTCGACATAAGCCCTTTGTAGGTTTCTTCTATAGTTATCGATTTTTGAACCACTTCTCAATTCTGAGAATAGACCTTTTCTAAGGTCTTCTAACATTTCGATAGCCGAGTAGGCATCAGAACCTTCTTTAGCCTCAGATTCGATCAGCCTTGCAAGTCTTCCGAAATTCAGTAGCTGATTCAGTGTTCCTACTTGTGCTGATCTAATTCTTTCCAGGGTTCCGGTATTTTCAATTCGATCTAAAACAGAACGATCCAACAACCATTTAGGTGTACTAAAAGTCTCTTTATGAAGCCATTTCATGGCGTCCTTTTGTGTGGATTCAGGAGTAATCTCATATACCATACCTTCCTGATCATAAGTTTTATGCGTTTCATAGATACCGCCAACATTTGTTCTAACATGGCGATTGTAGCGGCCCCACTGGATCACCACCTGATTGTACAATTCTTCCAGATCGTCGTATGTTTTTCCATTTTCTTCTGTCCATTCGATCAGGTTTGGGACGATTCTCTTGAGGTTTTCTACTCCATAAGAACTCGCTTTCATCGAGTTATCTCCTAAATCTTCCGTCTGTGCTCGGGGATCAATAGGGTTCAAGGTTTGCCTGCCATACCAGTAAAGAGGGTCACCGGCTCTTTCAGTTACCCATTTATCTAGGGTTTCTTTTTCATCATCGGTACTTTCAATTTCTAAAATTGGTGTGTAACCCCATTTGACCACCCATTTGTCGTAAGGCCCGATCTGTGGGTGAAGGGCTACATCATCGCCCGGCTGTGCTATATAATTAAAACGGGCATAGTCCATAATGGAGGGTGCTGTTCCCATCTTCTCCGTGAACGTTTTAGAACGAAGTGAATCAACCGGATAAGCTACACTTGAACCCATATTATGAGGAAAGCCGAGCGTATGTCCAACTTCATGTGCTGATACGAACCTGATTAACTCGCCCATTACTTCATCCTTAAATTTCACACTTCTGGCTTCAGGATTTACCGCCGCTGTTTGAATGAAATACCAATTTCTTAAAAGGTTCATCACATTGTGGTACCAGATGATATCACTTTCAATAATTTCTCCTGAACGTGGATCATGAACATGCGGGCCTTGCGCATTCTGGATCGGATTTGCGGTGTATCGTATCACAGAATAGCGAACATCTTCCGGGCTCCAGTCCGGATCTTCTTCTTTGGACGGAGGGTCTTTGGCCATAATGGCATTTTTGAAACCAGCTTCACGGAAAGCGACCTCCCAGTCATCAACACCCTGTTTGATGTATTTTCTCCACCTTTCAGGAGTAGCAGGGTCAATATAATAGACAATTGGTTTTATAGGTTCCACCAGTTCACCTCTTTTGAAAGCTTCGGGGTCTTTTGGCTCTAGTCTCCATTTAGTGATATACTGTCTTTGTTCTGCTTTTTGGGCATCACGCCCGTAGTCAATTTGCTGTACTGAAAAGAATCCGACCCTTCTATCGTATGATCTTGGGATCATCGGTTCTTTCGGAAGCAGTATCATAGACTGGTTCATCTCAATGGACAGGGTGCTGGTGGTCCGATTGGAGGGGAGCTCATCTGCATTGTAAGTCAGGATATGACGGACTTCGGTATTAAGCGGAAAGCTTTTGACGCTCATCACCAGACTTCTTTTTTTATCCAGTCCTTTCACCTTGAAATTTTTTCTTTGGTTGGCATTTAAAGGGCTGATCATTTTAACATCCGTGCTGAATAGATCATTGACCTGTACAACATAAGATGAAGAGTCTTTTCCAAGAGCAGCAATATCGAAAGTCATTACCACCGGCTCGAAATTATTGTTCTTAACCGACTGGTATATAGGCTTATCTTCACTGGCTACACTGTTGTGTGAAACTGCTCTTAACAATAACTTATTATCTTTTTTCTGCCATCTCCAGACTTGCTGGCCTCGGGCTTTCATACCAGCTCCTCCAAAGTTGAATCCCTGAATGGTTCCTGAAATACGACTGACAATCAGAATTTCCCTTTCGATCAGACTATCGGCAATTTCGAAGTAATGTTTGTCATCAACTTTATGAGCTACAAAAAGTCCCTCGTCGGTTTCCGCTTCTGATGTTATAACTTCAGAATACGGTTTAGGACCAGTTTTCTTTTTAGAGCTTTTGCTGGTGACTTCGGAATCACCTTTGCCTTTTTTCTTTTTCTTCTGGGCTTCTGAATCATGAATTGATATGGAAAAAGATATCAGCAGGATCAGAAGAATACGTTTGGGTTTGAGGTTAATGTTATCGTAAAACTTCATCATTTTTATTTGATTAATTTGGGAATATATAAAGGGAAAAGATTTTTGGAGGTAGTTATTTTATGAGCCCTCATTAATTAGTGATGAACCGACTTTAGTCTTATTAAAAGGAAGATGACGGAATTAAAGGAAACAAAATTTTCAGCTTATCTAATCATACCACTGATGTTGACAAACATCATAATTACGCAGTGTAAGTCGCAGGAACATTATAAAGATGTCTTTAAACCATTGGACGGAACATGGAAAGGAACTTTTGAAGTACTGGAAGATATCAACGGTCAGAAGGAAGGAAAAGCCCAACCCAAGAATATCTCTGAAGAGTTCATGAATGGGCTGGATCTCGAGAAAACGTTCGAGCTTGACGTAAAACAGATTTATGTATCAACATCACCTTACTACCAGACCGTAGTGATTGAAGATACTTATCTGGAGAATGGCAAAGAGAAAACAGTTATCAGTAAAGGGTATAATGAAGTAAAAAACGGAGAACTGATCTGCGTTGTGAATAAACCCGACGAGCAGGTTATTCATCAGGGTTATACCGAAGGAGATAAAACCATCATCTGGCACCGATCCATTAAAGAACCTTTAAAAGTTGAATTCTTCAGGGAGACTGTTAAAGCCAATACTTATTCCATCATCGGCTGGGGTTATTATGGAAATGATGACGCTGATCTTACTCCTAAAACTTGGTTCAGAGCTGTTTATGAGCGTGTTCAATAATTCCGGTTGAGTATAGGATATTACATCACCCGATTGATACGGATGATAACGGAATTCGTTAGGAGTGACCGTGAAATGAGGGAAAAGCGAACGAAGAGGCATTGCTTGTGAAGATACAAGCCGCAGAGAGGAGATAGTTTTTATTTGAAGGTTAGGCCGGATGGTCACATAATCAGCTAACCACGTGCGTCATTCCATGGAGAGGAACGACACCGGAGAATCTCAATCGGACCGAGGTTTTAGCGATCTTCATTATCTAGCTCCAATAAAAAAGCCTGACTTGAATAACTCAAGTCAGGCTTCAGGATGGGTTTATTTTAAGTACTACTCCTTAATAAATCTCTTGATCAGTTTTTCACTGTCAGAAACAAACTGAATGAGATAAATACCAGTTTGTAAACTGCTAATGTCAATCGTGTTTCCGTCCACAAAACCATTACCTACACTTTGCCCGGTAGTATTAATTATGCTGAACTGCACGCCCGGTGTTGAAGAAGCTATGTTCAAGCTTGACCCACTAACTGGATTGGGGTAAATACTGATCTCGAACAGATCAAGACTGGCAGCCAGATCGGTTTCAGCAAAAGAAGGAGCCACCGTAGTTGTTCCGCATGGCCCAAGGTTTGTCCAGCCGGTTGAAGTTCTTTCATATAAAGAACCCTGAAAAATGACTCGGTCTCCCGTGCTATAGGTCTGGGTACTCACATATTCCAATACTCCATCGCAGATATCAGCTGACGGTTGGGAGGTGGTTAAGCTCACATCATCGATGGCTATATCTCCCTGCCATGTTGTTCCCGATACGGTATTGAACCTTAGCTGAACTTCCGACCCGATATAGGATCCCAGATCCAGACTTTCAGACTGCCATGAGTTTCCGAGATTGCCTGATCTTGACCAGATTCCAGTCCACGAAGTTCCATCATCAGTACTGATTTCGACAGATAAACTTCCCATTGCTGCCGCACCATACATATGATAGGAGAAATTGAAGTAAGCTGAAGAAGTAGAGCTTATATCAAAACAGGGAGAATTCAGGATAGCCTGCTTGTTTGGATAACCTGTACCATCTCCGGATACTTCAACATACAAATAATAAGATCCCTGCGTGCCACTCGACGGACCGGTACTTCCTGACGGAGTGCCGCCCGTATTGGCTTGCCAGTTCAGATCGTCTCCGCTTGCATTGGTCCATGCACCAAGGGTGTTTTCAAAACCTTCGTTGTATGGGAATGAGGCTATTCCTCCTGTACATCCAGAAGAAGCATCAGAAGCAGTGGTAACGTTGACGGTATTGCTAAAACCTGATTCATTTCCAGCGGCATCTATTGCTTTAACCCGAAAAGAATAAGAAGTACTGGCTGTAAGGCCAGTTATATTAGCGCTATTCGTAGCAACCTGACCAATGTTCGTTGTACCGGAATAAACGTCGTACCCTGTTACACCTACATTATCAGATGAAGCATTCCAGTTCAAACTTAATTCCGTTTGAGTCACCCCAGAAGCTGCCAATCCGGATGGAGTTGAAGGCGCCTGAGTGTCGCCGGATGCTCCACCGCTGCTAACCTCAAGATTATCCAATGCAATATCTCCCTGCCACGAGGTTCCGGATACTCCATTGAATCTAAGTTGAACAGTGCTTCCAGCGTATGCATCGAGATTTACATCGGTAGCTAACCAGTTTGCTCCCTGATCTCCCGATCTGGTCCAGATACTGGTCCAATTACTTCCCTGATCTGTGCTGGCTTCCAGAGAAATTGTACCCACTGCACTTCCTGTCATCTGGTAATTGAAGCTTACAGAAGAAGGACCTGTTAGATCAAAACAGGGTGAATTTAGAATTGCACTTTTATTTGGAAAACCACTTCCATCGCCCGATACTTCCATGTAAATGTAGTGTGAGCCATCAAAAGCTCCTGACGGCCCCGTTCCGTTGGAAGGAGTTCCACCCGTTTGTAAGGCCCAGTTGATATCGTCTGAAGAAGACTGGCTCCATGCGCCTAGCGTATTGTTAAAACTTTCATCATAAGGAAAACTGGATACGGTAGAAGAGCACGTTGTACTACCTCCTGAACTGTATTCAGAGCCAATACCAACAGCATACCATGCATTGGTAGTTGCTATAACTTCATTCGAACCAGCTCCGAAAAGCTCTTCAGCAGATTGAATTCCAAATGCCCGGGCATCGCTAAAAGTAGAGTTTGCACCTAGATATATATTTAGAATTCGGTAAGCGATCTGAGCTGCTTTCGTCATGCCAATTCCGCTTACGCTATAAGTACTTCCAATATCATTAGTCCCACTTTTTCCAGCGACCAGTATGTAAAACCAGTGGTTCAATACACCACTGTTGGTATGAACTCCACAGTAGTCGTTTGCATCGCGGCTTGGAGTAATACAACCTTCAGCCTGCGTAGCAGGTCGCCAGTTTACGCCTCTGTAAGTGTCCGGATCGCCTTTGGATTTGGGATCGCTCATCGACCTCAAACCATTGTTTGTACTGATGTCTTCACCGATTTGCCATACCGCCGGAGAAGGACTCAGATCTGTTCCGGCTCCCCGGGTAAAGTGCTCCACTGCGGCACCCCATATGTCGGAATAACCTTCGTTCATAGCTCCTGATTCCCTTCGGTACGCAAGGTTGGCTGTATTGGTGGTAACAGCGTGGCCAATTTCATGTGCTGCTACATCCAGAGAGGTAAGTATGTCAAAGGAATTACCGTCACCGTAAGTCATCACACTCCCATTCCAGAAAGCATTGTCATATCCAGCACCACCGGGCTGATTATCGTAATGCACCCAACTGTTGATGGCGGCTCCGTTTCCATCAAAGCTGTTTCTTCCATGTTGAGTGACCCAGTAATCATAAGTGCTTTCAGCGCCCCAATGTGCATCCAAAGCTCCGTTATCCTTGAAGGCATTGTCATATTCTGCCGCCGTCCAGTTGTTATCGTTATCAAAGAAGTTGGTTGAAGGGTAAGAATTGGTTCTTCCGCTGTTATAGGTATTTACTCCGTTACCTCTGGTGTTATCCCTTAATGCGTAGTTACCACTAATAATCCTGGTTTCTATAGTTTGATTACCGCTATATCGTGTAGCAGCATTCCCAGCTGCCATCATTCCAAGAAAGCTCTCGCTGTGCTCGGAAGAATGACTTGAATGAGCATGCTCTCCCAGATGTTTGATAATGCTATTAACAAGAAGGATTTCACCACTTCTGGCATCTACATAGATATGATCCCGACTAATTGGTTCAGTAGCATAAATATCGAATTTGAAAGCGAGGTTAAAACGTCCCGGATTGTCAAGATCAGGAAGGATAAGTAATTCACCTTCCGGCTTACTATAATTTCCAATAGCTTCGGCAGCCGTTGGGTCTTCCCATAAGTAATGATCGGCACCAACAAACTTCAAAGCAGCATCGAAGGCTACTTTACTCGATAGTGAAGGTAAAACATCAAACTCTTTCATTTTGTAGAAGTCTCCACTCAGGGTTGTGATCACTCCGTTTTTTGCATGAACCTTTTCAACGCCAAATTCAACTTTTAACCCTTTGTAAAACTCCTGATAAGTCTGATAGGTAAAACCCAGCTGATCTGAAGAAGTATTTTTAAGCTGAAATTCATAATCAGTGCTTCCATCGGTAAGGTATGAACTCAAGGCATTTTCGGCGTTTGATAATGTCACCTGATCGGAAGGGCTGATCCTGATCAGTTTTGATGAGGGCTGAACCAGCAGTTCCTGTGCGCTCACCAGTCCAAAGGCCAGAACAAAGCAAAAGCTAAGCCCGGCTTTTACGTAAATTTTTCTCATAGAATTATGTTTTGGTTAAATAATGAAAGAAGCTATATAAAAATGTTTAACCTTTCATCTGCAAAACATAAATAAACTTTCAGTTTGTTAAACAGAATTTTAATAATGTTTAACAAATCAGGTAAATGAAACTGACTTGACCAATTTCGATGGAATTAGCTGTTGTAAATCTTTGATTTATAAACTTAAAAACCATGAACGCTTAGTCTATAAATTCTTTGTGTTCCAGACTTGGTATTTTATAGGTAAGCTCTAAATAGTAAGATCAGTTTCGGTAAGTACCCGGCTATTCTTTAAATCTTTTTACGCTATTCCTGATGAAGTGTAACTAAATTTCTGCCCTGATGACCCGGCTGGTGAGAACCTCTTCCTAAATTGAAAAATAGTAAATGAGATCCATGCAAACTAAGTTTAACGAACTCTCGTACATATAAAATCTTGAAACAGGCTTTAACCCTTACTTTTGTTCTAATCATAAATCTATCCTGTGCTCAAAACTCATTTATTTCAAGACCTTATTATTCTGAAGATGAGTTTTACGGCTTGCTGGATTCACTAAGGGTTCTAAACAATCATAAAATCGAGGAGGCAGGTGGATTGACCGA
This sequence comes from Bacteroidota bacterium, assembly GCA_039030555.1. GTDB lineage: Bacteria > Bacteroidota > Bacteroidia > Cytophagales > Cyclobacteriaceae > JBCCDY01. Next base: position 55,313 of record JBCCDY010000023.1, read on the forward strand.
ACTTGCCAGTCAGATTGCGCTGCTTCATTATCCAAAACTGAAGAGGCACAAGATCAAAATCAATTATAAAAAGAATGTAAAATATCCGATCACAGCCAGCTGGTCATTCTGGAATGTTTTTAAACCGCGTCCATGGCATACGTATGTTTTACTGATACACCCCGATTCATTCGTGGAGAGAATATCATTGAATAAAAGGGTAGCGCTTATTGCTCATGAAATGGCACACTTTGAATACTACAGGAAAATTCCTTCTATTGCCATGCTTTGGTGGGGACTGAAATATACGCTTTCGGATAAGTTCAGATATCGTTTTGAACGCGAAGCAGATTTCACAGTGGTTGACAAGGGCCTAGGACAGCAAATGCTTGATATGTCCATTTATACTTCGAAGTGGGAAATAAAAGATCATATCCAAAAAGCTAATGAAACAGATTGACTATTAGAAGCTTAGCACTAAATGTTTAAACAAACATTATTCCTTTAGAAGCAGCTGATAACCACTGACTGAAATATTTCAAAATTCCGAATCAATTATCGCAAGTTTTGAGTTCATAGGGCGTCTAAATAACCTGATACTTAAAACATGATTAATCTGAAAGCCCTTTTTTTGAGCTTTTTCTTTATAACTACGTTTATTTCCATAGCTCAGCAGAGGCGTATTGATCCTGCAAGGCTAAGACAAATTGAGGCTAATCTGAAACAGTCAATGATGATTGGTGCAGTAATCAATAATGAAAATAACCAGCCGGTAGAGTTTGCTACAATCGGTATCTTTAATCAGGCCGATAGTTCATTAGTAACAGGAAATGTAACAAATGCTGAAGGGCGCTTTAGGATTCCAATTGAAAAACCGGGTATTTATTATACAAAGATCGAATTCATAGGATTCGACACCAAATTCGTTTCAAACCTGGAAGTGGGAGAGACTCCGAAATTCATTAGAGTGGGAAGAGTACAATTGGGTGAAAAAACTGAAATTCTGGAAGAGATAGAGATCGTAGCTGAAAAATCTCAAAGCATTTACTCGCTCGATAAGCGAGTTTATAATGTAGAAAGTGACCTTTCAAACCTAAGTAATAATGCTTCCGATATTCTGGATAACATTCCGTCCGTTCAGGTTGATGTGGAGGGAAATGTGAGTTTGAGAGGAAGTGAAAATGTAAGAATATTGGTCGATGGAAAACCATCAGGATTAGCTGGAATAGGTTCTACTGACGCCTTGAGAAATCTTCCTAGTGATTTGATTGAGCGAATAGAGGTCATAACAAATCCTTCTGCACGATATGATGCAGAGGGCGAAGCAGGGATTATTAACATCGTTTTGAAAAAGGATCAAAAAAAAGGGATTAATGGTTCTGTTACTGTAAACGCCGGATACCCGGAAAACTTTGGTACTTCCATCAATTTGAACCGAAGAGCGGGAAAATTCAATACGTTTTTAACCTATAGTTTTCGTTACCGGAACACTCCGGGAAATGGAGGTTCGAACCAGGTATTTACAGAAGAAGACACTACTTTTTCATTCATCAGGGATCTGGAAAGGAGTCGTTCAGGTTTTAGTAATACCGTAAGGGGAGGATTTGATTTTTTTTTAGATGATAAAACCACCCTTACTTTTTCAGGTCTCTACAGTATTTCTGACCAGGAGACGGATGTAGATATCAATAATTTCGACTTTGACTCGAATGGAGATGAAGTTCAGAGGGTAAACCGTTTTCAATTAGAAGGGGAAGACGATACTAATCTTGAGTTTGATTTCAGCTTAAGAAAAGAATTTGCAAGACCAGGCCAACGGTTTGATTTTGATTTCAAATGGACGGATAATGATGATGTGGAAACAGCCGATATCATCGAAGATAATTTAACGAATGAAAATGTAGAAGATATTATTCAACGGACTTCGAATACGGAAAATCAGCAAACCCTTCTAATTCAGGCCGATTATGTGGAGCCTTTCACAGCAACCAGCAAGCTTGAGGTAGGTTTAAAAAGTACAAACCGGGTCATCGACAACAACTTTCTGGCGGAAGAGCAAAATGCTTCCGGTGAATTCATAGCAATCTCCCAATTCAATAATCAATTTATATACGATGAGTGGATCCATGCTGCTTACATTCAATATGCATCCGAGTTTTCTGATTTCAAATATCAGATTGGACTACGTTCCGAATTCTCAGACATTGAAACGAGACTGTCCGAAAGTCCTGAGGATGAGGCAGACCGTGAGTTTATTGATTTTTTCCCAAGTGCATTTCTTTCGAAAGAAATATCTGATCAGTCGTCTTTGAAACTAAGTTACAGTCGAAGAATAAGCCGCCCGAGATTCAGACTTTTATTACCCTTTTCCAACTTCTCCGACTCCAGGAATTTTTTCAGTGGAAACCCTGACCTAAACCCCGAATATACCAACTCTGTTGAAGTTGAATATGTCACAAACAGGGACAAAGGCTCTTTTTTAACGAATGTTTATTACAGAAGGAGAAATAATGTCATCCAACGCATTACAGTAGTTGATTCTATCAATAATGATTTTTCCAACAACTTCCCATTCATCAACAGGATATTTCCAGTGAACCTTGCCACTGAGAGTTCAGTCGGATGGGAGGTTTCTGTCAGCTACGATGTAGCTAAGTTTCTAACCTTTAATTTCAATTCTAATCTGTTTTATTCTGAAGTAGAGGGTGAATTTGAAGGAGAAGATTTTGGTAATGAGACTTTTAGTTGGAACTCCAGGTTCGTTTCCAGATGGGACTTACCAGCAGATATGAAACTTCAAGCTTCGCTCAGGTATATTGCCCCTCGACAAACTGCACAAGGGGAGCGTTTATCGATTACTTCTATTGATCTGGGCTTATCAAAAGATATTTTGAAAGATAAGGGTACATTGACGATTGGCGTAAGCGATCTATTGAATGACCGAAGAAGAAGATCGATCATAGAAGGCGAAAACTTTATCACCAGAGATGATTTTCAGTGGAGGGAGCGTCAATGGACCATGACACTTTCTTACCGTTTCAATGAAGATAAAAATGACCGAAGAAGGGGGCGTGGTGATCGCGGTGGATATGGAGGCGGAGGCGATGATGGTGGGGATTTTTAGTTAAGAAAGGCTCAACCGTAGACCGCTCGTTTAATAGTC
>JBCCDY010000024.1:0-56623 GCA_039030555.1 Bacteroidota bacterium
GGGGATGTGCTCGTCATGAACGACACTAAAGTTTTCCCAGCCAGATTATATGGAAATAAAGAAAAGACTGGTGCCAGAATAGAAGTATTCCTTCTAAGAGAACTAAATGAAGATCTAAGACTCTGGGATGTTCTAGTCGACCCAGCCAGAAAAATAAGAGTTGGTAATAAATTATACTTTGGAGACAGCGAGCTCGTTGCCGAAGTGATTGATAATACCACTTCCAGAGGAAGAACCATTCGTTTCCTTTTTGATGGTGAACCTGAAGAGTTTAGAAAGACTATTGATGCCTTAGGCGAAACTCCTCTTCCGAGAGAAGTGAGGGAAGAAGTAGTTGCCGAGGATAAAGAAAGGTTTCAGACTATTTTCGCAAAAAACACCGGAGCAGTAGCAGCACCGGTAGCTGGCCTTCATTTTACTCCACATTTGGTAAAACGCTTGGAGCTTCAAAACGTGACTATGACTCCTATTACACTTCATATCGGTCTGGGTACTTTTAGGCCAGTGGACGTAGAAGACCTCACTAAGCATAAAATGGATTCGGAGAATTTCCAAGTAGGTTCTGAAACCGTTAGTCTAGTTAACGAAGCTTTAGAAGGAAAGAAGAAAGTTTGTGCCGTAGGTACTACTTCTATGAGGGCTCTGGAATCAGCGGTATCTGCTAATGGAAAGCTTAAAGAAAAAGAAGGCTGGACGGATAAGTTCATCTTCCCTCCTTATGACTTTAAGATCTGTAATTCTTTGATTACCAATTTCCATTTACCCGAATCGACCTTACTAATGATGGCTAGCGCTTTTGGTGGTTATGATCTTATTAAGGAGGCTTACAGCGTAGCACAAAAAGAAAAATATAGATTCTTCAGCTACGGCGACGCCATGTTAATCCTATAATACTATTATGAACGGGTACGCCCTGATCGTTGCCGGCGGAAGCGGACAGCGAATGAAGTCTGATTTACCTAAGCAGTTTCTTCTTCTTAAAGGTGTACCTATTCTAATACATACCCTGCGAAAATTTGATGCTAATTTCCGGATTGGAGAAATCTGTCTCGTTCTGCCTGAAAGTCATTTCAAGTATTGGGAGGATCTTTCGCAAAGTTTTTCATTCAGAAACAAAATTACAATCGTAGCCGGTGGAAAAACTCGTTTCGATTCCGTGAAAAACGGACTTGAAGTCTTTCAAGGAAAAAAGGGTTTAGTGGCTATCCATGATGCTGTCAGACCTATAATCAGCAATGAAGTTATTGATCACTCTTTTGAAAAGGCAAATGAGAAAGGCTCCGCTATAGTAGCTGTAGATCCGAAAGATTCTGTTCGAGAGGTTGAAGTTAATGGTAGATCACATGCTTTGGACAGGTCTAAGCTTAAGCTTATTCAAACACCCCAGACTTTTAATTTAGAATGGATTACTGAAGCTTATAATGTTGAGTTCAGTTCAATTTTCACTGACGATGCCAGTGTTTATGAAAATTCAGGAAGGACGGTAGAACTTATTGAGGGAGATTATAACAATATCAAAATAACCACCCCTGAAGATCTGAAAATAGCTGAAAGCTTAATGTAAAATTAAGGGTGCTCTATTTAGATAAAGCACCCTGTTTATCAATATTCGTCTTCGTTAAAGAAAAAATCTTCCTTTGTAGGATAATCAGGCCATATTTCCTCAATATTTTCATAAGGCTGACCATCATCTTCCAATTCCTGTAAATTCTCTACGACTTCCAAGGGTGCTCCTGAACGAATAGAGTAGTCAATTAACTCATCTTTCGTGGCAGGCCAAGGCGCATCTTCAAGGTATGACGCTAATTCTAATGTCCAGTACATAATTCCTCACTTTAAGTCTCCTAAAATTGCTGCAAATAAATATCAATTTGTGCTAAACACACAAACAAATAAGAACTATTTAAAATAGTTCATTTTTTATTTACACTAGCTACGCATTAAAACCGATTATGTTCGATCAGTTAAAAACTTTTTATACTCAGCCAGAATATCCTGTTTCACTTTAAGCTGTTTCTTGCTTTTTACAAGTTTCGACTGGATCAGATCTATAAAACCACTCGACTGGCTATTGAATTTTTGAGCGTTCTCTTCTGCTGTTTCCAACTCTTGCTTATCTCTATAAATAAGCTCATTAATCACTCCTATTTTCATTTTCAACTGTTCTCCAACAGTTTTTTGATCAAACGACCTATTCTTTGAACGAGCTAGCTTCTCAATGAATTGCTTTTCGTTGACCCTATCATAAGCGGAGAAAAAGTCCGAATTCATTTCTTCGTACTTTTTCTTTGGAACGGGCCCGGATTGCTTCCAGTCTGTTAATAACTGTTTTAAAGCCCCCTTTTTATCTTTTTCAGTTGAATTTGATTCTAATTCTTTGATAGCTTTAAGAATATCCTCTCGTTTCTGAATATTTTCATTGTGGTCTTCGCTTTCTTCAGACTGAGCCTTATTTTTCTGTTCTCGGTAATTTGATTCTGTCGTTTTTAAAATCTCTGAATATCTGGCCCTTAAATCTTCGTAGATTGATTTCGGAATCTTTTCCAGATTACGCCATTGCTGCTTCAAGTCTCCGATCGTTCTTCCTTTCTTAAATAGGATCGGGCTCTTTGAAAGATCGGTCAGCTCATTTATAATTTTTTCATAACGCTCTTTCCTGGACTCATACATTCGACGTTTGTCCTCATAAAAAGAGGCTTTGCGATTGAAAAAATCATCAATCAGGGCTTTAAATTCTTCTTCTATTTCCGATTCTTCTGACGGAACCGCGCCTGTTTTAACCCATCTGGATTTGATCTCCAGTACCTTTTCAGTATCCTCTTTCCAGTCGATGCTCTTTAAAAAAGGTTTTACTTCCTCCAGAAGTCCTTTTTTGATTTCTAGGTTTCTTTGCCTGTTTTTATCAATAAGGTTCTTTAGAAGTGTCTCATATTTGATTAGGGTATCGAACAAAGCTCCATAATCACCTAATGCATCAAAATTGGGTAGAGTCTCCTTCAGATGAAGAATTTTCATGAGGTAAGATCCTTTATTCTCTGTCGATTCTATCTTCTGCACGACATCATCGACTTTTTTTCTGGCTAAGTCAAATCGATCTTCAAAGTATTTTATAGACGCTTCTTCAGAATCTTTAACGACTCCTATTTCTTTTTCAGGATACTCTAAAAAGGCCTTTCTGATGATTTTATCGCCTTTTATCAACCCATAAGGGTGTTCTTCAATCATAGCGGAAAACAAAAAATATATTTTGATCGTATCAAAGTTATCAAATCAAACTTGTTGAGAATAAATTTTAAGAAGACTTTGAGAATAGAATTAAATCTTTTTTCTTCGGCCTATAATTAAGATAATGAATAACCCAATCACAAATGCTTGTATATGTTGCTGCTGTTTTCTCAAACAGAAGTGGTATATCTATACGAGCTGGTGATTGATTAATAACAATATTATTTATGAAAGCCTCTTCGGATATACCGGAGAGGCTTTTTTGTTTTTATACGCTAAAAAATCTAAAAAAAAGATGAGCCAGCAAACTCTAAATGGAATTTCAGCAGAAGCCAACAAAGATGTCATTGAGCTTCAGGAAAGAATCGATGCTTTTAAAGAGGGTAAAATACCGGAAGAACGGTTTAAAGCCTTTCGACTGACCCGTGGTGTTTATGGACAACGGCAATCGGGTGTACAAATGTTTCGTTTGAAAATCCCGTACGGCAAGCTAACGAGTGATCAGCTAATCAGAATAGCAGATATCTCTGATCGATATTCGAATGGAAACCTTCATGCCACAACCCGCCAAAATATTCAATTGCACTATGTGAAACTCGACGACTCTCCCCAGGTTTGGAAAGAGCTTGAAGAAAAAGGTGTTACATCTAGAGAAGCCTGCGGAAATACGGTTAGAAATATAACGGCTTCTGCAAATTCAGGGATCGATCCAAATGAGCCTTTTGATGTAGCTCCCTATGTTCAGGCTACTTTTGAATATTTTCTGAGAAACCCGATATGCCAGGATATGGGAAGGAAAGTGAAGATCGCTTTCTCTTCAAGCGAATCCGATTCAGCCTTTACCTATATCCACGATTTTGGTCTTATCCCCAGAATTCAGGGCGGCAAGAGAGGTTTTAAACTGGTTTTAGCAGGAGGTTTGGGAGCACAGGCGATGATTGCTAAACCTGTCACAGAATTTTTACCTGAAAATGAATTACTTCCTTTTATTGAAGCAGCTCTCCGCGTTTTCGACCGATACGGAGAAAGAGAGAAGAGGGAGAAGGCCAGAATGAAATTTTTAATTGATGAAAAACGAGGTCTTGGGATAGCTAAATTCCTGGAGCTGGTGGAAATCGAAAGGAAATCCCTAAAGCAGCAGCAAATTACCATTGAAACTGAAAAAGAATCGGTTAATGTGCCTAAGCTTGAAAGCCTTGATACCGAAGTAGCAGATAAAGACAAATACGATCTGTGGCTGAAAACCAATGTATTTGAGCAAAAGCAAAAAGGGTTTTTCGGCGTCCAGGTTAAACTGGAACTCGGAAACATTACTTCTGATAAAGCACGTGCATTTTCAGAAATTGTTAAAAAGTATCTTGCTGATGATATCAGGATTACGGTAAACCAGGGATTTGTTCTTCGGTATGCCACCAAAGAAATCCTTCCTTCGCTATTTAACGAACTCGATAATCTTGGGCTTGCTGAACCCGGGTTCGATTCTACAGCAGATATCACCGCCTGCCCGGGAACAGATACCTGTAACCTTGGAGTAACAAATAGCACGGCCATTTCTTTAGAATTAGAAAGACTGATCAGAGATGAGTTCCCTGAGCTCTTAGAAGATCAGAACATAAAGATCAAAATCAGTGGTTGTATGAATTCCTGCGGCCAGCATATGATTGCCAATATTGGCTTTCACGGAAGCTCCATAAAAAATGGTGAGCGGGTCATTCCTGCACTTCAAGTCGTTATGGGCGGTGGTGTTGACCCCGAAGGAAAAGGGTTTATTGCTGAAAAAGTGATCAAACTTCCTACGAAGAGAATCCCGGATGCTTTGAGAGTCACATTAAAAGAGTATCAGAAAAATGCTACAGAAGGTGAGTATTTTAACGATTACTTCCAGAGAACCGGGCGTCGCTACTTCTATGACCTCCTGAAACCTCTTGCTGATACGACCACTTTGAAGGAAGTAGATTACATCGACTGGGGGCATGATGATAATTACATTCAAGAGATTGGTGTGGGCGAATGTGCCAGTGTAAGTTACGATATGATCGGAACCATCATTGGAGACGCTCAGGAACGCTTGGGATGGGCTCAAGAAGCTTTGCTTGAGAATCAGTACGGAGACTCCATTTACAATTCTTACAGCAGTCTGGTGATAGCCGCAAAGGCCTTGCTTCTGGGAAAAGATATCCGCTGTAACACCCATCAGAAGATTATTGACACTTTCGAGCAGGAGTTTATAGAATCCAATGAATTCAGCTTAGAAGGATCATACAAAGACACCGTTTTGCAGATTAATAAAAATAAGCCTTCTGAAGAATTTGCAAACAAATACTTCGCTGAAGCTAAAGGTTTCCTTGAAAAATTAAACGGGTTCAGGGAAAAGCGATCGGGAGAAAATGGGCTACAGTTAGAGAAATTAGTTGTTGGGGATTTTTATAAAGCATAATGAGAGCAAATTCAAAAGTTACTTTGTTAGGTGCCGGGCCGGGAGATCCTGAGCTTATCAGTGTTAAGGGGCTAAAAGCCATTCAATCGGCCGATGTAATTCTATATGACGCATTGGTTCACCCAGACCTTGTAGCCATGAAACGAGCAGGTTGCGAAGCCATTTATGCAGGAAAGAGGGCGAATAATCATCGATTCCCACAGGAAAAAATCAATCAACTATTGGTCGATTATGCTCTAACGCATGGACATGTTGTGCGGTTAAAAGGAGGTGACCCATTTGTATTTGCTAGGGGAAAGGAAGAGTTGGAACATGTGGAAACCTTTGACATTCCAACGGAGGTCATTCCCGGTATTTCGAGCGTTAACCTTTCCGGGGTTTATGGAATACCTCTAACCGTGAGGGGCATCAATGAAAGCTATTGGGTGGTTACGGCCACAACAAGCTCGGGAGCGCTTTCTGAAGATGTAGGTTTGGTTGCACAATCTTCTGCGACGGCAGTTATTCTGATGGGCCTGGGAAAACTAGAAAAGATCGTCAAACAGTTTATGCTCAATGGAAAATACGATACTCCAGTAGCCATTATATCTAACGGATCACTTCCCCATGCAAAAGTTATTTATGGCCGTGTAGACGGAATAATAGAGCAAAAAAGATTATCTCGAATTGAAACGCCTGCCATCATCGTAATCGGGGAAGCTGTTGGAACGCATCCAAACTTTTACGAAAAAGTTAAAGTTGCTTTGGACAAAACGGAAACCTCATTTGCCATTTGATTGAGATGGAAAGAACAGGAAATAGTCTATTCCCCATTTTCTTAAAGATCGATCAACTGCAAATACTGATTGTTGGGGGTGGTAACGTAGGACTTGAAAAGCTTGAGGGTTTATTGAAAAACGACCCTCAGGCTAATATCACTATGGTTTCAAGGGCTTTTAAAGAAGAAATTATAAACTTGGCCCTAGAACATTCAAGTGTAAAACTGATCAAAAAACCTTTTGCCCCTGGCTATCTTCAAGACATTGAAATCGCCATTCTGGCTACTGAAAAAAGGGAACTCAATCATTTCATTAGAGATATGGCCAAAGCACGCAATATATTGGTCAATGCGGCCGATACACCCGATCTGTGTGATTTTTATCTTGGCTCCACCGTTAAAAGAGGGGATCTCAAAATAGGAGTATCGACGAATGGTAAGTCTCCAACCTTTGCCAAAAGGTTCCGACAAGTTTTAGAAGAAGCCCTTCCGGAAGAAACCGAAGAATTAATGATCAATCTTAGAACGATCAGGGATCGTTTGAAAGGTGATTTTAACCATAAAGTCAAAAAGCTGAATGAATTGACAAAGGAGCTGGTTTCCTGATCGGTAGAAACTTGCAGAAGATATATATCCAAACAATATTGAATTAGATCACCGATTGTTATTCAAGTAACGAAAATCGCTTTAACTTATCACGTCTCATGAGTAGAAACTGGATCAGGAAGCAAAAAGATCTTTCCTCCGATTTTTCGGAGCCTCAGGATGGCTTCATGGCTGGCAAAAGTACAAGACTCAGGGCTGACGTCATTCTGAGTTGAGCGAAGAATCTATTGTTTTAAGCAACTGACACACTTCAACAGATATTTTTTAGCCTATGTTTTTTGACTAATAAAGCAACCCCTTAGTTTCTAAAACCTAATATTTTGAAGTTTGACATGTCCCTTTCTTAAACTACTGTTAAATTCGTTCAATGAGTATGCATAAACCCCTTGCGGAACGACTAAGACCAGATAGTCTGGATAAGCTGATCGGTCAGGAACACCTTACCGGGGAAGGCAGCATCCTCAGAAGATCCGTTCAAAGAGGTGACGTACCTTCCATGATCCTTTGGGGGCCTCCCGGAGTCGGGAAAACCACCATAGCCAACATTATAGCTAATGAAATCAAGAGGCCTTACTTCACCCTGAGTGCCATCAGTTCAGGCGTTAAAGAAGTAAGACAGGTCATAGATATTGCTAATAAATCAGGAAGCTGTATTTTATTTATCGACGAGATCCATAGGTTTAATAAATCACAGCAGGACGCTTTACTGGGAGCTGTCGAGAAAGGTAGCATCACGCTTATTGGGGCTACTACCGAAAATCCATCCTTTGAAGTAAACTCTGCTTTACTTTCCCGTTGTCAGGTTTACAATCTTAAACCGCTCGAAGAACAGGATCTTCTTAATCTGATCGATTACGCTATTAATAAGGATGAAGTTCTATCCAGGAAAGAGGTGGAGATCAAAGAATCAAAAGCCTTACTCAATATCTCCGGTGGTGATGCCCGAAAGTTATTGAATCTTCTAGAACTCGTAGTCCAGTCTACGGAAGCAGAAAAGGTTGAAATTACGGATGAAGAAGTCATTCAAATCGCTCAGAAACGAGTGGCTACTTATGATAAAAGCGGGGAGCAGCATTACGATTTAATTTCTGCGCTGATCAAATCCATTAGAGGAAGCGATCCTAATGCTGCGGTCTACTACCTAGCTAGAATGGTTGAAGGTGGCGAAGACGTAAAGTACATTGCCCGTAGAATGGTTATTTCAGCCTCTGAAGATATTGGCAATGCGAATCCTACTGCACTCGTGCTGGCAACGAGTTGTTTTCAAGCAGTCAATGTGATTGGTTATCCGGAAGCAAGAATTATCCTGTCTCAGTGCGCCACTTACCTGGCTTCATCCCCGAAATCGAATGCGAGTTATATGGCTATCAAGAAGGCGCAATCTATAGTAAAAGAAACGGGTGACCTTCCTCCTCCTATGGCCATTCGAAATGCTCCAACCAAGCTAATGAAAGATATGGGCTATGGGAAAGGGTATAAGTATGCCCATGACTACAATCAAAACTTTGTAAACATGGAGTTCTTACCCGACTCCCTTGAAAACACCAAGCTTTATGATCCGGGAAAAAACGCCAGAGAAGAAGAGCTCAGAAAAAGGCTAAAGTCACTTTGGAAGGATAAGTATGGTTATTGAATTCATTCTTACTCTGGTTTCTATTTTCAATGGCTTTTTACAAAATAGCAGGCTCAAAGATTCTATAGCTTCACTTAGATTGACCTGAGTTCGATTTAACAACATATTAAAAAGGTCTATTAAGTCAACCAAGGTTGTCCCCGTATCAAGTGCGGAGTAAGCTATTTCGGAATTTTTAATCCTACCCTTCGAATCAAAATTTATTATTTGTTTCCCGGCCTTGTGCCGGGAACTCCTAAGTAATTTAAGGAGACCCCGGGTCCGAAAACTCGGGCAAATCCGGGGGTGAAAAGATGAACCTGCTTATTCAAGCCGAACAGAATCTCCTTTAAAAATTTCAAGCCCAAGTTCTTCGTGAGTTTTTTCGATATTGGAAACATCCACCTCAAGATTCTTCAGATGCTTGTTGAAAAAAGCCAATAGTAATTCATTGGTGATGTTGGTTGCTCTTTCTTTCGGTATCGTTCCAACACCTGTCAACTGAGGAATAAGGATCATATACGGTATATCCATGAAGTTGCTATGTCCCGAATTTGTAAGTTCCGCTTCGTAAAAGAAGTCCGTACTTTTATTGATATAGGCATGGGAACTTAAATCCTGATGGCCATCGGGCCAATCAGAGGATATGTAGAGAAAAGGCTTTTGAAAAATGGTATCCACGATTTCTCCCCATTGAACTCCATCAATGTTAGAAGCCGCTTTTATTCTATCGTCTTTTAGTATGGCCACTCCTGAGGAGCCTCCTCCTCTTGAATGTCCAAAAACTCCAATGCTATTCAGATCCAGAATACCTTTAAGCATACCACCTTTATTCCAAACTTCCAATTGGTCAATCACTTCAATTATATCCTGAGACCATCGTTCTTCCATCTCAGCAACAAAGTATTCATTCAATGCTTTTCTAACTAATGGGTGACGTTCTTCAAAATTCATATTCCCAAAAGATTCGACAGCTTCTGAAATTTTACCCCATTCTTCGGGTGTTTCAATAGATCTGGCATACCCACTATGAAAGTAAACAGACCTACCATCAGGAAAGGTAGTCCCGGGACTTTCGTATGTATGGTTAATGTTGAAGATCACATACCCATGACTAACGATCTCTTTTAAGATGCTATAATAACCCGTTGCTTTAGAATGATAACCATGAGAAAAGATCAGTACCGGGAATTTTCCTTCAACAGGTTTTACACTCCTATAGACTCCAGTATTTACCCGGTCTAAATAATTAAAGGAACTTGAAGGCAGCCCGTATTTAATGGCAAAGCCTTCGCGGCTAGCTTTATCTATATAACTATCTTCTTCCCCTTCTTTAATGTTTGATGGGTACCAAACCTTAACGTCCAATTCCCTTCTATCATTCGGATCACCAGTAATCGGCTCATCCCGATCTAACTTTAAATACAAATTGGCAGTACCTATTCCATAAGAGCCAGTAGGCTCCGGCAACTCAAATACCGGGAGTAAAAAGCTTAGTGTGTTTCCTATAATTACGGATAGTGCAAAAAAGAAATAACCCGAAAACTTTAAGGCGCGATTAAACCCTTTGTCTTTGAAGGCTATCATTACGACCAAATATGCAATCATAGCCAAATAGATCGGAATCATTTGCCACCGATATCCATCAAGTAGAAAATGTAAGAGCAGAAGAAGTACAAATACGGAGGAGATAATGAATTGGGATTTATCACCCAAATACCTTTTCCAGATGCTCCGAAAAGGCACAATGATGATGATACTCAATACAAGAATGAGTTCGAAAAGCTGCATAATTATTTGACTTTAGTTAATTGATTTTGATTAGTCCTTCTTTAAAATTCTGTAGAAAAGCATTGAGATAAGAAATAATAGGAGTCCGAAAACCATCGAAATAGATGACACCTTGAATCCATCATATAGCATGTTAGGCTCGATAGTACCCTGTTCTTCTATGTATATGAAAGCTCCGTATAAACCCATGATCTGCCCCATCATTCCAATTGAAAGCGCTATGAATCCTGTATACCTGATATGAATAGGCTTCAAAGCTATGGAACCAACAAAACTGCTTCGACCTTTTACTCTTAAAGACAGATAACAAACCTGAAATACCAATACAATCAGTACCATGGTTAATGGAACCATTGTTATAGGGCCCCCTGTATTAATCAATTCTATCATTTACAATTTTTTCTACTGACAATACAGCTCCAAATGTAGCTGATTAAGCCATTTGGAGGAGTGTAGAATCCGGTATTAAACCTGCATTTTATCGACAAATCGAGGAAAACATTATCTTTTGAATCGATTTTTAAGAATGATTGGAATTTATCGTATCAGCAAGCATATTTTTTACTGGGTCGCTTCAACGATCTTTCTGTTCCTGTTTATCGGGCATAAAACGGACAGTAACTTTACCATGCCTTTTGTATTTGCTCTTTTGCCCGTAACTATCGGCTTACCCTATTTTTTCACCCAGTACTTAATTCCCAGGTATCTGTTAACGAAAGCTTACTTTCCTTTTGGACTATATGGTTTGACTGCAATCATCGGAAGCTTATACCTGGAAATGCTTATTATACTCCTGGCGTTTATATTCTTTGCGAATTTCACTTATGAGGTCATGTACCCCATAGCCGGAAATCTTGCCCTCGTATCTGCCGCCATTTTCTTGATTCAGGGAGCATTTATTGTGATTTATCTTGTAAAACGAGCACTCAAAACAAAAGAAATTACTAAGAAGGATACTCTCCTGAAAGTTCGTTCCGATAGAAAAGTTGTGCACTTAAAACTTGAAGATATTTATTTTATTGAAAGCTTAAGTGATTATGTTAAAATCCATCTTTTAGATGAGTTTATCATAACAAAAGAAAAGATCAGCGCGCTGGAAGAGCGTTTACCTGATTTCTTTTTAAGAATACATCGTTCCTACCTCGTTAACACTGAAACTATAAGTTCTCATTCGAAAACAGGTGTTGAAATAAAAGGTGAAACACTACCCATCAGCAGGACTTATAAGAAAAATACACTTAATACTCTTTCCAAAAATGATTAAGAAGTTATTGGGCAATAAATGCAATGATCACAAGGATAACCGTCATGAAAATGCCATAAACTATGTTGGCTAGAAGGAAAGCTAATATATTTTTAATGACGAAGACTAGCCTTCTGTCTTTGAGCCAACTGGAGAGCATCCAGAAATAATACACTAAAAATAAAAGTAACGTTAGGGAAAGACCTGGCGTGCCTGTAATTACAAGACCCAGAAGTAGCACGACTACATAACCTATATTCATTCCTGAAACATAGAATGATTGCATGACCATGTGTTCGGCATAATTGTATCCGCTTTTCCGATTAAAAATAAATGAAAAAAGTGCATAGATGGGTATGGCTATCCAAAGTAGAAGGTTATACCACTCAAAAAACACTTTTTGCAAGTCGTTTATTTTTTGACTGGCTTGCTCGTCGTATTCGTAATTATTCCATCCTTCTTCAATGCCTCCCAAAAATTCACTGAAATCAGAGACATATATGAGGGTAATACTTAAAGCTGTGGTTAGAAACAATAACCTAAACACATTAAATATTTGGAACCGTCCTTCATTTAGGTATGATCTAATTAGATGCCCAGGACGGCTGAAAAGCAACTTAACTGTATAAAGAAGCCCCCTTTCTAGGTTAAAGGCACTTAAAGCATCGAGAATTGTCTCCTTAAGTGTGATACGGTTAATGGTTCGTTCCTGGGTAATATGGATAGGATATTCTTTGTCAACTTTGTCCATTCAATAAATTTAGAAAGAATTTGTAATCAAGAAATAGCTTCTGGTTCTTCCTAACTTCAGCTATTTTGAAATATCATAGCCAGAAAGTTGTAACACCTAATGGGTTTAAGCATCCTACAAAATAAAAAACATGGAAGCCACTCCTTTTTCTACTCAATATCATAGTGATGAGGATGATAAACAGCTCATTGAAAATGCCTTAAGTGGAGACAAAAGCTCCCTGGAAAAACTGATTCAAAAGCACCAGCCTTTTGTTTATAACATCGCCTGGAAAATGGTTCAAAACCCACATGATGCTCAAGATATTACCCAGGAAGTTTTGATTAAAATCATTACCAAGCTTTCGAATTTTGAACAACGATCCCAATTCAGGACATGGTTGTACCGAATTGTGGTCAACCATTTTTTACAGATGAAGAAGCAAACTAGGGAAACAGTCCTTAATGAAAGCTTTGATGCAATGTCACAACGGTTAAACAGTTTGCAGGATGTAGAATTAAGCGATTTAGAACAAAAAGAAAAGGAAACAGAAATTAGGGAAATGAACCTCGGGTGTATGTCGGCCATGTTGTTGTGTTTAACCAGAGAGCAACGTTTGGTTTACATCATAGGCGAGCTTTTTAATGCGGATCATTCGGTTGGAGCAGAGATGCTGAACATCAGCAAAGGAAATTATCGAGTAAGGCTTTCAAGGGCCAAAAAAGATCTGTTCCATTTTATGAATAACCAATGTGGATTAGTCAATAAATCCAATCCCTGCCGGTGTTACAAAAAAGTAACTACCGTGATGAATGAAAAGGTGATCGACAGCAAAAGTCTACTGTTCAATAGAAAAGAATACAGTGAGTTCAGGGACTACATTTCCAAAGATGCGGATGATATGTTGACCATCGTGGAAGAAAAGTACAGACAACTCCACTATGAATTGCCTTTCAGAAAAGACTTCGACAAGAAAACCTTTATTGATGATTTCCTAAAAAGTGAAGAAGTCAACAGGATCTTCAATCTGAATTAGGTTTCTCATCAAGAAGCTGTAACACCCTTCATCAATTGCCATCTAACTGCTACAAACAAAATTATTGCAGTTATGAACCACATACTAAAATTGATGATTATGGCCGTATTAACCACCGGGAGCTTTTCTTCCCTACATGCACAAAAGAAAGTGAAGACCTTTAAAATGGAAAAAGTACTTTCCGTACCCGCAGAAAAGGTATGGAAAGTGGTTGGAGAAGATTATGGGGCTATAGCAAACTCACACCCGAAGATTGTAGCTTCCAATTATGTCGATGGATCGCTGAAAGGTGGAGAAGGCGTTCAGCGGGTATGCTATTTCAATGAAAAAGAGACGCGTTTCCTAAAAGAGAAAATGGTGAATTATTCTCCCGAGACCATGAGCTTCACCAACCAGGTATTCCAAGCTGGTAAGTTTCCTGTTGATCCAGAGTTGACAAGGGCACTATACAAAATAGAAGACTTGGGAAATGGCACCAGTAAAATGACTTTTGATATGCAATACCGGACCAAACCTGCTTTTATGGGTGGTATGATGAAAGGCGCCTTCGAGAAGCTCATCAATGATTATTTCATAGCCATTGA
This sequence comes from Bacteroidota bacterium, assembly GCA_039030555.1. Classification (GTDB taxonomy): domain Bacteria; phylum Bacteroidota; class Bacteroidia; order Cytophagales; family Cyclobacteriaceae; genus JBCCDY01. Next base: position 14,022 of record JBCCDY010000024.1, read on the forward strand.
GCACCATTTAAAGACCGGAGAAAATGTAACGAAAGAAAACTTTAAAAGCATCAAAAAGCAATATGCTTCTCTTCAGGAAGGGCCCTCCAATGCATCAGGTGAATTGGAAAAGCTTGCATTGGGCCAGCATTGATATGACAGAGTTTTGATTAGGTACGTGCGATGCTTAACTAAGAATACTCCTTTCTGAGTGGGTATTTCGTTGGTAACTGGAATTTATTTTTTAATGGAGAATACTACAGAAATTTTAGAGGGTACATTTTCAAAGATTAAGATGAATTGCTCTATATCATAGATGAAAAACACCGTAGATTATACCTCGAATTTCCTTAACAAGGACTTTCTTCAATGATTTTTTAGTAAGAGGTCAAAATCGATATATCCACTTTTTATCTTACAGTTTAACCTCCATTACAAAGTTTGTCTTTAACCAACTTTGGGTTGTCATTCAGTAATATCACAAATTTTTGTTCGGATACTTTTATAAGACGGCCTTTATTATAAACATCTCGTAAATGAGCTAATAGATTGGGAGATAATAAGTCGTCTTCTAAAATCAACTTTTTGTTTTCGGCAAGAATTAACTGATTGGCAGCTAAACAGTATTCTTTTCTTCGGACAAACTCTAAACCCAAATAATGATAAAAATGATCATTATCTATATTATTATTCTCAAATTTAGAATAAACTTGATAGAGGTCATCATTCTTGTTTGTCTTAAGTCCAGAGTACAAATGTTCAAATCCATAAAATCCTATTTCATCTAGCAAATAATATGAAGAATCATAATTCATCAGTCTGTAGTATGCAATCCCCTTAATTTCCTTTTTCCTTTTCTTATTTGTTTCATCAATGGGATCAATCTTATTAAGATAATCAATGGCCTGCTTAAAATTGTTGTTTTTGAAATGAGCTATCCCCAAATGAAAATTAAATAAAGGGAGTTCAATATTACCATTTAAATTAACTTTGATAATTTGATTATATAAATCAATTGAATTTGATGATTTAGCTTCTTTATATAAGTTTAACAAAATTTCATAGAAGTAACTTTTGAGTGTTTGAAGTCTTTTTTGATGACTTAATTGAGATTCTTCGATAAAGACTGCCTTTTCTGTCAAGCTTATCAGTTTTACTAAGTCAGTATCCCCCTCTTTTAAGAGACTTATAAGTTTAATATAAGGTAGCGTATTAGAAGAATCGCTCTTTATAGACTCACTAAAATATTCTTTGGCAGCGTCAAGTTTATTTTCCGAATAAGCCTGCTTACCTAGGGTGTAATAGACTTCAGATACCAAACTTTCATCATTGCAGTTATCAATAACAATTTGAAATTTGTTTTGGATATAGTTTGTAATGCTCTCATGAATGCTAAGAAGTATTTTGGCTAGTAAAAATTGTTTCTCATAACTATCTGGATGTATTATCAAATAACTTTCTATTAACGGACGGGCTTCTTCATATTTTTGATTATAGTATTTAATCTCACCCAGTCTTAGATCAATCAAAGAAATTAAAGAATCAAAATCATTAATACTCCCTTTTAATTGTTGTAATTCGACTGTCTCGCTTTCCGAATCTTGATTTGTACTATATGCTATTGATTGAAATTTGTCAAGTTGTTCTTTCTTTTCTTCAGCTAAATCAATATTTCTTTGTCTTTCGATGTCTATCCAACTATTCTTAAAGGCTTTAATTCGTTCCTCCTTAGAAGGATGACTAATACTAGAGTTGTCGTAATCTTTGAAAAGATCATTTAATAACTCTTCGAATCTTTCAAAATCTATTTCATCAATATATTTTTTTGCAAACTTTCTTCCTGCCCACTCATCAGCCTGAATTTCTTGACCTTTGCCCGTTGAAGAATGAAGATGATCTATAGCTAAATGAGCCAGTTCATGTAAAATCACTAAATTCAATTGTAAAGGATCAAGTTGATTATAAAAAATTTCATCATAATAAAGATCGACGTAGGTCTTATTTTGAACCTCATATCTTTTTTCGGCAATTGTTCCAATAGAAGTTTCAAAAATTTCTAATCTATCAAGCATCAATCCATAGTCATTTTCTATAAAAGTGTTAGATACATGATTTTTAAAATCCGAACTCGTAACTTTTAATTGAGGTTTATCCTCTAAAACTGGGCTAAAAGCAGTTATACGATCTCTATGTCTGTAGTCTTCAGAATAAAAAGAAACCATAATAGGTCTCGACTCTATACAATGATGTTCACTTTTATACGCTTTTAATAAAGGATAAGTGTCTTTATCAAAAACCAACTCTACTGTAAATTTTTCCTGCCCATCTATACAAGGTGGATCATTAATAACAGTATAGTCCATACCCGGGGAATGTCTGTAGCTCGACCCATTGACATTGACCTTAACGTCTTGAGCAACAGACAGACTAGGGATGATTAAATTAATTAATATAAGTTGTCTTAGTATTGTATTTCGCATAAATGAAAACATAGAGCACAAACATTGATACTAGGATTAAAAGAATAATTACTGAATGATTATTTATGACATATATGATTTTGGATAACAGGCTACCCCTGATCCTAAATATTGCGTTACCACTCAAGTTAATTTTTGTAATCAACGGTCTTTCCTTAGAAGAAGAAATTATATTTATATAATGTCCTTCATCTTTTTCTAGATTTTCAATATTTAAAATGAAAGATCTTGTGCACTCAGAGCTATCAGCTGCTAATGCATTCGGCTTTACTTCGAGCAATGGTAAACTTTTCTGCTCGCTTGGCCCAAGCTCAAATGAAACCAAGTTTTTCGTCAATGTATCATAATTGGAAAACTTAAAAAGTGCTTTTTCTAGAAAATCATTTTGTAGAGATGTAAAATTGAAATAGTATCTATGATTAAAATAATCAGTCCCGGCAATATCGATACCTGAGCAATTAATATTCCATGAACTTGAGCTATCAATCCCTAAAGTAGGTATGATTTTTTTAGGCTTTATTATATTAGATTCAACATGCTTTAAAGTGAAAATATTCTTTTCCCACTGGTTGCCTAAAAAAAATGAAAACAAACTAATAAGTGCAATAAATAAGATTGGAAGCTCTTTCAAGAAGAGTACATTTAGTATTAGATCTTTTGTTTTTTTTGATAAAAACCTTGACTCATTGAAAATTTTATCAATTTGCTTTCGCAATTTTTCATCTATACTAGTTCGAACACTCTCTATTAAAATTTGAAATGACTTTTTATCGCTTAAATAAGAAGTTAGCCTAATTAAACAATAGATTATAGCCTCAAAATTTTTCCTTTGTTTAATGCTTAAATGATCGACATCATTTTTGATATCAACTACAAGAGATTTTAAATTCTTATCATTTTCTATTTGCTGAGAAAATTTTTTTCGAGTTACGCCTTCTGGTGAACCAAGACTATTAAGTAATAACATTAATTCCTTGAGTCTTCTAGATTTAAACCCTTGACCATTGTTAATATGGTCGAGCATAAATGTCAATGCGTTGGTAACTACTTGTGATCGATAATCTAAGCTTGTATAGGATAGAATCTTACCAGAATACATGATAAGAACTATAGAATCCATCAAGCTTTTGTCACCTGTATCTAAAGTCAAGTTTCCTTCTCTGTAGCTTATCTTCCCAATAACATATCGAAGCTCAATCTCTATGCTTTCTAAGAGAGAATATTCTAAACTAAGAGAGATGCCTTCCACTTAACTTACCCATTAAAATGTTTCACCCTTTCAATTCGCATGGCAAAAGGAGCATTTTTATGATCAAACGTATACTCTACTGATTTGGCTAACTCCAGTCCAGGGCTAAGTTCAAGATCCGTATTCTGGATACTGGCTTCAAATTCAGCTTTGTATTCTTTGTCAATTACAATTTTCACACTTCCATAATATAGTTCGGTGATCATAAAAACCCTCCTGATCTTCCCGTCATAATCTGCCCATTTGTCCTTTTTTAATTCCTCCAGATAATCATCTATATGAACCCGCTCAAGGTTGGTCATGCTTCTGGACTTCAAGTCTCCAAAAGTGAACTTCTTAACACTCTGCAGACCAAATGAAGCCTCTACTGTACCGATTCTCGGTTCTTCCAGAGTTGTGGCAAAATCAAGATCTACCTCAATAATCCGTTCGGCAAAGTGAGCTTCTCCAATTGGAGTCTGTTTAGTTTTTTCAGTTGCCTCAACAAGTCCCTGATCATCCAAATATCCAGCATCTCTAAAAGCATTATAGATATGATTGGGCATTCCTCCATGATCAAAGGACGGCTTTCCGATAATCGGATCCCATACAAGAGTTCCTAAAATAATATCGGAGTGTGAATTGGGGATTAATTCCAGATCATACTTCTTTCTAAATTTCCTAATTTCCATTGTTTATTTTATTTAATGATTATCAATTAGTAATTGCGCTATTCTTTTTATCTCATCTTCAAAGCGTTCTGCATTACGTTCACCAGACTCTTTTAACCTTTGAAGATTGTCTGGCTTACCATTATCCATAGAGCTATCCGCATCAAAAAGATCGGGTTCAATTCGGATGTAGTGATCCGGTGTATCCGTAGTATCAAAGATTTGCTTGAGTTGATAGTCAACTGTTTCTGAAACTCCGGACATCATTATACCAATCAGAGGTTTTATCCAGCCGATCATGCCCCAGTCTTTCGCTTCATCGTAAGAATGATAATCCGTTGAACTGGCTGTTCCAAAGGAGATGATGAGCATATCTTTTGCCGTTGGATTTTCACCAGCTTTAGGATGATCATCACCTTTTAATTGTCCAAAGGTCATTGCTCTGGCTTCGGAGTAAGCACAGAGTGATGGATTATTTACGAATACCCCTCCATCAATCAACGCAAACGTTTCGTTTTTGAAAGATTTTACCCTGGCACACTCAAAGTAGGTTGGAGCTGCGGAAGTTGCTCGCGCAACATCTTTCAGTTCAAAATTATAATTGAGATCGCTCCTCGCCTTATGCGATTTAAAGAAAAAAGGATTGGCATTGCGTATATCGTAAGAGCTTATGAGTACCGGCTTGAGAAGTTTCGAAAGTGGAGTATTTCCGAAATAATCACTTAAAGCTTCCTCTAACTCCTTTGCCGGATATTTTTCATCCGTAACACCTGCTTTGCTTTGTACTTTTTTCCAAAGTGGCGTTTTAAAAATCTCATCTCCCCGGTTCAGATAAATATTCACTGCCTCAGAAGCAGAATATCGAGGTTTAGAGTCGTCATGCTCATCGGGTACTAATAAAGCACCTGCCAATATCCCTCCAGTACTCGTACCAGCAACTAAATCCACATATTCTGAAATACTTGCATCCTCTCTTCCAGACTTTACCTTCAGTTCCTTTTCTAATGCCGCCAAAATAACCCCGGGAATAATACCTCTTATCCCACCGCCATCTAATGAAAGAATCCTCACCTTTTTCATTGCTTATCTTTTAGTTTTATACGCTTAGACATTTATGTCTTTTTATCATCATTTTGAGTAAGAACCTGTTTACCAGAAATTTTACGATCAGAGTTACTGGCAGCACCTCTGAGAGCAACAACTTTATTTAAAACTCCAAACCAGAAAGGTGCTCCAAGGGAAATAGCCAATGCTGTAATAATCCAACCAATGATAGAACAGCCACCATTAAAATCTTTAGATAAATCTGACCATCCTATGGATAATGCATTAATGCTTGCCTTATCATTCAACTCATTGGCGTAAAATGTTATAAGATGCTTTTTAGCCGAATCATATTGAGCCAATTCATCTCCTTCGAACTCCTTTCTAGTAGAAGAGTCCTTTACGTATTCAAGAGCATTGCCTGCAATTTCAGCTCTTAATTCAGGATTATCAGAGAGTTCCTTATAGATTTTTATCGAATCTACGTTTAAAGAAATTGCAACTACAAGACTAACTATTAAGGTTATCAATTTCATCTGACGGTTGAACCACCCTTGGCCCCTCTCAACAGTTTCATTAAACCAGTTTTCAAGTTTTATACCAAATTCATTGATGTTCTCATCAGCTTCCTTTGCATACGACTTTAAGAGGGTTTTAGTATCGTCTCCAAGAATATCCAAACCATCAATGGCTTCTGATATATCCTTTGAATCCAGCTCAGAAACCTTGCCTAGAAGTTCGTTTTTTCCTCCTGTTCGAATAAGATCCAATACGGTTTTGGCAAACTTATTACTACTGATGTAAGACGGTTTTTCACCCTTCTTTTTCGAGAGGTATTTTATAAGTGGATGATTATAAAATTCAATAGAGCAATCACTTTTCTCGTCATCGTTCAGTGCCCTTTGAATGATCTTGGTTAAGTTTTTTGCCCTAAGGCTGAAGATAGAAGATATGTATTCCACCAGGAGTGTTACGAGCGTACTAAAAAGCAGATAAACAAATACCAATCCTAAGACCAATTCAACAATCTCCAACTTCATTATCCATTCATTATTTCAAACAATAAATCCTTAGTCTTCTCCCCATATACCCCATCCACACTCAAGCCGATTTTCATAGATTGAAGGGCTTTAACCGCTTTCTCTGTTTTTGGACCGAAATCCCCATCGATCGTTCCCAAATGAAAACCCTTCGATTTTAGGATGGTCTGAAGGGCTTTTACCTTATCCCCTTTATCTCCTTTCTGGAGTACAGGATCGGGTATTGATAACCTCTTGTTAGCTCCAATACTTCTGAACCCTAAAACCTGATCTACCGAATATCCGGAGATGGATACCTGGTCTCCCTGATTACCGCCAAGACAATATACTCGTGAGCCATCTTTTGAAAAGCCAAAAAAGAAACCCACATGTCCTTTCCAGGAATCAATACTTCCTCTCCAGAACACCGCGATATCCCCCGGCTCAGGATTTTGGTCTACATTAATCCCAAAAAGCAGCCATGATCTTGCGTCGGCCCTCCCCGTTCCTTTAATGCCAGCCTTCTTTAAAACCCAGTTAACAAAGATGCTACACCAGGGCGTTTCATCGTCGTTCACCCATTCGAAGCCCGCCTCTTTCGCATAATCAACGATCCTTTTATTGTTTGCACGACCAGGGATTTCCTTCTCACCCAGTTCTTTGACAGCCCATTGGATGACTTTATCCATAGGATTATTTTAAGTTGGTTTATCACTAAGCTCAGGAAATAAAGTGTAGAACACAATACCCATTTTCAGGTATTCTCTATAAACACATAGATTTATATGATAAAATAAAAGATGATTTTTTCATCAATATTATTATTCCAATCAGACTGGATTCTAACGATTGAACTTCTTGTAAGACTAGAAGATAAAATATAATTAGTTCTCGAAGCTTACTCCAAGGAGGTTCAAGTCTAGTGGATTAGTATTAGTGACCCGACCAAATACCATTGCCCCCTTAGCTTCTAATAATTGATCTACAAGGGAAAGCTGGTTTTTCGAAAAACGAATTTTCACAAGTTGATCATCTGGCGAGTGAACATAAATAAAATATTTAGGACTGAACTGTTCTTCGGTAATCTTTGATCGCTTAAAAGATTTACTAACCGCTTCAACAGGAAAAGAAACGATTTTATTTCCGGCTAAATGCTGAACTTCCCTCAATTTCGCGTAATCACTATAATCAACATCCCAACGAACATAATCGCTATATTCTTTAATCCTTTTTATGCCTGCCTGGATGCCTTTTACAAAATTTCCATATTTGAATTGCTCGATCATATCCCGTTTAATAAAACGAACCTTTTCTTCCGGCACCTCCCACTCCAAAGCTGCACCAAACTGTACGTCCAGTTTTCGTTCATTATTTACCAGCAAAATTAAAGCACTTATGGCCAGTCCATCTTCATTCAAGTTCATATAGTCGGCCCAATAACCTATGGTATCCCTAGTGGATTTCCCATTAAGGGTTTCAATGGTAGCTACTTTGAGGATCAGCTCGTTCTCCTGTTCAGCTTCTTTTATCGAATTCAGTAATTTCGCCTCTTCAGACGTACTGAACATTTCTCCGGCATCATTTAATATGTTGAGGCTATTCTGTGCCTGGGAAAAATTTGACCAAGACAATAGAATTGACATATTCAAGAGAAGCGGTCTAAAAAAATTAACGAGTCTGTTTAAGTGCATCCAGTTTACATTGAGGTTTTTCACTCCAAAAATCATAAAAATTGAATGAAGATTATAAATCCTGATGCAATTCCGAACTATTTCCCCTAAAACTTATTCAATCGATTTCAAAGCATTGAATCCAAAGGCTGAAAAGGCGTTTGGACTTGGAGTCTTTTCTGGTATTTTTGTCAAAAAAGGATTCTTAATGAGTGTACTAGTAAATAAAGATTCAAAAATCATTGTTCAGGGCTTCACGGGGTCGGAAGGTTCCTTTCACGCCGGACAAATGATTGAATACGGAACGAATGTAGTTGGTGGGGTTACTCCAGGAAAAGGAGGTCAGAAACATTTAGATAGACCTGTTTTCAATACCGTTCAGGATGCCGTTAATGAAACAGGAGCGGATGTCTCTATCATTTTTGTTCCTCCTGCTTTTGCAGCAGATGCCATTATGGAGGCAGCTGATGCCGGGATCAAAGTAATCATCACCATTACAGAAGGTATTCCTGTGAAAGATATGATTACCGCTAAGCCTTATGCTAAAGGCAGAGGAGCTGTTTTAATAGGCCCTAACTGTCCGGGAGTGATTACACCTGATGAAGCCAAGGTTGGAATTATGCCGGGATTCGTTTTCAAAAAGGGTAAAGTGGGTATCGTTTCTAAATCAGGAACCTTGACTTACGAAGCTGCTGACCAGGTTGTAAAAGCCGGACTTGGAATTACGACGGCTATTGGTATCGGTGGTGACCCTATTATCGGTACTTCCACAAAAGAAGCTGTTCAAATGCTAATGGAAGACCCTGAAACCGAAGGCATCGTGATGATTGGTGAGATCGGTGGAAATTATGAAGCTGAAGCTGCTAAATGGGTCAAGGAAAATGGAAATAAGAAACCTGTTGTTGGTTTTATCGCCGGACAGACAGCCCCTCCAGGTAGAAGAATGGGACATGCCGGTGCTATTATAGGTGGTGCCGATGATACCGCAGAAGCCAAAATGAGGATTATGCGGGAGAATGGACTTCATGTAGTTGATTCTCCGGCGGATATTGGAGAAGTAATGGTTAAAGCATTGAGCTAAAGAATATTAGCATATTATAAATGAAAGCCTGATTTGTTTAGTTCAAGTCAGGCTTTTTTGTTTCTCATATCTTCCAGATAACCGTCATTCCTGATTTGTTCAAGGATCCCTCGATTTATTAGATTTTATTCTGATCATCAAGAAGTCATAAGCGAACGGAATGAGATTCCTGAATTCCGTAACACTACATCAGGAATAACGAATATGAAGGTAAAAGTTTAAGTAAAAGTCATTGAATCTTAGTCAAGTTAGTATTAGAAGTTCTGTACCTAGTAAATATGAAACTCACTTATTAATTTCACTCAAAATAATTAAGCAACATTCATTATGACGAAAATCACTGTAGCCAAAGGAGATGGTATCGGTCCTGAAATTATGGACGCTACTTTAGATGTTTTAGAGGCAGCTGGAGCTGACCTTCAAATCGAAGAAATTAAGATTGGAGAGCAAGTTTATCTTGAAGGAAATAGTGCTGGAATTGCGCCTGAATCCTGGGAATCGCTTAGAAGAACTAAAGTATTCTTAAAAGCTCCCATAACTACCCCACAAGGAGGAGGTTTCAAAAGTTTGAACGTAACCACACGAAAAACGCTTGGACTTTATGCTAACGTAAGACCATGTATTTCTTACCATCCCTATGTTGCCACGAAGCATCCCGTCATGGATGTAGTGATTATTCGTGAAAATGAAGAAGATCTATATGCAGGAATAGAGCACCAGCAAACAGATGAAGTAACCCAATGCTTAAAGCTTATCACTAAGCCAGGTACTGAAAAAATTATCCGATTCGCTTTCGAATATGCCAAAGCTTACGGCAGAAAAAAAGTGACTTGCTTCACTAAGGATAATATTATGAAGTTGACGGATGGTTTATTCCACAAAACTTTTGATGAAGTTGCCAAAGAATATCCCGAGTTGGAAAGTGAGCACTGGATCGTAGACATTGGAGCAGCGAAAATGGCCGATACTCCTGAAAATTTCGATGTAATCGTAATGCCAAATTTATATGGTGATATCCTTTCTGACGTAGCTGCTCAGATCACAGGTTCTGTAGGTCTTGGAGGAAGTGCCAATATCGGAGCAGATTATGCGATGTTCGAAGCTATTCACGGTTCTGCACCAAGACGAGCTGGACAAGATATGGCCAATCCATCTGGTTTAATTTTAGGAGCTATTCAAATGATGGTTTACATCGGTCAGCCGGAAATTGCTGAAAAAGTACATAATGCCTGGTTAAAAACACTAGAAGACGGAGTCCATACGTATGATCTTTTCAAAGAAGGAACTAGTACTGAAAAAGTTGGAACATCCGGTTTCGCTAAAGCCATCGTAGAGCGACTAGGCCAAAAGCCTGAAAAACTACAGCCTGTAACTTATGGCAGTGCTAAAACCATACAAGGAGGCTTCACTCCTACCACGCCAGCGAAAAAAGAATTGGTTGGAGTTGATATTTTCCTTCATTGGAATGGAGAGAAACGTGATCCGAATGTACTAGGTGATATCCTAAGTAAATTCAAATCAGGCCCGTTTGAAATTAAATTGATCACCAACAGAGGTGTGAAAGTTTATCCTGATGGCCTTCCGGAAACTTTCTGCACAGACCACTGGAGATGTAGATTTACTACGGACAAAATGGATCAGCCCGGAGCTTACCAAAACGTCTTAGAAATAAGCCAGATGGTTACAGATGCTGGTTTAGATATCATTAAAACAGAAAATCTTTGCCGATTTGACGGAGAGATCTCTTTCTCTCTTGGTCAAGGTCAATAATTTGTGAAAACAGGACTTAGCCTGTTCCATAACCGAATCCTTTCCATCGTAACTATGCATGGAAAGGAGAAGGTTATTTCTCCTCTGATGGAACAGGAATTAAAGGTATCATGCAGGGTTATTGAAGGATTAAATACTGATAAGTTCGGAGCCTTTTCAGGTGAGTATGAACGATCAGGTACTCCTTTAGAAGTTGCCAGAAAAAAAGCTGAAGCCGCATTAGATCTTAGCAAATATAACCTTGCCTTTTCCAGCGAAGGCTCTTTTGGTCCTCACCCTTCTCTTGGTTTCATCCCCGCTGACGAAGAAATCGTATTCCTTCTCGATAAACTACATAAGCTCGAGTTCAAAGGATATTATCTTACTGAACATACTAATTTCAGTCATCTGGAAGTTCAAGCTATCGAAGAAGTAAAGTCTTTTTGTGATCAAGCTGGATTTCCGGAACATGGAATAATTCTTAAAGCATCTAAGGCTGATACGGTAACCCTAATTTATAAAGATCTTACTAGCTTTGGTCAATTGGAATCTAAAACTGATGAATACCTCAAAAAAGGATATTCAATTCAGTTAGAGACCGATATGAGGGCTATGCGAAACCCTACCCGAATGGAAGCCATTCGTCATGCTACCCTTAACTTAATAGAAGGCTTAAAATCCGAATGCCCGAACTGTAGTTTTCCGGGCTTTTCCATTTCGGATGTGGAAAGGGGGTTGGAATGCGAACTATGTCAAAGGCCAACGAGATTAGTGAAAGCTCAACTATTCAGTTGCCAGAATTGTGATTACAAAGAAAAGCGGTCTACTGAACAAGAATATGCAGATGCTATGTATTGCGATTTTTGTAATCCTTGAAGTCAGGAACTGAGATCTCTGAAAACCCCATGGATATGAGCTCAATTATCGGTCAGACCGCTTGAAGCGGTTCGACCGATCATAACGAAAAGGAGTCTTCTTTTGTAACTTGACTTAAAAAGAAGCAGATTCCTCCTTCGTCGGAATGACCTGATAAATTAATTTCTGTGCGTCACCCTGATGCTCCGAGAAATCGGAGGAAGGGTCTATATATTTCTAAAGAAACCCTCTTATTTATTTCGCAAAAGCTACGGAGCGCATTTCCCGAATAACGGTAACCTTAATTTGACCCGGATACTGCATGTCTTTTTCAATTTTCTGAGAAATATCAAATGACAATTCTCCGGCTTTTTTATCCGTTACACTGTCAGCATCTACCATCACCCTAAGTTCTCTACCCGCTTGAATCGCATAACATTTATTAACTCCATCAAACCCTAAAGCCAACGCTTCCAGGTCTTTCAATCGTTTAATATATGATTCGATAATCTCTCTTCTTGCTCCAGGTCTTGAGCCTGAGATCGCATCGCACGCCTGAATGATTGGTGATAGTAGTGAAGTCATTTCAATCTCATCGTGGTGAGCGCCGATGGCATTACAGACCTCCTTATTTTCTTTATACTTCTGAGCGAGGTTCATTCCTAAAATAGCGTGCGGTAATTCTGCTTCTTCAGGCCACACTTTACCAATATCATGAAGTAATCCGGCCCTTTTAGCAAGCTTGGCATTCAAACCCATCTCCGAGGCCATAGTAGCTGCAAGGTTAGCCACTTCCCTGGAATGCTGTAGCAAATTCTGACCATAAGATGATCTGAATCGCATTCTACCCACCATTTTCACCAATTCAGGGTGAACACCGTGAATGTTGAGGTCGATGATGGTACGCTCTCCAATCTCAACGATCTCCTCGTCAATATTTTTAGTGGTCTTAGAAACGATTTCTTCAATCCTGGCAGGATGTATTCTTCCATCCGTAACCAGTCTATGTAGCGATAATCGTGCAATCTCTCTTCGCACTGGATCAAAACCTGAAATGATTATAGCCTCCGGTGTATCATCCACTATAATTTCAACTCCAGTTGCAGCCTCCAAAGCTCTTATGTTCCGACCTTCACGACCGATAATCTTTCCTTTGATATCGTCGCTTTCGATGTTAAAAATAGAGACACAATTTTCAATGGCGTGTTCCGTAGCCGTTCTTTGGATGGTCTCCAGAACTATTTTCTTAGCGTCTTTAACCGCTGAAAGCTTAGCATCTTCCAGGATATCTTTAATGAGTGATGATGCTTTGGTTTCTGCTTCATCTTTTAAGGTTTCTATGAGTTGTTCCCTTGCTTCATCGGCGGTTAGATTAGAGAGTTTTTCAAGAATTGTTACCTGACGATCTTTTATATTTTCCAGATCTTGCCTTCTCTTCTTGACGATTTCCATTTGAGCAGAAAGATTCTCTTTGGTACTTTCCAGCTCAGCTTCTTTTCGCCTAAAACCTTCTATGTCTTTATTCAAGGTCTGGTCTTTGGCTTTAAGCTTCTGTTCGTTCGAGATAATTTGATTTTTCTTCCTTGAGACTTCTTCTTCAAATTCTGATTTCATTTTTAGAAATCTCTCTTTGGCTTCTAGTATTTTATCTTTCTTAATACTTTCCGCCTCTACCTGTGCTTCTTTTAAGATGAGTTGTGCTTTTTCGTCAAGCTTTTGACGCTTCTGTTTTTGAGCCTGGGTGCTCATTATTTTGTTTATGAATAGGCCTACAGCTATTCCAACTAATAAACCTACTGCAATAAATAATCCGTCCATTACTTTCTATTTGTTTAATGGAAGGAATTGAAAGGATAAAAAGATTAGACTAAATGATCGGAAAGTAATTTGTTCAGTTCATCAACTTTTTCGGAAATACTTTCATCATAGCCGTGGATGTCTTCTTCCGATTGTAATTTCTCCACAAGACTATCGAAAGCAACCATAGCTAATAAGTCTTGTTTGTCCTCAATACCGAACTTTTCTCGATAAAACTTAAGTTGTTCATTAATTTTTTTTCCGGCTTTCCTGATCCTCTCCTCGTCCTCCGACTTTACTTTCATCGGATACTCACGATCAGCGATTCGTATTTTTATTGAAAGCTCACCCATTTAACCTCTACTCACTCAATTGAACAATGCATCGATCTATTTCCCTGATATATTCGTCTATTTTACCTTTAAGGCCTTCAACCTCCTCACTTCCTTCCTCTGAATTAATATTTGTAACTATTCTATTTAAATTCAATTTGTTTTTAAGATCTTCTATCTGATCTTCTCTATCGGAAAGCTTACCTTTTAAATTATCGTTATCAAGCTTTAAAGAATGGATTTCATCGCTCATCTTCTGTTTTTCTGAGATCAGAAAACGAACTTTTCGCTCAAGGCTTGCTAATCCAACTTTAAGATGATCTTTGCTTTGCATGATCTATTTTCTAATGACAGCCCCAAGTTCTTTTTCAAAAACCCGCATCATTTGAGACATCACTTTATCGATAATTTTATCAGTAAGAGTTTTACTATTATCCTCTAATATAAAACTTATTGCATAGGCTTTTTTGTTTTCGCCCAAATTTTTTCCCTCATACACATCAAATACGTCTATATCCTTAATTAACTTCCTTTCTTGCTTTAAGGCTAAATCCCTAACTTGCTGAAAATTAACAGACTTATCTAATACTAAAGATAGGTCTCTCCTGACTGAAGGAAACTTGGATATCTCTTCAAAACTATACGATTTAGCTGCTATTTTAGTGAGTTTATCCCAGTCTAATTCAGCATAAAAAACATCCTGTTCAACGCCTGATAGATTACGTGTTGAATGATCTAAACTTCCTATTTTACCTACTTCAGCGTTATGTAATTTCAAACTTAAACTGTACTCGAAGCCGGGCTCGTCTTCTTGCTCTAGCTGAACATCATCGAACGAATACTTTTTCAATACTTTGAGTACCGTTGCCAATAAGTCATGATATTGAACGGTCTTCGTTTTTTCTTTCCAGGATTCTCTATTTAGATCTCCTGTTAAAAACAGACATAGAAGATTTTTTTCTTTATACTTTTCGTTTATCGATTTATACGTTTTGCTGAATTCAAAAAACTTAAGATTCTTATTCTTTCGATTTACATTATGAGCGATAGCTTCTAATCCGCTGTAAATTGGAGTTTGCCGCATCACACCTAGTTCTGAGCTTAACTTATTATAGATTTCTACAGATTCAGATTCTTCTAAAAATGAAGATTCCTCAGCGTACTTTGGATTTGTTAAAGAATTAGAAATAATCTCAAAATAACCGTTTGAAGCCAGGAGTTCTCCTGTTTTAAACATTAAGGTGTCCACATCAGGATAAGCGAAATCCGAAAGGAACGTACTGCCCGTTCCTTCGTTCAATTCAATATTGTTATATCCATAAATCCTTAAGATTTCTTCGATCACATCGGCTTCTCTTTGTACGTCGACCCTATAAGGTGGAACCACTGCAACGAAAGCTTCATCATTTTTTTCTTCCGCAGTTATATCCAGGCTGTCTAATATGGAATGAACAGCATCTTTTGAAAGGTTTTTACCAATCAATCGATCTATATGCTTGTATTTAACCTTGACCTTGAACGGTAAAATTTCTTTGGGGTAAATATCTATTAGCTTGGAACTGATTTTCCCACCTGCAATTTCCTTTATCAACAGGGCAGCTCTTTTCAGCGCATAAACTGTTATATCTGGATCGGTACCCCTTTCATATCGAAAGGAAGCATCCGTTTTCAATCCATACCGTTGCGCCGTAGCCCGAATATATTCGGCAGAAAAATAAGCGCTCTCCAGAAATACATTTTTTGTACTATCCGTCATTCCTGATTTAGTGCCGCCAAATACTCCCGCGATACACATTCCTTCACTCTGATTACAGATCATAAGGTCAGATGAAGAGAGCTTTCGCTCCTTTTCGTCTAAAGTTGTAAATGTTGTGCCTTCGTCGACCGTTTGAACAATCACTTCTTTTCCTATAATCTTATCAGCATCAAAGGCATGTAATGGCTGTCCAAGTTCGTGTAAAACGAAATTTGTGATGTCTACTATATTATTAATTGGAGCAAGGCCGATGGATCGGAGTCTGGTTTTCAACCAATCCGGAGATTCTTTTACTTCAATATCACTAATGGTTACCGCAGAATACCTAGGGCAAGCTTCCTCATTTTTGACCGTTACGGGAATTGTTAATGACTGATCGTCGACCTTGAAATCTTCAACGCTTGGCCACTTAAGTTCATTTTTTACGATTGCCTTTACATCTCTGGCAGTTCCGATATGAGATGCTGCATCTGCTCGATTCGGTGTTAGACCTATCTCAATAATGTAATCATCTTCGAGTTCAAAATGATCTTTTGCAGCTTTCCCAATTTCAACTTCGGGAGGCAACACCATAATTCCATCATGATCATTTCCTAAGCCAATTTCATCTTCGGCACAGATCATCCCTTGAGAGGTTTCGCCTCTAATTTTTGCTTTCTTGATCTTGAAAGGCTCTCCTTCCATCGGATGAATAACCGTGTTGACCGGAGCTACGATCACCTTTTGGCCAACTTCTACGTTTGGGGCACCACACACTATGGGTAGTAATTCCTCTTGCCCTATGTTAACCTTGGTTAATTTTAATTTGTCGGCATTAGGGTGAAGTGTACATTCCTCTACTTTTCCAATAACCAGCCCCTCGAGCCCTCCGGGAATACTTTCCTTTTTTTCAACCCCTTCTACTTCTAAGCCGGTTTGTGTTAATATTTCCGATAGCTCCTCAGGAGAATGATTAAAATCTATGTATTCTTTGAGCCAATTATAAGATATTTTCATTTTCTACGACTGTCCTTATTCGTGATGTGTAAACCAACATTATCCTTTTGCATGTTGGTTTAACTTTCAAAGTTAATGATCCATTGAAAGTTTAGATACTCGGAAGTACTTATTTATTCGTAATTCTTTTCTCCGGCTTTAATTTCAACCTTCAATCTGTTTTGAGGCGGAGGAAGTGGGCAGGAATAATTTGGAACGTATGCACAATATGGGTTATGTGCCTTATTGAAATCGACCATAACCGTTGAGCTTCCCTTTTTAAAATCGATCTCCAAGTATCGACCGGCTCCGTAGGTCTCATCGCCATTAGTTAAATCTCCAAAAGGAACGAATAATTGATTGTAATTTGGGGAGCTTACCGGTTTGAGTGCTGTAAGCGCCATTCGTTTCCCCAATACGGAAAACTCCAAAAAAGCATAAGTTTCAAAAGTGGCATCCTCTCCATCACTGGTTTTGATATCCATGATATCCGGAACATCAATCTTTTTTAAGGAAGCCTGAACATTGTATTTTGGATCAGGCTTATAGAAGTTCAAGTTTTGAAACTCTACTTCAGCCTGAACAAATGGAGATTCAGAATCACTCTTCATAAATTTTTCCATCTCCTCACGCTCTTCATTAATATTATTAATATATGATTTTGAAGAACCTCCACTGTTGAATGTATAAAACCCAACGACAATAACTACTGCCCCTATAATGAAGTATATCACATTTTTCATTTTATATACCTGATTAAAATGTACTTAAGATAGTTTCCCTGAGTCAGCAAAACTAAAATACCCTTCGTTTGTAAAGATCAAATGATCTAAAACCTGAAGTTCTAAAAATTTACCTGCTTCAACGAGTTTCTTCGTTATCGCCAGATCTGAATTACTTGGTTTCAAATTATCGGAGGGATGGTTATGAACCAGTATAATACTTACGGCACCCGCATTTATGGCAGTCTTAAACACCATTTTTGGATCAACAATGGTTCCTGTTACTCCTCCTGAGCTAATGGGTGTTTTAGAAATTACTTTATTAGCTCTATTCAGGTTGATCAGCCAGAATTCTTCATGCTGCAAATCCAACAAATGAGGCTTCATCAGTTCATAAGCATGCTCAGAGCTTTTAAGCTGAGGTTTATCTTCAGACGGATTTGACTTTCTTCTCCTACCTAGTTCAAGGGCACTGGCTATAGTGATGGCCTTCGCTTCACCGATACCTTCTACCTTAGTTAAATCCTTTATGGATTTTTTGGCTAGCTCATTCAAATCGTTATCCGATTTTTTCAGTATTTCCTTAGCTACGTCAACTGCACTTTTCGATTTAGTCCCTGAACCAATTAAAATAGCGATCAACTCTGCATCAGAAAGGGCATTCCTTCCCTTTTGGGCTAATTTTTCCCTTGGCCTGTCTTCCAAAGCCCAATCCGTGATTTTTAGATACTCTCCCATTTCTGTAAAGTGCTATAAATATCAACAAAAAAGCCCTTCCCCCGGATATGGGAGAAGGGCTTTATCTATAATTTTATAAAGAATACTAGCTCAATGTAGCGATATGCTTTGCCAAATTTGATTTTTTATTGGCTGCGTTATTCTTATGAATAATGTTCTTTTTAGCCAACTTATCGATCATAGAACTTACTTTTTTGAAAAGTTCTTCCGCTTCACTTTTACTTGTAGCGGCTTTCAATCTTTTTATGAAAGTTCTGGTCGTTTTTAATTGATACTTATTCCTCAATCGTTTCGCCTCGTTCGATCTTATTCTCTTTAATGCAGACTTATGATTTGCCATATTCTTATCTGTTCTTCTTAAGGAGGTGCAAAGATAAAGCTTTTTTAAATATGAGCAATAAACTTATCTATTTTCGACGAAGCTTTATGGTATTCTCTGGTGTAACAGACTCCTCAGGGTCGAAAACATGATAAGAAAGTTCCAGTTCTTTTTCATCTTCTGATAAGGATGCGGCCTCATTTGAATACTTTTTGATCTTATTGTCAAATACATACTTCATAGAGTAAGTAACGTCTTTGAAAATCACCCTTGGGTCAAGTCCGCTGATTTTACTTTTAGAATTCTTGGACTCTCTTTCAACCATACTGATGATATCGATCGCTCCGGTTCGTTCAAATTTTCGTTTATCGAATTTGAATAGTTCTCCACTCGTTTTATCTTCTTCTCTAAAAAATTGAGTGACTGCCGTATTCAAAGCTTTTAGATCATCAAAGGCCAGGCTCAGTTCATAAATGAAATCATCGTCGTTTTTTATAAGCTGGGTCGATGATATTCCTGGCGTTTTTTCGATTGCCCCTAATCCTCTACTGAACGATCTGTTGATCTGCTCATCAGGTGATTTTCCATCATAAAGCTCTGACAGGTTTTTTGCCAATCTGAGCGCATATTTCGATTGGCTCATATCAACTTTGAACCCAAAGAAGCCGGAACCATCGTTTTGGAGGATCAGCGTTTCTTCTATTCGAAAACAGGATGAAAAAAGGAATAAAGAGCACAGCAGGATAAGAACTTTCTTTTGCATAACACTTATTTCTCAGCTCAATTGCGAAAACTTTGCCAAATTTATTGAAGCTTCTTATACTTGATCCGTTTCGGACCTACATCACCTAGTCTCTTTTTCTTATTTTCCTCGTATTCCGTATAATTTCCTTCGAAATAGTGTACGTAAGAATCTCCTTCAAAAGCGAGTATATGTGTCGCAATACGATCTAAGAACCACCTATCGTGCGAGATAATTACGGCGCAACCTCCAAAATTCTCCAAAGCATCTTCTAATGCACGAAGTGTATTTACATCCAGGTCGTTAGTAGGTTCATCTAACAAAAGAAGGTTAGATCCTTTTTTTAGAGTAATCGCGAGGTGAACCCTGTTTCTTTCTCCTCCTGAAAGGTCACCAACTTTTTTACCCTGATCGTTTCCACCAAAATTAAATTTACTTACGTACGCCCGTGAGTTAATTTCTTTTCCACCCAGCTGAATCAGATCCTGCTCCCCAGAAATAATCTCCCAAACGGTCTTATCGGGATTAAGATCGTCATGTTCCTGATCTACGTAACCGATCTCTACTGTGGAGCCCACTTCAAATGTTCCGGAATCGGGTTGATCCTGACCAGTTATAAGCTTAAAAAGTGTAGTTTTCCCAGCTCCATTTGGACCAACGATTCCGACTATACCACCTTGTGGAAGTGAAAAGTCCAGATTTTCAAACAACAACTTATCTCCAAAAGCCTTTGAAACACCTGAGGCGTCAATTACTTTTTCTCCTAATCTTGGCCCGGGAGGAATAAATAGTTCCAGATTCTTCTCTCTTTCCTTTCCTTCTTCTGAAACCAGTGAATTGTAGGCATTTAGTCTGGCTTTAGCCTTCGCTTGCCTTCCCTTTGGTGACATCCTCACCCATTCCAGTTCGCGCTCTAAGGTCTTTTGCTTTTTGGATTCACTTTTTTCTTCCTGAGCTAGTCTTTTTTGTTTCTGATCGAGCCATGAAGAGTAGTTTCCCTGCCAAGGAATACCCTCTCCTCTATCCAGTTCCAGAATCCATCCGGCTACGTTATCTAAAAAGTAACGATCATGCGTTACGGCAATCACGGTACCTTTGTATTGCTGAAGATGCTGTTCCAGCCAGTGTACTGATTCAGCATCCAGGTGGTTGGTTGGCTCATCGAGGAGTAATACGTCAGGCTCCTGTAATAATAATCTACATAAAGCTACTCTCCTTTTTTCTCCTCCGGAGAGGTTTTTTATAATAGCCTCAGAAGGTGGCGTTCTTAGAGCATCCATAGCTCTTTCCAATCGGCTATCTAATTCCCATGCGTTCTTTTGATCCAGTTGTTCCTGCACTTTACCTTGTCGTTCGATGAGGTCATTCATCTTGTCCGGATCTTCCATGATTTCAGGCTCAGAAAACTTCAAGTTGATCTCCTCAAATTCTTTTAAAAGATCAACGATCTCCTGAACACCTTCTTCAACAATCTCTTTTACCATTTTTTCAGGATCTAATTGAGGCTCCTGTTCCAATAGGCCAACTGAATACCCCGGTGAGAATACCATCTCTCCTTGGTAATTCTTATCAATTCCTGCAATAATCTTTAATAAGCTGGATTTTCCCGATCCGTTAAGTCCCAAAACGCCGATTTTGGCACCGTAGAAGAAGGACAGATATATATTTTTTAAAACTTGTTTTTGGGGTGGGTATATCTTGTTGACCCCAGCCATGGAAAAGATTACTTTCTGGTCGCTCATGAATTGCTTTTCTGGTTTTGAAAATTCAAATATAGTCTTGCTGTCGGAATGTTGATGAAATTAGCTAAGAAGATATTTTCCCTATGCTTTCTTTAAACAGCTGAAGCATATCATCCGTAAAATCGAGGTGGGTTACCAACCTGACTTCTTTCTTGCCGAAGGGTACAGCTTTAATACCAACGCTTTCCAGTTTTTGAAGCATTTGACTAGCATCAAGCTCATCGATGGTGGTGAAGATCACAATATTGGTATCTACTGGCATTACTGATTTTACCAAAGGATGATTTTCAAGGATTTTTCCTATTTCTTTAGCTCTTGTATGATCTTCTTTTAATCTATAAACATGATAATCTAATGCATAAACTCCTGCAGCAGCCAGATAACCAACCTGCCTCATCCCTCCTCCAAAGACCTTTCTGACTCGTTTCGCTTTTTTAATATTTTCTTTTGAAGAAACAATAAGTGATCCGATAGGAGCTCCTAATCCTTTGGAGAGACATACCGAAATGGTATCAAATTGCTTACCCCATTCATTTGGTTGATCTTGAGTTTCGACCAAAGCGTTGAAAAGCCGAGCTCCATCCAAGTGTAATTTCAGATGGTGTATATCACAAGATTTTCTTACTTCTTTAACCTGATCTAATTTATAATAGCACCCTCCACCTTTATTAACTGTATTTTCAAGTGATACCAAAGCGGTCTTCGGGAAATGGATATCGTCAGGGTTGATATTTTCTTCAATTTGATCAGCTGTGATTCTCCCTCTATCTCCGTCAATAAATCTTAAAGAAACCAGGGAATTATTGGCTACCCCACCCCCCTCATATCGGTAAATATGCGAGCGATGATCGCAGATGATCTCGTCTTGAGGTTCTGTGCTTATGCGAATAGCAATTTGGTTGGTCATGGTTCCGGAAGGGCAAAAAAGAGCACTTTCATGACCAAATAGGTTTGCTACTTTTTGTTCCAGTTTCTTTACAGTTGGGTCTTCATCAAAAACATCATCTCCGACTTCAGCCTGAAACATAGCTTCAAGCATTTCGGATGTTGGTTTGGTGACAGTATCGCTTCGGAGGTCTAGGATCATTAAAAGTATTTTGGAAATGGAGTGTTATTCACAATACCTCTTAATCGAATAACTCGCTTTTTTGTGGCCTTTAGAGGCTGCTGTTTTCCAATCTTCACATGCAGCTTTATCGTTTTCCAGCTGATAGCGTGCTGTTCCTCTTAAATTATAATAGTCTGCATTGTCAGGGTTGAGTTCGATGGCCTTGTTCAAATCACCGACGGCTTCTCCGTTCTTGCTCTGCGAAACTCTCATACTACCTCTATAATAATAAGCCTCTGCGTCTTTAGGATCTCTTACGATCACTTCGGAATAATCCTTTTCAGCTTTACTAAAATCACTCAGGTCTTCATAGATCAAAGCCCTGTTGTAATAAGAATCTTTATTCTCCGGGTTAATGTCAATCGCTGAAGTAAGATCTTCCAATGCCCCTTTGGAATTACCAATGGTTAAATAAGCTCGTGCCCGATCCGTAAAAAGCGTATCGTTCTGGCTGTTGTATTTAATTGATGTGGTCAGATCAGAAATCGCAGAGGGGTAGTCTTCCAGTTGTAAATATGCTTGTGCCCGGTTGCTGTACACTTTTGCATTCTGAATGCCGCTATCAATGGCTTTGGTATAATCAGAAGCTGCACCAGCGTAGTTTTCCAAAGCATAAAAAGCGTCTGCTCGAAGCTCGAATATCTCTGGTTCCGCTTCTCCCAGATCTTCTAAAGCGTTAAAATCATCTATGGCGGTTTGGTATTCCCCTACCTCAAAACTGGCGAGTCCTCGGTTTTCGTATGCTTTTTCATATTCAGGGTCAAGTTCCAGCGCTTTTTCATAATCGCTAATCCCAGCTTCGACATCTCCGGAGAGTTGTTTTGCCTTACCTCTGTTGTTGAAAATGATCGGGTCATTTGCTCCAAGATCAACTGATTTATTATATGAGTCTATCGCTTTTTTATACTGCTTTGACCTAAATCTGGAATTACCCAGATAGGAATAAGCATCGGCATTCGATTGATCCAATGAAATGGACTTTTCGAGGTCTTTGAGTGCACTATCATATTCTTTGGTCTCATACTTACTTTTTCCCAAAGCATAAAAAATGTAACCATCGGAGCTTCCTTTTTCTACCGCCTTCATAAGGTCTTCTACTGCCCCGGAATAATTCTCTAACTGGAATTTTGAATCTCCCCTGGAATAATAAGCCTGTCGATCATCTTGCCCTCCACTTATTGCTTTATCCAGATCTGATATAGCAGATTCATACTTTTTTGTTCTATAAAGTGAATTGCCTCTGGCATAAAACCCCTTAGGCTCATTTGCTCCTCCTTCAATTGCAGCATTTAAATGTTCTATTGCCCCGGAGTGGTCATCCAGCTCATATTTTGCAATACCGCTGATGAGATAAGCATCCGAGTTCGCCTGATCTGCATTTATGGCAACTTCAATATCAGCTATGACTCCTTCAAAATCATTCAATTCGTATTTTACAAATGCCCGATTGATGTTGGCCGTTACATATTCAGGTTTCACCTCAAGGGCCTTATCGTAATCGGAAAGTGCCCCCTGAAAATCTTTATTGCTAAGCTTGGCCATCCCCCTATTGTTAAAAAGAAGTTCACTATTCTCTCCTTTTGATTCTGCTTTGTCATAAGCATCAATAGCTTCCTTAAACTGATCATTACGGAACAGCGCATTTCCCAAATTATAATAGGTGAGCTGGTCATCTGCACCCAATGAAATAGCTTTTTTCAAGTCGGATAATGCCTCTTCATACTTTTTTGTGGCATAGTAAGCGTTACCTCTGTTTGCAAAGACTTCTGGTTTATTCGAACCCTGATTGATTGCCTTGGAAAGATCCACAATTGCATCCTCATTCCTTTTAATTTGATAGTAAGCCAGCCCTCTTTTTTCATAATAGTCGAGATCTTCTCCTCCAGCCTGAACAGCTTTAGAAAAGTCTTCGACTACATTTCTGAAATTTCCTTTGGAATAATAAATAGATCCTCGAGCGGCAAAAACCTCTTCATCGATAGCCCCTTTTGTAATAGCTGTGCTTAGATTCCGTAGTGCATTATCATAATCCTTAGTTTGATAATAGGAAAGTCCAATAATCCTGAAAACATCTTTATCGTTAGCTCCGG
The DNA here is from genome assembly GCA_039030555.1 of Bacteroidota bacterium. GTDB lineage: Bacteria > Bacteroidota > Bacteroidia > Cytophagales > Cyclobacteriaceae > JBCCDY01. The sequence goes on from JBCCDY010000024.1 coordinate 38,119, forward strand.
ATTGAATGGATTTTTGAAGGTCTTCGATGGCCTGAGCGTATTGTCCAGCCTGGTACCTGGCCTGCCCCCTATTTAAATATGCTCTATCGTAGTCAGGTTTTAAAGAGATTGCTTTATCGAAATCCGAAAGAGCTTCTGCCGGTTTTCCACTTAGCAGCTTTGCCTTACCTCTATTGTTAAAAAGGACAGCATCATTCATTCCAAGACTGACCGATTTGTCATAGTCAGCTATTGTTTTTTCATAATTGTCTTGTCTGAAATAAATATTCCCTCTATTGAAGAAAAGCTCAGGATCCTGAGCACCTTTTCCGATAGCTTTATTTAGGTCTGGTAAGGCTTCATCATAGTTTTTTGTAGCATAAAGTGCATTCCCGCGATACAAAAAAACTTCCTTAGAAGCAGCGCCTTTTTCAATAGCTAGATTCAAACTTGTAATAGCTGGTTGATAACGCTTCGTTTTATAGTAGGCTTCCCCGAGTTTGGTATTCAGTTCTTTGGAGTCAATTCCTTCTTTTTGTGCCGTAGAAAGATAAGTTATTCCCTCAGCAAAATTGTTGTTTTGAATTGCAGCATTACCAGCCAGTTCAAAGTTTTCTGGAGCCTTGTTTCCCAAGTTTATCGCGGCCTTAAGGTTCGACAGTGATTCTTCGAAATTTCCTTCCTCATAGTAGATCTTTCCCAAGGTTTCAGAAAGCTCAGCGTCTCTAATGTTAGCATCTTTCGCCTTAAGCAGATTTACTTTAGCATTTTCCAGATCATCTTTTTCGAAATAAATTAAGCCTAAAATCATTGCGATTTTAGGATCGGTTGCCCCAAGTTCTACAGCTTTATTCAGAGATTGAAGAGCTTCTTCATTTTTATCCGTTTTATATTGAGCTTGCCCGAGCTTTAGAAATAGAGTTTCTGAACTAGATCCCAGCTCGACAGCCCTAGTGAGTGACTCTACTGAACCCTGATAATCTTCTTTTTCATATTTGAGGCTTCCTAGTGTTTCGAAAATTTCTTGTGAAGCACTCCCTTTTTCAATGGCTTTATTCAAGGAAGTCAGTGCTTCATCCGGTTGTTTAATCGCATTTTGACTTAAACCGAGGTATTCATAGCCTTGAGCACTTAATTCTCCTAAAAGCTCCGCCTGTTTAAAATCATTAATGGCTAACTGATAGGCCTTGATCTGGTGGTTAGCGATACCTCTATTAATATAGGCTTCCTGTGATTTTTCTCCTCTTTGAATAGCTCCACTATAAGCGTCTCTTGCCTCTTTGAAATCTTCTGCCTTTAAAAAGGCATTCGCCATATCGACATAGTTTTCTTTACTACTCTCCCCAAGAGTGATCGATTTCTTAAAATCTTCTGCAGCTTCCTGCCATTGTTCAGCTTCGAATTTGGCAGAACCTCTATTCGAAAAAGCTTTCCCATAAGAAGGATCTAATTCAATGGCTTTGCCGTAATCATTTATGGCTACAGCAGCGTTTCCTTCCAAGAATTCCGCTTTACCCTTATTATTAAAAATGATCGCATCGCTATATCCAAGTTCAATGGCGCTACTATAGGCGTTAATAGCATCCTGATATTTCTCCACTTTGAAATTAGAATTGCCCAATACATAATACCCTTCCGGAGTTATTGTATTGTTTTTAACAGCTTGATTAAGATCATTTAGCGCTCCCGCAAAATCGTCTTTTTGATATTTAATAAGTCCTCTGTACAATCCAACGTGTGGATTACTATTTCCCGCCTTTTGTAAGTCCGATAGCGCATTATCAAAATCTTTCAATTCGTAAAGTGCCCACCCCCTTAAGTAATAAGTTTCAGGGTCTGAGTTTAATTTTATAGCAACATCTAGATCTGCTTTAGCCGATTGGAAATTACCATTCAACATTTTTGACTTGCCAGAAAGGAAAAAGGGCAAGAACTCTGAAGGATATAGCGACATGCTTCGGCTAAATTCTCTAAATGCCTCATTGTACTTTTCATTCGAAAAGCTTACTAAGCCCTTCAAAAAAGAATCGTCAGGTCGTAACGATTTGATCCAAGTATCGAAAGATATATTGAGTGATTTCATCTGGTTCAATCGAAAGGCATCGATGATAAATGTTCCATCCGAAGAAATTTTGTGAGCAAGTATTCCTACTACGTTAGAACCACTAACCACGGGGCTGCCTTGCTGAGAAAGTTCAATTGAACCGGATGTAATTGCAGGGTAGCCATATGAATTGACTTTACTTTTTAATTCGGGCTTAATATTCTTAGAATCAGAAGTACTGAGACTAGTAAGCGTAATGTAACTCGCAGAAGAAAGGTTCTCTGAAATTGATTTAGGGTTTAGCGTAGCAAACGATGTGGTTAAATTATTATCGACCGTAAAACGAATAAGACCCGTGAGTACGTCTTCCCCTGTTATTTTAATGAGCCTGTGAACGCTACTATCCTGGGTTATGATTTGAGCGGATAGCGCTCCAATAAGGTTTTCCCGCTTGGTGATGCCCGTACCATCCGATTTAATAATAAAGCCAGTTGTGCTCCTAATAACTTTACCGTTAGCTCCCAGTGACTGTACAGTTACAACAGCTTTTTCGTTTGCAGTTGCAAGGATACTTATCGATAAACCGATAATTAAAAATAAAACGCGTCTTAAAGGCATCATTTTCACTTTTCTACGAAAATCAAATATACAGTCTTTCATACAAATCTTATTCTTACAGCAATTAGGTATACGTCATAGTAAGTATTATAATAATAATTCATATATTGAATGAATAGTCATTCAATGAAAGAACAAATATTTAAATCTACAATAAAGCTTGTCAACCAAGAGGGGATACATAACTCCCCAATGTCCAAAATTGCACGCCTAGCGAATATCTCTCCAGGGTCTATTTATAACTATTTCGAAAGTAAGAGTGAGCTTATTAGTAGTTTGTACATGAGATTAATAGAAGAACGTAGCAAGCACCTTAAAACAGACCAGGATTCCGATATAGATTATAAAAGTCGGTTCTTTCTGATGTGGTTGAATCTTTTCAAATATTATACTAAAGCAAGCTCTAACTACCTTTTTATAAGGCAAATTGAACACTCTCCTTTCTTAAAAAAAGAGATTGTTAAGTTGATAGATGATGATCCATGGAAAGCTTTAGTCAAGGAAGGGCTCGAAATAGAAAAGTTGAAAAACCTACCTGAACAACTTATCATAGATCTGATCTATAATTCTGTTTCCGCTTTGGTAGATTTATTCTTAGAAGAAGGCGAACAACTTAACAATCAAATTTTGAATTCCACTTTAGAGTACTGTTGGGGAGGTCTTTCAGTAAATGAATGATCATTCATTTTATTGCAGAATTAATTGAAAATACAAATATGTAGACTCTCCCGTTCTCCACTTTAATTGGAACTAATTAATATTTCTCATTTTTAATTTATGTTTTTCGCCTTTTTTTCGTCAAATTCTATCTGAATAGTTTCAAATTGACTAAGACTGCACACATTGATCCAGTTCTGTATCAACAGTTCTTTCAACAAAGCGATATCGGGTTAATTGTAGAGGTCGATGCAAAAATCAAAGAAGCCAATACTTCAATTGCTTCAATCTTAGGTTGCGATATAAATTCTTTGATAGATTCATCATTCAATGAATTTGTATATGAGAAAGACCTATCAGAATACCTTGCTCATTGCAAAAAACTAAACAATGGCGTTCAAAGTCATTATTCATCTGAATTAAGGCTTAAAGGACAATCTTCTAAATCCGTATGGGTAAGGGTATTTTGTCAGCAAAAACAAATTGAAGGTTCACAATACCGTTTTATACAAATAGAGGATATAAATCAGGATGTTATCAAAAACGAAATATTCGATCATTTTGCGAGGATCATGGCAGAGGTCTCTGAGGAGTCCATTCTGGACTCCATGGTCTTAAACCTAACAAGATTACTTCATTTGAAATATGCCTTTATCGGCTTTTACAATAAAAAAGATTATTCTATTGATGTCCAATCGATTAGTATAGATAATGAAATTCGAGATAATTTCAGTTATAGTTTAAAAGGGACACCTTGCATTGATGTAATCAACTCAGGTTGTATTGCGCATACGAGTAAAATACAGCAAATGTATCCTGAAGATCTAGACCTGATTGAACTAAACGTTGAAGGTTACATTGGAGTGTCTCTTACCGCTACGAATGGTGAAGTTATAGGACATGTAGTGGTTATGAATGATAAGCCGATTGAAAACCGGGATTTGATCATATCCATTTTACAAATTTACTCTGGCCGCTTAGCCAGTCAAATAGAAAACCAGGAGCAAAAGAAGCTTCTGAAAAAGAAGGAGGAGTACTATAGAAGTCTTTTTAATAACTCCTTTGAAGCTAAGCTGATATACAGTAAATCTCAAAATAAAATACTTGACGCTAACGAAGCTACTTTAAAACTATTTAAGTTTAAGAAAGAAGAATTTATAGGATTAAGTCTTGAAAATATTAAACCCAAAAAGCTAGAAAGTGGGAAAAGCAGTGTTGATCAAATCATTGAAAATACAGAAAAGCTAAAAAGAGAAAATAGGGTATTTACCGATACACTCAGCTTAAAATCAGATGGAACTATTTTTGAAACCGAATTAGCCCTTTCTTATCTGGATAGAGCAAACGATCAGATATTGGTTTCTTATCGTGATGTATCGGATAAAAGGAGGCTTCAACGTATCATAGAAACCAGTGAAAGAAGGTATAGAAGCCTTTTTGAACATTCCTTCGACGCTATTTTAGTGACTAATATTCATAAAAAGCGTTTTGAATATTGTAATGCACAGGCTCTCAAACTTTTTAAACTTGAAAGAAACCAAATAAAAAACTATGGTCCTTTAGATGTTTTATCAAAAACTCAAAGGAATGGTTTAAAGCCTGAAGAAGTACTGATAAGAAATGTTGAAGGGGTATTAAACAGGAAATCACTTTTTTTTGAAGCCAATTTTGTAAATACAAAAGGAAGGGATTTTCAAGCGGAAGTCTCACTTCTACCAATTATTGAAGAGGAAGAGGAGTTTGCATTAGTCGTTATAAAAGATGTGTCGGAGAAAAAGGCCTACTTAAACAAATTAGAACAAAGCGAGAAAAGGTTTAGGGGTCTTTTTGAAAACTCATTCGATGCCATCCTTCTTTACAACATTAAGCAGAATCGATTCGAGAATAGTAACGACCGCGTTACCGAGCTTTTTAAGTACTCTAAACAAGAGCTCATGGGGATGAGCCCCCAACAAATATCAGCTCCACAGCAAAATGATGGCTCAACAAACGATTTTAACATTATTGAGCACTCTAACCAATTACGAAAAGGCGTAAAGCTTAATTTTGAATACCTCTTTAAGAAAAAGAACGGGACTCAATTTGAGGCTGAGGTCTCGCTTTTGCCCATAAAGGGCGAAGACCAGAACTATGCAATCGCCGTTATTAATGACATATCTGATAAAAAGGCTTACTTAAACAAAATTGAGCAGGGTAAGAAAAGATTTAAAAGTCTCTTTGATTACTCTTTCGATGCTATTTTAATTACCGACATTAATAAGCTAAAGTATATTGACTGTAATCCTAAAGCGGAAAAGTTATTTGGACTCAAGAGAGAGCAGATTAATCAATATGGACCATTAGATATTTATTCAAAAAAACAGCCCGACGGGCGAACTCCAAGACAGATAATTGATCGAAATATTGCCAGGTTAAGAAATCAAAATCCATGCTTCCACGAAGCAAATTTTATTAATGCTAAAGGAGAAGAGTTTGAAGGAGAACAAAGTATCTTACCTATACTAGAGTTGGAAGATGGTAGCGACCATGCGATTGTTACTATTAGAGATATTTCGGCTGAGAGATCCTATCAGAGAGCATTAAACGAACGAAAAGAATTTCTCAAAACACTCATTAACCTTAATCCTGTTCATATTCATGTGAAAAATACCAAAGGGGAGTTTCTGATGGCTAATGAAGCTGCGGCCGAGTTTTTTGGTACGAATGTTGAAAATTTAATGGGTAAGAAAGCATTTGATTTTCCCATTAGGTCGATTGATAAGAACAAGCTTTATTTATATGATTCTGAGGTAATTAACAATGAGAAACCTATCGAAATTGCATCCAGAGGGTTTTATGATACGAAAGGAAAAAGAAGGTGGTTCCAGACAAAGAAAATGCCTCTTTTTGATAACAAAGGACGTGTTGATAGAATACTATCCGTTTCCGCAGATATAACGAATCGGATAGAAATTGAGGAACAGCTCAGATCAAGCAATGAAGAGCTTCAAAAAGTAAATCAGGAACTTGACCATTTTGTATACCGTGCATCTCATGATTTAAGATCTCCGTTAGCTTCCATTCTAGGGCTAGTTAATCTTTTAAGATTGGAAAACCTAGGTGAGAATTCTGAGCGTTATGTAGATCATATTGATTCCCAAATCAAAAAACTCGATGCTTTTATTAAAGATATTATTAGTTATTCCCGAGTTTCCCGGCTTCAAAACACTAAAGAAGAAATCAATTTCCAGCTTTTGATCAACGACATCTTTGAAAGCCTTAAATACCATAAAAAATCCAAAGCTATAAAGAAACACATCAGTGTTGACTTAAAAAGTACGGCTCGGTGCGACCGTAATAAGGTAAGCCTTATCCTCAGAAACCTAATTTCGAATGCGATAAAGTATTCAAGTTCTTCAGCTAAAAACCCTTACATTAATTGCACTGTCTGCGACTCAGAAAAGAATGATGGATATAGAATCATTATTGAGGATAATGGTATTGGTATAGAAGAAGAGCAGCTCCCCAAAATTTTTGATATGTTCCACAGGGCTACTGAGGAAAGCGACGGGTCGGGCCTGGGGTTATTTATAGTAAAGGAAGCTGCCGATAAGATTAATGCCGATATTAAAGTAGAATCTACCTGGAAAAAAGGCACTAAGTTTATTATAGAGATTCCAGAATAAGAAAGAAAGAGCCCCTTAAAATATTAAGAGGCTACCCATTGCTTTATCAAATATGAATAACTTCGTCATAAGCCGCAGCTGCCGCCTCCATAACTGCTTCTGACATGGTAGGGTGAGGATGCACGGATTTAATAATCTCATGCCCTGTAGTTTCCAGTTTCCTTGCTGCCACTACTTCTGCAATTATTTCAGTTACATTAGTTCCAATCATGTGAGCACCTAACCACTCTCCATACTTCGCATCAAAAATAACTTTTACGAAACCATCTTTAGCACCTGCTGCACTTGCTTTTCCAGAGGCTGAAAAAGGAAATTTTCCAACTTTAATATCATAACCTGCTTCTTTCGCAGCCTTTTCAGTCATCCCTACGGATGCTATTTCCGGGGTGCAATAGGTGCAACCAGGCAGATTTCCGTAGTCGAGCGGCTCAGGGCTATGGCCAGCAATTTTTTCTACACAAAGAATACCTTCAGCTGAAGCCACGTGAGCAAGTGCAGGACCATGCACTATATCACCGATTGCGTAAACACCATCTACATTGGTTTTATAGTAGTCGTCAACTAAAACCTTACCTTTTTCTGTTTTAACACCTACAGTCTCCAGTCCAATGCCCTCAAGATTAGTAGCTACTCCAACAGCTGAAAGAACGATATCACATTCGAGCGTTTCTTCACCTTTCTTTGTCTTAACTTTTACTTTACATTTCTTCCCTTTGGTATCAACAGAAGTCACTTCTGAATCAGTCATGATGGTAATTCCTGATTTTTTGAAGCTTCTTTCAAGCTGCTTGGATATTTCATCGTCCTCTACAGGAACTATTTTTGGCATAAATTCCACGATAGTCACTTTGGTGCCAATGGAATTATAGAAGTACGCGAACTCAACACCGATTGCTCCGGAACCCACAATAACCATTGACTCGGGCTGCTTTTCGAGCACCATTGCTTTTCTATAGCCAATGATTTTCTTATCATCGATAGGCAGGTTTGGTAACTCTCTCGAACGGCCACCAGTAGCCACTAAAATATTTTTGGCTTTATAATCGGTTTTCTTTCCGTCCTGCTCTACCTCTACTACTCCTTTGGATTTTATTTTACCAAAACCTTCAATAGCATCGATCTTGTTTTTTTTGAATAAGAACTGGATTCCTTTGCTCATACCATTGGCTACATCCCTGCTACGCTTCACCATACTGTCAAAGTTGACCTGAGCGTCTTTTACATCGACTCCGTAATCTGCAGCGTGTTTTATGTAATCAAAAACCTGAGCGCTTTTGAGTAAAGCTTTTGTAGGGATGCAACCCCAATTCAAACATACTCCTCCCAAAGACTCTTTTTCAATAACGCCCACTTTCATCCCTAATTGAGAAGCACGTATTGCTGCTACGTATCCACCTGGGCCACTTCCAATCACAATTAAATCATACGATGTTGCCATATTGATATTCTACTTTATCTATTCTTAAAATTTAGATGTAAAGTACAGATGAATAGGCTTAAAAAAAACTCATACTTAATTTAGAGTAGCACGAATTATTTTTTGTTTACGGTAGATTTTATAACCGTTTTTCGAAGCACACACTATTTACGGCTCCAAGATACTGCCCATAATTAGGGATTTGCTCATAACCTTTTAGCTGATAAAGTCTGATTGCACTTTTCATTTCCAAACCTGTTTCCAGTATAGATCTTTTAAAAGAAAGTTCAACAGCCCAAAGTTCTAGCTCTGTAAGAATTGCACTTGCCGCTCCTAACTTCCTTTTTTCTGGCAAAACAAACATTCTTTTTATTTCAATAGTATGATCGTTATAAGGCTTAAATGCACCACAACCGATGATAATACCATCTACCCTAAGCAGGACAACATTTTTCAAAGTTTCAATGCTATTGAATTGATTATAAAAGGCATGATCTTCTCCATCTATCTCTGATAGAAATTCATCCAACTGATGAACAAGGTGTATGAAATCTTTATGAGTAGAATCTGTTCTGATTAATTCCATTTAATCTGAAGACTATTTTGAGCGATTAGCCAAATAAACTCCTAAAATTATTGTGGCCATTCCTATGAAATGACCTGTAAGTAAGTTTTCTCCATCAACGACACCCCAAACAGCCGCTACTATTGGGATGATGTAAGTAACACTACTTGCAAATACCGGAGTAGTCATTTTGACAAGACTGTTAAATAAAACTAATGCAAAAGCTGTCCCTATAATGCCGAGAATCGCCAAATATCCCAAGGCTATCCTGGCTTCGCTACTTTGAATGATCTGATGAGTAAAATCGCTAAAACCAAGAAGGTATACCAGTCCAAAAGGAAGAACCAGAAATAGAGAAATAGAGGCTATATCTAATGATCTAACATCCTTTAAATAAACCTTAATTAAGTTAATATTGGTCCCGTAGCATAGAGTAGCCCCTATTACGAACAAGCCATAGAGGTTAATACCAACTAAATCACCACCTGAACCTGCTAAGATTAAAATAATACTTCCAATCAATCCAATCGCCAGCCCTAAACCGTCTTTTAAAGCGAACTTGAATTTGAAAAACAGGGCACCTACAGTTAATGCAAATAAGGGTGTTAATGCATTGAGTATTCCAGTAATTCCACTAGGGAGTTTTGTTTGGGCAATAGCAAACAGAAATGCAGGGATCATATTCCCCAATATGCCTGTTATGAAAAGTAGCTTTAGATTTTTCTTCTTGACGCTTTTTAATTTCCCAATAGAAAAGGGTAGCAAAGCCAGGCCAGCAAACGTAATCCTGATAGCACCGACTTCATCTGCCGAAAAGGATAAAAGCCCTTTTTTAATCAGGATGAAAGAACTTCCCCAAATTAATGCTAAAGTTATCAGAAACCCCCAGGCTTTTACACTTACACCACCATTGTGCTGGGTCATGCGAGTTGAAGAGGCTCTGCGTGAACTTTTTCAAGTATGGATGATAGTAAGTCCATGATTTCTTTTGAATCTAATGACTCTACAAGCTTAGTCCTGATGGGTTTAAAATTGGGTATACCTCTAAAATAATTAGTGTAGTGCCTTCGCATCTCCAATATCCCTTTTCGCTCACCTTTCCATTCCAAGGAGAACTTCAAGTGTTTTTTAGTGACATCTACACGATCATATAGAGTGGGCAAAGGAAGTTTTGTGCCGTTTTGCATATAGTGCTTAACCTGATCGAATATCCATGGATTTCCAATAGCCGCCCGCCCAATCATGATACCATCAACTCCGTACTTATTTCGATATTCTAATGCTTTTTCAGGTGAATCGATATCACCGTTTCCAAAAACAGGTATATTGATTTCAGAATGTGATTTCACATCGGCAATGTAATCCCAGTTAGCCACTCCTTTATACATTTGCTTTCTGGTTCTTCCATGGATGGTGATGGCCTGTATGCCTACATCTTGAAGTCTCTGAACCACCTCTATGATTTTTATAGTACTATCATCCCAACCCAACCTGGTTTTAACTGTAACTGGTTTTTTGACCCTTTTTACAATTTCAGCAGTCATCTCCTGCATTTTGGGAAGGTCAAGTAATATCCCTGCACCCGCACCTTTACATGCTACTTTCTTCACAGGGCAACCATAATTGATATCAATAATATCAGGATCAGCTTCTTCTGCGATAGCCGCCGCCTCTCGCATCGACTCTATTTTATCACCAAAGATTTGTATCCCTATGGGACGCTCATAGTCGTAGATATCCAGCTTTTGGAGACTTTTTGCGGCATCTCGAATTAAACCTTCTGAGGAGATGAATTCCGTATACATAAGGTCGGCACCATTCTCCTTACAAACTGCCCTGAATGGAGGATCACTTACATCCTCCATAGGAGCTAACAATAAGGGAAAATCACCGAGTTCTATATTTCCAATCTTAACCAAAACTCTTTTCTTCTATTTTTGCCAAAAATACATTTAAAATGTCGAAAGCCGAAGATCCTTCTGATAAGCTTCCCTTACGTTCTACCCTTTCCGTGATTTTACTCTCCTTTGGTGGCTTTTTGGCTGTAGGCCCTGTAGTTGGTATTCTCGTAGCTTCAGTTTTCTATGGTTTTGATTTTGAAAAAGTGATGCAATTATTAAGTACCATAGGTTCGGAAGACTCATTTCGCCTACCCTTACTTTTAATTCAGGGAATAGCTTCCTTAACGGGCTTCGTATTGATCCCTTATTTCTTTTTCAGAAAAAGGACTGAATCACTAATCTTTTCGCAAGAACTCGACTTATCTAAAATAGTCTTATGGACACTTTTAGTCTTTTTTATTATACTCAGTTTTATGGGTATAAATGCAGTGGTCATCGACTGGAATGCATCGATTGATTTTCCCTCATTTATGGATGGTTTTGAAAAGTGGGCCAAACAATCTGAAAAGCAGGCAGAGGTTAGCACTCAGTTTTTAATTAATTTCTCAGGCTGGTTCGAGTTTTTATTAGGGCTAATCGTTATTGCAATCATTCCGGGAGTTGGGGAAGAAATAGTTTTCAGAGGTATTCTTCAAAAACAATTGAACTACCATTGGAAAAACCCCCATTTAGCTATTTGGATCTCCGCAATACTATTTTCAGCATTTCATTTTCAATTCTACGGTTTTGTACCCAGAGCGTTCTTAGGTGCTCTTTTTGGTTATTTGTACTTGTGGTCGGGGCACTTGATCGTACCCGTTATTGGTCATGTTATAAATAATGGCTTTACACTGACCATGGCTTTCTTACATTCCAGAAAATTGATTGAATTCGATATCCAGGAAACTGAATATGAGTTCTCTCTAATTCCTTTTTTAGCATCATTATCCTTGTTTTTAGTTTTTATCCTCTATTTTAGAAGGTTAATGAATATAGAGAAAGCCTCTCATGCGTAATTGGCAGAAAGTCTACGAACACGAAGTATGGTATAAGGCTGAGATGGTAAAGTCAATTTTAGACGACAACAACCTTAATCCAGTAATTCTGAACAAAAGAGATTCGGCATATAATACCTTCGGGAAATACGAAATCATGGTTCCGCCTGATCATGTACTAAGGGCTATCAAAATCATAAATGATGAAACGACCCTTAGGTAGAATATATACTTATAACAATCTGACTCAACGTATTTTAGTAGGACTTGCAGGTGCTTCCATACTTATTCCTTCCATAATCATAAGTGAATGGAGCTACTTCGCCGTATTTCTGGTAATCTATATTTTAACACAACTTGAATTCTACAAAGTAGCTGGTTTAGATGGTTTTTTGCCCTTAAAAACATGGGGAACACTGTCAGGAGCTGTTACTTTTACCTTGACATTCCTTATTCAGGGGCATACCCTTGACGATATCTGGTATTTTTTACTGCTCCCCTTTTTCTATGGGAATTTCTTCATCAAGCTATATAAAAAAGATTCCATAAAACCCTTCACCAGCATTGCACTAACCATTTTAGGGCTCATTTACGTAGCCATTCCGTTCTCACTTATTAATTTTTCGGCATATACTTATGGCCCATATCGTTATTCGATCGTTCTGGGTATTCTTATGATCCTTTGGGCTAGTGACGTGGGAGCTTATTTTGCTGGAGTACGTTTTGGGAAAAGAAAATTATTCGAAAGGGTTTCCCCAAAAAAAACGTGGGAGGGCTTTTTAGGGGGTATGTTTTTGGCCTGTCTTATGGCCTACTCATTCTCTCGTTTTTTTGATGTGCTCAACTTTTGGAAATGGATTGTGCTGGCCATTATAATTGTTATTACGGGAACATACGGTGATTTGATAGAATCGATGTTTAAGAGAAGTATGAAAATTAAAGACTCTGCCAGCTCCATACCTGGCCACGGTGGATTCCTGGACCGATTTGATGCCCTTCTTATCGCATCTCCGTTTATTACGGCATTTTTAAGATTAACATTATTTTAATCACTTATTTTCAAGAAAAGGGTTTATATAACTGCTCATTTTTCTAATTTCGCAAACGTTTTAAATCTAAAGAATAGTAGTTTATGGGATACATTGAACCCGCTCCTATTAAAGACAAAGAGAATCCATTTGAGTCGATGATGTCTCGGTTTGAGATTGCTTCGAAAGTCCTTGGGCTTGAAGATGAGATCTACAACGTATTAAAAACTCCCGTCAAACAAGTCATTGTTTCATTGCCTGTAACTATGGACGATGGCTCGATTAAAGTTTTTGAAGGCTATCGTGTAATACACTCGATTATTTTAGGGCCTTCGAAAGGTGGTGTCCGGTATGATATGGCGGTCAGCATTGACGAGGTCAAAGCTTTAGCTGCGTGGATGACCTGGAAATGTGCTGTTGTCGATATACCCTATGGAGGGGCAAAAGGTGGTATAAAATGTAATCCAAGGGAAATGTCCCTAGGAGAATTGGAACGATTAACGAGGGCTTATACCAACTCCATGCTGGAAATATTCGGCCCCGATCAGGATATTCCAGCACCAGATATGGGAACGGGGCCCCGGGAAATGGCCTGGCTCATGGACCAGTATTCCCGTGCATATGGTAAAACCATAAATAATGTAGTAACTGGAAAGCCACTTGTATTGGGAGGGTCTCTTGGAAGGACTGAGGCTACTGGACGAGGTGTTATGGTTTCTGCGCTTGCTGCGATGGAAAAGCTGAAAATTAATCCATACAATGCTTCTTGTGCTGTTCAGGGATTTGGAAATGTAGGGGCACACGCAGCATTTCTTTTGGAGGAAAGAGGGTGCAAAATAGTCGCTATCAGTGATATAACAGGTGCTTACTACAATCCATCCGGAATTGACATCACAAGTGCAATGGAATACAGGGCTAATAATGATGGGCATTTGGAAGGCTTTCATGGAGCTGAAAGGATTCCTCCTGAAGATCTTTTAACGCTAGAAGTAGATGTTCTCGTACCGGCTGCAACAGAAGATGTGATCACTATTCATAATGTAGATCAAATTAAAGCAAAGCTAATTGTTGAAGGTGCAAATGGTCCGACTTCCTTTAAAGCAGATGATATCATTAACGAAAAGGGCATAGTGGTAGCTCCTGATATTCTAGCCAATGCAGGTGGAGTTACCGTATCTTATTTTGAATGGGTACAGAACAGATTGGGTTACAAATGGACGGAAGAGCGTGTTAACAGAAGGTCTGACCGGATCATGAAAGATGCTTTCAACAAAGTGTATGAAACACATCAAAAGTATAATGTGTCTATGAGGATTGCAGCTTATGTAGTTGCAATTGACAAGGTAGCTAAAACCTATAAGTTTAGGGGAGGGTTTTAGTTAATTAGCAATTATCAATTAAGAATTATTACTTGCTATTGCAATAATCCTAGATCATGAAAATCCATAAAGAAGGTTATAAAATTTTATTAGGTGTTGCCATTTTTCTGGTTGCCTTAAATTATTCAGTAACAAATTTTACATCTGTTCCAGAAGTAGTTTCCAATATTCTCCTGATCGCTAGTATAATTTTTTACGGGCTGGTGCTACAGTTTTTCAGGGATCCAAAAATAACTCCTGAGACAGGTGATAAAAAGGTCATAGCCCCTGCGGATGGCAAAGTAGTGGTTATCGAACAGGCTGAGGAAGGGGAGTTTCTGAATGAGAAAAGAATCCAAATTTCTATTTTTATGTCACCTCTAAATGTGCACGTTAATAGAAATCCTGTTTCTGGTATCCTGAAATATTTTAAATACCATCCCGGAAAATATTTGGTGGCCTGGCATCCAAAATCTTCAACTGAAAATGAACGTACTACGCTGGTTTACGAGCTGAAAAACGGCACTCAAATCCTTATCAGGCAAATAGCTGGTGCAGTAGCAAGGCGCATTAAATGGTATGTAAAAGAAGGCCAGCCTTTACAGCAAGGAAATGAATTTGGTTTTATACGTTTTGGCTCAAGGGTAGACGTATTTGTTCCGCTGGATGCTAAAATTCTTGTAACACATGATCAAAAAACCAAAGGGGGTAAAACTGTTCTTGCTGAACTAAGCTAAAAAAGAGTTAAGAACTCCAATTCGTTTTTTCCCAGTACGGAAGACTTGATTAAACCTTTTTCAACCAAAAATTGATCCGGATTGTCAATATCTTCGGTGTATAGTTCAAAGGTTTTATTAGCCGGATCAATAATCCAATATTCTCCAACTCCAAATTCTAAATATTTTTTCTTTTTCGTATTTCTGTCGAATATGCTATTTGAAGGAGATATAATTTCAACGACCAAATCAGGCGGTCCATTAAGGCCTCTTTCGATCACATATCCTGAATGCCTAGAACTCAAATACATTAAATCAGGTTGAAATACATTTTTGTGATCAATATGAAGGTCTAATGGAGCTAAAAAAACCTCCCCACTCTTTTCAAGTCTAGAATTCAATGCCGAAAAGAGCTTTCTTAAAACTCTTTGATGTGTAGTTAATGGTGATGGACTCACAATTAGTTCTCCTTCAATAAGCTGGGCTAGCAAGCCTTCTTCCAGTTGGAGATAATCTTCTACTGTCCATTCTTTCGAATTGTCTATAATAGCCGCTTCCATAATACTAAATATAACGAAGAAATAGCTTTAATAGATTTTTTGATAGAAACTAAAAACCCTGATAACCATGAAAGCTACCAGGGCTGCAAGTAAAGAGTACTGAATCCGAAAATTATTAAAATAACTTCAGAATATCATTACCAATTACGAATACCATTAAGGAGAGAATTAAAACCATCCCAACTTTTTGAGCACCCTCCAAGAATTTGTCAGACGGTTTTCTTCCGGAAATAATCTCCCAGGTTAGAAATGTCACATGACCTCCATCCAAAGCAGGGATAGGAAGGAAATTCATAAAGGCCAAAACCATAGAAAGCATTCCTGTTAGTCTCCAGAAATTTTGCCAATCCCAATACCCTCCAAATAAGGTAGCTATCCCGATTGGTCCGCTCAAAGATTTTTGAGGAGAAATGTCTCCACTGAACATTTTTCCAAAAGCCTTGATGTTCAACCACACCACGCTAAACGCTCTCGTAGTTCCTAACGAAATAGATTTGGAAAAAGAATAATCTGAGGTAGCAAAAGACCATTGAGGAATGGCATTGAAACCCATGATTCCATCATCGTTTAACGACATATCTAAATTAACTTCTGAGCCATCTCGTAATACGACCAAGCCAAAAGATTCTTCACCTTTTGCATCTCTGTATTCTATGAATTCATCATAATAGCTTACTGCTTTACCATCAATAGAAATGATTTCATCACCGGTTTGAAGGCCGGCCTCAGCAGCAGGTGATCCTTCCAGAATATCCCCTACTTTGAAAGGCATTCTTGGAGACATGAAATTGGCAAAAGCTTCTCTATCGGATATGCGATCTAAAAAATCACTAGGGATTTCAATTGTAAGCTCTTCGTCATCCCTTAAAACGGTATAGTAAGACCCGTCCTCAAGAAAAACTTCATTAGGATTCACTAAGTCATTAAACTTTTCGTAATCATGTCCATTAACCGCAATGATCCTATCTCCTGTTTTTAAACCAAGATCTTCACCTATGTCATAAGCTCTAATTCCATGGTCTAACACAACTTTTTTAGGAATGTATTGATCACCATATGAATAGGTCATCATGATAAATATGAGTATTCCAAGGATCACATTCACGATGATCCCGCCTAGCATAACGATAAGACGCTGCCACGCTGGCTTAGACCTGAATTCGTAATCTTTGGGTTCTTCGTCCTGGAAAGACTTATCCAAAGACTCGTCGATCATTCCTGAAATTTTAACAAATCCCCCAAGTGGAATCGCGCTTAATGAATACTCCGTTTCACCATATTTAAAACTGAAGATTTTAGGAGGGAAGCCTATAGAATACTGCTCCACCCTCATTCCAAAAAACTTGGCCGCCAATAAATGCCCAAGCTCATGCAGTCCAACTAAAATTGAAAGGCACAATAATATCTGTGCCGTCATAATTAATGCTTCCATCTAACTAATTAACTCTTTTGCTTTTATTCGTGTTTCGCGATCGGTTTCTATATAATCTTCCAAACTAGGCTCCTTCACATACGAAATCGAGTTCATACAGTTCTCCAAAACATCCGACATCTCCAGAAATCCGATTTTATCTTTCAAGAACTCCTCAACCGCTATTTCGTTTGCAGCATTCAAAATACAGGCCATATTTCCCTTTTTATTCATAGCTTCAAATGCCATGGCAAGGTTTCGAAAGGTATCCAGGTCAGGTTGTTCAAAAGTCAGGTTTGGATAATCCAGAAAATCAAAGCGTGGAAAATCTGACTTCATTCGGTCTGGATAAGTCATTGCATATTGTATAGGTACCCGCATATCAGGCAAGCCCATTTGTGCTTTCATGGAACTATCTTCAAACTGAACAATAGAATGTATGATTGATTGAGGGTGAACGATGACATCTATTTGATCGACTGCTAGATTGAACAACCATTTAGCTTCAATGACTTCAAGACCTTTATTCATCATAGAAGCTGAATCAATGGTGATCTTCGCTCCCATCTCCCAGTTTGGATGTTTAAGTGCCTGTGCTTTGGTAACGTTTAATAAGTCTTCTCTCTTTTTACCTCTGAAGGGACCACCGGATGCCGTAAGAATTATTTTTTCAATTTTGTTATGAAATTCACCTGACAGGCATTGAAAAATTGCCGAGTGCTCTGAATCTACCGGATAAATATTAACCCCTTTCTCTTGCGCTATTTGAGTCACCAATTCACCTGCAACAACTAAAGTTTCTTTATTGGCAAGGGCTATATTCTTTCCAGACTGAATAGCTTTTATCGTAGGCTTTAATCCGCAATAACCCACCATCGCCGTAAGTACAAGTTCTATAGAGTCCATTTCGACGACGGAAGAAAGGGCGGACTCTCCGGAATATACCTTTATATCTAGAGCGTCTAGAGCATTAAAAACAAGATCATATTTATGCTCATTAACAATAACCGCCACATTAGGCCTAAATTCTTTAGCCTGTTCAATAAGAAGTTCCGCATTATTATTGGCACTCAATACTTCAATATTGAATTGATCCTTATGCTGACGAACTACTTCTAAAGCTTGTGTACCAATTGATCCGGTTGAGCCTAATATGGCTATTCCTTTTTTATGCATTGACTATAAAAATCTAGTATTCGATTTTGTTTAGGTGAGCTTTGTTCTGCAAAAATAGAAATGATTTGAATAATAAAGGCTTTCCCAGGTTTTATTGTTCCACTAAACCCAAGTCGTTTAGTTGATCAGCAATTTTTCGGTCATTAGAAAGGCGGGGAACTTTGTTTTGCCCCCCAAGCTTACCCTGACTTTTCATATAACTCCTAAAAGCATCTTTTTTCAACTTCATTACTTTTAAAGGTCTCAAAATACTCCCTGTGATTAGGTCTTCATAATACGTATTGATATTCACCAGGTTTGAATCCAGTAATTTTTCAAATGCCTTTAAATCTTCAGGCTCCCTCGCAAATTCTATATACCATTCATGCAATGGTAAGCCTTCTTTCGGGGTAACATTGGGAGCGACTGAAAACTCTATCAATTCAGTTTTCGGAAA
>JBCCDY010000025.1:0-56479 GCA_039030555.1 Bacteroidota bacterium
CAACAGTAATCAACTTCTTTGTAAGCTGGTTGTTTGAAGCTCCTTTCGCCTACTTTTTGGGTATAACAATGGGTTTTGGACCGAAAGGAATTTTCTCTGCGATTGCGGTTACACTGGTTATCTGGGCAATAGTTAGTATAATTATTTTCAAACGAGGTAAGTGGAAACTGGTAGAGGTTTAGTTTAACAGTAAAACTAAAAGTTTCGTATTTTTAGATATGAATGTCAAATATAAGTCTATCATTACTATTGAACCAGGGAAGAGGAGCGGGAAACCCTGCATTAGAGGAATGAGGATAACTGTTGGTGATATCCTTGGCTGGTTGGCTTCAGGTATGTCAATTGAAGAGATTATTGACGACTTCCCCGAGTTAAAACAAGATGATATCTACGCTGCTCTCCATTATGCTGCCGATAAAGAAAATAGGACTTATCAAATTGCAGGTTGAAGCTCCTATTTGACCAGAATATTTCTTTTAGAATCCTAAAGTTATTACCGGAAAGTTTTGGAGGTTCTTCCCATATAATAAATGATTATTGAATGCTGAAGACTTAAAAATTTGGAATTTTGCAAAAGATAAAGAGTTTATAATTGTTACGCAGGATTCTGATTTCAATGATCTGACTAATCTTTATGGATTTCCCCCGAAAGTGATCTGGATTCGTGTGGGCAATCACAGCACTTTATCAATAAATAAACTATTGTATGATCATGAATCCGAAATTCGATCTTTTCAATCGAATAAAGAGTATGGATGTTTTGAAATTACCCAGGTTAAACCTTCGGGTTCCTGATCAACTATTCTAGAATAATATGCCAAATATGAAACTTCCTTTTTCTATTCTCATATTTCTAGTCTTTTTAAGTGCTGAATGCTTTGCCCAGACACGATTCGTAACTGTTGATGGTTATAAAACTCGGGTGAATACTATAAGCATAGAAAACAGAAAAGAAGGACAGCCTGTTGTTGTTTTTGAGAGTGGTCATGGAGTGCCTATGGATAATTGGGACAAAGTGTTGGAACCAATATCTGAATTAGCACCTGTCGTCGCTTATGAAAGAGCAGGTATTGGTAAATCAGAGGCTGATGGAAAAACTCCTTCAATCAGGAATGTGGCTGATAGGCTGATAAAAATACTCAATCAACTGGAACTAGAACCACCTTATGTCTTGGTTGGGCATTCACTGGGCGGGGTTTATGTCCGTGGTTTTGCGACATATTATCCTGAATTACTTGCTGGACTGGTAATTATTGATCCCGCTGATTTCACCGAGAACAAGCAGAATATCCGTGATTATTATGAAGTATTGAACTGGGAACCTCTGAGAGTAGATAGTTTAATTAATGGATTTGTAGAAAGGAGAAAAATGAGAAATGCTAACGCAGCAGAGTCCATAAGGAAAGAAAGTGAGGTGCTAGAGAATCTGAGAGAAAATGAATTCAGAGAGATTACTCAAAACCCTCTCCCCAATATTCCTGTCCATATCATAACCGGAGGTAAGTTTGATATGCCTGAAAAATTTCGTTCTGAAAAATACGATGATGAAGCGCTCTTTCGATCAAAGCTGAAACACAGAGTTGCTCGTTGGACTGATGTGGTGCAATCTGTTGATCGGGGAATGTTGTTTTATAGTGGACATGCTGGTCACTATGTCCATTGGGATGACCCTGAACTGGTAATTTCTAGTATTAAAATCGTCTTACAAGATTATGTAGAGATGATGAAAGAAAATTGAAGTTTTAGCCGATACACTTTACTAAAGTAAGCTAGAGTCAAATTACATTTAAACCTGCTGAACACCTTTTTTCAGAACATCCATATATCCAGGGTTTATCTGTGTAATTGGCATTGAAAATATATTTGGAGTATCAATACCCATGAGCTCAGCTACACGTTTTTCAATTCTGGAGTATAAAAGTGATTTCGTTTTGATTAACAGTACAGTTTCACGAACATCAAGCACTCGGTCATTCGACCATCTCATGGTTTGAATAGCTGGAATTACATTAGCACTGTTTGCCAGTCTCTCTTCAATCAGTTTTGAGCCTACATTCTTTGCTTCTTTAGCATCTTTAGTAATTAGATAAATGAGTACCATTAGGATAGATCAATTAAAAAATTTATGTCAATTTCTTCGATATTCCCTCCGGGTAAAATAAGCGTACAGATTCCACTGCATAGATCACTTTTAATTGATCTGCAAACTCAAGTGCCCCTGCTTCATTATCGAAAACTTTTACTTTACTGAATTTTGCTTCTAGCTCAATCACAGAGACTTGAGACCTGACTAATATGGGAATGTACTTATCTGGTTTAGGGTCATCTTCAATAACGATCCAATACATAGCTATAGATTATCCGGTTTTGATTTTCTTGGAAAATTGAATGTATTGGGCTCCGTTGTTATGATAGTTGGTTGTGGTAACTTATCCAATTCTAACTTATTCTGCTTAGAATCTAAACTCCTCTTTTTCATGATGACTTTAATGAGATCAGGATTCAGATCCAGAGCACTGTTATAATCATCCATTGCCTTTTGATAATGGCCTCTAAATGCATGTATTTTAGCTCTATAGATGTATGCTTGTATATCATATGGATTTTCATCCAATGCTTTCGTAAAAGAATCTAGAGCCCTGTCGAATTCAGAATTTGATAAATAGGCCTCACCTCTGTTAAGCCAGTTGTTGGCATTCAGGTTCAAAACGGATAGGTGGAGGAAGATTAGAAGTAAAACAATCTTTAAGGTTTTCATTGCTATTTATTTTAATAGTATTGCTATTATTAACGTAAGAAGTCACCTCAAGGTTGCCTATAATTACTTATTATTATAACATCTACTCTCATTCATGAAAAAAGCCCGGATCCTTTCGAACCCAGGCTAAACCAACCGCATGCTGACAGCTTTGATTATTCTCCCTGACCCAGGGAGAAACCTCTCTCACCGTCAAATTCGTAAAGATTTTCAGTTTTAATGACTTCAAAATTGTTGGTATATAATTTCGATAGTAACGCAAGAACTTTTTCATAATCCACTTCTTTATAGATTGGATTTTCGCTCTTTGTCACCGCGGCATCAGAAACGAATCTACATCTCCAATGATCGGTACAGAATGTTTCAGAAATACCTTCAGGATAAACTTTTACACCTCTGTTCGTGATCATTTTCAACTTTAAACCATAACTGTTTAAGCTGTTAAGAGCATCTCCTATTTTGTTCACATCATTATTCGCCCAATCTATAAATACATCTATGCCTACTAATTTTTTTTCTTTATGCGTTCTTTTAGACTCAGGAATGATAATGCTACCATTACCTTTTGTTAACTCACTTTTTGTGAAATTCTGAGGTTCTTTTCCTAACCTCTTTATGACTTCATCAGCGAAATCTGAAGTAGTCACTTTCTGGGAACTTCTACCTTTTGAATATATATCTGAAGTATGTATACCTTCTTCTATCGTTCTTAACCATGCATTTTTGATCTTATCCGCAACATCTCTTTGTCCAATATGAGCCAGCATCATTACGGCGGCATTAATTAAGCCGGAAGGATTAGCGATATTTTTTCCTGCTATATCAGGCGCCGAACCGTGTATCGCTTCAAACATGGCCACTTCTTTACCAATGTTTGAGGAACCCGCCATACCTACGGAGCCAGCAATTTCTGCAACTACATCAGAAACAATATCTCCATATAGGTTTGATGTAACAACTACATCGTAATCCTCGGGACGTGCAGCTATTCTTGCTGTGGCGATATCGATAATCTGTACTTCTTTTTTAATATCAGGATACTCTGCACCTATTTCATCAAATACTTTGTGGAAAAGGCCATCCGTTAGTTTCATGATGTTATCCTTTACCATGCAGGTTACTTTTTTACGGCCATATACTTTTGCAAACTCAAAAGCATAGCGAACAATTTTTTCACAGCCTGGCCTTGTGATAAGCTTTAAGCACTGAACAACATCTTGTGTTTGTTGGTGCTCGATTCCCGCATAAAGGTCTTCCTCATTTTCACGGATGACTACGACATCCATATTCGGGAAATTGGTCTTTACATAAGGTGGCAAAGACATTACGGGTCTAACGTTAGCAAATAAGCCTAAAGACTTTCGCATCGTAACGTTCAGACTTTTATAACCATTTCCTTGAGGAGTTGTGATAGGTGCCTTTAACATGACCTTATTACTTCGAATAGAATCCCAAGCTTTTGAACTGATTCCGGAGGTATTTCCAGAAAGATAAACGGATTCCCCAATGTCAATAAAATCAGTTTCTATATTAGCCTCGGCTGCATGAAGTATGTTCAATGTGGCTCCCATAATTTCGGGACCAATTCCATCTCCTTGAGCTACGGCGATTTTGACAGCATTTTGGTTTTTCTTGGCATTTACAGAAGTTTCTAGCGTTTCTGAATTAAAGGTCATAGTTGTTGTTTAAAAAGTAATGCGATATGGTTTAATAGTATTACTATCGAATTTTACGAAATTACAGTGTTAAAGTTCAATTAATCTTGATCAACGTTTTGACGCTGCATCACCATTGAGGCGAGAACAGCTATAGATAAAGTCAATACGATAAAGGCTAAAGAAATCTCAATTGGAATTTTATAAATATCAGCGAGACACATTTTTACGCCAACAAAAACGAGAATAGCGGAGAGTCCATATTTCAAGTATGCAAAGAATTTCTCCAGACCGGCTAATGCAAAATACAATGATCTCAGACCAAGAATTGCGAATACATTAGAGGTATACACGATAAAGGCATCACTGGAAATCGAGAGGATCGCCGGTATACTATCGACCGCGAAAACAAGGTCGGTAGCTTCTATTAGTATAACGACTACGAAAAGGGGAGTAGCCCATAGTAAACCGTCTTTACGAACAAAGAATTTATCGCCCTCAAATTTTGGAGTAACCCTAAACAATTTTCTAGTTAAACGGACTACAGGATTTTTATCCGGATCTAATTTTTCATCGTCCTGCATAACAATACGAATCCCGGTAAAGATCAAGAAGGCCCCGAATATATAAATAAGCCAATGAAAATTTTGGATCAATTCTACGCCTGCAAGAATAAAACATACCCTCATCACTAAGGCTCCCAAAATACCCCAGAAAAGCACCTTATGCTGATAGGCTCCGGGAACGTTGAAGTAGGAGAAGATCAGGATCATCACAAAGATATTATCTACACTGAGGGACTTTTCGATCACATAACCCGTGAAAAATTCAAATGCCTTTTCCTGGCCCAACTGATAGTACACGAAAATATTAAATAGAAAAGCAAGAAAAACCCACGTACAGGTCCAGAGAAGGGCTTCTTTAACGGTAATTTCTTTTGATTTTTTATGAAAAACACCTAGATCGAGTGCTAGAAGGAGAAGGACGGCAAGGTTAAAACCTACCCAAAGTGATGTCTGATTCATTATTTTTAAAGTAAAACAAACTTTTTTAATAGTAATACTATCAAATACGAAAAAGATAATTTAAGGTTTAACAGTTAATAAATCTTGTTAAAACCTACGAACTGAAATAGAAATTATACTAATTCCGATTAAACCACTGGAAATCTTCGAACTGGAGTGTGGTATTTGAGAAAGATGTAAATATGCTTCACTCCATAGAAAATCCAATCACAATCTCCTCTCTTTCTTTTTTACCGGAAATACTTTCTGAAAGATCAGTATCAAATAAGCGATTTAAATTATTTCCGGCTAGGTCTTCCAGATTCACATTGATATAGATTTTGTAATCACCGGATTTCCATGGTAGTTGAGGCTTAATCTGGATTGATTTTTCTAATTCTGTTATGATGAATTCAGTTTCTATCAACTCACCATCTTTTTCAATCTGGAATCCATTCAAAAGTGTTCCATAATCCATAGTTTCATGAAATTGAATGGATAAGATTTCCTTTGAGTTACGAGTAGGATAGTCGATTTTCCAATTCTGTTCATTTGGTTTTTTCCGGTCGAAGTCCACGGCCGAAAAGCGTTTTATGAAATCAGATGGTAAAGTCTGACCATAAATATCTTTCCAGCTTTTTTTTATGATCAATTCATATTGCGAGTTGATTTCAAGTGGATTTCCCAGCAACTGGTTAGGGGAGAGGTCTCTTTTAATTCTTCCAGGGTCAAACCAGATGGTTAAAAGCTTTTGTTCCTTGTTCCATAGTTCCTGTTCGAATTCCAGGAAAGGGGCACTGACTGTATCTTTCGAATCTTTGATTAAGATTATATTTTGATAAGCTTGCCCAGGTTTCATGGGTTTTTCAAACTCGATGTAGAATTTCAGCAGATTCGCTGGGACTTCATCATCGCTTGGATAGAAATGCTTTACTTCATTAGCTAAGGTTGTGTTTGTGATTGGGACTTCAAACGTTTTATGAGCCTCTGAAGACTTATTGAAGGCTGTATAGCTTTTTCCTTGGGTAAATGGAAAGCGAGGGGTGAAGATTACTAAATCACCATCTTTCTGATATGTTCCTAATAAACCTGGCTTATCGCTGGGTTCACTTTCATAGGTCCCGTAATACACTGGTAGGCCATTCTGATTCATTTTTGAATGATCGCTTTCAAAGGTTTTAAAGACGACTTTCCCGAAATGCTGACTTGTAGAATCCGTAATGAACTGAATTTTATTTCCTTGAGATAAAAGACTGAAGGGATATATTAACCAAAGAGATATTACGATTGCCTTTTTCAAAATGGAGCTTTGAACCAGATTCCAATAATAGGTAGACGTATTTGAATTTTTCCTTTCAAATATTTCAGTCGAAAAATCTTGATGAGGCTGATACGCAAATCAAATTCAGTGGTTAATAAGAACTTTTCCTAAATGATTACTACCGAAATATGTTTCCAATCATCCTGAGCGTAGCGAAGGATCAAAGATATTTCGCTACGCTCAATATGACGCTTCCTGCCGGCCATTGTAAAATAATTATAGAATCAGCCTTCTATTATAACCACCGCTCCGGATAGGTCACTAAATTTAATTGTCCGCTTGGCATTCTCTGCAATACCAATACGCCATTTGCATAATTATCGATTTGCGTGATCCCTACTTTAGAAAGTACAGCATGTGGTAATCCTGAAGTATACTGTCCTTCTTCAAGAGGTTCCGTTACCGCCTTTTGTTTTGCAATATCATCAGGGTCAAT
This sequence comes from Bacteroidota bacterium, assembly GCA_039030555.1. Taxonomy (GTDB): domain Bacteria; phylum Bacteroidota; class Bacteroidia; order Cytophagales; family Cyclobacteriaceae; genus JBCCDY01. Next base: position 7,175 of record JBCCDY010000025.1, read on the forward strand.
TCTGATCAGTGCCTTGGAAATATTCGACATTAGAATGTAGTCTTTACCTTCTTTCTGATAAGAGATGATATCAATTGGCATATTACCTGAACCGAATTCAGCCAAGGTTTTACTTTTAATATGCTTTCCATCCTGAATTTCCTTTAACGGAATGCTTACGAAAGGAGTACAAGTATAAGCAGCGAGTAATTGTTCTTTTCCATCAATCTCGTAAGGCATTAATGTTCTGATGGGAGATTGAGTTTCCGATTTTTTATGGGCTACATGCCAAACTTCAACAGACGAATGCGATTCCTTTCCTTCGAAGGGAAAATCAACTACTTTTAAAGCCGAAGCAAACTCCTGATTAGATAAGACAGCTACGTATAGTTTACCATTATGATAAGCCAGATCGGTGATCGCTTCTGTACGCTTATCCATTTTTCTCCATCGGTGTTCTCCGCCTTCAATCAGTTTGCTCAATTCAGTTTTAGAGTGCTTAACGTTATCCAGTTTCACTTCGGATAAATCGCCTTCAGGTGTGACTTTGATTAAAATATTTGCATCAGCGATATCGTTTGGGAGTCTCCAGAAACCAAGTTCATTAGCATCTGCTCGCGAGACGGCTAAATAAATGTTTTTGGACATTGGGTTAACAGCCATATCGTGAATGATCACTCCATCCGGATCAGTTCCGAGCATGGCAGCGAGCTTTCCTTCTACATCGGCCATATTAAAAGGTTCTTCTATTTCTTTTTGGTCTCGGTCTTCCAGATCTACGGCTAAGACCTGATGCCCTTTAGCATCGCCAATAAAAAGGATCCCTTCTGGTCCGAAAGTCATTACACTGAAGGACTGAGGTTCCGCATTACCTTTAATGAAATTCGCTGTAAGTTCTTCATAGGTTTTTGCATGAAGCACTAAGGAAGACATTAAAAACAAGAAAAGCAGTGATATTCGATTTGACATATTCTGTGAGTTGATTTATCCTATTAAGGTAATGAAAAAAGCCTACTCCTTTACAGGAATAGGCTTTTTGTATTGTTAAAGAAGTGTTAAACCGTCGTATGACTGACTGTTTTTAAGACTGAATTTCACCGAATGAATATGATCTCCCGAGTAACTCGGGAGAAAATTTAATCAACCAGAAGCATACTAATAATTACCCCTTCTTCCTCTTTGTCTATTTTCTTTTCTTTCTTCCATCCGTGTTTTCTGAATATCAATGAGAATCTCATATCGTTCCAACTGCTCAGGGCTTAAGACAGATTTCAGTTCTTCATCTCTTTTTTGAGCCAGTTCCTCACGTTCTTCCTTCATTTCTTCCCTATTCTCATTTCTCTTGGAGTCCATTTCTTGAAAAAAGGCTAAATATTCAGCTTCGAATGCTGCCTTCTGTTCATCACTTAGCTCTAATTGAGCATCAATCCTTTCGATCGTTCGCTCTGTTCTTTCTTCAGGGGTTGGAGGTGTTCGATCTCTACCGCCTCCGGGTCGTTGAGCGTAAGCTGTAGAAACTGTTATCAATAAAGCAATCAGGGTTTTGAAAATTAACTTGTTCATGTTATTTAATTCTAGTTCTAAAGGTTTAGATGACAGAATTAATTAAAACTTGCGATGAACTTTATAATCTTTTAATCAATCGGAAAGTCAATAGTCCATTTTACCCGTTCTTCTTTTTGGGCTACCATATAGCCTGTTAAGAAGTTGATCTGAGCATATTTTACGCCTGAGGCATAATCAGCATTCTCCTTAAAATTGTCGAGTGGTGAATGGTATATGGAGTTTAGCCAGACAAAATTAACATTTCCTTGCCCACCTTCTTCTTCAGGTTTTATATAGTCATTGATCAGGAAAAGAGCAGGAATACCTTTTTTAGCAAAATTGTAATGGTCAGAACGGGTGTATATTCTTTCTTCCGGCAAAGGATCGGAAATGGTACTGACTTTCATATAATCGCACACTTCTTTGACATAGTCACCGATCTCCGAATACTCTTTTCCCAGGGCTACAACCGGATCGATCCCCTTCTCCATTAAAAACATATCGGTGTTGAAATTGGCAACGATGGATTCTAATGGAACGGTAGGGAAATTCACAAAATACTCTGATCCCAGAAGCCCCATTTCTTCAGCAGTTAAAGCAATGAACATAATGGATCGTTTCGGCGCAGGATCCATACTGGTATATGCTTCAGCCATTTCCAATAATATGGATGAGCCGGATGCATTATCATAAGCGCCATTATATATGGAATCTCCTTCTACAGGTTTACCTACTCCCACATGATCAAGGTGCGCTGTATAAACTACATACTCATTTTTCAGCTGCGGATCGGAACCTTCTAAAACACCTATGACGTTAGGAGTTTCAATGGTTTCTTTATCGTAATCAAGATCGAGCTTTAACTCTGCTGTTGCCTTTAACTTGAATTTAGCCGTTGTCTTTTTTCCTTCGAGATAGTCAGCTACTTTATAATTTTTAGATTCAAAAAGTTTGTTTATCGTATTCCAGTTTGCAAAAATGATTGGGAAATCATCCAATCCAGCCTCGGGAATACCTCTTTTGGTTCCACTCCAGTAAGCAATATACCTCTCTAAAGGTATCCCTTCCTGTCTTTCCGGTTTAATATAAACTATGGCTCCTTTAGCACCTCTTTTTTTAAGGTCACGATATCGATCATTTCCTCTTCCATACTTAAGATTGATTTCGAAAGGCACTTCATCACTTAGTCTAGAAATAACAATAACAAGCTTATCTTTTACATCAACAGAGCTTAGGTCTTTCATTCCAAATTTGGCTGCTTCAATACCAAAACCTCCGAATACAATATCACCGGAAAAACCAATTTTCCCGATGGGGTTATTGATCAAAGAAAAGTCTTTTCCATAATCCATACTATGCTCTTCCTTTCCTTGTTTTATGATAAGGCTACCACTGTGTTTTGGTGTTGTAGTTTCAAGCTTAACCTGCTGGTAATAGCTATTTTCATCACCTCCTGGTTTTAGTCCGGTAAGTTCCATCTGAGAAGCCATGTAAGCTGCTGCAGCTTTATATCCTGGCGTTCCGGGAGATCGGCCTAATAATGCATCATTGGCTAAAAACCTGATGTGTGCCTTGATCTCTTGACCAGTGATCGTTTGTGCAGCCTGTTTTCCTTCCTGAGGTATTTGCCCAAATAATGATGTTGTAATAAGGAGTACAAATATTCCGGTTAACGTTTTCATGTTTTTAGAATTTAGTATCTAAAACTATTCAGTAGTACGGATTAAATTTTTAACTTTTATATGTAAGGTCAAAAATCCTTACGATCCTTTAATTCTTAAGTTGTAAAGTGATATGAAATTAGTTTCGGTTAATGTAGGCAAGCCACAAACAGTCAATTGGAAAGGAAAAGAGGTGGAAACAGGAATTTATAAAGAGTCTGTTGATGGAGTGGTCAAAGTAAATTCTTTAAACCTTGAAGGTGATCAACAAGCTGACTTAAAAGTGCATGGAGGGGTGAGTAAAGCTGTGTATGCCTATCCTTCAGAGCATTATGAGTATTGGAAAAGTGTTTATCCGGAAAAGAACCTGGATTGGGGTAAGTTTGGGGAAAACCTGACAACCTCAGGTGTGCTTGAAACCGAAATAAACGTAGGCGATCAGTATAAAATCGGATCTGCAATCTTTGAGGTGACGGAGCCCCGGATGCCTTGCTATAAGCTCGGAATTAAAATGGAGGATGATTCTATTCTGAAGAAGTTCTTGGAGGCTAATTATTCTGGCTTTTATTTTAAGGTGGTGCAGCAAGGAGAACTTCAAGCCGGGGATTCCATTGAACTGGTGCAAAGGGATGATTATGGTTTTACAGTATCCGAAATGTCCAGTCTGTACTGGAATGAGAAAAAGAATAAACCTTTACTTGAAAAAGCTCTGGGCTTCCCCAAGCTGCTCGATAGCTGGAAACCGTTTTTTGAAGATAAGCTGAAGGAATTAAGCTGATTTTATTCTGTATTTGGTTCTCTTAAATTTGAGCGACTTCAAGTATAATTAATTAACAAATTTAGTTGATTCTGCTCGGTGAGACACCCACTATAGGAAAAGGAGAAGTCATTATGGTCGATGAGACACCGACCATAGGAAACATTACTAAAACTAATTTCTTGCTCTGCTAACCTCAAACTCCAGAAATTTCTTCACGGATTTCCATTCGTCCCTAATAATTGAGAATACAACGGTATCCCTGATGGTGCCGTCGGGTTCCAGGCGATGGTTTCGAAGAATACCATCTTGTTTTGCACCTAATCTCAAAATTGCATTCCTTGATCGATGGTTATGCCAGTTGGTCATAAAGGCAACGGCAATTACCTCAAGTGTTTCAAAAGCGTGACTTAATAAAAGTAGCTTACACTCCGTGTTTACTCCTGTTCGCTGAAAACTTTTTGAATACCAGGTATATCCGATTTCAACCCTCTTGTTCGCGGAGCTGACGTTACAGTACCTTGTTGAACCAATGATTTTCCCAGAGCCCTTATCGACAACAACAAAAGGAAGCGACGTTCCTGCTTTTTGCTCATCCAGTGCAGCATGTATGTAATCTTCAACTTTATCTTTAGAGGGCACGGAAGTGTACCATAGGTTCCATAACTCACCATCGGAGGCAGCCTCAAGCAATTGATCTTTATGCGACTTTTCTAATGGAATAAGATCAACATTTGATCCGGAAAGCACTACGGGTTCAAGCCAGTTTTTCATGATACAGAATTATAACACTCTAATTTAAAGACCCCGTCTTTTAGATTGTCGAATCCTGCTTGTTTTTTTAATCCTTATCATTTGAAGAGCGAATGAATTCAATATTAATAGTGTGAAGCGATTCACCTTATAATCTAACGACCACTAGATTTATGATTACTATCAAAAAATCAATGTCTCTTCTTCCTAAGACGTTTGGAAGGAATTCCATGCCCTGCAGCCCTCTTTAGAATTCGCTCAAACTGTTGACTTTGATCCTCATCTAAAACTTCGTTCAATTCTTTAAAGTGTTCTAATTTCAAACGTTCCGTTTTTTGATGTAGCGCTGATATTTCACCAAGTAGTTGTTGCTTTATTAAGCTATCTGAATCTATACTTTTGAAGTTGTAAAGCGCTTTCCTTTTTGTCCTAAGCTCATCATAAATTGGGTTGATCTCAGCGAGATGTTCAGTCCTGAATTCCTCAAACTTGCCTTTTTGCTGTTCGCTAAGCCCAAGTCTTCTTTCCATAAATGAGCCTCTATCGTGCCGGTGATGCTTTCTTTCTTTGAGCTTCAGTAAGAATACTCCTCCCCAGAAAATATTGGCGATCAATAGAATGATCACAACTACCCAAAGTGCTTTTATACTGGTTGCTTGTTTCATAGTTCCTGATCTTGAAAATAGACTGTGTTTAAACTAAGGTTATAGTCTTCGGCAAACTCAGATATAGGTTCGGTTGAATCACTATTGCTTTCACTTATATCAAATACCAGGTATGAATTCAGGAAAACAATAATTACAGAGCAAACAAAAGCTATCTTTATTTTAAACCTTAAATTAGGCGCAACTTCGGAGGAAAAGTTTTCTAGCTTATTCAATACCCGACCCTTGAAAAAGGGTTTTGGTTCAGCTTTTTCAATTCCTTCAAGACTATCTAAAATTTTTTCGAGGTCGTCTGATTCTTTCATACTCTTTTCTTTAGATGTTTAAAGCTTATAAAACTTGCGCTATAACTCTTTTTCATAATAGTTCTTTAATATTTTCTTCAAATTTTGCTTGGCACGAAACATCAGTGACTCTACCGATGAAAGACTGGTTTCAAGAATGTTTGCGATTTCCTGATAGGGTAGACCTTCAACTTTATGTAGTAAAAAGGTTGTTTTTTGCTGTTCAGGAAGTTTATCTAAAGCCAGAAATAGGGCTTTAGCATGCTCTTTGTTCTCAAGCTGAATACCGGGATGAACCCAATCTACAGGTTGATGGATTAACTCGTTACGATCGTTCCAAAGGCCCGTTAAAAAGGTAAATCTTTTTTTTCGTTTAATTTTTCGAATATGTTCCAGTGACTTAGTGACTGCAATTCTGTATAACCAAGTGCTTAATTTGGAATCGCCTCTAAAAGAACTAACCGACTGAAAAACCTCCAGAAAGACTTCTTGTGCCAAATCATCAGCATCCTCTTCCGACTTTACAAAACTCAATACGGTGTTATAAACAAGTTTTTGATGCTTGTCTATAAGCACTTTGAAAGCCTGTTCATCACCCTTTTTAAGAAGAGGAATTAATTCTTTCTGATCCAATCATTCAATTTACATATTGGATGCTTTCGGCGAGATAAACTTGTTCCAGATTTCCACTTTTATCTATTTTAAATGTAAGGATGAGGTCAATGAATAGACCAATAGTTAAAATTTTGAATGGAGCTAACCTTAAAACACTATTGTAAATCGTATGTCAATCAAACCATACTTTCAATTTCATCTGGTCTTGTTCGGTATTCCTTTGAGTGGACTTAGTCTGCTTCATTCATTTACCTTCAAATTATTTTTTATAAGGCTTCATTAGGGCTAGCCAAATCCGATAAATTTTTAGAATTTGATCATTTTTAGCCCTTCATAGTCGATTACTTCTATTTTACTGCCATCAATTCTTAGGATTCCATCTTTCTTAAACTCGGAAAGCATTCGGATCACAGATTCTGTTGCCGTACCCACCATACTCGCCAGGTCATCTCTGGAAATGGTTACTACAAGGTCTTCGTTGGGTTCCGGGTGGTATTTTTCTGTAAGTTTAACGAGTACATCAGCTGTTCGTTTTCTTACCGTATTATAAGCCAGATCAATCATTTCCTGCTCTTTATCGATCAGGTTGCCAGAAAGGAGTTTGATAAACTGCCCTGCCAGATCCCTGTTTCTCAGGATCAGATCCATGAATTTATCCCTCCTAATCAAAAGGCATTCACAATCTTCCATAGCCTCTGCATTATCGATCTGGTCTTGTTCTTTAATAAGTGAAATATGGCCAAGAAAATCACCTTCCTTCAAGACATTGAGGGTAAGTTCTTTTCCATCTTCATTGATCTTATAAAGCCTTATTTTTCCTTTGAGAATGTAATAAGCATTGTTTGTGAAATCACCTTCCCTGTAGATATGCTCTTTTTTAGCATATTTCTTCGTGATTTTCTCATCAGCCAAACTCTCGAAGTTTTCAAGCTTTGAAGCTGTAGACATCAGTTGCTCCAACTTGCTTCCGTGATTAGAGTTCAATTGAAGTGCTTCGTACTTTTTAATCCTGTTTTCAATGGCCTCTAAAAGCTCCATATCATCGAATGGTTTGGTAAGGTAATCGTCAGCACCCATTCCCATACCTTTCCTAAGATCTGACTTTTCAGCTTTGGCTGTTAAAAAAATGAAAGGAATCTTTGCAGTTTCTGCACTTTTGCTGAGTAGATATAAAACTTCATAACCGTCCATTTCCGGCATCATAATATCGCATAGAATGAGATCTGGAAGCTCTTTTTTAGCTTTAATGACTCCTATTTTTCCGTTTTCGGCCGTAGAAACTTCGTAGTTGGAAAGCTCTAATATTTCTTCAATATTTTCCCTTACATCTAAGTTGTCTTCTATAACCAGTATTCTTTTTTGACTCATAGTGGAATAATCACATTAAAAGTAGAACCTTCGTTTTGTTTACTTTTAAAAGTAATACTACCACCCAATAAATCCACATAGCGTTTTACAATATTTAATCCAAGACCCGTTCCCTGGATGTTTGTAACATTCCCAGCCCTAAAGAATTGTTGGAATAGATTTTTTTGTTCGTGTTCTGGTATGCCGATGCCTTCATCTTTTACGGAAACGCGAAGCTCCTCCTCGGCCGAGACATCCAGATAAATAGTACTAGACGACTCCGAATATTTACTGGCATTCGATAAGAGGTTAAGTAAGATGTTTTTCAAGAGTTTAGGATCCGAATAAATTTCTTTTCCATTTTCAGGTAATGAAGTTCGGATCACTTGTTCTGGTTTTAGGACTCCAGAGACTTCATCAACCGTTTCTTTAATAAAAGACCCAATTCTTATATCGATCTTTTCGGTAACGATAAGGCCTCTTTCGAGTTTTTCCAGAGAAAGGAAGTCGTTAAGTATGCTCGTTAAGTTCTGGACTGAACTTTTGATCCTGTTAACATGTCTATCCCTTTTTTCTTTTTTGGAATCATCATATCTGTTGATCAAAGAAACTGATGAAAGTATGGTGCTTAATGGAGTTCGGAATTCGTGGGAGGCCATAGAAACAAACCGGGATTTTAGCTCGTTGAGTTCTTTTTCCCGTTCCAGATTTTTTATGATCTCTTCTTGTGCCTTTTTCTTTTCGGTGATTTTTTCTTCTACAACCAAAAGATGTACATCGACATTACTTTCATCAAGCAGGGTAGCAATGAAATGGTAATAGTCTTTACCGATCTTGAGTTCGAAGTCAACTTCTTCTCCATCCATTGCATTCTCCAGATACTTCTTTGCGAAATCACGATCCTTTTCAGGAAACTGGAGCAGGTAGTTTGTTCCTATAAGATCTTTTGATCCATTTCCAGTTCTTTGCTTGAGGCTTCCATCAACGAATACATAATTTAATTGCTCATCAAAAACATTTATGACCCCGTTTGGAAAATTCTTAGCGATTGCACGGTAGAGATTTTGACTTTCTTCCAGGGCTTTTTCAGCTAGTTTTCTTTCCTGTACCTGACTTTGAAGTCCTAGATTTAAATGTTCAAGTTCCTGTGTTCGCTCCCAAACCCTTTTTTCGAGGTTCTGGGCATAGTTTTCCAGTTCCTCCCGATGTTTGCGAACCATCTCTTCACTTTTCTTGCGTTCAGTGATATCAACTATAAAAGCAACCACCAGCATTTCGTCATTAAACTTGAGATAACTAAGACTGATTTCTGTTGGAAACGTTTCACCATTACTCTTCAAGGCCAAAAGATCCATGTTATTTCCCATCCTTCTGGATTTGGGTTCCTTAACATAGTTCGCCCTATGCTTTTCATGTTTTGCTCTTAGACCGTTAGGTATTAATTCCTCTATTTTAATACCTAACATATCGCCTCGTGAATAGCCAAACATGTCTCTGGCACTAGGATTAACCACCATAATATGTCCTTTTCGATCTACAATGATCATGCCTTCAGCAGAGGATGTAAAAATCCTGTTTAGAAGATCTAAGCCGTCTTTTGACATGAGAAACTTACTGTTGATTTCCATAATCAAGATCTATCTAAGTGGTGAATTTAAGAATGACATAAAGAGTTGTTTAGTATGATATTAAAATAATTGAACATTGACAATAATCACACGCAAGAATGATAACCCTCATGACCAAAGAATAAGGAGTACTATATTTTTGAAAATATGCTTTGGAGTACTTATGCAATCATTTAAAAATATATTAATCCCGACCGATTTTTCGCCTGCTGCATGGAATGCGATGCAATATGGTATGCTTTTTCAGCAAATGCATAAATGTCCTATTACGTTATTGCATGTTTACCCGATCAAAACTAAATACGGTGCTCTGAAAAATGGGCAGGCTAAGGAGGTTGAAGATATTGTGGAAAGTCTAAAACGGAAGATGGACCGCCTTTCCGATAACATTGAGAAGGCGAGAGGTAGCAATGTAGTTAATGTTGTAAGAACAGGAAACGTAGTTGATGAGATCATTAATTTTTACAGAGATGGTGAATTCGATCTGATCATAATGGGAGTAAATAGTGGCTCTTCAAGCAATAGCCCAGGATTTAACGCCGGAGAGATCATTAAAAATTTCGGCTTTCCTGTATTTTTAGTTCCAGCTACACAAGAAGAGAAAGTAGCTTAAAGATGTTCTTTTTTTGATCTTCAAGATTGAATTAATATCTTTTTTCTACTTAGTACATTCTCCTATCAAGTACGGCCAACCTATTGAGTTCTGATCTTTTCAAGATTTATTTCTTTCTCTTGAATTAGAAAAATTAACCTTGTATACCAATTAAACTACATAATGACGCTTATCTAGCTATTGATTTTTCCTTCTCATACGCCCGCCTGACTGGCAGGGCAGGTTAAAAAGCCTCGCTTTAGCGCTGCTAGCTCTACGTTTTTTGTCTTTGACAAGAAAAAACTATTTAACAATCTAATGCGCCCTTATACAGTTCAATTGGTATTATTTTCTGATATGCCAGCTTTTGTTAATGGAACTGAGGTAGATACCGTTAAAAATTATGGTATTGTATTCTAACTTGTAAGTCTCCCTTAAAAGCCATCATTCAAAGTCCTCTTTTTTACTTGAGTAAGAGCATCAACTTCAAGTTTATAATGTTTTACTGAAAATTTCTTTCTCCGAGTTTCTTTCTGATAGACGAGCATCAAAGGCCATGCAAATGTTTCTAACGAATGGCTTTCCTTTTTCAGTAATTTCTATGTGGTGTTCGTCAAAAATAATTAGCTCATCGTTTTTTAACTCGTCCAGGAGTTCAAAATTTAATGATAATCCGAAATGATGAAATTCGCTTTCTGTCCACTCAGTTTCGTACTTGCACATTAGGTTTAAAATATGCTTTCTGAAAATGAGGTCCTCATGCGTAAGGTGATGCCCTCTGAAAATAGGTAGACTGCCTTCATCTACTAGCTGTAGATACTCTTTTAGGCTTTTGGTGTTTTGGGCGAAAGAAGTCCAGCTATCTCCAATAGCACTCATGCCCAGTCCGAGAAGTAATGCAGTGGATTGCGTGGTATAACCCATAAAATTACGGTGAAGGGTACCTTCTTTACTGGATACCAGCAAGGAATCTTCCGGTAGGGCAAAATGATCCATTCCTACATCAATGTAACCAGCTTCGCAAAGAAGCTCTTTTCCATTAGTATACATTTCCATTCTTTCTTCAGTTGAAGGAAGAAATGGCTCAAGTTTTTTCTGTGATTTCTTTAACCAGGGAACGTGGGCATAGCCATAGAAAGCAATTCGATTTGGTTTTAAATCAATCGTTTTACGAATGGTTTCCTGAACGGTAGAGATGCTTTGTTTAGGTAGTCCGTAAACAAGGTCAAAATTGACAGAGTTAAACCCTAGATTTTTTGCAGAGTTCGTGGCAATGAATACGTCCTCATAGGACTGTTTCCTATTGATGGCAGACTGAACCGTTGGATCAAAATCCTGTATTCCAATACTAATTCGGTTGAAACCAAATGATCTTAGCGTTTGAAGGTGGTTGAACGTCACATGACTGGGATGACACTCAAAACCAAATTCGGTTTCTTTTCCGATCTCACATTTTTTAGTCAGTGATGAAATGAGAAACTCTAAGTTTTTGTGGGAGAAGAAGGTCGGAGTACCTCCACCTAAATGAAGTTCTTTCAGAATAGGTCTTGTAGGTAAAATATCAAGATACATTTCCCATTCTTTGATTAATGCCTTTAAATAAATTTCTTCCCAGCTATGATTTTTTGTAATGTACGTTGTACAACCACAGTAGGTACACAGGCTTTCACAAAAGGGGAGGTGTAAATAAAGGCTAATCTCTTTTCCACTTGCCCAGAAAGCATCGTGAACCGATTGCTTCCACTCCTTTATTTTGAACTTTTCAGGCTCCCAGAATGGTACAGTCGGGTAGCTAGTATATCTTGGTCCTGAGGTATTGTATTTCTGAATAAGTTGAAGATTCATTGAAAATTAAATTTCCTGAAAGTTCAGATATACAGAATACTCATAGCATGATCAAATTCATTTTTTTGAATGATGTAAATCATAACTGTGACATTACAAATTTGATTCTGAAACTGCGGGATGGTTAAAACTTGGGTATACCGGAGCTGGTGCATCGTATTTGGATTTACAGATTCTTTAGGGATTTGCTGAATGGAGTCCCAGTGCTCGCAAATTTTCCCGTGTGTATCGAACTTGAAAAAATCCATGGTGACGTACTTATAATTACCAAACCAGGTCTGGTGGGTATGTAGTGCGATCATGCTCTCCTCCGCGATGCATATTACAAACTCAATTGACTTATCGGTGGTATTCGTGTTGCAATGTTCGAAACAATCAATGAATCCTTGCGTGCCATTTGGAACATCGGGGTTATGCTGGATAGATTCTTTACCAATATATTTTTCGACAGCTTCTGCAGGTTTTCCTGGTTTCGAAATTAATTTACTCAAAGTATAATAATCTTTAAGGATTCTGTGCTAAATCGAAGCATCATGAGAAGAGTAAAAATCCACAATGGATAAAAGAGATCTGACCACAGGAAGTGTTTCGCAGAAACTCATACAGCTTACCCTGCCCATGATGCTTGGTATTGTAAGCATGGTGGCCTTTAATTTAATTGATACCTATTTCGTGGGAAAGTTAGGAAAAAATGAGCTTGCAGCCTTGAGCTTTACCTTCCCGGTCATCATGATCATATTCAGTATTATTCAAGGTTTGGGAATTGGTGCCACCGCTTTGATCTCAAAATCTATAGGTCGTAATGATCGTGCAAAAGCTGCTCGCGAAACGACTGATAGTGTCATTCTTACCTTGATCATTACCGGAATATTTGTGCTGATCGGCCTTTCAACCATTCAGCCAACATTTGAAATACTAGGAGCGGATGGGGTTACTTCCAGTATGGCTCAAGAGTATATGACTATTTGGTATTTCGCCTTGTTTTTCGTTTCTGTCCCATTTGTAGGGAATAGTGCAATTCGTTCTACTGGTGATGCTAAAACCCCTACTTATATCATGCTTTTTGCAGTATTAGTCAATGCTATACTAGACCCAATTCTGATTTTTGGCTATCTGGGTTTTCCGGCACTTGGCTTAAGAGGTGCTGCTATTGCTACGGCTATTTCCAGGGCTATGACGATGATCCTCTCATTTTACATTCTGATTAAAAGAGAACATTTAATCACATTTACCATTCCAAGCAGACAAGTTATTATAGGGTGTTGGGGAAGCTTGTTATCCATCGCGTTACCTTCCAGTCTTGCAAAATTAATTGTCCCATTAGCGATCGCTGTGATCACCAGTATGCTTTCGGTTTATGGCGAACATGCTGTTGCAGCTTTTGGAGTTGGAAGTCGGATTGAGTTTTTAGCGACCAGCATTCTATTTGCATTAGGAGCGTCTATTGGTCCGTTCGTTGGGCAGAATATTGGGAAAAATCGATTGGATCGTGTGAATAAATCCGTGACAATCAGTAATAAGTTTTCAATTTTGTGGGGCTTATTTGTCTGGATCATACTCATTATTCTTGCCAGACCGATTGGGTCAATCTTTACACAAAATGAAGAGGTGATCGATGTCGTAGCACTTTTTCTATGGATTGTTCCCGTAGGTTTTGGTCTACAGGGGATATTAGGTATAGTTAATAGCTATTTGAATACCATAAATAAACCTATGCTAGCTTTAAGGATTATTTTTCTTCAGATGCTAATCGTTGGATTACCATTGATGTATTTAGGGAGATATGTAGCAGATGTAAAAGGAATTTTTATTGGACTTGCTGCAACCTATATTTTTGGAGGATTGCTATCGTTGTTTATTCTAATGCGTAATAGGGTATGATGTGATTATTGAATTTCAGATTATGACCATATGTCTGAAACTAGAAAGTGATATTGAAGATAACAACTAGTTTTTATAGTTCGCTTAATATTCAGAACACTCACTAACTCTCATCTCTGATTTTAATGATCTTTTCATTTTTGAATTCAAAAATGGATTTTCCCTTCATGTTTAATTCGTCTCCTAATTTCATGCCATTCGGGAAATCAATGGAGAGAACCGCATGGTAGTTGATTTCGATAATGATTTTGTCTTCCTCAAATTTCCATGACGTAATTTTCTGTTCTCTTTTGCTGAAATAACCCAAAGCTGACTCAGCCTGTTTTTTGAATCTCTCAATACCTGTTGTTGTCAATCCAACTTCTCCTTTCGATACATTTTCAAAGATCACATCTTCATGCAAGTCTTGGATCATCCCTTCTACATTGAACGTATTGTAAGATTGGATGTAGTTTTCAAGAATCTCTTGGCGCTTTCCATTATCTAACATAAGGATGATACTTATGATTATTTAAAAATAAAAAACTACTACAATTAATTTAGTATTTAATCAGATCCATTTCTAAGAAAATACTGTAATCCCAGAGAGAAAGTATTTAAGTCAAAGCTTACGCCGTAATCTTGATCCAGATTTTCAGGTTCACTATCAATATCAAGTCGTTCCCGTCTTCTATTGTATCTCAATTGTCCAACATTCGCATTTAGAGCTAATTTGCTATTCAGGAAGTAGGTAATTCCCGGAGTAATATTAGCTCTTATATCTAAAATGTTAGCTTCGAGATCTTCACCTTCACCAAAACGGCTTTTCCCAAAACCTATCAAGAAATTGAATGTACCATTCAAATAAAGATTTTCTGTTAATTCAAAATATTTCGAATAATATTACATTAGTTTTTTCTTCTGTTGAAAAAGACTGATCACCAAAGGTCTGTGTTTGTTCTAAGAAGTTGTATTCGTAATTAATGGATATACCCAATAAGTCGTTATTACTAGTGAAAAAGCCTATTTGGGGTCTGATAGTTACCATATTGGTTTTAATATCTGAAGTGTTGAATGTGTTATTGCTAAAGAATTCAGTGGAGCTATTCTGACCGTTGTAACTAAGATTCCCTCCAATTAGGATTGCGCCTTGTTGTATTTGAGAAAAACCAATAGTACATAAAGAAGTAGCAAGAAATAGTAAGTATATAAACCTCATAATTAAAAAATTGTAATTAAAATCAAATGTAAAGACCGACTTCTGGAATTAGACTAAAATAATCGGAATACTTCCTTTGGGCTTAGCTAATACCCACAAGCACTAATCTTAGCAAAAGCGGTTTCTTCCAGGAGTTGGTTGAGTGGAGGAATTTCCAGTGCGATACCTCGATAGATAAATAGGAGGGCTACGAGAAATGAAAAACCAGTGATCAGTTTTTTTGCAGGTAGTTGTTTTTTGAGTTGAAAAAGTTTTGGAAGCCAATTCACGCCAATCATGGCTGGTAAGGTTCCCAAACCAAAAGAAAGCATGAATAATGCTCCCTCGAAATGACTGGTTTGCGAAATAGATACAGCAATAGCCATATAAACCAATCCGCAGGGAATTAATCCATTTAATAAGCCGGCTGCCAAAAAACCTTTATTCCCTTTTTTGAAAGATTTTCCAATCGCATTCTTGATCCATTTCATCACCGAACTGGATTGGAACTGGCTTTGGAAATAATGGCTAACCGTTAAGCCTACCAAACCTAATAAGATCATGATGCCGAAAAAAATAGAGATCCCCTGTTGTAGGCCAAGCAAGTTAATACCGGTTCCGAAAAGCCCAAATAATCCCCCTAACATCGAGTAGGTAAGGAGTCTTCCGGAATTATAAACACCTAAACCAATCCATTTTTTCTTTAGGGAATCTCTAGGTATGGGCAAAGCCAATGATATCGGTCCGCACATACCCAAGCAGTGCAGGCTCCCAATAAAACCCATTAAGAAACCCGAAAAGATCATTGGATATAAATCAATTTTTCTCCGAAGAAGTCATCCGTGCCATCCGTCCAACTGACTTTTACGCGATAACGTCCTTGTAGTAATTCAGCTTTATCAATATTTTGATAGGAATTGCCTTCTGCTAATTTGATCTCGTAGTTTTTATCTAATACGGAATTGTTAGGCCTATAGAAGGCAATTTTGCCTTCCGCTTTAGCCGTAGGGAAATCAATCTTTACAAATCCGTTACCAGAAGTAATTTGAAGTTCTTCGTCAAGCCTTTTCAGGTTGTTTCGCTCTTCGATTCTTTGCTGATAATTGACTTCTTCACGATAATATTCCTCAGTAACCAAATGGAAATCCTGCTGGAAGCATTTTACCACCATAAACATGATGAAGCCTGCAAATAAAATGAATGATAATGCTATTCCTTTTCCCCAGTTCATTTTTAAGTATTTAGTGTTTAGTTATCAGCTTTCAGTTTATAGCTGAATTTTAATTCTTCATTATTAATTAATAATTACTCATTGTCGTTAAAGGTTAGGTCCTAAAAATCGAGTTTTGGTTGTTTCAATCAATACTCCATCAGAGTAAATATCGATCTTCAATTTTGTACTCAGCTCTTTCAATGCTTTGGAATCAATATCGATAAAAAGTGCGCCTTCATAGGTAGCTTGTGCTTCTACTTTCGGGTCATTGCCTCCAATCATTCTGATCGTCCCGATATCATCTCGAATTTTGAATACGAGGTCAAGGTCTTTGTTTGTTTTGTTTACCATACTGATCTGGTATAGATTTGAGATCGTTCCATTATCATTTTTTTGATAGGTCAACCCAGGAGTTCTTAGCAGCGTCGTTTCCGTGTCGGATCGTATGAGTAAGAAGCTGGTGAATACACCTAAAAGAAGCACGAGAACCACGGAATAGGCCATGGTTCTCTTGGTAAATGTAAATGGAGTTCCACTTACAATATTTTCTTCTGAAGCATATCGAATTAATCCTTTCGGTTGATTTACCCGTTCCATAATATCATCGCACGCGTCAATGCAAGCAGTACAGTTCACACATTCCAGTTGAGTTCCGTTACGGATATCAATCCCGGTAGGGCATACGTAAACACATTGTTTACAGTCGATGCAGTCGCCTTTGCCAACTTCCAAACGGTCTTCATTCTTCCTGAACTTTCCTCTGTTTTCTCCTCTCTTATGGTCATAAGCCACTACTACACTGTCTTTGTCCAATAACACACCCTGGAGTCTACCATAAGGGCATATGGTAGTACAAACCTGTTCCCTCATCCTTGAAAAAACACCGTAGAATAATCCAGTGAAAACGATCATAGCCGTGAAGCCTCCCATATTTTGATTAACGGGCTCACCTATAATTCTCCAAACACCATCAACACCAATAAGATAGGCTATGAAGGTATGCATGATCAGAGCAGATATAATTAGAAATATGAGGTGTTTAGAACCTTTCTTTAAGACTTTTTCTTTATTCCACTCCGCTTTATCAAGCTTCCTTTGAGCAGTATAATCTCCTTCGATCCAATATTCAATCTTACGAAAAACCATCTCCATGAAGATGGTTTGAGGGCAAATCCAACCACAAAAGATCCTACCATAGACTACAGTAAACAGTATAATGAAAACTACGAGAGTGATCATCCCCAGCACAGCCAGGTGAAAATCCTGTGGCCAGAAAACCTGTCCGAAAATAATGAACTTACGCTCAAAAATATTGAACAGCAGAAATGGCTGTCCATCTATTTTCAAAAACGGTGCCCCAAAAAGAAAGGCCAACAAAAGTACGGAGACGGCATTTCGCCATTTATAAAATACTCCTGAAGGCTTTTTAGGGTAAACCCATATACGCTTTCCATCTTCATCAACTGTAGACAGTTTATCCCGGAACGTTTCGTTTTGTTCCTGCTCAGCGTAAAGGCTTTCTATATTGGGGTTGCTTATCATTATTTTAATAATGCCTGAGCATCATCTAATTCCTTTTCAACTTCTTCTTCCTGAGGTTCTTTTACTACGGTACTGTCGCTTTCTTCAGCAGGAGCCTCTTCTTTCGCAACTCTTTCAAAAAGTTCACCTTGAGCCTCTTTTGGATTCGGAGGATTCGTTCCCTCCAGCGTATAAATGTAGCTTGATACATTTTGCATTTGAGTAGGGCTAAGTAAGCTTTCCCAGGAGATCATCCCTTTTTCCTGAACTCCATACTTCACTGTTTTGAATATGGAAGGCATGTCTCCACCATGGATCCAATATTTATCGGCAAAATTAGGCCCGATACCTCCCTGACCCTGGTCTCCATGACAAGCCGCACAATTCTGCTTATATATCGAGGCACCATCACTGAGAGCTATGTTAGAGTCAACAAATTCTACATTCTCTTCATTGATCTGGACTACATCTGCATTGGAAGCCAGATACGTTTTAATGCGCTCTTCAGCCAATGCGACCTCATATTCATACTCTTCGGCCTGTGACATTCCCGGACCTAAATACTGATAACCTAGATAAACGAAACCGAAGGCGATGGTAAAATAAAAACCGTATAACCACCAGGGCGGTAATCTATTATCCAACTCACGTATTCCGTCATACTCGTGGGAAGTTAAAACGGTAGCCTCTTGAGCAATAGGTACAGCGGCATTGGCTTGAGTCATCCATTTCTCCCAGAAACCAGGCTTAGCTTCCATTTCCACTTCTTCCACTTCCTCAGGCTTCAGTAACAACCTTAACGTCTGGAGCGCAACTACTGCCGTAAGCAATCCGATAAGGCTGACT
Source organism: Bacteroidota bacterium (assembly GCA_039030555.1). GTDB lineage: Bacteria > Bacteroidota > Bacteroidia > Cytophagales > Cyclobacteriaceae > JBCCDY01. The sequence continues at coordinate 25,484 of JBCCDY010000025.1, forward strand.
ACAACTGCCAGGGAGAGCACAATCTCTGTTTGATATTGGCTCATTAAACCGACAACTTCCTCTGAATTTTGTGCATTAGCAATCGCTGGAAAAAGCACCAGCATACTTGCAGCTATCTTCTTAAATCTATTCATGATAAAGGTTGGTTTTCAGTGTCTAATGGGATTCTCGAAATCTCTTCGGTCTCCTTTTTATCTGCTGTGACAACTCTTATAAACAGAACCAGAAAAAAGATAAAAAAAATCATAAAAGAGAGGACGGGGAAAATTTCAATTCCCAAAATCGAATCCAGGTGATGTTTAATAAACTTTAACATAACTTATTTATTTTCAGCACGTTGTGCTAATTCATCTTCTACTTTACTAATGTCGGTTCCAAGTCTTTGCAGATAAGCAATCAAGGCTATGATCTCTTTATCGCTAGCTACTTCAATACCTTCACTACCCAGGGTTTCGGCAATAGCCTGCGCCTGTGTTTCCGCATCTGTTACAGCTAATTCTTCATAACCTTCTTCATACGGTACGCCTAGCGTTCTCATAGCCGAAATCTTGGCTTGTGTGGTTGGCTTTTCCCAGTCACTGTTGAACAGCCATGGGTATGCAGGCATAATCGAACCTGGTGACATACTCACGGGTTGAAGCATGTGATGGTAGTGCCAGCTATCCGGGTATTTACCCCCAACCCTTAATAAATCCGGGCCAGTTCTTTTTGACCCCCATAAGAATGGATGGTCGTAAACAAACTCTCCGGCTTTGGCATATTCTCCATATCGCTCTGTTTCAGAACGGAATGGGCGGATCATTTGAGAATGGCAAGTATTACAACCTTCTCTTATGTAGATATCCCTTCCATGTAATTCCAATGGAGTGTATGGTTTTACACTGGCTATGGTTGGAATGTTGGATTCTATTAAGAACGTAGGAACGAATTCTACAACCCCTCCGATCAGCACTACTACCAGACTGAAGACTAACAAACGGACTGGTTTCCATTCGAAGATCTTTCTATGCCAGTGCTCATTTACAGGAGGTACGTAGTCTTCACTCAATGGAGCAGCTTGTGCTTCCGTTTCTTTTTGGAATACACCACTTTGTGCAGTCTTCACCAGATTGTAGACCATTACGAATACACCTGACAAGTAAAGTAAACCTCCAAAAGCCCTAAGTGCATACATTGGTGCAATCTGAGTAACTGTTTCCAGGAAGTTAGGGTACACTAACAATCCGGTTTCAGTGAATTGTTTCCACATTAAACTTTGTGTGAAACCAGCCCAGTACATCGGGATTGCATAAAAAATGATTCCCAGTGTACCAATCCAGAAGTGGATGTTAGCTAGCTTGATACTAAATAATTGAGTTTTGTAAAGCTTAGGAATGAGGAAATACAACATGGCGAAAGTCAGGAAGCCATTCCAACCTAATCCACCGATGTGAACGTGGCCTATGATCCAGTCCGTGAAGTGGCCTATAGCGTTTACATTTTTCAAGGAAAGCATAGGGCCTTCAAAAGTAGACATACCGTAACACGTGATGGCTACGACCATGAATTTCAGAATAGGATCTTCACGTACCTTATCCCATGCACCTCTTAAAGTGAGAAGTCCGTTCAGCATTCCTCCCCATGAAGGGGCAATTAGCATTACAGAAAATACTACTCCGAGAGATTGTGCCCAATCAGGTAAAGCATTATAAAGTAAGTGGTGAGGTCCAGCCCAGATGTAAATGAAGATCAATGCCCAGAAGTGGACGATTGAAAGTCTGTAAGAGTAAACAGGTCGGTTAGCTGCTTTCGGAACAAAATAATACATCAATCCGAGATAAGGTGTGGTTAGGAAGAAAGCCACGGCATTATGGCCGTACCACCACTGGACTAAGGCGTCCTGAACTCCGGCATACAAAGAGTAACTTTTAAATGCTGAAATAGGCAGCTCAAATGAGTTCACAATGTGAAGCATGGCTACTGTAACAAATGTGGCGATGTAGAACCAGATGGCCACATACAAATGACGCTCCCTACGCTTAATGATGGTCATGAACATATTCAAACCGAACACCACCCAGATCAGGGCGATGGCTATATCGATAGGCCATTCCAACTCGGCATATTCTTTACCACTTGTAAAGCCCAAAGGCAATGTGATTGCGGCGGAAAGGATAATGAGTTGCCAACCCCAGAAATGGATCTTACTTAGTACATCGCTATACATCCGTGCTTTACAAAGTCTTTGAAGGGAGTAATAAACCCCGGCAAAGATCCCATTCCCTACAAAAGCAAAAATCACTGCGTTAGTGTGCAGTGGTCTTACCCTTCCGAAAGTAGTGTATGGGATTCCAAAATTCAGGTCGGGCCATACGAACTGGCAGGCTACGAGCAAACCGACCGTCATGCCGATGATCCCGAAAATTGTGGTGGCGATCAGAAACAGGCGTACAGTGGAATTATCGTAATAGAAGGTTTCCAGATTACCCCGACTGTGATTTTCTAATCGCTGAGCGTCGCTGTTTTCCATGTGTTAGTGATTATTTTTGGTTTTGGAGGATTCGTCATCATAAAGCACTCTAATGGAAGGTCCCATATCATCATCGAACTGACCACTTTTCTGAGCCCAGATGAATGCAACCAGAAAGGCTGTTGCGACGACGATGCTGAAACCAATTAGAAGGAATATGACTGACATAAAATCCTATTTTACCTCAATATTCGCTCGGATTGAATGGACGAGTTATGAGTACTGGCATAGGGCGAACTGATTTTTGTCAGTTAGTGGCTTTTTAACGGTGTGGATATTAAGGATAATTAAGCCTATATAATTTTTTATTGAAAAAAAGTGAATTTTATATATGAGCTTTCATTTAAATACAATTAAAAGAAATATCTGAATAATTACTTTAGTTGGACTATTCTAATTAAAACTCTTAAAAAAGATAGCTGGAGCATTATAAATAACTCCTCTTGATCTGTGCGGATTAATAAACATCTGTAGAACATTCTGAAATGATGTAACAAGAGATCGTATATCTTAAAAAAACCAATTTGACTAGTTATGGTTAACTTAAAAACCAAATAAGAATGAACCTATGGTCAACTTATTTTCTAATGAATATGCTTCTGTTTACTTTGATAAAGAATTGGATTCTTTATATTTAAAATACTTTAAGAAGGTACCTTCTCACAATGATTTTCTGATTGTTAATGAAGCTGTTTTGGAAGGATTCAGGACTCAAAGTACGCATAAGTTCATAGCGGATGTTCGGAATATGGGGATAATCAGTTTGGAATCGCAACAATGGGTTGTGGAAGTACTTATTCCCAAAATGGTTGCGCACCTCAATGGAAAGACTTTGTTGCATGCCCAGTTGTTAGACCCTTCTGAGGTGATGTCAAAGGTTTCTGCATCTAATATTAAGAATAAGTCTGAAAAGAAAATGGAAGGCTTTCAACTCTATCAATTTACAAAGGAAGAGAAGTTGAGGGATTTTATAAAGGAAAATTGATATTGAAATATTGCAGATAGGAAGTTTATGATTTGTAGCTAAGAAAATATGATAGGTCAGACCGCTTGGAGCGGTTCGACCGATGTGAAAATAATAAAGCCAGCTATAGTCATTCCACGGTGCCTGTTCTCGCGTATGCGAGGAACTATGAGACCGGGGAATCTCAACTTAATTATTCTAAGCATTATATCCTCGAACACCCCGATAATTCGGGACGGAAAATAGCATTTCAAGTTAGATTTGGATTACAATACTCATTTCATCAACTTTCTTCCCCTCCAATTCACCATAAGTGTAACGAAACCTACTACGGTTATGGAACTGATAGGCATGAGTATGGCGGAGGCCAAAGGGGTAAGCTGACCGGTTATCGCCAGGCTGAGCCCAACGATGTTGTAAAGAAACGATATGCCAAAAGCCCATTTTAAGATGGTAAAGGAAAATTTGGAGAACTTTAAAAACTGATCCAATTGAATCAACTTATCACCCTTCAGAATAGCGTCACAAGCAGGGGAGAATTGATGAATGTCATCGGTTACTGCAATTCCAACAGAAGCTCTGTCAAGGGCTCCGGCATCGTTTAATCCGTCACCAATCATGGCGCTGGCTGATTGATCCATCCGTTCCAGATATTCTAATTTATTGGTAGGACTCTGCTTAAATTTCAATTCTTTAAAATATGGCTGAAGCGTGGATTTTTCAGCATTGGAATCGCCGGAAAGAAGGTGGAGAAGATGTAAGCATTTAAGCCTACTTAATAGGTCGAATACCTTATTTCTATACTGATTCTTGATCTCAAAATGACCTTTAACTTCATTGTTCATTTCAATGTAAACCCGTGTGCGACCGTCGGTTTTTGAATGATCTATTCCAATAAAAGCTTCAGATCCAATTTTTATTGTATTTCCATCTATTAAAGCTTCAATTCCTTTACCTTTTTCTTCTTTAAAGCTTTGAACTTTTGAGGCAGAAAGTGGACTCGCAGATTCAAGTTTTTCGGCAATTGCCCTGCTTAGCGGGTGGATGGAATTATCAACTGCTGCTTTGATGAACTGCGTTTCCTTTTCACTTAATGGTTCTCCAACAAAACTCAACTCTTGACCTCCGGATTGCGTTAACGTTCCGGTCTTATCAAAAATAATTTCGCGGATGAGCGCTATTTTTTCTACCAGAAAGGCATCTCGAAGGTAGAGACCAGCTTTTCCAAGTAGGCGCATAGCATGCCCGTAAGTAAAAGGAGCCGCTAGTGCCAAAGCACAAGGACAGGCGATAATAAGTACGGCAGCGAATACTTCCCAGGTTTTGACTGGATCAATGAAATACCAGGATAAGGCTGCCAGAGAAGCGATGACCAGAATAGCAGGGGTGAAGTAGCTACTTACCCGATCAACCAACGCATTCATGGCCGTTTCTTCTTTTTTACGGTTTCCCGAGTTCCAAAGCTGTGTCAGATAACTGTTGTTGACTGTTTTAAGTACTTCCAGAACAATGGGGGCACCGTTGTGCTTTCCGCCTGCAAATACCCGGCCTCCTGATTCTAATCGCTCCGGCTGGGATTCTCCTGTGATGTAACTGTAGTCAAGCGAAGCCTGGCCTTCCATCAATATAGAATCAAAAGGGATCAACTCTTCGTTACGGATCAGAATTCTATCGCCAACTTCAATTTCTTCCAAAGGAGTATGCTCGGTAGAATCATCAGTTTTGATTTTGGAAACAGAGATCGGAAGAAACGACTTGAAGTCTCTATCGAAGGAGAGCGCGGAGTAGGTCTTATTCTGATACCAGCGACCTAACAAGAGCAAGAATACCAATCCGGTCAAAGAGTCTACATAGCCGGGACCTGTGCTGGTAATAATCTCAAAGATACTTTTTAGAAATAGGGCGACGATACCGAGTGCTATCGGGACATCAATATTCAAGTATTTCTTTTTCAGCCCTTTAAATGCGGAATCAAAATAACCAGAGGCCGAATAAAGCACTACTGGTATGGCTAGAGCTACGTTGATCAGGTTGAAGAGATTTTTGAAATCACCATCCAGTAGAAAGTTGTGATCCAGATATTCCGGTAGACTAATAAGCATACTATTACCAAAACAGAAACCAGCAACAGCAATTTTAATAGCTAATGATTTGTTAGCTTTTGTTTGCTTTTTTATATTATTTGTCGCTAGATTTATTTCTGGCGCATACCCTAAGGAGTATAGAAATTCTGCAAGCTCCCTCAGTGTACTTTGTGATTTATTAAATAGCACAGAAGCTTCTTTTTTGTTGAAGTTCACCTGTGATTTTACAACTGCCGGATTAAGTCTGGTCAAATTTTCCAAAAGCCAAATGCACGAGCTACAGTGGATTTCAGGAATATTAAAAACGACCTGAATGACTTGATCATTTTGAAACTGGATCAGTCGTTCGGCAATAGCTTCATTATCCAGAAAATCATACTTGGAACTTCCCTCGGATATCTTGATTCCGGGTTGCTTATTGAGCTCATAGTAGTCGCTAAGATCACTTTCCTGAAGAATCTCATAGATTGTTTTGCACCCAAAGCAGCAAAAGGATCTATCTTCTATCTGAATAGTTTCCTTATCGCATGGATCACCACAATGGTAGCAAGTCTCTACCGTAATTGTACTTTTGTTTGCTTCCAACCTGTGTTATTTGTTCAGGTTAAAGGTCCAAACCGGAATGGTGGTGTGGTTCACTACATCTTCTGCTCGGCTACCAGTAAATAAATGGGCAATACCTTTTCTGCCATGCGTTGCCATTGCGATCATATCGGCCTCTATATGCTGTGCATAGTACAGTATTCCAATATCGGGGAATACATCTCTTACGATATGCACTTCAAAGTTTTCAAGGCCATGTTCCTTCACTAGTTTTGTGATTTTTTCCTTGACTTCTTTTTCGTTTTCAATGAGGTGAGGGGTGTGTACCCAAAGAAAATGGAGATCTGCGCTGTAGAATTCCTGCATTTTTCTAACGTTGGAAAGAACCTCATCCGTCAGGTCTTTCAGATCCGTTGGCATGAGTATCTTTTCAACGGTGTCAAAATTATAATCTGAAGGAATGGCTATGACAGGACATTTGGAAAATCGAACTGCTTTTTCCGTATTGGAGCCTACAAAGATCTCTTTTAAACCAGATGCCCCTTGTGTGCCCATCACAATCAGGTCAGCGTGTTCATTGTTCAAGTGCTTTTGTATACCATCGAATGGACTGCCGACTTCAACTATTCTTTTTATGTTTAAATTCTTTGTGATGTTTTTTTCTGCTTCCTTAAGCTTTTCCTCCGCACTATTGATCAAATCGTTTAAAATGCCAGTCATGGTATCGGCTGATGCATAGTATGGTTCTGCCATTCCTATGGCAGGCACGTCAACGACATTAAGTAGCAATATAGTATCACCATCATCTGCGATGCTTTCTGCGAATCGTAGTGCCTTAAAGGATACTTCTGAAAAATCCACTGGTACTAAGATCTGGTTCATGGCTGTTGTTTATTGTTCTATGCAAATAAGTACATATCTGCAACCGAATAGAATGACTTAAATCAGTCTGTTTATTGACTTTAACCTATCTTTAGTCAAAATGAATTTACCTGACCTAACCAGCCATGAGCTCTTTCAAATCTCTACTTTGATCTTATTGCCTTTAGCTGTTTTAAAGCTAGAAGCCAGTTCAAGGGTAGTAAAAGTTTTAGGGTCGGTCGTTTTTTGTTATGCTTTTGGAATGCTGATCGGTAACTTGAACATATTCAAAATTGATCCAGAATTATTTCAAACCGCTTCAGAATTAACGGTCCCTTTGGCGATACCGCTTTTGCTGTTTTCTACAGATATTTCATCACTTTTAAAACTAGCTCCAAGGATGCTTCTTTCATTTTTGATTATGATATTCGCAGCGGTTTTTTCATCTTTTTCTTCGATTTACTTTTTCAGTGATGGCTTGATAGAAGTTGAAAAAGTAGCATCTATGATGATTGGTATTTATACGGGCGGTACACCAAACTTAACTGCTATTGGTCTAGCTTTGGGTGTTGATCATGAAGTTTTCATAGCCTTAAATGCTTCGGATATTTTAGTAGGAGGTAGCTACTTATTGCTACTGCTGGGCTTCGGGACAAAAGTTTACGGTTACTTTCTGAGTCCATTTGTTCATCGAGGAGGATTAAACGAAGTACATGAGTTGGATGATTGGAATGGATTGAAAATGACTTCAAAGTTTAGAAAATCAATTATTTACAGCCTTATTTCTGCTTTAATTCTAGCTACAGCAGCTGGAATGAGTCAGCTCCTTTTTAAGAAAATGAATGTGGCTTTCATTATACTTTTTATTACTACAACCGGGACTTTATTATCCATCAATAGTAAAGTAAGACGCCTGCCAGGAACCTATGAAGTTGGTAATTATTTCATTCTGGTGTTCTGTTTTGCGGTGGGCTCATTAGCCGATTTTAAGTCACTCATCTCTGAGGGTAGTACCTACATCTTTTATACAGCTTATTGCATGTTCACTGCTATACTGATCCATACGTTCCTGTGTAAACTTTTTAAAATAGATCGAGACACGACTATTATAACTTCTGTTGCAGGTATATATGGGCCGGCTTTCATATCACCAGTCGCAACTTCTTTAAAGAATAAATCGATCATCTCTTCTGGCTTGGCTGTCGGGATTTTAGGCTATGCTATCGCGAATTATTTAGGGATTGGTCTATACTATTCATTAAACTAGTATTTGTTTCAAACTGTCGATTTGACATACTTTTTAAATTAGGAACAGTTATCGTAGCGAATGTAGGATGAGTAAAAATAAGAACGTCACTTTCGCATGGGCTTTCAAAAACATTATTTGGCCTAGACGAAAGACTTTATCTATAGGGCTTTTTCTGATTTTCATAAGTAGACCTGCTGGTCTTGTGTTGCCAACAGCAACTAAATATTTGCTGGATGATGCTGTTCCGAATAAAGATTTTCAGATGCTTAAATTCATCATTCTGATCATCATCATTTCGCTTGCAGTACAGGCGGTTAGTTCATTTCTACTGACTAGGATTCTGAGTGTAGAAGCCCAATTCCTGATTTCGGAACTTAGAGTAAAAGTCCAGAAAAAGATCCTTTCTCTTCCGATCAACTTCTTTGATAATACAAAATCCGGGGCCCTGGTTTCCAGGATTATGACTGATGTAGAAGGCGTCCGAAATCTGGTTGGAACAGGGCTGGTGCAATTGATAGGAGGGACAATTACCTCCGTTCTGGCTTTGATCCTACTCATTAACATTAGCCCTTCTATGACAGTCTTCACTTTGATTCCGGTTGGTTTGTTTGCCTTTATCGCTTTAAAGGCATTCGGAAAGATTAGACCAATTTTTAGAGAAAGAGGAAAGCTGAATGCCGAGGTTACTGGTCGGCTGACAGAAACGCTAAATGGTGTGCGGGTGATTAAAGGTTTTAATGCGGAACAATCTGAAATTAAAACTTTCGAAGCTGGAGCAAGGAGGCTATACGAGAATGTAAAATCAAGTTTAACAGCCACGGCTTTGGTGACGAGCTCTGGAACCTTTCTGATTGGGTTTGCGAGTGCAGGAATCCTTGCAATGGGTGGATATTTTATGATTGAAGACAATCTAACCTCAGGAGAGCTTATTTCTTTTATTTCGCTTTTAGCATTTATGATCGCTCCGATCATTCAAATGAGTAATATTGGCAGCCAGATGACGGAAGCATTTGCTGGCCTGGACCGCACGGAGGAGATCATGAAAATGGATCCTGAAAATACAGAAGCGAAGCGACCTAATAAACTGCAAGAGTTATATGGCAATATTGAATTCAATGATGTTTCCTTCAGCTACGAAGAAAACAAAGACGTAATTCATAACATTAGCTTTAAAGCACCTTCAGGAAGTGTGACTGCTTTGGTTGGTAGTTCTGGTTCAGGAAAATCCACTATCGCTGGCTTGGCAGCTACTTTTCTGAATCCCGGAAGTGGGCTTATAACCATTGATGGGCAAGACCTATCGAAAATTGACCTTCCGAGTTACCGACAGAGTTTAGGTGTGGTGTTACAAGATGACTTCCTGTTTGAAGGAACCATTCGTGAGAACATTCTTTTTCCAAGGCCAGACGCTACAGAGGCTGAGCTGTTAGAGGCGGTCAACGGAGCTTATGTGAATGAGTTTACAGACCGTTTTGAAGATGGCTTGGATACCGTAATAGGAGAGAGAGGAGTCAAACTCTCAGGAGGACAAAGACAAAGAATTTCAATTGCGCGAGCTTTATTAGCTAATCCGAAGATCATTATTCTGGATGAAGCAACATCCAATTTGGATACGGAGAGCGAAACTTACATTCAGAAGAGTTTGGATGTTTTAATGAAAAACCGAACGACTTTCGTGATCGCTCACAGATTAAGTACCATCCGACAAGCCGATCAGATATTGATTATTGAAAATGGTGAAATTGTAGAAAGAGGGACACATGATGAACTAATAGCTAAAGAAGGTCGATACTATCAATTGTACACTTATCAGAGTAGGATTTGAATAGCTTTAGTATTATTTAAATTATATCGACTTTGCAGAGATAAAGAGTTTAAAGTCATTATTTAGCATAATAAAAATCTAGACCATGAAAATTGAGTTAATTTTTTTAATACTGTTTTTTCTTTTTTCATGCAAAGACAAGAAAAAAACTTATTATGAAAATGGCTTGATAAACGAAGAGTTTAAAGTTTCAAATGGTAGAAAGAATGGTGAGGCTAGAAAATATTTTCCAACTGGAGAATTAAATATCATTGCAAATTTCGAAAATGATGAGATTTTAAATTCGAAGAGTTTTGATAAAAATGGTATTATTTACAATGAGGTAACAAATTATAATCAAGAAATCATTTATTTATATCGTCTGAAAGATACTAGTCTCTATGAAATGAGTTACATAAAGGGAAATCACGATTCATTGAATTTCGATAGCTCTTTTTTCTTTCTTGATGATAGTATGGTTCTCTCAGTTTTTTTAAACGAAGAGGGTATAGTAGTTAAGCAAAGAAATCTTATTAATAATATAAGTATAGATTCGCTTAATGCTTTAAAAAAAACTTTACTAAGTGAATTGGATGATAAAGACTTTTATCGATTTAAATTATAGCATTTCCCCAGCTAGTGCGCGTTTGCAACGCGTGCAAATAACTTTACCAAATACATGCTACCTAGCTCAACCCTGGTTTTTTTCTTTCCAGGCACTAGCGATATCCTGATCCCAAAGTGTTTTCCTTTCTGTGCTTGGATTGTTTAGTTCTTTCAACCACTCTAATTGCTTAGGGCTTAAGTATTTTTCAGCCCTAAAGCCTGAGCCTAAAGCACTGTTGATTTTGGTTTTTTGCAGGTCAGAAAGGGGAAGGTATTGGTAGTTCGTTCTTTTGAGATAGAACAAATGATCTTTCCCCGAAAAACGATATCCATCTTCACTAATAGGCAAGATGTTTCCTTTTTTAGCATAAGAAGTCAATGCTCCTTTATCGATCTCATTTTCATCATAAGTGACTTTTACCACTTCATACCCATTCATAAACCCGGATTCTGTCTTGATCACGCCGTCTTTTGCTCCCAGGTGCTTTTCTCCACTCCAAAAACAGTACATTTTATAGTAATCTTCTTTCAGGTTATTACTCGCCGATAGTTCTTTGCCCAACAAATTGAAATATTCAGGAATAAGTTGATTCTGATTGATCAATGCTGTTTGCATGGCTTTATATAATCCTTTGGCTGAATAATTTCCAGCTACCCGTTTTACTAAATTACCACCTTCCTCATCTACAATTCTGACCACGGGATTATTCCAGCTGGGTTCATTGAATTGGTTCAGGGTAATTCTGTCCTCTCCACCTTTATTATTGAAAATCACTAATGGAATAAAAAGATCCTCGATAGCTTCTACCATCAAAGGATTTCTTAAAACGTTATTTCCATAGTTTCGGCAAGTGGCACAACCCGGAACTTCCTGAAAAAGTATTAGAATGGGTTTTCCTTTTTCTGCGGATGCTTGAGTAGCAGTTTTATAATTGCGATACCAGCTTACCGCTCCAAGTTCCTCACTTTGTGTTTCAGGATTGGTTCGCTCTTTGTAGGTTAACCCCGATGGAACTGTAAATAAAACGTAAGACGATAAAAGCAATAAAAAATGATTCATGATTTAGTGATCAGATTAAAACTTCAATAACGATGATTAGAAAGAAAAAGTGAAAACTTCTAGGTAATGTGGGCGACTTCGATAAACATTAATGCTCGTTTTTAATTTTTTTATTTCGACTTATCTCTCATTTTAGGGAATAACAGAAACTAAAGTAAGTGTATGAGTATTTTCGGCGATTTATAAGTATGCATTCGTACAAGAGATATATAGTTCTAATAATAGCTTTTACGGTAGGGAATTTTGCGCAAATTGTACTTTCTCAAGATGAGATTAAACAAAAAGTATCGATCAGTTTTAATAACGAGCCTATTTCAGAAATTATTGAATTTCTCGAGAAGACGTATGATTTGAACTTCATTTACAGCAAAGAAATGGTGGATTTATCCCCGGGTGCTTCTATTAAAGTCAATAATTCCCCAGTAAGGGAAGTATTAGATCAGTTATTTAGTGGAACCAATATCAGATACGTATATAAGAAGAGCTATTATCTTCTTTATAGATTAGATGAAAACTCAGAAATAAATCGAAAAACGAATAAGGATGTAAAGTTGATCTCTGGTAAGGTGGTAAATAGTTCTAATGATGCTCTACCCTTTGCAAACGTGTATTTCTCTAATACGAATATTGGTTCAGCTACAGACAGGAATGGTCTGTTTTCTTTAGAGGTTCCTAAACATTGGTCGGAGAAAATAATTTTTTCTTTCGTTGGTTATACTACTCAAGAAATTCCTATTCGGTTATGGAAGAATGGGATGATTATAAAGCTTGAGAAAACATCTTTATCATTGAATCCTATTACCGTTGATTCTAAAGTTGATAGAAATTGGGAAAAAAATCTGAAGAAGTTTGAAGAAACTTTTTTAGGCTCTGTTAAGAATTCTCGTTTCACTGAAATTTCAAATCCTTGGGTAATAAGCTTCATTAAGCATAATGGTAAACTATACGCATCTGCCGAGGAAAATATAGTCATCAATAACTATGCTTTAGGATTAATACTTAACTATCATCTTACGGAATTCGTTTTAAGAAAAAATGGGAAGTTCAAATTTTCAGGTAATTGTTGGTTTGAAAGTATGAATAAGGATAACCCTAATCTTCACTCTGATTGGATGGAGAAAAGAAGAGAAATATATAAAGGTTCATTAACACATTTTTTTAAATGCTTATTGGATGATGAATTAGATAATTCAGATTTTGAAGTCTTTTCTGTAAGGTGGTCAGATAGAGTTAAGGCATACGTGAAAGGAGATGTAAAAGCTATAAGAAAACTAAGAAAACAAGCATTGATCGGGAAGTATATTAAGTCCAATGACTGGATTGAAGTATACATGGAAGATGTAATAGCTCTCGAGTATAAGAATAAACGAACATACATGTGGCAGAATGATGAGAATACTGCCATTAGATTTGACCGCACTGGTCGTGTAATTAATAAATCAAACTTGTATCTAAGCGGATACTTGGCAATGGTTGGAGTTTCTCATCTTTTGCCTTGGGGATACGAACCGGAATAGTTTTACCGTAACTTTTTTTTGCAGAAGTGTAATAAGTTAATGACTAAGGTGTCATTTAAGTGAATATGCGATCAAAAGAGTTTACAAGTTTAGTCACAAAGTATAAAGACGGAATTTACCGACTGAGTAAATGGATCGTAAAAGATCATGATGAAGCTCAAGACATTATGCAAGAAACGTTTATTAGGCTTTGGAATCGAAGAAGTACTTTGAAAAAGTACAGAAATTTAGAAAGCGTATTTTATGTGACAGCAAAAAATCTAGCGCTGAATGCTTTAAAGAAGAAGAAAAAGATGACAATTTCTTCAACTTCTGACATAGACATTGCCGACTCTATACCTGAAGAATCAGCAGATAATGATCAAGGAGTTAATTTTCAACTCTTGGTTAAGCGGTCTATGGATCAGCTCTCGGTTAATCAAAGAATAGTTTTTGAGCTTCGAGATATTGAAAATAGATCAATTGAAGAAATAGCAAAAATAACAAATGCTACAGAAAACAATGTTAGAGTTCTGCTTTCAAGAGCTCGTCAAAAAATAAGAAAGTTGTGCATTAAAGAAATGAATGATGAATACAGAAGAGCTGAAAATACTCTTAGGAAAATATTATAAGGGTGATACTTCTTTAAAAGAAGAACGACTTTTGGGTGAACAGCTTAAAAGTACTAAATATCATGATGATGATTTGGTAGCTACTAAAATGATATTTGACTTAGCTAATAATGAACGCAAAAAGCCTTCAAAAAATGTTTCTGAGTTTCATTTTACGTCGGAGTTTCCAAGCTTTCAAAGGTCACTTTTAGTGGCGGCGAGCATAACATTACTTATTTTGATCGGTTTCTTCTTCTTAGATAGCCCTCAACAGGTAGAGATTGTTGCACAACATCACGTAGATTTAATAAACCTTCCTGACGGAACCAAAGTATGGCTTAATGAAGGATCCAAGTTGACGTATGAAAATCCTTTTGATCGATCTGAAGTTGGCTTATTAGGAGACGCCTATTTTAATGTTGCTGATGCCGAAGAGAATTTTCTTTTAAAATTGGGTAAGAGTTATTTAATAATTGAAGGAACGGAATTCAACGCATTCTACGATGAAAGTTTGGAAACGGTCAACGTCCAACTTTTTTCTGGCGAGCTTAAAGTACTTCCTTCTAGCAATTCTAGCGAACTTAAACTTGAAGAGAATAGCGAAATAATAATTAAAAAAGGACTTGAAATTGAAAGGAGAAGCTTAACAGTGGAAACGCCACAATGGGATGGTGAAGGATTGTCTTTTAGTAATCATAAGCTTGCACACGTTTTTAATCAACTGGAAAATGCATTTTCCTGCAAATTCTATATTTTAAACAAAAGTATGCTTAACTGTACCCTGAATGGTGAATTTGAAAGTAATAGTTTGTCAGATATAATTAACGCATTAGAGATTACTATGAATCTGGAAATAACTCCTGTTGGTCTAAATGAATATAATGTTCTTGGAAACGGCTGCAAATAACTTAGCATTATGAGCCACTCAAATTATCCGAAACAATAATTATTAATGAAAGTTTTAGTTTTTCTCTTTAGTATGGCTTGCATTTGTTTTAGTGTTATTCAAAATATTCAAGCCCAACAAACCATTATAAAAGGAATAGTAAAAGATAATTCGGGGGAACCACTTCCTTATGCGAATATTTATATTGAGCAGAGTACGGTAGGAACAGAAACCAATATTCTGGGAGATTATTCACTGAAAATAGATTTGGAAGGCAGGTATCGTTTGAGATGTTCTTTTATAGGATTTGAATCTGAGGTAAGAGAAATAAATATGAATAGGGGTGAAGATTATACAATCGATTTTTCTTTACAACCACTTCCCACAAAATTGACTGAAGTAACCATAGCAGCTGAAAAAGATAAAAGTTGGTCCAAAGAACTGAAGAATTTTGAAAAGTATTTTTTAGGCAACTCTAAAATGGCGAATGATTGCAAAATCCTCAACCCTTACGTCATGGATTTTAAGCGATCGAATACGAGTGTACTTCAGGCCTTTGCTTCGGAACCTCTGAAGATAGAAAACAAATCAACAGGCTATAACATTACCTATGAGTTAGACTCATTTCTTATTGACACAAAAACGGATAAAATAGAATACGACGGACATATTCGTTTTGAGGAATTAAAACCTCAATCGGATATCGAAAGAGATTATTGGAAGAAAAATAGAGCTGAAGCTTATAATGGATCTATTTTTCATTTTTTGAAAGCTTTGACCTCTAATAAATTAAAGGAAGAAGGGTTTATGATCTTTAGAGAAACCGGAAAATTAAAACTCTTAAGTAGATCTGATACTACATTTATTAAGCCTGAAGATATTATTTCTAAATTAGATGCAAAATCATATACCTTACATTCAGAAGGTTTTTTAAGAGTTGAGTATACACAAAAAAATGAATCAATTTACACCGGAAAACAATATTTTAGCTTCAATGAAACTTCTTGGCTAAAGCTGACATCAGACAGTGCTACAATCAACTCAGAAGGGTTTTTTGTTGACCCTCTTAATGTAGAATTGTTTAGGTCCTTTGGAAATAGAAGAATAGCAAAAGCCTTACCTATAAATTATGTTCCAACAGATGATTTTGATTTAGAATTGAGTAAAAATAATTCAGACAGAAGAAAAATTGACAAATTTTTCAAGAATCTTTTGAGGTATGATAGTTTGTATCCGAAAGAGAAAGTATTTCTTTCATTTAAAGAACGTATTAAAGTAAAGCCTGGAATTAGCATATACTTTAATGCAGATATTATTGCTGGTATTAGTCATGCACCAAGTGGGTTAAGTAACATACTATATACAGAACTTCTAGGTCCTGATTGTCAATTAATAAGCTATGGAAAGCACTTGATAACAGAAGGTAAGAGCGAAGGGATCATAAATTTTCCAGATACTTTGAACTCGGGTGTTTACGAAATCAGAGCCTATACTTCTTGGATGAAGAGTCATGATGCTCCTTTTAACTACTACAGTAAACTATTGCTACCAGATCAAAAGCAAAAGCCAGATGCAACACAAATCCAATTTAGACCATTTTCCGGTAAGTTGATTTATGGTAGAGACAATGTAATTTTTATTCATACTACTGATCGTTATGGTATACCTTCACAAGCATTTATTCGGGTTTTCGATGATCAAGATAATCTTATAAGAGAACTAAAGTCTGATACTCTAGGGTTTACTAAATTAGATAGTTTCAAACCCAGTATAAATAGTTCCTATTATGCTTTGGTAAATGGAGACTCAAAGAAGTGGGAACTTCCTAGAGCAGAAGAGCAGACTTTGACGATGGGTATTGAACAAGATGAAAAACATCTTAAGTTATTGATCCAATCAAAAAAAATCAATGATCAGAAAATACACTTGATTATTCAGTCCTCAGGGATAATAAGCTATTTCAAGGGTTTTAATGTTTCTGAAAACATAATTGAAATAGATGTAACTAAAAGCGCTTTAGCGTATGGAATTAATCAGGTTAGTTTAGTCGATGACGAATTTTATCATCTACAAGATTACACTATTTTTAATGAACTGAACAGGCCTGCTGATATCGCAAAATCCTTTCATGATCATGAAAATTTTAACGACTATTTGTACTGGCGCAGCCACCTAAGTGATCATAGCTCATACATTTTGAGTGATTTTGAAAGTAAAGAAAATGCGTTTGAAAACTATATATTATCTCAAGAATGGCAGAAGATCAATTTCAATGATATCTACAATTTGAGCTTCGTGAATTTTAAGGATTCTGTTGAGACAGGTCTCTCAATTAGTGGAATCCTTTTAGTGGATGATGGATATAAGCTTGAGGGAAACAATCTAAATTTATTAATACAAACTGCTCAGCCGCAATTTCACTCGGCAGAATTAGATTCTATAGGAAAATTTAGTTTTGAAAATCTATTATTCTTCGACACGACTAACCTTGTTTTTTCTTATACTGAAAAAGGTTATGAGGGTAATCTTGAAATCCTTTTTGATGAGGAAGAATATGTATCGCCTTTACAAAGTAGATTAGGGTGTAATAAAAGTAAAGTTGAAAATAATTCCTTGTTTTCAAGAACAAATATTGAAATCGAACTTGAAGGAGCAAGATTATTAAAAGAGGTCGATATAAGCGCGAAAAGAATTAAAAAACCGAAAATAAAAAGGAAAAATAAATTATACTCAGATCCAAACTATAGCTTTGTATTTGATGACGGGGATAGCTTTGAGCAAACGTTTTTAACTATAGTTGGAGGCCCTGTCGAATTTCTTATGGGGAGAATCCCCGGTGCCTATGCCATAAGGAGTACAAATGGCGAAATCAGAGAATTTGTAATTAATCCAGGAAATTCTATAGATCTTTCTTCCAGCGCCATTTTCTTCTATGAGGGAATTAGTATGAGCGCCAGGGACTTTAACAATCTGGACCCTCAGGCAATTGGAAGAATAGATGTCTTAAAAGGTGGTAAAGCAGCAATCTATGGTGCCAGAGGTTCAGGAGGTGTTGTTATTGGATATGCACCAATATATGAGTATGGAGAAAGTAAATCGAGTACAATTTCGTATAACCTAAGGAGCGGATTAGACATCTCAGGTTCAGAATAATTAATGGAGTTCTATCTCCGAATTTTTAATTTTTAGAATACTATGCTAAAACTAATTACTTTAAACATCCGCATTTTAGTATGCTTTGGAGTCATTTTAAGTTTTCATCATACTTTATATGCCCAACAAACCATTATAAAAGGAATAGTAAAAGATGATTCGGGGGAACCGCTTCCTTATGCGAATATTTATATTGAGCAGAGTACTGTAGGAACGGAAACCAGTACTCTAGGAGAGTATCTATTGAAAACAGATCTGGAAGGCAGGTATCGTTTGAGGTGTTCTTTTGTAGGGTTTGAATCTCAGGTAAGAGAAATAAATATCAATAGGAGTGAAGATTATACAATTGATTTTTCTCTAAAACCACTTCCTACAAAATTGACAGAAGTAACCATAGCGGCTGATAAGGATAAAAGTTGGTCTAAAGAATTGAAGAATTTTGAAAAGCATTTTTTGGGCAGCTCTAAAATGGCGAAAGATTGTGAGATCCTCAACCCTTACGTCATAGATTTTAAACGATTGAATAAAAATGTGCTTCAAGCCTTTGCATCAGAACCTTTGAACATAGAAAATAGATCAACGGGCTATAACATTATTTATGAGCTTAAATCATTTGAGGTGAATACGAAGAGCGAAAAGATAAAATACGATGGAAACATTCACTTTAAAGAGCTCGCTTCAGATGATATTAAGGAAGAGAAAAAATGGAAACAAAATAGAGATTTAGTATACCACGGCTCATTAGCACATTTTTTAAGGTCTTTAGCATCTGAAAACCTAAAAAAAGAAGGCTTTTTGGTTTATAATGAAAATATACCTGAGAGTAAACTTAACCTTATTAAGATTTCAGATACAACCAAAGTTGAAGAAGGCGAATTGATTAAGGATGTGGATGACAATACATTATCTCTAAAGTTTAATGGATTTCTGCGTGTAGAATACATTAAAAAACAAGATTATGAATATCAGAATAACAGATTATATAATTTCAATGAAACATCTTGGATAAAAACTGTAAAAAGTGATGTCAAACTAAACAGGGCCGGATTGTTTATTGACCCTTATAGCGTAGAATTATATAGGTCTTTCGGAGATAATAGAATTGCCGATGCCCTTCCGATAAACTATAAGCCAAATGAGCAAAGCTACTCTAGCATTGTACCTAATAATCCAACAAATACGCTTTACCATAATCTATTAGAATACGATAGCCTTTTTCCTAAAGAGAAAGTATTCCTTTCTTTCCCCGAGAAGACAAAATTTGCACCAGGTGAAACCGTAACATTCGATGCATATGTATCTGCAGGTCCACATCATGAAATGAGTGAGTTGAGTAAGGTATTATTTGTTGAACTGATCAATTCCGATTGTCAGTTGCTAACATATAGTAAAGTTCAATTGATAAATGGATTAGGTCAAGGACATTTAATTATGCCCGACACGCTCTACAGTGGTCATTATAGAATAAGAGCATATACAAGCTGGATGAAGAATTTTGATTCCCATTATTTTTATAGTCAAAATCTAACAATCGGTGAGGTTAAGGAAGTATTTCCATCATACTTGAAATTTATACCCTCAAGTGGTCAATTAAATGAAAATGTAAACAACTCATTGGCTATTAAAGCATTTTCATCAGAAGGTATACCCTCAAAAGCTTACGTTAGAATATTTGATGAAAGTCAAGATTTAGTTGCTGACATATCAATAGATTCAACGGGTTTGGGAGTCATAAACAAGTTCAAACCTAAACCGACTAGTAGGTATTACGCCTTAATTAATGGGTCTTCCAGGAGATGGTATCTACCCGAATCTAAAAAAGATATAGGAATAAAATTAAGTATTGGGCAAGATAATGCCTATTTCAAGATCGAGCTATCAAATAATTCAAAACAGTCATTAAGTTTATATCTAGCAATACAGTCTTATGGCATTATTCATTATTTGAAAGAAGTTGAATTAGGGGCAAAGAAAGAGACGATACCTATAAGCAAATATTTACTTGGATATGGTATGAACCAAATAAGCCTGTTAGACCTTGAGTTTAACCATCTAAGTGATCAATTCATATTTAATGATTCGAATCAACCGAACGATACACTAGAGAGTCCATATTTCAATGAATCTATGCTAGATTATATTTTTGTAAGGAGTGAGTTGAAGAATTCAGCAGGAGCATCTGTGAAATGGAATGGGAGTCATAATTCGAAATCCTTTATAACCCACAATGAGTGGGATAAAATTGATTTTGGTAAAATATATAAGAGGTCTTATTTAGATATGGAGCAATTTCCAATTGAGACAGGCTTTTCTATAAACGGTATTTTGGAGAATGGGCTAAAAGAAAAGATTGGAGGAGGAAAGTTGCAATTATTGGTAAAGTCCGATATTCCACAATTTCAGGAATCTGAAGTAGCTGAGGATGGTTCTTTTACATTTACCGACATACTATATAATGATACTACAGAATTAGTTTTCAGCTACGTTAACGAATCCTTTGATGGTAAGATCAATATTGAGTTCAAAGACCCGGCTTATGAATTTATTAAGGATGAAACTATACTTTGTTCAGGGATCGTTGAGAATATTTTCTATTCTAATGAAGACCTGGAAAATCAGTTTTTAGGTTCCAGGGTTTTGGAACCGGTAAAAGTGGAGGCAAGGAGGGTAGAGGAAAAGAATGATCTTCGGAAGAATAAATTGTATGCGGAGCCAGATTGGAGTGTGAGTTTTGAAGATGACGAACGAATTGAACAAACGCTCGTAGCCGCTAACATTGAAGGTGGGATTTTAGAATATTTGGCCGCGCGTGTATCTGGTATACGAGTTGCCAGGGACCCCACTGGCCAAATTGGTGCTGTTCGTTTGAGAGGTGGAAAAAATAGCATTTTGAGTGAATCTTCGGCTCTAATAATCTATGAAGGTGTAAGTATGAGCGCCCAGCAGTTCAATCAATTACCGCCTTACATCATAGGAAAAATTGATGTGCTTCAGGCAGCAAACGGTGCTGCTATATATGGAGCAAGAGGGTCAAATGGAGTAATAGTCGCTTATGCACCAATCTATCAGTACAATGATGAAAATGGGAAAGTTGTTTCTTATACGCTGAAAAGTGGTTTTAATGTTGCGACCAAAAAATGATCGGCGTGGTTGAAGAAAAAAGTAACCATAGGGTGTAATATTAGAAAGGTTGTGATGTCTTTATGAGTAAAACGGCCTATGAAGACACACACACTACTGTTCTTATTGATCACTTTCTCTTCTTCTATTTTAGCACAGGATATAACTATACAGATAAACGGTAAAGTGACGGACAATAATGGTCAACCACTTCCTTTTGCAAATATTTATATTGAACAAAGCTCCTTAGGGACTACTACGAATGAACAAGGCGAATTTCAGTTTTCAACAACACTATCCGGTAAGTATCGCCTTAGATGTTCATTTATAGGTTATGTTTCTAAATCAAAGGTTATAGATATTCAACCAGGTCAATCGTACGATTTTAACTTTTCTTTAAAGTCGGAAAATATAGAACTAGAAGAAATAATTGTTAGTGACGAAAGGGATAAAAGCTGGGGTAAACATTTAAAAAAATTTAAAAGCTACTTTATTGGTACTTCTAAGTTTGCAAAAGAGTGTAAGATACTTAATCCATACGTTCTGGATTTTCAGCAATTAGAACCATTTGTAATAAGAGCCAAAGCCAGTAAGCCGCTTCAGATCGAAAACAAGTCTCTTGGGTATATTCTTTCTTATGAGCTAAGTTCATTTGAGTTAAACTCTGCCACAAGGGACGTTAAGTATAAAGGTTTTGTTCGGTTTAAAGAATTAGAACCATCATCATTTGAAGAAGAAAAACTTTGGGAGAAAAACAGAAAATTAGCCTATTTTGGATCCGTTCAACATTTTCTAAAGTCTTTATCTTCTGAAGATTTAAAGAGCGAAGGTTTTTACGCAGCTATAGAACGTATAGAAAATGAAAAATTAGATTTAATACGAAGTCCTGAGTTGAAACCGGTAACAGCTGGAGACATAATATCTAAGAGTGATCAGGGTCATTACAGTTTAAATTATAATGCTTTTCTAAGAGTAGAGTACCTCAAGAGGCAAGAGTCGATGTACCACGATAACAGGCCTTATGTATACAATGAGACATCTTGGATAAAACTCAATAAAAGAAATGTTTTAGTCAATAAATCAGGTTCTTTAGCAAACCCACACGATCTAGAACTATTTAATACATTCGGCAGGAAACGTATTGCAGAAGCTTTACCAATAAATTATGGGCCTGGAGATGCTTTTGACGAAGAAGCCAACTCTTTAAGTATTAAGCGTGCTAAAATGAAGAGGCTTTTTCATAACCTTAATCGATACGATAGTATATACCCAAGAGAAAAAGTGTTTCTGAAAATTGATGAGAATTCTAAAATTAGACCTGGTGAAAAAATTGAATTTAAAGCTTATCTAACAGCTGGGCCCTACCATTCACCTAGTGAGTTAAGTAGAATTCTTTACGTAGAGTTAATTGACCCTAATAACAATCTTGTTAACCATGGTAAATATGAGATTAAAGATGGTAAGACTCGGGGATTCATTTACCCACCTGATACACTCTATAATGGGATATATGAAATTAGAGCTTTTACATCTTGGATGAAAAATTTTGGTGCCTCAACATACTACAGACAGCTTGTAGAACTTGGTGACCGTAAAGAATTGAAGGCATTAAACATAAAATTTAAACCCAAACATGGTAAGCTAATAGCTAATAAGACTAATACTGTATATGTTCATACCACCAGATGTAACCTACCAACAGAAGCTAGGGTAAGATTATTGGATGAGAAAAATAAAGTTATTCAGGATATAAGAACTAACGCATTTGGTATTGGAAGTTTTGAAGGTTTTAAACCTAAAAAAGGTAAGTCTTATTATGCATTAATTGATGAATCAGCAACTAAATGGAGTCTTCCTGATGCGATAGAAACCAATGTTACCTTAACGACTCAAGAAAATGTAGACAAAATAAGGATACAAATCTCCAATGTATCTAACGATAATTCTGAGATGTATCTTTTAGCGCAATCAAACGGGATTATAAATTATTTTAAAGACGTTGAGGTATCCGGTAAACTAAGTTTAGAAATCAGCAAGTATGCACTACCATATGGAATTGGTCAATTGAGTTTATTGGATTCTGGTTTTAATCATATTTACGACTATATCTATTTCAATCAAAACAACACTCCCGAAGATTCTCTATTCTCTATTTTTAGTGGAGAGTCATTAAATGATTATTTACATATAAGAAGCTATCTGGAGAATGCAAACCTTAACCCCTTAGCAGAATTAAAGCAAAACCCCAACAGTTTCAAAGAATTGACATTAGCTAGTGATTGGAATAAATTAGATTTCGGAGAAATTTACCAGTCCAAATTTATAGAAGAGCAATATCCAATAGAGACGGGTTTTACAGTAAAAGGCAAGGTGGTTATTGATAGCAGTGAAAATGCACAAGGTATCCTTCATTTGCTTATTGGATCTAATACCCCACAGTTTCTGACTACAGACACTGATTCTTTAGGGAATTTTACATTTGAAGAAGTTACTTATAATGATACTACCGACCTAATTTTCAATTATATCAATCCAAATTATGACGGTGTTGCATATTTTGAATTCGAAGATCAAGATTATTCATTTACCCCATCCGATAGAGAAGTTTGTTTTTCTGATAATGAAGGATCAGATGAAAAGTCCTTTAAAGAAATCATGACCAAATCTCAAGTATTAAAGCCTGTTCAGGTTGAGGCAAAACGAATAGAAATAAATAGTAAGCCAAGAATCAACGCTCTATATACAACCCCTGATTGGAGTTTTAATTTTCAAGATTCAGATAAAATAGAAGAAACAATAGTAGAAGCTACCGTTGTTGGTGGCTTTATATGGTATTTGATGTCTCGGGTCCCGAATATCACTTTTGAAAGGGATACAATCTCAAGTCAGCTTCAACAAGTAAGGATCGGAGGGAAAAATAGCATTAACTCGGAGTCTACTGCATTATTTATTTATGAGGGAATTAGCATGTCACCTCAAGATTTTAATGATATACCTGCTGAGCTGGTAGGCAAGATTGACATACTAACTGGAGGTGCAGCTGCAGCATTGTATGGTGCCAGGGCCTCTAATGGTGTATTTATCGCTTATGCCCCTGAATATGAGTACGGACGAAGAAAGAAAGGTACTCAACGCTTTAATTTAAAAGGAGGATTTAGTATTAAGCGATTACAAGATGAAATTGGGGGCTTATAAATTGGATTAAATCATCGTTGCATCAATTAATCTTATTGCTCAACACTCTAAAATCAGGTGTAGAGATTTTAATAAAACCAGATCACTTTTTTTTGAAGATAAAACTGAAAAAATAAGCCCTAAAGACTCCAAAATTAAAAAGCAGTACGTATAATGTAATTATGCGTATTAATATATCTTACTTCAAATCCTTATTCAGACATTTTATCATCTGGACATTAGCGTTCAGTTTTTGGACATTGATGAGAAAATTCGGACATGAAATAGTAGATGACGGTAAGCCTTTTACATTACTGGAGCATGTTCGTTTTCACTTAGCTTTAGGTGTAGTAGCGGGTTTGATATTTGGTAGCTTGGAGTATGTTATCGAGCAAAAAATCTTCAGAAGGGTATCCTTTGGTAAATTGATTTTAATAGGGTCGGTGACCTACTTTATTTCGGTTTTGCTCTTAATCATTTTTGGGATGCACATTTTTACTAGAATTATGCAGGTGGATATGAGTCGGGAGATTTACCATAGATTTATGTTCTCTCAAGAAATGTGGCTTTTGGTATTCTATTGTTTTTTGGTTGGTTTCTTCATTGATTTCATTCGAGAGATTGATAAAAAATTTGGACCTGGTAATCTAATTAAGATGCTGAAAGGGGAGTTTTATGACCCAAAAGAAGATCAAAGAATATTTATGTTCCTCGATCTTAAAAGCTCTACAACCATTGCTGAAAAATTAGGTCATCGAAAGTACAGTAGACTCATTCAAAGTTGCTTTCAGGATCTTTCAGATATAGTTATACAGCACAAAGCCAATATTTACCAGTATGTAGGAGATGAAGTCGTTTTAAGTTGGCCTGTCGAGAAAGGTTTGGAAAACCTGAACTGCATAAACTTCTATTTTGCTTATCGTGACCATCTGAGATCCAGGAAATCTTACTATATGGGCAAATTTGGACTCGTCCCGGAATTTAAGGCCGGTTTGGAAATGGGAAAAGTTACCGTGGCTGAAGTTGGAGAAATTAAAAGAGAGATCGCATACCATGGAGATGTACTGAATACAGCTTCTAGGATACAAGGTTGTTGCAATGATTTTAAAAAACATATCCTGATCTCCGAGAACCTTGAAAAAGCCATTGAAGTGGTGCCAAAGCCTAATGTGGAGTTGGTTGGCGATATTAAGCTTAAAGGCAAATCCCAAAATCTAAAGATTTATTCTGTAGAAGAAGGATTGGTTTTAAACTAGATCGGATGAAGCTCAAATTAGAAAAGGCTCGGGAAAAAGATCTTGGTTATCTTCTAAGGTTAAGGAAAAGCACCATGTTGAAACATCTAAAAGATATGGGCATTGAACTAACCGATGAAAAGCATAGGGCCAGTATATTAAGGGACTTTGAGCATGCTCATCTACTACGAATCGATGATCGTACCATCGGCCTCTTGAAATATGTTGAAACCGATAAGTTCATAGATATCAAGCAATTGCAGATAGATCCCAGTGAACAGGGAAAAGGTTTTGGTAAGCTCGTATTGGAATATTTTATTAGGAGTGTAGAAAAAGACCATAAATTTCTGAAGCTTAAAGTGCTTAAAAAGAATCCGGCGAAAAGACTATACGAACGAATGGGCTTCCAGACTTATGATGAAGACGTATATGAGTATTTTATGAGGAGGTAGAGCTACAGTAAATTTGAAAGAAGTTTCAATCTTAATTCCATTTTAATTGGAATTAAGATTATCTAAAATCAATGTTGTAACATTGACTAATTGTACATTTTAAAGAATCTTATCTCGAAGGCGACATATAGTTGTACTATCTCAAGAACTTATAGGGGTCAGCTTGTTTCGAATTGGTTTTCTAAAGAGCTTTGCTACGTAATATTAAATGAAATAGTTACAGTAAAATATTAATTAGTTAAAAGCTATGCGAAAGGTTATCCTCATAACCCTAATGGGTATTACGATAATATGTGCTTCAAAAGCTCAGAACCAGGTTGAATTGTACCAGGAAGGAGCAAGTTCTGTTCTTCAATTTCAGGGAGATAAATTAGAAATCAAGGAGTCTACCAACTCTTTAATCACCGTTGATCAGGTAGGTAGGGTTGGTATTGGTACTACTACGCCTTCAGCTAAATTAGATGTTAATGGGACCATACATGCCACTTCATTTGTTGGAGATGGTTCTCAGTTAATAAATTTACCTGCAAATTCTTCATTTTGGACTCAGAACTCAGGTTCAGTAGTATATGACGGGGATATCCAAGGACATTCTTTTTCATTAGGTGGTTCAACTGTTCTTTCTCAAGAAATCGTTTCCACAGGTGATATGCCTATTAATATAGCATCCCAATCCACTATCGTATTTGCTGATCCAAATGTGAGAAATTCTGATTTTTACAATAGCAGTTATCAATCTACATTTGCGCAAGCTGATGCTGAAGACTTTACTGCTAATTTAGTCTTAGA
This sequence comes from Bacteroidota bacterium, assembly GCA_039030555.1. Classification (GTDB taxonomy): domain Bacteria; phylum Bacteroidota; class Bacteroidia; order Cytophagales; family Cyclobacteriaceae; genus JBCCDY01. Next base: position 52,080 of record JBCCDY010000025.1, read on the forward strand.
AATTGAACTTAATACACCTCAGGAAATTTCAAAAATAGAAATTCAAGAAGCGTTCTTTTCAGAAGGTTTTACTCTTGAAGTTAAAGATGATATTACATCCTCATGGGAAGTTTTGTCATGTTTATCTTGTGAAGAATCAATTGAGAATCTATTTAACTATTATTTCAACAATATAGGTTTTGTAAGCCATATTAGGTTAACTGCATTAGATGTGTTCCAATCAGATATAGATTTAGGAGTTTATTTTCAAGAGTTACTTATTTTTAATAACCCTCAATCAATTATTGAATCATCTAATAATTTAGATTTATCAGGAAACGCTTTAATAAATGGGTATGTAAGCGCAGAGGCTTTTGTTGGTGATGGCTCTAGACTAGTTAATCTTCCCTCTCAACCTGATATTTGGCATTCTGATAGTTCAGGTGTAAAATATCATGGAAATGTTTCCGTAAGAAATTTAAAATTTGGTGATAAATCACCATTTTCTTTAACATCCAATTACTCTGGCCCGATAGTTAATAATATTCAAGACTTTGCAATTCTCGAAGTTTTAGATGAAAGAGTATTAAGAGTTTCAGACCAAGGTTCAGACTTAATATTACCTGACGGTGATTACAACGGAATTTATCAAATGATCTTTGATCAACCATATTATGTTGCAGAAATACGTCAATCAGCTTTTGATGCTAGTAATAATGTTTCTACACTATCGTCATGCGAAATAGAGTTATTGAAAAATGGTATTTGGCAGCAGAGTGTAATGTTTGATGTTGGCGGTACTTTAATTTTCGAAGTAGATGATATCATTGAGGGTTACCGTATAAAAGATGCAAGTTTAGACGTATTTTTTGGAGCAAGTCGAATGTATTTCGGGCCAATTGTAATAAACGGTAAAATACCTTATAACCATTTATCAATGGAAGTAAACACAATTTTTAGTGAAAATATTGGCATCGGAACCACCAATACCGGAGGCTTTGCCCTTGCCGTAGAAGGAAAAATAGGCGCCAGAGAAATAGAAGTTACCTTAGCTTCTCCTTTCCCGGATTATGTTTTTGAAGAGGACTATGATCTTTCAACACTTGAAGAAACAGAAGCTTTTATCAAAGAGAATAAGCACTTACCGGAAATCCCATCTGCTGAAGAAGTAGAGGCAAATGGTTTAGCCTTAGGTGAAATGAATACGCTTCTCTTGAAGAAAATAGAAGAACTTACCCTTCATCTCATCAATCAAAACTATAAACTAGGAGACTTAATAGAAAGAGTAGAAGATTTAGAAACAGAGAATGACTTACTCAAATCAGATAGATAATTATTAGTAATAAGAGCAAGATGAAATTAGAAAGAATAGGACTGGCCCTACTAACGGTGGCATTAGTATCATTATACGCGTTGTATTTCACATCCAAAACCGAACTGGTTTATGTAGACACTAACAAACTCTTAAATAACTACCAAGGTATGCTGGATGCCCGAAAAGAGTATCAACAAAAAGCGAGTTCCTGGAAAGCTAATGTAGATACGCTTATGAATGAAGTCCAGCTACAAATTATGGATTATGAAAGGGAAAGTGCTTCATTGACCAAAAAGGAAAAAGAGCTTTCCAAGGAACTTATCAGAACAAAACAGCAACAACTTCAGGATTATCAGAAAGCTATACAGTCACAAGCACAAAATGAAGACTTTCAGATGACCCAGAGCGTGATTGAGCAAGTCAACAAGTATTTGAAGACCTACGGTGAATCCAGGAGTTATAAGATCATACTTGCGGCTACCGATGCCGGAAATATAGTTTATGCACAAGACGGTCTGGATATTACCGATGAAGTACTTGAAGGTCTGAATAAAGAATATAGAGGAGAGTAAGTTGAAAAAGTATCCATCATATTTATTCTTGATTCTACTCTTAGGAATTCTTTCGTGTGAAGGTGATAGTAGCGTTTCTTCGGAGAAAGACCTACAAGCCTACGTTCTGGAAGAAGATCATGGGCTTATTAAATCAGAGCAGTTCGGCAATACGAACATCTCAGTAACATATAGGCCTACGGACCTATTGGTTTCACAAGAGTTGGGTAATGAAATTTCTGAAGAACAAATAAAGGAGTTAAGGAATAAATATGGAAACTACCACTATTTCATCTTAGGCCTTTCTTCAGGTGATAAAGAAGTCCTTTATGGTGGAGGTTTGGATTATGGTCGCTTTAGTGATTTGGTTCAACAGCTTTCTTTTAGAATGGGATCTTATGTAAATCTTACAACAAGCACTCAGGATACGATTCCATTGGCTGATTATGTATTCCCCAGGACTTACGGAATAGGAAGCGAGACTAATCTGCTGATGGTATTCAATGCAGAAAAAACGAAAAATACAGACTGGCTGCAGTTCAATTTGAATGAATTTGGAATGGGCTTAGGCAATCAACGATTTCGGTTTAGAAAAGAGGATTTGGAAAATATTCCAACGATTGATTTTAATAAATCATATAACAAAAGGTAATTAAGACATCAAAGAATAAAATGAAGCTTGCTTTGCTTACATCCAGAATATCAATCTCATTTATACTATTATTGAGTTTTAATATTAATGCACAACCGTCTAATGATGACCAGGCCAATGGCATTGAAGTTTCCCATCAAGCGAACTGGTGTTCAGCATCCGATGCCTATAGCACCATAGATGCGAGCTCAGATGGAACTAAAGCTTCCAGGTGGAATAGCGGTGTGAATCCTTACTCCGATGTATGGTTTAGATTTCAGGCAACTGGAACAAACGTAACCATTGATCTTATGATAGGTGATATTAATTTTCCAATGATCGCCCTGTGGGACGACTCAGGAAATGAGCTGGCGAGCTCGGGTTATATGGGCAATACACAGGAAGTTGGTTTGGGTTCCGATCAGCTGATTATAGGCAACTGGTATTATATCCAGGTAGATAATCGCGACAGGTCTGATTACAGAGGAACATTTGGATTATGCATAAGTACAGAACTAACAAATGACTTTCAAATAGCCGCTCAGGAAATTCCTCACGAAAGTAATTGGTGCTCCGCAACGACTTATTCTACTGCAAAAGCAACGCCCGATGGAAGCAAAGCATCCAGATGGAATAGTGGTTCATACCCTTTCTCGGATGTATGGTTTAGGTTTCAGGCTACAGCCACCAGCGTAACAGTTGAACTGAATAGAGGCGATATCAATTTCCCAATGATCGCCCTATGGGATGATACAGGAAATGAATTGGCCAGTTCAGGTTTTATGGGAAATCAAATAGATGTAGGCTTAGGATCCAATCAACTTATAGTTGGTAATTGGTATTATATACAGATAGACAACAGAGATAGGATTGATTACAGAGGTAGTTTTGAGCTATGCGTTTCTACAGACCTGACCTACGATTTTAAAGAAGCAGCCCATGAACTGACCGATCTGAATAATATATGTACGTCGAATACAGAATTTTCAACTGCAGAAGCCACGCCAGATGGTTTCAGGGCAAGCACATGGCAATTCAATCCATTTGCAGATGTATGGTTTACATTTACGGCTCAAGGTACTGATGCAACAATAGATCTTTTAAGAGGAGATATAGAATTTCCGATGATTGCACTATGGGATTCAAACAATAACGAAATCGTAAGTTCAGGTCACTTAGGTATGGATGCAGATTTATCGATTACAACTGACCAATTAATTGCAGGAGAAGAATACTATATTTCGGTAGACTCCAGAGATAGGATAGATCGAAGAGGTACTTTCGGTTTATGTATAGATAACCCTTCTGAAAGTAATGACTTTATATCAGGAGCGATAGAGGTACCCCACCAGTCAAATTGGTATTCAGGTGAAGATGCCTATACGACCGTAGGCATGAGCGCAGATGGCCCTGATCCCGGCTGTGGATCACCAGCCACCTCACCGGTTTCAAATGTGTGGTTTACCTTTCAGGCAACATCAGAGAATATCAGTATAAATTATGAAGGAGGTGTACGCCATAGGGTAGTGTTGTGGAATTCGGATCTTAATCCAATAGTATGTGAACGTAGCAGAGGTTCAAGTATAGAATTAGGAAGCGTGAGCTTGGTTCCGGGCTCACAGTATTACATTTCAGTGGATCACTATGAGGCATCACCAACATGGCAAAGTCCATTTCAGCTGAGTATAACAGATCAGCCAAGTTATGATTTCCATCAGGGAGCGATAGAGATCCCTCACCAGTCAAACTGGTATTCCGGTGAAGATGCCTATACGACCGTAGGCATGAGCGCAGATGGTCCTGATCCCAGCTGTGGGTCACCCGCCACCTCACCGGTTTCAAATGTTTGGTTTACCTTTGAGGCAACATCAGAGAATATCAGCATAAATTATGAAGGAGGTGTACGCCATAGGGTAGTGTTGTG
>JBCCDY010000026.1:0-54666 GCA_039030555.1 Bacteroidota bacterium
GAACCGAGGAACCCGCCTCATATTCCTTCAAGATCTGAAGAATCTGACTTTCACTGTACTTGTTGATTGATCTCATAATGACAATTAGTAAAGTTGGTAATTTCTGCTCTATTAACTGTCCTGTTTTTGGGGATATTTACAATACTATATCGAAAATCACGATAGTTTGTATTAATTAGAACGATGATATGTAAATAGACCATAAACAATTCCAGACCAGCATGAGCCAAATGGATGAAAATTCCAAAAACAACCTGACCGGTGATAGCAACAAGGAAAACGAAGAAGTAAAATCATCTTCGGAAGTTAAGAAGCCTAAAAAGAAGTCATCGGCCAAACGTAAAATTATATGGCTCTTCCTGCTGCTGGTTCTCGGAGCGGGGGCGTGGTTAGCCTATAAGTTCATTAAACCCGACAGTGCCGGGCCTCGCATTAATCCACTTAATCTCGTTCCTCCAAATGCTTTCTTTATTCTGGAGACCGAAGAACCTTACAGCGTCTGGAGTAAAATGGCTGGAACAGAAATCTGGAAGACCCTATCTAAAGATGAAGACTGGAAAGAGTATGGCAATCAGTTGAGTGAGCTTGAAGCTTCTCTTTCCCAGTTTGATCAGGTGCTGGATATACTGGATGATCGCACCATTTATTTATCCGGTCATTTGTACAGAAAAGGAGATTACGACTACCTTTTTGTACTGGATATGGAAGGGATGGGCGTTTTAAGAACATGGCTTCGGTCGACGGAGAATTTGACCAAACGTGTATTTGAAGGTCAGACGATCTATGAAAAATTAGACGTTCAGTCCAAGGAAACGCTGTACTTCACTTTCATCGATAATTACTTCGTGGGTTCTTACACTCATGCTCTCGTAGAACAGTCAATAACTGAATTTATGAAAGCAGAACTGGCTCGTTCTTTCAATTTTATAGAAGTCAAAAAGCAGACCATTGGGGAAGGAGTAGCCCGACTTTTTCTCAACTACGAATCCTTACATCCTTATCTGGAATCCAGCATAGGTAAATCGAATACTGAAATCATGAAAGAATATCTCCCCCTTTTTCATAGTGGATTTTATTTCGATGTGGAGCAATCAACACTATTGCTGGAAGGCTTTTCGAATTACAACGATACATTGGCTACTTATTTGAACGTCTTTAAGGAATCCGGAACGGGTGGTCTGGATATAGCTAAAATATTACCAGCTCAAAGCTCCATCTACTTCAGCCTTGGATTCGATGAATTCAGTGATTTTTATGAAGCTCTGGATAAGGAGCTTTCGAACGATCCTGTGTATGGCGAAGATTATTCTACTTACACCAGAAAGACCGAGAAATTTTTGAATATTGATCTCGAAGACGATTTTACTTCATGGATCGATGATGAAGTAGCCGTAGCTCAAATAGAATTTGAAGATGGAAATCCGGGTATTGCTTTGGTGATGAAAGCTGAAAGTGCTAATCTGGCTCTGGAGAAAATGGATTTCCTAACACGTCAGATCAGAAGAAAAACACCCGTAAAATTTAGAGGGATCACGTATAAGGGTTACGACATCAATTTTCTTTCCGTGAAAGGGTTCTTTAATCTTATTCTGGGTAAACTGTTTAATTACTTTGATAGGCCTTATTATACCATCATCAATGAATATGTGATTTTCTCCAATGAGCCCAAAGTACTCAGGAGGTTTATCAACGATCATCATCAGGAAAATACGCTGGCAAATGTTGAAGCCTATCAGGACTTTATCGATGAGCTGGATGAAAAACACAGCGCATTTCTTTATTTACAGCTACCCCTGCTAATTGATACGGATGGAGGAATGATGGATGCGGAAACCATTGACTTATTGAGCCAGAAAAGGAATATCGTAGAGGACTTCCCACAGCTTGCATTCAGTTTATATCCTTCAAAAAGAATGTACCGAACAAGGGCACTACTTTCCATTGATAACCTAGTACTGCCAGAAATTGTAGAAAGGAATATTACTGTTCCAGCTGTCGATACCCTAAACTACGATTCCCTTTTGGCAATCGATCCCGGAGAGCAGGTTGAAGTGACTGCAATAGATATTGAGCTGGAAGACTTGGGTGCCAAAAGCCAAACAGAGAATTTCGAAGATGGCACACCAAAATATGAAGTTGGGATTAAAAACGGTCAGAAACATGGGAACTACTTTGAGTATCACGAGACAGGCGAACTGAAAGTGAAAGGCAAATACAAAAATGACCTGATGGAAGGAACCTGGAAGTATTATGATGAGAACGGAAATCTGGTTAAAAGGGAAAGGTATAAGAGGGGAGATTTGAGGTAGATATTAAGTAGGGGATTCCTACCTAAACGGTTAGGGTAGGAATCCCATTACACTCCATGATGAACTATCCTGTTAGAAATTGTATTCCAACGATACTCCGTAACCTATTGCAGGAACGAATTGAATATCAACATTTTGAGGCTCATCAAAAACTACCTGGAAACCAGGTCCATCAGTAATCACAGATACTTCTTCAGGGTCTGCTATAGATGATGATAAGCCTAATGAAACTTGTGGTTTAATACTCAGGTTGCCAATGGGAATCTTCGGGCCAGCTTCAATAGTGAAAAACAGAATGTTCCTAAAGTCACCTGCTATGGATTCATCTCCGACATCATTAAAACTATTTACAACTTCTCCATTTTCTATAAAATCACGACTTGCTTCATAATTATTGGCAAATGAAAAATCAAAACCTCCTCCAATGAAGAAGTATTTAATAGAGTATTCTGCCCTGATATAAATACCTGCATAGGTTAGGTCACCGTTTTCCCTAACTAAGAAATCACGGGTTTCAATATTTGGATTGAATTTAATTTCAGATCGAAAAAAACCCAGGCGTAAGCCTAATTTTTTTGTTCGGTATGATACACCTAAACCTGTTCTCCATCCACTACCATCTTCTACATCGTCCAAAGTAACTAAAGCGGGTACATCTACCGAAGTAGACAGAATTGAGAAAGGTATTTCGATGCCAATACTTTTCTCGGGGTATTCTGTATTTGAGCGATAAGACTTCCTTTTAGGCCTTTTGTATCGCTGGGCATCAGCTGTAGGAAGGGTGAACGCATAAATCATAATCACCGTAGTGATTTTAAAAAGTAGGTTTCTTTGCATAGCAGATTATTATTAAAAAATTGCCGCAAAAAAAAAGAAGAAAAAGGTCTCAAGTCAATCAAATATGGAAAATGAGATACGAAAAATAGTAATCACTTAAGTCACATCTCGATACTTAACTCATCTATAAAATCTTTTAAAGCCCTGTATTGGGCGACATAAGGATTTACAAACATCATATTTAGAACTGATGATTATCATTAATGACGTGAAATGAGCTTTCTACATTAATAGATAAAGTAACCTAAACCATTGAAATGAAAAAGCGAGAGAAAATAGCCAATATAATGACCTCAGAGGTCTTTACCATAGATGTTGATCAATCTCTAAAAGAAGCTAATATCTTATTCAAAAAGCATCCTATTCGACACTTACCTGTACTTTCTAGTGAAAAGTTGGTTGGAATTTTAAGCCAGACCGATATCCTTCGAATCAGTTTCGGGAATACGTTTGGTGAAGATCAGGTAGGAGGTGATGAAGCCATTTTTGATATGCTTTCCATTAACCAGGTGATGAAGCACAGCCCTGAAACCATATCTCCTGAAGAAACCATTAAGGATGCCTCAAAGATTTTAGCTGACCGTGAATTTCACGCACTGCCCGTGGTAGACCATGGAAAAGTAGTTGGGATCATTACTACCACCGATATAATCAATTACTTTTTGCGGCAGTTTTAGTCAAACATTATATTCTTAGTATGTTTATAATTCTGTTGAGCTTAAAAATCAACGGTAAAAGCCTACCAATCAGGATTTTTTATGAAATTTAATTATGGTTTTAAACCTAAAAAACAATAATATTTCTTAATAGTAATTTGATTTCTATCTAAGGGTTTTGTTGAAGAGTTAAACCATTGAGATCTATAAATGCGTTCGTAAGAATTACAGGGCTTTTCTTTTTAGTAAAAATCCACCCAACCCGATTGAACACAACAAAATAATACCAATAAGCCAAATTTTTAGATTGCTTTTTTGATCTAAATGCACAGCACTCGTTTTTCCAATAGTAATAAAAGGAGCCCAGTAAGAAGGATGTGCTGAAATCCCGTCAGCGTATTTTATATATTTCAATTTGGCCTTTCTGAGTGCTTCGTCTTTTTTTAATCCTTCATCAAGGTTATCGTAAAAATGCCTCATTAGTTCTGAAGTAGTACGATCATTTACCTGCCAGAGCGAGACGATAAGAGAAGGTGCTCCAGCATACATAAAAGCTCGAGCAAGAGATGCAATACCGTTACCTTTTTCAAACTTACCATAACCAGTTTGACAAGCAGAAAGTACAACTAGATCTGCATAGAGCTGGGTTTTAGAAATTTCATGGGCCTCCCAGAAATTGGACTCAGAACTATCATTATCTTCTGTGAATACCAGGGAGGAAAGCACAGGTTTGTCTTTATCGAGGATACCGTGTGTGGCAAAGTGTAAGACGGAAAATTCAGGAGCCATCATCTTTGCCGTTTTTTCCGAAGCCAGTGAATCCAATGCAAAGAAACCTTCATATTTTTCCTGAAGAATTTCCACTTCCTTACGAGCAGCTGGTAGGGGAGATATATCTCCCCGCTTCCACTGATCTGTAGGTAATCGCACAGAAATCATGGAAGAATCTAGGGTAAAGTCGTAATTAGCAGCCATACCTAAAATTTGACCATTATTCCGGGGTAAAGGCGCTTCAATATTTTCCTTCCAGAGTGTTGCGGAATAATTGTAAGAAATATTGTAATCGTTCAGAAGATAATGGAGGTTATGATAATCTACACGTTCACTAGAAGCCTTTTTAACAAGAAACGTCTCAAACGGAAGGTGCCCCAGTTCACCATCAGTTATTATTATAAGATTATTTATTTCTGACTTGTCTTCAAGAACAGGAGCAAGAAGATTCTGATAAAACCAGTGTGCATGCTCCGTATAATCTTGATAAGACTGCTGTAAGATTTTATTTGACTGATCTAAAGGTTGATCGCTTAGGAAAACGTGTAGTGATTGGATATGATCCTTCAATGCCGATTTATCTATAAAGGTTTTAGACCACTTCATCTGCTCTTTGTCTATATAGAATATATGTATTATCGAATCTCCAACCACGTATTCTAACAAGGCTGTATTCTTATCCAGTGAAGCTTGTATATCCTCTACCTTAACATCCACCTGCTGATACTTGATTTTATGATATTTCGGATATTCCCGTTCAATCGTTCGAACAAACTCGATGATATCTTGATTGATATCATTGAGTTCATTTCTAAGACTATCCTTTTCCATGTCGGTTCCTTTTCCAAGAAGTCCAGCCTGAAGCTCACTCTGCTTTTTCAAAAGGTTTCTATCTTTTAATATCAATGAATCAGGCAAATCACCTAATTCATAGGCCGACTCCGATTTGGTAGATTCCAGGAGTAAAACAGACTTATTTTGATCTGAAAGATTAAAGGCTTTAATGGCATGAATTTCAGGATCAAGAATCTGAAGACTTCTTTGAAGCCAGTCATTACTTTGAGAGAGTATACGAAGTTTGTCCTGTTCATTCGATACTCGATTTCTAGCCTTAACCAATAGTGCATTTGCCAAATCTGCCACTAGGATTTGCTTCTCTAATACATCATTTTTAGTACTGTCTTTTTCCAATAATTGATAAGCTATACTCAAAGATTTAATTATGGTTTCTAAATGTGCGTTCGATAAATATTTGGTTTCCAGTAATTCATCGTACCATATTTTATCTAAAATTATTGACCGTTGAAGGTTTGCTGAACTCTTCATGACTTGCTTTAATACTTCCCACGCCTGGTCATAATTCCCTATATCCTTATATAATGCAGCCAAGCTGTTGAATACCTGGATATAATAAGGATGCTTTTTACCAAGAGATTTTTCATAAATATCTTTAGTTTGTAAATAAAGCGATAGAGCTCTGCTGTAGTTTTTCATACTTTCATATAGCTCAGCCAGATTATTGAGAGAGGTAGCATAATAAGGATGTTCCTTACCCAAAACTTTTTCATCAATCTCCAGAACCTTTGAAAAAAGCGGTAAGGCTTTCTTATAGCTCCCCATAGCTTCATAAAGGTTAGCCAGATTGTTGAGTGTAGTAGCATATTCTGGATGCTCCTTGCCGAGAGCTTTTTCCTGAATGTTTTTAGCGTTTAAAAAGTGTGTTAATGCCTGCTCATAATTCCCCATGCTCTCATACAATAACGCCAGATTATTAAGGGATATGGCATAAACTGAATGTTCTTTTCCTAATGCTCTTTCATTTATGTCCTTAGCTTGCAGATACAATGTTAAGGCTTGCTCATAATTCCCCATACTCCATAGTAATACGGCCAGATTATTAATTGAAATAGCGTAGTCAGGATGTTGTTTTCCTAATACCTTTTCTTCTATGTCTTTTGCCTGTAAATAGAGCAATAGAGCTTTTTCATAATTTCCCATAACCTCATATAAATAAGCTAAATTACTGAGCGTGCTAGCGTACTCAGGGTTCTCTTTTCCTAGTACTTTTTCTTCAATTTCTTTTGCCTGTAAATAGAGTGGTAGGGCTTGCTCATAATTGCCCATACGTTCATTCAATAAGGCCAGATTATTTAATGACTGTGCATACTCAGGATGCTTTTTACCAAACACTTTTTCCCTGATATCTTTTACCTCCAAGTAAAGTTTCAAGGCATCATTATAGTTTCCAATACCTTCATTTAATATTCCAAATTCATTTAAACCATAAGCCCTCAATGAATCATCTCTTTCCTTTTCGGCATTTTGAATAAAAGCTTTTACCAAGGGTATGGCATCCGTGTATTTTTCTTGCTCGATAAGATTATCAATTAAGCTATCCAATTCCTTATAGCTAAGCTTTGTGTACTCTTTTGATTCCTGACAATAGCCTGACGAAATAAAAAATATAAAAAAACAAAGGATTGTAAGTGATTTCATGGAGATGACCTTTCGCCCTCTTGAAAGGTATAAATAGTAATTAGTTTCGTGCAAAGATATAAAAGCAACAGATCAATAGAGGAGAAACTAAATATGAAAATGGTTTCGATATGCTTTCCATCAACCAGGTAATGAAACATAGCCCGGAGACTATTTCCCCGAAAGACACCATTAAGGATATCTCAAAAATTTTAGCTGACCGTGAATTTCACGCACTGCCAGTGGTAGACCACGAAAAAGTCGTTGGGATTATTATCACTACGTATATTATCAACTACTTTTTACAGCAGGTTTAGTTCAATAGTATTTAGCCTAGATATATATTCAAATAGAAATAAAAAGTAAATGGCAGATAATCTTTAAATCACTCAGGTATTGTTATCGTTGGTTTGAGATCGGCAAGTGGCTGTGCTTAGGAGTCTATACAAATCATAATATTCTTCTTTTTAGCAAAAAACCACTTACGCATGCTAAGAACAACAAAGTGATGCCAATAACCCAGATTATCAAACTACCTTTTCTCTCTAAATCTATAGTATCTGTTTTTCCCATCGCAACAAAAGGAGCCCAGTAGGAAGGATGTGCTGAAATTCCGTCTGCGTATTTTATGTAATGTAACTTAGCTTTTCTTAATGCTTCGTCTTTTTTAAAACCGTCATCAAGATTGTCGTAGAAGTACTCCATCAATTCAGATGTAGCACGATCATTTACCTGCCAGAGTGATACGATAAGAGCAGGTACTCCAGCATACATGAAAGCTCTGGCAAGTGATGCGATACCGTTACCTTTTTCAAATTTGCCATAACCAGTTTGACAGGCAGAAAGTACAACTAGATCTGCATTGAGCTGGGCTTTGGAAATCTCGTAGGCTTCCCAAAAATTTGATTCAGTACTATCATTATCCTCTGTAAAGGTTAAAGAAGAAAGTACTGGTCTTTCTTTATCAAGGATACCATGAGTAGCAAAATGCAAAACTGAAAATCCGGGAGCCATTTTCTTTACTGTTTTTTCTGAAGCTAGTGAATCAAAAGCAAAAAAACCCTCATATTTTCCCTTTAGGATTTCAACTTCTTTACGTGCAGAGGGCAGTGGAGATATATCTCCACGCTTCCACTGATCTGTAGGTAATCGCACAGAAATCATGGAAGAATCTAGGGTAAAGTCGTAATTAGCAGCCATAGCTAAAATTTGACCATTATTCTGGGGTAAAGGCGCTTCAATATTTTCCTTCCAAAGTGTTGCGGAATAATTGTAAGAAATATTGTAATCGTTCAGAAGATAATGGAGACTATTATAGTCTATCAACTCATCAGAAGATTTTTCAATTAGAAACGTCTCAAACGGAAGGTGCCCCAGTTCACCATCAGTTATTATTATAAGATTGTCTATTTCTGACTTGTCTTCAAGAACGGGAGTGACTAGTTTCTGATAAAACCAGTGCGCATGCTCTTTATAATCTTGATAAGACTGCTTTAAAGCTTTATTTGATTTATTTAAAGGGTGATCACTTAATAAAAGATGAAAGGACTGGATACGATCCTTCAATACCGAGTCAGTAACAAAAGATTTAGACCATTGCACTTGCTCTTTGTCCACATAAAATATATGCAAAACGGAATCACCAACCACATATTCCAAAAGGGCTGTATTCCCATCTAACGAAGCTTGCACGTCCTCCACTTTAGCATCTATTTGCTGATACTTAATTTTGTGATATTTCGGATATTCCCGTTCAATCGTTCGAACAAACTCAATGATTTCATGATTAATACTATTGAGTTCGTTTCTAAGACTATCCTTTTCCAGTTCAGATCCTTTTTCAATAAGCCTAGCCTGAAGTATGCTTCGTTTTTTCAAAAGGTTTCTGTCTTTGAGTACCAATGAATCAGGTAAATCACCTAATTGGTAGGCCAACTCGGATTTCGTAGCCTCTAGAAGTAATACTGATTTATTTTGATCCGACAGATTGAAGGCCTTATTGTTATGGATTTCAGGATTCAGTATCCGAAGACTTCTTTGCAACCACTCATGACTTAGGGAGAGTATACGAAGTTTGTCTTGTTCGCTGGAAACGCGATTTCTGGCTTTGATCAGTAACTTGTTGGCTAAATCTGCTACAATGCTTTGCTTTGTTTGACTATCTGTAACATTGTTATCCTTTTCTAGCAAATTATAAGCTATGTCTAAAGACTTGATTACATTTTTTAAATGGGCATTCGATGGATAAGAAGCAGCTTGCAAGCGATCAGACCAAACTGTATCAAAATCAATATACAATTGAGTCCTAGTAGTATTATTCATTGCCTTGGATAATACCTTCCAAGCTTGATTGTAATTGCCCATAAGCTGGTACAAAATAGACAAGTTGTTTAGTGAAACTATATAGTGAGGGTGCTCTTTGCCCAATACTTTTTGATCAATTTCACTAGCCTCTAAATAAAGCGGTAAGGCTTGGTTATAATTACCCATTTTTTCATGTAAAAAAGCGAGGTTATTAAGAGAAGTGGAATAAGAAGGATGCTCTTTACCAAGTACTCCTTCTCTAATGTCTTTAGCTTGCAAATAAAGCATTAGGGCTTTACTATAATTACCCATCGTTGTGTACAATCCTGCCAAATTGTTTAGTGAGGTGGCGTAGAAAGGATGCTCTTTGCCCAATGTCCTTTTCATAATATCTTTAGCCTGTATATAAAGTGATAAGGCTTTATTATTATTAGTCATTCTCTCATGTAAAAAGGCGAGGTTATTAAGCGTTATTGCGTAATTAAGATGTTCTTTACCTAGCACTTTTTCTGAAATATCTTTGACTTGCAAATAGAGCGGCAATGCTTGGTCGTAATTCCCCATTATTTCATGCAATCCCGCCAAATTATTAAGTGAAGAGGCGTATTTAAGATGCTCTTTGCCTAGCTTTTTACCCAAAATGTCTTTAGCTCGTAAATAGAGCTGCAAGGCTTCGCTATAATTACCCATTTTCTCATACAAAAGAGCTAGGTTACTGATCGATGAAGCATACTTAGGGTGCTCTTTGCCAAGCGCTTTTTCTATGATGTCTTTAGCTTTTAAGTGGACCGCCAAAGCCTGGCTGTAATTGCCCATTTTTTCGTGTAGATAACCTAAATTATTGAGAGAATTAGCATATAGGATGTGTTCTTTACCTAGTACTTTTTTTCTGATATTTCCAGCCTTTAAATGCAGTTCTAAAGCTTGATTGTAATTACCACTTTTTACATATAACTCAGCTAAATTATTAAGTGATTGGGCATACTCGGGATGCTCTTTACCAAATACTCTTTCCCTGATACTTTTTGCCTTCAGGAAAAGTGTTAAGGATTCATTAAATTTTCCAATACGCTGATTTAATATTCCAAGACTATTTAAACCGTATGCCCTTAGTGAATCATTCCTTTCTTCTTCGGCATTGTTAATAAAAGCTTTTGCCAAGTGTATGGCATTCATATATTTTTCTCGCTCGATTAGATCATCAATTAAACTATCAAGCTCTTTATAGCTAAGTTTCATGTACTCTTTTGATTCCTGACAATAGCTTGACAAAGCAAAAAATGTAAAAAAATAAAGGACTGTAAGTGATTTCATAGAGATGATCTTTCGCCCTCTTGAAAGGTATAACTAGTAACTAATTTTGTGTAAAGATATAAAAGGAACAGATCAATAGAGGAGAAACCAAATATGAAAATGGTTTAGATATGCTTTCCATAAACCAGGTGATGAGGTACAGCCCGGAGACTATTTCCCAGGAAGACACCATAAAAGACGCTTCCAAAATTTTGGCTGACCGTGAGTTTCATGCTCTTCCTGTTGTAGACCATGGGAAAGTAGTTGGAATCATTACCACTACGGATATCATCAATTATTTTTTACAGCAGTTTTAAAAATTGGAGTAAATCAGAAAGATACTTAAACTAGCTCAAATCAACTTTTTATTAATGGTTTTGATTTGATATACATTAATCCTGCTCTTGGTATGTCAATCTAACTGTCTCGCTTACTATTTTATTAAGGCGGTTAGTTTCAATTTCGATATAATGTATGATTTTCTTCTTATCATCTTCAGTAAGACTATCTGACTTGTTCATAAACATATAAGTTAGTCCGCTCAAACTGGCAATTGGACTTCTCACCAGGTGGGATTGCTCCCACGCGATTTTGTTCAGTTTTTTTTCCTGATTTTTAAGAATACTTTTTTGTGATTTTACGAGAGCAATCTGCTGTTCGGTAACCGGCTTGTAGATAAATCGAATTTCCAGAAGCAGTATTATAATAGATATTATGGCCAGTACTATCTCTCCAATAATTATGATATTCAGTTTAAATTGTGAACGGTTTTCCATGAGACTGACAACAAGCTCCATTTTATCAAGAAATACATTCTGATTGTTATAAATGCTGGAAATCTCCGAGTCTGATAAGGTCGAATCATCAAGGAAAGGCTTTACAAACTTAACATGCTCTGATAAACTTATTAAGACATCCTTTATTTCTTTAGACGTTATTGCTGTTATATCCATCGACTCATTTGAGTTTATGAATGCATAGTGTGCAGAGTACCACTGATCATACAGATTATTTATTAAATCTGTATCCACTTTAGAGTAATGCATTTTGTGAAATTCAAGACTGATGCGTTGAGAAAGCATGCGCTGTCGGCCAGCAACATTAATTGCATGGGAGTCTTGGCGTTTTTGATAAAGCCAGAACTGAATGAGCACTTGGTTAAAAATTATTATTAACACAGTGATAACAGCTCCTTTAATGAAATGCTTATTTATGGACATAGCCTACCAAACAGTAATTCCACTATTATGTTATTTATTCTCTATAAAAGACCTCTATGCCCCTTTCGTATTAAATGACAGTAAGAATATAAAGTAAAGATTTTTCAAATTATTACAGATTCCAAATATCCACCATCAACTCGTTAACCATAACTTAATAGCCAGGGCAGTTACGGTAACTACTAAAATTCTTTTGATCCATTTATCTCCTTTTTTCACAGACCATCGGCTGGTTAGCCAACCTCCCAGTGCATTTCCAATAGCAAGGGTGAGCCCGTACTCCCAATTGATTACGTCTTCATAAATGAAAACAGCTACAGCCGAAAAAGTATAGATTAAAGCTACAAATACCTTGGCACTATTGGTTTTCACAAGACTAAAGCCATTAATATTGGTCAAGGCAGCGATCATTAAGAAACCAACACCGGCTTGTATAAATCCACCGTAAATCCCTATGAAGAAGAAGACGATTATGCCAATAGTGTTGCTTTTAAAATCGTTTCGTTCTTTGATTACCCCATCAGATTTAATGGGTTTAAAAATGGTAATTAAGACCACCAATACCATGATGACTGCAATCACACGATTGAATAAAGCATCGTTAAGATCAACGGAAATTTTAGCGCCGATGAGGGCTCCAACAAAGGCTGAAAGCGCAATGTGCAAACTGTAAGGCCAGGCATGTACCCCTTTGGATCGGAAACCAGCTACAGCAAAGATATTTTGTCCAATAATTCCTAACCGATTAGAGGCATTGGCTACCGTAGCGGGCAGCCCCATAAAAATTAAAATGGGTAAGGAGATCAATGAACCTCCACCTGATGTTACATTTAAAAAACTAGCCAGCATTCCCGTGGCGATCAGGATCAAGATATCTGTTATAGTCATCCAGCCTCTAAACTAGGCATTAGAAGGTAATACTTAGATGATTTTTGGGTTAAATCTCATATGGTATAAGAAGTCAATCATATAGCTCCGTCATTCCGGAGGCAGCGGAGCGGAATTCAGGAATCTTTATTCATCTAAAACAAATCATAAATAGCAATCGGTTGAAAGATTCCTGGACAAGCCAGGAATGACATATTCAAACTCAGGAATGACGGAGGTTAAGCTAAGACGCCACGCGATTGGTACTATAATCAGCACCTTCAGCGAAGTTTCGAACCACGCTCTTGTTTTCCACCAACTCCTTTAAGTCTTTCAGAACTTGTTTGAAATTCTTATTGAACTGCATCTTGATCATGGGCATCAGCAATGAATGCAAAAACGATTTTGCTTTGATGTGGGATTCGACGGTGATATGTGTTCCCTCACCTTCGCCTTTGAGGATATAATAATTTGTCACCTCTTCGAAGAACTTGAAATCTTTAAGTCGCTCGCCGTAAACCAGGGTACTTTCAGGAAAGTCTCCTTTTACCGTTTCAAATTCGAGCTGGTCACCGTTTTTTAATACGCATTTATGCACGGTGCCAGCACGGTTTACCCTATCTCTTTCGTATTCCAACTTCAGAAGGCCCTTATTCCATTTATAACGTTCATCAAAATTATTTAGAATGTCGAACAACTTTTGCTTCTTCACGGAAATGTGAGTAGAAACCCTCAATGGGTTTTTTGAGTGCTGAGAACCAGATATTTTTTCAGGGATCTTTACTTCTGATTTGAGGGGCGTTAGTGACAAATAATGATAATTTATTTCTCCTAATTTTTCATACCGGATCGAACCTTCTTTATGAACCGCCCAAGGAAACTCGGAATGATCAGAGCTTCCAATTTCCTGGATAAGCTGATCGGTCATGAGTAAGTATTCACGTCCCTCAATATTGTTTTTTAAAAGCTTATGAATAACGATCAGGTCATTACCATGTGGTTTTTTGAAGTTCTTGACCTTCATAAATTCAAAATCAGACGCATGGGCAACGATTTTCATAGTTAGGTTTTCTGCGGTGGAACAAGCACCGCAATTACAGATTCTTCTAAGCTTATAAAGTTGTAAGTGATTGTGAAAATCCAGGAACATCTTTTCGGCTTGTGCTAAAAGCTCTTTTTGACTTGGTAGTTGATGGTACTTGAAAAACAGTACGGCATCCCCTTCGATCTCTGCAACCTCCATTCCTAAAGCATCGCTATCGATCATAGCCTCCAGAAGCTCAGACGTGATGTGTCTGCTGTGCTCTATTTCGGTGGAATGCACAAAATCAGTGAATCCTGAAATATCAGCTATTAATAGTAAAGATTTATTCATTAGGTCAGGTTTTAAAGGTTATACGGGTATAACCCACATAAAAGTTCTTGTTCACCCTCTAAATCAGGCCTCTAATCCTATATTTGTCGGGCTCATATCAAAAAGGGCTGTAACAAATGATTTGTTGGGTTGTCTTTTACCTTTTATGAAAACACTTTTCGTCTTTACCCTTTTAAGCTTAATTCTTTTGAATAGAAATGGGCTTTCTGCTCAGTCTGAATTCCAAAAGGTCAGTGGAACCGTAATAGACGAAATTTCTGGTGATCCCTTGCCTTTTGCTGCCATCGGGGTAAAAGGCAGTTCAAGAGGAACTTCTTCAAATCAGAATGGAAAGTTCATCATCAATATTCGAAAAGAAGATGAAGTATTGATCGTTTCCTTCTTGGGATACGAATCAAAAGAAGTCGTTCTAAATGGCCGAACAAGTTTAACGATTGAACTCGAACCCTATTCTGTAGAGCTGGATGAAATAGTGATCACACCTAAAGATCCTACGGAATATATTAGGGTTGCGGTCAGAAAGTTTGGGGTAAATTATGCTGATCAAACTTATAACGGTCAATCTTTTTATCGTAACATCATACAAGAGAATGACCACTTTCTGGACTTCACAGAAGGTATTTTTAAGACTTATTTCACGGGAAGATCAGATACTTCAGAGAACCAATATCAACTAGAACTTTTCAGACAAGTAGAAGAGCTATCCGAACTGGAGTTTATGAGCAAGAATATTAAAGTCAGTAAAAAGAATTCAGAACCTGAAAGTGATACTACTTCTGCCCAAAACGAGATTATCTCTGGTTTTAATGGGCCTGAGAACATTATTGATATGGATTTGACCGTTGAGTTGGAGGAGTATTTAGACTCAACCAGGTTTAAAAAGTTTAGGTATGAACTTCTTGATCCGAGTTACTTTGAAGGTCGTGCGGTATTAGCTATTTCTTTTGAATCCAAAGGTAAAGTTGATAATGTTAAAGAGAATGGGATTATCTATATTGATCTTTCCAGTGATGCTATTGTAGCTGTAGAAACCGAAGGGAAAGCTATTATTCCTTTCTATGTTGAGCCTATCCTTTTTGCTTTTGGCTTCGGGATCACGAATCCTGTTTTTACAACCAAACGTCAATATCAATACGTGGAAGGTAAGTGGTACCCAAAGCATTTCGAGCGCTATGTTGACCTTACCTTAACGAAAAAAAGAATGTTCAAAAAGAACAGTAAGTCCAGGTTTCAGATCAGTCAAGCCTTAGTCTTCACCAATATACTTTTCCAGGAGGCTAGAGAAATAGAAGTATCTAAGCGCTTCGATGCTGATGAAGACTTTTCGAAGCAAGTTTTTAACGACAATAATATCAAATGGGATGATGTAGATGTGGTAGCCCGTTAATCAGTTTTATAATATGTGTTAAGAAAGTGAGTGTCCGCATAAACCCTTCCTCCGGAGAAATTCAATCCTAGATCATAAGTACCTCTTCCCAATGTGATCTCTTTCCCGTTGACATCATACATTTTGAACACCTTTTTGCTTTGTTTTCGGAGCTTGTCAATATCGAAAACAATGTAAAAGGCCTTCTCAGGATGGTCTTCCGGGAGTATTTTGTAATCTGCTTTGTAAATCGCATAGTGGTTTACTTCTTTAAAAGTGACTCTAAGGTCGGGACTATCACGAACCACATGCACATCACCATCAAAATCCAAGGCCGGAAGGTCTTTAAACTCGCCAAAGGTATCAACAGATATTAAATGACTACTCATATCATTTATTGGATTAAGTGACAACTTATAGAGACTATTTATATTTTTGAAGAGAACTTAACAGAATCGTATGCGCTATTCCATAATTTTAGTTGTTTTTTTCCAGTTAATATCTGGTTTAGCCTATGCCCAATTAGGTGATATACCTTCAGAATTGATCAAACTTGGCGATAGCATCAATTCCAGGAAACATGAAACCGCTCCTCTCGTAACTCCTGACGGAAATACGCTTTTCTTTTCCCGCACTAATCAGGTTACCAAAGAGCAATTGATCTGGTATTCCGAAAGGGATATTGATGGGTTTTGGAAGAAAGCTAAACTATTGGAAAATCCATTGAATCAAAGGGCACAAAACCAGGTACTCACAATCCTCGATGATGGGAATACACTTTTTCTTCAGGGAGGTCCCGGAAAAAAAGATCCCGGTTTTTCAATGACTAGAAGATCAGGAAACGGATGGTCTAGTCCTAAAGAAGTGAATGTGAAAGGGTTTAGCAATATGAATAAAGGGCTGTTTTCAGGTGCTACGATGTCACAAGACCAGCAGCACATTATTCTTTATTTTAATGAAAGGGAGAAAAAGCAATATAGCGACTTATACCTGAGTACAAGACAACCCAATGGAAGCTACTCTAAGCCTGTAATAATCGAAAGTTTAAGTACAGCGAGAGACGAATTTGGTCCTTACCTATATGATAACGATCAGATTCTGTTTTTTGGAAGTAACCGTCCCGGAAGTACCGGAAGTACTGATATTTTTAAGGTCAAAAGATTAGATGATACGTGGTTGAGCTGGTCAGAACCTGAGAATATTGGAGAACCGATCAATACCGGAGGTTTTGACGCTTACTTTTCATTGGACTCCGATGGTACCCATGCCTACACCACCAGGACCTATAAAAGTCCAGATGGGAGTAATCTTGATATTTATGGTTTGGTACCTAAACCAAAAATTGAAATAAAAGGAACTGTTCTCGATGCGGAAACGAAAAAGCCAGTGTCTTTAAGTTTTACGGCTACACTGTCTGATGGTGATGCCCACGAAGTAAGCTCAGATCCTGCAGGCAAATATTCCTTTACAGTCTACGATAAAGGGGAGTATACTTTCTATGGATTCAAGGAAGGTTATAATGATCTGGAAGACACTTTAGACTTGAGCTTTGCCCGCCAAGACACCATCATTGAGAAAGACTTACTTATTCAACCTAGAAAAGCGGAGATCCTCATTTATGGTTATGTAACTGATGCTACCAGTGGCTTACCCATTGAATCCGAAATTAAGATTACAAGTGATGGCAAAACGATCACAGCAAACTCTTCCTTTGAAGATGGTTACTATAAAACAGTACTTTTTGGAACTGGAACTTACCAGGTTTCTGTGCAAAAAGAATTTTATGAGCCGTTTAGTACTGAAGTCACAATCGATTTACCAGACGATACTTTTTACAAAGAAGTAAGTCAGGATATTACCCTTACTAAAGCCTTGCAGCCTTACGTAATTACCGGAAAGGTATATGACCAAAAGACTTCAGAACCGATTGAAGTAACGCTCGATTTTGACCTCGATAATGAAACCTTAACTACTGCCAAGACCGATTTAGAATATGATGGTTTTTATGAAGCTAAAGTATTCAAGCCAGGAGTATTCCACATTAGGGCTACTAAAGAAGGATATCTCAATTTGGACGATAGCATTAATATTTTCGATAATCAGGATTTCCTAAGCTACGATAAAGATCTTTTTATGGTTCCAATTGAAGTAGGGGCAACCGTAGTGATCAATAACATCTATTTTGATTTTGATAAGTCCACCCTTAAAAAAGAATCATTTCCCGAATTGGACAGATTGGTAGAGCTTCTTAGTTTCAATTCAACCATTAGAATTGAGATTGCCGGACATACTGATGATAAAGGTTCCGATGACTACAACCTGGAACTTAGTCAGGGCAGGGCAGACGCCGTTAGGCAATATTTATCTGAAAATGGGATCGATGCGAGTAGAATTGAGTCAAAAGGCTATGGTGAGACTAGCCCTGTAGCAACGAACTTTACCGATGAAGGAAGGGCTCAGAATAGGAGAGTAGAGTTCACCATTTTGAGTTTGTAACAGACTGATATTAGCTCATATCGTCATTCCTTTGCTCCGAAGTCTCGGAGAAAGGAATCCCTAAAATGTTAATCAAATCGGATGGCCTTAATTGGATTTACCCTGGCAATAAGAAGCGTAGGGATTAGCAAAGCGGCTGTAACCAATATGAAACTAAAAATATTGATCAAGACGATAGCTACGACGTTCCATTGAATAGGCACATATTCCATATAATACGTCTGTTGATCCAGAGGAATGATTTCAAAGAAATACTGAAGGGCGCAAATACCTAAACCAATCCCATTTCCAATGGCCATACCCTTCGAAACAATGAGCATTCCGTTATATAAGAACACCTTTCGAACCTGCTGGTTAGTAGCTCCTAAAGCCTTTAGTACTCCAATCATTTGTGTTCTTTCCATAATTAGGATTAGCAGAATGGATATCATATTAAAACACGCCACGAAAAGTATAAGCCCGAGAAAAATATAGACGTTGCGTTCAAGAAGCCCAAGCCAGTCGAAGATCTGGATATAGATATTACTGATTTTTTGAATGTAAAGATCGTAATCAATATATCGATAGAGCTCTTCATGAGCATAGTCAACATTTAGTGGTTTTTTCAGAAATACTTCATATCCACCAACAAGGGTATCCCCCCAATTATTTAATCTTTGTATCAATCCAATATCGGAGAAAAGCAGCTTTTGATCGAAATCTTCCAGGCCTGACTCATATATCCCTACTACCTCTAATTTTCGTATCCTGGGAGGGTTTTGAATGAAATAAGCGAAGACCTCTTCTCCAAGCTCTAACCTTAATCGGTTAGCCATGAACTCACTGACTACAATTTCTTTAGAATAGCCTGAGTCCGAAAAGTTAATGAACCGACCTCTTTTTAAATAATTGGAAAAATTTTCCTGGTCAAAATTTGAGGAGACCCCTTTGATCACTACACCCTCAACCTCTTCCCGTGTTTTGATCAAGGCAGCTTTATGAGCAAAAGACTGAACATGTTCTACAAAACCAATCTCATCGTAGCGTTTATAGAATTCAGTGTATTGATTGATCGGTTCGTCTTCGAATGAGCTTCCAAGTGTATATTTTGTGACTTGAAGATGTGATCCGAAACCATATATCTTATCCACAATGGTTTCCTGAAAGCCTGAAAGAATCAAAAAAGCGATGATCATAATAGCGATGCCCAATGCGATACTGGCTACCGCAATTTTATAGATGATTGCGCTGAAAGATCGTTTTTCCGACGAATTGATTCGTTTAGATATGAAATAGGAAAGGTTCAATAAATCTAGTTTGAAGTTAAATTAGGAATAACCTGAAAGAGAACGTCGCAAATGTCAGAAAATTTAAAGATAGGCTAACTGTAATTCTAAATTCTAAACATTAAATCCATTTTGACTTATTTTGCAAGTATGAGATTTTTTCAGAATGTCATCTTATTAGCTTTCTTCATTAGTTCATGTAATTCTCAGGTTTCTGAAGAAAAAAAAGTAAATACACAGATCCGGGTTCAAGTAGGTGCAGGACAGTTCGATGAATATCTGGATGGACTGAAAGGTAAAAAAGTAGCTTTGGTTGTAAACCAAACTTCGGTTGTTGAAAATATACATCTCGTTGATACGCTTCTTTCCTTAGGAATTGATGTTCAGAAAATATTTGCACCAGAGCATGGGTTTCGAGGACAGGCCGATGCTGGCGAAACCGTTTCTGATTCCAGGGATTTGAAAACCGGAATTCCAATCGTATCAATTTACGGTAAGAATAAGAAGCCTTCTGCGGAGCAGTTGGATTCTGTTGATGTCGTCGTTTTTGATATTCAGGATGTAGGAGCCAGGTTTTATACCTACATCAGTTCCATGCACTATGTCATGGAAGCTTGCGCTGAAATGGTTATTCCGTTTGTGGTTTTAGACCGGCCAAATCCAAATGGAGATTATGTTGATGGATCTGTTCTTGAAAAAGGTTTTGAGTCTTTTGTTGGCTTACACCCTATTCCAGTGGTACACGGTATGACGGTTGGGGAGTTAGCTAAAATGATCAACAAAGAAGGTTGGCTTTCGAATTCCATTCAGGCAGATCTGAAAGTAATAAAAACGAGAGGCTGGGACCATAAAACTCCTTATGAACTTCCAATCAAACCCTCTCCAAATTTACCGAATTCACAATCCATTAAGCTTTATCCTTCGCTATGTTTTTTTGAAGGAACGATTATGAGTGTAGGTCGAGGAACTGATTTCCCTTTCCAGGTTATAGGTTATCCAAATGAAAACTATGGAGAATTCTCTTTTACCCCGAAAAGTAATATAGGAGCTAAATATCCTAAACATCAAGAGCAAAAATGTTACGGAGCCGATCTAAGAAATGTTGAGGTAGGAGCCAAATTAGATCTTAGTCATCTTATAAAGTTTTATACACTTTCTGAGGATAAAGAAGCGTTCTTCAATGGCTATTTCGATAAACTAGCAGGTAATAGTTGGCTTCGAGAGTGGATTATGGATGGGAAAACCGAATCAGAAATAAGAAAACGATGGAGTGATGATCTGAATAGGTTCAGAAAGCTTAGATTGAAATACCTTTTGTACGCAGATTTTGAGTGAGGCTTACCAGATTAGTTTCATCCCATCTTGTTCATAGGGTTTCACGAGTTTAAAAACTACTCATCAGCCATCTCGAAATCATCAGCGATCTTAAAAGAAGCTTTCCTTTTAAGAATACCAAATTTGACTTTTTTTGGTTTGTATTTTTCAATTGGAACAATGACGGCCACTTCTTCTTTCTTTTCCCATAAGTAATTATGATCTCCTCACCCTTTTTTACTTTATCGAGGACTTGAGAAAAATTGGCTTTTAACTCTCCAACATTCATATCAGTAGCCTTTAAGGTAAAGGACGTTTATTTTCTTGACAAGTTGTCAAGAACTCTTGCGTTTGAAAGTGAAATCTTGAATAGCACAAATATCAGGCTTTTATTTGCTCAACAGACCGTTTATACATTTCTAAAAATGTGAAAGGTAAGAAGCCAAACGTAAAAATTAGAAAGGATAATGCGAGGATAACGTCCGCTCCTATTAAATGTAGTATTTTAAAAAGTGAAGCAAGGGCGAATGTACTCAAGCTTGCTAAGCCAGCTATCCAAGCAACCAGACCGAAAGTTCTTTTAGGTGGGTTTAGTTTAAGCTTTAAATAAGTCAAAATGGGCATAAATATCCATGCTAGTCCAAAAAGTCCAACAAATGAAAAGATAGTAGCTAGCGGAAAATGCATGAGCTTAAAAAAGATTCCTATAAATAGTATTGTTGTGAATAGAAACCCTAGAAAATAAGTGATTCGCCTTGTGTTAATCATGATATTGTATTTTAAAAGTATTTGTGTTTCTCTTTGAATTTCGTCCAATCCTGAAGGTGCTATTCTTTGGTTTGCCTGAACCAAAGCTTGTTCGAAAGTCAAGCCCTCTGAAATGTATTTTTCGATATGACAGCAATAATGATCGAATAGATCATCTTTAATTTCTTTCGATTCAATAGAGCTTGATTCCAGAAGGGATAGTATGATTTCAATTTCTTTTTGATTGAGCATATCACTGAAGTTTTGGAAACGGATTGCCAAATATTATTTCATCGATTACGTCCATAAATTGCTTAAGCTCATACTTGGATTCTTTGCTTACTTTTTCTCCTTTAGGTGTAATGAAATAATACTTTCTATTCCTACCATTTACAGTTTCAGAACGATAGCTGATCACTCCATCTTTAGTCATTTTGTGTAAGGCAGGGTAGAGGCTTCCTTCTTTCATAAGTATTTTTCCATCAGTTAAGTCCTTTACCATTTGTGCCAATTCATAACCGTACATTTCTTTATGCTCCTCTAAAAGCCTTAAAATGATGGTGACTGTCGTTCCTTTTATTAATTCTCTCAAATGCATAGAATAAATATACATCATAATTCTATGTATAAAAAAACTTTACTGAATTTCTTCAACAGGTACATTGATTTTGTAAAACTACATTCCTGAACTAGCTTTGAAGCATGCGCGATTTGAAAATCATATTTATGGGTACGCCTGAATTTGCGGTGCCATCATTACAGATTCTTATCGATAATAAATATGAAGTTGTTGCTGTAATTACAGCTCCGGATAAGCCTAAAGGTAGAGGACAAAAAGTCTCTGTTAGCCCAATTAAAGAAGTCGCCTTAAAACACGAGATTCCTTGTTTACAGCCTAAGAACTTAAAGGCTCCCGAATTTATAAAAGAGCTAAAATCATATAACGCAAACCTTCAGGTAGTTGTAGCCTTCCGGATGCTTCCGGAAGTGGTTTGGGATATGCCTGAGTACGGAACATTCAATTTACACGCATCACTTTTGCCTCAATATAGAGGCGCTGCCCCGATCAATTGGGCAATCATCAATGGCGAAAAAGAAACCGGGGTAACTACATTTTTGCTTAAGCATGAAATAGATACAGGAAACATCATTTTTCAGGATAAGGAACCTATTACGGAAGAAGATACGGTCGGGTCTCTTTACGAGCGATTAATGTTTAAAGGTTCCAAATTGGTTCTTAAGACCACTGAGGCCATCAGAAATGAGGAATATCACCTTAAGGAGCAGGCTTCCAATAAAGAGCTTAGAAAGGCGCCAAAGATCTTTAAAGAGGATTGTGAGATCGACTGGACAAAGAAGGCTGAAGACCTCAGGAATTTTATTAGAGGTTTATCGCCCTACCCCGGAGCCTGGACTACCTTAAATAATAAAAACTATAAAATATTTAAGGTTGAATACTCCCCTGAAGACTATGAAATTGGATCAGGTGAAATTGTAAGTGACGATAAAGCTTTTGTGGATGTTCAAACAGGTGATGACGCTTTGAGGTTAATTCAATTTCAACCGGAAGGCAAAAGAAAAATGGAGGTAACGGATTTTTTAAAAGGAAATAAAGTATGATCAAAACGATAGTAGTTGCTATATCAGATAATGGAGTAATAGGAAAAGATAATGATCTTGTATGGCACATGCCAGCAGATCTTAAATGGTTCAAGCAACAAACTTCAGGTCATCATGTGATTATGGGACGCAAGTCTTTTGAATCACTTAATAAAAAACCGCTTCCAAACAGGACACATATTATTATAACCAGAAAAGAAGATTATGAAGTCCCGGACGGTGTTTATGTGGTCAATAGTCTTGATGAGGCTTATAAGATAGGAGAGGGGAAAGGTCTCAATGAGATTATTATCCTGGGAGGAGGTGAGATCTATAAGCAATCACTTCCGGATATAGATAAAATGATCATTACGGAGATCAAAGAAGCTTTCGATGGGGACACCCACTTCCCAAAAATTGATTTTTCTGAATGGATAGAGGTTTTTAGAGAGGATCATAAAGCCGATGAAAGAAACCCCCATGATTATTCATTTGTGATCTATGATCGAAAGCCTAATTAATTCGAGATCGTACTTGATTTTCTACGAGGGCCTGCAAAACCAAAATTGAGTCCAAAGTTGAACTGAATGCTTAGATTATCTTTATTCAGGTCGTTGAATAGTATTTCCTTTTCAGGTGAAGGTTCGAAACGTCTTTGATAGTTCCTGTACCCGATTGATCCTCCTATCCAGAGATCAATGGTAAAACCACCACCGCTGGCATTCTTCATGATCCTATCCCCAATAAAAATACCATACTCATACCTATTTTCATCAGCTTGGATAGTGAAATCCCTTACTGACATTGAAGCACTATCCAAAATATTGGCGGAATGGTTAATATTGGTATAACTCACCTGATGGCCAAAGTAAAACATTCCCCAATTGGAATTATCACTATAAAACTTCTGCCGGAAAGCTAATGAAAAACCTCTTTGATAATCCTCATTCAAATCCACATTGGCATCGGAAGTGAAAAAGGGGTCACGTATATAGGTAACCAAAAGTTCATAACCCAATCTTTCCTGGATATAATATTCTATCCCAAAAGGAATAAAACCTATTCCACTCCAGGCAGGATTACCGGATAGAATGATCGCTTTATACTCATTAACTCTTGGAGTAAAATAGCCCGTTCTCCTGGATTTATAGCGATACTCCGGTTTTTCATATTCTATTCTCGGTGGAACGACAGCCTCTTTGGCTTCGGCGACCTTGTAAACCGGTAAATTATCTTCATATACAGGGTTGTAGTATCCTGCTAATGTACCATCACGATTGTAGAGCTTCCATTTTCCTACCTTTCGATCATCTTTGATCTTGCCTTCCATTTTTACGGAACCGTCACTGTAATACCCAATGAAAGTACCTTCTCCATCCACAAAATCACATTTGCCTTCAATTTCTCCTTCTTCGTAGTAGTAAGTCCATGTACCATCGTTCTTTCCATTTTTTTGGAATCCATCAATTTTGAGCTTACCACTTTCATAGTATTCCTTATACTTACCCGAGCCTTTTTCGTAGAAACCGTCACCTTTTAACTCCCCGGTTTCATAATACAATTTCCAATACCCCTCTTTTTTTCCGTCAATCTCTATTCCTTCCGAGCTTAGTTTTCCGTTTTCATAATAATATTTCCATTTTCCTTGTTCCTGGCCATCAATGAATGTTCCTTGTGCTGCTAACTGTCCATTTGGGTGATAATATTTCCAGAAACCTTCCCTCAATCCTTTTTCATAAGGCCCCTCTGCTTTTATCCCACCAGTTTCAAAATAAAACCTCCAAACACTATCACTTTTTCCTGATACGTTCAAGCCTTGCATTTTAACCTCTCCGGTTGTGTAAAATTCCTTATATAAGCCTCTTCCATTTCGATAGAACGCCTGGGCTTTTAATTCTCCCTGTTCATAAAAGTACGACCAAAGACCTTCCCGTATTCCATTTAAGAACTCCCCTTCACTTTTTTGCTCTCCAGTTTCGTAATAGAACTTCCAGGGACCATCACGCTTTCCCTCGATCATTTTACCTTCCATTTTTTTACGGCCATTTTCATGATAATAAACCCAATGGCCGAAATTTGATAGGTTTCTGATCTCACCTTCCATTTTAGGGTTTCCATTTTCAAAATAATAGGTCCAAATACCAGCTGGCTTATTATTTACATAGAACCCTTCCGATTTCAGTTTTCCGGAATAAAAGTATGATCTATAGGAACCTTCCCTAATTGGGTTTTGAATCGACTTGACCTGAATTTGTTCTTTTACACGTGTTGAATCAGGGTCGTAATAGGTTACGATTTGCGGTTGAGAAGTTTGTCCTATCGCAAACCCACAATACAGGCATAGCCCGTAAAAAAATATTTTACGACTTAAACTTTTCATACTCCCGCGATCAGCACATAATCACAAGACACAAAAATCATGAAAAATCCTGATTTTGACTAAGAATAAACCGTTTTAGACAAAAATTATAGCGTGAAAAAAGTTCTTCCCCAGTTCTGTTTCTCTTCTTTACTCCACAATTCAGGAAAGAAGATCACTTTTTGAAAGCTTGGAGGAAGGTATTTTTGCCAATTCGTTCCTCCGGTAGCTGCTATATCCGATTCTCTCTTTTGCAAATAACTTACCGCTGATTTGAGGTGCGCTAATCTCCAATGAACGTTGATCAGTTCATCGTAGGAGCGTAATTCTGTTATAATTTCCTCCTTTTGCTTATGATTGCTGAAATGCTTTTGGAAGAGTTTTTGAAGGTTCGTTTTCCGAAGACGTTTACCAAGTGAAATAAACTTATTGTTATACTTTTCCTCGAATTGTTTGAGCGTTAAGGTTTTTAAACCCGTAGCTAATTCGGTGGCCCCACGACTCCAATAAATATTTTCAAAAAGATTTTCGATAGCATCCGAGTCTTGGCAGTTCTTTTGATCTTCCGTGCAAACCAGGTTGATCATACTGGTGGAGTTGATCTCAATATAACGAAACTGTGCTGATTGAAATCCACTAGCAGGGAGAAGGGCCATTCGGAATTTTAAAAACTCATCTTTGGACATTCCGCCCGACATAATGGAGAAAGAGCCCACTAATTGCTGAAAATAACTGATCACCCGTTTGATGCGCAGTAAAAATTCAGAAGCGGTAAGATCAGCATTTGAAGTGAGTATTTTTAGCTCATTCAGGGCCAGCTTGAAGTAAAGCTCTGTAATTTGATGATAGATAATAAATATTTCTTCATCTGGAAGATCAGTCCTCGGATTTTGGAGACTTAGTAAAGTATCGATGTGGATGTAATCCCAATAATTAAGATAATCGGCATGTAATAAACCTTCCAGGTAGGAAAGCATGTCCTGCCCGCTTGCTTCATATTTTTTTTGAAGCTCCTTTATTTTTTCAATGACTTCAGAGCTGATTTCAGCTTTATCCATGATATACAAACTTATTCGTCCCAAAGTTGTAATTTTGAAAGAAATATTAAAACTAAGAAGGTTTTTAAAATGAGTACTTCTAACGGAAAAGCTGTACAGGCAAAATCATCAAACGACACTTACGAACATCCGGATTTTTACCAGGTAGACGATCTGCTTACGGAAGAACATAAATTGATCAGAAGTTCGATCAGGGACTTTGTCAAACGAGAGATATCTCCCAACATTGAGGATTGGGCTCAAAATGCACATTTTCCATATGAAATCGTTAAGAAATTTGGCGATATAGGCGCTTTCGGTCCTTCTATTCCCCAAGAATATGGTGGCGGAGGATTGGACTATATTTCCTATGGGATCATTATGCAAGAAGTTGAACGTGGCGATTCTGGTATGAGGTCTACGGCCTCCGTTCAGGGTTCTTTAGTGATGTACCCGATCTATAAGTTTGGCTCCGAAGAACAACGTAAGAAATATTTACCCAAGCTTGCCTCTGGGGAGTTTCTTGGATCATTTGGTTTAACTGAACCTGACCACGGGTCAAATCCCGGTGGCATGGTCACCAATTTTAAAGACATGGGTGACTATTACCTGCTGAATGGAGCCAAAATGTGGATATCGAATTCTCCTAAAGCAGACGTTGCCGTCGTTTGGGCTAAAAATGAGGAAGGCCGTATTCATGGATTAATTGTTGAACGTGGTATGGAAGGCTTTTCAACGCCTGAGACGCATGGCAAATGGTCTTTAAGGGCAAGTGCTACAGGAGAACTGGTTTTCGATAATGTTAAAGTTCCTAAAGAGAACCTGCTTCCAGGTAAAAGTGGGTTAGGGGCCCCCTTAATGTGTCTGGACTCAGCACGCTATGGAATAGCCTGGGGGGCATTAGGGGCAGCGATGGATTGTTACGAATCAGCAAGAAGGTATGCTTTAGAACGTATTCAGTTTGATAAACCGATTGCTTCCTTCCAATTAATTCAAAAGAAGCTCTCTGAAATGCTAACGGAGATCACCAAAGCACAATTATTAAATCTACGATTAGGCCAGCTGATGAATGAAGGCAATGCTACTACATCTCAAATTTCATTAGCCAAAAGAAATAATGTTGAAAAAGCATTGGAGATCTGTCGTGAGGCTCGTCAGATCCATGGAGGAATGGGTATCACCGGAGATTACTCTTGTATGCGTCACATGGCTAATCTTGAATCGGTAATCACTTATGAAGGAACCCATGATATCCATCTCCTGATCTTAGGGAATGAAATCACGGGAATTCCTGCTTTTGTTTAGGTTAAAGATTTAAAGATCACTTCATCTTAAAAGTGATCTTTACTTTTCTGGTAATATCAGCTTCTGTAGGATCTAGCTCAACTTGAGCATCGGATCGGGCTAAGCTCAGTGATTCTGCTTGTCTGTATGACGGTCTATAGATGGGATATCCTTCTGTTTCAACGTATTCGATCTTAAGAATACCATCTAGGGATACCTCAGCAGCATTACTCAAAATGCCCGCTTTGGTTTTGGCATCTTTAACTGCCCTTGTTATAGCTTCTTTATTTAGGCTGTTTTTCTGCTCTTCGGAAAGTTGAAAGTTTGTGTTGTATCCGAATTGGTATTTGTCGTCTTCTAAGATAGAGACAATCTTTCCAAGCTTCTTCGAATCATATTTATCCGTTATTTGGATGTTTAAGGAACCGATATAACCTTTCTTTTTTCTTTTTCCATTCTCGTATACATAGTTTTCCCTTACATTGAGATTTCCAGTTTTTACTTCCTCGGAGCTTAAATCAATTCTTCTAAGGGACTTTTTTAGGGATTCAATCTTTTTGATCAGCGTTTTTGAACATTCTGAGTATGATGATTCTTCCACCTGAACAGGAATATTAACCACAATTTCTTCAGGAATAGCAGAAGATTTTCCTGACCCTTCCACCTCAATTATGCCATTTTGAGCAAAAGAAGAATAAGAGAGAAATACTATTAAAATGAGCTTTTTCATAAGTTTTTTATTGGAAGATGCACATTACAGCCAAATTCCATAAATCTGTAGGAATTATTTACCGAATAACGTGTAACCAACTGATACTTGAAAGACTCTATTATTAATATCACCATCCAAAGAAAAGTCACTTAATGGGTTACTATCATTAATGTCGTTCAACCCAAGAACGTAACGGGCATCGAGGGACAGCTTGAAGGGAAGGTCAATTCCGGCACCGAATACAAGGCTAAAGTCTGAATCATTAAATGCGTCATCCACATTTAATGACAGCGCCTCTGCGGACGTTAGAATACCAAATTGAGGTCCTACAAAGATATTCAAGCCTCCTACCAGGTAAAATTTAGCCAGAATCGGGATATTGATATAATCCAGATCAATGTCGTCTGTTCCCTGCGCTGAATAGTAAACTTCTGGTTGAATGGCAAATTTTGTAAACTTCAAACGGGCGAATGCTCCTGCATGCCAACCAGTTCTGCTATCCGGGTCTCCTACAGCATTAATATTGGCAAAGTTTAATCCTCCTTTTATGCCGGCTCCAAACTTTAGTTGAGCTGATGCGCTAAAAGAGTACCCAATAAGAATACATAAAAAGAATAAGCTCTTTTTCATAGTTAACTTAAGTTAGTTTCGGAATTGATTGTTAAAATTCTAAACGTAAAACTGATAAATTGAACGTAATTACAATAACTATTATCCAAATAATAGATACCCTATTGATATTTGAAAAACTCGATTATTAAATTCGCTTGCACCCCCGCTAACACCAATAGTATTTATATCAGTAAAACCTAAATTGTATCTGGCATCAATCGAAAGTTTAAATGGGAGATCGACACCAAGTCCGAAAACTGCACTAAAATCTGATGTTTTAAATAAATCGCCCTCTTCCACTATGTTACCGTTTTGGTCAAATGCTGTGAATCCTTCTTCAGATATATTAAATCCTACTTGAGGCCCTGCAAAGACATTTAAACCTCCTAATATATATAATTTTGCCAGAATTGGAATATTGATGTAATCTACTTGGAGAGAAGATACATCTGCTCCCTGCCTTGAATAAATACCTTCCAATTGAACTGCCAGTTTATTAAATTTTAGCCTTGTAAATATACCAGCATGCCAGCTTGTCCTACTATCTAGTAATCTAGTCTCTACTATATTAGCAGAGTTTAACCCTCCTTTTATGCCAGCTCCAAATTTTATTTGAGCTAATGTGTTAAAAGAAAGCCCAATAAGCAGACTTAAGCATATTATCTTTTTCATGATTCTATTAAGGTTTGTTTTGTTTAACCCTGAAACGAAGTTTTTTTGAAGATATTACAAACTTACTATCCATTTAATTTTCTTGAATTACCCCTATATTGTCGATACTAAAAATAGAATTAAATGGAAGTAGATGTAAAGGAGTTATTTAGTCTGAAAGATAAAGTAGCACTGGTAACAGGTTCAACACAGGGTATCGGAAAGGCTATAGCATATGGATTAGGTAAAGCGGGAGCTCAGGTAATCGTTTCGAGTCGAAAGCAAGAAAATGTTGATGAAACGGTAAATGAGTTTAAGGAAGAAGGAATTGCTGTTCATGGAATTGCGGCCAATGTAGGTAAGGAAGAAGATATAGATAAGTTGATCAAGGAAACGACCTCTAAGTTCAATGCTTTACACATTATTGTTAATAATGCTGCTGCCAATCCTGAGTTTGGCCCTTTGGTCCGCTCTACAACCACTGCTTTTGATAAGATCATGGACGTAAATGTCAAAGCGCCTTTAGAGATTGTCAAGAAAGCGTATCCTTATTTGAAACATGGAGGAGGTTCTATCATAAACGTGAGTAGTGTAGGAGGACTAACTCCTGAGCCACAGTTAGGCGTTTATAGCGTAAGTAAAGCAGCATTAGTTTCGCTTACGAAGGTTATGGCTAAAGAGATGGGAAGAGATAATATTCGTGCAAATGTGATCTGCCCTGGACTTGTAAAGACCAAGTTTAGCGAAGCTTTATGGAAGAATAAAGCTATTGCTTCAGCAGCTTTACAGAAACTACCACTTTCCAAGTTTGCTGAGCCTGAAGAAATGATCGGTATTGCACTGTTTCTGGCTTCAGATGCTGCTTCGTACTGTACTGGAGGTGTGTATACTGCCGATGGTGGGTATACGATATAATTAACAATTGCAAATTATGTTAAAGCCCGCCGGTTTTAAAACGTCATTCCACGGCGAGGAACGAGACCGGGGAATCTGTTTAATAGAATAGGTGACCCATTCGAAGTAATTTCAAAAAGTATGATAGATTTATTTTCTTCACGTAGACTTCCAAGCATTCTTGATAAAGCGAAAGAATTTCTGATTTCCGAGGTTTATCCTTTCGAACTGCAATGGCTTCAAACGAATTATTTTGAGCTGGAATCTACATTGAATGAAAAGCGTCAGAAGGTAAAAGATATGGGTTTTTGGTTACCCCATTTCTCCGTTGAAGAAGGAGGGGTCGGGCTTAACCTGGTAGAGTTTGCTCAATTATCAGAAGTTTTAGGTTCATCACCTTTTGGTCATTTACTGTTTAACTGCCAGGCTCCGGATATCGGGAATATGGAACTCCTGCATCAGTTTGCAGATGAAAAGCAGAAAGAAGAGTTTCTTGAACCCCTGTCTAAAGGTAAGATACGCTCCTGTTTTGCCATGACAGAACCAGAGCATGCCGGATCAAATCCGGTTGTAATGTCTACGCTTGCAAAAAAAGACGGGAATGAATATGTGATTAATGGTCACAAATGGTTCACGACTGCTGCTGATGGAGCAGAATTTTGTATCGTAATGGCAGTCACCAATCCTGAGAATGATAACAGATACGCCAAAGCGAGTATGATCATCGTTCCTACTAAAACGAATGGATTTGAACTGGTCAGAAACATTCCGATTATGGGTGACGAAGGAAGTGGATACCTTAGCCATGCTGAGGTTAGATTTAACAACTGCAGGGTTCCTGCTGAAAACATAATCGGATCGGAAGGAGACGGATTTAAGCTAGCACAGGAACGATTGGGCCCTGGACGTATTCATCATTGTATGCGCTGGATCGGTATCTGTGAGCGTGCGCTGGATCTCATGTGTAAAAGGGCTGTTGAAAGGGAATTGTCACCCGGAAAGCCGTTGAGTGACAAGCAAACCATTCAAAACTGGATTGCAGAAAGCAAAGCAGGTATTAATGCGGCCCGACTTATGGTTTTGCATGCTGCTCATAAGATGCAGAATCAAGGGCAAAAGGCAGCCAAAGAAGATATTTCTACGATCAAGTTTTTCGTTTCAGACGTATTAATGAACGTTCTGGATAAGTCTATACAGGTTCATGGTGCACTCGGGATTACAGATGATACGATCCTTTCTTTCTGGTATAGACACGAACGGGGTTCCAGGATTTATGATGGACCGGATGAAGTCCATAAATCAGTACTGGCAAGAAGTATTCTCCGTAATTATGAATTAAAAATTAAAAATTAGGAGTTTTAGATTCAATAGGCAGTACTAGCTGTTTTGCATCAAAGTTTAATCTAGGAGTCATTCTGACGTTAGGAAGAATCTTATAAATAAATCAATTCATGAAAGACGAATCTGTTGAAATAAGAATAGGAGAGGAGATTGACCTTGAAAAATTGAATACTCATTTGAAAAATGAGTTAGAGGATTCTTCAGTGATAAAAGAAATAAGACAGTTTCCCGGAGGTTATTCTAATCTGACTTATCTTCTCATTTCAGAAGATAAGGAATTGGTACTTCGTCGTCCTCCGAGAGGAGCCAATATTAAATCTGCTCATGATATGGGAAGGGAGTTTAAGGTGCTAAAATCCCTGAATTCACATTTCCCTGTTCCAAGACCTGTTTATTTCACTGAAGACGAATCCGTAATCGGATCACCATTTTACATCATGGAAAAAGTAAATGGTTTGATTCTTCGGGCAGGAAAACCAATTCCAAGCGAAGTAGGATCAAGTCAATTCGAAAAGCTATCAAAAGCTACTGTTGATACGCTGGCTCAGTTACATAAAATTAACCTTCAGAAGATCGGCCTGGATTCCATGGGTAAACCAGATGGTTATGTGGAACGTCAGGTAAAGGGCTGGATCAAAAGGTATCATAATGCACAGACTGATGATATTAAAGGTCTTTCGGAAATGGAAGACTGGCTCAACAAAAACATACCAGCAGATCAAAAAATAGCCTTTGTCCATAATGATTTCAAGTATGATAACCTTGTCGTCGATCCAAACAATGATTTCAGGGTGTTAGCTGTTCTGGATTGGGAGATGGCGACAGTCGGTGATGCTTTTATGGATTTGGGAACTACTTTGGCCTACTGGTCTGAGGCAGATGATCATTCTGCTCTTAAACCGTTTAATGTCACTTCACTACCGGGTAACCGGTCAAGGGCTCAGGTACTGGATTACTATCAGGAAATTACTGAAACCGAAGTTAAGAATGCCATCTTCTATTACGTCTTTGGGCTTTATAAAATTGCAGTAATCGGACAGCAGATTTACAAGCGTTTTAAGGAAGGTTTGACCAAAGATGCTCGGTTTGGGCAACTGATCCATGTGATTAATGCGTGTGGAGATACGGGTATAAAAGCTTTAGAAAAGAATAGAATTAGTTCACTACAAGTATAAAAATACAAATTATGAAAGTGGAGGATATTAAAAACTTCCTTGTGTTAGGAGCCGGTACTTTAGGTATGCGTGTTGGACTACAAGCAGCAATCAGCGGTTTTAATGTGAAGATCTACGATATTTCAGAAAAGTCTTTTGAAAGAGCAAAACAGACCCATTTAAAGCTTTTAAGCCACCTAGAAAAGGAAAAAAGATTTACCGGGAAGGTAAATGAAGTCCTTTCCAGAATACAGTTTACAGCTAATCTGGAGGAAGCAACACGGGATGCAGACTTCGTAAATGAATCTGTTACAGAAGACCTTAACATTAAGAAAAGTGCTTGGGAAAAACTTGATGGTCTCTGTCCGGATCATACCATCTTTACAACCAATACTTCTTATATGCTGCCATCCATGTTTCTGGATTTTGTAGGCAGGACCGGGAAGTTCTGCGCCTTTCATTTCCATGATGTTTTTTTCGCTAACGTTGTGGATGTAATGCCACACCCCGGGACGGATAGAGAAGTGGTTAACCTTCTGATGGAAATGGGGAAAAAGCTTGATCAAATTCCTGTTCTGGTTGAGAAAGAAAATCCGGGTTATCTATTTAACTCCATGCTGATGGCGGTAATTGGCGCAGCTGGAAACCTTGCGGTGAAGGATATTGCTTCTATTGAAGACATCGACCGATCCTGGATGGGTAATTTCAAAATGCCTATGGGGCCTTTCGGGATTCTCGATGAAATTGGACTGGATACTGCCTGGCATGTGAGCCATAATCAGAAAGATGCTAAAAGCCAGCGATTCGCAGAGTTTTTAAAGACTTACATTGATAAAAACGAACTAGGCGTTAAGACTGGAAAAGGCTTTTATACCTATCCTAATCCAAGGTTTAAGGATAAGGACTTTCTCTTCAATTAATAATTAACAACGATCAGTTATTAATGTAAAGACCAAACATCCGATATCTTCAAGACATCGGATGTTTTTAAACCAAGCTTATTACAGCTCCCTTAATCCCTCATCTAGAGAGAAGTTGATGCATTTTATTTTTACTTAACCGAATGAATCAATATCCCGAAAGAGATAGCAATTTGCTAAAAAGCTAACACCCAAATCCCCAAGAACCTAACTTCCTAAAACCCTAACTTCCCAACTCATTTAATCTCCTCAGCCCCATCCGCATGCTTCGCAAACCGTCCTTTTTCTCTAGGATGAACAAATTCATTTTCAGGCCATGGCCATCCTCCGAACTGGGTTCTCTGATAATCCTGCATGGCTTCCATAATTTCCTGCTGGGTATTCATCACAAAAGGGCCGTGCTGCACGACAGGCTCACCAATCGGTTTGCCCTGTAGCAATAGCAATCGAGCTTCCTGATTTCCGTTTTTCAATATGGTCTTTTGATCAGCATGAAGATCTGCTCCCTGATCGATCACCAAAGTGGTATGATTGATCTTCAATTCATTTCCTTCATAAAAATAAATGGATCGGTTGATCTCAGTTCCTGAAACAGGTAATTCAAACTCTGCTTCCGGTTTCATTCTGATCAGCCAAACAGCCACTTCATTAGAAGGGTCTGAAGCCCAGGAATCCGGAGTAGGAGAGGGCGCTTTCGTTCCATTGACTTCTCCTGCAATCACATCGATTTCTGTTTTTCCATCTGGTGATTGATAAGTTGGGATCATATCATCCCACAGCATTTTATAATGTGGTTCTACAAATTTACTTCTTTTCGGAAGGTTCAGCCAGATCTGAAAAAGCAATAACGGATTGGGTTTATCCCGATTGATCAGTGGAAACATTTCCGAATGCAATACTCCTTTTCCCGCGGTCATCCATTGAACATCTCCTTTACCAAACCTACCCGTTGCCCCCATGGAATCCGAGTGGTCAACGAGCCCCTCAGGAACTACGGTGATCGTTTCAAAACCTCGATGAGGATGCTGAGGGAATCCCGGAACCTTACTTCCATGGTACATTCTCCATCCATCTTTTATGGTAAAATCCTGTCCGATATTTCTACCCTCCAAAGAAGCTTTTGGCCCCATACCTTCATTCCCTTCAGGGTAATCATCTTTATGATAGACACAGAAAAGAAATGGATCCTGAGTAGCCCAAGGAAACCCAAGTGGCTTTATGGTTTTAATGACAGATTGACTCATTTTTCAGTTTATTAATTTATGATAAACACCTCTATATATCGTAACGTTCAGATGCAAAGTACTAAATAGGGTTACTCCTGTATTGAACATAACGTTAAAATATCCTGTCTAAAGCTTTACGGTATTATCATTAATATTCTCATCTGTCCGGGTGCCAAAAGGATCGATAGATACATAGCGAGGTAATTCATCTATGACAAGCTTTATGGTTGTTTGATCGTTCGAAATAATATTAGCTTCCAAATATATTGGTTCCGTACTGTTGTTGATTAAACTTGGGTGGCGGTCAAACATACCGATCTGGATGGGCTCATTGATTTCTATGGACGTGGTTTCTCCAGATTCCTGTGTTTCGAAACGTTTGGCATTAACGGTCATAGTAATTTCATATTGACCATTTTCTAATTCACGATGCGAAGATTCATCAATTGATAAATCGTAGGTGATGACTCGTTTGAACCAGTCATTAATCAAACGATGGTATTTTTCAGGTGATACTTTACAGAGTTCTTCTAGGAATTCAAGTAAAGTAGCACTGAATTCAATATCATCTCTGTAACGATCGGTAGTAGCTTTAATAGCCTGATTCAGCTTTGCTTCTCCAATTAGGTCTCTTATGGAAATCAGCACATTAT
The DNA here is from genome assembly GCA_039030555.1 of Bacteroidota bacterium. Classification (GTDB taxonomy): domain Bacteria; phylum Bacteroidota; class Bacteroidia; order Cytophagales; family Cyclobacteriaceae; genus JBCCDY01. The sequence goes on from JBCCDY010000026.1 coordinate 35,738, forward strand.
AACTCTTGCCATAAGAGAGATAGCTTTGTCCATTTACAAGATACAAAGGCGGTTCCGCTTCGGAAGACCAAGCCCTTCCTGTAAAATAAGTGCGGTTAGCCGTTTCACCCAGCTGATAGATGGCTCTTTTCCCATAGATTTTATCCATAATTACCGCCTCTGTATATTTGGCAAATCCTTCGACCAGTACACTAGCTCCCTCTGCAACTTTTGGCGATAGAATATGCCCCCACCACTGATGAGCTACTTCGTGAATGGTTCTTTTTGCAACCAGATTAAAACCTCTAGTATTTCTGATATCTGTTAGATATAATCGATCCTCAGTCATAGCTATCACATTAGTATGGGCAAAGCCCCCAAAGGACCAATGAGCGGGAACTTCTAATATTCGAATATAATCTGAGGAATAAGCTCCAAAATTGTTAATGCAATAGTTAAGTGTTTCTTTAATGCTGGAGGTTATAGAATCAATATTGTAATTATGAGCAGGATAATAATACTGTTCAATATTAATTCCTTTGTAACTAGTTTTCTGCACCTCATAACCCGATGAAAAACACCCTAATGTTGGCATTATCTTATGATTTGCCTTGTAATGATAATAGTTCCTCCCGTTTTCCTTCCATTCTTTTATCAGATTACCGGAACCAACAGCTATCTCATTTTTTGAAGTGGAAATGATTGCTTCATAGCTGACTCTTCCAAGCCTGATTTCATCCAGACCCAGATGCCCATCGTTAACTTCCTCTTGCTCCCTGCGGGGTAGATCACGTTTTTCTCTTTCGAAGTTATCGGTGATTTCCCGACTTGACCTGTATCCTAAAAATGGCTCAAAACTGCGATGTGAAAGATAAGTGCCATTGTCAACTATGGATCGATCGACTTCATATCCATCTGCCTGATAGTCAATTTTATAACTCAACGAAACAGACTGATTGGGCTGAACTTCATTTTTAAATTCAAAAAGGTATGTATCGAATTCAGCATCGTATTCTATAAGCTCAGCATTTTCAAGCTTTATATCTTCTAAAGGAACCCTTGCGGTGATAAACAATTGTTGGACAGGATGATCTTCTCTATTGACCATCGTATGTTCCGCCTTGACATGATATCTGTTTTCTTCAGGATAGAGATCTACTAAAACCTTCATATCCTGATGATACAAAAATGGCAGGTCTTCATAACGTTTGAATTTTCGTTCATAGTCTTCACGGAAATCCAAATTATCGATAGATGTGGTATAGTCGTTAACGATATTCGTATTGTAAAATACAGTTGCACCTGCAGACGCAAATAGAATTAAAAAAGATGCCAGCCAGATACGTTCCCATCTTTTAAAGTTGACCACTGCAGATTTTAATTGTAAAATCAGGTTCTGCTCCATACCTCTTTGCCATAGCCTGAAAGAGATTAGCACAAGAATTCCTGCCAATCCAGTCCAGTATAATGACAGGTGAAGAAATTCAAGGCTTTCTCCGGAAAAGCCAGTCATATTATTGTACCCAACATCAGGCAGGTATCCAAAACGGAACATAGGGTGTTCGATCCCAATGTACCCTGATAGAAAAACGGCTAAGAGTAAAACTCCCGTGACTCCCATTCCAAAGTATTTGTTTCGAGTGATACTTTGAATAAATACAGCCATCACGGAAAACAGGAAAGGCTGCATGCCGTTGTAGTAAAACATGGAAAAGTACAGACATATTTCTACATCTGAAAATCCATTGACCAGCTGAAATCCAAGGCCAATGATGATTCCTGTAGCTATTAAGGAGGCAGGGAGAAGAAGAAGTGCTATAAATTTAGATACAAAGAAAGCCCAGTTAGAGGTTGGTGTGGCATCAATAATTCCGTTGAAATGGAGAGATCGTTCTCGCCAAACCAGCTCGCCACTATAAAAAATGATTAAAACAAGGCTTAGAAACCTCAATGGATCTACCATATTTTCAATCAGTAAACTGGTTAGCGGGTACAGGCTATCGTGATATTGACCTCCTTCAAAAATTCGGGAATAAATTTCCGAAACAGTGATTACAAGCCAGATAAGTATTATAGCGATAAAGGGCAGGCTTTTAAGTGTAGCACTCAACTCCAACTTTAAAAGAGACAATAATGAGGCTTTATTTGTTTTAATGCTGGAAGCAGGACTAATGGGTTTGTATGCAGTAGGAGCTGTTTTGTGATCATAAGAGCTCCTGCTTTTTTTAATACTCTGGTTGAGCTTTCTGAATGAAAATAGCTGGTAGGTTATCAAAAGAAGCCCCAGAGAGATTGCTAACCACAGGATTCTGTTCCACATATAAAGTCCTGAAAAAGAAAGCAACTGGGTATTCTTTTCAAATGGGGTCCAAAACTGTGTTTGCTCAAAAAAAGCGGATATACCGAAAGGGTCCACCAATGCCGCTATGGCCATAGCTTCGGGAGAAGCAGGCACGGATTGAGCCATTAACGGAGAGTTTAGAAAAATTGAGCAGATGAAGTATAGCATATAGATAGCTATGGCTCCAATGTATGTGGCTATATTACTTCTTGTTAGAATGCTGATGGAAAATATTACCGAGGAACAAATGAAAACATTAGGTAAGATAATGATCAGCCAGGGCTGGAGGTAAACCATCAGGTCAAATGGCGCCAGACGCTCGGGGTCTAACGGGGAGCTAAGCTGTCCTGCCATCATACCTAATAAAAATGGAGTAAATGCGAGTAGGCTAAAGAGAAAGGTTCCCATAAAACGGCTCCAGAAGAATTGACTTTTTTGTATCGAACTGCTGTAAACAATGCCATCCATTTTATAATGACCATCTCGCAGAACGCTATTGACGGCAAAAAACATGATGATGAAAACACTGCCTAAGGAAAATAAGCCAACATAATTATTGATATGATAACTCGAGTTGAAGTTGATATCAGCCGGGGCAAAGCCGTTGGATCCTGTGATGTAACCAAAAAACGCAAAGAGTATAGCAAGCAATAAGAAAGCCCTTTGCTTAAACTGGTAAAATGCTTCAAAATGTAATAATTGACTAAACATCGTTGATGCGGTTTTAAGGATTATTGATTGGATATCGTGGTGAAATAAAGGTCTTCGAGGCTTGGCTGAACGAGCTCAAATCCATGAGCGGGCAATCTGTCGGATAAAACACGAATTTGAGTTTCTCCCGAAACCAGCCTGGATGAGATGACACGGAAAGCATTTTTATGGGCTGGAACATCGTCTTTTTTAACAATTTTATTCCAGATTTTTCCATCCAGGTTTTTTATCAATTCAGCAGGATTACCTTTTGATACAATCTGACCCTTAAAAAGAATCGCCATATTCTTACAGAGATCGCGAACATCTTCGACAATATGGGTGGAGAGAATAACCACTACATTTTCGCCAATTTCACTAAGTAGATTTAGGAATCGATTTCTCTCTTCAGGATCGAGACCTGCGGTAGGCTCATCTGCAATAATCAGTTGTGGGTTAGCGAGTAAGGCTTGAGCAATCCCGAAACGTTGACGCATGCCTCCTGAAAAGGAATAAACTGTTTTTTTACGATGCTGGTATAAATTCACCTGTTGTAAGAGCGCTGTTACCTGTTCTTTTCTATCCGACTTGTTGACAATGCCTTTGAGTACGGCCATATGATCCAGCAGCCTTTCAGCTGAGACTTTTGGATATACCCCAAACTCCTGAGGGAGATAACCCAATTGATTACGAATAAATTGTGGTTGCTCAATGATGTCCGTTTCATTGAAAGTGATCGTTCCCTGTGTCGGAGCCTGCAAAGAGGAAATCGTCCGCATTAAAGAAGATTTGCCTGCTCCATTAGCTCCTAACAAGCCAAACATGCCATTATCGATGGTCAGTGATACATTATCAAGTGCCTTTACTCCATTAGGGTAGGTCTTGGATAGATTTGTAATCGTGAGTCTGTTCATTGTGCTATTCGTTAATTCAGCGGCTAACCTAAAAGTGTATTGAATAGCTGTCCAATAAGATTGATCTACCTGATCATAATCATTTTGAACACTAGTGTTATAGGCATTAATCCGGTTGATGCAGATAGTAGTGTTGTTTGTACTGATTTATAGCAGGCTCATCAATAATGTTTCGGTAGGTATGATGTAGCTTTAATTTTGAAGCATGATTAGTTTTTTAAGAAGATATAAAGCATTTGGTATTGGCATTCTCATCACACTTGCTCTAAGAATAGTGCTGGAGTACATAGGTTTTATAAGGATCGATAATAGCCAGTGGATGGAGAACATAGCTGGTTTTGCATTTTGGTCTTTAGCTTTCGCATTACCAATTCACAATTTTGAGTACCTGAAAAAGCATAAGAAAACAATCTTTAAGCTATTCGGCCTGATTGCATTTTTTATTGCAATCCTCATTATAGATTCCTCGGCTGACGTTCCTGATAATCCCCTCACGTTTATATTGTTTGTTGCTTTCTGGATGGGAGTGCTTTATGTGATCTCACCTGCTTTTTTCAGAAAATACAGGTATTGGTTAACGGGTGTTTACGTCATCATACTTGCGTATTTCTCGTTTGTAAGGTTAACATCCATGAGCTATGAGGCTTACGCTGCCGATGGAAAGGAAACAGCACTGATCTTATTGTTTATTCCTGTTCCAGTATTCCTTTTGATTTGGGCGTATGAGCAATGGAAATGGCTGAAATCGCTTCAGGAAGGTAAAGCTAAAGCGGAGCTGGATTTGCTGAAAACACAGATCAATCCTCATTTCTTTTTCAATACCTTAAACAACCTGTATTCGCTTACGGTAAAACAATCGGAAAAGGCTCCGGAAGTGGTGCTTAAGCTTTCCGATATGATGCGTTATACCATTTATGAAGGGAAAAAGAATTTTGTATTACTGAAGGACGAAGTTGAATACCTCAAAAGCTACATCGATCTACATAAAATCCGGTATCGAAAACCGATAGATACTTCATTCGATCATTCCATAGATCCTAATCAGGAAATCGCTCCTTTAATGTTCATCGTTCTGCTGGAAAATGCGATCAAACATGGTATTGAAACCTTATCGGATGGTGCCTATCTTAAAATGAGTTTAAAAAGTAATGAACAGACCATACAATTTGACATCGAGAATAATTTTGACCCGAATCAAATAACAGAAGAGAAAGGTATTGGACTGGAAAACCTGAAACACAGATTAGAGCTGACCTATCCCAAGAAGCATAATCTTAATATTACAGAAGAGAACAATGTATTTCGAGTAGAATTGACCATATATAAATGATCACTTATATTATCATAGACGATGAGCCGCTGGCACATGAGCTGATCGAGGAATTTTGCAGTATGTTACCTCATCTCGAACTGAAACAAAACTGCTATAGTGCCATGGAAGCGATGCAATTCCTCAATAAAGAGACCGTAGATATTATGTTTCTCGATCTCAATATGCCGAAGCTCAAAGGATTTGACTTTTTGAAAACCTTAACAAATCCTCCTAAAGTAATTGTTACTACGGCTTATAAAGAGTTTGCATTAGAAGGGTATGAGCTAAACATCTCAGACTACTTATTGAAACCATTTAGTTTCGATCGACTAGTGAAGGCTATTAACAAAGCTATTGCATCACCAAAAACTCAAAGCATTCAGCCTGCTCAACCAAACGTCTCAACATCTCTTGAGAGCTTTTTTATTAAAGGGGATAAAAAATATCATCAGGTTAAAGCAGATCATATTTTATATGTGGAAGCGTACGGAAACTACACTAAGCTATATTTGAAGGACGAAATGATTATTAGTCATGAAAAAATATCAAACTTCGAATCCATGTTGCCATCAGATGGTTTCATGAGAGTACACAAATCTTTTATTGTAGCGCTTGAGAAAATCAAACTGATAGAGGGTAACCGGATTATTATTGGTGATCACGAAATTCCTGTCGGACAAACGTATAAGAGTTCTGTAAATAAACTTTTAGAGGGTTAGTAAATTTTGATTGGTGGCCTGATATTCTAACTCCGCGTCATTTCTGTAATAAGATCGGAATGTTCTGGATATGATTTAATGAGCTCTACTCTCTGAGCCAATTCAAAATCTTCAAAGTCAAAGCCCGGGGCTACGGTGCATCCCACAAGCGAGTATTTACCACCCTTTGTAACCCTTGAAGCAAACCATGAACCGGCTGAAACTACGGCCTGAAAGGTTTCTCCCTTTTCAAGATTTGAACCAAGTTTTATGGTTTGAACTTTATCTTCTTCCAGAATAATCACTTCAAGAGGATCGCCCTGATAGAAATGCCAGAGTTCATCGCTTTTTATTTTGTGAAAAGCCGAGAAGTTCTCAGCAGTCAGAAGAAAATAGATTGCTGTTGAAACATTCCTTTTTGCATTGAAAGACTTGGGTTCTACAATAAGTTCCGATCGATAAGTTTCTTTAAAAAAACCACCTTCCGGGTGAGGTTGAAGTTCCAGTTTTTGGACAAGATTATCTATTTTTTTCTTCTCTAAGGATCTTTTTTTCTGCGTCACACCAGTTTTTTATTTAAAAATTCAGATTAAGTTTTAAAAAGAGAAAGAAAAAATACTGGTATCTCTTACACTAAAAATTTAAGTCATATTTTCTTTTCGATTAAAAAGGGATTCCCGATATCTCGCTAAGGCGAGATTCGAGAATGACGCATTTTAATAGCGTTTCAGCATTATAATGCTTTTTCATAAGCCTCTTTGACCCAGCCCATTAATTCATCATCAACCTCTTCCACGGAAGAAAGTCTAACCCGATGCGTGCACATGGTTCCAAAAGGGCCAGAGTTTTCCAATCGATCCGTCGTTGGTTTATCCTTGATCTTCAATCCAAGATCAATTCTGGTTTTCGTAGCCGGCTTTATGAGTACAAACTGCCTTTTACGAATGATGCTAACGCTATCTTTCTTTGGCGTCGTGGTAACGTCGCTTCCAATGGCAGATATCTTTTCGATCAGCTTTTCATAGATGGGTTTCAGATCTTCTTTTCCCTTGTACTGATTGGTAAGCAGATCTTTATCATCAATCGAACCGGCATCAGAACCTTTGGATTTCAATGCGACAAAATTGGCAAATCCATAAGTAAATCCATGATCGGCTTTAAGGAAATTGATAATCTCCTTATGCTTTTCAATACCGGATTTTTTGACAACATCAATCCAGTATTCTAGCGATTTTCCTGTTTTTTCAAGCAGTCCTTTTTCCATGATATGTTTTTAAAGAGTACCGAGGATCAAGCCCATTATCGTTAATGAAATTGTACAATATCCTGCATTAATCAGGAAAGCCCTCAGGCTTTGCATTTCAAACAGATATAAGATGCCTAAAAAAGTTGAGACCCACCCAAAACCAGCAAAGAATCCGGCCATAGCTCCAAACAAAGCATTGGCTTCAGTGCCTATGAACATCTCAAGATTGATGGCTGCGATAAAAGTGAGAAGAAAAGAGAGGCCAAATGTTTTGAGGAGATTCCGTTTTTTTAAATCTTCTTCTGAAAAGTTAAATTCACTCATCCATGCTTTTCCATAAAGTGGTCCATACCAGACACCACCTATAACAAATGAAAGAAAAGCTGCCAGTATTACGGAGAGCCAGTTGATTGATGTAAATGCAGTAGTTACGTCCATAAAATTGATTTTTATGCAAGCATAACATCTTCGGAATTATGCTGATAGAAAAAAATTAACCTTCGCGATCTAGTGGAAAAAAGTTGGGCTCGTCTGGATTGTAGTTCTGCTGAATGAACTTTTCAGGATTAAAACCTGAAAAGTGTTTAAACTCCTTAATAAAATGGGACTGGTCTGAAAAGCCACACTGATAGGCTATCTGGGCCCACGAAACCGACTGCTCGGTTTTCATTTGCTGAAAAATCTCATTAAACCTTAGAATCCTTTGATAATATTTCGGAGTCAGGCCAGCATACTTTTTAAACTGGTCAATCAGGTGCTTTTGAGTATTTGGATAACTTTGTGTTATCTCATCATGCTTTCCAACGGGTTCCTTTCGCAAAGCTTCGATGACTTTTACAAGTTCTTCGGAAGGTTGCTTACTATCCTGAAACCTGCTGTCCAGCCATTTTTCAGCCAGAGAGAATTTATCAGCTTTACCCGTGGTTTCTTTCAGTTCTTTGTGCAATTCCAGAATTTCGCTTCCCAGAATTTCTTCCGCCGCAATAACCTTATCGTTAATCTCCTGAATGGGAAAGTGAAAATAAGGGTAAGCACCGTGTCCCTTAAACTGTACGACAAACATCTCGGAGTCACGATGAGCAGATATTGATATGTACTTTTTGTGCATACCCGAAACCCAGACTCTGGTAAAGCTTGCGTTTGGCTTTAAAGTCTCATTGTCAAATGTATTCCTTTCCATACCGTCCAGCTCGAAGATGAGAAACAGATGACCGGTTGGAACAACCCTTTCTACGGAATGATCTGGTATAAAATGCTCATAGTGAAATATGGCTTCTATATATTTAGAGTGTCGTTCTGGAACAGGATGGGTGTTGAATATCATGCTTACTTAAAGAAAATCAGACTAAAAATATAGTAATTCTTAAAACATATTAAATTTATAATCGTAATATTGCAATAAAGCAATTTACCAATGGGTGTAACAAAGACTGATCTTTTTTCGCTTGAGCAGAATGAACTTTCCAGAGTGGCTAAAGCTTTTGCGCATCCGGCGAGGATTGCAATCATTCAGCACCTTTTGAAAATAAACGCCTGTATTAATGGTGATCTGGTTCAGGAAGTTGGCCTTTCCCAGGCAACTATAAGTCAGCATCTTAAGGAGCTCAAGGAAGCAGGTTTAATACAAGGGAATATTGAAGGGTCAAGTATGAGTTATTGTATCAATCCTCAGCGATGGCTTCAGGTAAAAGAAATGCTTGCTTCACTTTTTGATCAGTATAAAAACCCTAATGATTCCTGTTGTTAAATTCAATTTATAATTATGAGACTATCAGAAATAAAAACCGCCCTTTCAGCAACCGGTTCAGTAAACTTTCAATTACCTGATGGATCAGCTGTTCCCAGTCATTTTCATGTGACCGAGATCGGAATCGTTAACAAACGGTTTATTGATTGCGGAGGAACGCTTCGAGATGAAAAAGTGATCAACTTTCAGTTGTGGGAAGCTAATGATTACGACCATAGAATTACGCCTGACAAAATGAACCAGATTATAAAAGTTGCAGAAACTAAACTGGGGCTTGATGACCTTGATGTTGAGGTTGAATACCAGTCGGATACGATTGGAACCTATTCTTTGGACTTTACTAATGGAAACTTTCAATTGCTCTCAAAAAGAACGAATTGCCTGGCAAAAGATAAGTGTGGAGTCCCTTCTGAAAAGCCAAGAGTCAGGCTTTCAAACATTAGGCCTAAAGCAGAGAATACTTGCGTTCCGGGAACCGGATGCTGTTAAATGATTAACAGAAACTTGATATTCTTCGCAGTCGTGAAGTGATATAATTTATTCAACTTCAAAACCAGATTATAAACTACTGATATGAAAAACGTACTTGTTTTATGTACTGGTAACTCTTGCAGGAGCCAGATGGTACACGGATATCTTCAAAAATATACAGGTGATAAAGCCAAAATCTACAGCGCTGGAGTAGAGGTGCATGGAGTGAACCCAATCGCAGTAGGAGTGATGAACGAAGATGGTGTTGATATATCAAAGCATACATCCAATAATGTAGATGAATATGCTGAAGTCAATTTTGACGTTGTACTAACTGTATGCGATAACGCAAAGGAAAGGTGCCCGGTTTTCCCTACAACTGCTGAGAAAATTCATCACAATTTTACCGATCCTGCTGCTGCTTCAGGCACGGTGAAAGAAATATTGAAAGAATTTCGTGAGGTAAGGGAACAGATTAAAGAATTTTCTTCCGATTTTGCTGAAAAGCATCTATGAGGAAACTGCTTTCTGAATTTATCGGTACTTATTTTCTGGTGTTTTGTGGAGCGGGTTCTGTTGTAATCAATGAGATTAGTGGTGGGGCCGTAACACATTTAGGTATTGCCATTACATTTGGACTTATTGTAACCGCAATGGTTTACAGTTTTGGAAATATCTCCGGAGCTCACATCAATCCGGCAGTTACCATTTCTTTTGCGATTATTAATCCTGAAATAAGAAAAGAAGTACCTGGTTATATACTCAGCCAATGTGCTGGTGCCACAGCAGCAAGTGGGACTTTGTACGTGATGTTTCCAAATTTGAGTCGTTATGGTGATACGGTGCCCTTTGGTAGCATTGAGCAAAGCTTCATTTTGGAGATTATTCTTACATTTTTATTGATGCTCGTAATTTTATTGGTGGTTCACCAAGGCAAGGAGGTTGGCGCTTTAGCAGGGATCATTATTGGATTTACAGTTCTTTTGGAGGCTTTATTTGCAGGTCCAATTTCTGGTGCCTCCATGAACCCGGCCCGATCTTTAGGGCCGGCGATCTTTTCAGGAAGTATAGGAGTGTTATGGGTCTATATTTTTGCTCCAGTAATAGGGGCTGTACTGGCAACCATTTGCTGGAAATATCTATCCGTCGAAACAGATCAGGAGTAGAATTTCAGGCTTATAAAAGATTAAGAAATAGCTAGCCGAGAGAGCTTTCTTGCTCAAATATGATAGCATAGAAATACGGATATTCTTAAAAAAGTTCAATTTACATACATTCAGTAGTCGGTTATTAATATTAATTTTTTTAATATTATTTACTTTTTGGAAAAGTAGGTATCTCTAAAACACTATTTTTTTAATCCTGCTATGGACTTTGAACGGAATATTTGGAAATATGGATTATGCCTCATTTTGTACCTGATAAAGGTTTCTAGTGATTATCTGTATGCCCAATCCGATTTCAAAGAAAGCCTTTCCATTTATCATCAATCTGAACTGAATAATAACAGAACTGAAAGTACTTTTAAGCTTATTGATATTAAAGATCTGCCACAATGGGAAAGTACTCAAATTATAAGAAGAGTTGGAGCCGATAGAGCTATTGTCAAAGTTGGAAGAAATCAGCCGGACAGAGTGGAGAGCAACATTAATGAGGTATCAGTCAACGGCTTTGAATGGAAGTGCTCTTCAAAGCTTCTTCAAAGCCTGAATAACCGCAAAGGAGGTCAGTTATCCATACAACTGAAGATATTGGATAAAAATCATTTTCAGAGACTTTGTGAAGAGTTTGATCACGATATCAGTCATTCCGTTGTTCAGGGAGATTATGCAAAGCTGATTCTGAAAAAGAGCATCATTGAAAAAATAATAGACTCCGAGAGCGTGTCTTTCGCTGACCTTTCGGAGAAAAAGCCATTTGTGGAGACTAGAATTAACTATCTGGATCTGTCGGTTAATAAAATTAATCTTGTCCAGCATCAATTTCCTGAACTGAATGGTGAGGGAATGCTGGTTTCAGTTAAAGAGCAGCAGTTCGACTTTAACGATATTGATCTCAGAAACAGAAATGTCATCAGTGGATTCGAAAATGAAGAGATAGCTGACCATTCCACTCAAATGGCCACCATCATTGGAGGCGCAGGAAATTCATCTGAATTAGGAAAGGGAGTAGTGCCGAAAGTAAATTTCAGTTCTACTTCATTTGAAAACCTGTTTCCTGATGAAGAGTCTTATTACGGTCAGAATAATATCCTCGTTCAAAATCACTCTTACGGTATTGAATCGGAACAAATGTATTCACTGGAGGCTGAGGCATACGATCGGTTTGCAAACCATAATCCGACGGTGCTCCATATATTTTCTTCCGGTAATCAGGGGCAGGAAATTGGTGAAGGAGGCATATACAATGGGATACCATCATTCGCTACGCTTACCGGTGGTTTCAAAATGGCTAAAAATGTTCTGGTTGTAGGAGCGCTGGATCGATTTGAAGATGTTCCTCAGATCAGTTCAAGAGGTCCGGCTTACGATGGAAGGGTTAAGCCTGAACTAGTAGCTTATGCAGGAGCAGGCTCCTCCGATGCAGCTGCAATAACTACAGGTGTGGCTACTATGTTGCAGCAAGCGTATTTCAAAAAGCATTCAGAATATCCATCTTCTGCATTAATAAAATCCTTGCTGATTACCGGAGCGGACGATGTAATGAATGAGGGGGTTGATTTCGAGTCTGGTTTTGGTGCTGTAAACGCTACTTCCAGCCTTAACGTTCTGCAACAAGGACAATATATAGAAGCGAATCTGGATGATGCCGGTAGTTTTGAATTTGAGCTGGAGATTCCTGAAAATACTACTGAGTTCAGAATGTCATTAACATGGATTGATCCACCGGCACTGGTCAATGATGCATTCGCCTTGATGTACGATCTTGATGCGAGGCTCATAGAATTGAGTACAGGCAAAGAGATAGAGCCGTGGATTCTCAGTCCATTTCCGTCTGTTGACTCACTAAAAAAAACAGCGGTTCGAGGTGATGACGTTCTGAATAATATCGAGCTTATTACACTTAGTAGTCCTGCCCCTGGAAACTATAAAATTCAGGTGACAGCCAAATCTGAGGCTGCTTTCGGCCATGCTTTCAGTATAAGTTATGACTTTGAAGAGGCCGAGTCTTTTCGGTTTACGTTTCCAACCTCATCGGATGTCATCAAAACCCGTGAGTCTTATTTTCCCCGCTGGGAAAGCACACTTAATTCCAGCTTAGGAGTTCTCGAAATGAGTATAAATAGGAATGAATGGCAAACCATCGAGGAAGTTGATTTGAATAGTCACGTTTACCAGTGGCAGGCATTGGATTCGGTAGTAACAGCCCAATTTCGAATGGAGGTGTCTGGCAAATCGTTTGAAAGCGACGAGTTTAGAATCATCCGTGAGGCAAGAATTCAATCTGGTTTCAATTGTGATGAAGAAGTACTTTTGTTCTGGAATAGGCAGGATAGTGCAGTTTCCTATAAATTGTTTTCACTGGGTGACCGATTCATGGAGCTGGTTACAGAATCCAGTGATACTTCAGTCATTATAAACAAGTCTAATTTTGATAACAGTCTGTTCGCGGTTCAGCCTGTTTTCGAGAACGGTTCTGGTGCCCGTGGAAGTGCTTATAATTATGAGCTACTCGGTTCCAATTGCTACTTCATTGATTTCTTTGGTTTTATTGAGGAAGATACAAGCGTTCGTTTGCAGCTAAATCTTGGTACAACTTTCAATATCCGGAAGGTCTCATTTACAAGAAATTCAGGAGACGGACTTACCGTTCTGCTAGAATTCCCTGATCCGGATAGTCTTGAATTGATCTTCAATGATGAGGTATTCCCTGATGGTACCAGCATCTATTCTTCAATTATTGAACTGGAAGATGGCAGTATTATAGAAACGAATTCGGTAGAAGTCTTCAGGCCATCAGCAGAATTTATAACCATCTATCCCAACCCGGCCCCGTCGGGTTTTCCAGTCAATGTGGTGACCCGTGGGGAAAGTCTGACCATTCAAATTCTAAACCAGAACGGAGAAGTGATTACTTCTGGTGATTTAGAAACTATCGATGATCAGATAGAACTTCCAATACTATCCCAGGGAGTTTATTTCTATCGCACCCTGTCATCAGAAACAGGTCAGGTTCACGAAGGCAGACTCTTTGTCTACTAATTAACGGATTAAATAACGCCATAAAAAACACCAACCTTTTCTTCAAAGAGACTTTAAAAAGCATTATTAATTACAGTTATACTGGAATAGTTCAATTTATGTATTGAGCTAAACATTTTGTGTTTATTCTATTTGTACAATTAAAAATTTAATTAAAATGGAAATAAAAGAATATTAACTTGATTTTGTTTAATTAATCCGAAGAAACGTAAATAATTAATAAATTTTATTTCTATAAAAATTGCAATTGTTGAATGGCTTCCTAATATTTGATTTTAACCAAAACATAATTATCTATGAACAACAAATTTTTTGGCAAAGCCCTCGTAGCGGGAGCTTTGTTATCGATTTCTTTTTCCTGTAGTCAGGATGATGTAGTATCATCAGCAGATATTAATCCGATTACCACTGAAGTCATCGACCAAATTAAATCTGTAGGATTTAACCCTTACGGGGTTTCAATTTTTCAAAAGACCGAGACCCTAAGTCCGGAGGAAGATCAGGTTTATCTTAAGATTGAAGATGACATTTTAATCACTATGGATCAGTTGGCAGAAATGGCAGGTAGCGAGGTTCATCATGTTGGGGCTGTTCAGGAGCAGTACAGAACCAATAATCTGGTAAGTTCACCTAGAACAATAAGCGTAATAGGTTATACGGGTGGAAGTAATGCTCTTGATAATACGATGAGAACCGCACTGCAATGGTCTGTAAATAACTTCAACCGTTTAAACATTGGTTTGAATTTCACGCTTTCTTTTGCAACGAGTACTAATGCGGATATGGTTGTATACCGGGTAAGTGGTCCTGGAGGAGGTTCTGCTGGCTTCCCTAGCGGAGGTTTGCCAAACAAATTCATTCAGATCCAGTCGGGTACCAGCAGCTTTGGAACCAATGTTACAGAGCATGTGATCACGCATGAAATGGGACATAGTGTGGGACTGCGTCATACGGATTATTTCAACAGATCTTTGTCTTGTGGAACAGGTGGAAACGAAGGTGATGGCGGCGTAGGTGCCATTCTAATTCCAGGAACACCTTCTGGTTTCGACCCTAACTCAATCATGCTCTCCTGCTTCGGAGATGATGAAGATGGTGAGTTTGGAAACTTTGATATTGTAGCTTTAGAATTCCTGTACTAAAACCAACTTTGACGTAAGCTTAAAAGACCTCGCTACAGGCGAGGTTTTTTTGTTGTAATACTACCAGATCTTTTTAAAAACTAGACCTCTACTTCTAATTTTGAATGATTTAGCAATTTAATCAGCTGAACGGATTTAAAGACATTCCACTGCATTGCAGCTACTATGCCGTGCAGGGCCAACAATGTTCGATTCATTTTTAACTCATTTTCAGCCATTTTGATGATTAGCTTTCTAGCACCTTCATATCCTTGATCTTCATAACTTCCAAGTACTTTCACGGCATTTTCCTCTGCTGTTATAACTCGCTTTTTTGGCTCATACCCTCATTTGTTTAATCATAGCCTCAGCCAATCCTCAGGTTGACCATGGATTTTATCCGGTTATGATGTTTCCATCCTGAATTACATTTTCGAGATACATGCTTCCTTCTACGAATTCTGCCCCACCTTGAATTAATTTATCTTCTAAAAGAAAAGGGGAAATATTTTCAGCATCTGGAATCAAAAACAACTCTTCGTTATTAGTAAAACTGCAAACTGTTTTATCCTCCAAAATGGATTGGCTTCCTTCCAGGGTTACGTTCACCAAGGCAGCAGGTCCATGACAAACTGCTCCAATCACTTTACCCGATTGATAGTAATCGCTTACAATGGATTTTATATGTGTGTTGTCAGGAAAGTCGTACATCGCGCCTTTACCACCTACAAAGTAAATAGCCTGGTAATCGGCGAGTTCAACTTCCGAAATCAATAACGTATTTTCTGTTTTTCGCTGCGCAATAGGATCAATAAGAAAGGCAAAATCATAAATACCCATATCTTCATCGTCGATAATCCTGTTTGGCTTTCCACCCTTTGGGCTTGCCACGTCCACTTCAAAACCATTAGCTTCAAAGACATAATAAGCACGTGATAACTTTGTGAGTTCATAGCCTGTGGCTTTAGAACTGCTTCCCATCATATCTGTGCTGGTAACCACGGCTAAAATTTTCCCTCGTTTTGCGAACTGATTTTCTGATAGGTAAGGTATGGATTGGGTGAGTGTTTTACTTAAATCAACATTAGCTTTCGGGATCAGGTTTATAAACCAGTATCCAAATGCAAAAAGTATTATGGCCAATCCTAGGATAGTAAGCATTGACCATTTCAGTAGTTTTTTAAATGTAGACATATTGACTTTCGTATCCGAGCCACTTGACAAAAAATCACCTCCCGTGAAGGGGGCTGTTTAACACTTAAGGGATCGAAATGGCAGGTTTAAACAAATATTTCACCGAAAACGAAACCTTTTGTTATTCATGGAAGCATATGTTGTGGGTTTGTTTCTAATCTTGAACATCAATTCCTTTAACTGTCATAAGAAGAAAATCAATACTTTTTGAATAATCAAGATCCTCGTATTCAAGACCAAGTTTCTTAATATTTGAATAATACTCTTTCAAATTCTTATAGTAGTTCTTCTCCAATTGAACAGCAGTTGCCTTTTCTCCTATCTTTTCAATTAAAAACCACTTCTCTATCAATCGAGCTGTCCGACCGTTTCCATCCTGGAATGGATGAATTTTAACAAAAACCAGATGCAGAAATGAGGCATAATAGAAAACCTCAAAAGGATTTAAATCTGAGTCAAGAAGTATCTTTATGTCATCAAATAACTTATCTATTTCCTGCATAATTATCTCCGGACCTGCTGCAACATACTCTATTTGATCTTGACTGTTAAGTACAAACATAGGGTTAGGTCGAATTAATCCTTGCTGACTTTTAGGAAGAAGATTTGCGCTCAATATTCCATGAGCAGTTTGAACATTTTTAAGAGTCAAGTTGTGACCGTCTATATAGTCATAAGCGGAATATAAATCATCTGCTTTTTGTGTGTAATCCGGTTTGAGCTCTACTTTTAAAAACTTGTGTTTAAAATAACTATCAAAATCGATGTCCTCACCTTCAATCTTTGATGAGTAAACTGATGAAATAGATTTATAAAACTCAAAGTAGTCTACAGGCATATCAACCTTTTTAAGTCGATCAATCTTATCCAGAGGAGACTCTTTTACAGCCTTTGCATAGCTATCAAGAAGTTCAGATGTTAGAATTTTAAAATCCATTCAGTTATCATTTATGCAAAGATATCCTTTTATGTATGACTTAGAATCCGGAATATTTGATTGAAAACGGGCAGGTTCCGCTAATTACCCACAACGACCAACTAAACACCGTGCTGTGTAAGAGCGGCATATGCGTCCAACAGGACGCAAGATAACAGATTGCAACTAGCTTTCCAGTCCGACCAACTGAAAGGCATGACTGTTTTAGTTTTTGTTATGCATATCATTCTCTAAGCTTTGTTTAGCTGATTGTCAAGAAACATAAAAATCTTCGTCCAGTGACTCTCTGCATTGTGTCCACTACTAAAAGCAATATGTTCAAATGGAAATTCAAAGTTTTTTTTAGTTAATCTATCAATCATCATATTACACATTTTATAAGATGGCCATAATTGATCTGACTTTCCGGATGTAAGAAGAAAAAACCCCTTGATTTTTTCTATGGGAATCACCCCTGAAACATCTTGTCCCTGAGTTGAAATTGAGTTCTCTATCGTCTTTGACCACCCTTGTTTTTTGACTAGTCCTTTATCAATATCATAAAACGGGACTTGCATATCGTTAAAAGTCCACGATGACATAGAGTTCTTATTCTTGTGGAAGGGAATAGTGATATTCGAGGGTACCATCGCAATTACACCCATTGCATCATAGAACCTTGCTAGGTTTAATACCAACTCTCCACCCCGTGAGCCACCAACTAATAAAACATTGGAGCTGGAAATCCCAAGGTTCTGACTAATGTGCCAAACAGTATCACCTATGGCACTAAGCGATATGCGGTCAATACTTTTTGGAAGCCCTTTTGTTCCAAAGTAACCAATAGCAAGGAAATGAAATCCTCGGTTAAGGAATTCTTCACGCACACCCTTTATCTGTTCATTTGCAAATGTATTTCCTCCTTCGCTACCTCCAAACGCTACTACAAGTAAATCTTTAGGAATATCAGATAGAAATAGTTCCGTTTCTAAATTCCCATAGTTTTTAGGAAAATTTTGGCAAAAACAGCTTACAGAGGATACAAGCAGAATCAATAGAGTTATTGTTTTCATTGACTGATAATCTTTATGCCCAACGTCCATGTATGAGGCGTGTGCTCACACTTTGTAGACAGCACTAAAATAGTGAAGTCTGCCGGTGCATCCAAAGTTTGTATAAAGCAGTACGTTCTGAAGTGAAAAAATCCCGCAAGCTGAAGTTGCCGAATACCTCAAAACTCTCTCGGCGGCAGACGAAACGGACAAGTTCAGGAACAGTTTGTAGCAAGCACGTAAGCACATGCCTTATACAGTCTGTTAGCAAACGTCATTTTGCTTGTTCAGCCGTTTTATCAGTCACAGTTGCTTTGGACTTGATGAAGATTGAAACTAGTAAAGTGATTATTAGAATGTGAGAGTCGAACTTCAAAATTTCGATAATCCTGCTCAGGAATTCTTCAGTAGTGGGTTGTTGACCGAGAATTCCAAGGAAGTAGACAGTATGCAATAGTATTCCCCAAATCCCATGTATAATGAAAAGGCCGATTATGACAATTGCTTTTTCTGAGAATCTTAGATTGGTACTTCTGTTGACATTCCGGATCATTAACATTGAAATACTGCAAAATGCGATAAGGTAAGCTAGAGTTATGATTGCCATTGGCATTGTTTGGTTCTCGATAAATGACCCAACGACGAAAAGGATCGATTTAAACAGAATTATGATGAGAGCGTACCGTAGAATATGTTTTCCTAAATCTGCGTTCATGGATGGTTCAGAAGTTGCGGTTAAATAAGCGTTCAGTCTTGCGAATGTTTGCTAACGACCAGATATGGCACGTGCCTCTGGCTTTTGTAAATATCCACTAAAATATCGGTTTCGCACTTCGTTTTCAAGTTCCTCAGTAGACGCATGTGCTATAGTATCCATGTAATGATCTGGAGGGTTAAATAATAAAATTAACCTTAAAAAGATCATGAAAAAAGGAGTAACTGTTTATTCAAGCACTAAGCTTTACGTGGGTATAGACGTCCATAAGAAGCAATGGTCGGTGAGTATTTACACAGGCCAGATTCACCACCGTACCTTCAGCCAGTTA
>JBCCDY010000027.1:0-49770 GCA_039030555.1 Bacteroidota bacterium
AAACGAAACTCACTGGAAGAAAAGAAATTCATAGAACGACTAAGCTTCGGAGGCAACTTCCAGATCACAAGTACCGACCCTGTGATTATAGATGCCTCCCCAACAGTAGCCTATGGAGTAAGCAAAGTATTTCAAGTTGGATTAGGGATCACCTATCGCCAGACCTTCGGAAACGATACAATAAATAGACTGAGCGATCAACTATGGGGATACAGGACCTTTGGAGATTACAACTTCTGGAAAGGCTTTTTCAGCAGAGTAGAATACGAACAGCTATTTCAAAAGATAGACGGGCTGGAAACAGAAGCCTTTAACGATCGGTGGGATAGTACGATAGGATTCTCGTTAGGATTGGGTAAAAGGTTTAAGATCAAGAAAAAGATCAGTGCATTTGCGATCATCCAATATAACTTTCTACACAGCGAAGAAGACGGCATCACCCCGAATGCCTGGAGCCCACGATTCGGAGTTGATTTTACCCCTTGGTAAGGTCATCATTTTAATTGAAGTCACTTCCACTACGTCAAGACAGCACAACAGAAATTAGTATATAATTCCTGTTCCACAGGTCCAATCTTTAAAAAATCCTGTTCCCGAATTAGTATACTCTTAGTATTAATACTATATTCATGGGCGTTCTCAAAAAAGTTCAATTTTTTTTTTCAGCTTATGGGAGAAATGTTAAGACCTGTTTCGGGAGAAGATCATAGAGGCTACAGAAAATACAGAATTAAAGGGATTGATAGGGATATCATCGCGAGAAAAGGAGGCCCGACCAAACAACAGATCAAAGAATCCGATTCTTATCAGGTACTTAGGAAAAACCAGAATGAATTTGGGGCAGCATCTAAGCTGGCGAAAAGTATACGAAATTCTTTTAGTTCGGAGGTTGCAAAGTTATGCGGTTCCTATGTAAGTGGAAAGCTTACCGCGTTGGTTAGGAATACCATAAAAAAATCAGAAGGCGAGAAAGGTAAACGTCCGGTTTTGATCTCGGGAAATAAAGCGGATCTGATTGGTTTTGATTTTGACTCAGGCAAAAAATTCGAAGAAGTATTCAGGGCCAGATATCACTTAAAGCCAGGCTCACAGTTCGGTCATTTTATCTTTCATTGCAGCACTTTCATTCCGGAAGAATCCATCATACACCCAAAAGGTGCAACACACTTCAAACTTTACAATCATGTAGTTGGGCTTTCGGATATGAAGTACCAGGAATCGAGTGAATCTTACGATTATCTGGAAAGCAACTCAAACGGATGTCATGCAACGGAGACCAGCGAACTTTTACCAATCACACGCCTAAATTTGGAGCCTTTTTACTTTTCACTATCGCTGAATGGAGTATGTCAAAAACAAAAAGAACATCTTTCTCTAGCAGTATTAATGGGTATCCAATTCTATCAATTTGAGAGTGGTAAATACAAAGAATGTAAGGAGGGCAATGCCATAAGTATTGTTCAAATGGTCTGACCGTGCGAAATATCGTTCGATTCGCTCGTTAATAGTATCGCTTAATCCTTGGTTTTTGTTTATTTTTAGTATGTTTAATGAAAACAAAACCAAGAATTTCAAGCCTATTATGAATATGGTCATAAATAAGATTGCGGTATGCATAGTATGTTTATTCATGGTCATCTCTTCTGGTGTAAATGCTCAGGGAGAACAAGATGAGCAACGGATACGTGATTTTAAAATGCGGTTGAATGAAGGAGTCCGATATACTTCCGATCGTGAAATAAAGCTCGAAATACGACCTACCAAACTCAGAATGGGCCTTATTTCTAAGATGAAAATCTCTTTCACTAGTGATTTTCGATCTGTAAGTTGGACAGATGCAGAACGTGATGCTACAATTACCTTACCTGCAGGAGATGGTGAAAAAACCGTTTACGTTCAGTTGAGAGATGAAGCAGGTAATGATTCGAATATTGAAAGCTCGAAAATAATATTGGATACCCAACCGCCAACGGCAGGAAATATCGTAATAAACGAGGGTGAAAAAGTTACCAACAGTAAGTTTGGAAAGGTGAGGCTAAGTATTGGAGCAAAGGGTGCTTATAAAATGCAATTGAGCAATACCAGTAACTTCAGTGAAGCTCGCTGGGAGAAATTCACGGATAAGCGAAATTGGATACTCAATACGGATGGAGATGGTGAAAAAACAGTATTCATTCGTTTTGGGGATGAAGCCAATAACATCAGTTCCATTTTTCAGGACGATATTATTTTAGATACTACACCTCCTGAAGGATCAATCATGGTCAATGAAGGAGAACGATTCACGACAGAAAGAGATATAAAGATCAATATTATGTCGGCCGATACCGATGTAGCACAGGTAAGAATAGTTGATGGTACCAATGACGAAATAAGGCCGTTTGGCTCAAACTCCAGGGAGCCAAATCTTTATGACTGGACCTTGGATACTTTAGAAGGTAAAAAAGCCATACGTGTCTATTTTCGCGATAATGCTGGAAATATATCACCTAAACCTGCTGTTGACGAAATCATATTAGATACCAAGCCTCCGGAGAAGCCTTTTATAGCCATCAACAGAGGGGCAAAATACGCTACTGATCCCGAAGGTCAAGTTAATATTTCTATAAGAACCAGGGAGACGCCCACAGGTTATACAGTAAGGTTAAGTAATGATGAAAGTTTCAAAACGTTTGAAGACCTGAAATATAAAGCTGAGGTTCCAGGGTGGAAGCTCGATGCCAAGTCGGATGGTTATAAAACCGTATACGCCAAGTTCATTGACCAGGCCGGAAACGTGTCGGAAGTAGGAAAAGCAAGTACTTCCCTGGATAGAAAGTATCCGGAGGCGAAATCAATTAAGATAAATGACGATGCAGAATGGAGTCATAAACCTGTTGTTGATCTTAAAATTGATGTCTTAGGCGCTGATATGATGCAGATCAGTAATGACTCAAGCTTCAAAACATCGACGAGATGGATACCCTTCCAGAGTGAAATTAAAGGCTGGATACTGACAGGAGAAGAAGGAGTGAATATGGTTTATGCACGATTCAGGGATATGGCTGGTAATTCAACTACCGTGCTCACAGATGGAATTAAACTAGATACAAAGCCTCCATCGGGTAGAATAGTGATCAATAAAGGTGAAAATGTTGTGACTGATAAGGAAGGAAAAGTCGTGCTAAATATCATATACAATAGCTATGCTTCCGAGATGCAAATATCCAATGATTCACTATTTAAAACAGCTAAATGGCAGCCTGCTACTAAAGAGGTATTAGGATGGAAGCTCGCAGGTGAAGAAGACGGTCCCAGGATAGTTTACGCCAAGTTTCGTGATGAAGCCGGACAAATTTCAGCCATTGCAAGGGATAGAGTACTATTAGATAGAACTCCACCAAAAGATGTTCAGATCGCATTAAACAAAAACGCTAAGTATTGTACCGACGACAATAAGAAGGTGATGGTCTTCTTTAAAGCGCTGGGTGCTAAAGAAATGAAAGTTGGATCGAGTGAAGATTTGAGCGCTTTGGAGTGGATTCCTGTTCAGGCTACTTATGAGTATACTTTAGAAGGAGAAGATGGGATGAAAACGGTTTATGCCCAGTTTAGAGATGCGTTTGGAAACGAATCAGGCGTTGTAAAAGACGATATCATATTAGATCGAACTCCTCCGGAACCCAGGCTTTTTGTGATTGATGAGGGTGCTGAATGGACTAATAACCAGGATAAGAAAGTTGCATTGAAGATGAGAGCTGATGATGCTTACCAGATGCGAGTAGATTTCAATCCTGATTTCAAAAATTCTGAGTGGCAAAAATATTCAACATCACTTTCAGATTATGTTTTAAATGGTGAAGATGGGACTAAGAAGCTTTACATAATATTTAGAGATGATGCCGGAAATATTTCCAGGGCTTTAGACGCTTCCATAAAATTGAAGCGTGAGTTCTAAATCACATTAATACCGCCCAAAAACACCAATATCCGTTTAAGAGTTTACTGTAACTAATAGTTAAACAAAAGCGTCATTGTAGCAGTATGTTTAATTATATTGGATCTGAAAACCAAAAGGCTCCAAACCTTTAAATCTTGAAAAAACTTAAATGAAAACAAGACAAGTTGTAATCGTAGCTTGTGGTCTCCTGTTATTAATCGGATCAGTCTTCTTAATGCAGTTTTTAGGTAGCCAAAAAGAGGAACCAGAAAAAGAAATACCGGTAATTCCTGTTAAAGCTGTTAAAACAGAAAAGGTAGAATATTCAAGTATTCCCACACTTACGACAGCTTACGGAAGAGTTATATCTGCTGAAGCCATCGACATTATAGCCGAGAAATCGGGTCAAATATTAAGAGGAAACACTCTTTTGAAAGCGGGAAGAAGCTTCAACAAAGGTGAGCTGCTTTTTGCCTTGGAAGACACCGAAGTTCGGTTAAATCTTCAATCTTCTAAAAGTAATTTTCTGAAAGATCTGGCTTCTATTCTTCCGGATCTGAAAATTGATTTTCCGGATTCTTATGAAAAGTGGAACTCTTATTTTAAATCAGTGGAAATAGATAAGGAGTTACCGAATTTACCCAATTACGACGATCCGAAGGAAAAAACCTTTTTGGCAACTCAGAACATTCTGAGTTCCTATTACAACATTAAGAGTACTGAAGCTGGACTAAGGAAATACAGAGTTTATGCACCGTTTAAAGGAACTATAACAGATGTTTATCTTCAATCGGGTTCTTTTGTCAATCCCGGAGGACGAGTTATTAGGATTATAAGGACTGACCGAATAGAGATGCGGGTTTCTGTTGAAGTTGATGATATTCAATGGATTAAGAAAGGAGGAAAAGTTGATGTTTATTCACAAAATGGTGAAGAATACTGGACAGGTACCGTTTCCAGAATCGGAGACTTCGTAAATCAAACCACTCAATCAATTGATGTATTTGTTGCTATCAATTCGTTAGGTAAAACAATTTACGATGGTCAATACCTAAAAGCCGAGTTGAAAGGTAAAGAAATTGAAGAAGGTGCTATTCTTCCACGCGAAGCTGTATTTGAAGGAAATAAAGTATACGTGCTCGCCGATACTGTTTTAAAGGTTAGAGAGATTGACATCAGAAAAACAAATGAAAATACCGTTGTTTACAATGGTCTTAAACAAGGAACGGAGCTTGTAGTTGAACCTTTGATTAATGCTTATAACAATATGCCTGCAAAAAAATTAGAATCTTCATTGGTAAAAGAAAACGATAGTTTATCTAATGCTACAGATGTAAGAGCAGTTACGAATTCTAATTAGAATGTTGGATTAAGACTAGAGATATGAAAAACGTAATAGCCTATTTTGTAAAGTATCCCATACTGGCCAATATCATCATTGCGATTACCATATTAGCTGGTGTGGCTTCATTCTTTAATACCAGCAAATCGTTTTTTCCTACCCGTGATGCTAAAACGATTAATATTCAAATGACCTATCCCGGAGCTTCACCTGAGGAAGTGGAGGAGGGGATAACCCTGAAAATTGAAGAATCCATTAAAAGCGTTGTAGGTGTTGAAGAAGTTTTCTCAACATCATCAGAGAACTTTGCAAGCATAAGGGTAGAGGTATTTGACAATTATGATATTGATGAAGTATTCACCGATGTAAAAAATGCAGTTGACGGCATAAGTGCTTTTCCGGTTGATGCTGAAAAACCGCTAATTTTTAAACAGAGACCACTATCAGTAACTCAGTGGGTAGCACTTACAGGTGACGTAGATCTTTTAACAAAAAAGCGCATTGCTGAAGAGATAGAAGACGATATGCTGGCTGCTGGAATCGTGACACAGATCAGTGTAGTGGGCTTAAATCCAAGAGAAATAGCTATTGAAGTTTCCGAGGATGCTTTATCAAGGTATGGTTTGACATTTTCGGATGTAGCTAATGCCGTTCGGGTTAACAATAGAGATATTTCGGGTGGATCTGTAAAAACGAAGAATGAGGAAATCCTCATTCGGTCAGATGCGAAAAGAACAGATGCTGAGCGAATCGGGGAAATTGTGTTGAGATCCAATACCGATGGCACCAAGCTCTTAGTCAAAGACATTGCTGAAATAAAAGAGCAGTTTACAGATGCACCTAATAAAAGTACACTAAATGGTAGTGAAGCAGTCTGGATACAGGTCAATAAACTGGAAGATGAGGATTTAGAAGAAATATCAGCTTATGTAACTAAGTACGTCGATGATTTTAATGCTACGCACTCAGCTGTTGAGTTAACCACCGCATTCAACTTCTTCGATTATCTAGGCCAAAGAATTAGTATGCTGACTGAGAATGGAATTCTTGGGTTAGTGCTCGTATTGATTTCCTTAGGTACATTTTTGAGCATTCGTTTGTCGTTCTGGGTTGCATGGGGAATACCTTCATCATTCCTCGGAATGTTCATTATAGGTTCCTTCTTTGGTTTGACGATCAATATGATCTCATTATTCGGAATGATACTCGTCATTGGGATACTCGTTGATGACGGAATCGTAATTGCAGAAAACATCTATTCTCATTTTGAGCGCACCGGAAATCCTATTAAATCAGCGATTAATGGTACGATGGAAGTATTGCCCGCTGTTGCAACCTCTGTGACCACAACTATGGTTGCATTTTCTCCTTTATTGTTACTGACGGGAGGTTTCGAATTCTTGAGGGATATGGCTATTGTGGTGATAACGAGTCTCGGTTTTTCGCTTGTAGAAGCATTCTTTGTGCTTCCTGCTCACCTGGCAAGTCCTTCCGTACTCAGTAATAAAAAAGAAGATGGATTAAGCTATAAAATCAGAAAGCAGATCAATAAGGCAATTGACTTCATGAGGTATGACCTTTATGGTCGTATGCTCCAATTCACGATGAAGTATAAATTCATATCGGTGTGTTTTATGCTTGCTTTGTTTCCGATCGTATTTGGACTTTTTGGCGGAGGCTACATTAAGTCCACGTTTTTCCCCAACATCCCATTTTCGTCGTTTAATGTAAATCTGACCTTCGTTCCCGGAACAAGGGAAGATAAGGTGGAAGATTACCTTCGAAAGTTTGAAGATGCAATATGGGAAGTCAATAAAAATCTTAAGGAAGAGAAAAATGACGATGAAGACTTCATCCAGTTCACTTTCATCAACTTAGGAGGTACGGCCGACGGAAGCGAGTCCGGAAGTCATGCCGGAGGGATCAATGTTTTTTATAAAGAACTAGATGGTACTGGGGTTAACAGTTATGACTTAATCGACCGTATCAGAACGGAAATTGGGCCTGTTCCGGAGGCTGAAAAGTTTAATATAGGAAGCCAGGAACGTTTCGGTAAGCCGGTATCGATTCGTCTTTTAGGTAAAAATTTCCAGGAACTGGAAGATGCAAGAAATTTCCTGAAAGGGGAGCTTAAAAAAATGCCGGACTTAAACGAGGTTCAGGACGACGTAGCTATTGGAAGGCGGGAAATGCAGTTTGAGCTTCAACCACAAGCTTATTTTCTTGGGTTGACCCACAATGATATTGCCAGTCAGATCCGACAGGGGTTCTTTGGAGAAGAAGTTCAACGTTTACAAAAAGGTAATGATGAAGTTCGGGTTTGGGTACGTTACCCCAATTCCGGAAGACTCAATATTGGTCAATTGGAAGAAATGAAGATTAAGACGGCCAACAATGAAGAATTTCCACTGACCCAACTTTCAGATTATGAAATTGAAAGAGGCTTTTCAGGCATTAAACATTACAATACGTCTCGATCGGTTACAGTTGAGGCGGGTTTGGTAAATCCATTTGCTGAAGTACCTCCAATCATTGAAGAGGTTCAATCTGACATAATTCCAAAACTTAACGCTAAATTCCCAGGTGTTTCGATAGATTTCGGAGGACAGGCAGAAGAAAGTGCTAAAGCACAGAGAGAGATTGGCTTGTATTTCGGAGGTGCATTTTTGGTTATCATTTTTCTAATTATGATCACCTTCCGCTCATTCTATCAGACAGTTCTCGTAATGTCAATGATTCCTTTGGGGTGGCTTGGAGCTTCTATTGGACATGGTATTGAAGGAAAACCAGTGTCACTTCTGAGTGCGTGGGGTATGATTGCTTTATCTGGAGTTATTATAAATGATGCTGTGGTATTTATAGCTAAGTTTAATACGAATATGAAGGCTGGTCAGACCGTTTATGAAGCTGCTTTCGGAGCTGGTATTGCCAGGTTCAGACCAATCATTTTAACGTCCATTACAACTGTTCTTGGTTTATTCCCCCTCATAAAAGAAGGTAGCTTTCAAGCACAATTCCTTATTCCTATGGCGATTTCGGTGGCTTACGGTGTGCTGATTGGTACGTTTATTATTTTACTCTTTTTACCACCACTGATTCTTGCGTTTAACGATGCCAGGGTTTGGGCGAAATGGTTATGGACAGGTAAGAAACCTACTCCGGAATCCGTGGAACGTGTAATCATAGATACTAAACGCTTAGAAAATTTTGAAGATATGAATATTGAATATCTTGAAAATGGAAATGGATCAAAGAAGAAACACAAAGAAATTCCAGCCGAGCTTTCAGAATAATCTTAGAGATCAAATGTCCAAAAGAATACTACTTTGCCTCCTGGCATATCTTTTTTTAATTAATGAATCTTTTTCGCAGGAACCCCTTTCGTTGGCAGATGCTATCAGAATTGGTCTTGAGAGAAACTATGATATTCAAATTGAACATAAGAACGTAGAGATAGCTGCCAACAATAACAATTGGGGAGAGGCAGGGAGATATCCGACTCTATCCGCCAATTTGAACCAGAATAACACATTCACAAATATTGATAACCCGGCATCATTCCTGGCTGGGGATATTCAAAATAACGCGATTAATCCTACGGCCAACCTTAACTGGGTTTTATTCGATGGTTTTAGAGCAAGAATAAGTAAAAGCAGATTAGAAAATCTTCAAGCACAGAGTTCGGGTAATTCAGCTATTGTGATATCTAATACGATACAAGCTATTATTCTTGGATACTATTTGGTTATTCTAGAGGAGGAACGTTTTGATGCATTTGAAAAGCAACTTAGAT
The DNA here is from genome assembly GCA_039030555.1 of Bacteroidota bacterium. GTDB lineage: Bacteria > Bacteroidota > Bacteroidia > Cytophagales > Cyclobacteriaceae > JBCCDY01. The sequence goes on from JBCCDY010000027.1 coordinate 9,055, forward strand.
TATCAAGGGATAGATACAACTATCAAAAGATAAGGTTTGACCTTGGAGGCTTAGTAACTTCGGATTTGCTACAAGAAGAACTGAACTACCTAACAGATTCTATTAATTTAATTAACCAGGAACTACTTGTTGAAAACTCAAGATCTAACCTGAATACCTTGTTATCAGAAGATCCTGAAAAGGAGTTTATATTCACAGATAAAATGCAGCCAGATCTTGATGATTACACTTATGATGATTTGAGAACAAAAATGTTTTCAGGTAATGTTGATCTTAAAACTCAGTACTTAAGTCAAGCCGTACTTAGAGATGATTTTTTGATTGCGAGGTCTGAAAGATACCCTGATTTAAATTTCAATGCATTTTATGATTATAATAGCAATCGTCAAGATTTAGGTGGTGCGTCGCTTGCAGGTGGGGCTCCAATTGAGGAACCGGTTACTACGGCCATTACAAGAACAATTGGCGCCAATTTTACGGTTTCATTTACCTTATTCAATGGTGGAAGAATTAATAGGGCTATCCAGAATGCGAGCATAAATGAGAATATTGGTAATTTAAGGACAGAGAATTTAAAGAACTCCTTATCGAGAGATCTTGCCCAAGCTTTAGATAGATATAGAACCAGAAAGTTAGTTTTTGGGATAAGTGAAAGACAAAAAGAGGTCGCCATTCAAAATCTTGATGTTTCAAACGAAAAGTTTAAAACAGGTTCGATAAATTCCTTTGACTATAGAACTGTTCAAAATGCAAACTTGACGGCAGAGGTTCAGCGTCTTCAATCTGTTTATAATCTTATAGATTCAAAAGTAGAATTATTGAGGCTAACCGGAGGACTTATCAAACAATTTGAAAACTAATCCACCATCGCCGTTTTCAAAAATTCATTAACGGGTAACCCCGCCAGGTAGTGTTCTTGTATGATTTCTGGTAGTTCGTTAGAAACTACCAATTTGGGGTCAAGCTCTTTCATATAATAAAACTGCTTATTATAAATTAAAGGCTCTTTTTCACCAGCCTCTTTAAATTCTGAAGGAAGAATTTTATTCTTTTCTCCTTTTAGCTCTCCAAATTTTTTATGGAATGAAGGATTTTCAAGAAGGTTTCTAAAATGCTGTGAAGAGTGCATAATCTCAGTTCGAATTTTGCTTAAGCTTTCTTTGTCCAAATTGTACACGCCTCCACCTAACCATAATTTTTCGTGGTTCATCTGGATATAAAGTCCCGGAAGCATAGATTTTTTACCTCCGGGAGCAATTACCGCAGACGCATGTGGCTTATAGGGCGTTTTATCTTTTGAGAATCTAATGTCACGATTAATTCTAAAGATGCAATCTTTCGATTCTATCTGAACGTCTGCATCGTATGAACTGACGAATAGGATCACTTCATCCACGAATTCCTTGAACGGTTTTTTCACGAATTTTTCATACTCTTTTCTATGTTCCTGGAACCAGTCCTTATGATTATTTTCTTGAAGACCTTTAAAGAAGAATTGGAACTCTTTGCTGAAATGACTCATAGTACTAAAATATACTATTTAGTCAATGGATGAAAATGATTTTTTGAAAAATCAATAATCTATATTTATATTTACGTAGGTATCTACTTAAATTTATGAATGTATTTAAAAAGACAGGAGAACTTGCTCTTGGAAGTCGTTTAAAGCGACTCAGTGACTATATTATGAAGGAGGGACATGAGATCTACCTATCGAATGGGTTTGATTTTGAACCCAGGTGGTTTCCAATTTACTATTTGATCTCAGAAGAGGAAGGAAAATCAGTAATGGATATAGCTACTGAAACCGGATTTAAGCATCCAACGGTTAGTCAGTTTGTAAAGGAAATGGAGCAAAAGGATATTTTAAGCTCCGAAGTCGATAAAAATGATGGTCGGAAAAAGTTAATTTTTCTCGGAAAAGAGGGGGAAAGTCTTTTACCGAAACTGAAACCTCTCTGGAGTGATATAGCTCAAACGATGCACGAAGTAGCACAGAATTATCAGCATCAGATACTTCCCGCAGTCGAATGGTTGGAGAATAGCTTCGAACAGGAAGATTTCCATAGTTTGGTTCGAAAAACAACGAAGAAAAGACTTTACGAAGAAGTTGATATAATCCCTTTTGAAGCATCGCTATCCAAGTATTTTGCTGATTTGAATTACGAATGGATCGAAAAATATTTCGTGATAGAAGATATTGATAGAGAAGTACTTGAAAATCCAGTAAAACTTATCAAGGAAGGCGGAGCGATTTTTTTTGCGAAAGTAAAAGAAAAAATAGTGGGCACCTGTGCACTAAAGAATTTGGGAAAGCATGTCTATGAGCTTACGAAGATGGGTGTAACACCCGAGGCGCAAGGGCGCCAGGTCGGTAAAAAACTGGGGCTAGTTGCTATTGATAAAGCAAAAGATTTAGGTGCAATAAAATTAGTATTAGACTCCAATCGGAAACTAATCCCAGCAATTAAGCTATATTATCAACTTGGTTTCAATGAAGTTCATGAAGAGCAGCAACAATCAGCATACGAACGCTGCAACATTAGCATGGAAATGACTTTATAATTTTCAAGTTGGAAAAAAATCATAAGAAAGGTATTCTTTTCGCCGTATTCACAGCAGTGCTGTGGGGGTTCCTGCCCTTGGCACTCAAAGTGTCTACTTATTCAATTGCGCCCGTAACAGTAGCCTGGAGTAGGTTTATGATCGCTTTTGCCCTGCTGTTATCCATATTCATAATTCGCTATCCTAAGGGCTTAAAGATCTTCATAAAGCCTCCTGTCCTTCTTTTTATCGCCGCAATTGGTCTAACGATTAATTATGTGGGAGCAATACATGGTGTTCATTATACATCTCCCAGTAATATGCAGATTTTGATGCAATTAGCCCCGATGATGCTGGTGATCAGTGGGATCTTAATTTTTAAAGAAAAGGTCTCAAGATCCCAGGTTCTTGGTATGCTTACTGCATTTATAGGATTCACTCTTTTTTATGGAGATCAATACCAAGGGGGAAACACCAATAACCAAAGTTTATTGACCGGAATGGCGTGGGTCTTTTGCGGAGCATTGGGATGGACTCTATACGCTGTTCTTCAAAAGAAACTTACTGAAAAGCATAATCCTCAGGAATTGAATCTGATTATATATGGATTTCCAATTTTTTTACTCATGCCATTAACTGATCTGGACGTTTTTGTAGGGTTGGAAATCAATTTTTGGCTCGTTCTTATTTTCCTTGGAATAAATACACTTTTGGCTTACGGTTCTTTATCGGAAGCGTTCCGTTATACTGACGCCAACAAAATCGGAATGATTATAACCCTCAACCCCATTATTACCATATTCACCATGCAGCTTCTCGGATTAGCGGATGTTCAATGGATTGATCACGAGAAAATTGGCTTATTTGGTTTGTTAGGAGCTTTTATGGTTGTTTCAGGTGCAATTATAGCTGTACGAAAACCAAAGAGAGCATAAAAAAGGGCTCTTATTCCTGAGAGGATCTAAGAGCCCGACCAAACCTACTTATACAAACTATACTAATAACACTAGTGTGATGATAATGTTTTAGAGTTTATCTGTATTATTAATAATTTTCCTTTGTTTAATTTTCCAGACCTCCCATTCACAACAATAGAATAGCTGCCGGGCCTTAAATCAGTGTATGCCATAAATAGTGATTTATCCGATATAATCTACTTTGGCTGCTTTATTTCGGCATTTATTCCCTCAAGCAGTATCTGTAATTATAAATCAATTTAGTTTTTCTAAATCTTTTTGATCGAACAAAATCGATTGATATTTTTTTCTTAACCCCTGGTTCTAGAGTCACTTTTTCTAAAAAGACTCAATATCAAAGCCGTTTCCAGGAGCTCCTTGAGCCAGAACTGTTGTACTTGCTGCAATCACTAAAAGTAGAAGTGTAAATATTTTTTTCAGCTTTTACTGTTTTAATTATCTGATCAAATGCTCAAAAAAGATATTTAAGATTTCTTGACTATTCCCTTCAGCATTAATCTCAAAGCAAATATGACCTGCTCCTCAATCTTCTTAAAGTCAGTTTGATTGGGTTTGATGTTGATGAATTTATTGTAGTTATCGTATTGCAGTGCAAACTTCACTGATATTAAGGATTTTGCTACTTTTTCGGAATCACACTCTACAAAAAGACCAATTTTTTTACCTTCTTCGATAATATTCACATAGAAATTAAGCCTTTGTTGGTTAACCTTATAAACAAATTCACGAAACATATTTCGAGTTTCAACTACGGTGCTTATGGGAATTTTATGCTGAAGAACAGTTTTTTCGTGATATTTTAAGGTTTCTGAAGAATACGCCAGTAACTGATCCATAGGGTTTTCGTATTTTAACGCTTCCTGTTGAAATTTATCCAGATTTTCTTCCCATTCTTTCGAAAAAGCCTCAAAGAAAATTTCCTCTTTATTTTTGAAATAATAATAGAGTGATGATTTCGTCATCCCAAGACATTTCGAGATATCATCTACGCTTGTTTTTGTATATCCTAACCTATTGAAGAGTTCTTTAGCAGCTTCTAATATCTGCTCCTTTCTAGTATCCATACGGTTAATTTATCCTCTAACATAGTCCAATTTGTTCGATTATTCAAAAAGATATTGGATGTACATTTCTTCAAGGAAATTGCTTGAAGGTAACTAGGGGTAGAATGCTAAAAAGGGATAGTGAAAGTAAATTCGGTACCTACTCCCAGTTGGGATTTAACCTTTATTTTTCCTTTAAGAATGTGTACAACTTCTTTCACGAGATAAAGCCCAAGGCCAGAACCATCGGACTGCTCTGAACCTCTGTAGAACATATCGAAGATCCGATCTAAAATTTTAGGATCGATGCCAGGGCCATTGTCTTTTACAGAAAAGAAAAGTCCGTGTTCTTTTTTATCAATAAAAATTTCAATTCTGGGGTATTCTTTTTCCAGAGTATGATACTTGATTGCATTTCCAATGAGGTTATTCAGGATGATTTGGAGACGAAAACGATCTACTAAAATGGGTTCTTTAATCGCCACCCGATTTTTGAAGTCAATTTGATCTGCATCATTAAAGTATCGAAAATTATCTATGATGTTATCGATGAAGTCCTTAAGGTCAATCTGTTCCTTTTGAACTTCACTTTTTATATTCTTGGAATAGCTGGATATATCCTTGATGAAAGAATCCATATTTTCAACCCGTGATTTCATCAACGATAGGTATTGGTTCAGCTTGCTATAGTCTTTTTCATATTCAATCAATTGAATAATTCCCATCAAAGAGACTAATGGAGCCCTGAGGTCGTGTGACGTACTGTAAAGAAACTGATCCAACTCTTTATTGGTCTTCTTTAGGTTCTTGTTCGTTCTTTTAAACTGCTTGGCAAGCTTTTTAAATTTATCTCTACTTGATTCTAATGCCAGTAGTGAGTTGTCGTAAATATTCATCATGTAATATATCGCTATAGCAAAAGTGATGGTCGATATACTCAGATTGATGTAATAATTAATTTCAGACGGTCTTTGGATGGGAGGTATTTTACCGAACACTTCATAATTAAAAAACTGAAGAACAAACAACGCCATGATTGGAATGCTAATAAACAAAATCCTAACGTAGGTTGGCTTATGGATGGCGAAGATTACGGTACCCCCCATGATAGGGAAATAGATCAAACTGATCCCGCTTTCCTGAGGCAACAGATCGGCATAAACAAATAGGAATATATTGGTTACCGCTAAAAACATATAACAAGCTAGATTAGTATATCCGTGCTTATTGAGGAAGTAAACAACAACTAGCAGTATTGAAACAAATATATCCAGCGAAAACGTGATATTATTCGGAAATAATACCGCGTATAAGATGGTGTAGCCGATAGAAGTTATTGCGGCTATAATACTCAAATGAGAAACGATGATCTTTAATCGCTCATGATGATTTTTTACGCTATCCTCGTCAGATTCTTTTAAAAAATCAGTTTTTTTAGCCTTAAAAGGTGATATGCGATCTTTTATTTTCAAGTATAAAAAAGGGTGACTTCCAAGCTGTGAAGATATGGAGATATAGTTGAAGAGGAGCTTTAAGAAGAGAAATATTCCAATAAGAGTGGGAAAATAACTCACATTGAAATCTGGAAGACATAAGACGGACTTGACTTTATTAGGGTATAATCTACCTTGCCCATTGTTGGAAGGGTTATGAATTAATCTTCCTGTAAAGAATCGGAACTAATTCCGGAAGTTACTTTTTCCATTATATCCAGGAACTGTTCCTGTTCTTTTGAAGTAAGTAGTGACATTATTCTTTGGCTCATCTCCATTTTTTTCATAGAAAAGAATTCATAAGTTTCCTTTCCCAGTTTTTCTGTAAGTCCTACCCATACAGTCCTGCGATCTTCTTCAGAATTAAACCGTAACAGGTAACCTTTCTGTACCAGTTTATCCACTATGCCTGTAGCAGTACTGAAAGGGACTTCAAGAAATTCTGCAATATCCCTCATAATAAGGCGATCCCTTTTGCCTACAAAGCCGATCAAGGAAAGATCCTGTTTGCTGATGTCCTTTGTCATATCAACACAAAAACTATCGACCTCCTGCATTTTTACAATAAGCCGTTCAAACGAATCTGAAAACCTGACTAATAGCTCATCATCTTTTTTTAGCATCGTAAACAAATTACGTCAAAAATGATGCAAAAAGCTGTAAAATATCCATAAAATCCTTCTCTAACAGTATTCGAACAATAAATTTCGATTTTCAAAAAGTTTGATAACCAAAATACTACACTATCGTTAGATAATTATTATTTCGATATTCGTAATATTCGAAAATAAAATTAATTAACTCCTGTAACCTAAAACACAAATCGCCATAAGACCAAAATCATACTTAAATGACAGAACAGAATCAATCTAAAAAGGCTCAGAAAACTCAGTTTGGAGTTCGATGGGGAAAGGCTGTAATTTCTTACAGGTGGCCCGTATTTATTGGGTCATTTATATTCTTTATGGCCTATATGGGCTTATCAGGCGGTAACATAAAATTTGACAGTGATTATCATGTTTTCTTTAGCGAGGATAACCCTCAGGTTCTCGCTTACGACAAACTTCAGAATACATTTACAAAAGATGATAATGTTTTTATAGTTATTGAGCGTAGAGACGGAAAAGATGTATTTGACTCTGAAACGCTTAAGGCTATTGAGGATCTGACTAAAGCAGCGTGGCAGACACCGCATTCAAGCAGGGTAGATGCTATTACAAATTTTCAGTATACAAAGGCAGTAGGTGATGATCTTTATGTAGATGATCTGATCAGCGATGCAAATCAGAAAACGGATAGCGAGATTGGTAAACTGAAAGAGATAGCGACTACTGATAGCAGGATTGTACACAGACTGATAAATGAAGAAGGGACTGCTACTGCGGTCAATGTAACTGTTCGCCTTCCCGATGTTGATAATGGAGAGAATGCGGAAATAACAGCTTTTGCAAGAGAACTGGTTAAGAAGTTCGAGGAAGAAAACCCTGAATTACAAACCTATTTATCAGGTTTCGTAATGCTTAACAGCGCATTTTTTGAATCCGCTATGGGTGATATGACAACGCTAACCCCTTTGATGTTTCTCTTCATCATTGTAACTGTCTTTTTAACCACAAGAACAATTACCGGAACACTTGCGACACTGCTTGTTATTGTACTTTCGATAGGTATGGGTATGGGTTTTGTTTCCTATACAGGTATTGGATTAACTCCTCCTTCAGCGGCATTTATGAATATTGTGCTAACTCTGGCAGTTGCAGACAGTATTCATATACTGGTCACATTTATTCAGGGAATGAAAAAGGGCCTTGAGAAAAATGAGGCTATAGTTGAAAGTCTGAGGGTAAACTTTATGCCAGTATTCATCACAAGTCTTACGACCATAATCGGATTTCTTTCCATGAATACCAGTGATTCACCTCCTTTTCATGACCTGGGCAATCTTACTTCAGTAGGCATGGCTGCTGCATTTTTGTTTTCAGTGACCCTCTTACCTTCGATACTTTCAATTTTCCCCGTTCGTATTAAGGCAACAAGCGAATCCGGTAAGGTTAGCTGGCTCGACCACCAACTTGAGAATCTGTCGGAATTTGTGATCGTAAGAAAAAGGCCTGTCATAGCAGCCAGTTCCATATTTATTCTGGCGGGGTCATTTCTCGTTTTTCAGAATGAACTTAACGACGAGTTTATTAAATATTTCAGTCCGAAGGTTGATTTCCGTACCGATACTGATCACATAAGTGAAAATTTAACTGGGATATATACCATGGAGTACTCGATCGGTTCAGACGGACCGGGAGGTGTGAATGACCCTGATTACCTTGCTAAACTTAAGGAATTTGAAAAATGGCTGTATACTAATCCGGAGGTAGTACATGTCAACGCATTTACCGATATCATGAGGCATGTTAATAAATCCATGCATGGAGACAGTTTAAAATACTTCAGTATACCGGAAGAAAGAGAGCATGCAGCGCAGTTTCTGTTTCTTTACGAACTGTCCCTTCCATTCGGTCTGGATCTTAATAATCAGGTCAATGTCGATAAATCCGAAACCAGAGTAATTGTTACACTGGAAAATATTCCAACCAAACGCATGCTGAAGCTGGGTGAGTCGGCGTCTCAATGGTTGGAGGAAAATACACCGGATTATATGAATGCTGAAGCAGTAAGTAGTACGATGATGTTTGCTCACCTTTCAGAGAGGCAGATTCTGAGCATGATATCGGGAACAGCGATTGCACTCGTTTTGATCTCTCTGGTACTGGGCTTTGCTATAAAAAGCTTGAAATTCGGGTTTATCAGTCTTATTCCCAACGTTACTCCCGTACTGGTAGGGCTTGGCATGTGGGGGCTTCTTTATGGATATATAAATGTTGGTCTCTCTATAGTTTTTGGAATGACTTTGGGAATTATTGTGGACGATACGGTTCATTTTATCTCTAAATACCTTAGAGCAAGAAGGGAGCACGGTTATTCCCCGGAAGACTCAATCAGGTATGCCTTTTCTACTGTTGGCAAGGCACTTGTGGTGACCAGCTTTATTCTGGTTATAGGATTTCTTGTGCTGGCTCAATCCAACTTCAGAATGAATTCAGATATGGCTAAAATCACGGGGATGATCATTACACTGGCTTTGCTTCTGGATTTTCTATTCTTACCGGCACTTTTACTTTTAGGGTCTGGCAGTTCAGCTTCGAAAGATGGCAAATCGGTTCAATTATCAAATCAATCTAACATAGCTTAATATTCACTAATTAAAATGAGAAATCTAATTGTTATAATACTTGGCATGCTACTTCATGCCGGATTGTTAGCTCAGTCTGCTGAGCAGAAAGGTCTTCAAATCGCGAAGGAAGCTGATAAAGCTGATCAGGGTTTTGAAAGTACTGTTGCAAACCTGACTATGATACTAAAAAACAAACAGGGGCAGGAGACAACAAGGGAACTTGTAAATCAAACCCTTGAGTTAACGGAAGATGGGGATAAATCTCTTATCGTATTCAACACTCCTCGTGATGTTAAAGGAACCGCAACACTGACGTTCACGCATAAGGAAACACCGGACGATCAGTGGCTTTTTCTTCCTGCTATTAAGCGAGTGAAGAGGATTTCTTCTGATAACAAGTCCGGACCATTTGTAGGTAGCGAGTTCGCATACGAAGACCTTTCGTCACAGGAAGTAGAGAAATACACGTATAAATTTTTGAGAGATGAAAAACTGAATGGGGCGGATACTTATGTTGTAGAGCGGTATCCAACAGATCCGAAATCAGGTTATAAAAAACAGATTGTCTGGTGGAATAAGGATAATTACAGACAGGAAAAAATAGAATACTATGACAGAAAGGGAGCTCTTCTTAAAACACTTACTTATGATGAATACAGGCTATACCTGGACAAGCACTGGAGAGCGGGAAAATTTGAAATGGTAAATCATCAGTCCAATAAATCAACCACACTGATTTTTGAGGATTATGAGTTCAAAACCGGGCTTTCTGAAAAGGATTTTACACAAAATGCATTAATAAGAGCGGGCCGTTAAGAATTGCTGATTATAAACTGGCGTCTTTTCTGTCTCAAGCAGGGAAGGCGCTTTTTTTCATAAACAAACACATGTAGCATGAAATTCAATATGCCTGCCATAGCCGGGCTTACTTTCCTTATTTGTGCCATTGCGGTTTCTACATACGCTCAGGAAGAACCGAAACTCTATAAGGAGTTCAGCGCCGAAGTTGAACTGAATAATCGTTTTTTCTTTGAAGACGGTAGTTTCGAAGGTCAGGAAAGGAATTATTTTTCTATCGCATTTCAACCAGAGGTTTATCTGGAGTGGAACGAGGGATACACCAGTTTTAAATTCACGGGTTTTGGAAGAATTGATCAGCACGATAGTCGAAGAACCCATTTTGATATTCGAGAGCTTTACTGGCAGAAAGTAAAGGGGAATACAGAAATTTCCATTGGATTCAAAAAGATCTTCTGGGGCAAGACAGAGTCTGTTCATCTGGTTGATATTATCAATCAGACCGATCAGGTAGAAAGCTTTGATGGAGAAGATAAACTTGGAGAGGCGATGATTCACCTGTCTCAATTCACCAATATCGGAACTTTCGATTTTTTCGTGCTGCCTTACTTTAGGAAAAGAGTGTTTCCTGGTCCGGAAGGCAGGTTTCGAACACCAATCGTTTTGGATGGGGATGAGTTTGAATTTGAAGGCGATGAAGATGAATTTCGCCCAAGCTTTGCTTTTAGATGGTCGCACTATATTGGAGTTTTTGATATAGGAGTCTCCCACTTTTATGGAACTGGTCGTGAACCGATTATTGCAGACTTTTCAACATTTGAGGCCATATACGGAGTGATCAACCAAACGGGAATCGATCTTCAGGCCACTACAGGTCCATGGCTCTGGAAAGCTGAAACCATCATTAGAAGAAACGATTTTCAGGATCTTTTTGCATTTGCAGGAGGGGTGGAGTATACTTTTGGAAATATAGGAGGCAAAGGACTTGATATTGGGATTTTAGGTGAATATCTATTTGATGACAGAGATGAGCTTGCTCTGAGCAGTCTTCAGAATGATATTTTTACCGGAATGCGTTTTGCATTTAATGATATTAAAGACACTCAAATACTTACAGGGGCTATATTTGATCTGGAGAGAAGCTCCAGAATTTACAGTCTTGAGGCCGATAGAAGAATAGGTAATTCATGGAGTGTAGAAGCAGTAGCACGAGTATTCGATAATATATCTTCTGACGAATTTTTAACTGTATTTCAGTATGACAGCTTTCTGGAATTTGCCATCACGAAATATTTCTAAACCCTCTATTGGTCTTTAGTTACTATTCAATAACAGTAAAGAATTAGTTCATCTCATCGATTTTAGTTTCTTTGTATTAAGTGACTAAAATCCTAATGGAGTACGTTTTAGAAGAATTAAAAAGAATCGAAAGGTTTAAAGATGTACCCGAAGAGCAACTAGAATGGCTTTTGGGAAAATCGGACTGTAGAAGCTATACCGAAGGGGAGTATCTATTCAAGAAAGGAGATTGCATAGACGAGCTTATTGTCGTTATAAAAGGGCGTTTCATTATCAGAATGCAACAAAAAAGTCAATATAGAATACTTGGCTACATTGAAAAGCACGACATAGCCGGAGCTTTACCTTATTCAAGAGCAACGAACGCCACGGCAGAGTCTACAGCAATGGATGATAGTATGATCCTGTGCTTAGATCACGATCATTTTCCTGAAATGATTAAAGAGCGACATGAATTGACTACGGCGCTGGTTCATGTAATGAGTACGAGGATAAGGGAATTCACCAAGTTGCAGCAACAAAATGAAAAGATAATTTCGCTTGGAAAGCTTTCAGCTGGTTTAGCTCATGAATTGAATAATCCTTCTTCGGCAGTAGTACGTGGCGCACATGAACTAAAGAAACATCTTTCTTTAATTCCTGATAAATTCAAAAAAGTAATCAAAATACAAACGGACGAAAAAACCGTTGATGCAGTGAATGAGCTCCTTTTCAATCACATCAAAAAGGAGAAACCGGAATTGACTATGATGCAACGTTCCGATCTCCAATATGATATTGAAGATTGGTTTGAAGAGCATGACGTTGAAGATGAGGATGGTCTTTCTGAGTCTTTAGCAGAATTCGACTTTTCGATAGAAGAACTCGATGAAATAGCTTCCATGATTCGAGAGAAGGATCTTGAAGCTGTGATCAATTGGATTGTTCAAAATATGATTACAGATCGAATGGTTGTTGAAATAGAAGAGGCATCTGCTAGAATTGGAGAACTGGTTGGGTCAGTAAAAAGCTATACCCATATGGATCAAGCCCCTGAAAAACAAAGAGCGGATATTCATGAAGGAATAAAGAATACGTTGATTATGCTTAATTATAAAATTAAAAAGAGCAAAATCAATGTAGAAACTAAATTCGGGGATTTACCTAAGCCTCTAATTTATATAAGTGAAATGAATCAGGTATGGACGAATCTTTTGGATAATGCTATAGATGCTATGAAGGAAGAGGATGAGAAAAATTTGTTGGTAGAAAGTATGAAAGACGATTCCTTTATCAAGGTTTTAATTACCGATAGTGGGTCTGGTATTCCAGAAGATGAACTTAATAAAATCTTCGATCCTTTCTATACCACAAAAGAAGTGGGTAAAGGAACCGGGATAGGCTTAGATATCGTACAGCAGATCGTAGGGCAACATCATGGATCTATTAAAGTACTATCATCTAAACCAGGAAAAACGGTGTTTGAAGTTTGTATTCCTATTGATTAAATATGTCGGAGCGAAAAAAGAAACCTATAATTTTTGCAATTGATGATGACGCCTCTGTCATTAAAGCGATCACTCGCGATTTACGGAACGAATACCGAAAGGAGTACAGAATACTTTCAACTGATTCTGCAAATGAGGCCTTGGAATCACTCTCTGAATTAAAAAAGAAAGGAGAAGAGGTAGCACTTTTTTTATCTGATCAAAGAATGCCCGAAATGTTGGGCGTAGAATTTCTGGAGAAGACCAAAGCGTATTATCCTCTCTCCAAAAGAATACTTCTCACCGCATATTCCGATATCGATGCGGCTGTCAAGGCTATTAATGATGTTCAACTAGATTATTACTTGACTAAACCTTGGGATCCGCCCGAGGAAAAGCTTTACCCTGTATTAAACGATCAACTGGATGAGTGGCAAAGCTCTTACATTCCTGACTTTCAGGGAATAAAAATAGTAGGCTATCAATGGTCTCCTAAATCACATCAAATCAAGGATTTTCTTTCAGGTAACCTGATTCCATATCAGTTCTTAGATATTGAAAGTGAACCAAAAGCAAAAAAACTTCTGGAGCTTCATGAAGTAGATTCAAAAGATTTGCCAGCTGTTTTTTTTGATGATGGTTCTAGTATCACCAATCCTAACCTAAAACAAGTAGGAGAAAAGACCGGGATGAGCTCTTCTGCCTCCCAACAAATGTATGATGTGGTGATCATAGGAGCGGGGCCGGCAGGGCTTGCGGCGGCAGTTTATGGAGGTTCAGAAGGACTCAATACACTTTTGATAGAACGGCGTGCACCGGGAGGACAGGCCGGAACCAGTTCCAGAATTGAGAATTATCTTGGTTTTCCAAAAGGTTTGAGTGGTGCTGAACTTTCAAGAAGGGCCATAACACAGGCGACCCGCTTTGGAATCGAATTTCTATCACCTCTTTCTGTCGAGAAAATTGAAATTAAGGACAATTATAAAATTTTAACCCTGAGCGATGGTGTAGAAGTAAACACTAAATCTGTGGTAATTGCCACGGGTGTCGATTACCGAAAACTGGAAGCAGAAGGGCTAGAAAATTTTACGGGAGCGGGCGTTTATTATGGAGCAGCTACCACCGAAGCTAACGCCTGCAAAGGGAAAGATGTATACATCGTAGGAGGTGGAAATTCGGCAGGTCAAGCCGCTATGTACTTATCTAAATTTGCTGCAAATGTCTTTATTCTCATTCGCCGTAAGGATTTGACATTCAGTATGTCGCATTATTTAATCGACCAGCTCGATCAGGTTGAAAATATTCACCTGGTTCCGGAAACAGAAGTGGTGAGTGCATTTGGAAATGAAAAATTGGAAGCCATTTGTATCAGAAATGTCGTATCCGGTGAAACAAAAAAAGTTGATCTGGGAGCCCTACTCATCTTTATAGGAGCCAGACCTTATACCGATTGGTTAGACTCCGGGATTATTAAGAATGAACGTGGCTTTATTGAAACCGGCTATAACCTCAGTACATACGATGAGTTCAAAAAACAGTGGAAGTACAACAGGGTTCCGTACTTACTTGAAACGTCTCAGCCTGGTATTTTAGCTGCAGGAGATGTTCGTGCAGGTGCTATGAATCGTGTAGCTTCCGCAGTAGGTGAAGGAGCAATGGCTATAAAATTTATACATGAATATTTAGCAAAAGAGAATTAGTATGGTACTTCCTAAAACGTGTGAACATCTAAAGGGCTTTGAAGTCAAATTTAAAGCGGAGAAATATGAGTGTGAAGAGTGCGTAAAAACAGGCGATCAATGGGTTCATTTAAGAACCTGTCAGGAATGTGGCACTACCTTATGTTGTGACTCATCCCCAAACCAGCATGCTTCTAAGCATGCGAAAAATCATCCGGAACATAATGTAATTATATCAGCAGAATCCGGTGAAAATTGGGCATGGTGTTATGACGATAATTCTATGGTGAGGTACTAAAAGAAAACATCTGAATAAACTCATTCAGATGTTTTCGAATTACTATCTATGCAACCTTTTTAAGCTTGTGCTTTTCCCACTTCATCAGTGACTTCTTCTTTTTCGGATGAGGTTCACCAGTTTCTGCAAAATGTTTTAGGTCTTCCATCAGGCCATCGAGATCTGAGGTCATTTTCTTCCTGATCATCCAGCCCATTAACAGTCCGGTAATTCTGGCCATTTCCATTTTTAATTCCATACTGACTTTTGATCGATTTGGACCATTGGGTTTTAATGACCAGATGTTTTTTCCACTTTTAAATATGGATGGGAGACCGTCGGCTTCGTAACTGTAGGTCATATTTTCTTCGTCATACGAAGTGATGATCTCTTTCACATCGCCATAAGTTGAAGAACAGGTCCTTCCAACCAATTCACCATCTGCAAAGCGCGGAGCAGATTCGGGAATTATTGTGGCCCATTCTCCTACGTTTTCGTAATTATTCCATAGAATCTCCCAAGCCTTATCGGTGGGGATGTTCAATTCTATTTGCCTGTTAAAATGTAGTTCCATGTTGTTACTTTTTTTAGATGATCGAGACTAGTTTGCATACTCCGCTTTCACTTCTTTCCAGTTGCCGCTAGCAGCATTAACGACTTCTCCGGTTTCCACATAATGTTTTAAACCAACCAAAGTATCGTCGAGTGTTTTCTGAAATTTACCCTTAACAAGACCGGTCATAATACCGGGTTTTGTTCTATATCGGAATTCATAGGAAGCAGTAGAAGTACCATCTCCATTGTCTTTTACCCGATAATAGGCAAAAGAATTATCGGTATTAAGTGGGAATTTCTGAGCATCTACCACCACATTTTTCATAATCATATTATCCTGATCGATCTCTACAATCTTTTCATGAGTCCATCGCGTACCTTTAGCGTTAAAATCACATTTTCGTTCTGCATTCAATTCGCCTTTAAGTGAGCCGCTTTCATAGCTGGAAGCATAGATGTAGGGTGAAAAATTCGAGATTTCGCCATAATCGAGTACCATAGCTTCCCATACGAGTTCGGCAGGCGCATTAATTAGCTGTTCTGCAATTACCGTTTTGTACTTTTTGCTCATACTCTGAGCATCGACACTCATACTCATTCCTGTGATCATGAGCGTCATGATTAGTATTCTTATCATCTTCATAATGTTTTTCGTTTAGACCACTGTTTTTCAGTGGTGTGAAAACTTTTGTATCGACTAATTGAATTTTTCAAATAGCGCTGTCTTATCACATTGAAATGATGTTTTTGATGGCCGGAAGCGCAGGCTATCATGGCCTGAACAGAAGCTTTGAAACCGTCGATGCTTCCAACTTTCCCGAGTTCTTCTTCCGAGAGCGCAGAGACCAGTTCGAAAAGTTCGTTGCGAACTTTCAGGAATTCGTTTTTCAACTGTTCTTTACTTTTTCCTTTTGCTGCCGATGCGGTGGAGGCTTGTGTATAGGAGGGTATTTTCGGGATAGCACCTTTATCAAGTATTAGCCTGATTCTGTCTTTAAAAATGATCTCGTAAAATATGATGTGCTGGACCACTTCACCGATGACCACTTGTCTGCTCTGTATTTATTATTGATCTTTTCTTCCGAAATTGAGTCCATGAAATCGTAAAGTGCTTCCGTAGAGTTTTTTAATACCTCCGAAACATCTTTTCCACTGTAGCAATGATCGGCATACAAGCGGATGGCCTGATCATATTCGTGTTTCGGAATACGGTCAATCAATAAGGTATCCATAGTAGTAATAGATTGATGTGAGTTACTGATGTTAACTTTCACCGCAGAGTAATTTAACAGGCTTGCCATAAAGGCTAAGGCAAGCATCGGTTCAATGTTCAGTGGTGTAGGAATTTAAGCATATGCACCCATTGGGTATTCCAGTTGTCAAAATCATGTCCTCCGGTAGTTTCAATAAACTCAACATGATAACCTTTGCTATTAAACATCTCTACCAATGGTTTGGCGTATGTTTCTGCATCATTATGTCCGGAAGAGATGTAGATGTTCAGGTCCTTTCGTTCACTGAAGGCAATTTTGGCGTTGAGTTCGGTGCATGGATAAGTGATCGGAGATAACATGGCGAATCGGTTGAAAGCATTACTTTGGGCAGCGAAGAAAGCCGCATTCATACCTCCAAATGAGATTCCTGCCAAGCTTCTGTTATCGGGACTGAACGACCTTCCAATCCTGCTTTCTACTGCTTTTATAATCTCGTTTTCAAAAAATGAAAGATATTCTTCGTTGCAGAAAAAGTATTTCTCGCGCTCGTTCGTATCCGTAATTCCGTTCATGCTGCCAACAAATACATAATAAGCTGCTGGTAAGCTATCGGCTTCTGTTGCCGAATCTATCTTTTCAAACACTCCATGATTAAGTATTTCTTCTCCATCCGTGAAATAGACAATCGGTTTCTGATTTTGATCGGAATTACCGGTTTCTCGGATAATGACTTCAATTTCGGTATTCAGCGAATCACTTTTTGCACTAAAGGAGTCTTCTACAGTCTTTTTACAACCTGAAAGGATAAAAAGAATGCAAGTGTACAACAGGATAATGTGTTTCATAAGCTCAAGTCTGTATATGGTGAAGAAAAAAGTCCCGGAGTTGTTTACCGGGACTTTCGAATGGACTTAAGCTTTCGCCGCTTTGGCTATGTTATTGATCATTTCGTTGATGGACTGGTTTATAAACCCGAGGAACTGGTCCTCCGTCATATTCGGATTAGTAATGAACTGATCATAATTCGATGTCCAGACGATCATACTTTTGTTGTAACCAAGATCAACAACTTTAAAGTTATTGACCATTCCTTTAGCCGGAACCCCTTCAACAAGGGCATAAGAATATGTTCTCTGGCTATCGTCAAAAGCCATAATTGACTCTTTATAATATCCCTGACCTTCGGGAGCTGTACATAATCGCTGACCACCTATGCCGTGATTTCCTGTCCATTCGACTTTGGCAACGGCACTGGAATACTTATCGATATCATCCATTTTTCTAAGCTTTTCCCATACTTTATCTGCAGAAGCATTTACTACTTTTGTAGCTGTAACCTTTGCATCAGCTTTTTGGGCCATAGATAAAGTAGTACTTAAAATCGAAATGATAAGCACTACTGAAAGATTCTGAAATGTGTTTTTCATAGTTATTTTAGTTTATTGTTTAATAAAAAATTTGTTCACTGATTACTTTGCCATCTTTTACCCTGTATACTACAAGTTCTTCCAGTTTCATCCTGTTACCGTCTTTTAACGTAGCATCGAATGCCATTCCAAGGGCGATATAATCACCTGAAACAGTCACCTCTTCGGTAATGGATTTAGAATGAAGCTCCTGAATATTCCCTCCAAACATTTGAGCTTTCTCCTTTACCTGTTTAATGCCCGCCGCATAAGGGAGCGGCTCAAAGTTTGGCTCAATGGATTCGATGTCTTCAGAAAATATTTCGGAATGAATGGTTTCCAGATCGGTTTGTTCAATAGCCTTTTTTAGCTTTTCAGCCAATTCTCTGTTTTTCATATTTAAATTCGAATGTTTTTCGTTTAGACCTGTTCAGCAGGAGAGTGTGAAAACATTCGGAAGGTTTTTTTGAAAAACCGGCTTCTCAGGCAGGGCTGATGGCTATCAATTCAGATTAAGCTTGTTCTTGACCTCTATATCATCGAGAATTTCCCGAATAAAGACCTGTTTGTCAAAATCTTTTTTGAAGGTCATGTTCTGATAAAGCTCTGTATATTTCTGGTCCACGAAATCCATAAGCTGATCGGCATCCTGTTCTATGTGTTCCTGAAATCGGGTATATTCCTTCCTGTTGTATAGAAGGTTTTTTGAGTCTATAAATCCTTGATCCAATGCGAATCCTACTTTCTTATGACACCTGCATGGATTCGATTTATTAACCAGTCCACACTGATTATTCATAAAATTGAACAGGTCTTTACGCGACTTACTAAGTTTAGCCCGAAAATTTTCTTTGGAGATTCCCATAATTTCAGAGCCAATATTATGGTTTGCACTGAACATTTCACCGATGATATAGATCATACGCTGTTCTTTGTTCAGGCACAAAAGCATACCTGACATACACATCAGGTTCATTTCCCGGATGTACGCCGAATATTCCTTCTTTTCCACTTCATTGAGCTCCTGGTCGGGAGTCATATTGAGATTATTAGCCATATCGTCAAAACCATTGACCAACTGCTCTCCTTTCCTTTTTTCGGCACTCAGAAAATGATTCACCACAATGCGGTAGACCCACGTTCTGAACGTACTTTTAAACTTGAACTTTCCGAGATTGATCGTCACTTTGATCAGAGCTTCCTGAGTAAGGTCAGCTGCATCATCCGGATTTCTGACCATCTTCCAGGCAATGTTATAAATATAAGGCTGGTGTTTCATGAGGAGTTCCTCAAGAGCACTTCGATCACCGGTTTTGGCTTGCTCGATTAACTCTTCGTCTGCCCTGTGCGTGATATACTTTTTCAAAAAGGGATTCATAATAATGTGGTATTCGTATAACCCTTTGACTCATGCCTAACTAAGGTGTGAAAACTTTGGGTGAAATTCTTACCGAATTCCTACAAATCCTTTCGTCTCATCAAACAGTTTTTTGGAATCATAACCGATACCATTTTTAAAAACGGTCTGAATATTTCTGATCTCCCCGATATCCTGACTGATATCGCCGTCTATAATCAGAAGATCTGCAACTTTCCCTTCCTCCACAGTACCAGTCTCACTTTCCAGTTTAAGATATTTAGCACCATTAAGCGTACATATCTTAATCGCTTCGGGAATGGAGAATCCCATTTCAGTAAATAGCTCAAGTAATCTCATGTTTGCATAACCGGCAACGATTCTACCATCATAAGTAGGGTCGGTTCCGGCTACAAGGAGTCCGCCAGCATCATAAAAAGCCTTTTCCCAAGCTTTTGCCTGATTGAAAGCATGATAATCGATGGAATCACGCCCCTGTTTGCTGGTCCAGCGTCTATAGACTTTTTCCTTTGCACCTGTATATAGTGCATCAATTCCACCTCCGGGAACTACCTCGCGTCCTGTATAAGGCTCAAATACATTTATGGTTGAAGTCAATGCGACATTTTTCCTGACCAGATGATCGATCAGCTTTGTTACTTTTTTACTACTGATGGGCTCATCCAGTCTTGATTTCCGTGCTTCGAAAGGATTGCACAGGTCAGGCTCTTTATCCTTTTGAAAGTCGCTACTGGCAAAGAATCCGTGTTCCAGATTGTCTATTCCAAGATCTGCCGCTTCTTCATAGGTCACAGAACATAAGTGTCCGGTGACTTTAAGCTTTCTGGCAT
Organism: Bacteroidota bacterium; assembly: GCA_039030555.1. Taxonomy (GTDB): domain Bacteria; phylum Bacteroidota; class Bacteroidia; order Cytophagales; family Cyclobacteriaceae; genus JBCCDY01. The sequence goes on from JBCCDY010000027.1 coordinate 29,243, forward strand.
GGGCAGCTTTCACCACAGCTTTTAGATCGTCCTTTTTAATGAAATTATATACCTTAAATGAAGTCACTCCCCGGTCTGCCCAGAAGTTGACAAGCTGTTCAGCCTCCTGTGGAGAAGAAATAGTACCCAACTCAAACAATTGCGTTCCTTCACGGTCAATAAATGGACTGGTAACATCCATTTTAGGTCCAATCGCCTGTCCTCTGTTAATCGCCTTTTTGATGTTTAAATCAGCTTCCGGCATAATGCTCCCGGCAGTTCTCATCGTAGTAATGCCCCCGGCAAGATAAAGCCTTGGAAAGCTGTAAGACATCTGATTGACGCCCCATTTTCCGGGAGTAGCGGTTGGGTAGAACAGGTGCTCATGAAGCATGATCATTCCTGGCATTACACTTTTGCCATTGAGATCAACAACCTGATAACCATCAGGCACGGACAAATCAATGCCCACTTTTTCGATACGATCGCCTTTTACAAGAATGTCAACACCTCTTTTTGCAGGATTTCCGGATCCATCAATCAGAATGGCGTTTTGCAGGACATAATTACTTCTATCATGTGTAACATAAGCCCTGACTCCATCAGATAGGTTATCCTGAGCAAAAATGTAGGGAGTGATGAATAAGAACAGAAGGAGCAGTGTTGTAATTTTCATGGGTAAATCCTGAATAGAGGTTGGTTTCGATGAATATAATCATTCCTGATTAAAGGTTTTTCAATACATCGGTTTGTACCGAAAAAGTAGTGAATGCTATTTTTTGAAATATTTATTAAATTCGATTGGATCAAACCTGTTTATACAATGCCTAAAATGCATGTAAAGAAGTCAATTGTTATTGACTCACCCGTTGAAGCCATTTATTCCAAACTGAACGATTTCAACCACTGGCATCCATGGTCTCCATGGCTGATTATGGAACCTGAAGCCAAAGTTGATGTAGCTGAAGATGCAAAATACTATTCATGGGATGGTAAAATCGTAGGTTCCGGAAATATGAAAGTGCTGGAAGAAAAAGAAAATCAGTTGATTACCTACGATCTGAGCTTTTTGAAACCGTGGAAGTCTAGAGCCGATGTGAAATTTGAACTCGAACCTGCTGGTGATAAAACACAGGTTTCGTGGTATATGGATAGCAGCCTCCCGTGGTTTATGTTCTGGATGAAGAAAATGATGATTGCCTTCATTGGAATGGACTATCAGAGAGGACTTAATATGCTGAAAGATTATGTTGAAGATGGAGAAGTGCATTCCAAACTTGAGTTTATAGGCTTGGATACGTACCCGGGCTGTACTTATGTGGCTATTAAAACTGCTTGTTCGATGGACGAGATCGGTACAAAAATGAGTGCTGATTTTGATAAGCTCTGGTCTTTTATGGAGGATAAAAAAGATATTGTGGCTGGCGAACCATTTTCTATTTACCATAAATGGGATATGGTTAAAGGGAAGGTGAGTTACACTTCAGGAGTTCCTGTTAAGTCTGTTCCGGATAATCTGCCAGACGGTATAATTAGCGGTAAAATTCCAGAAACGAAGGTTTATAAACTGAAGCATACCGGTGCTAACGAACACTTGGGAAATGCATGGAGTACCATGTACAATTACCAGCGAAACAAGGTATTTAAGAAGAGTAGCAAGACTCATCCCTTTGAGACCTACGGTAATGCTCCTGGAGAGGTTCCTGATAATGAACTGATTACTACTGTCCACTTTGCTGCCAGGTAATCGTCATTAGTAAAAAAGTACCTATGAAACTTAAATCACTTTTATTTGGCGCCATTACTGGATTTGTTTTCTCTTTCAACCTTCTGGCTCAGGATACTTCACCGGATTATGCATGGCTCGCAGGAAACTGGGTTGGAGATGGGTTCGGAGGCACATCTGAGGAGATGTGGTCACCACCTTCTGAAGATGGAACCATGATGGGAACCTACAGACATCATAATGCGGACGGCTCTTTAAATTTCTATGAGTTTATGCTGCTGGATGAATCGGGGTTGAGGCTGAAGCATTTTTCTTCGGATATGGAAGGCTGGGAGACTAAAGACAAGCATTTGACCTTTGAAATGATCGATTACTCAAAGGATAAAATAGAGCTAAAGGGATTAACTTTTGAAAGGATTTCGGATACCGAAATGGAAATCAAACTCAAAATGAAATCGGAAGGCGGTGTGAGAACCGAGGTGTTTCATATGAGTAGGCGGTAGGGCATAAATGATAGAAAGGCCTAATGTATTGGTGGTCTGCGGAAGGAATAAAAGAAGAAGTAGAACCGCGGAATATATTTTTAAGAACGATATCCGTTTTCAAGTCAGATCAGTTGGAGTAAGTCCTAAAAGTGAAAGACAAATTAATGCTAAAGATATCATTTGGTCAGACTTAATATTGGTAATGGATCAAAATCAAAAAACAAGAATTATAAAAACCTATCGTCAACAACAGTTACCAAAAGTAGTAATACTAGATGTGGATGATATCTATGAGTATCAGCAACCAGAGTTAGTAGAAATTTTAACTGAGCGTATAAATGATACAGTTAACAAAGTATTCGGATTATAAGAATCCGATTTTACCGTATCAATAATCCATGAACTCCAGATCACGGTACACTTCCTTATTCTTTGGCTATGGGTTTAAACCCATAACAATTGATTTTCTGCGTGGCCATCTCAGTGGTCGGTGACGCCACCGACCACGGTTTAAACTCATCGTAATTGATCTTTTTGCGTGGTTGGTAGAGCCATCAATCACTGTTTGATTTGATAATTCTACCTAAACTTCTTCAGCTTTGGACTTCCGATAAGCCAGTCCGATTTTCAGTTCTATATAGCTGAATTCATCCTTCAATTCTGATTTGAGTTCAGAAAGTGAATTGAATTCACCGAGTTTAAGCTTTCCAAATTTTTCAAGTTTAACCTTTTCCATAAGTTGATTAGCTTCAATCTCACCTGTTTCTAAGTATTTGATCAAGTGACCGATTACTGTTGAATAAACCAGCCCCCGGAATTCTGCAATTTCTTCAACCGTTTTACCTTCTTTGAATAAGTCGAATGATATTTCTGCCGTAGGGGTTTTACTCTTCTGAGTTTCAGTTTTTTCCGGTATCAATTTATCCAGATGCGTTCTTATAGTTTCTTTCGTCAGGCTGTTATCTTCCAAGCCTTCATTGGCGAGCAGATTCAGTTTTAATATTAGCTTTTGATAGCTCTTGTAATGATCCAGAAGTTCTTCAAGCTCTTTCTTATAAGTTTTGGTTGATTTCTGTTTAGACAACTCCTTTTGATGATCCGTAATTTTATCGGTTAGTTTTTTTAGAAATTTCTGAAAATAATCATTCGCTTTAGACAGCCGTTCCTGAAGCTGGGATTTGTAATCTTCCTGAGCTAATATCTGATTTAACTGCTGCATGAACCGATCCCCAGTTTCTTTTAAGGGATAAGAATCATTGATCAATTCTTTGGTCCAAGACAGGTATCTCTGTTTTAGAGATCGGTTTTCGTCTTTATCAAAACTCTTTAGGTGATTATTTAACTCCCTGAGTAGTGGATCAAAGCTGAATGCTCTTCTGGAAAAAGAAGCAAGAAATTCTTTACGGCCTTCATCTAAAGAGCCTTCCAGAAGCTCGATCGACTGAAAGTCTTCGAGATACTCGATCAGCGATTCTTCGATCTTTGGAGGGTTTTCAGGAATACCGGAATGGAGCTCAAGACCCTTCAGTGAAGTAAGCCTTGATAATGCCACATAAAGCTGACCCGGTGAAAAAGATTCGGAAAGATCGAGCGTTGCTCTTTCAAAAGTAAGCCCCTGACTTTTATGAATCGTGACTGCCCATGCCAGTTTAAGCGGATACTGCTCAAAACTGCCTTTGAGCTGTTCTTCAATTTCATTCGTCTCTTTGTTCAGCGCATATCGTTTGTTCTCCCACTTATACGGACTGACCTCAATTTCATCCCCCTTCTCACACTGAACACGTATATAATCTTTATCCAACTCACTTATTTCTCCGATCTTTCCATTAAAAAACTGACCTTCTCCCGAAGGATCATTTTTTATGAACATCACCTGAGCTCCTTCTTTCAGAACCATTCTTTCATCGGCCGGGTAGAGATGCTCGGGAAAGTCACCGCTAACAACCGCTTTGTATTTGTAATCGTCTTTTTTTATCTCTTCCAGCTTTGAAGAATTGATTTCATCGGCTTTCCGGTTATGGGTAGTTAAAAATATTGAACCATCCGAGGCGGAGTCTTTATCAGACCGGTAACTGTTCAAAAGACTGATATCATCTGAAGTTTGCCTGTTATGCCTTAGCCTGTTCAACAACTCAATAAAATCCTGATCTTTTTGTCGGTAGATGATTTTTAACTCTATGCCAATTGGTGATTCGTTCTTTAAAGCATGAGCCTGATAAAAGAAAAGGCTGGAATAATAGTTTTCAAGAATGGCTTTTTCTTCATTTTTAATAACCGGAGGAAGCTGTAAGAGGTCACCGATAAAAAGGATCTGAACCCCTCCGAAAGGATCAAATCGGCGTCTCCGGATACTTCTCAGAACATGATCGATACAATCGAGCAGATCGGCCCGAAGCATACTAACCTCATCAATAATGAGGAGTTCCATTTCCTGGATCAGCTTTCGCTTAGAAGCGTTGAACCTGCTATTTCTGAAAAGTGTCTGAGGTGTATTGATCTGGACAAATGAATTGTTTAGTGGAATAGACTCCGGTACAAAGGCTCCAAAGGGAAGGTGAAGTAATGAATGCAGGGTAACCCCACCGGCATTGATGGCAGCAATTCCTGTTGGAGCTGCAACCACAGTGTTTTTAAAAGTGTTCTGAATGATATGCCTGAGCAGAGTAGTTTTGCCGGTACCGGCCTTTCCAGTCAGGAAGATGTGCCGATTCGTATTGTTGATGTATTTGAATGCCAGCTCCGCCTCTGGACTTAGAGAATAACCCACCTCTTGGTATTTTAAGTTTCTTAAAGATTAAAACTACTTTTTAATAATGTAATTGAGTATGAAAGGGATTAAATATTGTGATTAGTTTAAGGGATGAATATTAAATATCTGGCAGGCTCTATAGTAGCTCTGCCGCTTCTGCCTTTAATGTATGTTCAGGGAAAACGAATACGTTCCGGTATCCCTGATTTACCCGAAGCGACTGGTAATTCGGGGTCGGCAGGGAGTAATACGGAATCAGTACTTAAAATGCTGGTTATTGGTGAGAGTACTATTGCAGGGATAGGAGTTAAAACCCACGAAGAAGGTTTTACAGGAACGCTGGCTAAAATACTGGCCGAAAAAACAGATACAACCGTAGACTGGAGAGTTTATGCGAGAAGTGGATATACGGTAGAAAGAGTAAGCAGGAAGATTATCCCGAAGATTGAGGAGAAGGAAGCTGATTTGATTGTAGTCGGTTTAGGAGGAAATGATGCTTTTACTTTAAATAATCCTAAAAGATGGGGCAGACAACTTATGGAACTGATCAATGAACTTAGATCAAAGTTTGGTGAGATACCGATCTTTTTTACCAATATGCCCCCCATTAAAGAGTTCCCTGCTTTCACTCCGGTCATAAAATATGTTGTAGGAAATCTGGTTGAAATTTTAGGTGATGAACTGGAAAGGGTATCCAAAAGTCAAGGAAATGTGTTTTACAGTGCGGAAAAGATTACAATAGGCGGATGGACAAAAAAATTCAATATTGAAGGAACAGCGAAAGACTTTTTTAGTGACGGAGTTCATCCTTCCAAGCTAACTTACCAGGTCTGGGCCAGAGATTTTGCTGGTTTTATGATAGAAAGCTCTGATCGGATTAGAATCAAACAGGATTAAAGCTTTCCTTCAAACCTCATAGCTGAAAGAATAAACCATTTATCTTTATCAACTCATAATTAGTATCAGTTGAAACATTTATATTCCAGATTAACCAGTAACAGGCAACTGCTTACCTATCTGGTTCTCTTTAATGTGGCCTTTATGATGACGTTTGGGATGTTTTTCCCGAACGATGCGCGTGTAATTTCCAATAGTTTTCATACCGCTCCCTCAGGAGCAATAGCCGAAGATGTTCTACAAGATAAAGTGGGTAAAATTATACACTTGGGTCAGGAATTTACCCTTTCCAGCACATGGTACGATCAGATTAATTATATGCGGATGGCTAATGGTGAGGAAGCAGATGCTCCTTTCAAATACCGTTTACTCTACCCGAATATTGTACGATTGATGATTGGTATGGAAGATTTTTTATTTAATAAGATTTCTTTCTATCAAAGCCTTGATCGTTATCGCAAGGCACAGCTTAATTTCTGGGTACTCAATTTTATATCACTTCTTCTAGGAGCATTCTTTTTGAAAAAGCTTTTAAACTGCTTCACAAAAGACCATGAACTAATCATGCTTTTACTCGTCCTTTTCCTTACTCAGTATGGAGTACTCTTCACAGCTACATTCGCTATGATTGATGTGTTTTCCTACATGTTATTTTGTGTGTTCCTGTATCTGCTTGTTAATAGGCAATGGCTGACTTGTAGTTTTCTTTTAGTCGTAATGTCTTTAAGTAAAGAAGCCTTTGTGATCTGTACTCCGGCACTACTGGCTATGTATCTGGAAACGAAACAGAAAGCGTTGATTGGGCTGAGCGTAATTCCCGTTACAGTTTTTGTAATGATCCGGTTAACTATGGGTGAGAGCGCGGTAAGCGTTGAAAATAACTGGAATGTTATGGAGGGAAAATTTGAGCTCAAATATTTAAGCATGCATCTGGGCTCCATTTCAGGTTTTACTAAGCAATTGGTAGGTATAGTACTGGCTTACGGAATTACTGTGATTTACCTGCCCAGGATTTTCGTACTTAAAAGATTTGGTATGCTCTATTTTTCCATCACTTTCTCGAGCCTACTGCTTCTTGCACAATTGATTCTTTCCATTCAGATCTCAAGAGTTTTGGCACTGGCACTACCACTATGGCTTATGGTAATTGCCATCAACTTTGTAAAAATCAAAAAGGTCAAGACTTAATTAGGTCTTGACAAAAGTCTGTTTAAATTCATTTTATACATTTTACCTATTGGCACTTCGTATTCTCTTATAAAAATTCGGTTTCCTTCTATGCGATGGATGTGTTTTATAGACACAGCAAATGACTTGTGAACCCTTAAAAACTCCTTCGGTGAAAGTTGGCTGAGTAATTCAGAAATTTTTTCCCGGATGGTAACCACTTCGTTCGCTGTAACCACCTTAATGTAATTGCCAGCCGCTTCAATATATAAAATGTCTGCTGTAAATACCTGCACATATTTTTTATCGCCCTTCAGAAAAATAGAGTCATCACCTGAAGAAGCAGATTTTGAAACGGTGGACGAACTGGGTTCCGACTTTGGCTGAAATGCCTTGTTAACTGCTTTCAGAAAACGTTCGAAACTGAAAGGCTTCAAAAGATAATCCACTATATTAAGCTCGTAACCTTCAAGCGCATATTCACTGTATGCGGTAGTAACAATCACTTTAGGGGGGCTGGAAAGCGTCTTCAGGAATTCAAAGCCTTTCAGCTTGGGCATATTGAGATCGAGAAATATCAGGTCCACCTGATGCTCGTTAAGATATTCTAATGCTTCAATGGCATCATAGCAATTTTTCACGAGCTGAAACTGGGGTAGCAGATCGCAATAGCCTTTTATGATGTCATGAGCAATGTGCTCATCATCAACGATTAAATAGGTATTCATAATCGTTTAATAATCAATTGTACTTCATATTCATCCTGATTTATGGACTTAGTATACCGATGTTTGGCGTGGTAAGCAAGTTCCAATCTACGCTTAAGGTTCTTTAATCCGATTCCTCCTTTTTCAGATGAAATGGAGGAATCGAAGTTGTTTTTGATGGAAAAAATAATCTCGTCACCACTGGTAGCAAGGCTTAAATAAATAAAAGCATCCGAGCGCAAGTTTTCGACACCATGTTTGAAGGCATTTTCCAAAAGAATAATAAAAAGTAGTGGCGTTAAAGTGTACCCGATACCTATGTGTACGTCGAACTTCACATCAATCTCCTTATGATAACGCATTTGTTGTAGTTCGATATAGTCCTTCAAATAATCTACCTCTTTTTCAAGTGATACCACCTCCTGTTGTCCCTGATAAATGCTGTAACGCATCATATCCGAAAGCTTCAGCACCAGTTTCCCAGCCTGTTTGGGATCCTTTTCGATAAGGCCATAAAGGTTATTAAGCGTGTTAAAGAAAAAATGTGGATTAATCTGACTTTTTAAATGCAAAAGCTCTGTTTTTTTCTTTTCGTTTTTTAGCCGGATAACAGATCTTACCTGCCAGAATAGCCATGGTATGGTAACCACCAAAGTAAACACGAAGGAGGTCAAGACGGCCTGAAATTCCAACCCGTCCGATGTACCACCTACTACCATTAATATGAAGTAGGTGAGTATAATGAGCAGTAGACTATATTTTTTGACAAATGAAATCATGACCAATGTTAAGGAAGCGATTTATGCAAAACAAAGAACTTGATAAACGACCTCATCACCAATATGAACTATAGGAACCGAGGGGCAAAGTTCGTTTGAATAAGCCAGAATCAAGTATGAATAAGCTTTATATCACTTGATCACATTTGTTTAAAGTCGTTAACAAACGGGACTAGGTTTGTCGAAACAATTCAGGCATTCAATGAATACACTTCAGATCAGAAACCTCTCCAAAACTTACACAAATGGAGTTCAGGCGCTTAATCGTATCTCCCTTGATATACCCACCGGTATGTTTGGTTTATTAGGACCAAACGGAGCTGGAAAATCGACACTCATGAGGATCATTGCGACACTTCAGGATGCAGATACGGGAAGCATTACATTTGGTAAACTAGACACACTTACGGAAAAGAATAAAGTTCGTAATATACTCGGATACTTACCACAGGAGTTTGGGCTATACCCCAAAGTATCGGCAGAAACCCTGCTCGATCATTTGGCAGTACTCAAGGGAATTACGAACAAAGAAACAAGGAAGGAGATCGTAAAAACTTTGTTGTACAAAACCAATCTCTACGACCATCGAAAAAAGAATCTGGGAGGGTATTCAGGAGGAATGAAGCAGCGCTTCGGGATCGCGCAATGCCTTTTATCCAATCCCAAACTGATCATTGTAGATGAACCTACAGCTGGTCTTGATCCGGCCGAAAGAAACCGGTTTTACAACTTACTCAGTGAGCTTGCTGAAAATACGATCGTCATTCTCTCTACCCATATTGTCGAAGACGTTAAGGAACTTTGTACGAGCATGGCGATCATTAACAGGGGGGAAGTATTACTCACAGGTAATCCTGTGGATCTTATTCAACAGATACAGGGAAAAGTGTATCGTAAGATCATCCGTAAACAGCATATCGCCGAGTACAGGGAACGTTACAGGACGATAGGTGAAAAAATGCTTCAGGGGAAACCTGTCATTCAAATCCTGAGTGAAGAACCTCCCGGAAATGGTTTTGAAACGGTATCAGCTGACCTTGAAGACGTTTATTTTTCCCAAATCTCTTAATAAAGCTTTTGCCTTCAGTACTTCCAGCAGACTCTCAAAGCTCCATCATTACCAAATCACTTTTTTAGAAACTCTCAACTGAACTTCATTATAATATGTGGTACGAAATATTCAAATTTGAAATCCGATACAGACTAAGTCGCCCGGAGACCTGCATTTACTTTGGCATCCTGTTCCTCTATTCAATTGTGGCTGTAGACATAATTTACGAAGGGCAACTGGATCCACTGAGTAGAAATTCGCCTATTATAATAGCCCGAACAATGGCTATCGTTTCTGCTCTCTTTATGATGATTTCTTCCATGGTCACCGGAGTAGCGGTTCTTCGGGACTTTGATCACCGGATGGAATCGATTCTGTTCATCAACCCCATCAGTAAAAGGAATTATTTGATGGGACGTTTCTTTGGCTCACTGGTTATTCTGATATTCATTTTCAGCAGTGTTCCTCTCGGTATGAGCCTGGGAGAGTTAATGCCGTGGGTGGATCAGCAAAATCTGTTACCCTATAACCTTTGGAGTTATGTGCATCCGTTTCTCTTTCTGGTATTACCCACTCTTTTCTTTGGAGGAGCCATTTTCTTTATCACGGGAACACTTAGTCGCAAACTCATTGTCGTCTACATACAGGGCTTTGTTTTCCTGATACTTTACGTACTGGCGATGAGCCTTGCAGTAGGTTCTGATGATCTTTTTTGGACAGCTCTTCTGGAACCCTTTACGTTTCAAAGTGTTCGCATTGCTACACAGGCATGGACCACTGCTGAGCGTAATATATTGATGGTTCCAATAGAGGGATTACTGCTCTATAATCGATTGTTGTGGCTTGCAATAGGTATCGTCACTTTAATCGTAGGGCATTATCTTTTCGACTTTAAAGTCCTGAAGGAAAAGACATCTGGTGGAAAAAAGAAAACCGGATCATTAGCTTCAGAAGCTCTTCATAACGATTTTTCAGATCTTCAAATTCCGTTTGTTAAAAATCAGAAAGACCCTTTACGATGGTTGCGTCAACTTATTCAGCATACGGTATTCAGTTTTAAGTGGATAGTTAAAGAAGTCCCCTTTTGGGCCATCGTCATTTGTGGTGCTGGTATTCTGGTGATCAGCTCGTTTGATTTGGGAACCACCTTCGGTGTAAACAGCTATCCGAAGACTTACCTGATTGTGGGTGAACTTCAGGAAAACACTCTTTTCTTTTTTCTAGCCATTGCCATTTTCTACTCCGGGGAATTGATCTGGAAAGAACGTGGAGCAAGGATCGATGAAATAACGGATGCTTTACCGATTTCTGATGCTATTGGTATTGTAGGGAAGTTCGTAGCACTCATATCTTCCTATACGATTTTGTTTGCAGCGATGATCCTAACGGGTATACTCTTTCAGGCTCTCAATGGATATTATCATTTCGAAATAGGGGTATATCTAAAAGGCTTTTTTCTGAAAATACTTCCTTTTCTGGTCTTACTGACCATGACTGCTTTCTTTTTTCAGGTCATAATCAATCACAAGTTTATAGCGCACATTGCCGTGGTGATTTTTGTTTTCGTTGTAATCAGTATACCGTTGGTTTTTCAATGGGATCACTGGCTGTTTTCTTTTGGAGGAGGAGATCTTCAGTCTTATTCAGATATGAATGGATATGGTCATTTCTTGAAGCCTTACCTTTGGCTGAAGGCTTACTGGCTCCTGTTTGGCCTCTTATTATTGACCGTAGCCATTGTGTTTTCTGTAAGAGGAAAGGAAAATATCTTTCTAAAAAGATGGAAATCCAGCAGGCTTCGTGTTACACCTCAGCTTAGGAATACAGCTATTTTCTGCTTCATACTTTTTGTATCTACCGGAAGCTTTATTTTTTATCATACGAATGTGCTGAATCGTTATTGGAGTATAAAAGAACAGAAGTCTCTGCGAGCACAATATGAAAAAGAACTCAAGAATCTGCAGTATACTCCACAACCTGAAATAGCTGTGGTATATCTGGAAATAGACCTTGACCCGGAGAAGCGAAATTTTACAGTAGAGGGCCATTATTTGCTTCACAATACCCATCATGAATCCATTGAAGAAATACACATACAAAAACTCCCAAATGATCAGGTCTCGATAGAATATTTTGAAATTGACGGAGGGACAGATCTCGATAAAACCTATGAAAACTTCGGGTATAGTATTTATCGATTAAGAAATAAACTGGCATCTGATGATACCTTAAAAGTTGCGTTCAGACAGGAATTTGTGACTAAAGGATTCATGGAAAGTTCGAATACGGATATTGTTTTCAATGGTACATTCTTTGATAATTTTTACCTCCCAACGATTGGTTATAACAGGGGTGTCGAGTTAAGAAAAGATGACGACAGAAAGGCATTTGGTCTGAGTCAGAGACCTGCTAGTGCTGCAATAAACGATTCCAGCCGATTGAAAATAGGTCGATCAGATGGCGACGGAGAAGAAATCAACTTTGAAGTTATCCTAAGTACAAGCAGCGATCAGACAGCTATAGCACCGGGTCGCCTTCACGAGGAATGGAAAGACGGAAATAGAAACTATTTCCATTACAAAATGGATCAACCCATGTCGAATTTCTTTTCGATAGTTTCGGCCCGTTACGAAACTGTACAGGATACATGGGTTTCTGAAAACAGGCAACAGTCCCAGCCAGTAAATTTAGAGATCTTTTATCATAAAGGGCATGAATATAATCTGGATCGGATGATGCATGGAATGAAAAGGTCTTTCGATTATTTCACCGAACATTTAGGCCCTTACCCATATCAGCAAATGAGAATACTGGAAGTTCCTGTATATAAGAACAGGGCTCAATCCTTTCCAAACACAGTTCCTGTATCGGAAGACCTTGGATTTATCATGAATATTGATGACGAAGAGGATCTAGATATGGTTTTCTTCATCATGGCACATGAACTGGCTCATCAGTGGTGGGGGCATCAGGTAAATCCGGCTAATGTACAGGGTCAATACATGATCAACGAATCGCTGGCACAATATTCGGCTCTTATGGTTATGAAGAAGAACTTTCAGGAAGAGAAGATTTTGCAGTTGCTGAAACTTGAGAGAAAACGCTACTTCAAAGGTCGTAACGAAGAAGGAAACAGGGAAATGCCTCTGGCTCTGGTGCAATCCGGTCAGGAATATATTTACTACTCCAAAGGTTTGATCAACTTCTATGCTTTGCAGGATTACCTGAGTGAGGACAGTTTGAACAGGGCATTGAAACGTTTTATAGAAGACTGGAATAGCTTCGATGGAAAAGTGAAAACAACGACTCCTGACTACCCAACAACCATTCAGTTACTGGATTATATTGAAGAAATAACACCTGATAGCTTGAAATACGTTGTAGAAGAACTTTTCGAAGCTGTCGTGATTCATGACCATAAGCTTACAGATGCCGCTTACAGAAAGGTAAATGCTGATCATTATGAAATCGATTTAAGTATGGAAACGATTAAATACAAAATGAATGAGGAGGGTGAGGAAGTATCGGTTACGCCCAATGATTGGGTGGAGATCAGTATTTACGCGGAAGATGAAGAGACTTTGATACACCTGAAAAAGTACAGAATTGTATCTGGTAAGACCCAGCTTAACATACAGCTAGACCAGCTGCCCTCAAAAGTGGTGGTTGATCCGAACTTTAAACTGCTCGATCTTGACCTGCGAAATAATGAGATGAAATTGGTGGTTCAGGAGATTTGAAAAGTTAATTGTTATTTTTTCAATAATGAAAGTCCGCCCTTAGCAATAATTACTTTTTTAAAAATCCAATTCAGATAAACTTTATTTACTGGCCCTAAAGCAGCTTTTGATCTTATTAATTATTCCAGGCATTCAAATTTCAATATTTATTTCTATAAGGAACTGAATTACTAATTAAAATGTATTACATTTGTAATACAAATATATAAAAATGCTGAATGTAAGATTAACAAAAGACACGGAGAAGCAACTCAATGAATACTGCCAGGATGAAGGAGTTACTAAATCTATGGTGGTCAAAGAAGCTCTGGTTGCTTACCTCTCTCAAAAGAAGGTTTCTAAAAGCCCTTATGAGGCAGGCGAGGATCTTTTCGGGCAGGAGGGAAGTGGTGTCACTAATCATTCAGCTACTTACAAACAGAAACTAAAAGACAAGATTCGTGGCAAGCACACTCATTGATGCCGGTCCACTGATTGCCCTGTTCGATAAAAATGATCAGTATCATCAGCAAGCGTTATCTTTTTTACAAAATAACGATACATCGCTAATCACCACATGGCCTGTGGTTACCGAAGTGTCTCATATGCTTGATTTTAGTACTAAAACTCAAATGAACTTCCTGAAATGGATTAACCGCGGTGGACTTCGGGTTTTTGAACTTGAATTTTACCACATCATCAGGATTATCGAACTCAGCGAAAAGTTTGATGACGTACCAATGGACCTGGCTGATGCCTCATTAATCGTTGCTTCAGAAACACTGCACATCGAAGAAATAGCCAGTATTGATTCCGACTTCTACATTTACAGAAATGTTCGAAATCAGTATTTGAACAACGTGATTAAATAAGGCTTTCTCTTTAAAATTTAAATTATAAAGTCATTATTTTTTGTTGGGGTTTTTGAACTTCTTACCGTGCCCGGGAACTATCCAGTCAACCTGAGTGATCCATTCCTTTCTGTTCTCTTCCAATGCTTCCGGGTCTTCAGCTAACCGATCTGTTTTCGGAGCAAATTGATCATTCCACCAGAGGTGAGTCAGGAAATAAAGTCCTTCTTCTGTTTCTACTAGTAGACTGGCATCCTGTTCCGTATGTCCGGGGGTTTGAACTACTTTTACACCTTTAGTCATTTCGTATCCATCGGGGTGATCACTCCAGACATCATCTTTGTAAGTGGCCCAAAAGTCTACAACCGTAGCATTGGGAAAAGCACCTACTCTCGTAGTATGATCAGGGTGATGATGACTTATGAATACATGAGTAACAGCTTCGGCCTCAACACCCAGTCCTTTCATTTGAGAAATGATACCGTCCCAGGTTCCTTTTGCGGTCATTCCGGGGTCTGCTACTATGACCATGTCTTCTGTACGAATGAGCGAAATGGTACTAGCTACTTTTCTGGCGCCCTCAGGGTCTACGCCGGGCGAAGGCTCTTTTCCTTCAATAGGCTGAACATAACCATCGTAAAGGACATCAACAACAGGCATACCCTGATGTGAATAGTTAGGGTTTTCAACTTCCTTCTCCGGAGAGGTCTTTACTGTTTCCTCATTTTGGCTGGCGGTATTCTGATTTTGACACGCTGTGAGAGTAACTAGTACACACCACAGATAGATTAAATTTCTCATAAATACAGGTTTATAGCTTAGGTTGAACTTTTCAAAAAGTTACATATAGTTTATGAATTCATGAACCGGAAGCTGAAATCTTATTTTATTGCATTAAATCAGTATATAATTTTTTTAAGTTGAGTTATAATCTTATTGAGATTGCTACTTAAATCTCATTTTTTTCATAAAAAATCAACGATTTTGCGTTATCAATAGTAGTGATAACCATAGGATCTAGTGTCTTTAGAAAATAGTATTATTCGTAGTAAATTTGTGATATGAAGAAAATGGTACGGTTAGCTTTAAGTATTTGTGTCTTGTTTTCGATAAATCCGGGTATGCAGGCTCAGGATTCTAAGGTAAGCATCCCACAACGGTTTGAAGATATGGTAGAAGATAGTGAATCATTTAAGCAGTACCAATTAATCACGAGAAGTAACCTCACTAGCTTTTTGAACATACTGAATGATTCTCTGGAATCCGCTCAGACAAGAGAAAGTTTGCTGGTGAGTGAAGTAGATATGCTGAAAGCTGAAGTTGCGAGTTTGAATGCTAAAATAGAGGTTCTAAATGCTGATTTAGCAGAAAGTAACAGTAAGAATGATACGATCTCTTTTCTGGGCATACCCTTTCAAAAATCAGTATATCATTTGATTGTTTGGACATTGGTGTTGGCATTGGCCGTATTTTTTGGAGTTGCGTATGCTATGTACAACAGAAGTAACAGGCTTACGAAAAATGCACAAAAAGAAGTTCAGCGCATCAATAATGAGTTTGAAGTATTCAGAATGAATGCGAAACAGAAGCAGGTTAAAATTAAAAGAGAGCTACAGACCGCTTTAAATAAGCTGGACGAAAAAGGGATTAAGGTCTAAATTGCTTTCTCATCTCTTTACTCCTCATAATGACGAATGCTCTCAATAGTTTTTAGTAAACACAGACTGAAGCTTATTTCCTTATAGTAGACTATTTTAGTTATTCTTTTGTAAAAAGCACTCAAACACACATTGTATTTATTGTAGATTTGGTGGTACATGCCAAAATTACAGGATGAGATCATTAAGCACACTGGTGTTTCAGAAGTAGTAAAAGTACAATCCGTACAAACACTATGGAGTGGTTATGGGGAGATTAAAAGATATTTCTTGCGAGGAGGAAAATACTCAAGCATCATAGTTAAGGATATTAGGTGGCCAGATAAAATCAATCATCCAAGGGGCTGGAATACGGAATTATCACACAGACGAAAGTTAAAATCTTATCAGGTTGAAAAGAACTGGTATCAGAATTTTTCATTATTGACGAATGACTCCTGCAAGGTTCCCCGTATTTTTCAGGCGATGGAAGAAGAGGGTAGGGTACTACTCATTATGGAAGATTTGGATCAAAGTGGCTACAACATCCGACTTGAGCCAGAATCGGTAATTTTGGATGACGCTAAAAATAGCCTTTCATGGTTAGCGCACTTTCACGCTGTTTTCATGGGAAAAGATCCTCAAGGACTGTGGTCTATGGGGACATATTGGCACCTGGCCACCCGTCCTGATGAATGGAAAAAGATGGGAAATGTACTCCTTAAGAATGCCGCTAGGGATATTGACCGTCATCTGAGTAATGCGCAATTTCAGACCTTGGTGCATGGAGATGCTAAGCTGGCTAACTTCTGTTTTAGTGAAAAAGGAGATATCGCAGCTGTTGATTTTCAATATGTTGGTAAAGGCTGTGGAATGAAAGATGTGGCTTACTTCATTAGTAGTTGCTTTAGTGAGGAAGAATGTGGGAAATATGAAGAGGAGTTAATCACTCATTATTTTGAACAGTTGAAAACTTCATTGAGTAAAGAATTTGATTTTGAACTGATTAAAAAGGAGTGGGCTGAACTGTATAAATACGCATGGGCCGATTTTTACAGATTTCTGGATGGGTGGAGTCCTGAGCACTGGAAAATGCATGACTATAGCAAAAGACTAGCAGAACAGGCCATTAAAGAACTCGCTAAATGAGTGTTTTAAGTTATACGGAATTAAGCGACCTGAATAAAATAGCTATAAAGGCTGCGACAGAAGCTGGTCAGTATATTCAGTCTCAGTTTGATGGGCAATATGTAAAGCAGCGCAAAGAGGGTGGAGATTCGCTGGCTTCTCAAGTTGTTACAGAAGTAGACCTGAAAGCACAGGAAATCATACTAAAGCATCTAAAGAAATCAATTCAGCTTCACGACTTTGGACTTTTGACCGAAGAATCTGCTGATGATCGTTCGAGATTGATAAAGGACTATTTCTGGTGCATTGATCCTATGGATGGTACACTGGCTTTCACGGAGCATAGGCCCGGTTATGCGGTTTCTATTGCGTTGATTTCAAAGTCTGGAGACCCGCTTGTTGGAGTGGTATATGTGCCGGATGAAGTTCTATGCTATTCAGCCACAAAGGGGTTGGGGATTAAGCTTAATGATTTGCCTTTTCTCAGGAAGGAAATTCAGGATGATGAAACGCTTCACGTTTATATGGATAGAAGCTTCAAATCTGAAGAATACTTTGATTCTGTGAAATTCAGATTTACTCAATGGATGGAGCAGCAGAACCAGAATATTCAGTTTCACGCTGATTTTGGTGGCGTTCGAAATGCGATTGGTGTTATGACGTCAGGGCAAGGCTGTTACTTCAAATTTCCGAAGAAAAGAAAAGGATGCGGTAGCATTTGGGATTATGCTGCTACTCGTCTTTTTCTGGAAGAACTGGGGTTACATGTATCCAATGCGCAAGGCGATAGACTTCACCTGAACGATCCGAAAACCACGTTCATGAACAGTCAGGGCATTCTTTATGCAACTGATGAAAAGCTTAAAGAATTTATTTTAGAGCTTGGGAAGGGATAAAAGTAATAATGGTTTGAGAATTATAAAGATTTAGAGTTTACCATATTTTCTTAATAAGACAATCCCAATTAGAATTAAATAAGATGAATACTAATAGCAGTAAAAATGTAGTTTTCTCGTAAGCTTTGTTTAACAATTGTTACCGAAATCCTAGATAAGACGTCATTACGGAAATTTTCTTCATTTCTTTTCTGAAAAGAAGAAAATTATCCGTAATCTCAAATGTAAACTGATCAGATACTGGATAAATAAAGGTTGTAAAAATATAAACCTTTATTTTTCGATGACGCCAGTTTTTATTAATCTAACTCAGGTCTATAATACTTATGTACTTTTCAACCTTGTTTAAAACCAGCTTTGTAGCTCTTCTTTGCCTGGTAGCTGTGGCCTGTTCCCGATCACAAAAAACACCTGAAACCGTTTCTGAAGAAAGGTTTAATAATCTCGTTTGGTCAGATGAATTTGATGGCTCGGGATCTATTGATACAACTAAATGGTTTCATCAAACCCAATTACCAAGTGGTGGAAGTTGGTATAATGATGAGGTTCAACATTATACTGCCCGTGAAGACAATAGCTTTCTGGCTGACGGCTACCTCAACATGGTAGCTCAAAAAGAAATCTATACCGATCAAGGAGTTACTAAGGAATATACTTCCGCTCGCTTAAATTCGAAATTTGCTTTTACCTATGGTAGGGTGGAATTTAGGGCCATGCTACCTGAAGGCTTTGGCACCTGGCCTGCGGTTTGGACGTTAGGTAAAGCCATAAACGAGCCCGGGGCTTATTGGTATGAAAAAGGCTTTGGAGAGCTAAATTGGCCCGCCTGTGGAGAGATCGATATCATGGAACATTGGGGTAGAGAACAGGATAGCGTGAAAAGTGCTGTACATACCATTGCAAGTCATAAAAATGGGTTCACTACGTTTGATGGCCGGGAAATTCCCGGTGTATCCGATAACTTCCACGTATATGAACTGGAATGGACAGAAGATCAGCTCGTATTCAGTGTGGATGATACCGTACACTATACTTACCAGCCTCAGATAAAAGATAAAGAGACCTGGCCTTTCAATAATGATCAATACCTTCTATTGAACGTCGCCATAGAAGAAGAAATCGACTCTGCATTTGAGAGGGATACCATGGTGATCGATTTCATACGGGTATATCAATGACGAGTATTGAAGAATTGAATATCCGGAATAAGTCATATTTGATTTTTTGAGATAACTAGACCCTTCCTTCGTCAGGGTGACGCAGAGAGCTTAATTAAGAATGTCATTCCGACGAAGGAGGAATCTGACTACCTATTATTAAGCATAACGGATAATCGATTAAAGAATAACACTAATCTGTTGTACTAATTCTTTCTAAAGAATAGGTTTGAGAGTATTTTTGATTAAACTGTCTCTCGTCTGTTTTTAGAAGAGCTGAGGCTGAATGATTCAATGCTCGGGATGATAAGCTTCACCTGAAAAATACGAACTACTCAGCTACTTTACTTTGAGTGTATTTTCAAATGGCTTTAGAATTTTATAGTCAGCAACGAATGTCCCGAAAGGAATAAGTGACGCGATCAATATCCAAAAAGAACGCTTTAAGCTCCATTGAAACCTGATTATGCATTGGAAGCTAAAAAAGATGTAAAGAATAAACAGCCACCCATGTGCCATTCCTACAATATAGTTAGGCGTAGTTACACCTAGCATATACTTCAAAGGTATGGTTACTCCCAAGAGCAAATAGCTAATTCCTTCTATAATGGCTAATAGCCGAAGCCGACCTATGGCCGTTTTTATATTAATGGTAGTCTAAACAAGAAAAATAAAGTAAACTGATAATGAGTAGCCTGCAAATGTTGAAGGAACAAATAGGTTATATTTCAGATTCTGGATTTCAATTTGTCAAGGATTTCCATATTTGGAAGTCAAACGCTTTTGCGAAAAAATCTAGTTTTCTATGATAACTCCTGTAGCCACGAAAGAAAACTCTTCTTTTGGCTCGGTAATAGCGGCAATTTCTTTTTTCGATTTACCAGCGTCTTCTGCGAAATGCCTTAGTGTTTCCACATCGGTAATTTCCTTTTTCAAATCGCCTTGAATAACGGCTGTTTTACCTTCAACACCTTCTGTAGGAACAAAAAAACCATAGTCTTTAAAGGTAACCCTTATCTCTTCGGAGTCGTCAACCTTCATGGTCATCCAGCATCCTTTTTTAGCACAAGTAGATACTATTTCTCCTTTGAGTTTAACATGAGTATCATTATTTTCCTTAAGCGCATCTTTTATTTCTGTAGCACCCTCTTTGTCAATTGTGACTCCATAGAAAGAGTCCTGAGCAATGGTATGTGTAGTGATGAAGATCAAGAGTAAAAAAACGTACCTTTTCATGACTTATATTTTTATAAATTTAAATAATTAGGTTTTCTAATATAAAAGACTTGAAGACAAATTTTTTCTATTGTAAATAAACAGCCAGTCCTAGAAGCTTGTACTCAATCTACCATCTCTTACCGCTTTCTGTAATTCCATTCCCAAACCTTCCCAAACCGAGAATCCATAAAACCCGGATTCGAAACCTGCATGCCAGTGTTGTGCGGCATGCAGGTATTGTAAACAACATCTAAAATCAGTTTGCAATGGATAAACCGGACACCTTTAATATAATGTTGATCCAGAAACCTTGGATAAAAAGGAGCAACTATTAATACAATTCACCTGTTGCCATTCTATGGATAAATCAAAAAGTAAATTA
>JBCCDY010000028.1:0-46820 GCA_039030555.1 Bacteroidota bacterium
CATGAAGATCGGTCGAATCATAGGTAGCCCCCGTCTGCTACTCAACACGGCTTGGGTGTAGAGGAAGGGAATCAACCGGTATCGTATCTCTACCATTTTCCTGAAAACGCTAACCACCTCCTCACCCAAGTGCCATGGTTCCTTTGGCGGTAATCCATGTACCCTGCTATGAGAGGAAAACAAACCGAAAAAAGCCCATCTAAGGAACAAGTCCGGTTCTGGAGGTGAAGAAAACCCTCCAATGTCATGACTCCAATAGGTAAATCCACTAAGACCGAGGGACAGCCCTGCCCGTAATGTAGAGGCCATGGCGAAATCGCTCACTTCGGGATCCCCTCCCCAATGGACAGGATAGCGCTGACCACCTGCCCAACTGCTTCTAGCCCAGATGATGGTATCTTCTGATTTCCTTTTTACAAGGTCAAATAGTTTTTGAGTGTAGTACAGTGGGTATAGATTGTGCTCATAAAATCCAGTGCGTCCTGAGTGGAACAGCCCGTTAACAGGTGCACCTTCTCCAAAGTCCGCTTTGATGGCAGAGACACCCATGTCTAATAGTGGGTTGATTTTTTCCTCGTACCATTGTAACGTTTGGGGATTAGTGAAATCAAGGATAACGTCCTCCGTAGGAATACCATGGCTTCCATCTCTTATATGGAGCTTTTTATCGACAACTTTATCAAACATCGAATTTCTGGTTGTATAATAGGGCAATTGCCAAAGTGAAGTATGGATACCTCGTTCTTTGAGTCCACTAATCATCCCTTCGGGGTCGGGAAACTGATCGCTGAAGGTATAATCACAGTTGTAACCGTCACTGAACCAACGGGCATCAATGTGGATGACATCAAGGGGAATACTATATTCCTCCATTTTATCAGCAACTTCTTCTACCGCTTCCCTTGAATCGTAACCGAGTCGGCTCATCCACAGGCCAAAGCTCCACAATGGTGGTACAGGGCTTCTACCAGTCAGTAACGTATATTCACTCAAAATTTCTTCTGGAGTGCCTATAAAAATGAAAAGGTCCAACTGATCATCTCCCAAATACAAGGTGTTGGACCCATCGTATTCGTTCCCAAAATCAAATGTCATAGGTGCGCCCGAATGAACAAACATTCCATAGCCGCGACTGCTGATGAAAAACGGGATCGGTTTGTACATCTCCTTCGTTCCAGCACTTTGAGCGTCTGTAGTGAAAAGAGGAATTTTTTGCCCTCGCTTGTCAAGTCTGGTAAATGACTCCCCGCAGCCAAATATCTTTTCATCATGTTTCAGTGTAAAAGAAGCAGCAAACATTCGCTTGTAATCCGAGGATCGTCGCATGAACGAAAATGGTATATATTTCTGGTGAAGTGAATTGTACTCATTCAGCCCCAATGTTTTAAATAAAGATCTGTCATTAGCGTCCTTTACTTCAATTCCCCATATGTCTTTAGCAAGCGTTAAAGATCCATGCTCGCTTGAAAAGGAGATTGACCCCTTCTCTAAAGCAGGCTCCCATTCCACTTCAGGAAGCGGCGTCTCTGTTAACATGGGTAAATCATCGTCCTTTCTGACCCTACAAGAAGTTGATAATCGTAGGCGCAAGACTCGTGAGGAATGAAATGCAATACTCCAGTCCAACACTGGGTCAACAACATAATCTTCACTTGGAATTTCTTTCCCTTCAGATTTCATCATACGGCGACCTATCTTATTGAATGCCCATTCTAACTGATACATGTGTTTGTTCCAGCGCATTGACCCCTTTCTTCCTGATGCATCGATGGATGTCAATTTATCAGGCACAAAGAACTCATTTGTGAAATCCTTGAACTCCTCTGATATATCAAGAGGTTGATTGAGTAGACGATTCATGAACCTCTACTCTAACTCCCAAAGACCGAAGCCATAACCTGAAATTGACACGTCAATTGATGACTGATCAGCCTTAGGTATAGTCGTATCTCCGTCGCTGATTACAATAGATGTTTTACTGGAATATTTTACAGCATTAGGTAGTCCAGTCATTTCAACTCTACCCTTTATGGGATCAGCCGAGGTATTGAATGCCACCAGATATGCTTTACCCTTGTAATGGCGAATGTAGGATACCAACTCATTTGTG
The DNA here is from genome assembly GCA_039030555.1 of Bacteroidota bacterium. Classification (GTDB taxonomy): domain Bacteria; phylum Bacteroidota; class Bacteroidia; order Cytophagales; family Cyclobacteriaceae; genus JBCCDY01. Next base: position 2,111 of record JBCCDY010000028.1, read on the forward strand.
TTATTGGACATAAACTTCTGGTCTCCGACTGCTAGCGCTGGTCTTGATTTCCGCAATTTTATTATTTGTTTGTAGAAATTGAACAGAGAGGTCGGGTCGTCTTTTTGCTCTTCCAGTGATATCCCGTCATTGGCTTTTAAATTGGTTTCATCCCACCATGGGCCTGAATCTTTATACCAAAGGGCTAGCCCTTCCCCTGAATTGTCGGCATACCATTCGAAAGCTTCCCGCATCGGGATGTCATTTCCGTCTGTAACTCCGAACCTGCCAAAACCGCCAGCGCCAGTCATGCCAAGTTCCTGACCGTAGTAAATACTGGGAATACCCTTGCTGAATAGCATAAAAAAAGCTCCTAACCTTAATCTGGCAGGATCTTGATCAACAACGGACGCATACCTGGCGATGTCGTGATTTTCAAGAAATAGAATCTGTGAGCCTCTCTCCGGCGTTGCCATCCACGTGGAATCAGTTTTGTCGATTAGTTTGATCTTATCGGAAGCGACAAAAGCCTCTCGAATCGCAAAGGCAAACATCATGTCTACTCCACCCTTTGTGAAATAGTCTGTCCCCAGGTCATTCCAGTTTGCCTGTTCACCAAACACTCTAATGTTGGGGTTGATAACCTTCAACTCTTTGAAAAGTGGTGCCCAAAATGATTCAAACATATTCGTTCGAATGCCTTTCCAATCCAGATCGTCCATCATATGATCTATCCGGAATCCATCCACACCATCCTCAAATTTGCCGTCTCCATTCGGGTCCACCCAGTATTTGAACAAATCATAAACTTCTTTCTTCACCTTCCCATTTTCAACATCTATTGTGGTGATATTGACAGAGTTTCCATCGTACGAATCAAGCTTGGTCAGGTTAAAGATCATCGTCTCTGGTTCAGTATTGTGTGGTCCATTATAGATGACATAGTTACTGTATTCCGATTCCGGATTTCCTACTGATTCTCCAAACCAGGGGTGGTTTTGTGTTACATAATGGATTTCCATATCCATATAGTATTTCATCCCTTTGTCATGAATGGTCCGGACCATGGTGAAGTAATCCTCAAGTGTGCCATACTCAGGGTCAATTGTATTAAAATCATCGGCGAAATAGTTGTGGTAATATATTGATTTGTACAGTGGTGTCATAAGAATTGATGTTACACCAAGCTCTTTGAGGTAGTCCAGTTTGTGTGTTACTCCATTGAGGTCACCATGCCCATCTTCATTGCTATCATAAAAACTACGTTGAAAGACATGATAAATTATCTCTTCTTCAGGCATCGAAGGAATTTGAAGTTGTACCTGGCCTATACTGTTCTGTTTCGTAAAGCAGCAAGTGACGACAACACATAGAAAGACAATCAGTGGAAATCTCATGATTTTTTGATGTTATGATAAGATTCAAATGTAGAAGGTCTCTCTGCATGATGATTCTACGTGGTGTTCCAATAATTATACTATATTAGCATTTATATGAATTAATGATAATATAATATCATGAAGGCTCTTTTTGAACAGGTAGAGGTTGGGTTGTCGCAGTCTCTGAAGGTCAGAAAGTATCAATTGAAAAACATTGATGTGCCCTACCACTATCATCCTGAACTTGAGCTCGTTTTAATAATTAAGAGTACCGGGAAGATCTTTGTGCGCAATTCTATGGTTTCTTTTGGTCCTGGAGATCTGTTTCTTTTTGGAAGCAATGTTCCACATGTACTGATCAGTGACCAGAAGTACTACGAGCAAAGCCTTGAAGTAGAACTATTGGTGATTCAACTGCATCAGGATCTTGAGCAGCTATGTTTACAACTACCTGAATTTCATTCCATAAAAAACTTGCTGGAACTTTCTGGTGCCGGGTTAAAATTTGCCGGTGTTGGCCATTCAGAACTGGGCCAACAGCTTGACCGTACATCGGACGCTATTGGATTTGGCAGGTTGAATGAGTTTTTAAAAGTTCTGAATTCTCTGAGTGAGAACAATACTCATGAATTCATCGACCGAATAATAGCAGATGGAAGTGCTGCAATGGCCCCGGCTCGCCTCCAAAAGGTGAAGCGCTATCTACTTGAAAATTATAACCAGGATATATCACTGGCAGATGTAGCGAATGTGGCCAGCATGAACAAAGCATCCTTTTGCAGGTACTTCAAAGAGCATACCCGCCGTACGTTTAGTGAATATCTTAATGAATTGAGGATTGATTATGCTTCTAAATTACTCATTGAGGGTTCGTTCTCTATCACACAGATTTGTTATGAAGCAGGCTTCAATTACCTTCCATATTTCATAAAGCAGTTCAAGAAGATCCAGGAGGTGACACCAAGTCAGTATCGCAGAGAATACATGCAATAACAGGGTATATCATTGTGAACGTTCAATTATGATCCTTGTGGATTTTTTAAATTTCAATGAAACTATTGCGTTATGACAAATCTTACATACATTTCCTGAATTTCCACAATCAGATAAATAAAATCCGCATTTTTTATATTCAGCCCAAAAGCTCCTGTGAGCAGAAGGTTTTAGCAGGCACTTTACTTTTTTGGAAAAGGATAAGATTGGCATTTAGCCAGTTCCATCAGATAGCTTAGTAAGGCCATGCGCTATATAGTATGTTATGCACATTTTAAATGTAATTAACTTCTTAATCCTTGGTTTCTCCTAGCAATATTTTTTGTTTCTCCTGGAGTTTGTTGAGTATCGGTTCCACTTCATTTAGAAGTTCAGCGTGTGTATAATTATTGACGGATGTGTTACATTCCTTTTTCCATCAACTAAGTTTTCATTTTCAAAGTAGCCGTGATCTTAATGTCAGTGGGATACACTGGCTAATCAGCATTACGAACTAGACGAACATAATTATATATTCGTATTGCATCCCCCTGAGGGCCATGACCATCTTCAAAATCACTTGGGTCGCCGTATTTTGGGTCACTGCGTTGGGCACCAGCACCATGAACATCAATCCAATCTGTAGTTCCCATATTACCCAGCGCTTTCCCAAAGGCAACATAAGTGGCAGATCCACCTTGATTAACCTCCTCAGCAGTCATGTGTGTAGTATTGCTCCAATACCAAGGATAATCTATCTCACCTGCTTCATTTTCCATTGATGTGCAGTTAAATAGCGGGTCTATGGCTGCCGAATTGGTGGTGGTTGGTGAACTGGAATAATCCACAATACTTTGCAATTCTTTCACATCGGGCAATCGCCAATCAGTATAACCGGCAAATTCAAAGCCTTCCGCATAAACAAGTGCATCCTGCCAGAAAATGGCTTCACCGTTATCATCTTGTGCCCACATCAAACCGGTAGCTTCGTCTGTGATAGTGCCATCTCCATTATCAATGAAGTTATTAATACCGTAAGAACCATTTCCACGCACTAGCAAATAGGTGAAACTTTTAGTTCCCCCCGTCTGAATATCGGTAGTACCATAACCCTTTATTCGTCCATCGGCAAAGTTTAACCCGAAGGTCGTTTTCCCCATTACATCACCTACATATACAGTACTTGTTATACACTGAACATCAATTAACCGTTCATTATTGTCTACATCACCATAGGCAAATTCCCAATAATCTGTATTGATAAAGGGGGTGAATCCATCAGTATTTGTACCTTGATAGCCACTGATATCTTGCCCATTAAACATAATAAGTGAATACTGTTCTTTAATGGTGGGTACTCTCCAGTCGGTATAGCCTCCGGTATTCGCTGTTTCGGGCAGTTCCAGGATTTCATCATAAGGTAGCTTATCATTTATATCAATGGTACCATCCCCATTATGATCAAAAGAGCTCTGCCACATTAAACCCGTCACCAAATCGGTGACGGTACCGTCATCATTATCTTGATACTGAGGAGTATTTCCCGGATAATTGGCATTTTGCCCGTAAAAGTCGTCCCCCACACTTTGGGACGATATGACCGATAAATTATTAAAAAATGTGGCTTGGTTTGTGCTTACTATTGGAAACCCTGATATATTAGGCAGGTTATCTACAATTTGGAGATCATCGTCCTCGCTACAGCTCATGAATGTTCCAATTACAATCAGCCCTATTGTTGCCGTAACTTTTAAAACCAATTTTTCCATTTTCAACTTATCTTTTGTGAAACAATTTAGAAACAGTATAAAGGAATTTAAATGACTTATTTTTGGGTTTTTAGTGAGATATGTCATTTCGATTTTCTAACGATTATTGTTTAATTTTTGTAGCAAGATATTTTGCGCTTTTGTATAATGATTTGTCTGACTATTTCCGTAATAAATACTTGCTTATAATCAGGCTGAATAGTTAAAATCAGTATCTGTGATGGTCTTACAAATGATCCTTCTATAGATCTTTATTTAAGCTTCTTAAAAGGACTAAGAAAAATTAAATAATTGATAGTGCATAACATCTATGTAACGAGCACTCGTGCATGTTATTTATCTTTCAATTTTTATTCCATAAAAATAGCATTTCAACATCAAAAGCAGCATTAACTGGACTATTCTTAATATTTATCCGTTTACAAACGTATAATAAATGTTTAGGGAACGCTTTTTCAAATCATGGGATAAAGCATCAACTTGATGCATTTTCAAACTTCCTGTTAGTCCGTTTCATTGAAGTGGTTTCATTCATTTGAATTCCTGCGACTTCACCCGTAAGCAATGCATTTAATAATTCTGCTAACATCAATGACAAAACATCGCAGTACAAATAATTTAGTGTAACGAATATCCATAGGGTGGATAAAATCACTTTTCTGTTTTGAATCATATCTTCTGAATTAATTTATACTTTCCTTGAGGCCGACTCGGTTTCGTATTAGTTACATCTGAGGGAAGGACAGACATCAAATGAAACAAATACTAATATGAAATGCTCCAGTGTATAGTATTTACATTTCAATGAATGCATTTCTATATTAAAGGCAGTCTTTAATAGACTATCGTCTTTTAATACTTGATGAATACCTTTCATACCCTGCCTGAGCTTATTTCATCAGCATTTCTGGTTTTGGCCATGTTAGAGCCCTTACTTTAATGTCTTAATTCTTAATTTATGATTGAAGTCCGACATTTGAAACTAGTAGATGCGGTTGCAAGACTTGGCTCTTTAAAAAGAGCAGCCGAAGAGCTTTGCCTTACACAATCGGCATTAAGTCACCAGTTGAAGGAATTGGAGATAAAGTTGGGTACCCCCGTTTTTTACAGGATAAAAAACCAATTGCATTTTAATCCGGCCGGAAAAGAATTTAGGGATTCCGGAAAGGAAATTCTAGAGCAACTGGAACAGCTTGAAGATCGGGTTCAGCAGATCAACCAGGATCAATTAAAGAAATATGTGCATGGCTATTCCGATGAGGAAATGAAGCGACTGAATGATCAGGCTATGACTATTGCTGACCTGCTGCACTGGGATTCCGTATGGGGGGACGGAAGTCTGATTCTGGAAGCCGGTTGTGGGGTAGGGGCACAAACAAAAATCATTGCCGAAAAGAACCCGGGCTCCAGATTCATTTCGGTTGATCTTTCAGAGAAATCATTATCTGAAGCAAGAAAGACGATTGATGAATCAAGCATTGATAATGTTGAGTTTCAGCAGGCTGATGTATTTAATCTACCTTTTGAGGATGCTTCATTCAATCATGTATTTGTCTGTTTTGTACTAGAGCATTTAACTGATCCGGAATCGGCGTTAAAGGAGTTCAAAAGGGTGCTTAAAAAGGAGGGTACGATTACGTTGATAGAAGGTGACCACGGTTCCACTTATTTTCATCCCGACAGCGAGGCCGCTAGGAAAGCTGTTCAGGCCCAGGTGACCTTACAAAAACAGAATGGAGGAAATGCCAACATAGGCAGAACGTTATATCCAATGCTAGAAGAATCTGGATTCGGTGACATCAAGGTAAATCCCAGGCAAGTTTATGTAGATCATTCCAAACCAGCGTTAGTAGATGGATTCATTAAACAGACTTTCACAGCTATGATCAAAGGAATTATGGACGAAGCTATATCCAAAAAGATCATTTCTAAAGCCGAAATGGAAAACGGACTAAAAGGTCTTCACAAAACCACTGAAAGTGGTGGTACTTTCTGCTATACTTTTTTTAAGGCGATAGGAGTTTTGAAATAGAGCTTTTAGGAACGCAGTTAGCATGTGTTAGAGATGATTCTACTCCAACTCTTTCATCTCCAGCTTTAGTAATTGATTTTCTTAATAAGAGAATCATCAATTTAAGTTTTACGTCAATTCAGTAGCACTAAGCTTCTCTCCATCGCGAGGCAAATCATATTGAATCCATTCACTATTAAGGTGCACATCTATAGAGTCCAGTCGGCCAGGGCCGAGGTTCTTATACGCATGAGGTATATTAGCTGGTCCAATGACGATAGCACCTTCTTCCGCAACAAACTTGTTTTCTCCTACGGTAAACTCAGCACGTCCTTCAAGGATATGAAATACTTCATCATAGGGATGAATGTGCAAATTCGGCCCCTCTCCAATGCCATCCACTGAATAACGAATTACTACGCAATTGACTCCATAGTTATGACCTTCAAGAACACCCTTTGGTGGATCTTGAATCTTGATCCATTTTTCTTTTGGAATATGAACAGGTTCAATTTTAGATTTCTTTGGCATATCTATTTTAGTTATTCCTGATTAATATGAACACCCAAATAAAACTCGGTAAGCATATCTGGCATTACTGATCCTAAGATAGCTTTTCTGTACTGAAATTCACAGGCTATTACAGCTACTTATTGAGCTTAAATTTTTCGTAATCCGTGTATGTTTACTCTTTCATTTGCGCATAGAACTTTCTCCATTCCACAGTGTCATATATCAAATTTGATTCCTTTATAAGCCCACCTTCAACCCTAAACCATTCAGTTCCCACGTTTGATTCCAGACCTTCAACAGATGATCCAAAATCATAGAATACAGCTATCCAATTTCCATTTTCAGCAATATTAATAATCTCTATTTCTGTAATTATGGCACTAATTTGTTTGGCTAATACCATGAATTCTTCCTTAGAATTAAGCTCGACCATTGGGTTCTTAAAACTATAGTCATCTGACAGTAAAGCCAAAGATTCTTGAATCTGTTCCGGGTTATTAAACCCATTTAAAAACTTGGTTACAATTTCACGATTTGTCATAGTAGTACTTTTAATTTGTTGAGCATTGGCCTGGATTGAGCATATGCTCAATCCGATAATGAATACGTGTTTTATTAGTTTCATCACGCTGTTTTAGATTTATGATGAGACAAAATTGTAACAGGCCAAAGATTCTAATCTTGGTAAAAACCAAGATTTCCTAAAACTTTACAGCATTGATTAATTTACTGAAGTTTGTAGGGTCGATTCGTAAGTATGAAGCAATATCTTTCTGTGAAACCATGTTTATCAAATGCGGGCTTCTTTTCACAAATTCTTTGAAACGAGTCTCCGTGTTGAAAGCCATTAATTGGTGATGTCTTTCTATAATACCTATTAAAAATTGTTCTGTGATGATTCTAAATAAGGTTTCGAGTTCTCTATGTTCTTTTATCAACTGAGCATGTACAGTATGTGGTATTCGCAAAAATGTGCTGTCGGTGATTGTTTCAAGATCGTATTTAGAAGGTGTTTGTGTAAGAAAAGATTCTACTATACCGCTAAATGATGGTGCATAGGCAAAAAATATAACGTGCTGTTTTCCATCATTTAGGTAGTACGACTTCTGAATTCCATCTTTTACAAAATATAGATAGCGTTCAGTTCCACCACATTTAGTAATTATGGATTTTCTTGGAGCTGAATATTCTGACCAATGAGAAATGTATTCTTCCAGAATTTCTTCGCTGATTTTATAAAAGGATGATAAGTATTTCTTCAAGTGTATATTTAATCATTGCGAACATACAGACAAGGCATGTGCCTCTGGATTTTGTAAATTATTTTACTTTTTTAGCAATTAGATATGAATTGTTGGATGTTGAATGGAAAAACAAAGTATCCTCTTTAATTGACAGAGTCCATTCGCTATCCGTTTCTTCTCCTTCACCGTCAATAAATAATCTTTTTTCTTCAGATTGATAAGTCCATTTACCGGTTTCGTTCTTTTTCAAATCCCTGTCATAACTCTCGAATGTTCCATTACTGTTTAAACGTATCCAATTATCGATTAAATCAATAGATTTATTATTCTCAACGACATTTAATACTTGCCATTTTCCAATAAAATACTCAGGAGATTCATTACAGGCGGAGAGCCCAATAAGAATCAATAATATAATTTTACTAATCTTAAGTCTCATATAAGTTTTAACGTCTAACTATCATCCGTAAGTTGTACTTTTCAAAAATCTATAAAGATCTCATCTCAATAGTTTTGCAATCGGCTCAATTAGCTTATAGATGATAATCCTTATTAAGGACAACCTATTTCATTTTCTTGATAATCTATCAGCTTAAGCTTAAGAAACAGGAGAGGAGATATAAATCCCTAAAAAACCTGATAAAGCATGGCTTATCTAATAGAGTAAATGAGTTAAATAAGTTGGTTCGGAAAAATAAATCAAAGTCATTTTATCAAGTAAAAGAAGGGGTATCATGACTAACACTCTATGGTCAATAGCCATCAAAGGATTTTGATACTAAGGTTTTACTCTGGAATGACTATTGCCAGTGAGTACCCTCTGCATTAGTCGTTAATTACTCTAAGGGTTTCATTACTTAGCCAAAAGGAACGCTTGGCTATAGCCAGTGTTAGTAGCATTCGTTTCTATTTCTTTTCTTCTCTTAAAATATTCTCCATTTTACGACCTGCAGCTAATTCATCAACTACCTTATCTAAATATCTACATTGCTTATACAATTCAAATTCATCCTCTATTTTTTCAATTCGATAACCGCAAATTACTCCTTTAATAAGGTGAGCATTTGGATGTAATTCTGCTTTTTGAAAAAATGTTTCAAATGTTACCTTCTTTTCAATAAGCTCTTGCAATCTATCTTCATTAAATCCGGTTAACCATTCTATTACTTTATGAAGTTCATCTTTGGTTCTACCTTTTTTCTCTACTTTATTGACGTAATGAGGATAAATAGATGCAAAAGTCATTTTAGCAACTTTTTCATTTTTTTCAGCCGTAACTTTCATTTTTATTCCTAATTAAGTGGTGCTGTTACCGAGCTTAGCCTTTCGTTTTTTTCTTGGTTTAGATTTCGTCATGAACTACATAAGTCAAAATAACGAGAAAATGCTCGAAATTTCCTTTTGCTAGCTTACCATATCTTTCTTTAAAGATATTTTGTACTCTAAAGATACAAGGCTTCAAATTATGACAATTTCACCAATAAAATAGCTCCTGCCGATTACTTGCATTATCTAATACGTTTCATCGGGAATTGTATTTTTCGGGTTTGACCATCTCTAACCGCCCAGATTTCTGCCAATAGGTCATTATCTCCCTCTTTCCGATAATAGATAACCTGTGGGGAATCATGTTTCGGGTTTTCGAACTTCATTTCTGACTCAGTTAGCCGACTCATTGCAAATCGTACAGGTTCTCCCTGATTTTGATTATTTACAGTAGGTATATAGAAGAGGTTGTCAGATTCTTCTACCAAACGCACCGTTTCCATTACTACCGTGTCTTGCTCTTGAACCTGATAGCTTTTTCCAAAGAGTTCCTGATCGTTCAGCTTAATCCATGTTTCGTAGATGTTTCCTCTCTTGGTCTCATTTACCCACGTGCCTATGAGCCATTCCGTTTTTTTGATTTTAGCGTTTTGTGATTGACTGTAGCCAACTATTACCATCATCTGGAAAAGTAGTACAAGTAGTAGGATCGTGCGTTTCTGTATCATCATGGTCTTTATAAATTAAGGTTTACATATGCTGTTTAATATCATGGATACGTTTTATGGGGTGTAATTAATCGCAAGGTATTGCCCGCCACATCTTCGAACCAGGTAAACGTTCTTCTGTCTGGAAGTGCTTTTGGTTGCACAAGGATTTTACCACCCTTCTTTTCTATTTGCTCCAAATTAGTTTCAATAGTATCTGTTTCTATATAAACGGTGACATAGCGCTGGAGCTCATTAGGCGCTAATTTGTTAAGGTGCCCCGTGATCGCTTCCGTACCGCCTGTATTTATCGTTTCAGCGTTATCCTTAGGTGATATATCCCACTGAAATACCTGTTGATGAAAGTCAACAGACTTTTGAATGTCATTGCATCCTATTTCGAAGTGCACTACGCTTTTTTTCATTGCATTGTTGTTTTTAATCATTGAAGATAAAGAAGCCGTAACCGCCCGGATCTCTGATAATAATGTTATCGACTATGCCTTCTGTGTTGAAATGTGTGATCTCTTCGGTGATTTTCACATCTGCTTTTCTGATTTCTTCAATTACTTTTAGGTTATCCTTCCCATTAAAAAATGTCATGGACGGATTGAAGAATAAGTGAGGGCAGGTGAGCGGCTTCATCAGAGACACTCTAAAACCTTCTGCGGAGGCAAGAGTCATATACCCCGAAGAAAAATCACCCTGTACTGTCTCAAAATCAAGAATTTCCCAAATGGGCACTGATAGTTCCATGTCTGTACACTCCAGACTCAAGCCCACAAAAACACCGGGTATAGCAGGGGAGCTGTTGGATTGGTTTGTGGGAAAATCAAAGACGTTTTCGATCAAATAGATCCAGCAACCGTTGAGTTCATTAAGCATGTAACCGTTAGCTACTTTGTAGACTTTGGTCAGTGCCTCTACCTTTTGAATTTCTGAGGCCCATGAGTTTTTGTACATTTTGAGGCCTGCTCTTGCGTACCTATCCGGATTGATTTCAATGAAGGTATTTGCATCTTTGAATAGACACGGATTGGATGCGCTGACTAGTTCATAATTCAGGTCGCTGTAAAAAGCTATGCTTTTACTGAGCTCATTTGTGGGTGTATGAATGGTGATCATCCGTTCAAACGATTAGATTTTGGTGAAAACAATCCGAATAGGGTATAGTCTAGCGTATGCTACTTAGTTGTCTCACTTCCCAAATCGGTCAAAAAGCTATCGATGGGTTCCCAGAGTTCAATTTTATTCCCTTCAGAATCCATGATATGTACAAATTTTCCGTATGGATATTCGGTGATTTCGTCTACGATGGTCACTCCATTTTTTTTTAAGTTCTCCACCAGACCTTCTATATTCTGGACTCGGTAGTTAATCATAAATTGTTTCGCTGAGGGATCAAAATAATCTGTGGTATCAGGGAAAGCATCCCAATTGAGGTAATTGATTTCATCCGGTCTGTGAGCATTTCGAAATTCAAAGGGTGCGCCATTTGGCCCAACGGCCAGGCCCAGGTTTTTTCCATACCATTCTTTGACTTGCTGCGGGTTTTCTGATTTGAAGAAGATACCGCCTATTCCGGTTACTTTAGGTGTCTGATCACTCATATCTATTGCGTTTTGTTGGTGTGTTTTTTCATTATCATTGGTTTCAGTTCTTCAGGTGTCACTTTTACGATGGGCGATAATTACTCACAACATCTTCGTAACGAGCACTAATGCACGTTATTTACCCTTTAAATTACAATAAGTGCTCGTTTATCTCTAAATAAGCTGGATAACACGCACTCCGAGATTGTTTGAATAAAGCTGAATCACCTTCTCATTCACAGCACTTAGGCTGTATCTTATATGCTTTTTCTCTCATTCATATTTGCCACTTTGCAATGTATTTAAGTTTTGGTCAGTACTACTCTCTGTTCATATAGTTCATGGTGATGGTTTTAGCCACTCTTTTTAAATCATATTCAATTGATTTAAGATACCAATGGGTTTGGTAGGACAAACCAGTCCTTGAATTCGGAATACAAGCCATAGAGTCTCCTTTTATCAGATTTTGCCATAATATTTTACTTTCGTATTCAGGATATCTTGAATCCGCTTTAAGCTTGTGTTTCATAAAGTGGTTATTACTAAGGTTTCTTTCAGAGTGCTATAGAATGAAAAAGGTTTTATGCTGTTTCTTTTTTTTACCCTTCGGCCTTTTGGCACAAATCAATGAAAGTGATACGATTAAACTCAAGGCAGACCTTTCCTTAACCGGTTTTTTACAGGGAGGTAATGTACAAACCGTCATTTTCAGGGCAAAAACAGAGGTGAGCTATAAACCCTGGAAAAGATGGGTATTTAAAAACAGAAACTCATATGTATACCAGGAGTTTGGAAGGGAAAAGGCAGATGAAGATATATTGAGCCTCAACTTTTTATATCTCAATCCCGACCGTAAAATATACCCACTGCTATTGGGCTTTGTAAGCACCAATTTCAGAAGGGAGATTGATTTACGTTACCTCTTTGGTCTTGGCGTTACCTTTCAAGTGCTGAACAAAAAGGATAACTGGCTTAAGTTTTCGATTTCAAGCGAATACGAAAATACGGATTTTGGAAGTGCTGACTTTAACCGCTCAACATTTGATGGAAAAAGGTCTATCAACACGTTTCGTGGAACTATCTGGGCGAATGGTAGATACCATCTATTCAAAAAGAAGTTAATCATAACTCATGAAAGCTATTTTCAGCCTTCCCTGGAAAAAAGTATCAATTTTCGTTGGCAGGCCGATGTCGGTCTGGAAGTACCCGTCTGGAAGTTTTTGAATTTTAAAGTAAACTACCTTCAAACCTTTGAAAGTATTGTGGTTGAGGACCAGAATGAAGAGGACCGGTTTTTGACTTTTGGTTTTACCATTAAAAGCTATTGAGTAAGCTTCTACAGCTATCCGTACAGGTCGTAAATTTTTTGTGATGCTTATTTAGGATCCGGATACTTTTCAAGCACTAATCTTTTTATTTCTAATTCCGAAAAGCCATTGGTTCTTAACTTTCCTGAGTAAGTAACCCTCAATCCAGCCAGGTCATCAAAGGGATTTTGCTTTAAAACTTCCTGATGTTTTTTTAGCGCTCTTTGTTTCCATTTCGGATTTATTTTATCGAGCAATTCTTCCTGTTTTGAAAAGATAATACGTCTGCAATCCCTGGATTCATCTCTATGTTTTAACTCAAATTCTGTGGATATAGAAAATGTAATGCTTTCAAAGATCCAGAAGAGGAGCTCATCTATGTCATTTGTGGTTTTTCTTGAGCTTTCATTTCCTCTTTCAACAATTACATAATGAAGACCTCTGTGATCTGTTTCAATATGTGGATGTGCAAAATCCATTGAATAACCGTACGTGGGTAATAGACCCCGGTTAGCATTTATGGCTGTAGCTAACGATCTAACTTTATTTTCAATTTCATAGAGTGTCATTCAGGTATTTTTGGCAGATTCGTAAAAATAATCCTACCTCTTCTGTCTATTCATTTTTATACTTAACTGAATGTTTTAATGATTGGAATCCCTAAATCCTGTAAAAAAAAGTAAGATTGGACGTAAAATAAACTGGATTTGTATCAAAGTCTACAATATCTCCATCCCGATTTATAAATTCAGATTCATTGAATACGTTGAAGCCTACACCAAGGTCAAAGTTTGCAGTAAAGCGATTGGATATATGGAACTGGCGACCCAGATCGAGGCCAAGTAAAAGGGTTTTATTTTGACTTCTGAATAGTTCCCCCGAGTTTCGATTTAAGTCATCAATCACATAATTTACTTTTTGCCCAAAATACCATCTATTAAGGCTTTCGGGTTTTTTTGAGAAACTGAAAAAATAATTGTGCCTGAGCGTTATTCCTTGATATCTACTTGAGGGTGTAGAGATGTAAGAACCTGATAATATGATAAGGTTTCTCGGGCTAACGTCATACCCAATTGCTAAATGTAGAAGATCAGGTAGTCCTGCACCAAGTCCAACCCTCCAGATGGTATTTTGTGCTGAAGAAATGCTGATTGTTAAAATGAAGGATAAAGTCAGTAGCTGGTGTTTGAAATAGCGGGTTTTATGCATGTTTTTAGTTGGTTAATTTTAAAGAAGATGTCCGCTTTCCTTATGCTCTCTTCTCAGTTTGATTATTTAATATAGGCTTTCTTCGTAATTGCTCTTTTACAGTTAAACCCCATCCAGTTTCATATCCAGACGTTCGCTAACAAAGGTTTTCTCTTTGGCTTCCATAGCTTCGCTTTCTTTCTTAAGCTCTGAATGGATAAAAGCTTTGTCTTTTAAAATAGCCGTTTCGAAGCGGTATTCTTCGGTTTCTAAGAGATGGTCGTAAGGCCCTTTTCGTGAGATGAGCTTTACAAATATGGGAGCTGTTTCAATCACAATGAAAAACAAAATGATAAACAGGTTCGACCACCAAATGGCATCGCTTTTAGTAGTTAATCGACTTAAAGCTTCAAGACGAGCAGCAGGCCCACCGATCTCAGTCTGTTCGAGAGCCGAGAGTTCGGCAAGGCCTGTAGTATTCAATCGGTTCAATTCTTCGTAATGTTCATTGATTAATGCAGTGTTTGTCTTGCTCAAAGTGTTCAGTTCCATATCAACCCGATCTGCATCAGCTTTTTTGATTTTGTAAATTGGCCCGGCATTCCGTTTTCCACTTCCTCCCGTACCATCGGCTTCTTGTTGTGCGATCCTGTTAAGTTTATCCCTTAGAGCTGTTTTATCCCGGATTTCACTTTTCAGGACTTCGATTTTTTCATACAAGCCTTCTTTTTCCAAATCATATTTTTCTTTGACAAGACCTTCTTGCTCATTTCGGATTTCTTGCTTCATAGTGACCAATTCGGCATTGATCTCTTTTTCGAAGATCTTCAATTCCAGGGGTTTGGCAATAACTATCGAGATGAGGATGGCTAATGCTATTCGGGGAAGTGCCATTCCGATCTCACTCCAACGGTTCTCCTTTTTTCGCATACTCGATACGATATACCGGTCCAGGTTAAAGATCATTAAGCCCCAAATCAACCCAAGAATAGAAGCAATGACGAGCTTATCAAATACGGTATAGAGCGCATAGCCTGCCGCAAGGGCAGCAAATAATCCTGTAAAAAATATGGTAGCACCAATGCCTACATATTTTTCATGATCCGTTTCAGTTTTTTCAAGCAGTCGAGGGTTTGTTCCGGAGCAATACCAGAAGAAGGTTTGGATTTTTTTCATGTGTTATAAACGTCTGATGTTCAGGAATATTGAGTTATGGTGGGAAAGTGATTTGGAAATGTTTATGAATTCGAATAAAATGTAGTTTAACCATTTAGACTATGGCTAACAATATTCAGATCACTCAAGGCCAGCTTTCCGATGAAGCAGAGCTTTTCGGCCTTTATAAAAAAGTGGTTCAAGTTCCGGGAGGTATTATCAGAACACCTGAGGAGATTAGCCCGAATTACGTTCTGGATTTTCTTTCAAAATCAATGATGGGATCGTGGGAGAGATTCATGCTTATGTACCTAATCTTTTCGCATTCCAGCATATTCTTTCGGATTTGACGATCGTGGTCAATCCTGATTATCATGGCCGGGGAATAGGAAGGACACTTTTTGAAACATTTTTAAAAATCGTTCAGAAGGATTTTGGCCATATTCTTAGAGTAGAGTTATATGTTCGGGAGCATAATTCGAAGAATGTAGCATTCTATGAAAAGCTCGGGTTTCGAAATGAAGGACGACAAGAGAATAAGATATTTACGTCAAGTTCAACTTTTGAGACACCTTTGCATATGGCTTGGTTTAATCCGACTTATATCAATTAAGCTAGATAAGTGTCAATGGGTATTACAGAGTTGAATAAGGAAATACCATCTAGTCTATTTTAATTTTCTGAACTAAAAATTCTTCTCCATTCCAATCGAGTTTGACCATATAATCGATGTTTTTATTATAATACTTGGGCTGCATATTGGTATGAAGGCCGACCATGACGTGATCCTGTTCAAGGTGATAAAAAACATCTTTTTGATATTGTTCGGGTTCTGAAAACTGGTTTTCCAAATCGAAAAAGTCATTGACGGTTAATTTGGGAAGTGTATTCACTTTTTCTATTGGGGATTTGTTTAAATCCCATGTTTCAATCATTAACATTTCATCTTCTTCGACATACGAAAGTAAAATTGGCTCCTGATTTTCTCTTTCAAGTAATAATAGTTCTACAATCGTATTTAAAGACTTTGAGACGAATCGAAGGCTATTTGAAGTGATTTCATCAATACCCCAGTTTTTAGAAGCCTTTTGGTTCTTTAACTTATTAAGCTCCTTTTGGGTAATTCCTTCCTGTGTTTTGTCGAATACTTCCACAGGGATTTTATCCAAATACTGCCTTATAACGATGCCCTCCTGTGCTATTGATACATTCAAACAAAGGAAAAAGGCTACCGTAAATGCGATTTTCGAATTCATGAAATGAAATTAAGTATTTATTTCAACGTGATTATACCCATATACTTTCAAATTAATAAGATGTTAGGTATCGTGTTTTAATCTTTATTTTAAGTTTGATGAAAGAATAAAACAGATGAATATTTAATCAGTGATGATTAGACAGGAACTCAAAAAGGTAGCGCAGCAAAACTCAGCCTTTAAACTTAGAGGGTTGGATAATACTCGCATTGAAGCTTTAAGTGATGGCGTATTTGCCCTTTCCATCGCCCTACTATTAATTTCGACAGACATTCCTAAAACGTACGATCAATTATTAATCTTCATCAATGATTTCGTGCCTTTTGCCGTTACGATCACACTACTTATATTAGTTTGGTATGAGCATTATCTTTTTTTCGTAAGATACGGTTTTAGGGGGCCAGGAATAGTGGCGTTAAACACTGTTTTGCTGGTTTTGGTACTATTTTACGTTTATCCCCTCAAATTTCTTTTTAGTGTACTGTATAAATTATTTACGGGGTTACTCACTCGTGATCAAGCCGTTTTAGATGAACTATTTACGGTTGCCATTTTAGTGGAAAATGCTCCTTCTTTAATGGTATTGTATGGCTTAGGAGCTTGCGCTGTGTTTTTGACCTTGGTAATGATGTATCTGATTGCTTTGAAAAAGAAGGACTCTTTGGAATTAAGTACTATGGAGGTTTTTGATACAAAATCACGTATATACGATAACTTACTGATGGCATCAGTTCCATTTTGTTCAGCTATGTTTGCGCTGTTTGATTTAGGCGGTAAACCCGCGACCACATTTACCCTTTCGGGCCTTATTTACATGGCTTACGCTATCCTGATGCCAGGTTTTGGTATGCTTAGAGGAAAGAAAAGGAAGAAGTTGATTTCTAGTCTAACATAAGACATCCGATATTTTCAAAATATCGGATGTCTGCATTGAAAAGGGTTTATAGTATTTGTGTAAACTAGAAACCCTCCCTTAACTTAAAAGTAGCCCTTATTTTTCGGATCAGTTCAGAAGAATCGTTGAAATCAATAGTCTGTTGAGCGTCGGAATAAGCTTTGTCAGGTATTGGATGTGTTTCATAGATCACCCCATCAGCGCCAGCCATGATACTCGCTAAAGCCATCGGTTCTACATAATCTCTCAATCCTATTCCGTGAGAAGGGTCTGAAATCACAGGTAAATGGGACTTTTCTTTAAGTATTGGAATCGCATTTAGATCGAGTGTGTTTCTGGTGGCCTTTTCATAAGTCCTTATCCCTCTTTCGCACAACATGATCTTTTCATTTCCGCCTGAAAATATGTACTCTGCGGAGGCCAACAACTCATCAATTGTTCCTGAAATCCCTCTTTTCAGTAATACGGGCTTGTCAACTTTGCCCAATTCATCCAGAAGGTTAAAATTCTGAGTATTTCTGGCTCCAACCTGAAAAATATCAACATAAGGCAGCATAGGCTCAATCTGTGAGACCTGCATTACTTCTGTGATGATCTTAATTCCGGCTTCTTTAGTTTTTTTATACCACAACTGAAGGCCTTCTAAGCCTAAGCCCCTGAAAGCATAAGGTGAACTACGAGGCTTGAAAACCCCACCCCGCATAATCCTTACATTATTTTCTTTCAAGTGCGTAATGGTTTTATCGATCTGTTCCTCCCCTTCAATAGAGCAGGGCCCTGCCATAACTGAGATATCCTTTTCATCAATCACTACATCATCGCCCAGGTCAATTTCCGTTGCATTGACTTTCCATTTCCTGGAAACAAATTTTGAACTATCTGAAACGATATGAATGTCTAATATTCCTGGTGTTCCACCAATATCACGTATGTCGAAGTCGTTTTTACTGATGCCTACCAAGTAATTTCCTTTTTGGGTGCTCACCTCGTTAGCTTTGAAGTGAATGGAGTCAAGCTTTTTCAGGATATTGCTTTTATCACTATCGCTAATATTCTTTTCTAATGTAATGATCATGATACTCCTCTTATACTTTTTATGAACTGGTCAATATCTTCTTTAAGGTTTTTACTTTCTTTCAATAAGTTAATGAATGCGCTACCGATAATAGCACCACCGGAATACTTGCAGGCTGTTTTAAAAGATTCATGGTTGGAAATTCCAAAACCAACAATACCTGGGTTGTTCAACTTTAAATCATTGATCCGTTTGAAGTAACTGATCTGTTCTTCTGTGATACCCTTTCTTGCCCCTGTTGTTCCCGCAGTAGCTACTAAATAGATAAAACCATTAGAAATTTGGTCAATCTCTTTAATTCGTTTTTCAGAAGTCTGTGGAGTGACCAGAAATACGTTGACTAGCCCAGAATCCTCATAAGCCTCTTTGTAATAGGATTGGTATTCATACATTGGTACGTCTGGGAGAATCGTTCCCGAAACCCCAATAGCGCTACACCTATCTAAAAACTTCTGAAATCCGTACTGGACAACTGGATTCAGATAACCCATTAATACAATGGGTATTTCAAGCTTATCTTTAATAGACTCAAGCTGGTCGAGGATTTTATCTATAGTGATACCATTATTGATGGCGACCGCATTGCTTTCCTGAATCGTAGGGCCATCAGCGATAGGATCTGAAAATGGCATACCGATTTCAACTAAATCTGCTCCGGAATCCTGAAGGGCTAGAAGTACTTCAGTGGTATCTTCAAGTTTAGGAAAGCCAGCGGTAAAAAATACAGAGAGAATATCTTTCTTCTCCCGAAAAAGCAGTTGCAGTTTGTTTTCTGTTGTTTGGATCATTGCTAATAACTTGATTTTGTTAAGACAAAACGATCAGATTCTCTTCTTTTACGATGGGTTTGAACCCATCGCTACCCAATATCCTCTTCTGTTTTTTTATTGTAATATTTTTGAGTCTCCTGATCTTCTACGTCAGACTTCATATTGTAATAGATTTCAGATTTTCTTTTTTTAGCTTCTTTCAGCCTCGATTGAAAATCAGATATGGGCTTCAACAAGATACCTTCACCCGTTAAAATCATATCGATTTTTTCTGAATGGAACTTGTCGAGGTACGATTCAGGTAAGATGATTCCCTTATTATTTCCTATATTTCTAATGTTCGTTTCCATATTTCTGAATCATTACAATCTTTTATTCCAACTTTAATACTTCCCCCACTTGATGTAAGTATCCAGGTCCTTATCGCCTCTGCCTGAAAGATTTATCACTACGATGTCGTCTTTTTTGAATTCTATTTTATCGAGGACAGCTAAGGCGTGAGAAGTTTCGATAGCAGGAATGATTCCTTCAGTCCGACTTAAGAAAATCCCAGCGTTCATGGCTTCCTCATCTGTGGCATTATAGAATTCACCTCTTCTGGACTGAAATAAATGTGCATGCAAGGGACCGATACCTGGGTAATCCAATCCGGCAGAAATGGAATAAGGTTCGATGACCTGTCCATCTTCGGTTTGCATCAATAAGGTTTTACTTCCGTGTAGAACCCCTGATCGTCCTGCAGCAGTGGTAGCAGCTGTTTCTCCTGAATCGACTCCATGTCCGGCAGCTTCAACGGCAATCAATCTGGTTTTCTCAGAATCCAGAAAGTGATAATAAGATCCCGCTGCATTACTTCCACCTCCAACACAAGCTATGACTGCATCAGGCTCTGATGTGCCTTCATATTCCAGTAACTGGCTCTTAATTTCTTCACTAATCACAGATTGGAACCTGGTGATCATATCTGGGTAGGGGTGTGGCCCTACCACGGAGCCAATGATGTAATGTGTATCAGTCGGGTGCGTGATCCAATGTCGCATGGCTTCGTTTGTAGCATCCTTCAGTGTTTTGTTTCCACTTTTAGCTGGAATAACTTCGGCACCGAGAATTCTCATTCGCTCGACATTAGGGCGCTGGCGCTCCATATCCAACTCACCCATATAAACGATACACTCCATGTCCATCAATGCACACACAGTCGCTGTAGCCACTCCATGCTGACCTGCGCCTGTTTCCGCAATGATTTTCTGTTTGCCCAATTTTCTCGCTAAAATAATCTGGCCTACGGTATTGTTAACCTTATGTGCCCCTGTATGGCAAAGATCTTCTCGTTTCAGGTAGATCTTTGTTTGATACTTTTCAGAGAGTCTGGATGCAAAGTACAGTGGTGTTGGTCTACCTACGAAATCTTTCAGTAAGTGATTAAACTCTTTTTGAAAGCTTTCTTCGTAGATAATGCTTAGGTATTGCTTTTTTAGTTCTTCAATATTCGGATGAAGCATTTCAGGAACAAAAGCTCCTCCGAACTCACCATAATACCCATTCTCATCTACCGAAAACTTTGACTGTTCAAGCAATTCCATATTCTTTCAGTTTCGTAAATAACACTTCTAATCTCTTTTTGTCTTTCAAAGCAGGACTTATTTCAAATCGACTGTTTAAGTCAATACCAATAAATCTATTATGCTTTTCTTTTAATTTTTTAATATCTGCGGCACTATCTTCATCAATTCCACCACTTAAAAAAAAAGGGGTTTCTAGTTTATATTTATCCAGGACTTCCCAATTAAATTTTACCCCTGAACCCCCATGATCTTTTGTTTTGGTGTCGAATAGGAAATAATCGACCGTATTTTCGTATTGATTAAGTTTATCAAAATTAAAATCTTCTGAGATTCCAAAAGCTTTCAAAAGCTTATGGCCTTTTGATTTTAGTTCGCTGCAATATTCAGGGCTTTCATTTCCATGCAGTTGAATGAAATCAAATTTATGCTCTCGATCTAATTCCAGGATTTCTTCCACCTTCGCATTGACGAAAACACCGACTTTAGATACTTCAGAAGATACATAAAGATCGTTTCCACCAACATATCTCGGTGATCGATCATAAAAAATGAAACCCATTAGATCAGGTTTTAATCCATCAATTTCCAGGATATTTTCCTGCTCTCGCATTCCACAAACTTTGATCTGGAGTTTTTCCATTAGTACTACGCCAATTGGGCTTCAAGTTTCTGTAGTTGATCGATGAATTTCATGCAGGCACGTTCAGGGCGCCCGTGTTTCATAAAGAGTTCGCCAATTAAAAAGCCATGGTATCCAGCAGACCTAAGCCTTAATACGTCTTCAGGCGTTTTGATACCACTCTCCGATATTTTTACAGCTGCCCTTGGGAGATGATCAAACATTTCTACCGAATTTTCGAGAGAAACCTCCATTGTTTTTAAGTTTCTATTGTTAATACCCAGGATGTTAGAAGCCTTCAAAACTTCATCTGTAATTTCTTCTTTAGAATGGATTTCAAGGAGAACTTCCAGCCCTAAATTTTTTGCAAATTCAGCTAAACTTGTTAATTGTTTTTCATCAAGGGCCGCAGCGATAAGCAGAATAGCATCCGCTCCGATAGACTTGGCTTCAATAATCTGGTATTCATCGAGGATAAAGTCTTTTCTTAGAATTGGACAGAAATTGAACTTTCGTGCTACGGTCAAATCTCCATTCTTTCCTCCGAAATATTTAGAATCGGTTAAAATGGAAAGTGCTGAAGCCCCGGATTGCATATAACCTATTGAAGTTCGTTCAATAGAAACATTCAAATTGATGGATGGGTTTGAAGGAGATCTCCTTTTGATCTCTGCAATGATTCCTGATTTATCAGACCGGGTAACATATTTTGAAAGAGAAATGGGTTGAGTTTCGTAGAATAGACTTTTTTCAAGGAGTTTAATAGGATACAACTCTTTTTTCTCGTTTACTTCTTTTCGTTTATGTGCTACAATTTCTTCTAGGATTGTCATAATTTTTTATTCAGTTCTATCAGGTTTTTGAAGGCTTTATATGCTTTTCCAGACTCTAAAGATTCTTTAGCCAGTTGAACAGATGCCTCCAATGTATCTGCTTTTCCACAGGTATAAAGTGTGAGTCCGGCATTAGCTAAAACCACATTTTTTTGAGCGTCGTTTGATTTATTTTGAAGGATATTAAGGAATATATCAGCAGATTCTCCCACGGTATCTCCACCATGAAGGTCTTTTTGCGTCAGATCGTTTAAACCAAAGTCTTTAGCTTGTAAAACAGTATCCGTAGTGTTTGAGATTATCTTTGAAGGACTTGTTAGAGATATCTCGTCATAACCGTCGAGCGTATGAACAATGCTATAATTCTTATGGGTATTCTGATAAATGTATCCGTAAAGCCTGGCTAATTCCTGATTAAAAACACCCACTAACTGATTGGCTGGTTTCGCTGGATTGACCATAGGTCCAAGCATATTGAAAAAGGTTTTAACCCCGAGTTCTTTTCGGATCGGAGCAACATTTTTCATCGCCGGGTGAAATAGAGGTGCGTGTAGAAAACAAATGTTAGCTTCATCCAGTGACTTACGGAGGTGATCTGTATCATTGGTGAACGTATACCCTAAATGTTCTAGTAAATTAGAAGAGCCTGAAATACTGGAAACCCCGTAGTTTCCATGTTTTGATACCGCTTGTCCCGCTCCAGCCACTACAAAAGAGGCTGTAGTGGAAATGTTGAATGTATTCTTGCCATCACCTCCCGTTCCGCAAAGGTCAACTACGGATTTCCCATCGAAATCGACCGGTATGCACAATTCCAACATCGCATCCCTAAAGCCTTCGAGTTCTTTAACGGTGATATTTCGCATTAAGTAAACGGTAAGAAAGGCTGCAATTTGGCTATGATTATAATCTCCTTGGGCAAGCTTAATCAATGTATCTTTAGCCTGCTGTTTATCCAGTGCGTGATAATCAAATAGCTGATTTAAAATATCTTTCATGTTTAAGTATTAAGATATTAGATATAAGATTTTAGACTTCTGTACTCGTCTAATCAATTGTCCTATCCGTGATTGATGGCTCTACCAACCACCGAAAAAGAAATACCGAAAGGAAAAAGTAATTTCACTTTTAATCTCATATCTAACCATTAAAATCTAATTTCTGAACTCTTCATTCTTGTGTCTTTCATCTTGTTTTCAACCGTGGTTGGTGGCGCCACCAACCACTGAGAAATATCTAACTTCTTTAATCCTTCTTCTAATTTTCTTATGTCTAACTACTAACATCTAACTACTTCTCAACCCAGTTTTCTAAGATTTTCTTTCCGTATTCCGTAATAATTGATTCGGGATGGAACTGGAATCCAGTAACATCATAATTGGTATGGGTTAGTCCCATAATCATTCCGTCTTTATCCTTGGCGATCACTTCAAGTGAACCATTTATACTTTCAGGGTCTACCGACCAACTGTGATATCGTGCCACACTAAATTGATCCGGTAAGCCTGAAAACAGTTTGTGATCTTTGGTTTTGATTACTTCGTCTTTGAATCCGTGAAGGACCTCTTTCATATTGAAAAGCTTTGCCCCAAACACTTCTGCAATGGCCTGATGCCCCAGGCAAATACCCAAGATGCTTTTGGAACCAGCATATTCAGAGACCAGATCCTTCATTATACCTCCTTCATCGGGAAGCCCGGGTCCGGGAGAAAGCAATATTTTATCAAAGGAGGAAATGTAATCCAGATTGATCTTATCGTTACGGTGAACTTCCAACTGATCGGCATATCCTAATTCCTTCAGTATATGCACAAGGTTGAAGGTGAAAGAGTCATAATTATCCAGAACTAAAATCCTCATATCCTTCATCCTTCAATTTTTTCAGCATAATTCATGGCCTTTCTTAAAGCTTCGAGCTTGTTGTGTACTTCCTGAAGCTCGCTGGGTACATCCGATTTTGCGACGACCCCGGCACCTGCCTGGTAGGTCAACTGATTGTCTTTGCTCAAAAATGTCCTGATCATGATTGCATGGTTGAAGTCACCATTAAAGCCAATGAAGCCTATAGCACCGCCGTAGTAAGCTCTATTGTTATTTTCATATTGATCTATAAGTTGAAGCGCTTTATGCTTTGGAGCGCCCGAGAGTGTGCCAGCCGGAAAAGTATCGGCTGCCAATTGCAATGTTTTATGACCTGAAGGAATTGAAGCAGAAACTTTGGATACCAGGTGGATTACGTGAGAATAGAACTGCACTTCTTTGAAAACCTCTACTTCTACATTTTCACCATGAATACTGAGGTCATTTCTGGCTAGGTCGACTAGCATCACATGTTCTGAATTCTCTTTTGGATCGTTAGAGAGTTGGGTGGCCAGTTCCCGGTCTGCTTCATCATCTCCGGTTCTTCTAAATGTTCCTGCAATAGGATAAATGGAAGCTTTTTGAGCTTTGATATCGATTTGTGCTTCCGGTGAAGAGCCAAATAGCCTGTAATTACCGAAGTCAAAATAGAAAAGATAAGGGGAGGGGTTGATTGACCTCAAGCTTCTGTATACATTGAATTCATCACCCTTGAACCTTTGCTGAAATTTTCTGGATACAACGATCTGAAACACATCGCCTCTAAAACAGTGGTCTCTACCCTTGGAGATAATATCCATAAACTCCTCATCAGAATAATTAGTAGTCTCTTCGCCAGATTTTGCAAACTGAAAACTCGGGAAACTTTTGTTTTTCAGGTGATCTTCAATGACTTGTAGCCGGGATTCCTTTTCTCCTTCTGGCCGGTTTTCAAAAATGTAAAGCTCGTTCTTGAATTGATCTACTGCTATGACGATTTGAAATACCTTATAATGAATATCTGGAAGGTCGTTGTTGACTTTTTCAATATCTACCTCCTCGAAGTATCGAACTGCATCGTAGGAGATAAAACCAAAGGCTCCGTTACTGATGAACTCATACGGCTGCTGCTCACTTTCAAAAGATTGCATGAAGTCCGTCAAACTTTCAATGACCTGCTTTCTTTCTTTTATTGGAGCGGTTTCAGCAGAGCCAGTAATCTCTGTACGAATGATTTCGTCCTTTACTTCGTAGCTCGCTATTGGAATACAACAGATGTAGGAGAAACGGTTTTGCTTACCGTGGTAATCCGAACTTTCCAAAAGAATAGTGTTCGCAAACTTATCCCTCAATTTAAGATAAATGCTGACTGGTGTCAGCGTATCTGCGAGAGATTTTTTATGTGTGGTGATTAGTTTTGTCTTCTTCATTGTACAAAAAAAAAGCCTGCTGTGAACAGCAGGCTCTATATTTTAAACATAGTCTTTAGTTCACAAATCGATATTAAATTTGCACCACCAAGACCATATATTATTTTCTCTAATCATATTGAGAGCTAATATAGGAGAGAGTTTATTGAAGTCAAACATAATTTTAAAATATTAAAACCGAGAAGGTTTATTCTGGCTTCGATATGGGAATAAATACGTCGAGTTCTTCCCAACTTAGTTCAATTCCCGAATCATTAAGAATATTGTATTCAAGTCTCTCGGAGAATTCCTGAGATTGCTTAGGCTTTACATCCCATCTTAATACATCTTTCGATTGATCGTAATTGGTGGTCCCGGATTGATCCCAATCTGAATTTAAGATCAAAGTCCACTCATCCTCTCGGGGAATAGCGAAAAACGAATACTTTCCTGCTGCAATTACGTTTGAAGATATCAATACATCTTTCGAAAATTCGAAAGTAGTCGCCTGGTTGGCTCCGGCTCTCCATAGAACATTATAAGGCAATAGACCACCCCAAATCTTTCGATCTCGGACAGCGGGAGACGAATAGTCAATCGCTATCGTAGTTTCATAAACTATACCTTGAGTATCTTTTGGAGGGCTTAGTGGTTTCTTAAGAAGAATGACTCCAGCAATAATGAGAACAACAAAAATTCCTATTGCTACAATAAATACAGGATTGCTTAATTTATTTTTCATTTGACCATATAGTACGAGCGCTTAAACTATTGGTTATGCTGGCTTTGGTGTTTGTTATTATGATGACATATGTCCTTGAGCTTCAGGGGGTGCAAAAAACGGGCTCATCAGAATTTTAATTTTTGAGCTGTAATTCAATAGGAAAGCACCGAATATCAGTAGAGGAACTATAGTAATGATCAAAACTCTATTGTACCCAAACACAAAACCTGAGAGCGGAGACATAATTAAAAGTACCCCAAGCAACTGGAGTAAAAGAATCGCAGATTTTAGACAGACTTTAAATGGATTGTAATACCATTTAAGTCTATAATAGCTGTTTTTTGAAACGAATTTTTCAAACCTTCTTTTGGCTGCTTCCAGATTCTGTTCTTGCTCTTTCTCTTTTTCCGATAAATACTCTTCGAATGTTTTTTCAGGACAGGCAACACAATCAATTTCTGAATTGAATGCATCTATACGTCTATTATTGTTGAGTTGGTTACAAAGATATTCGTAGGATTGCTTAAGTTTTATAAACTGCTCGTTACCTATTTTTCGATTTCTATCAGGATGATGTTCCAGCGCCTTTTTACGAAAAGCTTTTTTAAGATTCTCAGGATCAAAATCTTCTTTAATTCCTAATCTATCAAGATGATCTTTGAGCACTTCTTCCTCTTTTTTCTTCTAAATTATTAAAATATACGCTTTTATTCCTTAGAACAACCGATTTAATCGATCAGATTCAATCAAAATGGAATTTTAACCCCAACTGAGTATTCTATTTTACTATATTAAAGGAAAACTAATCTGTATAATGGAAAAGTTCGATTTATGTGTGATTGGAGGTGGGCCTTCGGGATATGCAGCTGCAATGAGGGCATTGGATTTTGGAAAGAAAGTCATCTTAATTGAAAAAGAGAAAATAGGCGGTGCTGGTGTGCATAATGGAGCATTATCTTCTAAAACATGGTGGGAGCAATCGAGAGAGCACCTCTTATTAAGGAAAAAGCTAGAGAAATACGAAACCCCGGTTCCCAACATTGAGTTTTCACAGATTAAATGCGAAGTAGATGCCGCTGTTTCAGAAAGAATGAAAATTCTGGAAGGCCACGTACATGAACTTGGAGGAGAAAGCTTAAAGTCTTCTTCTTTTGTACATAAACTGGGAACTGCAAAAATCATTAGTGAAAATGAAATTAAGCTTACAACCCAGACTGGGGAAGAATATATAGAAACGGATTATATCATTATTGCTACAGGCAGCAGACCTCGAAAGCTGCCTCATATCCCAATAGATGAAAAAGTAATCATTACCAGTGATGGCATATCAAATCTTGATCATTTTCCGGAAAGTATGGTTATTCTCGGAGCAGGGGTGATAGGTTGTGAGTTTGCGACCATCTTTTCAAATTTTGGTAAAACGAAAGTCAACCTCATTGATAAAGGGAATCGAATCTTACCTTTTGAAGATGAAGATGTAGTGGAAATTATAGAACAAAACCTGATTGAGAAAGGAGCTACCATTCATAGGGATTCTACCCTTACAAGAATGGAAATTAAAGATGGGAGGGTAGAATATGAGCTGGAATACAGCCATGGGGAAAAAGAAGTATTTCATGTAGAAAAAGCACTCGTTTCCGTTGGAAGAGTTCCTAATATGGAAGGTTTATGGTCAGAAAATCTTTCTATTGACCACAATGAAAGGGGTATTCTGGATAACGATACCCAAACCAATATCCCCAATATTTACGCTGTTGGCGATGTGACTGCTGACATAGCTTTAGTCAATATCGGAGAGCTGGAAGGCCGTTATGCTGTTGAACGTATATTCAGTAAGCCCAGAAAAAAACTGGTTTATGAAAACATCTCCACCATTATGTTTCTGGATCCCGAAGTAGCGGGAGTAGGACTTAACGAGATACAAGCGCGGAATAAAGGCATCAATTATAAAGTTGCCAGTTTAGGTTATTCATGTATTTCCAGGGCTGTAGCGATGAGGAATACCAGGGGTTTTATGAAGATACTGGTAACGGAACATGAGGACGATATGAAAATATTGGGAATGCGGGTGATCGGAGAGCATGCATCCAGTGCTATTCAAGCCGTGGCACTTCTAATTTCAATGAATAAAGGAATTGAAGAACTGTCAGAACTCGTTCACCCACATCCATCGATTATTGAAGGTATCCAGGAATGTACCAGAATGCTTTTGGGTAAATCAATGTTGAAACCAGATATGATGAACAATCATATGGTTTGCAAGAACTGTGTCGATGGAGTTTATGTAGATTTAGTATTGAATTAATACTCCACCATAATTTCGTTTAGCTCTTTCCTTTTGATATTTGGCACCAATGTTTCTTCGGCTGGATAACTTACAGGTATTAATAGAAAAGGGCGCTCGTTTTTAGGACGATCAAGGATCTTCATTAGGAAATTCATTGGACTTGGCGTGTGTGTTAGTGCAACTAGACCGGCATTATGGATGGCAGCTAGCAAAAAACCGCAGGCTAGACCCACAGATTCATTCACATAATAGTTGGTTGATTTTTCTTCTTTTTCATCAAGATCATATGCCTTTTTGAAAACGATAATTAAGTAGGGAGCTACTTCCAAATAAGGTTTGTGCCAGTCTGTTCCAAACGTTTTAAGGTCATCCAGCCATTCTTCGGTCATTCTTCCATTATAGCTTTCATATTCTTCTTTTTCAGCGGCTTCTCTGATCTTTCTCTTTATTTCAGGACTTGATACTACACAAAAAGTCCAGGGTTGCTTATTGGCTCCCGAGGGTGCTGTATTGGCTGTTTTAATAATATTCTCAATAACTTCCTTAGGAATTGGTTGGTCATTAAACGTCCTTACGGACCTCCTTTTATCCATTCTTTCGTAAAAATCCTTACTTCTTTTTAAACATTCGTCGGTTGAATAGGTCTCTTTGGTGTACTTAATATATTCTTCACCTTTAATAATGTGAATCTTTGGATTTTCTGACATTTTGGTAGGGATATGAGACTAAATTGTTAACGTTCTAATTCATCGAAAATTAATTAGATGAAATTAAAGATCGGAGATTATTGTTTGAATTAATAATTTCAATTAATGGCAAAGAAGATAAAAAAAACAGAAGACATTAAACAGCTTCTAAATCAAGGTTTAAAGGATTATGTAACTGAAAAAGGAAAGAAGCCTTTCTTTATCTATCAATTAGTGGATTATCTTCAATTGGCCGGTTTGGACTTTTACGATTACTACTCATCGATCAGTGAACTCGAACAGGAAGTATGGAAAAACTATATGAGCGAAACGATTGATCGCTTATTTAGCGAACCTGTTTTCCAGGAATATTCCGGAAGGGAAAAGTTATTGGCTTTTTATTTTACATGGATAGAAGTTCTGAAAGAAGATGAATCCTATACCACCAAGTATGCTAAGAAATTAAATTTTCTACCGGGAAAAGGATTTCTAAAGGGTGCCAAGCAAGTATACCTTCAGTTTGTTAACAGTGTTATTTCACAGGGAAAAGAGAGTGGTGAAATAGTTAATAGGGTTATTATCAGTGATCAATACGATCAGGCCATATGGCTTCAATTTCTTTTTCTTATGAAATTCTGGTCGACTGATGCTTCCGATGATTATGAAAAAACCGATGCTGCCATTGAAAAAGCGGTGAATGCCACATTTGATCTGTTTGGTAGAAATCCAATCGATTCCATTTTCGATTTTGGGAAATTCATAGTCCAGAACAAAAACATAAAGCACTTTTTCTAACCTGTTCATCATTTTAGAGTTTACAGTACGAGAGAAGATGTTAAAGATTATTTGAAAGTCTTCAGCCATAGGTTTTTAGTAAAGTATCAAAATGGTCTACTGAAAGCTGAAAACTGACCACTGATAACTAGAAAGAAATGAAGGAACAATCGAAAATACCTACCTCTAAGGTACAGAGGGCAACAAAATTTGTAACAACCGGTGCTAAGATAGGTGGAAATTACCTGAAGCATTACGGGAAAAAAGTACTTACTGGAGACTCAGATCGTGCAGAATTGGATAAAAGCAATGCGGAAGACATTTATGAGTCGCTAAGCAATCTCAAAGGGAGTGCTCTAAAAATGGCTCAGATGCTTAGTATGGATAAGAACATACTTCCCGATGCTTACCAGAATAAATTTATGATGGCTCAATACAGTGCGCCACCTCTGTCTTTTCCTCTAGTCGTTAAAACATTCAAGAAGTACTTTGAAAAAGGCCCCTTGGATATTTTTGATACGTTCACATCTTCTGCTGTTAATGCAGCTTCCATGGGTCAGGTTCATAAAGCTACGTTGGATGGAAAAGACTTGGCAGTTAAGGTTCAATACCCGGGAGTAGGAGAGAGTGTCAGTTCCGATATCAAAATGGTAAAGCCCATTGCCTTAAGGATGTTCAATCTGAATAACCTGGATGTCGATTCCTACTTTGCTGAAATAGAAGAACGCTTACTGGAAGAAACAGACTATGAACTGGAGTTGAAACACTCGCAAGAGATCTCAAAAGCTGCCGATCATATCGATGGTGTTTTTTTTCCGAAATATTATCCTGAATACTCCTCTAAAATGGTCATTACTATGGACTGGTTGAAGGGACAACACCTCAATGAGTTCGTAAATCAAAACATTAGCCAGGAAACAAGAAATCTGATCGGTCAGAGGCTTTGGGATTTTTACGAATTTCAGGTTCATGAGCTAAGGACAGTTCATGCTGACCCACATCCGGGTAATTTCCTCTTCCGTGAAGATGGCTCAATTGGAATTATTGACTTCGGTTGTGTGAAAGTGATACCTGACGAATATTATTATAGTTATTTTGAGATCGTTAGGGGAGGGGCTTTAAAAACAGGGGGTCGTCTGGAAGAACTCTTCAAACAGCTTTATTTCATTTATGAAGACGATTCTGAGGAAGATAAGGAGTTTTATATGGATCTATTCAAAGAGACTCTGGAACTCTTAACGCAACCTTATTATCAGGATGAATTTGATTTTAGTGACGACTCCTTTTTCAAGAAGATATACGCGACCGGTGAAATGCTGTCGAAATCGGAAAAGTTGAGAAAGTCAAAAAGACCTCGTGGCTCTCACCACGCGATATATTTAAACAGGACCTACTTTGGATTATACAATATGCTGAATAGTATTGGTGCGAAAATCAATACGAAAAATCAGTTTTTGAAATCTAAAGCACAGGTTGTTGAATGAGAAATCACAGTACTTTACTATTCTTTATCTTTCTTTTGGCATTTACATCCTGCATAGAAACTGAAAGAGAAAAAGCGCAGAAAGAACTCGAAAAAGGAAACGAAGCTTATAGAAGTGGAAACTATAATAAGGCTCATGAACATTACGACGAAGCTATATCTATAGACTCTAAGTTTGCCGATGCCTTTAACAATAGAGGCTTAACCAGATTTAAACAGGAAAGGTATTCGGCAGCCGTTTCCGATTACGGAAGGGCCATCTTACTGAATCCGGATTTTATAGATCCTTATTTTAACAGGGCTAATGCTTATGTGAAGTTACGTTTGTTCGAAAAAAGCCTGGATGATTTAAGAGTGGTTCAGGAAATTCGTCCAGACACGTCTTCAGTCCATCTCTTAAAAGGTATTGTAAAATATAATCAAAAGTATTTTCGAGGCGCACTCCAGGATCTTGATAAAGCTGAGGAATTAGATCGGTATAATCCTGAAGTTTTTACAAATAAAGCGGCTATCTACTATAATCTCAGTATCTATGACTCTGCGGAGATGTACATTAATCAATCCCTTACATTGGATTCAACCGAGGCGCATACTTACAACGTTCAAGGTTTAATATACACAGACGAGAAAAAATATGATGAAGCACTAAAGTCGTTTAATAAAGCTCTTGAATTAAGCCCTAAGCATCCTTTTTTTCTAAATAACAAAGGCTTCGTCTATTTGGAGCAAAGTGAGCTTGAAAAAGGCAAAGATTTAATTGATGAAAGTTTAGAGCTCAATCCTGATAATCCATGGGGATTAAGAAATTCGGGTATTTATTATTATAAAAAAGGAGATTTAGAGAAGGCTAAAAAGCTCCTAGAAGAATCATTGTACTTTGAGCCTGATATAAAGCTTTCCAAGCAATATTTAGAGGGTATAAAAAAAGCCGAGACTAATTAGTCTCGGCTTTTTTATGAATAGAACCTCTAGTCCTTAGTTTGTTCCGTCAGCTATTTCTTCCTGTAATGGTCTTGGGAATCTGTCGTAAGCAGTATCTCCGGCACGGTCTATAGGAATATCAGTAGATAATCTGTTGTATCTTCTTAAGTCAACCCATCTGTGCCCTAGAAAGTATAGAGAATACCTCCTTTGATTAAGCATTTCATCAATAAGTGGAGCTTCATTATCAGTTGGGCCACTAAATTCACCTAGACCACCCGATTCTTGCCTAATTTCATTAAGTGCTGATACTGCAGTAGTAAAATCTCCTGTCTGTATACTCGCTTCTGCTAAAATCAATGTCAATTCCTCATTAGTAATGATTGGAATATTATCATTCAACGAAGAGTAACGGGTAATATCATGCGTTCCAGTAAGATTGGTATTCGTAACAGGGGAGTCTCGAATTTGAGTGAATCTTTCAACTCTGGCATCATTAGCTTCTGCATCATTTAAAAAGTCTGGGTGAACCAGTCTTATATCTCCACTGGAATTTGGAGCAATAAATAACTGGTTTTGGAGCAACCCAGCACCTTGCTCAAAATCATAATAGGCACCAAATTCGAGTGGTATGTTTGAGCTTTGAAAGGACTGAGAAACCGCTGTTATAGCCTGCTCCCAAAGTTCCCTATATACGAAGACCCGTGCTGCCAATGCCCTATTGAACTGGCCAAAAGTTTCAGGGGTATTGAGACCTATGAACCCAGAAGTTGTTGAAGCGGTCAGGGTAAAAAGAAAACCTTCACCTGCATTGGAAAGATTGGTAAATCCGTCCTGTAAAAGTGTCGAAATTGCTGCAAGTGCTTCGTCTTCGGAGACAAAAGGTCCGAGGTTTTCAAAGTCGGCAACATCAACACGAATACCGTTTTCGCCTTGTTGATTTAAGGCGATTAATAGTTCATGTGCTTGAATAGTTTGAGCAAGCCCAATATATCCAGCGATTGCTGAATCCGCTATAAATGGACTATTAGTTGCTGCGTCAATTAAAATTTCGGCATTTCGAACTACCTGATAACGCTCCGTATACGAATTAGTTGTATAAAAGGCGTTATTATCAAGATTACCGGTTAATAAGTCACCAACGAATCTAGGATCTGCTGGGGAGAACCTGTAATGCTCCCTTCCTGCAATTCCAACCGCATCAATATACGTAACATAATTTGTCAACATATTAGATAGCGTACCTGCAACCAAATTGTTTAAAGTGGCTGCTGTAGCGTCTACAGGCACAGAAGATAATGTTGGCCTGTTTGGATCAACTTCTTCATCAAGATTACAACTTGCTACTAACAAGACCAGTATGATGAAATAGTATTTTAGATTATTAATATTCTTCATGTCTTTTCGTTTAGAAGTCAATTTTTAAGTGGAAAAACGCTCTTCTGGAAGAAGGAAACGGTGCAACATCTACACCTACGGAAACTCCATTATTTCCGAAGTTGGATACCTCAGGATCATAACCTGTATAGTCCGTAAATAGGACCAGATTGTTTCCTGAAACTCCAACTTTTATTCTTTCAATAGTTCCTTTACTGAAACTATCAACCCAGGCTGATGGCAAAGTATAGTATAAAGATATTTCCCTTAGTTTTACGTAGCTAGCGTCTTCTACGAACACCGAAGCGTCATTTCCGGCAAAAAAAGCACCTACCCTCTGGTCACCATTAGAAACCCCATTTCCATCATTGTCAGCATCAAAATCCGGAGATGTTCCACCAAAATCTGATAATAAGTTGGTGAGCTGAATGTTTTCCTGACCTTCAGCCCAGTGCCATAGCATAGAAAATTCAAAATCCTGGAAGAAAGTAACCTTATTATAAATTGACCATTCGAAGTCAGGTGTGGCATCACCTAAAGGAACATCTCC
Organism: Bacteroidota bacterium; assembly: GCA_039030555.1. Classification (GTDB taxonomy): domain Bacteria; phylum Bacteroidota; class Bacteroidia; order Cytophagales; family Cyclobacteriaceae; genus JBCCDY01. The sequence goes on from JBCCDY010000028.1 coordinate 36,256, forward strand.
GTCTGATCCGGGAATTGGCCCAACAATCTCTGTTGGAGACTGACCCTCCTGAATTCTAAAAATACCGAGGAAGCTGGCAAAAGCACCAGTAGTAAAAGGATCTACATCCAGCCTTGTTACTTCCGGGTTATTAAACCACCAATTTGTAGTAACCTCCCAGTTGATATTTTTGTTCTGTATGGGAATTGCGGTTAAAGATAATTCTACCCCTTCATTTCTCAACTCACCAGCGTTAGTCTGAATAAAACTAAAACCACTCGATGTAGGCTGATTGGCAGTAAGAATTAGATCATCAACTGTTTTACGGTAATAAGTAGCAGTAAAGGACAGTTTATTATCAAAAGCAGCTAAGTCAAAACCTGTTTCAATTTCTCTTGAACGTTCAGGTTCTATGTTTGGATCACCAAGTGTATTTGATATTAACGACCCCGTACTACCGCTAATATTTGAACCGGCAAAACCAGTAAACTGTGGCTGGTTTAGCGTTACAAGATTGGGTACAGGAATACCTCCTGCCTCACCGTAGGCAAATCGGACCTTTAGTTTATCAATGATTGGTACATTCCAGAAATCAAAATTGTGAAGGTTAAAGGCCGCGGATCCTTTTGGGAAGAAAAAGAGCTCATCCTCATCACCTATAAGGGTAGACTGGTCGGCTCTCACACCACCCGTAAGGATAATCCTATCTAAGTAATTTAATTCCTGCTGAATAACATAACCAACATCTACTGACTCCAGTTCAGCATCAAAAGTACTTAAATTTGTAGCCTGAGATAAATTACTCGTTCCTGAAACCAAATTTTGAGCTTGCGTAGTAGTTCTGTTTTGGTTAAAGTCTAATCTGGTAATTCCCACAGATGTGGTGAGATCAAAATCACTGATCTTTGAACCATAAACTAAAAACGCAGATAAATTATAGTTAAAGATGGTGTTATCTCCTCTTGAAAATAATCCATTTGTTGCTGTAGGTCCAGCTTGCTGAAATTGAAGAATCTCTGGGAAAAACAGTGTTGTCTCCGTAGTATATGCATCTAAACCCGCCTGAAGTTTGGCTTGCAAGTAACTGTCTTCCTTATTAAAAAAATTAATATTCAGATTACCTCCCAGAACAAACCTATCAGTTTCTTCATTAACTGTAGAGAGTGCTACGGTCTGTAAAAAGTTTGAGCCTGATGGACCGTTAGGGAAGATACCGTCTGCATCAGGAAATAGATTATCCCATGGAGTTGTATTGATTAAAGAAATCCCAATACTTACACCTGAATTATCATTATTTGTGATTGAACGTTGAGCAGAAGATTGAATATAATTTGCATTAACTCCAAAATCAAAAACTTTAGATACACGATGATCGACGTTCAATCTTGCAGAAAATCTATCGAATCCTGTTCCATCAACAATACCATCTTCATCATCATATGAAATTGAGGTGAAAAATTTGGTTTTGTCATCCCCTCCTGAAGCGCTTAAATTACTTCTTGTGATAAACCCAACATTACCATACAGCTCATCTTCGTAGTTGACAAGACTGTTATTTACGAGGGCATTATCAAATGCTTCGACCGCTCCAGCTCCTCCAACATCGAATGCATTATCATGGCTTACAGCTCTGGTTCCTAATGGATTAAGTATTGAAGCAAATCCCAAATCCTGGCTGTAACTAATCTTAGTTTTTCCATCACTTCCTTTTTTGGTAGTAATTATAACCACACCAGCGTTAGCTCTAGCTCCATATATAGCAGAAGCAGAAGCACCTTTAAGAATCTCGACACTGGCGATATCGTCCGGGTTTAAATCTGCTATCCTGTTGGAAGGATTATCCTGAGTAGACGAAATGACAGATCCCCCTGCCGAAGCTGCAGTAGCTGTATTTGACCCATTGGAAATAGCTGAGTTATCAATATAAACGCCATCAATGATGTAAAGTGGTTCAGAACTACCACCACCTAATGTAGAAATACCTCTTAGTTTTATTGAGATACCTCCCCCCGGTGCTCCAGAGTTTGCTACAATATTGGCTCCTGTTAGCTTACCATAGAGCGCTTTATCTAAGGTTTGAGGAGACGTTGTTCCTGTAAGTTTCTCGGAAGAAACAGTTGAAACGGCATTGGCTAGATTGGACCTCTTAACATTAGTTGCAAGACCAGTTACTACTACTTCTTCTAGGTTAAGTACATCACTAGACAATTCTGGGTTAATAACACTCTGTCCATTTACATCAATTTCCTGAGTGATGTATCCTATAAAAGAGTAAACTAAAACCGCATTTTCAGCATTTTTTAAGCTGATCTGATAGTTTCCTTCAATATCGGTAATTGTTCCATTGACAGTACCCTTTTCGATTACATTTACTCCAGTTAGCGGGTCTCCCGTTGCTGGGTCTGTCACTTTTCCTTTTACAGTAAGGCTTTGAGCAAAACCATTAACTGAAAATAGGAGTAGACTTATAATAAGAATATTTATGTATTTCATATTCAAAGTATTTTAATTTCCTGTTTGAATGATTATTCGAAAGTTTGATTCTGAAACTGATATTTCTGAATCTCCATTATCAGTTATTGATGTTATTTCAATTGAACCTACACTATTGTCTTCATCAAAATTATCGGGGTTGGCATTAAGTGATATTTGGTTTGAAGTTTGACCTACTAAAAAGTTAGTGGAAGACCCAGAATTAGAGGTAATTCCGGCAGGAAGGTCGAGTGTTAAGTTAACTTCGGTATCAAGAATCAATTCATTTGATGATATTAACTCTTCTAAGAAATTCCCTTGAGAGCTAATCATCAGAGTATCAACGGAATCTCTTGAAAACCCAATTACTTTTAAGTCATCCATGATTTCCACGACAATATTACTCATTGTGGTAGAAATAGAAGTTTCTGTATCACCTGTAATTGTTGTCAAAGCAGATAATTCAATATTCAATCTAACAGATGGATCATTCAAGCTCACATCATCAATAATTCTAAAAGAAATTGTAGCCGATGAGGTATCGGACTCAATCACCAAAGGGTTGTCACCTAATAACTCAAAGTCTATATTTTCATCGGCAGAACCTGAAATAGTATAATCTAGTGTAATTTCATTATCAAGATTATTTGATATGGTAATAGGTATATTTAAGGTATCGCCAATTATATCAATACCTTCTGAAACTGAAATAGTATCATTCTCAAAAGCAATAACTTTAGGATCGTCCAGTATATCTATCGTATCCGTTTCAATAGTAAATCGGTCACTTAGACCTGCACCACTTGTACCTGTCAATTCTAAAAAGAAAAACCGTCTTTCTGGATTTAACACAGTGTTTTCCGGTATCGGTATTCTAATTGTTCCGCTAGCAGAACCAGCAGGTATTGTTGCAGTACCAGGTTCAGTTAAAGCGCCGGTAAGCTCATAATTTACCGTGATACTGCTTGAAACTGGCCCTAAGAAAACTATCCCATAATCAAGAGTATCCCCTTCAATACCTTCTGTCGGTAAGGAACCACTCAGAGCTACTGTATTTGAAGACTCCTGAATTACCAGATCTTCTTCGCATGCTGCTAGGAATAACAAGCATAGCGAACACATTAATAGTAATTTTTTCATCATAATTTTTTAATTAAGTAGTATAAGAAATGGTCATAAAGACCAATACACGCATCCTAATAATTGCTAGCGAATAACAAATATTAAGAGAATTAAGCTTCAGGACTTAGAATGTGAAAGGTTTGTTTAGTACAGTTTGATCATATATTCATAATTAGATTTAATAAAAAGTTGAATGTTCGATATTGAAGGTACTTAAAATCAATACTTTGTCAAAATAAAATAACGAGAATTGAGTGATTTTCAATTGAATGGCCTGATAAATAGATTCATTATAAAACAATATTGTATATGATCTGATTTTTAAGATTTTCGTAATAAGATTAAATTCAGATAATATTAAAGCTTAAAATTGGAGGTGAACGACATAGCAGAGTTATCAAAAAAACTGAATGATCAGCTTTCTAGACCCCTTCCCGGAGCAGAAGCCCATTTTGAAATAGCACCTTACCGAAACTCGAACGATTATTCAGATGATGATTTGAGTAGTGCAAAAAAGAGTGGCGTTTTGGTCTTGTTGTATGCTAAGGATGACCTGATCAGCATACCCCTCATAAAGAGGGTGGAATACCCTGGTGTTCATAGTGGACAAATCAGTTTCCCCGGTGGGAAAATGGAAGATGAGGATAAAACTATTGTATCTACTGCTCTTAGGGAGGCTAGAGAAGAAATAAATGTTGCTGAAGACACCGTAACGGTAGTTGGCGAATTAAGTCAGGTGTTTATTCCGCCAAGTAAATCACTGGTTACACCAATATTAGCCTATACTAAAGAAGAACAAAATTTCGAACCGGAATTAAAAGAGGTGGACAGAATTCTTAGCCTGAATCTAGATAATATTGTATCAGATTCGAGTTTAATTAAAAGCGATGTGAGACTAACTAACGGTTTGAGTATAAATGTTCCTGGATTTCGAGTCGAGAATGAAATAATCTGGGGAGCGACAGCCATGATGCTAAATGAACTCAGATATCTACTGAAAGGCCTTTAAGAACAAAAACAAAAGGCTCCGGAAAGAGCCTTTTGTTTTTAAATTTCTCATTAGGCTTCTAAAAATTGCCTTAAAACGTAATGAAGAATTCCTCCATGCTTATAGTATTCAACATCAATAGAAGAGTCCAATCTTACTAATGCTTTAAACTCAACTTTTGATCCATCTGATTTTTCTGCTGTCACGTCAATCATTTTTCCAGGCGTCAGTCCATCTGAAAGTCCACTGATGGAATATGTTTCATCTCCAGAGAGATTTAAGGATTCTTGTCCTTCCCCTTTAGCAAATTGAAGTGGAAGAACCCCCATGCCTACTAAATTAGATCGGTGTATTCTTTCGTAACTTTCAGCGATTACAGCTTTAACGCCTAACAATATAGTTCCTTTAGCTGCCCAATCACGTGAAGAGCCGGAGCCATATTCTTTACCACCAATAACTACTAGTGGAGTGTTATTTTCTTCATACTTTGCAGCAGCATCGAAAACGAACATTTCCTCTCCTGTCGGGTGATATTTCGTATATCCACCTTCTTTGGATGCCAGTTTATTTTTAATTCTAACATTGGCAAAGGTGCCCCTCATCATAACTTCATGATTTCCTCTACGGGATCCGTAAGAGTTAAAATCCCTTTGTTCAACACCCTTATCAACGAGGTATTGACCAGCCGGATGCTCGGGTAAAAATTTACCAGCTGGCGAAATGTGATCTGTTGTTACAGAATCTCCCAATTGTAAAAGTACCTTTGCTCCTTCGATATCTGCAGGTTCCTTAACCTCTAGATTAATATCCTTAAAGAATGGCGCTTCCTGAACATAGGTAGATTTATCATCCCATTCATACAGGCTTCCGGTAGGAGCATCAAGTGCTTGCCATGCCTCATCACCATCCATAATAGTTTCATAGGTTTTCTTATAGTCCTCCGGTGAAAGGACTTTATCCATCATTTCATTGATTTCCTGCAATGAAGGCCAAATATCTTTCAGATAAATTTCCACGCCATTAGGGTCTGTTCCTAAAGGCTCTGTTTTCATATCGAAGTCAGTACGGCCTGCTAACGCATAAGCTACTACCAGCATTGGCGAAGCCAGGAAATTCATTTTAATGTTAGGGTGTATTCTGGCTTCGAAGTTTCTATTCCCAGATAGTACTGAAGAAACCACCAAGTCATTATCAATTACGGCCTTTTGAATTGCCGGTGGCATATCTCCGGAGTTACCAATACAGGTTGTACAGCCGTAACCAACTACGTGAAACTTCAATGCTTCTAAATAGGGTAGAAGCTCCGATTTCTGTAAATATTCTGTAACGACTCTTGAGCCAGGAGCTAAGGATGTTTTAACCCAAGGTTTTACATCTAAGCCTTTTTCAACTGCTTTTTTAGCGACTAATCCGGCTCCAATCATCACACTAGGATTACTGGTGTTGGTGCACGAAGTGATTGCTGCAACTACAACAGATGCATCACTAAGATTGAAATTCAATCCATTAATGTTCATAGGAACTGAACGCACCTTGGAAGGAGCAACAGCAACATCACCTCCTTGATCAAACCCTCTGTCATCAAATGGTATATAGTCTCTATCGTTGTCTTTCAGCAATTCAATAATTTTCTCTTTCGACTCTCTTAACAATATTTTATCCTGAGGTCTTTTTGGCCCTGATATAGTTGGCTCAACAGTGGAGAGATCAAGTTCAAGAGTATCCGTGTACTCAATTTCGTTCTCGTTCTCTCTCCATAGCATATTGGCTTTAGTGTAAGCCTCAACCATTGCGACATGTTCATCAGATCTATTTGTTTTTCTCATATAAGCCAATGTCTGGTCATCAACCGGCCAGTGAGTATCTGTACAACCAAATTCGGGAGACATATTTGAGATCGTAGCTCGATCAGGAACGGAAAGATTTTCAAGACCAGGTCCGAAAACCTCTACAAACTTACCTACTACTCCATAATCTCTAAGTAATTTGGTAATGGTTAGTACAAGATCTGTTGAAGTAGCGCCTTCCGGCAATTTTCCACTTAGTCTCAAACCGATCACTTGCGGTAAAATCATATATATAGGCTGACCCAGAATAGCTGCCTCTGCTTCAATACCCCCAACACCCCAGCCTAGTACACCAATTCCATTAACCATTGGAGTATGAGAGTCGGTACCTACTAAAGTATCTGGTAGAAGATAACCATCACGTTCGATCACGCCTTTGGCTAAATATTCTAAATTAACCTGATGGCAAATACCCATACCGGGAGGGACAACATTGAAATCTTTAAAGGCTTGCTTAGCCCATTTGAAGACTCTATAGCGTTCAGCATTTCTTTCGTATTCCAGATCTACATTCTTTTTATAAGAATTCATAGTACCGAAATACTCAACCATAACGGAATGGTCTATGACTAGATCAACAGGTACTTTAGGGTTAGTTTTAGACGTATCCTTTCCTTTTCTAGCTACTTCTGATCGTATAGAGGCAATATCAACAACAGCAGGTACACCTGTAAAATCCTGCATAAGAACTCTGGCAGGTGTATAAGGTATATCTTTTTGAGCTGCGCTGTTCTTCCAGTCCAGAAGAGTTTCCAGATGATCTTCAGTAATGGCGAAGCCATCATAATTTCGTATAGCGTTCTCTAATAATATACGTATGGAAAACGGTAACTTATTTACTGCCTTTCCTTTCTGTTGTAGATCCTTAAGACTATAATAGTGATGTGTTCCTAAGGGAGTGGTTAACTCTTTTTTTATACCAAAGAAGTCTTTGCTCATGGTTGAATAGGGAATTAGTTTATTAATCAAGTAAGATCAATTTTTTTAGCCTAAAAGAAAAATAGTAGCATTATAAAAGAGAAATTTGAAACCCTTCTAAACTAGAAAAAAACTCATTTTAACTCAGGTGTAAGTTTTCAACATAAAATGAGGGGAGATTTTCGACAATTAATCTAAATTCGTTTCATAATTATACGAATAATGAAATTATTTTATTTCATTACTACTTGAAAAATAGATAGTTAGCTATATTTATTTAAATAAATAGTTCATAATTTACCGAAAAGTGGTTTATTTGGGTATGAGAATTACCGTTTGGCTTTAATTTTAATATTTTTGGAAGTTAATATGGGGAAGTACTTTTTTATGGGTCAAATAAGAAGTATGAAGTTTTTTATAATTTTTTTAATAATTAATTTTCTTATTCCAGGTCGTGAATTGTTAGCTCAATGTGATATTAGCCTTGAGTCAAGCATTACACCCTCATGTTCGGAAAACCCTTCAGGAAGCATTATTATCAATAAAGTAACCGGAGGCAAAAGACCTTTCATTTTTAGATGGAGTAACGGAAGTACAAAAAGAAGTCTGGATAAGCTTGAGGCTGGCGAGTATAAATTATCCATAAGCGACGCTGATGGGTGTGTCCATACTCAAAGTTTTAATATTGTGTACAGTGACCCTATTTTAGCTTCCATTGACATAGATCAAAACTCTACCAGAGTTATTAATGCCGGTGGGAAAAAGTTGAATTTTATGCTTTTCACTTCAGGTAATCAGCTTATTAGTAATAAAGAAAGTACTGATCGGAACACTGTTCTGAATCAGGGCGAGTACTATTATTTAATTGTTGATAATTCCGGTTGTTCCAAGCGACTTGATTTTTTAATTGAATGAACTTGAGGAGATTAATTTTTTGTATTTCACTTATTGCTTTATTCCATTTAGTAGGAAAGGCACAAACGGTTACCTATACAAATAGTAATCTTTCCGTCGATATTGAGGCATCTCATCCATGTGATGGTGTTTTAGACAATGGTTTTCTAGAGTTTACAATTGCAAGTTCGGATAATAATGTAAATGTTCTCGTATTTGGCCCCGGATTTACAGGGCCTGAATCATTTACTAATGTTTCAGTGGGTTCTGTGTTACGAGTAGATAATACAGCAGCGGTTGTAACTAACGGAGGTACTTCTGGAACTTATAACTTTATTGTTACAGATTTAATTAACCCGGCTGTCAGTATTAGCACATTGGCCGATCCTGTTTCCTTTCCACCAATAACACTGGTAGACCTTGCAACAATAACAATTACAGATGATGTTCTTACTGATAACACTGATTGTAATAACCCCGACGGCCAATTAGAGGTTTCTATTTCCGGAGGTTCACAAGCGCTTCCTGGTGGAGGAAGCTATGATTTTACCTGGTCATCAATCGATAGTGGAGCTCCGGGCTTACCTTTTTCTGGTACATTTGATGGAACTTCTTCCCTTGATTTAGTAGCGCAACTTGGTTTGGGAGGTCTACCTGGTGGAACATATACGCTCACTGTTACGGATAATTTTTCTGTTTGTGGGGCTACAATGAACTTTACGATCGCGGACCCTGTACCGAATATATTTAACGTCCAAGATCCGGGGACGCTGTGTGAAGACGAGGATTTTGAATTTATGTTAGATGGTTCTGATCCGACTATTCCTTTTACGGTAACTTATGAAGTATTCATCAATGGCTCTGGTTCTGGAATTACCTTGATAGGTGATGGAAACCCACTAACATTTATAATACCCAATGGAACTGTAGGTCAAGGTGATTTAATAACGGTTCAAGCGACTTCTGGAATTTGTACCCCAATTTTCATGAATGGAAATATTGTTGCGGATTTCGATTTTATACCTAATGATGCGCTAGTTGTAACAGCAGCTGATCCAATAATATGTAATCCTGGAGCTACTAATATTTTGATAAATAACTCGGAGAGTGGGGTATCATATCAACTTAGAAATGATGCAGGCGATATTAACGTAGGAAGTGCGATTTTAGGAAACGGTGCTCAGTTAAATCTCCCAACCGGGACACTTACTTCTACCACAACCTTTAATGTTTTAGCTACTAACGGATCATGCCCTCCCATTGAATTAACAACATTGGTAACTGTAACAGTTAACCAGCCTCCGGATATCTCTTTAGGTGTTATTGCGAATCCATCTACGGTATGTGAAGGAGAATCTTCTTTTATAGAGGTGGCTAGTTCTGAAGTTAATGTTTCATATCAGCTTAGAGACGACTCTGATAATAGCCCTGTAGGGATCGCAGTAATAGGAACAGGGGGCACAATAGTTTTACCAACCGGAAACCTCACAGTTACTACTACTTTTAATGTTTTAGCTTCTGTTCCTTTTTGTCCTGATGCGCAATTAACACAAACGGCTACAGTGACGGTAGATCCCGCACCGGACTTGACACTTCCTGTAAGTGCAAACCCAAGTCCGATTTGCTCCGGTGAATCGAGCCAGATTTTTGTCGATAACTCAGAAATAGGAGTAGACTATCAACTGAGAGTAGGAACAACTAACGTAGGTGCCGTAGTGCCTGGTGATGGAGCGCAGCTAGCATTTCCAACAGGTAGTTTGACAGCAACTACTGTGTTTAATATCCTTGCAATAAGAGGAGCCTGTATGCTTCAGCTTGATAATACGGCTGAAGTAATTGTAAATCCACTTCCGGTAATAGTTATTGGTAGTAACTCTCCTTTATGTATAGGTGATGATTTGATATTAACTGAGTCTGGAGGAGATGCGATAAGTTGGTCTTGGACAGGCCCAGACGGTTTTACTTCAACGGATCAGAATCCAATGATTACATCTGTAACATTAGCTGCATCGGGAGTTTATACTGTGACGGTTACGGACGTAAATGGCTGTATGGATACAGATAATGTTAATGTGATTGTTAATGACCTACCAGTCGCAAATGATGTTAATTTAGGAGACGTTTGCGACCAGTCTATTCTTGATCTAACTTTAAACGAAGGCGCGATTAACGGCGGAGCGGGAATAACATACAATTACTTCGAGGACATCAACCTGACAGTTGCCGTAGCGGACCCAACGAGCGTGCTGATTACAGCGAGCACAAGCTTTTTTGTATTAGTACAAGATGGAGTTACGGGTTGTCAGGACACCGCAGCGATATCGGTGACGGCAGTACCTTTACCC
>JBCCDY010000029.1:0-45141 GCA_039030555.1 Bacteroidota bacterium
GGGCCTTGTATGCTTATTGCTGGAGCAGGATCTGGTAAAACTAGAGTGCTTACCTTGAGAATGGTCCATCTCATGAGGGCACAGGGGGTCGATCCCTTTAATATTATGGCACTAACGTTCACAAACAAAGCAGCTAGTGAAATGCGCGAACGGATTGAACATATTGTTGGATCAGATGCCAGAAACCTTTGGATGGGTACTTTTCACAGTGTCTTTGCACGAATACTTCGGGCAGAAGCTCCAAAAATAGGTTATACTTCTAATTTTACGATTTACGATACGGAAGATTCAAAATCGCTGATCAAATCGATCGTAAAGGAGTTCAGTCTGGACGACAAGCTTTATAAAGCAAATGTAGTGTACAATAGAATTTCAGGTGCTAAGAACAGGTTGATTACCTGGCAGGAATATTTGAATAACCCCATTTACCAGGCTGATGATGTTGAAAATAGAAGACCTGAAATGGGTAAGTTATATAAAACGTATTCTGAAAGGTGTTTCAGGGCTGGTGCGATGGACTTTGACGATCTTTTATTGAATACCAATATGTTATTCCGAGATCATGCTGATGTGTTAAACAAATATCAACATAGGTTTCGATATGTTTTGGTAGATGAGTTTCAGGATACCAATGTCTCTCAGTATTTAATTACCAGAAAGCTTTCAGCCGTTAATCAAAATATTTGTGTAGTTGGAGATGACGCTCAGAGTATATATGCTTTCCGTGGAGCAAACATTCAAAACATTTTAAATTTCGAAAAGGACTTTCCCGAAACCCGGATCATAAAGTTAGAACAGAACTATCGGTCTACTCAAAATATTGTTAATGCAGCAAATTCCGTCATTGCACAGAATAGGCAGCAATTAAAGAAAGAGGTTTGGACCTCAAATGATGCTGGTGACAAGATTGAGCTCATTAAAACCAATTCGGATTCCGAAGAAGGCAGAGTAGTAGCATCTACTGTTTTTGAGGAAAAGGTCTCCAAGCAACTAAAGAATAAGGACTTCGCTGTTCTTTACAGAACCAATAGTCAATCCAGAACGATTGAAGAAGCACTTAGAAGACAAAACATTCCTTACAGAATTATAGGTGGTTTATCATTCTATCAAAGAAAGGAGATTAAAGATATCATTGCCTACCTCCGATTTTTAGTCAACCATAACGACGAGCAAGCTTTCCGAAGAATCATTAATCTACCCAAAAGAGGAATTGGAGCCGCATCTGTTAACAACATCATAGTTGCAGCTTTTGATCACGATATCTCTATTTGGGAAGTTCTTAATAATATCGATCAATTTTTACCTGGCCGGGCTGCTAATGCTGTAAAGGATTTTGTTTTACTAATAAGATCTTTCCAAATTCAGTTGGAAAAGAAAGATGCTTATGAAGTTGCTAAAGAGGTAGGGCAAAGGTCCGGTTTGATCAAAGAACTCTATGAAGATAAAACGGTCGAAGGCTTGAATCGTTATGAGAACGTCCAGGAACTCTTAAATGCCGTCAAAGAATTTGTAGACGATGAAGAAAACGAAGACAAAGGACTGGCAGCCTTTCTTCAGCAAGTTTCTCTATTGACGGATGCCGATAATCAAAACTCCGGAGAAGATGTTGTGACCATGATGACTATTCATATGGCAAAAGGATTAGAATTCAACCAGGTTTTCATTGTTGGATTAGAAGAAGATCTTTTCCCATCTCAGATGATGCTTGAAAGTCGTGAAGACCTGGAGGAAGAACGAAGGCTTTTCTATGTTGCCATCACACGAGCCAAACAAAAGCTCTATTTATCATACGCTCTAAATAGGTATAGATTTGGAAGGCTGAACGTTTGTGAGCCTAGTAGATTCATTACTGAAATCAACCCGACTTATATACAGGTTAATAGAAAGTTTAATGTTTCCAGCGAAAACAATTTGAACCTCGGGGAAAAAAGAACACACTTTTCACAGTTCGTTAATAAGAAAAAGAAAGCTTCAAAGTCAGAGCCCAAATATCATAATCCTGGAGCAGACTTTCAGCCCAGTGATACTACCGGTTTAAAAACAGGAATGAAAGTGGAACATCCCAAGTTCGGTTTTGGAGCTGTAGTAGCTATAGATGAAGAAGGAGCTAATAGAAAAGCTAAAGTGAATTTTGATGACTTTGGTGAAAAAACATTATTACTTAGTTTTGCTAAACTCAAAGTTCATTAGTTAAAATAGAAATAAGTAGCAAGTAGATAGTATTTAGACTTATCCAGCGTTTGAATATCTAGCTTTAATTATTTTTTATTACCAATTGACCATATATCATTTCTATTTTTGATTAGAATATGAGTGAGAGATATTTGAATTATTGTTTGATTGATTTAAAATCTACGATCTTCTTGTCTAAAGTCTTACATCTAAATACTAAAATCTAATAATGCATAATTATAATTCCATCAGGCCTGGTCTAATTTTGAAAGAGTATGGCCGAAATATTCAAAACCTGGTTACTCACGTTAAAAGTATTGAGGATCGTACAGAACGTACGGCGAAAGCAACCGCTTTGGTTGAACTGATGAAACAGATTAACCCTGTTTTTAAAGACAATCCGGAACAGGATCAAAAAGTATGGGACGATCTTTTTATTATATGTGGTTTCGAACTAGATATCGATAGCCCCTACCCTGCTCCTGAAAAAGAGGTTTTAGAAAAAAAGCCAGATCGATTGGCCTACACTCAGAATAATCTGACTTTCAAGCATTACGGTAGAAATCTGGAACTTCTAATAGATGAAGCAAGAAAAATTGAAGACAAAGAAAATCGTGAAAATGCCGTAATATATCTTGGGAGATTAATGCGAGGTTTCCATAATACATGGAGTAGAGAAATGCCGGATGAATCTGTTATTTTAAAAAATATGAAACGGCTATCGGACAATGAACTGGACATTGATTTAGAGAAAGTTAAAGAGAACAATTTGTTTGAACCTTTCCATAAGGAGCGTAAAAGCAATAATTACAACAACAATAAAGGAGGGAAACGAAATTTCAAGAAACGTAGAAATTAATGACATCGTTTCGTGTAACTGGAGGAAATGCACTTAAAGGTGAGATCACTCCGCAGGGAGCCAAAAATGAGGCTCTTCAAATCCTTTCAGCTACATTACTTACTGCTGAGCCTATTATAATTAAGAATATTCCTGATATTAGGGATGTTAATAAACTAATAGAGTTATTAAGAAGTCTTGGTTGCAAGATTGATCAACTTGCCAGTCACGAATACGAGTTTCAGGCTGATGAACTCGATTTAGATTATCTGGATACCGAAGCTTTTAAAGAAAAAGCAGGCTCCCTCCGAGGTTCAATTATGATACTTGGGCCTCTTTTAGCCCGATTCGGAAAAGGTAAAATCCCTAAACCGGGAGGAGATAAAATTGGAAGGAGAAGGCTTGATACCCACTTTATTGGTTTTGAGAAGTTAGGTGCAAAATTCGACTACAATCCCGAAGATGGTTTTTACTCTGTCAGTACAGATCAATTAAAAGGTACATACATCTTACTGGACGAAGCTTCGGTAACCGGAACAGCTAATATTGTAATGGCCGCTGTAATGGCAGAAGGGAAAACAACCATTTATAATGCGGCTTGTGAACCCTATCTACAACAGCTTTGTAAGATGCTGGTTTGTATGGGTGCCAATATCTCAGGGATCGGCTCTAATTTATTGGTCATAGAGGGCGTTGAAGAACTTGGAGGAACTGAACATAAATTACTGCCCGATATGATTGAGATTGGAAGTTTCATTGGCCTCGCAGCCATGACGCAATCGGAGATCACCGTAAAAAATGTGGATTATGAAAGCCTGGGTATTATTCCAGAAGTATTTTCAAAGCTTGGTATAAAGCTGGAAAGGAAAGGCGATGATATCTATATCCCTTCCCAGGATCATTTCGAAATCGATTCTTATATCGACGGCTCCATTCTAACCGTAGCTGATGCTATTTGGCCTGGCTTTACTCCCGACCTAATTAGTGTGGTACTGGTAACGGCCACTCAGGCTAGAGGAACTGTTCTTATCCACCAGAAGATGTTTGAAAGCAGACTTTTCTTCGTTGATAAGCTGATTGACATGGGAGCACAAATTATTCTTTGTGATCCACACAGGGCCACCGTGATTGGTTTAGACAGAAAACAGGCCTTAAAAGGTATTCAAATGACCTCTCCTGATATTCGGGCAGGTGTTGCTCTGCTCATTGCTGCACTATCAGCAGAAGGAACAAGCATTATACATAACGTAGATCAAATTGATCGAGGTTATCAATTCATCGATCAACGCCTGAATGCTATTGGGGCTCAGATAGAACGGATATAATAAAACGGGTTTTCTGTTTATTCGTTATCTTCAATTATGAATGAAATCATATTCTTGGTAAATGAATCAAATGAGGGGGGGTATGAAGCGCAAGCCCTGGGGCATTCCATTTTCACTGAGGCTGAAAATGAAAATGATTTAAAAGAAAATATAAGAGAGGCCGTTAGTTGCCATTTTGAAGAAGGGTCTCCTAAAGTAATTCGTTTACATTTTGTAAGAGAAGAAATTATTGCGGCATGAAGCTTCCAAGAGATATTGGAAGTCAGGAATTAATCAAGAAGCTTAGCGTATTTGAATATCAGGTTTCTAGACAGGTAGGCAGCCATTTTAGACTAACTACATCTAAAAATGGCACTCATCATATTACTATTCCAAACCATAAACCTATAAAAATTGGTACTTTAGCCTCTATTCTTAAAAGTGTTTCAAGTCATTTCCAGATTTCGAAAGAAGAAGTTATTAGAAGGTTGTTCTGAACTCTAATCTGATGGAATACAGTCGCTTATTTGAAGCTTTATATAAGTCAGATATCAAATATTTGATTTGTGGTGGGCTGGCAGTCAATATTTACGGTATCCCTAGAATGACCGCTGATATAGATCTGATTATTGAGTTCGAAAAAGAAAACATAGATACTTTCCTGAAAATCATTAAAACTCAGGATTATCATCAACTCATTCCAGTCCCTCTCACCGAATTACTAGATCCACAAAAGAGAAAACAACTCGTTGATGAAAAAAACCTAATAGCCTATTCGTTCTATAATTCTAATTCAGCTCACATGAATCTAGATGTGATCGTTGACTTCCCGGAAACATTTGAAAATCTGTGGAGTAGGAAAGAAATCCGAAATATTGATAATTTTAAAGTAAATCTGCTCTCTCTAGAAGATTTGATCATGATAAAAGAAAAAACAAAAAGAGAACAAGACAGAGAAGACGTAAAGTTGCTATCTAAAATTCTCAATGAAAAAAAGGGGCTTTAAATACACCGTCTCACAAGAGCAGATCGATGCTCATAGAAAGCTATCTGTGAAGGAAATTTTTGCCTGGCTAGAGCAAACAAATAAATTTATATATCAAGTCCAAACACCAGAAGAGCGTTCTAGAATGAAGAAAATCAAGAACATAGAACGCGATTGGGATTAAAACGGATATTCTGTATGTACGCGCATACTTAACCCTCGATCGATGGCTCCACCGACCACTGAACTTATTTAAGCGTACTGGTTCAACATAACAGGCATCACGAGCATAAGAATATCCTCGTTCTCTTCCGTATCCTTCGGAATAATCAAACCTGCTTTGTTTGGTGCAGAAAGCTTCAAGGTTATTTGAGCAGAATTCAAATTGCTCAGCATCTCAATCAAAAACCTGGCATTAAATCCTATTTCGATATCTTCTCCATCATGCTCACACGCCAGTCGCTCGTTCGCCTCGTTCGAAAAGTCGAGATCTTCAGCAGAAACCACTAATTCACTACCACTTATTTTAAGCCTTACCTGATGAGTAGTCTTGTTTGCATAGATAGCAATCCTTCTTAAAGTGCTTAGAAACTCTAAGCGATCTATTGACATTTCATTGGGGTTCTCGGCAGGAATTACGTTATCGTAATCGGGATAACGTTCATCAATTAACCTGCTGATCATCTTTACATTATCAAACTTGAAGAATACGTTTGACATATTGTATTCAATGGTAACATTGGTGTTTTCTGATGGAAGCGATGATTTCAGAAGCGTCAGTGCTTTCTTCGGGATGATAATGGAATTATCCATATCGGCAGCTACATCTACTCTTCTATACCTAACTAATCTATGGCCATCCGTCGCAACGAAAGTTGAATTAGAATCCGAAATCTTTAAATAAACCCCAGTCATAGCAGGTCTGAGTTCATCATTACTAACAGCAAAGATGGTATTACTTACTGCTCTTCCAAGAACGTCTGATGACATATCTACAGAATAACCATCGGATACATCTGGTACTTTTGGAAAATCCGTTGCATTTTCACCAGAAAGCTTATAGCGTCCATTATCAGAGCTGATCTCTACACTATAAGTCTCTTCATCTATCGAAAAAGTAACGGGTTGCTCCGGTAAATTTCTCAATGTTTCCTCCAGTATTTTTGCTGGAACAGCAAGGCTACCATCTTCTTTAGATTCCACTTCAATCTCCGTAATCATGGATGTTTGAAGATCAGAAGCAGTCATGGTCAACGTACCTCCCTTTATTTCAAACAAAAAATTCTCTAAAATCGGAACAACCGGATTAGATGCGATCACCCCTCTGATCGAAGAAACATGTTTGAGAAGAGCTGCTGAAGAAACAATAAATTTCATGTGTATTATCGGATTTTAAAATTCCCAAAGATTTTAACTACAATCATCCAAGGGATTTATAGAAATAATTCAATTAACGTTAAAGTAAAATTAAGAATAAAAATGATATTTCAATTCAAGTAAATTGAAGCAACTATTCTGATTCCGCATGAAAGAAATCAATATCTGGAGATAACGATAAACCTTTGTTTTCTTCAAGAACAAATCTTTGCCCATCTTTGGTTATTCCAAAATAATATCGGTCTCCCTTTATTCTTGGATAGACTAGAATCTGGTTATTGAAGGTGGTATCTATATCTGAAATTTCCAGCCGAAAGATAGGTTTTGAATATGTTTCAAGACTATCGAACCTTTCGTATTCACCTTTGTCCAGATAGCCGTCTGCATCGAAATAGTTCAAATTTTCTATGTATCGGATTAATGAAGCGGTATCAAGTCTGTTAATTCCGGAAACCTCCAGAAAACCTCCACTGTCAACGATTTCAAATGAACGATCCGGAAATAGAAAGTTTTCTAAACTGAGTTTTTTAATTGTTCTGAAATTACTCGAAAACAAGACTTTGTTTCGCCATTGATTTTCGGTCAGAAAAAATAAAGAACCTACCTGACTACCATAACCAGGAATATTCATTTCATAAGGAATACCCATATTCTCTTTGAAGAACGTTTTTCCATCTTCAGAGGCAGTTATTTCCCATTCCTGAATACCATTTTCAGATTGGATCTTCAGGGTTATACCATTTTTATTAAATTCGTCTAAAACAGCTTCAACATCTTTTTTTGCTACAGGGCGTCGCACGGAGATTCTGCTTAAT
This sequence comes from Bacteroidota bacterium, assembly GCA_039030555.1. Classification (GTDB taxonomy): domain Bacteria; phylum Bacteroidota; class Bacteroidia; order Cytophagales; family Cyclobacteriaceae; genus JBCCDY01. The sequence goes on from JBCCDY010000029.1 coordinate 7,492, forward strand.
ACATTCAATAAGACTTCAACCAATTGGTTATCGGCTTGATACCTGTTGTTAATGGCCCAAACATTTGACTTGAGGCTCAATTTATTTTCTATGTTATCTCCTACAAATTCCAATTCCGAGACAGAGTTTATGTCCCCGATATTGAATTTTCCAGAATATGGCGATCCTTCTTTATCCGTACTCAAGAAGGATATAATGATGGAGGAGCTTACCAGCACAGAAAGAATAATAATTAGCCTTATGTTTTTTCTTTTCTGCATTAGAATTTCGAGTACTTATTTCTTCGATAAAAGAATTTGAATAAGCCAAAACCGACAATAAGAGCTACTGGAACTCCTAAATTCAAGATTTGCCAAAACAGCTTCTCCTCTTGTAGTTTAATCTGATCTAATGGTCGAAGTTCAACCTCTTTGGTTCTTGCTTCAATCAACCTGTTTTCATCAAGCATATAGTTCAGCAGGTTCAATATGAATTCAGCATTGGCATATTGCGTTCCACTGAATTGTTCTGCTCCTAATGTCAGTGGATTCCCTGTTTCTACGCTTATTTCATTTCTCACAAAATCTCCATCGGCTGCTATGAAAATCTGGCCAAGGCTTGTTTTGTCTTTAAAAGATGATTTATCTGCTCCTTCTGGTAAGATCCTATTTTTAAAAGCCGAGCTTAGCTCTCCTTCCAGTAAATAGGCAACAGGAATATTTTTCTTCTGAAATAATTCGGGTCCAGGAGGATCCTGAAAGTCCAGGAACGAAACGCGCACAGGGCTAGGTAATGTTCGTGAATAATCTGAGGTGAATAACAAAGGTGTTTTAATAACCCCTTCTGCTTTTACGGTATCCAGTGGACTTACAAAACGGGTGATAACCGCATCAAGATTCTTAGTGACCGGATGATCAGAAAAATTAATAACAACAGGATGAAACGGCCAGGGCAAAAATCCTATTTGAGGCTGGTCTCCAAAATTACCAGTAACTACAGGATATGTTCCTGAATTTAGGTCCTGTACCATTTGAGGATTAATTCGAACTCCGTATTTGAATAATGAGCTTTCCAACCCAAGTTGCAACGGTAGAGATAGCAAACCTTCCTCTCCCACGCTATCCATTTTAACATTGAAAAGATCCAAAAAGAAAAGTACATGGCCACCATTCATGATGTACTGATCTATTTTATAATTATCCAGGTCGTCAAAAGGCTCTATTGGTTTTGGAATAATTAGTGCGTCGTAAGTTTGAAGCGCAGAAGGTCGATTTAAGGAAGTTTTAAAAACATCATATTGCCCGAGCAATGCATTAGTCAAGCCCGATATATCTAAAGAGTCCAAACACCCAAAGCCTTCCAGTATTGCAATTCTTTTTCTCCCTGAAGAGGTCATTGCCCGGATCGCTGATGCTAGTTCATACTCAACGCCTTCAATGGACTGATTCAACCTTTCTTGAGAGCCGGATGCCCTATTTCCCTTCAGTAAAGTAACAGGACGCTCTATTCCTCCATAAGAAACAATAGCGCCAGGGAAAATTAATCTCTGTGTTCGCTTACCATTCTTTGTTTCAAAAATGTTTGTAGGCTGAATACCTCTTTCAGCTAAACTTCTGTAAAATTCATTTTTAGCTTGGTCTGAATTGGCGGTTTCAGGGTCTATAAATTTGAATCGAATATTTTGACCTCCGTAGAATTGAAACTGCTCCAATTTTTCCTCCACAGCATTTCGCAAGCGTCGGAAGCCAGCGGGCAGGTCACCTTCAAGATATATTTCTACATATACAACATCGTCAAGGTCTTCCAGAATTCTTTCCGTGGCTGACTGTATGGAATACCTCTGATCTTCAGTGAAATCTAATCTGAAACCAATATCCCATTTGTTTAAGGATATATTAATTAAAACAACTGCCGAAAGCAGTATTCCGAATTTGAGAAAGGACTCTAATTTTCGACTCTCCAGATTCACCACTTTCTGCTTTCTAAAACCAGTTTTGTTAAACCTAAAAACACAAGTGTGATACCCAGCATATAAACCAGGTTGGAACTATCTACAACTCCTTTGCTGAGCCATTCATAATGATAAAGGATACCCAATTTATCAATAAGGTCTGCGATGGAACCTGAGCTTACGATCTGTGCCATGGAATGAATTCCTTCATAGATTAAAAAGCAAAAAAAGGCTGCCATTACAAAAGCAATAACCTGGTTCTCGGTAATGGAAGAGGAAAATGTACCAATAGACACAAAAGACGCTGACAATAGTATGAATCCAAGATAAGAACCCAAAATTCCGGCAGAATCTACATTTCCGGTTGGAAGACTTAATTGATAAATCGAATAATAGTAGAACAGTGTTGGGAGTATACTAAGCAACACCACGAAAAAAGAAGAAAGAAACTTTCCTCCGATAATCTGGTAATCTGTAAGTGGTTTAGTAAAAAGAAGCTCCAAAGTGCCGTTTTTTTGCTCTTCAGAAAAAACCCGCATAGTTACTGCAGGCACCAGAAATATCATGACGTAAGGTCCTAATGAAAATAGTACCTGTAGGTCTGCAAAACCATAACTGATCACGCTACTATCCGGAAAGACCCAGGTTAAAAGGCCGAGTCCAAGTAGAAAAAATATGATCACCACGTAGGCGATCAATGAATCGAAAAAGGAATTGGTCTCTTTTAGAAATACTCTAAACATTCTACTTCGTAAGACTTCTAAAAACGTATTCTAAATCTTGCTCTTCAACGGATAGACTCAGAAGCCCAAGTTTTTCTTTTAATGAAATAGCAATCAATTCTTCTCTTATATCTTTTGAGCAGTAAAAGCGGTATTTAAGATCTTCAAACTTTTCTATTCTAAGTAAGCCCTCGACATCCTCAAGCAAAGACTCATCAATTGGAGATTTAAATTCAATTACGAAAACTTCTTCTTGGCTCGTATTCGCTTTTAGTTGATCGAGTTGATCATCGGCAACGATCTTTCCTTTATTTATAATCAATGCTCTGCTGCAAATGGCCTTAACTTCTTGCATAATATGTGTGGAAAGAACAACCAGTTTGTTTTGGCTAATCTCCTGGATCAATTTTCTAATCTCCACAATTTGATTAGGGTCCAGTCCTGTTGTGGGCTCATCCAATATTAAGGTCTGCGGATCGTGAATTAATGCCTGCGCCAACCCAACCCGCTGTCTGTATCCTTTAGATAGTTGTTTAATTTTTTTGTGCTGCTCTAAACCTAAACCACAAAGCTCTATCATCTCACCAACCCTGTGTTTCAATACAGTGCCTGAAATACTATAGCAGCCTGCTGTAAAGTTTAAGTATTCATGGACGAACATATCCATATACAACGGATTATTTTCCGGTAAATATCCAACGTTCCTTCTCACTTTTCTGCTTTCCCTTACTACATCATATCCATTAACTTCAGCAGAACCTGAAGTTTGAGGAAGAAATCCGGTAAGTATTTTCATTGTCGTACTTTTCCCAGCCCCGTTTGGGCCTAATAAACCAATGATCTCCCCTTTTTCAGCATCGAAAGAAACCGAATCTATGGCTTTTTGCTGACCATAAATTTTCGTTAAATCCTTAACCCTTAGCGACACTTAATATTTACCCTTTTGGCTTTAATGGTCTCACTTCTATATCTACATGATGGTAATTCGCACTGGTTGAAAGCACTTGAGTAATAGTTTCTGCTATGTCTTCAGGTTTCATCATATTGTCGTTAGCAGTCACTGAGTCAATGGAGTCGAAGAAATTTGTTTGAACTGATCCAGGCATAATATTCGTCACCTTGATCCCGAATTGCCTCACCTCTTTGTATAAGCTGTGCGATATTCCATTTACAGCATGCTTGGTTGCTGCATAACCAGCCATAGTTTCAATTCCGGTTGTGCCAGCGATGGAAGAAATGTTGATGATATGGCCCTCCCCTATCTCTTTCATTCTTGGAATAAGTAATCTTGTAATATAAAATATGCCATGCACATTGGTATCGAACATTTCAATCCACTGCTTAACATCAAGTTCTTCAAACTTTCCCTGATGCCCTAAACCGGCATTATTAACCAGAATTTGGATATCTTTCCCTACAAGTTCTACCGTTTTTTCATAAGAGGATTCTACAGATTCCAGATCAGAAACATCAGTTTCCACAAAATTAAAAAGCTCATGCTCAAAATCAGGCTTAGTCCTTCCCCAGCCAATCACTTTAACGCCATGTTCTACGAGCATTTTAACCGTTGCAAATCCTATTCCTTTACTTACTCCGGTAACTATTGCGTTCTTTCCTTTTATATCCATTCTTAGTCTTTAGATTCTAGTATTCAGTTATTAGTATATCTGACAACTATTAATTTTTATTGAATATTGATCAACCTGCTAATTAATTTAGTCATACCTGGTTCCGCTTTCTTTGCGGCCCCTATGATCTTCTGAATATCCGCTTTTTCCAAAGTTTCAGGAATACACATATCTGTAATTACGGAAACGGCGAAACAAGGTAAACCCATATGCCTCGCTACAATATTTTCAGGTATGGTTGACATTCCTACGGCGTCCGAGCCGATGATCCTTAAAAACTTATACTCTGCTTTTGTTTCAAGGTTGGGACCCTGAACTGCCGTATAAACTCCTGACTGACATGGTATGTCCTCCTCTTTTACAATTTTCTTCGCCTGATCAATTAACACTAGATCATAAGGCTCGCTCATATCGGGAAACCGATCGCCTAGTTCATGAATATTCTGACCTCTTAAAGGGTTTTCAGGTAATAAATTGATGTGATCTTCAATAATCATTAAATCACTTAAGGAATAGTCCGGATTCAATCCACCAGCAGCATTTGAAACAAATAGCTTTTCTATTCCCAAAAGCTTCATTACCCTAATCCCAAAAGTAACCTCTTCCATATTATAGCCTTCATAGTAATGAAAGCGTCCATGCATAACGACTACTTTCTTTTCTCCTAATATTCCAAAGAGAAGTTCACCGGAGTGGAATTCTACGGTGGAAAGGGGAAAGTGTGGTATTTCTTCGTAAGAAAGTCTTTCCGAGATTTGAAGTTCCTCAACAAGCCCTCCCAAGCCGGTACCTAATACGATACCGAATTCAGGCTTAAAATCAGACTTGTTCCTAATGAATTCAAAAGCCTCTTTTATTTTTTCAATCATGAGTTCTTTTTAGAGATCGGCAAAAAAAGCCATTAAAGCTGATTATCCCAAAGCGATTTAAACCAGATGCCGAGATTTGGGTTTATGAGTTTATTAAATCCATTTGACTCCTGAGTACATTATTTGCGTATTTTCGCCATTTCGAATAAAAGGAGAGAAGATAAGAGAAGTAAATTATGATCACACTTATTTGCGGAACTAACAGAAATGATTCCGTCTCAGAGAAAATAACTAACATTTATTCAAATCTCATAAAGAAAGAAAATGTAGAGCTTTCTATAATTGATCTTAAAGATCTGCCTTATGATTTCATTAATACCTCGCTTTACGAAAATGCTGGTTCCAATACAGAGTTTAGCCCTCTAAGGAAACAAATGACTGATTCTGAAAAATTTTTTTTTGTAATACCTGAATACAATGGATCATTCCCTGGTGTTTTAAAGGCTTTTATTGACGGATTAAAATTCCCAGATACTTTTCAGAATAAAAAAGCGGCACTAATGGGAATATCCTCTGGTATGCAAGGTGCCGGACTCGCGCTAAGCCACTTTACCGATATTTTAAACTATATGGGAACGCATGTATTGGCTAATAAACCGAAACTGAACCATATACAGCAAAATTTTGACGGTGAAGAATTAACCAACCCTGTTTTCATGGAACTCATTGAAGAACAGGTTAATCAATTTCTCAAATTTTAGAATCAAGGATATTTATATATTCGCAGCTTAATCAGATTCAAATCTAAACTTCTGATTCAGAAATAATTGAATTTAAAAATTTAACATGTCCGATTCTACTTCTAGTTATTCTCGATCAACATCTTTTTTGATCATTATTATTGCTTATGTAATAGCCATTGCGGCGGGAATAATTTCACTCCCTTATTTATCGAATTTCAGCGATCTCGTTGCCTTAGGTATAGCAGACGTGATTGCTACGATAGTCATCTTTGTTTTTAGTATGATCTTCCGAAACAGTAGTATTTACGATCCATATTGGAGCGTAATACCTATCCCGATAGCCTACTTCTGGATTCACGCCTACCCTGAAACCGGAAACCCCATTAGAAAGTGGATTCTGTTTGGGCTTGTTACATTTTGGGGTATAAGACTGACCTTGAACTGGATTAGAAGATGGCAAGGACTGGTAGAGGAAGACTGGCGTTACGAGGATCTCGCTCAAAAGTCCGGGAAAGCACTTTATCCTTTGGTAAGTTTTTCAGCCATTCACCTGTTTCCTACAGCATTGGTATTCATGGGGCTTTTGCCGTTATATCCAGCCATGCTCTCGGATGCACCTCTTAATGCTCTCGATATCATTGCAGCCGTAATCACATTCATTGCTGTTGTTATCGAATTAGTTGCCGATAATCAGCTATGGGCTTTTCTCTCAACCAAAAAAGAATCCGGAACTTTCGTTAAAAACGGACTTTGGGCCTATTCCAGGCACCCCAACTATTTTGGAGAATGTCTCTTTTGGACAGGAATATTCCTCTTCGCATTTAATTCTGATATCTCCATCTATTACTGGACTGCTATAGGTACTATTTCCATGTGGGGATTATTCCTCGGTTACAGTGTGCCCGCTATGGATGAGAGGTCGAAAGCTTCGAAGCCTGGATATAAAGAATATGCTTCAAAAGTCTCCGGAATTATACCATGGTTTCCTAAAAAATAATTCCAGGTGTCCAGGATTATTATAACCGGAGCTAATTCCGGAATAGGATTGGCTACCGCAAAGTTTCTAGCTGAGAACCATCAATTGATCTGGCTTTGTCGTTCTACGTCAAAAGCAGAAGTAGCAAGAAAGAAAATTACAGATACTTTACCAGATGCGAATATTGATATCATTGAGTGCGATTTAAGTTCACAAAGTTCCATCGAATCAGCTTCACAGAAAATTTACGAACGGTACGATTCAATAGATGTATTGATCAATAATGCCGGTTTCATGGGGTATCCCAAACGAACGGAAACCCCCGAAGGAATAGAAGCTACCATTGCAACTAATCATTTAGGACCGCTATTACTGACTCTTCTCATTAAGAACTTACTGAAAAATGCCAGGAATGGAGGCCGGGTGATCAATGTGAATTCCTATATGCACCGCCACGGTAAGCTGGACTGGGAAAATGTTCAGCTAGAAGAAAATTACAGACCAATGAAAGCTTATGCATTATCAAAATTAATGGCATTAACCATTAGTAATAAGCTTTCCGAGTTGTTGAAAGATGATAAAATATCTGTTAATTCAATTGACCCTGGAATGGTTTATACGGGGATAGACCGAACGTATTCAAACTGGTTTCAAATGATGTACAGGCTCGGAAAACCTTTCATGAAATCGGCTGAAAAAGGTGCTGAAACATCCATTTATCTCGCGGAGGAAGAACAAGGTCTCAACGCTACCGGTGAGCTTTTTAAGGATAAGAAAACCATAAAGCCGTCTTCCAAAACCACAGATCGGAACCTTCAGAATCAAATTTGGGAATGGAGCTTAAAAAAACTTCAAACCAAAACCTCTTTGTTATAGTATGTTATCTTATCAAGTGACTTTAAGCATTAGTTCTTAATTCACTATTTTTGAAAGAAATTTGTCTTAAAGTATCTGCTAACTTTATCAAAAAAGCGAAGGTACTCTGAGTTTCGAGTTATGAGATTTTATTTCCTTTTGCTTGGCCTATTCTTACTTGCATGTCCACTCCTGGGACAGAGCGATGGCGTTTTAAGCTTAAAGGAATCCTTAGAATTAGGCCTGGAAAACAGCACTGCTATTCAAAAAACTAAAATTGAAGGTGAGATTGCATCTAAAAAAGTGCAAGCACAAAAGAGTGTTTTTCTCCCACAAATAAGAGGCTTCGCAGACTATACACACTTTTTCGATAATCAAACGTATATTTTCCCAGGGTCATTTAGCTCTCTAGCCAATGCAGATGGAGGAAGCGTTCCTATAAGATTAGGAGCTCAATCGAATTTGAGTGCGGGTATTAGCCTTCAACAACGTTTATTCGACAGGAAATGGGTGACAGGAAAAAAACAACTTGAAATATTTGATGAGACCCAGGACGTCAAGTTGACTATAGTTCAGGAAGAAATCATTTATAATATAGCGAAGCTTTTCTATGAATACGCTTCGCTAAACTTAAAAAATGACCTCCTGGATTTTAGTAAAGAACGCCTGGAAAAAACAGCTGAAATTGTGGAGGCTCAGGTCGATGCAGATATTATTCATCCTTCCGTTTTGAAAAAGCTACGATTAAAGCAGAAAGAACTGGACTTGAGTAAAAAGAAACTACGCTCCGGGATAGCTACACAAAAAAAGGCTTTACAAGATCTGATTGGTACTGATAAGGACTTAAGCTATTCCTGGGAACAACAAATAACCGTATTAGCTGAAGAACTCCCTGAGATAGAAAAGAATAGTAAAGACCAGGAGTTAATTGCCTTAAAAAAATCTGCAAACTCGCTAGAGCAGCAAAATATAAAGTCTGATTTTTTCCCGAAGGTAAATTTTGTAGCAAACCTTCAGTATCAATATATGGGTGATCAATTTTCGCCCTTTCAGGGAAGCCAATGGTTTCCTCTAAATTTTATCGGGATAAATATGGACTTTCCCATATTCGTTGGGAACAAGAAGAATATTCAATTAGAAGAAAAAGTATTAGAACGCGACCTCCTAAAAATTGAGGAAGAAGATGAGAGAAAGAAAAGGAATCTAATGCTACGTTCTAAAGAAGCTTCCTATCAAAGTGCTTTTGATAAATTCTTATTTCTAAAAGAGGAAAAAAACCTAAAATCAGAACTTTATGAGTTAAATAAGCTGCAGTACTCCGAAGGGATATTAGGGTTGAATGAGCTCCTAGAGTCAGAAAGTGAGCTTTTAAAATCGGAAGAAAGACTTAAAGAAGGATTTTTAGATCTGAAAATTGCCGAATTAGATTACTTCAAAGAAGCCAGGACTCTTAACTTGCTACTGGAATAGTCCAGCACTAATGAAAAAGATAATTCTAATAGTCATTGGTTTAATTGTGATCGGAGCAACGTGGTTTGGTCTGGAGCAGAATAAAAGTGCTCTGTCTACTGAGGCTGTAGAAGCCGATCAACCAATTGCAGTGCTTCCGGTCAAAGTAGAGCGAATAGAACATTCGACGCCCTATAATACCTATAAGAAAACTGCTAAGCTGGTAGGTGCAAATGAGCTCATTGTTTTATCAGAAGCTCAGGGAAATATTATTAGTATCTATAAAAAGCCAGGGGAATTCGTTTCTAAAGGTGATCTTGTTGCTCTAGTCAATGCCGAATTGTTAGAAGCGGAATCACTAGTCCTTAAAGCAAATCTGGAAAAAGCTGAAAAAGACCTGACACGATATAAAAGTCTCTTTGAGAAGGAGGCCATCACTAAAGATCAGTTTGAAAAAATTAATTTAGGCTATAAAGTAGCTGAGTCTAAATACCTGGTGAATCAAAAGAGATTAAATGATACCCGGATCAGAGCGCCATTTTCAGGAAAGATCAATAAAATTTTCACTCAGGAAGGAAGCCTCATCGGGCCAGGTAAACCCGTTTTCGAAATCATAGATACGGAAAGTATGGAAATGAAGATTTCACTTACTGAAGAAGAAGTGACATCGCTCAATGAAATTGAGAAAATCACGGTACAAGTCGTAAATAAACCTGAGCTAACGTTTGAAGCTCAAATTACCAGCGAGGCCGTTAAAGCAAATCTAGCTGGTCAATATGACGTGGTGTTAACCATCGAAACCCTGAAAGATAATAATCTAAAATCTGGCTTATCTGCCCGTGCTATCTTTCAAATGAGTACTGATAATGAAGGTATTTACATTAATGAAAAGTGGATTGTGGATGATAAAGTATTCCTTGCGGAAGATGATAAAGTAAAAGAAGTTACCGTAAAAAGAGGCAAAGAATTGGAAGGTTTGGTTCAAATTAAGAACGGCCTTAAATCCAAGGACTTAATTATTACGACCATCACAGAGGGTTTGAAAAGTGGGCAAAGGATCAGAATTATAAACGACAATTCTTGAACCTCACCGAATTATCCATAAAAAGACCCGTCGCAGTAACTGTACTTTATGCAACACTGATTGCATTAGGTTCGCTAAGCTTCTTTTTTCTCTCCTATGAATTGGTGCCTCGGTTTACTCCACCAGTTATAGCAGTCACTACCATTTATCCCGGAGCTTCGCCTTCTGAAGTAGAAGAATCAGTCACCATTCCTATGGAGGATGTTTTATCGTCTATTGGGAATTCGAAAAGTATTCGCTCTATTTCAAGGGAAAACATTTCAATCATACGGATAGACCTGAAGAATGATAAAAATATAGATGAACTGCTGATTGATGCCCAACGAAAAATAGCTTCCATACGCGCTCAACTTCCCAGGGATATTAAAGAACCGTCCATCAGTAAATTCGACGTCGACGCCTTTCCAATATTAAGAATTGGCGTTTTTTCTAATCTCGATGATTATCAGTTATCGAAACTTATAGAAGGTGACATAAAGCCAAAAATCATTGAAATAGATGGTGTTGGGAGCGTAGATATGCTTGGTACTTCCGAGAAGAAAGTACTGGTTAGCATTCAAAAAGAAAAGCTTGAACTACTGAGGATTAGCTTGCTTCAGGTCATGCAGGCATTGAAAAGTTCAAACATTGAAATTCCTGTAGGCAAAATTGAAAATGATCAGGATCAAAGTAATATCAGGTTTTCAGCCCAATTCAATACCATTTCCGAGCTGAAAGATCTGACTGTAGCGCGAAGCTATTTAGGCGATCCCATCAGGTTAGTCGATGTAGCATCTATCAATCCGGAATTTATAGATAAGTCCGTGATCAGTAGAACCAATGGTAAAAGCTCTGTAGGATTGGATATTCTTAAGCAGCCCGATGCTAACTCAGTCACCATGAGTAGACAAGTAAGAGAAAAGCTTGAACAGCTTGAAAAGGATTATTCTCAATATAATCTCACTTTCGAATTGGCACAGGATTCATCTGAATTCACAAAAAAAGCTGCAGATGCTGTGGTTGAAGATCTCCTACTAGCAATCCTATTGGTTTCGTTGGTAATGTTGATTTTTCTACACAGTATTAGAAACTCACTTATCGTATTGGTGTCCATTCCCGCATCGGTGATCTCCACATTTGTGGTCATGTATTTAGCTGGGTTTTCGCTGAATCTCATGACGCTACTAGGCCTCTCTTTGGCAATTGGGATTCTAGTGGATGATTCCATAGTGGTGATTGAAAATATATATCGCCATTTGGAAATGGGCAAAGACCGTGTTAAAGCTTCGTTAGAGGGCCGTTCTGAAATTGCATTCACTGCGATCTCCATAACCTTGATCGATGTTGTCGTTTTCTTCCCGATCATCTTTGCATCGGGCATAGTCGCCGACCTCTTTCGTCCCTTTTCTATCGTAATCCTCAGTTCTACACTACTTAGTTTATTGGTGTCCTTCACCTTAGTCCCATTACTCACTTCGCGATTTGGTCGACTAGAGCATTTAAGGGAGAACCTAATCTCATCCAGAATAATCAGAGGTTTTGAAAATGGTGTAAATAAGTTATCGGAACTGATCATTTCCATATTGAAATGGTCTCTGAAAAGAAGGGTGGTGACGCTTTTTGCTGCTTTACTTTTATTGGTTACCTCTATCTCCTTGATATTTACCGGGTACATCGGTATTGACTTTCTACAGGCTGGAGACCGCGGAGAGTTCGTTGTAGAAATTGAACTGCCAGATTATGCTACGCTAAATCAGACCGATAGTGCAGCTAAGACTGCTGAAAAGATCATTCAAGAGTATGATGTAGTAGAATCCGTATTTACGACTGTTGGCATAACAAGCAGCGGACGTTTACTCTTGAATACCAATAACCTGGCCGAACTTTCCGTGAAGCTGGTTGATAAGACCAAAAGAGAGATTTCTACATCAAAATTCGCCAGGAAAATCAAGAATGAATTGAGGTCGAATATAGCAGGTATTGAAGCACGACCTGTGGAGATTAATCTATTGGGCACACGCGATGATGGTCCCGTAGAATTAATTCTTTCCGGTCAAGACGAAAGAGACTTGGTATCCTTTGCAGAAAAAGCTGTTCAGCTTTTAGACTCTATTCCCGGCGCTGTTGAAATCAGGTCTTCGGCAGCAAAGCAAACCTCCGAGATCAGAATTGATGTCAATCAGGAGTCGATAAGGAACCTGGGTATTAACGAAGGAGCCACTGCACAACTTTTACGCCTGGCTTACAATGGAGATGAAACGAGTACCTTTTATCAACAAGACAATCAATATCCTATAAAACTCATATTGGATAAAGAGGACAGAAGTAATCTTGAAGATATAAAAAGTTTGACCGTACTCACTAAGACTGGATCACAAATACCCGTAAAGCAATTTGCCAGTATAGAAAGCTCAATCAGTCCAAGTTCATTAGAGCGAACCAATCGGCAACGTTCCATAACTATCCAATCTCAGGTTATCGGTACAACCTCGGGAAACGTAGCCAATAAGCTTCAGGAAAAGTTAGAAGAACTTAAATCTGATATTAATTATGAATTTACCGGAAACATCCAAAGACAAAGAGAGAGCTTCATAACCCTAGGCTTAGCGTTCGGAATATCAGTGATTTTCGTATATGTGGTTATGGTGATTTTATACAATTCGTATAAATATCCGTTTGTGGTACTCTTTTCCATTCCCTTAGCCCTGATCGGAGCTATTGTTTGCCTAGGGCTTTCTAAAAGTACATTATCTATATTTTCTATACTTGGGTTAATCATGTTGGTTGGTCTGGTTGGAAAAAATGCAATTCTGGTCGTTGACTTCGCCAATAAGCTAAAAATTGAAGGTGCTAACACTTACGATGCGCTAGTTAAAGCGATTAGATTAAGGTTTCGTCCTATTTTAATGACTAATATCTCTATGGTGATCGGTCTATTACCGATCGCACTCGCCAGTGGGGCAGGTTCGGAATGGAAGAATGGCTTAGCCTGGGCGCTAATTGGAGGGTTGAGCAGTTCTATGATCCTATCTCTAATCATTGTGCCAGTGGTTTACAGTATTATCGATTCAGATAAACGATAATCGTATTTGCTATATTAGATAGCAAAAGCAAACAATGGCTGGTTTACAAAATGATTCAGGGGAGGATGTAAATAATTTTCTATCCAGTATTCAAGATGACTCTAAGCGAGAGGACGCTTTCAGATTATTAGAGATTATGGAAGAAATTGTAGGAGAACCTTCAAAAATATGGAATACGAACATGATCAGGCTAGGAACTTACCATTACAAATATGAAAGTGGAAGGGAAGGTGATTGGTTCATTACAGGTTTTTCACCTAGAAAACAGAATTTGAGCGTTTACATCATAAGTGGTTTCGAGAATTATGATGAGTTACTTTCAAAGTTAGGAAAGTACAAAACCGGGAAATCCTGTCTTTACATTAAGAGTCTGGACTCAATAGATGAAAATATTTTGAGAAAGCTTATCGTGGAATCTGTGAAATATATAAGGGAAAAACATCAGAGTTGATTCCAATAAAAAAAGGCGGTATAAACCGCCTTTTTCAGATGTATATTGCTAACCTATTCCTATTTATATAATAATGGCAAGAGATTGTAACGAACTTGAAATCTGAAGATTGGCGTTCGCAACACTTTCAGTATTCATCTCGAATTTCAATTTTCCGTTTACAACCTTAAAATTAATATTACTACCCTTCTTGGCTAAGCCATTCCCATCTGTTACCGTAAGTACTGGCTTACCTTCAATCTTCTGCTTTAAAGTTTCAAATTCTTTACTCTTGTTGCTAGCTAAATAAATTACTTGAGCATCAACAGGAGCTTCTGAGACGGAACCATAATATTTAATATCATAGCTCTGAGAACCTCTTTTCTTGGTGCCATACCAGCTAACAAGAGTATTATGTAAATCTTTATCTCCTATTATTGCTATTTTAAACTTACTATTGCTTTCAACAGCAGCAGGCCATTTAGTATACTTCATAAAATTATACATCATCATAGAATGTATTTCATGAAGAGGGCGGCTATCATCTCCAAGACCTGTATTAGCTTTTAATGAAAAGCCAAAAGCCAAAGCTGCTAAAAGAAGGAAGAGTTTGAGGTTTACTTGTTTCATCTTATGATTTATTTTTATTCAGTTTTATCAATTATTATATCACAAATAACGCTATTAAGCCATCCGCAGGACATTAAGGATTAGTCGAATAAATACAGATGTAAGAAATTGCCCATGTTTTAACTTTTTTGAAAGGTAGCCAGAGACTAAATATCTTCTATTTGAGCACTTTTAAGTTCATCAATTACACCTTCGCCATAAGCACTGGAAGGTGTATGAAAACCTGTTTTATAATCTCCATTCAACACTTTCTTAACAATAATTAGTGCAGTTAATGCCGTTAGCGTATAGCCTTCTGGCCCTCTAAAAATACTCTTGAATTTGTTTCCCTTAGAATCTATCACCTCTCCTAAAATCTTTGTTTCTCCCTTTTCCCTTATTTCGTCAGACGGGCCTGCAGGTTTCTTTTTTACTTGCTTAATCAAGAAATCTTTAATGAAACGGAAATTAAAAACCCAGCTAAAGTAATTAGACAACCTTGATATTTTAATTGCCTTTGGTGGTAGGGTTAAGTAAACCACAATGTTAGGAATGGAAGTGCTGACATAAGCTGTATAAACGTCGCCCCAAGGGATAGCAGCAGCATTATACGTTTTACCATCAATCTCTACCTCTTTAGATTCGTGCATATTTTTTACGTGCTTCAATTCTCCATCCTTTCTAATCAAACCACCTCTTCCAAGATTCTCAACCATAGTTATGGCAGTACCATGGGACATGGCACCTGAGCCACTTAAATAAAGATTGAGTTCAATGGAGTCTGGAACCCTCTGTTTTAAATGGTGCGCGAGAGTGTCGCTGGGAACAACATCGAAGCCAGTCCCGGGAATAATAGTAATACCATTATTCTTAGCTTCATTATCCAATTGGTGCATTTTCTGAAAAACGGTCCACTCTCCTGTGATATCCAGATAGTGGGTCTTAGTTTCAAGGCAAGCTTTTGAAACCGTATCGCAGGTAAACTCAAAAGGCCCGGCACAGTGAAGGATAGCATCTACTTCGTTAAGAGCTTCTTTCAGTTTATCGTACTCATCGAGACCAAAGACTTTGTACTGAAAGCCTAACTTTTCAGCCAGCTGTTTAAGCTTATCTTTACTCCTTCCAGCTAAAATTGGCGAAAGGCCCTGTTCTTTGGCAAATTCGGAAATCAATTTTCCGGTATATCCATAGGCTCCGTAGATAAGGAAGTTTTTCATTTTTAGGATTTATGCAATTTTTTGATCTAAATAGTTCTCTAAGATACGCTTATGAATAAGAATTACTTTTCTGATAAAGTCGTACTGATTACTGGTGGTGCTTCTGGTATCGGTAGAGAGCTGTGTTTTCAATTAGGACATAAGGGAGCTAAAGTAATCGTTGCAGATATCAATACTGAGTTAAGTTCTGATTTGATTGATAGGTTAAAAGACCATAAAATTAATTCAGGTTACCATAATCTTGATGTGAGCAATTATGAAGCATTTGAATCATTACTGAAAAATATTGTCCAAAATCATGGCTCTATTGATATCGTGATAAACAACGCTGGAGTGGCTTGCGCAGGAGAGGTTAGGGATCTAAGTATCGAAAAATGGAGACAGGTTATGAAAGTTAATCTGGAAGGGGTCATTAACGGAAGCGTTGCCTCCTATAAAGAAATGTGCTTACAAGGGTATGGCCAGATCGTCAATATAGCTTCAATGGCCGGTCTGACTGCCTTCCCAATTAGCGTTCCTTATGGCACCAGTAAGTTTGCAGTAGTAGGTTTAACTAAATCGTTAAGGTTAGAAGGTAAAGGTTTGGGAATAAAGGTGAATACAATCTGTCCCGGCTACATTGATACACCATTACTGGCAAATACTGAAATCATCAACGCTGATAGAGATACTTTTCTTTCAAAAATACCTTTCAAGCTCATAACGGTAGAAAAAGCTGTTCAAATTATATTGAAAGGGGTAGAAAAGAATAAGGCACAATTAATTTTTCCGCGTTATGCTCGCGTTTTGAACAAACTAGGTCATTTTTTCCCAGGGCTTCTGGAATGGCAATTATCGAAAAGTGTCAAGGATTTTAGGGCAATCAGGCAACTGAAAAACTAAAGCTTTTCTAGTTCCTGAATAACTTCTTCACAGCTTCTATGAAAATCGCGTGTAATGCTTTTCACTTTATTTTGACTAGTCTTTTCCTTTAAAATAATTTTAGCCTCTTCTAATTTTGATTGAATTGTTTCCAACTTTAAACCATCCACGGTATTGATCATCTTATGTTTTAATGCAGAAAGACCCCGTAAATCTTTCTCTACTAAAAGTTCCCTAAATCTGCATTTCAACTCTTCCAGGTTCTTAATGTGTAGTTTTATGATCGAGCTTTTAAATTCTTGATCGCCTTCTGTTAATGATTCTATTTTTTCGAGAAGTGGCAAAGAGTCACATGTATTGGAATATCCATTAAGTGTTTTGGTAACTTTTGAAAAGAGTTCCGAAGGTTTATATGGCTTGGAAAGAAAATCGTTCATACCTGCATTCAAAGCCTTTTCTATTACATCTTTCGAAGTAGAAGCGGAAATAGCTAAAATCGGTATGTTTTGAAAGTATTTACTGGGATGAGACCGGATAATCTTGGCTATAGCATACCCATCTAATTCCGGCATTTGTAAGTCCAGTAAAATGGCATCATACTTTTTGGATCTTAAAAGCTCAATACCCTCCTGGCCGTTATCTACTATATCCACATGCATTCCCCATCTGGTAAGAAATTCATTTGCCACAAGTTGATTCACTTCATTATCTTCAATAAGAAGTAGCTTCGCATCGATTTTTGCCGATTGAAAAGAATGTTTTATCTGTTGTTTTGACGGTTCAGCAAATTCACCTCCCAACGGTAAACAAAGCTCAAAAGAAAATGTGGAGCCTTCATATTCACTACTTAAAAGCGATACTTCAGAGCCCATGAGCTCCAATAAATTTTTGGTAATTGATAAGCCAAGACCAGTACCTCCAAACCTTCTAGATGTATTAGCCTCCGCTTGATTAAACTTATCAAATATTAGATGTTGGTTTTCACTGGCTATCCCAATTCCAGTATCAACTACTTCTACTTTAAAGAAAGCTTCTTTCTCTCGAATGGCTTTTGCTTCAGCTATAATTTTGACAGATCCGGACTCGGTAAACTTAATAGCATTATCTACCAGATTATTCACGATTTGAGCAATCCTCATAGAATCTCCAAAGAAAAGACGAGGTAAGTCATCATCGTAAAGCAGCTTTAATTGGAGTCCCTTCTCATTAGCACTAACCTCTTGTGATCGTTTTATACCTATTAATAAGTCTTTTAAATCAAACTCGCTGTGTTCCAAGACAAGTTTCCCAGCTTCGATCTTATTAACGTCCAGAACATTATTTAAGAGCGCTAAAAGATTCTCCCCCGAAAATTTCAAAAGCTTAAGGTCTTCCAATTGGCCTGGTTTACAATCTTCCTCAAGAAGCAAGTGAGTAAGGCCGATGATAGCATTTAAAGGTGTTCTGATCTCATGTGAGATTACGGAAAGAAAGTTAGCTTTTTCATCAGAAGCAGCTTCAGCTTTTTCCTTAGCTTTGATCAGTTCTTGCTTTTCAATCTTCCTTTTCGATACGTCCCTGGAGGAAGTAACAATTCTACACGTGCCATCCTGATTCGTTAAACGTGCTACTGTTTCGAGCCAAATGTATCGTCCATCTTTATGCTTAAACCTATATTCAGATTTGAATTTTCCTTCATCGTAGAATTTTCCCTCGAAAATCCTTTTAAATACATTAAGATCATCAGGATGGACATAGCGAAATGGTTTTTTATTCAGAAGTTCTTCCTGCTTGTAACCTAGTACGTCTACAGAAGCCGGTGAAACGTATAAATTTTCACCCTCATTACTATGCAGACAAATAAGATCTTTGGAGTTTTCCGATACCAGGCGATAGAGCTGTTCTCGTTGCTTTAGATCATTTTTTAATGAAACCACCTCCGAAATATCACGAGCAACAAACCTGGCAACTTTCAAATTATCACCCTCGAAAACCATAGAAGTATTTTGGCCTATCCATAAAAAACCTCCTTCTTTCAACAATAATCTGAACTCAAAATATTGCTCCTTATTTTTCTCTAAAAACTGTTTTTCTGTAAGCTCTTTTACCCTTTCCTGATCGTCAGGATGGATAAATTCGATAAAAGATCTACCTAGAACCTCCTTACTCGAATATTGGCTTTTTTCCAACAATGTTGTATTGACGAAAGTAAACTTTCCCTTTTCATTTAACTCACCGATCATATCACCAACATTTTCGATGAGGTTAGTTAATTGAGTCTGGCTGTCTTTTAAAGAAATGAGCGTTTTCTTTAAATGGGTTATATCTCTTGCTACAATCCTGATTCGTTCCGCCAAACCATTTTCAAAAATCATGGTGACCGACTGACCTAACCAAATAAGTCCTCTTTTTTTAGTCCAAACTCTAAATTCGTAATAAGAATCGCGCTTTCTTTGCATTAATTGATCGAGATAGAATGCCTTAACATCACCCAGATCTTCTTCATGAACAGCTTTCCAGTAATGCCTTTCCGGTATCCTTCCCTCCGAAAAACCAGTTAACTCTTTAAATGAAGCATTTACATAAATGAAATTACCTTGTCTATCAAGTTCATAGATGATATCCCCAACGCCGTCTGCCAACATACTAAACCGCTCCTCGCTGGCTCTAAGCTTAGACTTCAGTTCGCTTATTTCAGCCTTGTAACGCAATATCTCCTGATCTTGATCAGTATTTTCTAGCTTATCGATATGATCAGTTGAAGACATTAGTTTCAATTTAGTGAATAGTAGCTAACATTATTCTGTTTTAACCAATGATACAATAAGCCATAACTCTTACAAAAGTTAACGCAAATTCTGTTTTACGAGGTTTTAAGCTAGATTAAGTCTTACAAAAAGGAGTCTATGAATATTTTTGTCACGGGAGGTTCAGGTCGTTTGGGTAATGTGCTCGTCAAGAAACTATTATCGAAATATCCGGAAAGTGAAGTTGAAGTACTTGTTACACCAAAAGATAAATACGAAGAAGCACTTGCCGGGCTTCCCCTTAAAATTACGGAAGGAAGCATTTTAGACAGACCATTAATAAAGCAATTGACAAAAGGAAAGGATGCCGTTTTTCATCTTGCAGCTAAAATCTCTCTATTTCCTGATAAAGATGGCTCTGTATGGAAAACCAACGTGGAAGGTACAAGGATTATAGCCGAAGAGAGTCTAAAAGTTTCGATAGGAAAATTTATTCATTGTAGTTCACACCATGCTGTAGAAAAAGAACCGTATTCATCTCCAATGGATGAGAGCCGACCGTTAGCTCTAGAAGATCGAACAACCTATCATCGCTCAAAAGCCTATGCAGAAAAGATCATTCTTGAACTTGTTGGGCAAGGTTTAAAAGCTGTAATTATTAATCCGGGAACCGTTATAGGCCCAGAAGATTATGGCCCTTCTATTTTAGGAAAGGCACTAATCGACTTTTTCAACGGTAAAATACCTTTCCTTATGAATGGCATGAGTGATTACGCAGATGTAAGGGATATTTCAGATGGTATAATAGCGGCTTTCGAAAAAGGTAGGGTTGGAGAACGATATTTTCTAACAGGCCATATGCTTAGCATGAAAGAAATTCCGACGCTAGTTAGAACAATCACAGGAAAAAAACTTCCTAGAAATACGATTCCAATAAAGATGATGTATACCCTATTGCCTTTTATTAATGCGCTTTCAAAATTGAAAAAGGAACAACCTCTATTTACGAAAGATATGCTCTACGCTTCTCAATCGAACCCAAGCGTACTTCATGAAAAGGCAAAAAAGGAAATCGGATTCAAGCCCAGAAGTACCGAAGAAACCTTTAGGGATTCATTTGAATGGTATAGAAAGAAAGGGTGGATCAATTACTAATCCACACACATTAAGTCTTAATCTATTTGAACAAGGTGAACGTTCCGGTTTTCAATTCTTCTTCCTTTCTGGTCGCATGGCACTAAAATATCATCAACAAAATACCAGGCTTGTTCATCCCAATCCGTAACCTTTACATTAGTATCAAACACTAACCCTCCATATTTATTAATGGTCCATTCGGACTTTTCGTAATCTTCGTCGCCCCAAAAAGAAGTGTAGCTTATTAGAGTTCCATCCTTTTCAAATTCAAAACGAACATCAATCTCTTCCACCACATCAAAAGCAAAACCTGTAACAGCTTTAACAAAAGATTGGATCAAAGGGTGTTCGTCTTCAATCTCATCCTCTACGTCTTGCTTATCTTCCTCATCAATTTTAATGACAAGCTTCCACATTCCATTGAGTTGTTTGGCAGATACTTCATCCTGTGCTTGAAGAATAGTAGTAGAGACAAGCAATAAAATCGATAGTATAATATGTTTCATAACCAATTACTTTGTATTACAAGGTAGTAAATAATATAAGATACTGAAAGCCAGAAAAAAAGTTGCGTTAAATTGATATAATCTGAGTGTATTTGAAATATTCTAAATTTTGTGTTTCCCTTCCCATGTAAGGTTTCTGACATTTACGTCGACACCTCTTCCTCTTTATCTACGTTAATTTGTACAAACATCATCGCCATGA
The DNA here is from genome assembly GCA_039030555.1 of Bacteroidota bacterium. GTDB lineage: Bacteria > Bacteroidota > Bacteroidia > Cytophagales > Cyclobacteriaceae > JBCCDY01. The sequence goes on from JBCCDY010000029.1 coordinate 28,438, forward strand.
CAAACTCTATTAAAAGATCATTAATAACAGTACTCCTACTAGGAGCCTTGTTATTCCTATCACTGTTGAGTTTTGCAGGCACAGTTACCAAGTCAATAAGGTATGATGAAGGAAAGGGTATTTTAATACCGATTTCAGAAACCGGAGGGTTCAATGTTAAAGTAAAGAGATCTTCAAATTCTTCAAGCCCATTAGATATAACAACTACTTCAGTAGATAACGAATATTTAATTGATCAGAACCCAAGACAAGGAGCCAATTTTTACACAGTAGCCTATTATGATTTTAAAGGTGCGTTAATTAAAGAAGATAATTATGCTGCATATGTACCTACTGAAGGTAGCTTAAAAGTCAACTATAAAATTTCGAACACTTCCGCAGCCATAACCATCGAAAACTTAGAAAGTAAACCTTATACTGAATATGTAACTCTAGAAGTTGTAGGCGATAACCTGGAAATTCTTAGTTACGATTTGGCCCGACTTCCAGAGAAAGATGAAGAAATAGAGTTGGGAGTAAAAAAGATAAAAAAGGTACGATCTCTTCGATTATACAAGAATAATTACCTCATTTCAAGCAAGAATATTAAATAGTTAAATACACCCGTTTGATAGTAAGAGCTCTGCATTGGCAGGGCTTTTTTTGTTTATAGCCGTTTTCTCCACGAATCTTTTTTTGAAACACAGCAAAAAATCATGATTATTTGCATGATAATAAAACATGTTTTAACATTATACGTTATAACATATAAATTAAAATTAATCATGAAAAAAGCATTATTTACACTAGGCGTATTAGTAACGGGAGTTCTTAGTACGTCAGCACAGAGTACTTGGAAAGCAGATCCAACTCATACTAAAGTATCCTTTGCAGTTAGTCACTTAGTTATCTCAGAAGTAGAGGGGCAATTTGGAGAGTTTGATATCTCGGCAACTTCTAAAAATGAAGATTTCAACGGTGAAAGTATCGAAGTGAATATTAAAGTCAATTCAGTTGATACAGATAATGAACAACGTGATGGTCATCTAAAATCAGGTGATTTCTTTGATGCAGAAAAGCATCCTCAAATAAAATTCAAAGGTAAGAGCTTAAAAAAATCAGGTAAAAAATATAAGCTCGTTGGGGATTTAACTATAAGAGATGTAACAAAAACAGTTGAGTTTGAAGCCGATTATAACGGAACTGTCAAAGACCCATGGGGTAATACAAGAGCCGGCTTTAAAATTGAGGGTACTATCAATCGATTTGATTATGGTTTGAAGTACAATGACTTACTTGAAGCCGGGGGAGCTGTAGTTGGCGAAGAAGTAGATATCACTGTTAATGTGGAATTAATTAAACAATCATAAATTTTTATCATTTTGTCAGTGGGTTTATGTAATAGTCAGAAACCCACTTACTTTTTTATATGAAACTCGAGGAAGAACTTAAAACCGCATTTAGAAATGAAGAGCATAAGGCTACCCTTAATCTCTTTTTTACCTCTAATTGGTTAAATCAGTTCTATAACCGGGAGTTTCGAAAACTAAATCTCACCACACAGCAATTCAATATTCTACGAATTTTACGAGGTCAGAAAGGAAGCCCCGTCACTATTGGAGATATTAAAGAAAGAATGATCGAAAAAGAGTCCGACGTCTCACGGGTTGTTGAAAAAATGAGACATAATGGTCTTATAGAGCGATGCATTAGCAAAAAAGACAGAAGAGTTGCTGAAGTGACCATCACTAAAAAAGGACTGGAGCTCTTAGGGCAGATTGATGAACTCCAACCAGATTTCGATGGAATCATGTCCAAACTATCAAAGAAAGAACTCCAAACTCTTAATAAACTGCTTAATAAACTTCGTAGTTTGAATAGTTCGCTATCGGAATAACTCAAAAAGCTTAATCTATTCAACTAGCCTATTTACATCAAGATGTAAATAGTGTTATATTTCATAGTATACTTTAAAATCAAACATCAATTACTATGAAATTTAAACCGACAGCTTTAATCATTTTAATCACTTTAGTTTGGGCAGCCTGCTCTTCCGGAGGAAAAAAAGAACAAGCCGAGAATGGGGAAGAAAAGAAAATTATAGAGGAAGGCACATCTACAGATGAGGCCATCTCTGGCGAAGAATTGTCCTATTCTGCCGAAGGGGATAGTGTAGAACTCCATGGATATCTGGCTTATGATAAAAGTATTGAAGATAAAAGACCAGGAATTTTAGTTGTACATGAATGGTGGGGACATAACGAATATGCTCGTGAAAGAGCAGATCTGTTAGCTGAACTTGGCTATGTGGCCCTAGCAGTTGATATGTACGGTGAAGGAAAGCAGGCAAGTCACCCTGATGACGCAGGAAAATTTGCAGGAATGGTTATGCAAAATGCAGAAGGTGCCAAAGAACGATTTGCGGCAGCAATGGAAAAGTTAAAAAGCAATCCAAATGTAGATCCTGAAAAAATAGGAGCAATTGGTTACTGTTTTGGTGGCTCAGTTGCCCTTTCTATGGCTAATGCCGGCATGGATCTCGATGCAGTCGCCGTTTTTCATGCAGGTCTTAAACTGCCCATTCAGCCTGAGCAAGGAGAAGTAAAAGCTAAAATTTTAGTATGCAATGGTGCTGATGATAACTTCATTGCCCCAGAGGATATTGAGAATTTCAAGAATTCTATGGAGGAAGCCAATGTAGACTATGAGTTTGTTTCTTATGAAGGAGCTGTTCATAGTTTTACCAGCCCCGACGCGGATTCATTAGGAACTCAATTCGAACTTCCTTTAGCATATAATAAAGAAGCCGATGAGGACTCTTGGAATAAAATGCAAGAGCTTTTTGCTTTAGTATTCTAAAAATACTGCGAATGCCTTAAAAGCTAACTTTTAAGGCATTCTTTTAAACCCTCTAAATTTGTCAAAGGGTCACTCACATCATCATCCATCTGAACAGGGCAATCTAAAAACGGCCTTTCTAGTTAACGTATCCTTTTGCTTTATTGAAATTCTCGGTGGTTGGTACACGAATAGCCTCGCCATTCTTTCCGATGCACTTCATGATCTTGGGGACAGCTTCAGCTTAGGCCTGGCCTTATATTTCCAAAATCTTTCTAAGAAAGAAAGGGATAATAATTATTCTTATGGATATGGCCGCTTTTCCTTATTAGGCGCCGTAATCAACTCAATGATTCTAATCTTCGGGTCCTTAGTAATCGCTTTTCATGCGATTCCCAAACTTTGGGAACCTACGGAACCTTTAGCAGAAGGCATGATTTTACTCGCAATCCTCGGAGTAATTGTAAATGGTTATGCCGTTTACATCACAAAAAGAGGAGCTTCCCTCAACGAAAAAGTTATATCTCTTCATCTCTTTGAAGATGTACTTGGATGGGTAGCGGTTTTGGTAGGTGCCATTATTATACTTTATACTTCCTGGACGATCATTGATCCTATCCTATCAGTAGGTATCGCTATTTACATCGCTTTTCATGCACTTAAAAATTTTAGATTCAGCATTGGAATACTTTTGCAGAAAACACCTTCAAACGTCAATCTAAACTCCATTCATCGAACTATTAGATCACAGGAAGATGTTTTAAACTTTCAGGACTGCCACATTTGGTCCCTAGATGGAGAGTTTAATATTTTATCCGTGATCGTTGAGGTAGACCCGAATACAGATTTGGAAAAACAAACTCACATTAAAGAAAGGCTCTCTAGGGCTCTTATTAATCTTAATATCGATCATTCGACAATTGAGTTTCAGCCCGCCGTGAAAAAGTGAGTTTAGGATCTATGATTATCAAGCGAATCGAATGTCCCTCCGTAAATAATATTTCGGACATTATTATTCGTTAAGAAATCATGTGGGAATCCCATCTCAATTGCGCTTACTTGCTTAAGTTCCGCAAGTTTATCTTCAGGTATTTTAAAATCAATACAACCCAGACTATCTTCAATTTGGTGTAGTTTTCTTGCACCTACTATCGGAATAATCTGATCGCCCATTTGTCTTGTCCAATTAATCGCTACCTGTCCCGGAGTTACATCAAGTTCAGAAGCGATATTAACTACTTTTTGGGCTATTTTATTACTTCTCTCATTTCGTCGAATAGAATCTTCTTTAACCCTACCTTCATCATTATTCTCTTTTAAATATTTTCCGGTTAGCGCTCCTCCCGCTAGCGGAGCCCAGGGGGTTACAGCAATATCAAGTTCTTTAGCCATGGGTAAAAGCTCACGTTCAGGAGTTCGTTGAATAAGACTGTATTCAATTTGTAGGCCAATGAAAGATGACCAACCTCTAAGTTCCGCTATGGTATTTGCACGCGACACTACCCATGCTGGCGTATCAGAAATTCCGATATAAAGTACTTTTCCCTGCCTGACAAGGTCATCTAAGCCTCTTAAGATCTCTTCGATTGGAGTAGTAAAATCCCAAGCATGAACCCATAAAAGATCAATATAATCCGTATCCAATCTTTTTAGGCTATCCTCTACAGAACGAAACATATTCTTTCTATGATTTCCAGAGTGGTTCGGCTCATCCTGCCGATCAAAAAGCGTATATTTTGTAGCTACCACAAATCTTTCCCGATCTACTTTTATAAATTCCCCTAACCACTTTTCGCTGGTTCCTTCCGTATATCTATTGGCCGTATCTAAAAAGTTACCTCCTGCATTCGTATAAGCATCGAATATCTTCTTACTCACCTCATAATTAGCTCCCCAGCCCCATTCTTCACCGAAAGTCATAGTCCCCAGGCAAAGTTCAGAAACCCTCAATCCACTTTTCCCAAAAAGCTTGTATCGCATATCTAATTGATTTTTTATTCTTTGATTTAATTTATCAAAACTTCTCCATTGTCCATGGCATGGAGATGACTTAGTAAATAATTTATTTCAGATGGGTATGCACTTATACTGACTACATGTTTATCGGCTAAGCTTTAATCATCATCTGTGAGTCACCAACAACAAGTGATACAAAATTCTATTAGAGAGTTTCCTAAACATTATACTTTTGAAATTGACAAGAAATGAGCGTAGAAAAACTCCACAACTTAAGTCTTAGCTTTTCCTATCCTTTTGTTTTGGGATTATGTCTGTTGATCACCGGAGTGATGGTCTTCTTTTTTAAAAGAAAAAAATGGCTTTAGTTATTTGAAGGCTTTATACTTCTTGCCTTCACTCAACTGGCCTATTTTACCTTTTTCATACTCGAATTTGGTATCTACTGAGGTTCTCCCTCCTTCTTGAGGAACATTTACTTCAAAGTGCAAATGCGGGCCGGTGGTAAAACCAGTATTTCCGCTATATCCTATAATATCTCCTGCTTTTACCTGATCCCCCCTGTTCACGGAAACCCCATCTTTCTTAAGATGTACATATTTAGCAAAAGACCCATCTTCATGGTAGATCTGCACAAAGTTAGCCTCCTGCTTACATTTTTCTTTGTCACATCCCTTGTTCGAATCTTCTTTCAATTCGATTACTACTCCTGACCTTGCGGCTCTAATTGAAGTCCCCTCTGACATTGTGAAATCGATGGCTTTTATGCCTGCATGAGAAAATTCTCCATAATAGCCTTGATCTACGCGGAATTCCTGACCTGATTCGTAAGGAAGTTGATACACAACATTCGCATCGTGTTTTGCATTGAAAACGTCTCCGACGTAGTAAGCAAATTTACTTTTATAGCCGAATTTACCAGACCCACCCGCTTTAAGTGTCAAAATTTTTTCCGGTCGATCTGGCTTAGCAACTACCGTGATTGGTAGCTTTTTATCGGCTTTCATATTACTTAATTCCAGATCCAGTTCAGCGGTATAGGGTACAATATCATCACTGACTATATACAAATCTACTTGACTATCAGAAACTTTCTCTGCATATACCCGAATGGGATTTTGGGATAACGATCTAAATGAAAAGATGATTAAGAGTATTGAAAAACCGTAAAACAAATACTGCTTAATCATCTTTAAAAAATTGATCTAGTTATTTCTTGTCACCTTTATCAGACTTTCCTTTTGTTTTTGAAGAACCCGTTCCAGATATGGAGTCTCTCATATCCGTATCAGCCTGGATATTTTGCATTCTGTAATAATCCATTACTCCGAGATTACCTCCTCTGAATGCTTCCGCAATTGCCTGAGGTACTTGAGCCTCAGCTTCGATAACCTTCGCCCTCGCTTCTTGTGACTTAGCTTTCATTTCCTGTTCGTTGGCAACAGCCATAGCCCTTCTTTCTTCTGCCTTAGCCTCCGCAACTTTAAGGTCAGCAGCAGCCTGATCTGTTTGAAGTTTAGCACCAATATTTGCTCCAACATCAACATCGGCTATATCTATGGATAATATTTCAAATGCTGTGCCAGCATCCAATCCTCTCTGAAGAACGAGTTTTGAGATTTTATCAGGATTTTCCAGAACATTCTTATGTGTATCAGCTGAACCAATGGAAGTTACTATCCCCTCTCCTACTCTGGCTAGAATCGTATCTTCACCGGCACCTCCAACAAGCTGCTGGATATTAGCCCTTACGGTTACCCTGGCAACAGCTATTAACTGAATACCATCGGCAGCAACAGCGGCAACCTTCGGTGTGGTAATCACCTTTGGATTAACTGAAATTTGTACAGCTTCAAATACATCTCGCCCTGCAAGATCAATTGCTGTAGCCTGTTTGAAATCCAGGTTTATATTTGCTTTGTCGGCTGAAATCAATGCTTTGATTACGTTAGGGACGTTACCCCCAGCTAAATAATGTGTTTCAAGTTCAGTGGTATTCACATTCAATCCTGCTTTTGTAGCTGTAATCATGGAGTTTACAATGACGCTCGGAGGAACTTTTCTAATTCTCATGAAGACCAGCTCAAACAAGCCTACTTTAACTCCTGAAAATATAGCTGTGATCCAGAGGTTAACCGGAACGAAATATAAAAACACGAAAAGGCCGACGATTCCGGCCAGTATCAAAAATATAGTAGTAATGCCTCCCATTATGTTTTGTCTATGTTAGTCTATTGGTTCAACCGTAATTCGATTATTCTTAACCAGAACAATTTTAATTCTTTTTCCTGAGTCTAAAAAACTACTTCCGGTCGTAACTTCAAATACTTTATCATTGAATTCAGCTTTTCCCATTGGTCTTAAGGCCGATATGGTTTGACCCTCGTCGCCTACCTTTAAATTATCCTGTAAACCTTCGTTCACCCGGCTATTGCTACTTGTCTTTAATGAAAAACGTTCCCACGCACCTGAACGCAATGCATATACAACCGCCAATGTGTTTAAGAATAATGTTCCGCCAAGAATAGCATAACCTGTGTTTGTACCGAAATAGTCGAAGCCGATATAAACAGCATAAGCAGAGACCAATAATCCAATGATCCCAACGAAAGTAGTTCCGGGAACAAAAATTATTTCAACGATAATCAGCCCGATCCCAACTAATAATAATGCAATAACCGTAAACCACTCAGCCATAAAAATCTAGTATGCTTTAGCAAAAACGACTTTACCTTTAGAAGGCTTACCTGAATATACGCATTCTCCTTCTTCCCCCTTCATATTTAGCGGTATGCAGCGTATCGTAGCCATGGTCTCCTCTTTTATTTTTTGTTCTGTTTCCGCTGTTCCATCCCAGTGCGCCAGTATAAAACCTCCCTCTTCTAGTTTTTCCTTTAGTTCATCGTAAGAGTTTGCTTCTCGCGTATTTTCTTCCCTGAACTGTAAGGCTTTTTGATAAATATTTGTCTGAATATTTTCTAAAAGTTTAGGGATAGCTTTTTCTAATTCGTCCATTGAAACGAGCTCTTTACTGAGAAGGTCTCTTCTGGCAACCTCAACGGTTCCGTTAGCGAGATCTCTAGGACCTATACCAAGTCTTACAGGAATTCCTTTCAGTTCATACTCAGCAAATTTCCACCCTGGTTTGAACGTATCGCGATCATCATATTTCACACTAATCCCTTGCCTTTCAAGCGTTTCTTTAATCTGATTTGCTTTCTCTGATATAGCCGCAAGATCTTCATCACTTCTGAAGATAGGGACAATTACAACCTGGATAGGAGCCAGCTTTGGTGGTAAAACAAGCCCATTATCATCAGAATGTGCCATAATTAACGCTCCCATCAATCTGGTACTTACCCCCCAAGAGGTTCCCCATACCAAATCGAGACCGCCTCCCTTGGTTTGAAATTTCACATCGAATGCCTTTGCGAAATTTTGACCTAAGAAATGTGAGGTTCCTGCCTGAAGGGCTTTTCCGTCCTGCATTAAAGCTTCAATGCAATACGTATCTTCCGCTCCTGCAAAACGTTCGGACTCTGTTTTTAATCCCTTTATAACTGGTATGGCCATAAAATTCTCGGCAACATCTGCATACACATCCAGCATTTGCTTTGTCTCGAAGACAGCTTCTTCTTTAGTAGCGTGGGCAGTATGGCCCTCTTGCCAAAGAAATTCCGCTGTTCTAAGAAATAACCTTGTACGCATTTCCCACCGAACAACATTCGCCCATTGGTTAACCAAAATAGGCAGATCACGATAAGATTGTATCCAGTTTTTGTACGTACTCCAGATTACAGTTTCTGAAGTAGGGCGGACAATCAATTCTTCTTCAAGTTTTGCATCAGGATCCACCACGACCCCTTTTCCATCCTCAGAGTTCTTTAAACGATAATGCGTGACCACTGCACACTCTTTGGCGAAGCCTTCAACGTGGTCTGCTTCTTTACTTAGATATGATTTTGGTATGAAAAGAGGGAAATAAGCATTTGAGTGCCCGGTTGCTTTAAACTGACGATCAAACTCGTCTCGTATTTTTTCCCATATTGTAAATCCATAAGGCTTTATGACCATACACCCCCTCACAGGAGAATTTTCGGCTAAATCCGCTTTTTTTATTATCTCATTGTACCATGCTGAATAATCTTCACTTCGTTTTGGAAGTCCTTTGCTCATGAAAAAATAGTATTTTGGTATGAATATTGATTTATTTATAACGATTGCAATGTATCGCAGTTATGATTTAAACGTATTGTTAATTAAAAGGCACAAGTTATGAAGAATACAAAGATAAAAGTCGCGCTATCGGTTCTTTTCGTTTCATACTCTTTGTATTCAGGTGCACAAGAATATGATGACTTATATTTCTTTAAGTCAGATCGAAAAGTTGTCAAGTACGATAATGAGATCAGTTCGGACAAAAAGACAAGTCCGGAAGATTATCAACCTGCCAAAACTGTAGAGAGTTATTCTTATTCTGATAGCTATTCTGCAAGACAGGTCAATCCTGAATATATAGCAAAATATCAAACAGATAGATCACGAGAAGCTGAAGAAGTATGGGGAAGTGTTCCTGTTTATGACAGTGAAGATTTTTATGTAGAAGATTATCAGTCAGACTATGATGAAATCGATGGTGTTGACGGTAGAAATGTGATCATCAATAATAATTATTATAATACCGGATTTAACAATGGCTTTTATAATACAGGTTTCGCACAGCCTTATTATGATCCCTTCTTCAACACTTTCGTTGATCCTTTCACAGGATTCCCAATTTATGGAGGTTTTAATGATCCATTCTTCGGACCCAACAGATTTGCCAGAAGAGGTTTCAGGTCTGGATTTTCCTTTGGATTATCTTACGGAACCGGTTGGGGATGGAACAATGGATTTGGAGCAGGTTTTGGTTATGGCTGGGGAAACAGAGGTTTTTACGATCCATTCTTCTGCCCTCCTGCTTATGCCTTTGGGTTTAGAAATAATTTTTACCGAGGATATTATAATGGCTTCTACGATGGGGTAGTATTCAATTCCGTGACTTATGCCAATAATCCTGCTAATATTCCTGCAAGGAGAAGGTTAAGAGGAGTAGCTCCTTCCAGAGGTTCTGCTATTAACAACTCCAGGATTACATCAAATACTGTTTCACGTAGGGATGCGGAAGGTTTAAGATTAGATACTCAAGGTAATAGTCGATCTTCACGAACAAGTCGATCTACAAATGCGGTAAATAGCAGAAGGGGTAATCGTGATTATTCAGATACTCAGGATCGTTATTATTCAAGATCTCGTAACTCTTCCTCTTCTTCTGTAAATGAGAGAAGTAGTGGTTCTTCTCAAAGCAGATCGTCGATCGTAAATGAAAGAAGAAGATCATCAGCAGGTTCTTCTTCTAATCAGAGAAGATCAAACGACTCTTTTAATACTGGAACGAGATCTAATAGAAGTGGAAATATCAACTCTTCTGGTAGATCAAGAAGATCTTCATCCTTTGGATCACCTTCGAATAGCAGATCCAGGTCTTCGAGTTCATTCGGTTCAAGGTCGAGAAGTTCAGGTTCCTTTTCCTCTCCTTCCAGAAGTTCAGGAAGATCATCTTCCTCAGGTAGAAGTAGTAGGTCATCAAGTTCTTCATCCAGAGGTCGTAGATAGTAGATAACCTAAGCTAAAGAAGGAATCATGAAGAAATTAGCGTTTTTATTGCTAATCACGGGCGGAGTATGGTTTTCTGCCAAGGCTCAAACTGAAAGTTTTGGTTTAGCTGAAGAAGCATTACTATTTAGTGCTACCAATCCAACCTATTCTGCCCGCATCACCGCAATTGGTGGTGCTATTACAGCGCTAGGTGGAGATATAAGTTCCATTTCAACCAATCCTGCAGGTTTAGGGTTCTATAGAAGAAGTGAGGTATCGCTCAGTACCAGGTTGCAATTTTCTAACGTCAACAGTTTATATTTCGGAACCAGCGTAAGCGAAAACGATAATAATTTTAATGTACCAAATGTATCGGTTGTTATTAATACATCCGTTGACGAGATACATCCAGGTAAATGGAGAGGGGGTTCATTCGGATTCTCTTATAATCGGATTAATAACTTCAATTCTGAATCCAGAGTTTTCACAGAGGAAGTTCCTGAATCGATTATTCAATCATTTTTAGATCAAGCGAATGGGGTGCCTTTTTTTGAACTTGAAGGAACAACTGATGACATCACGTCCTTAACAGAAGCCGCTTTCTTTACTTTTTTAATTACGCCGAGATCTTTTATCGACTCGGTTGGAGGAAGTGATTCTGAATATTTTACAGATGTATTCGGTTCACCTTTCCAAGAAGAAATAACCAGAACCAGCGGTAGCCAAAATCAATGGAATTTTTCCTACGGTGGTAATTTTGATGATCGATTTTATTTTGGGTTTAATCTGTCTATTCTTACTATTAATTATCAAAGAGAACGTTTCTTCCAGGAGTTTGGATATCGTGACCCTGACGACTTAGTTATCCTAAATGATTTAAATTCAATAGAAACGTTAGAATTAGATGGCTCGGGGGTAAATGCTACGCTGGGTTTAATTTATCGACTGAATGATTACGTTCGGCTAGGTTTATCATATACTACTCCTTCAACGATCAATATCAATAGAGAATTCGGTTTTGATCTGGAAGCTAATTATGATGATTTTCTTTTCGAAACCTTGGAAGAAAGTGTCGTTCTTTCCAGTGAGTTCGTTGAATCGCCACTTTTTGAAACAGAATACAATTTACGGACTCCTTCGAGGTTAAATTTAGGTACGTCTGTATTCCTAGGTAAGAATGGTTTCATTAGCATCGATGCAGAATACATAGACTACGCCGGAGCCAATATTGATTCCGATGAGTTTATAGCCGACGGAGATAATCAAATCATTGATGAGGTATTTAGCTCTACCTGGAATTACAGGGCTGGAATTGAATATAGATATGGGAAAATTAGGCTCAGGGGGGGCTATAACTTTCAGGGTGACCCCACAAATGATGGCTTTAACCAAGAGAGACAGACCATCTCTGCTGGTATCGGAGCAAGGTTTAACCAATTTTATGGAGATCTATTTTATTCTAATACACAATTCGATTCACAACGCACTTTATATCCTTTGTTAGAATCGCCTGACCCTACAGCGAATATCGATACCAGAATTCAACAAGTTGGATTAACCTTCGGCTATCTGTTTTAAAATTCACTTCGTTAAAGGTAAATGGAAGAAAAATTCCGAGCCTTTTCCTGGCGTGCTTCGAACTTGAATTTTACTATTATGTGCTTCCAAGATGTGTTTAACAATAGCTAAACCAAGACCGGTCCCTCCCTTTTCTCTTTCTCTCGATCTACTTTTCTCTACTCTATAAAATCGTTCAAAGATCCGATTTAAATGTTCTTTCGAGATTCCCGCTCCATTATCTTTCACGAAAATTCTGACATTGTAATTACCTGTTTCATATCCAACCGTGATCTCCCCTTTCTCTTGGGTATATTTTATGGCATTGGAAAGTAGATTTGATACAACCTGATAAATCAGTTTTTCATCGGCAGAAATAATAACCTTATCCGTTTTATCCGGAAGAAAGTAAAGTTTAATGCTCTTTTTCTCGGCCTTATCTTCAAATTGATCCATCATTTCAATAATCAATTCCCAGAGGTTAAACTGACCTATTTGAAGCGTTTTTTGTCCCGTTTCAATTTGTGACAATGACAGGAGATCTTGAACAAGCATATCGAGTCCATCGAGGCTTTTCGCCGCTTTTTTTAAAAACCGCTTTCTTACAGTTTCATCATCTGCAGCTCCATCAAGAAGGGTGTGAATAAATCCTTGAGCCGCAAAAATAGGTGTTTTCAGTTCGTGTGATACATCAGCTAGAAACTCTCTTCTGAACCTGGCCATCTCCCGAAGGTCTTCAATTTCTTTTTCCTTAACCCTGGCGTAGACAGAGAGCTCTTTTCCGGCAACTTGTAATGCACGAAAAGGGTTGACCTCCCTGATATCGATATTGCTGTCTTTTAAGATCTCTAGTGAATTGAGAATGTTTTTTAGCTCATCTGAAAAGAAGAGCTTAAAGCTGATTCCCACTACTATAGCAGCCACTAATGATACCACTATAAATAAAATGAAGGCGTTCAGTTCCGTCAATCCGACGAAAAGAGATATTATGGAGGTTAAAAGCCCAATGAATAATGAGGCCAATAAAAGAATGAGCCATGGCTTGAGGTACATGGGCTAAAATTAGGAAAGATTAAATAAAGAAATAGGGTAAGATCAGGCTACTGTAAATTTATAGCCTACGCCCTTCACTGTTTTAATGAAGTCTTCACCGATCTTCTCACGCACTTTTCGAATGTGGACATCCACCGTCCGTGCTAAAACATATACATCAGTGCCCCAAATGTTTTTCAGTAACTCTTCTCTACTGAATACTTTATCGGGATTTTTTGCTAGAAAGTAGAGTAATTCAAATTCTTTTTTTGGAAGAGATATGGTTTCGCCATTAGTGGTCACCGTAAAACTCGTACGATCAATCTGAAGGTTATCGATCTCTATTTTCGAAACGTTTTTATCTTTTTTGTTTTCTCTCCTGAAAAGCGCACTCAATCGACTTAACAGTGCCCTTGGCTTGATCGGCTTAATAATGTAATCATCCGCTCCGGCATCGAAGGCCGCTACTTCCGAGTACTCTTCTGCCCTTGCAGTCAGGAAAATGATATAAGCATCGTTCATTTCAGGAATTTCCCTAATCTGCCTGCAAGTTTCCACACCATCCTGGCCAGGCATCATGATATCCAGTAAAACGAGGTCAGGAATGAAAGAAGCTGCCTTTTTTACAGCCATAGCACCATCGCTAGCTATTTCGACGCTAAAATCTTCTTTTTCCAGATTATATTTTAAAAGCTCGAGGATATCAACTTCATCGTCTACAACAAGAACCTTCTTGGATGATTTCATGTGTATATTATTTGTTTTCAATGAACAGATATAATGCCCTAAACCCTGTTTCATTCCAGAAATGCTTATTTCTATTCTTCATTTCTGATTGGTCTAGCGTTAACTCAAAGGACATTTCATATTTGCTCAATGGATAAAATCAAATTTATATATTAAATCATGCGACCCAAAAGATTAAAACAAACATAACAATTCATTAATGCTCGTTGAGGGCTGCAAGCGAAGCCTTATTTGTTTTTATTGAATTTCACCAAAGTAAATTCTGTATTCAGTTTCAGGTAAAATCCATGAGAGAATTCCATGCTTTCGTTCTCCAGATCATAATGGGGCTCGAAACGAATCCCGACTTGCGCATAATCGGCAAGCGGCAAATGATACAGGAACCTTAAAAAGAGCAGGCCCCGGTTTCTCTCAATCACATCGGGAGTTTTTACTGTCCTGGAAACAGATTGATATAAATCGCCACCACGGAAGCTCTGGAATTCTTCACTCTGCCAGTAACTGGCAATCACATCTAACCTTTTGGTTGAAAGAGTTCCATTAATGTAAAGTCCTGCACCGTCCTCAAAATTTCTAACTGTACCCGAATTATCCTGAAAACCAACAAAGTAGGCGCTTAAACCAGCCCTCTTAATCCTGGAGTTAAATTTCCTTTCTAAATTTAAACCCGTAGCTAAATTTACCTGTGTTAATGTAGGTTCATCAGAAAGATCAATTTGGCCTCCTAGATGCCGGATCAGTAATTGTACTGGTGTAGAAAAAGACCAGTTTGAGTTATCAATCCACCGATAATCCAGTGATGCCCCTCCAATAATTTCTTCCTGTGCCGTATCGCCTGGAAATATTGCATTTTCCCAATCTACCCAAACGTCTGAAAACAGTTTATCAGTAATGTATCTGAACTGAACACCATTCTCGAACCGATCATTTATCCCTCGCTCGAATCCATATAGAGGCTCTATCAAACGGTGATTGTAACTTCCCTCCAGTGCCCCGAACAAAATTTCAAAATTATTTTTATGATAATGAATGGTCAATAACGGTTCGATATCCGAGAAATCACTCTCTCCAAAATCATTAAGAAGGTAAACACCGGCATCTATTCGAAAGTATTTTCCGAAAAAGTATGACAAAGTGGGTTGAAACTGATAGCCAAAAAGTGTAAAGCCATCCGCAATATCATTACTGAACTCATTATTTCGCAAGTAACCGAGCGTATTGATGGTGAATTTTAAGGTGTTGGAATCTTGAGGAGTGACAGGTAAGGTAAACTCCAGTTCGGTATTATCGAGCTGAGAAAATGCTTCTGTGCAATTAATCAAAAAGATAAACAGGAAGGCTTTAATACAGTTTTTCATGTGCAAGTTTGGAACAGCTATAAACATAAAAAATATACCTCTATTAAAATCATGGTTCATTGTTATTTAAGGCTTAAGCCGTAACTTCGAATGATCTTTATTTTAGAAAAACAATCACAATGAGCGACAAATCCGAAAAGCAGAAAGCCCTCCAATTAACGATAGATAAACTTGAAAAAACTTACGGAAAAGGAGCTGTGATGAAACTCAGCGATGAGCGTGTCGTTGATATTCCAGCCATTTCTACAGGTTCTGTGGGTTTAGATTTGGCTTTAGGCATCGGAGGAATTCCAAGGGGCAGGGTAATAGAGATCTATGGCCCTGAATCTTCAGGAAAAACCACTTTATCGATGCACTGTATAGCAGAGGCTCAAAAAAAGGGTGGAATGGCTGCATTTATAGATGCTGAACATGCCTTTGATAAATCATATGCTGAGAAATTAGGTATTGATACTGAAAACTTACTTATATCACAACCCGACAATGGTGAGCAGGCTTTGGAAATCACCGAGCATTTAATTCGTTCAGGAGCACTTGATATCATTGTTATAGACTCTGTAGCTGCACTTGTTCCAAGAGGTGAGCTTGAAGGAGAAATGGGCGATAGCAAAATGGGCTTACAGGCCAGGTTAATGTCGCAAGCCCTTAGAAAACTTACCGGTACAATCAATAAAACGGGTTGTTCTTGTATTTTCATCAATCAGCTTAGAGAAAAAATAGGGGTTATGTTCGGTAATCCGGAAACAACCACTGGTGGTAATGCTCTTAAATTCTACGCATCTGTGCGATTGGATATTAGAAGAATAGGCCAGATCAAAGAAAGTGCGGATAACATTTTAGGGAATAGAGTTCGTGTTAAAGTGGTTAAGAATAAAGTTGCCCCTCCTTTTAAAGTAGTCGAATTCGATATCATGTATGGTCAGGGAATCTCTAAGACAGGTGAGATGATTGATATTGGTGTTGACCTCGATGTCGTTAAGAAAGCCGGGTCGTGGTTCTCCTATAAAGGGAATAAACTAGGACAGGGTAGAGACGCCGTTAAGGAGTTGATCAACGACAATCCTGAACTGATGGAGGATATTGAAAACGCCATCAAAGCAAAAATTAACGGAGAAGAAGTAGAAGAATCGGCTGAAGCTTAGGCACACTTAATAGTGCATTTGACCATTAAGTCATTTTCAGAACTTTAGAATATCAATCCTATTCCATATTTTTGCAAGCTCGTTTGAAACGGGGTGTATAAATTTCCTGTTTCAAACATTTATTAACAATCTCAAAATAGGTTTTAAATAATAAGTACCTAATGAAGCTTTCTCAATTCAAGTTCGAACTAAATTCCAAATTAATTGCTAAACATCCTGCCGACAATCGAGACGAGTCCCGATTGATGGTTATTAATAGAAAGGATGGAACTATTGAGCACAAAGTCTTCAAAGACCTAGTTAATTATTTTGATGACGGGGATGTGCTCGTCATGAACGACACTAAAGTTTTCCCAGCCAGATTATATGGAAATAAAGAAAAGACTGGTGCCAGAATAGAAGTATTCCTTCTAAGAGAACTAAATGAAGATCTAAGACTCTGGGATGTTCTAGTCGAC
>JBCCDY010000030.1:0-44668 GCA_039030555.1 Bacteroidota bacterium
ATAATTATTAATAATGGATTATTCTGTGTGATAAGTTTTAAGACATGTTTTAAAAACCAATCTTGGAATGATCTTAATAAAACAATCTGAGATAAACTTTATTTATATATCAGTATCTAACTGTCTTCTTAATAATAGAAGGTTTACCGTGACTCATTAGATAAGCACTATGTTCTAATAAAGGATTGTTAGGAAATAGAGGCCCTCAGATCTTCTATTAATAGATTATGGATTAGAAATGGGTTAAGATTTCTATGATGAAACTGAATAGAAAAGCAAAAAAGTTGCCGGCTAAGAAATTATTTTTAACCTTATTTCCCCTGGCTTTTATCATTGTTTATCTATTTACAATTGATGATTTTCTATTGATCAGAAACCAATCATTTAATAAGGAATTATTGACTCATTCTGCTATTTATGATTGGGCAAATTCAGGTTCAAACGCTTTAATTTTTATTGCGTTTTTAACTATATCAAGCATATTAATTATTAATAACCGGAGAAACGAAAATTTGATTTTCAGAGGATTGCTTTTCTGGTTTGCAGCTTTAATTTTCTTCTGTGGAATAACCTATCTGGTCGATGTACTTATTTATTGGGAACCTTATCACGCTTTAGGTACTTTATTCAAAACATTAACGGCCATCATTTCTCTTATGACTTTGGTTGCATTGATAAAAATCCCCGATAAAGAAGTTGATTTAAATGACTTTACTAAACTCAGGAATGAGCTGGAATCGGTGAGGAAAGAAAAGGCGATGCTGGAAATGATTGTCTCTGGTTCTAATAATGGAATTTGGCATTGGGAAGACATAAAGTCAGATGCCCAGTGGTGGTCCCCTGAGTTTTATGAAAAATTAGGCTATGCCGATAATGAGGTGAAGGCTTCCTTAGAGAATTTAAAGCACTTCATTCAAAGTGATTTTATGGAACCTTTCACAGAGGCTCTGAATAATCATTTTGAACATAATACAGCTTTTCAACTGGACCTAAAATTAAGAGTTAAATCAGGAGAACATAAATGGTTTAAAATTCAAGGGTGTAGCATCAGAGATGAAGACAGTAATTCAATACGGATGGCGGGCTCAATTTCCAATATTGAAAAGGTGAAAAGACTTGAAGAGAGTCTTAGGTTAAAAAATGATACTCTGGAAGGGATAATGGATATGGCAAGCATAGGGACTTGGGAGGTAGATCTGGAAATGAAGTCTGTTGATTGGTCCAAGAAGGTCTATGAAATTCATGAAATTCAGGAAGGGACAGAGCTTTTTTTGGATCAGGCGATCAATTGTTATCATTATGATTACAGGCCTTTGATTAATGCAGCAGTTATTCGTGCTATAGAGACTGGTAACTCATGGGATATGGAATCATTGATTATTACCTCTTCGAAGAAA
The DNA here is from genome assembly GCA_039030555.1 of Bacteroidota bacterium. Lineage (GTDB taxonomy): Bacteria > Bacteroidota > Bacteroidia > Cytophagales > Cyclobacteriaceae > JBCCDY01. The sequence goes on from JBCCDY010000030.1 coordinate 1,398, forward strand.
GAGGTTTGGGTACGTTCTCTTGGATTTCCAGTATATGAAGGCCATAAACTAATTAAGCTTAGGGGTTTATTTCAAAAGATTGATGAAAAAAAGAAAGCCCAAGAAGAGGCTGAAAAAAAGGAAAAAGTCCTTAGACATATTGTTAAGCATGCTCCTGCGGGGATAGCCATTTTAAATAACGACTTAAACTATGTTTATGTCAGTGATCAATGGTATAAGAATTATTCTATTCGAGATAAAGATATTCTAGGTAAAAATCATTTAAGAGTTTTTTCGAAGCTTAAAGATATGCCTGCTTCTAAAAACATTTATAATGAGTGTTTACAAGGAAAAGCCTACCACAAAAACAAAGAGCTTTTTTTTAAAGAGGATGGTTCACGCATTTGGTTGCGATACAATCTCTATCCCTGGTACAATGAACAAGATGTTATAGGAGGCATAGTTATATTTACAGAAGACATTTCAAACCGGGCAGGTAGTTAAATCTTATACAGAATAGATGATTTGATCCTAATCGGTAGTACGGTAATCTGTCTTAAAAGAGCCGTTTGTAATATCTACAAATACAGATTCGTCTCTAAAGGCTCCAAAGCCAGTCCCAGTCAGAAAAAGTCTTCCGGAAAATCTTCCTTCTATGAGGTTATCCGTCAAGTTTGTTATGGTTAACTCTAAGCCTTTATCTGTCGAATTACTAAATGTACAGCCTTGATCAACTATCCCACACCTATCGTCCTCCGGGACAATAGAAGTATCGTACCATTCTAATGATGCATTCGTGCTATCGTTCCAGCTCGAAAAGGGCAAGTCGATTTCCGGTAGATCCAGATTACCTAGCGTAACTTGCCAATAACCATCGCGAGTAATTTCACCATTCTTATAAGCCTGGACTCTTGTTACCTGGGATTTAGGGAAATAAGTATTAGAAATATTGGAAGAAAATGGACCTTGCTCGTAATCGACAACATCTCCATTAACTCTTCCTATGATGAAATTTTCAAACTGGGAATCCGGTGTAGGTAAAACCCCATCATCGTTATTACATGATAGGTTCATGATTATTAATAAAGCGAATATTGAATATCTTTTCATAGCTTCTGCTTTAGAATATTGGACACCCAAATGAATATTAAGGTTGGAATAGCTTAGATAATAATTAGTCCGTTACAAAAACTGAGTCAACAAGAGGTCCTTGCTCTCCTTCAAACTTTAGGTAATTTATTCCCGGCCGACTTAGAACCAAATTGATAACCGTATCAATTTCGATTATGGCTCTCGTACAAATCTCATTTCGATTACTTTTTTGGAAAAGCTTGAATGATGAAGTATCATTTAACTGTAAAACTTCAAACCTTGAAAAATTAGCACAGCCATTCGACCCAAAAATAATGAGATTGATCCTTACTGATTCATTTAGTGCGGTTGTATCGGGCTTAGAAATAGACTTTACTGAGGTCGACGTTTCTATGAAATCTATTTCAGTTTCATTGCAAGAGATCAAGATAACTAGAGTAATTGATAGGTGAAGTGTTTTTTTAAAAGCTATTTTTCCGACCATAATTATCTTTTAGTATTGGACACAGCTTATAAAGAAAAAGTTGTAAAAGAAGTAACCGATACTAACTTTTAACACTTAATATTGGCAGCTCTAAAAACTAAACTAAACTCAGGAAGGAAACTTGCGGATTCTTTTATAATTTCTAAGAACAGTAGAATCGGAGTTAAGGAGCTCCAGGTTAATTTCATCGTCATTAAAATCGATTCTCCAGAAACTTCTGGGATGATTTTCGCCGTATGGAATCAATTCCAGCTCAGGACGATGTCCATGAACATTATAAACACCAGTATTCCTCTTTCCTTTTGAATGAATCACAAAACGTTTATCCCATCGTAGAAACATATAATCTGAAGGATCGGGATTAACTTCTTCATTGAAATAAGTTCCATTACCTTCCAAACCTTGAAGTTTCCAGAGTCCTAGCAATTGATCTCCATACGTTTCCGGTAATTTCTCAGATCTTTCCAGAATAACTTCAATAGGCTGCCCTTCCTCAACTCTGTTCCAAAACATTAAGTCACCCTCGATTTTAAGCTGAAATGGTTCATTGAGATCTTCCAAACCGTTTTCATTAACGATGGACAATCTTTGGGTCTCTTCATTATAAGTCCAAGTACCATAAGAATGCTGAAAACGACCATTACCTGATTCTTGGGTGGAATCAATGTTGAATCTTGTCCACCTGGCGTTAGGCGTCATTTCTTGCTCTCCAACCTTCACACTTTTCACAATCCAAAGGCCTTCGAAATTGGATTTTGACTGTTGAGTCTGGCAGGCATAAAGAAGAGAAACAAAAGAAATAAAAAGGAGAGTTCTCATCATACTACGTAAGCAAGTTAAAAATATCTATAAAAGCATCTTATTGTAACAACCTTTGCAAATAGCTCAGTAAGTTTATGGATGATAGTATTTGTTAATGACCTATTACCATTCTTTTTCTTCTTTGGCAATAGTCTTTTTTAAATCATCTATTAGAGCATTAATATTTTCCACTATTTGTCTGTTCGCATTTGCTTTAAACTCTAATACCTTATCTGCATACTTTTTTTACCCATAAAGTGAGGAATTTCTAGTTCTTCTAATCTTGATGATACGGTATAAGGTAATCCAGCTTGCAAATAGGCATATTTGAAAGTGAAATTTGAAACTTCATTCTTGTACCTGTCTTCTTTACATAAAATTATAAATTTGAAGTTCAGATAAGTTTCTTTAGTTCTATAGCTCTCGAGTATCAAAGGAATATCTTCTAATTGGATATTTCCTATTCCTACAATTCTATTTTTAGTTTCATCACCTCCTAGTTCAACCATGTTATCACCAGATTTCAACGTTGACACCATCCACAATTTTGCTTTATCATAAATTTTATTCTGTGAATTTCCATCGAACTGAAGAAAGTAGAAAGCACTTCCCTTTCTTGGCGACAGATAAGCGCGATGTTTAGAAGGTTCTTTGCAGATGACTAAGTAAGGCCATGCGACCATCGTTTGTTGGGCTTTCGTGTTATATTTCTACGTTAAGTTTTAAGTGGCCACCGAGTCCTTCTCTAATAATTCGTATAAGAGTTGACAGACGGATATCACTTGCATTGTTCTCTATTCGCGAAATATACGTCTTGGTTGTTCCACATTTCTTTGCCAGTTGTTCCTGAGTCATGCCTTGATTCTTGCGCATTTCTTGAAGCATTACTCCCAATCTGAAAGCCTTGAAACTCTCTTCGAAGGCTTCTCTGGATTCAGTTCCCGTTCCCCGTACTCTGAGTTCAAGCGATCGTCAAAGTCAATAATTTTAGTCTTGCTCATCGTAATATTGTTTTTGCAGCTTTTCAGCCAGTTTTATTTCGTTCTTGGGTGTCTTTTGAAAGCCCGTTCAATACAACAACCAATTTACCCTTGTCAAAAAAGCAGAATATTCGATAGATGTTAGTCCCTGAGATCATCCGCATCTCATACAAGTTAGTTCCTGTGATGTTTTTGAGATATTTCGTTGGAACCCGTTCAACCGTTTTAATCAATTTGATTGTCCAGTTTATTAGCTCTTTTATTTTAGGAGTTTGCTTGTTGTAAAACTCCCAAAAATGTTCGACAAAGAATATAACTTTTCTGACATCACTACTTTTGTTCATATCAACAAAGTTAGCTAATTAGGTAACTTATTCCAGGTTGAGAAAATTCAGATTAAAGTGGCTATGGTCAGACATGAAGTCCAACCAAGATCAGTGGCTATTTCCGGAATAGAAGTTGGTGAATTTCGGTACTTTTCAACCGAAGTCTTACTGATTACACGGATGTATTCAATTTTCTGAAGATGGCTGAGGATATACTCCATCATACCGTTTACAAAATAGACGTTGTAGGAATCGGCGCTTTGATTTTGGAATGGTAATACAGCTATGGACTGACCAGAAAATGATGTTGATTTTTCCTCTTTACCCAAAAAGAATATGAGTAATGTTATCAATGTAATGATAAGAAGTGCTGATGCGATAGCTTTTACCAGACCTGATTTCCTTTCCGGGCTTGCTACCTTCCGGTCATATTTATTTCCTTCTGAAATTGTTTGTCGCGATTCTCCAGGAGAATAGCCATACTTCTCCTTAAAGCATTTTATAAAATAGGAAGGGCTGCTAAAGCCTGTTTCAAACGAAATCTCGGCAATTGTTTTTCCGGATTCTGCCAGCATCACTTTCGCCTGCTCTAAGCGAACTCCCTTAATAAACTGATTAGCCGATAAACCGGTATGCTTTTTTAGCGTTCGAAGCAATGTAGAACGACTAACCGAGAACTCCTCAGCCAGTTCTTCCACCCCGAACCTTTCATTGCTTAAATTTTCCTCGACAATTTTGGTGAGTTCCTCAATAATTTCATCTTTAAAGGCATTGTCGATTTGGGAATTCCTGGCAAGTTAAGCCAATGCTTTTCTGAAAAAAAATGATGGGTTTGATTCATAATTACGATGGTTGAATCATAGTTACCATCGGTGAATCAAAAGTCACATTTCTTGAAATACAATAGATACCCCTCCAAACTGCTTTTTCCGGAGCTTTGAATCCATCAATTAAAACAAAAGAAAATGAGATCAATTACACAACTCATAGAATGTATCGTACTAGGTATCATCATGCTATCCTGCGGAAATTCTAAGAACACTGAAAATTCAAAGGAAGAAGTAGTAGAACAACCAAAAAAGACCATTCATGAGGCCACTTTCTTTGGCGACCTTGGTGCCATTAGAAATCATATTGAGTTTGAGACGGATTTAAATCAAAAGGATGAGTACGGATCTACCCCTTTAAATGTGGCCATAACATTTGGTAAATATGAAATTGACAAATCAATTGTTAAAGGTGGAGTCGACTTAACAGTCACCACAGCTGATGGGTCAACCCCATTGCATTCGACAGCATTCTTCGGGCGCAATCAAATCGTTGCCGAATTAATTAAAAAAAGAGTCGATCTTGAGGTAAAGAATAGTTATGGGGCTACAGCGTTAGAAACAGCATCGGCACCATTTGATCAAATGAAACCAGTCTATATCAGATAAGCCGGGACCTTGGCTCATTTGGGTTTAAGCTCGATTACGACAAGCTTCAGGAAAATAGAGCAGCTATCACTCAAACATTAGAAGCAGCCCTTAACAATCAAAATAACTAAAATGCAAACCAGAAGATTTGATATCGACTGGCTTAGGGTAATCGCTATTGGATTCTTATTAATCTACCATATAGCGATACCCTTTCAGCCCTGGGGAGTATTTATAGGATTTATTCAAAATTCTGAAACCATCGAACCACTTTGGATACCGATGTCTTTTCTGAACATCTGGCTAATCCCATTGCTGTTTTTCGTCTCCGGAATGGGTTTTTTTTCTATGCGAAAAAGAAATTGGAAAGCATTGCTCAAAGAAAGAGCTATTAGGATTCTTGTACCACTTATCGCGGGCATCATATTGGTTGTTCCGCTTCAATCATTGCTTTGGCAAGTGTACTACAAACAAGAGCTAACACCGATTATTTTTCCGGCTCACCTGTGGTTCTTGGGGAATATTTTTAGTTACGTTTTATTGCTTTCTCCCGTGCTGTTCTATCTTAAAAAGAACGAAGAAAAACTAAGAAGTAAAGTTGCTAAAATGATGGATAATCCGGTGAAATTACTTCTATTTATCATTCCTTTTATCGTTGTGATCATACTAATTAATCCCGAATCTTATGCTATGTATGCCTATACTTTGAATGGCTACGTCCTGGGTTTCTTAGCGTTTATGTTAGGTTACCTTTTTGTTTATTTAGGAAATGTTTTTTGGGAAACGATCTTCAAATGGAAATGGGCATTTTTAGTAATTGGATTATCGCTTTATATCGTTCGGGTTATCGCCTTCGAAATGGAAAGCCCATTATACCTGATGTCAATCGAGACACTTGTCTGGATTTATGCCATCTTAGGAGTCGGATATTCCTATTTGCAAGTTTCCAGTAGTTATTTAAGCGAGGCAGCTTACCCGGTTTATATCGTGCATTGGGTCTTTATCCATTTAGCTGGTATGTGGTTATTTCCCCTTACCATTTCACCCTGGATTAAGTTGATTGGAATTATATTGGTTACTTTCGTTGGTTCGATGACATTTTATCATTACGTGATTAGAGATATAAATTTCATAAGGCCATTATTTGGCCTGAAATTTAAAAGGAAAGAAATACATGGAGCCCGGATTTTAGCCGCTTAAGGCAAATGAATATTTGATTATTGGGTATGATTAATAATCTTAGTTCGATTGATAAAAATGGGCATCATATCAGAAAATAAAGGTTTATAATTTTTTAAAGCCTTTATTTATCCGGTATTTCATAGACTGCTCATGGAGATTACGAATACTTTTCTTTGAGAATGAATCCCATTTTGTAATGAAATGGCCTGCCCAGAACTTGATTCGGAGAATCCTGCCGCCTTGTCTGCCGAAAGTCAGGCCCGACATAATAAGCTCAGATTTAACGATCTGGGCTTTTTTAGGAATTTATCTGTAAGCCTTTAGAAAGCTTACTGCATCGGCTTACCACACTTCGAATCATAAGGAATTCAGTCCGCTACCCCGCCACCCTATACAATTTCTAAAGTTATGATCAACTTTGCAGTACCGTTATTAAGCGATATTTTCACTAGAAGACCATAAACAATTGATGAAATGGAACCCATTGCACGTCATACCATATCAGATTTATACCAAACCATAGGTTTGCCGCATGATCAGGAAGTTAATTTTACCATACTTAGCGTCCCGGATATTCATGAGCAAATTCCATTTAAATCTCCTGTTCTTCGTGCAGACTACTTTTCATTCATTCTAACTAAAAAAGGTGCGGGAGCTTACTACCTGGATGATCATCGATTTCCTTTCGGTGATCGGTCATTCTACTTTACCAATCCAGGACATGTCAAGTCTTATGAATTAGATGAGTCCGAGGTGGCATTTATCGTCATGATCACAGAAAGCTTCCTTAGGGAAAATGTACACCCGGAGATCTATGGTGAATTCCCATTCTTGTTAGCTGAAATCGTTCCACCTCATGAACAATCGCCTGATGATTTTGAGGAGTACCAACATCACTTTGATCAGATCTTACACGAATTCAACAAAGAATCACAATACAAAAACAAAATTCTAGGTAATTTGCTGTTGGTGTTATTGCTTAAGATCAAAGAGAAGTTCTGGGCTAATTATGATCCTATTACTGAAGGAAAGGGAAATTCAAGAATCGTTAAGGCTTTCAAGGAAACGTTGGAGTCCGTATTTAAGTCGATACTTAACGGGGAGCAAGACGAAATTAAACTGCAAGCCCAGTATATTGCCGAACAGCTAAATTTACATCCGAATTATTTAAATTCGGTCATCAAAAGTAAAACTGGAAGAACCGTCAATGACTGGATTTCGAAGCGTATGTTATCTGTGGCAAAATCCTTATTAGTTGATACCACCTATTCTTCCAAAGAAATTGCGTATTTGCTAGGGTATAGTGAACCTACACACTTTAGCAGATTCTTTAAAAAACACACCAATCTCTCCCCACTAACCTTCCGGAAATCGCATGGATTAGCCTAATCTTTGAAATTGGTCATCTTTCGTTTGATCATGGTTGTCAGCTCGTCTCTTCTGTTCTGCACTTTTGTAAAAGAAATTAATGAACAAATTAAACGAAACGAAAATGACAGCATTATCAAAAGAAACACGCAATCAAATCAACATGCCTCTTGTAGGTTTTGGCACTTACCAACTATCCATCGGAGAGGCAGAAGCTAGTGTAAAGGAAGCTCTAAAAGCCGGATACAGGCACATTGATTCGGCTGAAGGTTATAAGAACGAAGAAGGAACCGGCAGAGCCATTAAAGCATCAGGACTTTCAAGAGATGAATTCTTTTTAACGACCAAACTATTTCCTGGAAACAAGCAATGGGGTGCTCCAGAAAAAACGTACGAGCAAACGATAGAAACACTCAAAAAGCAACTCCGGGACCTTCAACTTGATTATGTGGATCTTTATCTCATCCATGCTCCATTGGCTGAGCTAAGATTGGAACAGTGGAAAGCTTTGGTAGAGCTTAAGAAGTTAGGGCTAACCAGATACATCGGGGTATCGAACTACGATGAAACCAGGATCAACGAGATTTTGAATGCGGGTATGCCAAAACCAGAGGCCAATCAAATTGAATTTCACCCGATCAACACGCAACCGGGTTTATCAGGATTCATGGAAGAAAACTCGATTGCACCGATTGCCTACAGCTCGCTTGCGCCTCTTGCTAACTGGAGAAGGGCAGGGGGGAGAAGTACTAGCTGAGAAAAAGCAGGATGCCCAGGTCGTGATTACAAAGGTGGCCAACGAGCTGGGTGTTTCTGAAGCAAAACTATTGCTTCGATGGGGCTTACAACACGGATACAGCATCTTGACCAGAAGCACCAGGCCGAAACGTATTCATGACAACATGGATCTATTTGATTTCGAGATTCCTGAGAGTTGTATGGATCGTTTAGATCAATTGAATCAAAATCAGCCTTTTGCCTGGGCAGCCAATGGACTTAATCCAATGGAAGCTGTTCCGGAACTTTAGGTATCAAATTATAGGCATTATTACAAAGGATTCTGCACATCAACACAAGTGCCATGGTTTGTGTCTTCACGAACTAAAAATGATGGTGAAGACACCCCATTGGCGGTTTAGCAGAGCTTTAACCATTCAAAAAATTAAAAAGAACACATATGAAAAAGATAAGTCTAGGAACAGAAGGTTTGCAAGTGCCCGCAATAGGGCTGGGATGCATGGGTATGTCTGAATTTTACGGGATATCCTCAGAATCACAAAACTTAAAGGTACTTGATCGTGCAGTCGAAATAGGCTGCACATTCTGGGACACCTCAGATATGTACGGTCCATTCACCAATGAACAATTACTGGCTAAAGCAATAAAAGGCCGCCGTGACAAAATCACTTTAGCTACAAAGTTTGGCATTTCACGTGGCGAGGACGGCAGTTGGAACGGAACTAAAGGAAACCCTGAATATGTGAGGGTTAGTGCAGAAGCATCCCTGAAACGTCTCGGAACAGATCATATCGATCTCTATTACCAGCATCGAATGGATCCTAATATTCCTATAGAAGAGACGGTCGGTGCAATGGCTGAACTCGTAAAAGAAGGAAAAGTAAAGTACCTCGGCCTTTGTGAAGTAGATGCTGAAACGCTCGAAAGGGCCAATAAAATACATCCAATCAGTGTACTTCAGACAGAGTACTCACTCTGGACAAGAGAGGTCGAAGATGAAATTTTACCTGCTGTCAAGCGACTAAACATGGGTTTTGTATCCTATAGTCCACTAGGTAGAGGTTTTTTATCTGGCGCAATCCGCTCAAGGAGTGACCTGGAGCCTGGAGACTGGCGATTGGAGAACCCGAGATTCACAGAAGAGGCCATTATCAAAAATATTGAGTTGGCAGACTATGTGGGTGAAATAGCCCAAGACATTGGAGCCACATCGGCTCAGGTAGCACTGGCCTGGCTACTGTCCCGAGATGTAAACCTGGCTACCATCCCAGGAACCAGGAAAATCGAACGATTAGAAGAAAACTGGGCTTCACAAGAAATCAATTTATCCAAAAAGTATCTAGATCAATTGGACAATCTCATTGATCATGAGGTAGAAGGAGATCGATATTAATTTTTCACTAAAAATTATTAAAAAATGGAAAATACAAATAAAACTACACGCCGGGATATGATCAAAAAAGCAGCAATCGGCGCTACAGCAATGGCTGCATCTACCATATTCCCAGCTATAACACAAGCTTCGGAAAGAAATCAAGAACCTGTTAATTACCAGCTTTCCGGCAAAACCGCTTTCATTACCGGAGGGGCAAGAGGCATCGGATTGGCTATCGCTGAAGAAATGGCCCGTGCAGGTGCCAATATTGTTCTTTTCGATATCGCATCCGGGCAAATTCCTCACGTAGGTTATGCAGTAGCAACTGAAGGCGACCTACAGTCTGCCAAAGAACAAATTGAGGTACTGAATATTAAATGCCTGGCTATTAAAGGTGATGTCCGTAAACGTGATGATCTGGAAAATGCTATGAAAAAAGCTGTTTCTGCATTCGGGAGCCTGGATATTGTAGTGGCCAATGCAGGTGTTACGCAAGTGGGAGCCATAGAAGAGTTTTCTCCAGAAGAAATCAGTGTTGTGTACGATATCAACGTTGAAGGTGTTGTGAAAACAACGCAAGCTGCTGCTCCAATCATGAAGCAGCAAAAGTCTGGAAAAATGATCTTTATTTCTTCCGCATTAGGCCGCATGGGTAACGAGCTCTTTCCGATCTATGCTTCTTCTAAATGGGCAGTGATTGGTATTGCCAAAAGCGCTGCACTGAGTTACGGGAGAGATAACATTCTATGCAATGTAGTTAGTCCCGGATTGGTACGAACAAAGTTTGCAGACAATCCTTACGTTTTGGGTAAGATGATACCTAATGATCCGGCACCAACATTCGATAAAGTCTCAGAAATGCTCAGACCTGGAAACCTTATAGATGTAGGGCACCTTGAGCTGGAAGATGTAGCGAAAGCCACCATGATCTTCGCCACGGATGCCACTTCCAAAGTAACTGGTGAAGTATTTGATGTAAGCTATGGTTCTCTGGCCAGGAGTATAGCTTAAAGTACAATTATTATATATAGATATAGATTATAAGTTCAAATCCTGCCACCCCGACTTTAAAAGCTCAGGTTTGATGACCCGAGCTTTTTTATTTTAGGGCCTCTAGACCTTTTTATTCGGTCCTAATCGTCCTCACTGGACTTAGAATAGCTGCTTTAATGGTATTATAGCTAACCGTCGAAATAGCAATGAACAAAGCTCCAATAGCGGCAGTTACAAAAATCCACATAGATAGTGTAGTGCGATACTCAAATTGTTGCAACCAGTTTGATGCAAAATAATAAGCCAGTGAAGAAGCTATAAAGGAAGAAAGAAGTACCAGAACAACGAACTCTTTAGACAGTATTTTCCATAATGAAATAACTGAAGCCCCAAGTACTTTTCTGACTCCTATTTCTTTTTGGCGACGCTGCACCACAAAATACGACATTCCAAAAAGACCAAGGCAGCTTATTAAAATAGCAAGGACCGCGAATGAGGTAATTAATTTTCCTACGCGTTCTTCACTTTCAAATTTTTCAGCATACTGCTCATCCACAAAATCATATTCAAAGATGTTTACATCATCATATTTTTTATAAATCTGTTCTATCACTGCAATACTCTCTTTCGGGCCAGCTACTCCCGTGAGCTTTATATTTGCTAAGTTAGTACGACCTGGGCCTTTATAATTTAAAAAGAAAATGGTTTGTTTTACCGGTTCGTAAGGAGATTGTGAAATCATATCATCCACGACACCAAGAATGGTATAGGTGCCATGAACACCCCACCTCACTTTTTGTCCAACCGGATCCTGCAGACCCATGTATTCAGCAGCAGTTTTATTAATTACAAACCCTGCAGAGTCTGTACTGTACGCTCTGGAAAAATCCCTTCCTTTAATAACATTCCAACCCACGCTTTCACCAAACTCATGGTTGATTCTAACGGTTACGAATTCATCCTGCATATCGGGATCTTTACCCTCCCAACTCATCCCACTATTGGTTACGAAAGTCTGCGCAATTGATGTGCTGGAACGTGAAACTTCCTTTGCCAGTCCATTCTGCAATAGGTCATTTCTGAAAACCTCGAATTTATTTCGAATCTCTTCACTTTTTAAGGGCACTGTGATCAGTTGGTCCTTCTCGTAGCCAATGGGTCGATTTTTAACAAATTCAACCTGACGTAAAACAACAAGGGTTCCGATAATAAATACAATAGATGAAGTGAACTGAACAGTGACAAGTACTTTTCTAGGTAACACTGTAGATCGATTAAAATTGAAAGCTCCTTTTAAGGCTCGAACTGCATTAAAAGAAGAGAGATAAAGGGCAGGATAACTTCCAGCAACTAAACCAGTTAGTAAAATCGAACTTACACAGAGCGTCCAGAATATAGGACTCGACCATAAAACCTGAACCTGTTTTCCGGTAAGATCATTGAAAGCAGGTAGTATTATCAAAGTGATAGCCAGACCTATGATAAAGGCAATCACAACTACCATAAACGACTCTATGAAGAATTGAGACATTAACTGTTTACGGCCCGAGCCTATAGCTTTTCTGACCCCTACTTCTTTAGCACGTTTTTCTGATCTAGCGGTCGTCAGGTTCATAAAATTGATACAGGCCAGTATTAATACGAAACCTGCAACAATAGCGAATATCCATACATACTGGACTCTACCCCCTGTATTTTGCCCTTGTTTGAATGATGAGTATAAATGCCATTTCGACATGGGGTGAAGGAAAAGTTCAGGTTTGAATCGTAAACCACTCTCTTCGCTAATACGGTTCAACTTGACATTCTTTATGGCTTTCGATACTTCCTCCATTTCTTTATGTTCCCCAATTTGTACAATGGTCTGAAACCAGCTATTTCCCCAGTTCAGCCATTCTGGCAAGGTTGTGGCAAAAAGCTCCCATGACCCTATATAATTGACCTCCGCAAAAGTTGAGTTAGCGGGTAAATCCATGTAAACTCCTGTTACCTTCACATCAGGCATATCATCAATTCTGATGACCTTGTTAATTGGATCCTCATTGCCAAAAAAAGCTTTCGAACATGATTCAGATATTAGAATGGAGTTTAGTTCGGCCAGCCCCTTTCGAGTGCCATGTATCATTTCCAGCGTAAGCATTTCGGGAGCTGTACTTTCCATGAAAATACCTCTTTGTTTCAATGCTTTTAGTTTGTGAAAAAGTGTGTTTTCCCCCTGGAAACTAGCCATACTTATGTGTTCGAAATGATCACCATAGGTTGTTCGAAGTTCAGGAGCCAGTTGTAGGGCCTGGCCTCTCCATGTCTGGATTTCACCACCCGAAAATGTCTGGTTCTGCATGACGCGGGCAAGACGATCATAATTCTCGTGGTGCTTATTGAAGGATAACTCATCATGAGTCCAGAGAGCAATCAGTAAAACAACAACCATCCCTAGAGATAATCCAGCGATATTCAGAAACGAATAGCCTTTGTTTTTAATCAGTTGCCGACGTGCGGTCTTGAAATGTGTTTTCAACATAAAGTTCTGGTTTAGGCTTGACGTTTGGAATGGAGATTTTAGTGCAAATGGTCTAAGAAATTTGATAGCATGAAGAACAAATAATCTGTTCGCTTTTGATGGGCTATATCTAGTAAGCCAGTCCCTGTAGAACTCAAGCAAGTCGCCTTCAATCTCTTCCATGAGCTCAGGTTTGCAAAGACGGTGAAGTAACTTGCCAATCCATTTTGGAGGTAGGGGATTACTCGTCTTCATGTGGCTAAAGCATTTGGTGGAATTTGTCCCCAAAGGAGATTTCTTGTTTCCTGAATTTCCTGGAGTGTTCTGCTACCAGCCTGAGTAATGCTGAAATAGCGTTTTCGCCTACCACCACGCTCAGCGGTGGCACCTCCCATACTTGAGGTAACAAATCCTTTTTCTTCCAGCCGATGCAAAGTTGAATGGATCGCACTTATACTGATTTTCCGATTTAGTTGTTCGTTAATCTCATGAGTGATGGCTACTCCATAGGCGTCTTCCTGTAGCATTACAACTACCAGGAGCACGATTTCCTCCAACTCTCCAATATATGATTTTCGCATATCTGAATATTATATTAAATTTTGTAGAACAAATATATTACCAAGCGTAAAAAAGGCTTCTGAAGCCCTCAGTGCTTGTTTTTAGTTTTTGATGTTTGTTCGGTAACGATCGTTAACGTTCGAGTTTGAACGACATGAGGAGTGGCGGATATTTGTTTCTGATATTTAATTGAGACAATATCTTGCTTTCATTGGGCTTAGTTATAAAAAAAGTGAATATCCGGAGTAAGCAATATACTCAAAAGACCAGTCAGGTTTTCAAAACCTGACTGGTCTAAAGCTACTTTAGAGCCAGTAAACAAAGTTTTGTATGAATCAGATTTTTTGAAAAAAGCGATTATTGGTAAAAGCGGACATTCATATAAAAAGTGTGAATTGTACCATACACTCGGTAAAATGACACGTGATCTCTAGTTGGCTGGAAATTAATTTTGCTTACAAATGAATTGATTCAGTTGATTCTACGGTTTATGAGTAAGCCACGAACAAATAAGAAAAGTGTAAAACATATCATGACCCGCAAGTCCTTTCTATGGAAAAGTAGACTAGGGGTATTGAGTTTAGGTTTTTCCAACCACTTATGGGCGTACGCTACTAACATATCAAAAAGGACAAAAACCAATATGGATAAAAATGATTTTGAAGTTATCGTTATAGGTGGAAGTTATGCAGGGCTATCTGCGTCCATGACCTTCGGTAGGTCATTGCGAAAAACCCTCATTATCGATTCCGGGAAACCATGTAATCGTCAGACACCTCATTCGCACAATTTTATCACCCAGGACGGCAGAAAACCTACTGATATTGCAAATGACGCATTACAACAAGTATTGGCTTACGATACCGTTCGGCTAAAGAATGACACGGTGATAAATATACATGGACAAGATGGTGAGTTCATTGTCAGCAGCCAGTCAGGTGAAACATTCAAAGCTAGAAAACTACTATTTGCAACAGGCGTAAAAGACATCATGCCAAGCATCCCGGGCTTCGCGGAGAGTTGGGGTATCACAGCCATTCATTGCCCATATTGCCATGGATATGAAGTAAGAGGGAAAAATACTGGAATACTAGTAAATAATGAATCAGCTGATGAATTTGCTAAGCTTATCAAACACTGGACTCCTAATCTTAGGACATTTACAAACGGTGATGCAAAATTTGACAAAGACATTTTGAAGCAACTGGATGTAGAGGTGATAGAGAAACCAATTGCCAAGATCAGTCATTTTGATGGCTACATAAGCTCACTTCAATTTGAAGATGGCAGTTCTCAAGAAATAGATGCACTTTATCACCGACCAGCATTTGTGCAGCATTGCACCATACCTGAAAAACTCGGATGTGAATTAACCGATACGGGACACCTAAAAGTGAGCGAGTTTCAGCAAACCAATGTTCCCGGAGTTTACGCAGTAGGAGACTGTACTACTTTTTTTCGTTCTGTGGCTAATGCTGTCGCTCAGGGAAATATAGGAGCTGCAATGCTGAACCATGAACTAATTAGCCAAGGATGATAAGAATAGGAATCATATTGACACTATTGATCATATCCTGTGAAACCAATAAAAATACCAAGATGCAAGCAATAAAATACGAAAGGAACCTCTATCACTTCAATTTTAGAACGGCTTTTATGTCTGGCTTTTACGAGGGAGAATTCACCTTGGGTCAGATGCTAAACAAAGGAGATTTTGGATTGGGGACATTTAATAATTTGGAAGGAGAAATGATCGTCTTGAACGGAAAAGTATATCGTGCCACTACAGATGGACTGGCAGTAGAAGTTACAGATCCTAATGTAAAAACACCTTCTGCTATGGTCACATTTTTTAAGCCGGATAGAGAAGTAGAATTGACCAACCTTACGAGAGATAAGCTCATTGAATGGATTGAAGCAAACCTGGATACTCAAAGAGATATGTATGCACTCAAAATCACTGGAAGTTTTGAGTCACTAAAGGCGAGAAGCCAGCACCCCATATTTGAAAAGCCATTTCCGGAAATTGAGGAGATCGTTGATAATATGGTCTATCATGATTTGGAAGACGTGACGGGTACTTTGGTTGGATTTCAACTACCGCCTTATTTGGACAATGTGAACTATCCAGGGCTACACTTTCATTTTATAGGTAATCAATCTACGCAAGAGGGAGGCTGTGCTCCTGGATTCAGCATCCGGCTCGCCAACTTAAGCATAATGAAGCTTCATTCCTTTTCGGTGGATATCCCTCAAACGGATGATTACTATAAATTGGAAATGGATCAGGAAAAAAATAAGGTGATTTAGCGGGACATAAAAGGGCGTATGGAGAATAATTATCTGGATATAGGGAGACTGGCAAGGAAGCTAGCGAAAGTGAATTTAGATGAAGAGGTTATCAATATGCGAAACCTCTATAAGGTGGTTATTGTAACTAAAGGAACTATGCACATCAGAATCAGCGAGCGAACCTATGAAATCAAGCGCAATACCCCGTACTTCATTGCTCCAGGTCAAGTTTCTCGGCTTTATGAATATAGCAATGATGTGGATGGCTACTGTGTAGCATTCGATATTGACTACTTTCTTCTATGCCTAAAGAACCAGGTGCAGTTGTGCTTTTATCCATTCTTTCAACTGGATAAATACCCATTGCTTCAGCTTAATACCATTCAAAACAAAAAAGTATTGGGCCTAATGAAGAAGATTGAGATAGAATACAACTCTCGAAAAGAGATCAACGATGACTTACTTACGAAACTTTATCTCAATATACTACTGATTGAGATCGAAAGGATTTACAAGCTTAAAAATTCCAACCAAAGTAATGAACAATCAAGAAAGCGTTTGATCTCCTCAAAATTCAGGCAATTAGTAGAAAAGAATTACCTATCCGTTCGCAAGGTCGCTGAGTATGCAGATATGCTGACTATCGCACCAAACTATCTCAATGATGTGGTGAAAGAAACAACGCATCAGTCAGCCAGTGAGGTAATTCATGGTCGCCTAATCCTTGAGGCAAAAGCCCAACTCATTCAAACCGAAATGTCAGTCAACGAAGTAGCCTACCACCTACAGTTCAATGACAGCTCTTATTTCTGCCGCTATTTTAGAAGATATACAGGAGTAAGCCCTAAAACCTTCAGAGAGACTAATCATTTTTAAGCTTTTTGAATAAAGAAATTCATATTAGCCTTCTCTTTATTCCATCACTATGACTGTTAAAGAATTCAAGAATTTAATATCTAATCTTCCCATATTGACGATTGTTTGAAACAAATCTATTTTGGGTAAGCGAATTGACAATAGTACTCCGAATTATGATATCTCTTCAATACTGGAACTTGGGGATAGCCATAAGGATTTTCATATAGGAGAGCCTGCTTTCGGAGCGGCTTTAATCACGCCTCACAGAAGTACATATTACTGTATTTTATTTCTTACCAAAGGCTCAATTCATCATGTTACCAACCTTCAGGATGATTTGATTGAATCGGGTAGTATGGCATTTACCAGTCCTGGAATGATCAATTGGTGGCATTCAGGAGATAATAAACTTGAAGGGTATTCCATTTTATTCACGAGGGATTTTTTTAGACAGGGCGCCAATGATATAGTTGACTTAAGCCGTTTTCCATTTTTTCAGTGGGATGCACAACACAAAATTGAACTGAATTACAATCAGCAGCAGGAAATACAGTCGCTGCTGAAAAGAATGAAAAAAGAGTACGATGAAAAACGGTTAAAGAACCATTCTGTCCTTCAGTCTTATTTAAATATTCTTTTGATCGAGTTGGAACGTCAATATACCGATGTGGTTTCAACTCAAAGTATTGACTTACCGAAAAGCACAAGGCTCGCTAATGAATACAAGTGCATGGTTAGTAATCAGTTTAAGCATAAGAAGTCTGTAAAAGAATATGCGGATGTATTGAATGTAACCGCCAACCATTTAAATGATACGGTCAAATCAGTCACAGGCCAAACGGCAGGTTCTTTAATTCAGGAAATGATCTTGCTGGAAGCCAAAATCCAGCTTCATCAAACAGAATATACCATAGCTCAAATTTCTTATAATCTGAATTTTAAAGATCCTTCTTACTTCGGAAGGTTTTTCAGGAAGCATACTGGAATGACACCACAGCAGTTTCGTTCTGCTAAGGGTGAGGGGGCTATTAGTTAGTAATACAATCCTTAAAAAGTACCAGACTTAGAGGCTTTTGTGCCTCTACCATAGCAATTAGAGATCGTTCTATTTAATAGAAACTTAAGATATGAAATCATGGAATATCAAAGAATTCAAATAGAACCACTAAAACCGCACCTTGGGGCAATTATAACTAGCTTGGATTTATCGACTAAGCAGTATGATGGTGAAGTCATAAAAGAAATAATGGATGCTTACAGAACGTATCAACTGCTTTTATTCAGAGATACAATTCTAAGACCTGAAGAACAGATTCGATTTTCCCAACTCTTCGGTAAGCTAGAAACCTTTCCTTACAGGCCTACTCAGATCAGGGAACACCCTGAAATTTTCAGATTATCAACCAATGAAGATGAAGGATATTTGAACGTGGGCTTTTACTGGCATCAGGATGGGTCTTTTAGAAATACACCTACGGCTACTTCTATTTTTCATTTGGTGAAAGTACCGCATGAGGGTGGAGAGACACTTTTTGCCAATGCCTATGAAGCCTACGAAAAAATACCCGAACACTTAAAAGAGCTCGCTGAAAAAATGAAAACCATTCACGAAGGGAACGTGGTGCATGATTTGGTCATTACACATCCGGTAACTGGTAAAAAGGCTCTTTATCTCAATCTCGGATTGGTGCGATCCGTCAAAGGTTTTGAAACCGATGAACGAGATAAAGCAGAGGAACTTATGAGCTTATTTAAGTCTATACTTGACGATCCCAAAGTGATGTATACACACGAATGGAAAGAAGGCGATTTGATTGTGGCCGATAATTACTCTGTTTTCCATCAGGCTACAGAAACGAAACCGGATTATGAAAGGACTTTGCATCGTACTTCCATACTTGGGGAAGCAACATTGAATAGTTGAAAAACTAGTGTAATGAGGCTATCATAACTAACCATGATAGCCTCATTTTAATTTTCCTGATCGTAATAGATCTTGTAGAATTTCTTTCCACTCTCAGGATCAACACCTTTCTCAATCAACTCCCTATTGCCATGAATGTAGACATGAAAGTTTTTGTCAAGTTTTAAAACACTTTTAAACACTCTGGCTTTCTTTTTTACGGCATTTTGGGAGATATTGAACTGATTGGGCATGCTAAGGTCCTGTTCTTCCGAAATTTGGTTTTCGAACTGCTGAAAAGAGTCTATCAATTGAGGATGTTGAAAAACTTTATCCATGAATTCTTCACGATCGAACTGTTCCCTTTCTTTGAAAAAATCCATGGACTTGTTCAAGAGGTCAACCTGATCGGCCTTATCAATTTCCATTTCCTGTGGTAATTGTTTCGAGACAAAGTCTTTGGTGATGGAAAGGAAATTATTCGTTTGATGGTAGCCCGTAGAAGCCGGTCTTACATTTAAAAACGATTCCTTCCAGAAAGCTGCTTCAGATTGCCTGCTGGAATTGTCGATCAGGCACATTTTGAAACCGGATTCGCTATCCATATTAAAAACCAGACAACCTTTATCCAGCTTTCTGGAATCTGCCCCTGAATCAAAGCCTACCTGAAAAGTGTTTCCGGAAGTATCCAGCTTGAGGTACTTTACGACTGATTCGATCTTGAATATTCCTATTCCATCCAGCGTTTCGTCACCAAACAGCAGATTGGAAAAGTAGGCCATATAAAAATCACCTTCCTTGATCATGGGGTGATTACTGCATTTGTACAGAAAATCAGCCAGTTCTCTGGAGTATTGATGGAGTGTGGATTTATCTTCAAATACCTTTTTCAGAATGGAGAAAACCGGATTATGGCTGTGGTCGTGGTTGGAAAACGTAAATTCAAAAAGCTCCTCTGGCCTGAAACCAGTAGTAAAATACTCCAAAAGCAAAGTCTTTAATTCAGGATCGGAAATCTCAAGTGGGTTCTCAGATAAACTTATGCCAGTCTCCTCAAACCTGTTTCCTACCTTATGAACGGACACTGTTCCAAGATTACACTGTGAAATATCAATCATTGTTTATTTTACCTTCTTTTAATCCAAACTACCATTAAAAATGGTATTCGTTTACTACAAATATTGATAAAGTAAACTATAGAGCTATACTGAAAAGAGAAATTATGGAAATCACACTCGAAGAGCGCATTGAACGCTCCAAAACAAGCATTTTTAAAGCGGTATTTCCGAATACCACTAATCATTATGACACGCTTTTTGGAGGAACGGCCATGCAGCTGATGGATGAAGTGGCCTTCATTACGGCTACCAGATTCAGCAGACAGCGCATGGTCACGGTGAGCAGTGATCAGATTGATTTTGAAAAGCCCATTCCAGCAGGAACGATAGTGGAATTAAAAGGGAAAGTGCTTTCCGTTGGTACCACAAGCCTCAAGGTTGGTGTAGAGATATTTATAGAACAGATGTATAAGGAAGGTAGAGACAAAGCCATCAAAGGCGTATTTACTTTCGTTGCCATTGATGATAACAAGAAGTCTGTTAAAATTAATGGATGATCGGACTAAGGTCTCAATGATAATTCTTCAACTCCTTCCAGAATTCTTCAACCGGCTTTTTTAGATCACGGCAGATGTAAATTCCCAGCACATCTTCATAGGACATGCAGTAACTACAGCCGTAGTCCGCATATTTTTCTACAGAATGAAACAGTTCTTTTAAGCCATCCGGGTTTGAACTTAATAAAATAAGAGTGCCTCCGTCATAATCCCGATATCCCCATATCCAGTAACTGTTATGGTTGCCAATGCTTTTTGGTAGGTCATATTCATCCGCATAGTAATCAATCGCTCCAGCCTTTCCATAATTGGAGCCGAACAAATAGGTGTTCTTCTTTTCATCTACATCCAAACTGTGGTAGGCTTCTGCTATGGCCGCTACCTGTTCTTCCCACCCGTGCATATCTGCATAGAATTGAGGCAATTCCTTTTCTTCATGTCCTTCGTCATTACTTTTGGAAATACCCAGCCAATTGGAGTAGGATATAAACTGTTGCTGGGGAAGTAGAGGAACTGCCAAGGGTATAAAAAATAAACCAAGTGCTAAAAACGTAATTATTACTCCTTTGAGAACGAGTTTTTCGCCCAACCATTTCCAAGATTCCAAGGCTATCCCGCCGCTGGCATAAAGGATCGGCATGGAAGCTGCCAGGTATTCGGATTTACTATTTCCATTAAGGACCAGAATGATGAACGTACTTGCGAATATCCAACCAAGCAGTCGATATTCTTTCAATTTATTTGAAAAGAAAATAAAGCCTAGACCTGTCACCCAGATCAGGAAATTATTGGGACTATTGATCAGAAATTGACCACTGATGAATGACCAGGCGTTCAGACCACTGTATTTCCCGGATGTAGCATTATCGATGAATTCCAGATGTGCCCAATTGTGGGTCATATTCCAAATGATAAATGGAGAGAAGATTAGTAGTGCAATAGCAGCTGAATAATACGGCCATAGTGTTATCAGCCACTTTCTGGAAGGTGTTAATAGGATGCCGACCAGCAAACCAATGCCGAGCCAAATTGTACTCAATTTATTGAGCAGGCTCAAGCCTAATACCACCCCAATCCAGATCCACCACTTTTTATCCCGTGTCTGGATCAACTGAATGATGAGGTAGTATGTCATCGACCAAAAAAAGAGGTCGTAGACGTTCATAGAATAAAATGTACCAAACCCAAGATTAATAGGCGAGATGATGTAGGCCAGACAGGCTAAAGTAATCGCGAATAGGCTTCCTCCCATTCGTTCAGTAATTTTTCCAACCAAAAAAACGGTGGATGTTCCAATTAAAGCAGGGAACAAACGGATTACGAAAAGTGAATCATCAAAAACAGAGGTAATCAATCCTAAGAAGAGTGTACTCAAGGGAGGTTGATCGACAAAACCCGTTGCTGGATGCTCTGCACAGGCCAAATAATAAAGCTCATCCCGGAATATTCCATACCCACCTGAAACAACCACAATGAAGTGGATTAGAAACTTCAGAAAGGCAAATCCGATAATGAGCTTTTTTGAGTCTTTCATTTTTAAAACCACATCTTAATTTACTGAAAAAGGACTTTCCGGAAAGCTTAAAAGACTCAAGCTCTAAAACCGGGCTAAACTTGCATTAACTGAAGATCCAAAGTGTTGATAGATCACTTCCATTATTGTTGAGGAGTGTTTTCAAATACTAAATCCAATAATCTCCTGTTTGATTGTCAAATAACCGTATCTTTCCATTTCACCTTATCATTTAAAATAGATCCATATGCCGGTATTCATTATTCTGATCATTGTCGGCTCACTGATAGGCTTATGGCTCCTTTTCTATTTTATCCCAATAAATTTATGGATTACTGCTGTATTCTCCGGGGTCAAAGTGAACTTGATAGACCTGATTTTCATGAGGTTCAGAAAGGTTCCACCCGGACTGATCGTTAAGTCATTAATATTAGTCACCAAAGCGGGTATTGAGGGGGTAAATACACAACTTTTAGAAACACACTACCTGGCCGATGGAAACCTTGATAAGGTTATCAAAGCACTTATTGTGGCCGATAAAGCCAATCTTAACTTGAGCTTTCAGCAGGCTACTGCAATAGATCTTGCTGGCAGGGATGTACTCAATGCAGTACAAGTGTCAGTTACTCCGTACATCATTACAGTTCCAAAGATCACGGCTGTTTCGGTCGATGGTATTCAGTTACTTGCAGAGGCAATGGTCACAGTTAGGACCAACATCCAGCAGCTGGTTGGTGGAGCAGGTGAGGAAACCATCATGGCTAGAGTGGGCCAAGGTATTATTTCCAGCATTGGTGTGGCCTCTAGTTATTTGGAAGTGTTAGAGAAACCGGAGCAAATCACACAACATGTTTTAGAAGATGGATTAGATGCTGGTACGGCATTTGAAATCATATCCATAGATATTGCTGATATAAATATCGGTACGAACATAGGAGCAAAGCTGCGTATCGATCAGGCCATGGCCGACCTTGATGTGGCGAATGCAAAAGCTGAAGAACGCAGGGCAATGGCTGTGGCACTTGAACAAGAAATGTTGGCAGAAGTTGAAAAAGCCAGAGCAAGAGTTATCGAGGAAGAATCAAAAATACCAGTAGCCCTATCTGATGCCTTCAGAAGAGGAAATTATTATAAGGATCAGTGAGCTTAGAAATCGATTAAAAGCTAAATCCAGTTTCGGTTCTTACAGTCTATAAGGGGATACATAGTTTTCTGATAAAATGCCTTATTTATCAACATTGATCCATACAATAGGGTATATGACTCTCCGAATCCAATTATTAATTGTACCTTGCATTCATGAGTATACTAAGAAGCTGGCGGGAACAAAAAGCGATGTTAAAACTTCGTTTCCCGGTACTATCAGATCGAGATTTTGAACTGGAGGATAAAGATAGAGAAACTATGTTATCCAGGTTAGCTCAGAAATTAAGTAAAACACGACCGGAGTTAGAATTAATTTTTGCTGATTTACAAAAGCATTGACACTATAAAGTCCTTATCCGGCTTGAAATAAAAAAACTTTACAAAGAAAAATAGGTCATATTAAAAATGGCCTAGAAACAAATACTAAAAAAATGGTAACCAAGTACAGTCCAATATGGCACAAATACAGACCTGCAATTCTAAAACTAATGGTCGACTCAGCACAAAAAACGCAGGAATATCCTTTTTCTGCTTTTGAGTTTAAGGATATTGATGCTAAACAAAAAGGGGGATTTGCTTTTACCTTGAGAGTATATGATTGTAAAGCGATCAATGACATAAAGACCTCAGTAGTAGCTCAGGATCTTCTTGCGATTTTAAAGCAGTCGGAAAAGGCGAATCAGTTGACCAGGGAAGCGATTTACGAGTTTACGATGGATAAACAGTTTGTGTTCCATGTGAGTCGAGAAGAGGCTCCTATTGAAGAAAAAGAGGAAGGTTTAGAAGAGGCTGATCAGGAGGAGAATGAAAAAACTGAAGAATAAATATTAAGTCAGATTAATCTATTATTAATTATTCGTCATAAGAGGTGGGAAATCGCTCTGATTTCTAATTCCATCCGATAAAGACCTGATACTTAAATAGAGCTGTTTACTTAAGACCAGTAAGTATAATAGCTTGAATCAAAATATTTTTTCAGACCTGAGTTTTCTAATTTAAAATGTTATCATAAAATTTGATCAATGAAGATTCAACACATCAGAAACGCGACCATGATCGTAGAATCTGGTGATCGAAAAATCTTAGTTGATCCAATGATGTCTAAAAAAGGGGTTTATCCAACGTTTACCCTGCTTAGGTTTAGGCCAAGAAAGAATCCAGTTGTTGATTTGCCTGATAATGCAAAAGAGTCCTTCCGAGGAATAACAGATTGTTTGGTCACCCACAAACACCCTGATCATATTGATAAGGTCGCTGAAGCGTTTTTGATAGAAAATAATATTCCGGTTGTATGCAGTGAGTTAGATGAAGAGCTATTTAAAAAGAAAGGCTTGCTAGTCTCTCAAACTATCAAGTATTGGCAAAAATCAGAATACCTTGGTGGTTCTATTACCGGAATTCCTGCTAGACACGGCTATGGATTTATAGCTAAACCGATGGGCAATGTGACGGGATTTTATATCGAACTACCAAACGAACCCAGTCTCTATCTTTCATCCGACACAATCTATACACCAGAGGTTAAGAAGGCCCTTGATGAACTAAAGCCGGATATTACAGTGGTCGCTTCAGGAACAGCCCAACTGGATATTGGTCAGCCTTTACTGATGAGAATTGATGATATCGTAAAATTCATCAGGAATTCGCCCGGGAAAGCGATTGCTAATCATTTAGAGGCTGTAAACCATTGTCCGACTAGTCGCCAACAATTGAAAGAAATCCTTTCTAAGGAAGGACTGTTAAATAAAACCTGGATCCCGGATGATGGGGATGCTTTGGAATTTGATTGATATATCAACATAATAATACCTGTTGTTTCCCAATAACATCCAGGCACTTTACTTGCGCTTTTAGAAGCTTCATTAATAAAACTGTGAATAGCTGAATACTTGCTCGTTCAATTCAATAGAGTGACGGGAACGATCAAGTGAAAGAGCATTTAATACTTTTTGTAGCCTTAATACTTTTAAGTATATCATATGATACTTGTGCTCAGGCCATTCTTACCGAAGAGCAAAAAAGTAAGGTAGAGCAGGTGAATAGGATGTTCAAGGAAACTTTAAGACTTAATGAGGATCAAACCAAAGAAGTTAGCTATATCAACTATGGGTTTCTTGAAAATTTAAATCAGATAAAGAATTCTGGTTCTTCTCGATTTGTTAAAATCAGAAAGTTGAGGAACCTAAGTGCTGAAAGAGATCAAAGTATGAAAACTATACTTGATGAAGATCAATACTTAGCTTTTAAAGAAATTCAGGAAAGGACCCGAGCTGAGTTCAGAAGAAACAGAGGAGGCTAAAGACAAGTAGGAAATGATACAGCTCCAACTTTGGCCGCGAGCAACGGTAATTATGTGCTTATTTCTATAATTTAGCCAGGAACAATGGACGATAAGCATTACTTCTCTCATTTGTATGAAATAGCTAGCCACCTGAACAGAGAGCATTCTCTGCATTCCGCTCTTCGTAAATCACTAGAGAAAACAGTAGAAATCCTGAACTTAGAGACAGGCTGGATCTGGCTTACAGAACCCGATAATAAATCGGTTTACTTGGCTGCTTCACACAATCTACCGCCTGCCTTAAGTAATCATCCAGAGCGCCTGTCCGGCTGGTGTTACTGCATAAAGCAGTATCTATCTGATGATATTGACCAAGCGATGAATATCAGCGAGATTACCTGTTCAAGGTTGAAAGACGTCAGTACTGGCACAAAAGACCTGAAATTTCACGCGACGATACCTGTGATCATTAATGGTCATAAAGTTGGTCTTATGAATCTGCTTAGTAAGGAAAGCAGGCAACTTGACGAAAAGGAACTGGCTATTCTTAATACTATCAGTGAACTAGTAGGAACTGCTATACAACGTACACGATTGAGGCAGGCTTATGGAAATGACCATATGGGTGAAGGTGTAAATATTCGTGATCTGCTGGAACGGGTCTTTCGCCCTCATATTGAAGCCATTATTTCACTTCTTGATCATTCACGGAATAATGAAGATTATGTGCATGAAGCCCTCCAAAAAGTAAAAGATCTTCAGAAACAGCTATCCCTTCTTGGGAAAGAAGTGGAGGCTTATGAAGCGAAAGGAAGCTCAAGCAAAGAGCTTCACTATCCAGATTTACCTCTCACAAAACGTGAACTGGAGGTGCTGACATTGATACAGAAAGGCCTAACTAATACGCAGGTAGGAGAGCAATTGTTCATAGCGGAACGTACTGTTAAGTTTCATGTAACGTCCATACTATCCAAACTGAATGGAAGTACCCGTACGGAAGCCGTAGATATCGCCCTCAAAAGGGGGTTGCTCAGTATCTGATTTTAAAGAAATTTTCTTCCTGACCTGTACCATGGTACAGTTGATCTTTTGTACTTAAGTCCGTTTTGCAGCGCATAAGTACTTCCGAGCTTTGTATTCAACAAAAAACACAAGTTTATGAGAACACAACGAATTTACATGGAGCATGCTAACATTACTGTCCGTGATCCTCAAGAAGCAATCAAATTCTTCCAAACTGCTTTTCCTCATTTCCGAATAAGAGGAGGAGGCAACGATTTAAGAGAATGGGTTCATCTTGGTGATGACGATACCTACATTGCCATAAACAGGGCGACAAATAACGCTGCAAAAGCTGGTGGAGATTATGATGGTATCGGGATAAATCACCTAGGTTTTGTAGTGCAGGATGTTGCGGAGATTGCCAAAAATCTCTTAAAAAATGGGTACAAAAGAGATTACCCAAAACAGGTCGAAAAATTCAGGATCAGAGACTATTTCGCTGATGCGGATGGAAATCAGTATGAATTTGTACAGTACCTCAGCGAAGTTCCAGAAGAAAGAAACAGTTATTCCGCTTAAAGTCGCAAAAATCAATTTGAATATGGTAAAGTATGGTACACATTACTCTGGTGTACCATACTACTTTATTACTCTGCTTTCATTTATCCTGTAATCATTTGAAGTGCTGAATCTGTCTACTTCACGTTTCGTTTTGGAAGCTTGAGAAAGAAAACTAAGCCCCTATAAGTGTAGTGACGTGATATTTGAGAAAAAAATATCATGTCTAAAACGATCATAATACTTATTATAAGTACAGCTTTATTCAACAGCTCATTAATTGGTCAACCCAGAGCTGGTGGATTCCAGCCACCAGATTTTGATGCCGAGAAGGCAGCAGGTATTGTCATCTACGATTATGAAAAGGTTGTCAAGAAACTGAAAGTAAAAGATGAAACGAAAGCTAAGGATATAGCTCAAGCCATTTATGAATACAACATCAAGATGGACGAGATGGTGATGGAAAATGGAGTAACTCTTCAAAATCTTGAAGATGAGTTTCAAAGAAACGTTCAGATTGCGATTCAGAACAGGGATAGGTCAAAAATGAACGGGGTTAAGAATGAAATTCAACAAACCATTCCACCAATTAGAATGAAAACTAACCAGGAGCAGGAAAAACTCGATGAAGCTATGAAATCAATTCTGGACGAAAAGCAATTTGATAAATGGGTCAAGTATCAAAAGAGTCAGAGAAGCTCGGAGTTTGAACGTCAAATAAATTGAAGCATCTGATTTTTTTATTAAGAGACTGAAAGGGTATGCTGGTTAGTAATTTCATTAACCAGCTTTCCATCTTCCAATTCCAGAATACGGTCACACCTTTGAGCAAATTCTTCATCGTGGGTCACAGTTATGATGGTTTGCCCTCTTTCTTCTGCTAATTTTCTCAGTGTGTCGAACACGATGTTTGTATTTTTGGAATCGAGGTTTCCGGTTGGCTCATCACCCATAATGATTGCTGGTTCATTGATCAAGGCGCGTGCAATGGCTACCCGCTGCTGCTGACCTCCAGAAAGCTTATTACTCATTTTTAAAGCCTGGTCTTCCAAGCCCAATATCTTCAAGTTTGAATAGGCTGCTTCCCGAATTTCTTCCTTTCCTTTTTTGCCTAGCTTCAAGGCCGGGAGCATAACATTATCTAAGACTGAAAAATCAGGAAGCAGATAATGAAACTGGAATACAAATCCGATATTCGCATTACGGAATGCTGCTAACTGATTTTGTGATTTTCCTGTGATTAGAGAATCATTTATAAGCAGTTGACCCTCATAATCAGTATCCATCGTTGATAGAACATACGACAAGGTAGATTTTCCTGATCCGGATTTTCCAATCAGCGCAAGAAACTCCCCTTTATGAACATCAAAAGATATATCTTTTAGAACCTGAAAAGTATTAGGCTCATGGAAGTATTTAATAATGTTTTTTGCTACGAGTGCTATATCTTTTTTCATCCTCTTATGATTTCTACGGGGTCTACTTTAGAAGCTTTTTTAGCTGGAAGATATCCGGCGGTGAATGTAGTGATCAAGCCAAATAAGAATGCCATAGCATAGTCTTTTGGGTTATAATCCATTGGAAGGTGACTTAAAGAACCTATTTCAAAAGGTAATTGATTGATTATGACCGAAACCAGGTAACCAAAAATCATTCCCACGAAACCGCCAATCATGCCAATCACGACGGATTGAACCAAAAAGATTTGGACGATATCTACCCCTTCGAACCCCATGGCTTTTAGAATGGCAATCTCTTTGATTTTCTCATTGACGGTCATATTCATGATGTTGTAAATCCCAAACCCTGCAACGAGTAGAATCGTCAAAGAAACGGCAATAGCGATAATATCTCTTAATTCTGCCCCAGCCTGCAATTGCCCGCTGGATTCCATCCATGATTCTACTTTGTAATCTACCTTAGTAGCAATAGATTCGGCGACTGCATTGGCTGAATTCATATCTCTTACATTCACCTGAATATCTGTTACATAACTTTGGTTTTGAGAAATCAACTGTCTGGTAGTATTTATTCGTAGGTAAGCCTTCGCATTATCTACTCCTGAAATAGTCGTTTTTAGGAGGCCTATGACCTTAAAATTTCGATCTATTCCATCACTGGTAAAAACATTGATGTTATCGTTTACTACAACTCCCAGTCTTTCGGCAAGACCAACTCCCAAAATCAATCCGTCACCCCGATATTGTAATTCAAACCAATTGCCTTCAATAACGTACTTGCCTGTTTCAAAGAGTTGGTGCTCATTTTTAATATCTACACCTGCCAATACACCATTTACGTGCGTAGCACCTTTTCGGAAAATAACATTCACATTTACCTGAGGTGTAACTCCGATCACTTCAGAATTTTGATTTACGGTTTGAATAATAGTGTTGGAATTGCGAATGCCTTTGGTGTACTGGATTACTTTAGGACTTCTAACGTTCGCTTTAACTCCCTTGGATTCATTTTCCAATAGGTTGGATCGATCTTCCGGGAGATCATTAAAAATTCTCAGGTGGGCCAGTGTACTGAATGCCAAATCGTTCTGAGTAGTATTTACCCCACTCATAAAACCATTCATGAATATGTACATTGAAATTCCGAAGGTGACGCTCAATACGGCCACCATCGTTTGTTTTATTCTGGGGCCGAGGTGCGAAAGAGAGACCTTTAAATTCGTTTTAGCGATCATATTCCTTTCACTTTTTTGATCACTTCAGAACCATCCAGACCTGAAAGAACTTCAACCCATTCATTGTTTCGAATACCGATATTGATCGTTACGGATGTTCCATCTTCAGTTATTACTGAATCGCCTTCCAATAAATATTCCGAAGGAATGACCATGGCTTGCTGCTTTTCATCAACTATAATGTTCGCCTGCAATTGAGTGTTGGCATATAGTTTCTCTTCTACATCAAATATGGCTTCGCATATGAAAGACTGTTCTATGTCGTCAAAAGCAGGGTAAATTCTGGAAATCGTGGCTTGTTTTAGGTTTTCCCGATCAGTGTTAAGTGATATGGCAACCTTTTGCCCTAACTGAATCCTGTTGATATCTTCCTCGGCGATTAGCAGTTTCGCCATCGGTTTTCCACCACCGATTTTAGCTAGTGGTTCACCCTTTTTCACTAAATCTCCCTGTTTTTTAAATACCTGAAGAACAACTCCCGTGATATTGGAAGAAAGGAAATAATCATCCACACCCTCCTGCTGTATTTTAAGCTGGGTTTCTGAATTGCTAAGGTTGAGTTTTAACCGATTCGTTAAGTCATTCAATGATTTTTGATGAATTTCAACTTGGTGTTTTGAATGCTCGTATTGAGTTAGAATTTTATCATAATCCAATTGAGAGACCGCCCCGGTCTTCACGAGCTTGGCATAGCGTTTCATGTTATTCTCGTCCAGTTCCAGTTGACTTTGAGCCTGCTGTATCTGAAGCCTTATCTGAACCTGTTCCGGAGCATCAGCTTGCACGTTTTGCAGAGCATCCTGATAAGTAACCTGAGCGTTAATCAGCTGTTCATTCTGCACTTCGTTTGATAGTTGAAAAAGTGGCATTCCAACCGAAATCGTATCACCCTCAACAACCTTCGTTGTTACAAGATAACCTTCTGTATTGGCAGTAACCTGATATTCATTCTCAAGCATGGTATGACCACTGGCAAATACGGCGTCAATAATATCTACTTTTTCTGGTAAGGTAGTATCGGTGGAGTTACAAGAACAAACCGATGCAATAACAACAATTAGAATAGAACTTTTAAATATCGATTTCTTCATCAGTTTAGAATTCTGGGTGCAATTTGACTGTAGTAATTGTAGTTGTTCAGTAATGAATTCAAAAAGGTATTTTCTGATTTTAAATAGTCTTGAAATACCGTTAAATACCGATCAAGACTTATGAGGCCTTCTTCATATTGTTGGTAAGAAAGTAAGCTATTTTCCTCGTACAATTCGTAAGCATCTTTGGTCAGTTTAGTATTTCTTAAGCTTAAATGATAGTCGTTGATCAATCTGTTGTCTTCTATCATTGCTTTATTTATTTCCGTTTGTAAATCATTTTTTGCTCGCTCCAAATCCAGTTTACTTGATTTAAGCTGGTTGATTTTTGAAAGCCCGGAGAAAATAGGGATGTTAAGATTTAAGCTGGCGTAGCTATAATTGCTCCATTCATCGCCATCGAATGAAAGTCCAAAATCATTTCGAAACTGCTGTCTTCCCAAGTATGTATTTAATGAAAGCTGCGGAATGAATAGTGATTTTTGAATCGATACCTGTGTTTGAGCCTGATCTTTGTTAATTGAAGCGAGCGCAATGTCCTGATTCGATGTTAATCTTTCCGAACTAAACACTTTTGGCAGTTCGTACTGAAGAGATTCATTTAATTCTAGTTTATCTTCTGGTAGACAACCTAACAGCTTCCTCAATTCATCGATACTTTGTTGATACAACTGCTGATTGTTGTTCAGATTTTGTTGTACGGTAAGTACATTGATTCTTGCTTGATTGGCTGAAATTGCATCTATCAATCCTTCCTCGTATCGATTTAAGATGATTGTGGCCACACTATCGCTAAGCTGGAGATCCTGTTCCCAAAGTTGAACGGCGCGCTTCGCTACCAAAGCTGAATAATAATATAAGCCTGTTTGCTGATCAAGTAGTTCCAGAAAAGCCGCCTGCTGAGCCGTGGCCATTTCTGCATTTAGTTTGGACATTTTCAACTTTAGAGCCGATTGTCGATCCAAAAAACTTTTATTGATGCTAATTCCGGCATTATAAGCGAAATCCTGCCCAAACTGGACATCAACAGTGTTTCCCGGTTGACCAGCTATCTCCCCGGGTAAGGGCGTTGTAGCAAGATCAAAATTCCTCTGGCCATTAAATGTTCCAGTGACCGTAGGTAGTCGAAATGCTTTAGAAGCCTTAACATCATAGTTCGCCTTATCAATGTTTAACCTGTAACTTTCTAAATCGGGGTTTTTAGCTTTCACCTGATTCCAAATTTCTTCATAGGAATCAAAGCTGAATTCTTGAACTGTGTTTTGACCTAAGACAGTTTGGTTGATCATTAAGGCCAGAAAGCAGATGTATTTCAGTTTGATCAAAACTCTGGAAATAGTGAAGGCCATTTTCTTAACTTTTAGTAAGTCCTCTTATCTGGAATTATTTAAAGTGAAGTCCTTGTCCACGTTTTCTGTCGGGTGAAGCCTCGATACGTCACATTTATCTGTAGTTCATCTGGATTTACTAATACCACCTCACAATCCAGTGTGAGTCCTTTTTTAGGTGAGTAAATCTGCCCATAACCTTTTCCATTCTGGAGCTCGATATTTTGAAGTATCGCCAATCCTAAAATAGGTCGATCTCGGAGCTCCTTATTCGGGTTTTTTCTATCTTTTATGGTGTTTCCATTTTTATCCGTTGACTTAACCATCCAAGCGATTTTCCCTGTATAATCTTCTTCATTTTGGGAAATCTCTACTTTGCTATTTCCTTCTTCTGTAAGCCATATTCCTGTTATATCCTCTTTAGCTTTTGTTAGGTATGTTATCGATAAAGCAAAAGCAATTAAAATCATCTTTTTCATACTTTTTTTATTAATCTCAATGGAATTAACGACGTTTTTAGAGCCTTATCGATGAAAATATATTGAAGCTGAAAAATGCTGACCTTAAGCTGACTAAATGCGGATTGAAGTGATTTAAAAAAATATCAAGTGCTGAAATTTGAATAAGAGTTAAGCTGGAATTTGCTCCTACTTCGTCATCCAGTTTTTAAAAATTGGAACACGAGCCTTGCTGACAAGTATCATATCCTCCTGCTCAATTTTCAAATTGATTGACAAGCGACCATTGAAGTAAAATTCAATATCCTCAATGGCTTTTTTATTGATGATAAATTGTCGGTTGGCCCTAAAAAATTCCTTCGAATTCAGTGTTTCTTCCAGTTCATCCAAACTATGATCAATTGGATATACCTGACCTTTAAAACTAGTGGCATGGACCAATCCCCCTTTAATATGAAAAAAAGCCACATCCGTTGCAGCCAATGGAATCATTTTGTCCCGAAAGTGAACAAGAAAAGAAGTGTTTGATTTTTGAGAAACCGTTCTTAAGATACTTTCAATCGTTTCAATACTGGTGTTGGAATCATGGAACTCTCTAAACTTCTGTATGCTGAATAAAAGATCTTCTTCTTTAATAGGCTTCAGCAAATAATCAATGCTATGAACTTTGAAAGCTGCAATGGCATAATCATTATATGCCGTTGTAAAAATAACTGGAAACTTAATCGTTGTTTTTTTGAATATCTCAAATGAGAGACCATCCTCCAATTCGATATCAAAAAAGGCCAGATCTGGATGATTGTTTTTATCCATCCACGCAACTACCTCTTCGATGCTGGGAAGTATATCCATTATTTTGATCTCGGGAGCTACCTCCTGTAGTAATAGTTTTAAGTTGTTAGCAGCACCGAATTCATCCTCGACAATGATTACATTTAGCTCTTTCATATTTAGATCAAAGATATTTTAACGATGAAGTTTTCTTCATTCTGTTCTACCTCTACAGGCTTCGCATTTAGTAGCTCATAACGCTTTGAGAGATTGGATAGGCCAATACCATGTCCTGACTCAGATTGTTTTAACTGAACATTGTTGCTAACTATTAAATGATCTTCACCCGTTTTGATATCGATGATAAGAGGCTTTTTTAAAGAAACGATGTTGTGCTTAAAGGCGTTTTCAATGGGCAGCTGAAGGGCAAACTGAGGTACTTTCCTTTTAAGCTTGTCAGATGCAATTTGAAAGTTGATTTTAAAGGCATCTCCAAATCTTTTGTGCATCATATATTCATAGGATTTAAGGTAATTCAGTTCTTCTTCAAGGCTAATAAGGTTTTGATTTTTGTTTTCGAGTGTGTACCGAAGTGTTTCAGAAAGGTGATTTACAAAATGGATCGCTTCTTTTTGATCTTGTCGTATCACTCCGGTCAATGAGTTTAAACTGTTAAAAAGAAAGTGCGGGTCGATTTGTGCTTTTAAAGCAGCTAACTCAGCCTCAACTTTTTCCTTTGTTACAGTTAATAGCTTGTACCTATCCTGTTTGGATTTTTGAAAGGTATCATATGAATAGGCTATTGAAACTGTAATTATTGCAATTATTGAGTTTCTCATAGAGGCGAAAGGTAACAATCCTTTTTTGGGTCCAGCATCTATAAAAGCCGACGATAGGCTCGTCCAAAACAAAGAAGTAACAATGATCAGGACAAAGTTTATGGCAAAGTCAATTGAATACCGGAATAGCTTATTTGACAGCCGGTAAGTCAGTTTTTTCCAGAAAAAATTGTACTGAAAAAACAACAGCGAAGTCAAGAAAACACTAACTACTATGAACAAGAATTGCTGATTTGTATCACTTTCAGGTATGTATAGTTTTAACTCTGGGATTTGGTCAGAAATTGTAACCCACCGGAAAGCAATTACCAAGGCGAGTGCCAAAGAAATACCAATCGATATTTTATACTCATTTCGCATGCTTTGATTCTTATTAAAAGAATTTTTACTGAAGTAGATGCAAAGATCATAACTATAGTTTAGAAAACCGGAGACTTTATTTACCGATTAGTCAGTTTCAACTTTAAATTTTTCAGCTTCATCATAGCTTTAGATTTAATAAGCATTTACCGTTAGCAGTGGGTCAAAGAATCAAGACAGTTCAGCCCCTAATTTTTCAGCTTCACAAAGATTTAAAGCATAACTAACTCATACCCTTTCTAGACTTGTTCTGAATTTTTGGAAAGAAGCTTATGCTGAATAATTACCTACTCAAATCATTTTTATTTTTTGTATTAATAATCCTTCATAGCATCGCTTTTGGGAAAAATACACTATCTGGAAAAGTAGTAGAGAAAGCTTCTGGTGAGGTGCTTCCTTTTGCCACCGTTGTCATTGAAGGAACAGTTATTGGAACAACAACTAACGTAGATGGCTTCTTTTCCTTATTTGATATAGAATCTAATGAAGTCACATTGGTTGTTTCTTATGTTGGTTATCAAACCATTACTCTAGATGTAGTTCTAAATGGTTCTAAAGACCTTCTGATTATAGAGCTTGAGCCAATTACTTCACAATTGGAAGAAGTATTGGTTGTAGCGAACGCAAATAAGATATTGAATGCTTCGTCTGGAGTCAGTACCACAACTATTTCTACCAAACAATTAGAGCTTCTCCCAAGTATCGGTGAAACGGATATTTTTCGTTCTTTACAATTGCTTCCCGGGGTAAGCGGTACTAATGAAAATTCTTCGGGACTGTTTGTAAGGGGAGGTACTCCGGATCAAAATTTAGTACTACTCGATGGAATCACCATTTATAAGGTTGACCATTTCTTTGGTTTTTTCAGTGCTTTTAATGCCAATGCTATAAAGGATGTTCAACTCCACAAAGGCGCATTTCCGGCTCAATTTGGTGGAAGAACCTCCAGTGTAGTTGAGCTCACTGGGAAGACAGGAAGTTTTGAAAAAATCCAGGGTGGTTTTAATGTGAACCTTCTGAGTGTAAACGGGTATTTTGAAGCTCCTATCACTAAAAATCTTTCTTTCTTGATTGCAGGAAGAAGGTCCTATACCGATGTATTGCAAACCGGATTATTCGAAAGTATCTCAGATAGCCAAATTGGTGATGATGGGTTCAATGACCCCACAATTGATGATAGTGAAGTAACAACACTTCAACCTGATTTTTACTTTTATGACTGGAACAGTAAGCTTTCTTACAGACCTTCAGAAAAGGATTTAATCACGGTAAGTGTGTACAATGGGCAGGATTTCCTTGATGAATCAAGAAATCTAACAAGAGATATTCAAGGACCAGCCGTACCAACGACCTTGTTCTTTGATTTATTTGAAACTACTGATTATGGGAATAAGGGAATTTCCGGAAAATGGTCTCGTCAATGGAACCCAAAGTTCTATTCAAATTTTCTCGTAGCGGGATCTGAGTTCTTTTCAACCTTTAACCGAGATGGCTTTGCCGAAGTAGTTCAGGAGGATACCACTTTGTTTTCTCTAAGTCAGCAAAGCTTTGAAGATAATAATGTGGTAGATATTTCGGCTCGGGCTGATTTTGAATGGCAAAGATCATCAAGATCAAAAACGGATTTTGGTATTTCATATACCCTAACAAAAGTTGACTATAACAATGTTCGGGATGATACAGTAATTATTCTACAGAGTAATCAGGAAGCTCAATATGGTTCGATTTATGTCTCAAACGAGCAAAAAATAGGTAATAAACTGAATTTAACTACTGGTTTAAGATTATCGAAGTACGAAAATGAAGATGACTTATTGTGGGAGCCAAGAGCAAATTTGACTTACCAGTTGACACCTAAAATCAAGTTAAAAGCTGCTTACGGTAAACATTATCAGTTTGTAAACCGTGTCCTCAATGAAAGTATAACAGAAGGAGCAAGAGAGTTTTGGTTACTCACCGACGGAGAACTTGTTGACATTAGTGAGGCCGATCATTATGTGTTGGGAGCGAGCTATGAAATTGATAACTGGCTTTTTGATGTAGAAGGTTATTATAAAGATCTTTCGGGACTTTCAGAGTTTTCGTTGAGGTTTAGAAATGATGACAGTTTTGACCCTAATCAACTCTTTTTTACAGGTGATGGAGAGGCGAAGGGTATTGAATTTTTAATTCAAAAGAAACAGGGTAATTATACCGGTTGGGCTTCATATACTGTGGGCAATATCAGGAATACCTTCGAAGATTTAAATGAAGGAAATGAGTTCCCTGCCCTTCATGATCAATTACATGAATTCAAGATGGTGCATAGCTATGAAGTCGGTCAATGGGTTTTGTCTTCTACATTTATTTATGGGTCTGGAAGGCCATTTTCTGAACCGGAAGGTCAATATAATGTGGAGTTATTAGATAGTAATGAGTTTAATTTTGTTGGTATTGGAGATCGAAATGGTTCAAGGTTACCGGCTTATCATAAACTGGATGTTTCAGCACATTACAAATTCAATATTGGTAAAGCCAAAGCAGATTTAGGGCTTTCAATATTCAATTTGTATGGAAGGGAGAATATCTCTTTCGTAGAGTATGATTTTACACAGCAACCTGTTTTGATTACTGACGTCACCTTCTTGGGTACGACTCCTAATATTTCTTTTGGTATCGATTTTTAAGTACAAAGTCATGAAAAAGTTTTTTAGACACATCATCATATTTCCAATTTTAATAATCTCAGGGTGTTTCCAAGGGGATGACCCTGCGCCATTCAATAACTTTGTAGTGGAAGGGTTCATTTTTGAAAATGAACCGGTCGATAACATTACCATTGAAGGTTTGGCTCCCATAGATAGTGATGAAGTTAACCCCGATCCTGTTACAGATGCCGTGGTTTCTTTATCAAATGGTGAAAGTTCCTTTCCTTTAAATTTTAATGTTGAAACCGGGAAGTATGAATATAATAGGAACGATTTACAGGTTCTCGGAGGTCGAGAGTATGTTTTGGAAATCACCTCTAATGGAAGAACTGCAACATCACAAACAATAGTACCTCAACGACCTATGAATCTTGAGTTAACAGATTCTGTGCTGAGAATTCCACCCTTATCTTTTGGATTTTCATTGGCGGGAGAAGTAGAAAGGTTATTTAACGAAGAGCGTATTACCCTAACATGGGATTCAGAGCCTAATAGATTTTACTTCATAATTATTGAAAGTAGGTTAGATGAATTGGCTCCCATTTTACCAGAGGAAGTCCCCCAACAATCACTTGAACTATTAGCTTCATTCAACACGATTAGTGAGCCTTCCGAAGCAACTTCGTTTGAAATTATTGGTATTGGATTGGAAAGCTATGGCCGATATGTTGCAACGGTATTTTCAGTAAATGATGAATATGTTGATCTTTTTGAAAACAGTGTTCAGGACTCCAGGGATTTAAATGAACCTCCTTCTAATGTTAATAATGGGCTAGGCATTTTTACTGCATTCGCCACTGATAGCATTATGTTTGAGGTAAGACGTTAGGTAGTGGTTCTATTATTTGGCTTTACTTCAGTGATCGTAACCCTCTTTTGATGATGTAAGCAGTGTGCTTATGATCCGATTCTTTTTCCCATCGATCACACACTTGTTTTGCCCAATCGGGATTTGATTTTGCTATATCGTTGATCCAGTTGGCTACGGAATCTCTAACATATTTGGACTCGTCGGCCTTGAGGGATTCTAAAAGTGGAAGCCCTTTTTCTGAATGACTTTGAAATTCAGCAATCTTTTTAGTCCACACTCCAATGGGACGTAAAGTTTCAACTGAATACCTGCGAATGTTTTCTTCTTTTGATGAAGTCCATCGAGATAGCAGATCGATGGCTTTATCTAGATCTTCAATCAGTCGCTCTTTCGTAGCAAAAATTACTACTTCACGAACCCCAAAATGACTATCGGCAGCATAAGGCTTCATTGCTTCGAGAAGCTCTCCGTTATCATCATAATGAAGACTTTCTCCCCAGCAAGCCCAACACCTCACAACATCACTGGTATGATTTCTTAAGCGCTCATAAAGGGATTTATCTTCAGTCTGAAGCCCTAAAGTTTCTCCAATAATACGAGTCGTACTGTTAGCTGTTGGTTTTTTCTGTTCTTTAGTGGCTCTTTCAAAAGTCTTGAACCATTCAGATCTATTAAGATTATTTAGAACCAATTCCAATAAAGCCAGCTGATCAACAGACAGCCATTCGACAAGATTTTTGGTTTCCGTTTTTCCTGAATTGAGGTATTCCAAAACCTCAGGATCTAAGTCTTTGGCGCTTCTGGGCCCTTTTCGTTCGCTAATGTGTGAAGGCAACTGGTTCATAAGTTAGTGTTTATATCATAAGATATAAAGAAACCAAAAGTGTAACCATAACCATAAGATTCAATTTTATAGATAAGCGTCATTATGTAGTTTAATTGGTATAAATCCATCAGTTTTAACCAATTATTATAATGGATAGGCTTCAAGATTAATTTTTTCAGCCTTGTTCAAGCCAAATCGGATATTTCTGTTGGTTCCATGAGTTTAGATGTACGTCTATAGTTTTAACTCATCTTGATTCTGCTTTTAAAAATGTATCTTTAATTAACGCAATGAAACTTTTGCACTCAAGATGCTTGGGGCTGACTCCGAAAAGATGCTTTCTTCAAAGATTAAAGTAAACAAAGTAATTCTAACAGTAATCTTCTTGCTGGGTTGGACAAATATTGTCTGTCAGCCTGATGTGGAATGGCACATCAAGAAAATCAGGGAATTATTCAAGCTAATAAACGATCGAAGTGCAACGGTTGAGCCGGTCGTATTAAGGTCAGACACAATTAATGATCACCCTTTGGAAATTAAAAGCTGGAGTTTTAAGGGAAATGAAATAAAGGTGCAAACAACAGCATATCAAAAGAATAGAGAAGAGGTCACGGACTACTACTTTGGTCCCGAAGGCTTGATTTTTATCTTCAGCCAGCAATTTTTTAAAGATGAATTTAACCAACCCTACGTCCGCGAAAATCGATATTACTTCCGGGATGAAGAAACTATGATCCGCTGGTTGGATGAAAACAAAAAAGAAGTAGACCCCTCCGGCCCGGAGTTCTCAAAAAAGGCGGAAGATTTATGGAATGAGCTAAACTGGACGGGAGAGATATTTTTTATGCTTTCGACGAAGAATGATAATTCCGAAGAGGACGAAAAAATACGCATAAGAGATACTTATTTCTATGGAATTGGGATTGGACAAAAGATTAAAGATGTATCAAAAAATCTTGAAAAAGGAATTCTGAAAACGGGTGAAGGCACTTTTGAGGTCTATTATATTAAGGATAGGGAAGGAGCCAGATTAGGTTATATTCCAGTAGAAAGTGAATACGTTTTGTCTATTGTAATTACAACCCAGGGAGCTGTAACGTGGGATGGACTTAAGGTAGGTAGTACTTTTGGTGAACTAGAAGAAACGTTTGGAAGCGTGGAAGTTCATGGCTCGGAAATAGAGGGCAGAACTTATGTAGAATATGGAAATATGAGTTTTCTGCTCGATGCCTATCACTATTCTTATGATGTCGATGAAAGTAGCATTCCGAAGGAAACAAAAATCAGAGCAATTATAATAAGATCACCTGCTTAGCTATTATAATCTACTATTCAAAACATCTTATTAGATCTATTTAATTTGTTTTTCAACTCAGCGAACGGCATGGTTTTTAGTTTTGATCAGCTAAGTCGGCATTAAATAAATTTTCGGAGTTCGAAAGTCTATCTTGTTCGCAACCATATTTCTCATATCTTAGACACAAAACCAGTTACCATTCATGATCAAGCAACTTTTTTCAGAAATTGAAAAACACCTTAAAAAAGATTTTCCAGAATTGATGGGTTCTATGAATCCACCTACTACTCCTGAAGCTTTATATAAAATAGAAAAGTCAATCGGATTGAAGCTTCCGGAAGCTGTGAGACAACTTTACTTAACTTTTAATGGAGAATCCAAAGGTCATGGATTGTTCTTTGGGCTGGAGTTTTTAAGCCTTGAAGAATCGGTTGAAGAGTGGAAGAAAATGTGCGAAGTTGCAGAGACCTATGATTTGGATCTGGATGATGATTTAGAGTGCTATCCCGAGGGCTTTTTAAAATGCAAAACCGCTAGTAAGCATTATTTCCCGATCAGTCATGATTATTCAGGAAATTACCTGGTGGTTGATCTGGATCCGGGACAAGATGGAAAAGTGGGGCAAATTACAAATTGTGGCCCGGATGAATGGGATAGGTTTGTGATCGCCTTTGGTATCGAGGGTTTCCTGAAGTTCATTCTGCATCATATCAAAGAAAAAAACTACAGAATAGATGTGGTCGACGGAGTTAAAACATGGTTTCTGAAAGAGCCTCATAATGAGCATTTTTTAAATACCTTAGGTGAACTGGACCTGCTATTCAAATAAAGTTTTTAAAGACGTTTTCGAATAATCAAAATCGATTCTCCATTATTTTCAGGATAATGCAAAAGCATTTGCGCCTCTTTGTCGAAAGCAACTCTTCCGCTCGAGTAATACAATTCGAAGCCTTCTCCAAAGTGCCATTCAGGAATAAAGATTTCTGTGGGAACATCCGAAGTTTCAGCTTCATATTTAAAGACATATTCTTTTTTAGTCATGTTGAATTGTTGAAATAAGGGAGTTCCGGAGGTTTTGTATGGATACGGTCGAATCACAGCATTCAATGCCCTGTCTCCGGAATAAACATCATCTGAGTTAGTCCGCTGATCTTCTGAAAAGATGGAAAGATCTTCTCCGTTCCACTGATCTCCTCGTTTGTTGGTATTATCCTCGACATAAGTCCATAAAGCATAATGGAGCATGTTTTTATCAATGGCCTGAAATACTCTATCCAGAGCTTTTTCCTGCTCACTAAAATCTCCTGATTGAAAAGCTTTGGCTTCGTTCAAATCCATTGGAACTCCGAATTCCCCGATTAGGGTAGGTCGATCGCCCATGGTATGAATGGTTCCATTTTTTAGATCGGCCACAACCTCATCAAAATGATTTCTGACCTGCCTTTTACCAATGATTAAATCGAGTGTTTTATTATCTATGGTGAAATAGGGGATGTACTCCTTGAGAAACAGGGTGACCCCGTCATACCAATGCGTGGCGTTGACAAAATGTTCAGTTGGTTCTCCTTTCCAAGAAGGCATCTCGGTTTGTAGTGGAGGCTCCATGA
Source organism: Bacteroidota bacterium (assembly GCA_039030555.1). Taxonomy (GTDB): domain Bacteria; phylum Bacteroidota; class Bacteroidia; order Cytophagales; family Cyclobacteriaceae; genus JBCCDY01. The sequence continues at coordinate 43,130 of JBCCDY010000030.1, forward strand.
AAATTAAAAAGCGATCATCGATTTCACGTATAGCTTTTGAATACCGATCGGCGTAAGGTTTGAAGTATTGTTTGTTTGGATTTTCCACTTGGAAATAATCAGGCTGAAGTAACTTAGGGGTGCCCGATTGATCATAATCCCAGATTCCATGCTCTTTCCAAACGGGTTCATATCCATTTGACCAGGCGGAAATGCCTTCCGGATTTAATATCTGATCTTCTTCCTGAACAAGCTGAGTAGAAGTCGTTGTCCATGTTTCGACTTCTATCGGAGTTCCGGCGCCTGCGACCATTCCCTGATAAAAGTTCGGTGTGACCCCGTTTTTTAGAAAAGAATAATCTTCGAGACTCTTTCCGATGTAGCCGAGAGTGGGCTCATTCATGGTTTCGAACCCTACCACATTGGGTAAGCCTTTTACTTTTTTTGCCACTTGCTTCATAGCGTCGATGAAATGACCTTGAAGAAATTCCTGAGCCGGAATGGAGTCGATTAGTGTCTTGTGAGCAAAGTCATTAACTCCGAAAAAGAGTGTGAACATCGTGGCCGTTGCAAGCTTCCCATAATTCGTAGGCCAGATCATTCTTGGAAAAGGATCTCTGTACGTATTGTGAACAACGGCAGCTCCGCTTCCTTTGAATTTAGTTACGTCCAGTCCAACAGAATCGAACGTCCACTTCGGTGCTCCTGACCCTCCCGAATACCTGCTCCACACATCCTGATGGGGATCAATGAATACGTTGATGTTATACTCATTAGCTTTCTCAATAATTGAATGTACGTAATCGAGATATGCTGAATCATATATTCCCGGGCCTTCGTGCTCAATGGCTTCCCATGTTACTAAAAATCTTAAAAAGTGGAACCCCCATTGTTGAATTCTTTTGAAGTGTTCATCGGCTTCTTTTAAGGGAAATGGTCGGCCAACAAAAGAGATTTCACTTCCTTCAAAAAAATCATCTGATTCATGTGAAGGAATTTTAGGATCGTAAGGAAGCTTAGTGTTTCCTCCAAGATTTAAGCCCCGCAGAAGCATTTTTCTCCCGGTGTTATCTTTGAACCAGGTACCACTACTCCTAATGTTCCATCCACCAAGAGTATCTCTGGTATCAATAGATTTACCTTCAATTATATCCTGACTTGAAGTTTGACGGAGCCCTTTTGTACTAAATGATTCATAAGGCTGGTCGTAAACAACATAGAAGTAGCCAAAAATAAATATGATTAAAATAACAGAAATCCCAGGAGTGACCTTTCTAATTGTCATTGGGATTTACTTTTGACTTTTGATACATCATTTATATTTAATTAGAGTTATGTTTTTGTATAAAATCCAAAAGTAAATACAGCTAGATATTTTTATTGGATTTGTAGAAGGATTCTCTGGGCCTAGGATTTTCTCTTTCTAAAACCATTTATCAGATAAATATGTATGAGTAAAAATTTAAGAATTTTACATAAAGGATTTGTGAAGGGCTAGTGAAAGATTCGTTAAGAGATTTTTTAAAAAAATCATGTTAAAAATTAACATTTAACAATAAC
>JBCCDY010000031.1:0-42107 GCA_039030555.1 Bacteroidota bacterium
GAATATGTTCGTTCGTTCTGATCTTATCCCCTAACCAGGAAGAGTTTACACCAGGGTGTTGCCTCAATGCGGCAGCTACGGCCTTTATCACAATATCATTGAACGATATTTTTACCGGAGACAATTCATTCATGCTCTTTCTCGCTTCTATAGCTTTATCCATGTTGATTTCCATGGTGAGATAGAAGTGGGGAGCAGAGAACTTACTCTCCGCCAATCTCTTAGCGATCACTTTCCGCATCTGCGAAACATTAACCTCCTCGAAGCTTTCTTCTCCGACAACCTGCGGGATTTGGTAAGAAGGCGCTCCTGAATCCGATTTTGATTCTGAAGGTTGTGCTTGTGGCTGAGCCTGAGGCGTGAAATTCTCTACATCGCGTTTAATGATCCTACCATTGTCTCCACTGCCTTGTATCTGATTTATATCATAGCCTTTATCTTCAGCCATTTTCTTGGCTAAGGGAGAAGCTTTTACCCTTCCACCATCTGCAGAACCGTTGGATGAGGCAGATTGCATTTGCGGAACGCTATCCTTTTGCTCTGTTTTTTCAGGTTTGCTGCTTTCAGAACGCTCTTCGGGCTCCTTTTTCTGTTCCTTCTCTTCGCCTGACGAATCACCAGAACCTCCGGATTCGTGGGCTTTGACTAAAGTTTCGTAATCAGCACCAGCTTCACCAATCACAGCAATAATACCATCGACCGCTACAGCAGCTCCTTCTTCAACTCCAATGTAGAGCAGCTTACCATCCTCGTAGGACTCCAACTCCATCGTTGCCTTATCAGTCTCTACTTCAGCAAGAATATCACCTGAAGAAACATCGTCACCGACTTTTTTGAGCCATGATGCAATCGTACCCTCTTCCATGGTATCGCTCATCTTTGGCATGGTGATCACCGAAGCATTAATATTTGAAGTATCTATACTTTCTTTAAAGGACGAATCATCTTTCTTTTCTTCCTCCTTCTCGTCTTTCTCCTCACCGTTGCTCGAAGAACCAGAACCACTTTCTATTTCTTTAATGAGGTCACTAATGTCTTCTCCTTTTTCTCCCAAAATAGCAATCACAGCGTCAACCGGGACAGATTCTTTTTCCTGAACCCCGATATGAAGTAAAACGCCATCTTCATATGATTCTAATTCCATTGTAGCCTTATCGGTTTCCACCTCAGCCAGTATATCCCCAGATTTTACTTCGTCGCCCTCTTTCTTCAACCAGGAAGCGATTACACCTTCTTCCATGGTGTCGCTCATTTTAGGCATTTTTATTACTTCGGCCATAACTAATTTTAAGGATTCTTTATTCAAAAATACTTTTATTAATTACTAATGCAAATAGGCGAACGGGCTTGTTTTCAGGAAATTTTATTATAGCCCGATGGTACCTATGATCAGCTGAAATCGATTATCGGAGAAGCTCGTGAGTCTGGAATATCTAACTCCAAGATTTATGAGGGGAAGCAGACGAAAAATATTGAAATCGAAACGAAGTTCAGCACCCAAAGAATTGAAATTTTCCCGATCTACACTTTCCACCCTAAGCGAGTTAAAACCTTCAGAATAATCGTAAAATGGAAATAAGCTTATTCGTTGGATGTTGAGAATGGAGCCCAATGCAAGATCGGGATAAGCAATTGGAAGCCCGTAGGTAAGTCCGACTGAGTAATAGTGTTCAAGATCTGAAAAATACCCGTATCCTCTAGCAAATTGAACCGGGGAAGAAAAGCGGAAATTACCTAAATCCTGATACTGATAGTTGAGCCTCAGTTGAGTAGTGTGGTGCTTAAATAAGCCGGGAACGAATAACCTTCCCTCCACTCCAACAAGCTCCGATTCAAAATCAAGATCATAAGGTGTGTGCTGATATCGGATCAATATGGATTGTCCCCAACGACTAGCAAGATCCTTTATGGCTCTTCTGTGAAAGCGGTTATATCCTATCTGATAGATGTGCGATAAGACTTCTCCATTTCCAATTTGATCGAAATCCCGGTTTGCTTCCGGGATATCAAAATCTTCCACAAAAGTATAATTGATACCCGTTGAAATGGTCAAAGTCTCTATGAACCTATTGTCTGTAAGCACCAGAGGAACGGAGACGTTAAATCCAACCGAGCTTTCTGTCCAGTCAAAATCCGTATTTCCTTCTCCTTCTATATTTTCAGTAGTTTGACGTATGCCATATGAATAACTGGTGCTTAATACAGGATATAACCCGCTATAGGTAAAGCTTCCAAAAAACTGTCCCGACAATTCATTCTGATTGAACCTATAACCAGCGGCAAGCGAGCTACTGCTTAGCAAATTATCGGATTGAATTCCTAATGAAAAGCCTAGGTTCGTAGCTATCACGGATGGTCCCCAGCTGTGCACTTTGAAGAGATTAGAAACCTTTCTAAAATCTTTTATCGGATAATCGTTCGAAGGAATATTCTGTAAAATATCGGGATGCCCTTCTTGCTCCACTATTTGATCTTGAAAATCTATCCTGTATCGGGTGTCATCCACTAAAGTCCAATTTTCAGGCCTAAAAGATATTTTTTCTACCTTCAAGCCTTCCAACTCATAGTTATTGAAAAATATAGAATCCCCCGTTTGCGAGATACTAGGGTTGAAGGCACCATATTCCTTAGTGATCACCAAATACTTTTCTCCACTCACCCGGTCTAAAGCAAAAATTTCATCGATATCGTTTCTGGAAGCATTGTAAAGAATATACTTTCCTTTAATTACAGGGTGACCAAAATTTTCATCAGTGGGTTCTGTCAACTCTTTTACCGTCCCATTCTGAATATCGAATTCAACAAAAGACTTACCCTCATTGGTTAATCGAATAGCAATAATCGATGTATCTCCTGACCAGACCGGATTAATTAAAAAAGGATTTCCGGGGTTATCCAGAATATCTAAAACTGTTCCATTTTCAGCATTTAAAATATGGAGTTTATGTTCGTTATCATTAGAAATATGTAAGGTCACGATTTTAGAAGCGTCCGGAGAAAAGGCTGCACTGAAATATCGGCTCTTATTAGTCAGATTTTTGACCTTTCTAGTCTTAAAATCAAAGGTTTTTATGACTGAGTATGTTTCGATTCTCCATCGTTCGTGAAACCCGAACTCATTCCACACCACTTTGTCATCAACGTAAGAGAGCATTCCTGAGCTGTTTATAAATCCCGGAGTGAACACTCTTTTTTCCTTGCCGTTTTCATCTACCCTCACAAACTGCGGAAAATCACCCAGACCTGATTTTAAGGCCACCCAGTCGCCATTAGATAATTGATGGGGAAACCGGTAATCTGTAAAAGCTTTATTCGATTCATGATCTTGTTTTTGGGATTGGGTTATGTTCAAAGACTGTTTTTGGTCTTCCCATTGAGCGGTAACCTCACTCAGCATATCCTGGTAGTTTTGCTTGAGGTTTTTCCTTGTCTCTTTTTTTACTGACGAGTTAAAAGTACTTATGGGATTACCCATTACATTCTGGTGGATTTCCCCCCATACTCCCACTTCATTTTCATTTTTAATATGGGTAGTTAAATAATACCCCAAAACTCGAATGTCAGGAACAAAATCTTTAAATGAATTCAGATACTGTTTATCAAAAGAGTAGGGCTTTTCTTCCAATAGGTTCGTTCTGAAGTTGATATTAAATTCAGGTATCCTACCCCTTCCACTATGAGAAAAAGCAGTTTCTACTCCTACAGCATCCCCTTCCCAATACCAAAGCGGTGCTTTCAAAAAGGCATAAGCTCCTGCCCCGTTCTCTCCTAATAGATAGTAAATGCCTTTATTAAACCCGGTTAAACTTTTTTCGAACTGAACTATATGTCGATACTCGTGCACAGCTAAATGTTCCAACCAATCATTGGTGCCAAAGGAATTGTAATCTTGAGATGGTACGGTAAAAAATTCGCTTCTTCTTGGGCCAAAAGTGACAAATCCATTGGAGACTGAATTTCTATTCTGAAGAATAACTGGGTATTTCCTTGGCTTAACATCCAAGGTTTTAGATACAGGATGATAAATAAAATCTAATGTATTTGCGATACGTTTCCCTTCAGATTCAAAACCCTCTGGAAAAATGACTTGAAAATATTCTGTTTGAATCTGTTTCCACCTTAGCGATGGCCTATTCGTATTTGCAAAATTTAGGTTAAGCTGGCTATAGCTTAATTCAGAAATAAAAACTAAACCGAAGGCAATAAAAAATAGGTACCTCTTCATCAACACAGTTCGAATGAAGACAAAAATAGTGCTAAAATTACTATTTGAGCGTCTTGCTGTAAATGAGGTGTAAGAATCTCATTTCATTCCCAACCGGGGGAGATTTTTCGGATTCGTATTTCTTTCCAAAATAGTAAAGCACCGACCTCAGTTCCTCCTGAGAGCAATCTTTCACCATTCCATATTCCTGATATGACTCCAGGCAGTTCACCGCAAACAGGCGTAATTTTGAAGCATCTCCAAAAAACTCTTTTCCATCGAAAGCTAACGCATGCTCCAATAAATCCTTCCAGGAAGAATTTAACGAATTAAAATCCTGATTTTCAGATTTTTGTGATTGTATTTGTATGTCTGATTCTTTTCGGGGCACGAGGTTGGTTATGTGTCTTCCATTTCGAAGATAAGATTTCACTATCAGTTTCCTTAGTAAAAAATGTAATTATTCAGAGTTAATACTGTAACTAATTGATGCCGAATGACTTACTTTTTTCTGTTATAAATGAAGTCCTTTAGAGATCATTCAATTCAGCAATTACGAAAATGCTGCCTCCAATAAAGATGATGTCATCTTCTGAAGAATCTATTTTAGCAAGCGATAAAGCTTTATTGACATCTTCTTCGATTACACCCTCAATTCCTTCCTCTTCAGCAATAGCTTTTAAGTCGAAAACGTTTAAAGCCCTGGGAATATTGGCCTGTACGAAATAATACTTTGCATCTTTTGGAAAAAGCTTGATCAGTTTATTCACATTTTTCTCTCGAGTAAAACCAATAATAAAAGTGATTTTCTTATTACTCATTTTCATTAGCTCTTCGATCACTTCTGAGAGTCCTTGGGCATTGTGGGCAGCATCACATACGATGAAAGGTTGTTCTCCTAGTATTTGCCATCTTCCTTTTAAGTTCGTGATAGAGACAACATTTTCAAGACCTTCTTTCACATGATGATCAGAAATACCATAACTAGCTTCATTGATCAGTTCAACCATTTTAATCACGCCTGATAAGTTCTTTAGCTGGTAAGCTGCTTTGAGGTCCGGATTTATTTCGATTTTGAAAGTCTTAGAATCAATTTCAAGTTTATCCCCTTTACTTCTTATTTCCACTTCATCTCCAGAAAAATAAATATCACTTTCCTTCTTTGAAGCTTCTTGAATGAACACATTATCTAATGGATATTTTCGCTCCCCGATAATCACAGGAACCTTTTTTTTTATGATGCCCGCCTTTTCCATTGCAATATCCTCTAATGTGTTTCCAAGCATATCCATATGATCATAAGAGATGTTAGTAATAAGGGAAACAAGTGGCTCAATGATATTGGTGGAGTCCAATCGACCTCCAAGTCCTGTTTCTATCACAGCGAAATCCACTTCTTTTCTTGCAAAATGCTCGAAAGCCATAGCAACAGTCATTTCGAAAAAAGAAGGCTTTAACTTCTCCAAAAAGGATTCGTTGGTCTTAACAAACTGTGTTACTTCACTTCTTTCTATCTCCTTTCCATTGACTTTAATACGCTCGGTAAAGTTTTTTAAATGTGGGGACGTATACAGTCCGGTTTTATAGCCTGCTGATTGAAGAATGGAAGCCAAAAGGTGTGCACTACTTCCTTTACCATTCGTACCTGCAATGTGTACTGATTTGAACTTCTTTTGAGGGTCACCAAGATGAGAACATAAGCTTAAGGTATTGTAAAGGTTCTTCTTGAAAGCAACGTTTCCTACCCTCTGATACATGGGAAGGTTACTCATTAAAAAATCTAAAGCCTCTTTGTAGTTCAAGTATTAATTATAATTTGTTTAGATCTGGTTGATCGAACTTTAAGTTAATGTGAGTTCCGGGTAATGGAAATAGTTATAGCAGAAAATTATGCTCTAATCCCAAAGTTTCAGAGTCTTTAGGGTTAAATTTATTCAGAAGTCTCCTTGAATGGCTTAGGAGTTCCCGGCCCAAGGCCGGGAAACAAATACCAAATTTTGATACAACTTCCCAGAGTGAAGAATTCCCTAATAGCATGCCCTGTACTTGATACGGACAAACTAAATTAACTCCCTGGTCCATTTTTTAAATATTCTTATAAAGAAATCATGTTAAACTACTTACAAAAAGGGGATTGATTATGGTTTAACTTTTAAAAAAGTAATTATAGATTATTCGATATCGTTCAATGACCAGTCGTAATCGAGGTACGAAATTTTAGCCGAACTAGCTGCTTTTACGTCTGCGTATTTGTTAACAAAATCGATTACTGAACCCTTATCTTTAAAATCACCTGTAAACCATTTGAAAATCTTGGAAAGCTGAGCTTTATCTTCCGTGATCTTATTTCTCGTTGGGTCATTCATAAACTCCCTACCTTGGTCTTCTAACTGCTGGTCTAACTTGTCAGCAGTGAAAGCCTCTCTCCTTAATTTTGGGCAAGACATCGACGCACAGTTAACGGCAAAATGAATTCTGGGCTCTTCAAAGTCTTTTCTAAGAATACCGTGTTCGATATTGTTGAGGTCATAAGTTTCACCGCCAATCTCAATGAATTTTATATCCCAGGGGGTATTTACAAATGGGATTTGTACGGAGCCTTTAATATTCTTAATGCTTTCCAGTGGATAATTATCAATAACGAGCTTTATGGTAAAAGCATTATAGGCGTTGATCCAATAGGCAATTTGTTCTTCATCACTCCAGTCTTTTTCAGGAGCATTTTTACTGAGTAGATCAAGATACTTACCGAGTTCATTCTGTTCTTTGATAAACCCTTTATAATCAACTAGTCCATCTTCAAGAACATACTTTTTGACTAAACCGTCCCATATTTCATGTGATGGTACTTTAGCAATAGAACTCAATGTTATAAGTATCAGTAATGAGAGAAGCGTGATATTTTTCATAGCGATTAGATTTTTTCATAACTGGATACAAAAGTTAATCCAAAGCTTCTACAATCCAGTTGAATTGTAAGGTGAATTACACTCTTACTTAGACCTTATGATGAAGGTAATTGTACCTTTTGATCGTGGGGCTGGAATAGCGTTATCTGCTGTTGGACTAAAAGTTAATTTTTCAACTTCGCTTCGGTAAATGCGCTCAATTGCTGGACTAACCGTTTTTTCAACGGTTCTAACAGAAATAAGATCGCCAAAATCATCCACTATAATTTCAAAAACGATACGTCCATTTTCATTAGAAGTATCTTTTGGTTTTGGTTCTCCATCCCACACCCAACCCGTAAGGGCTAAAGAAGCGCCATCGCCTCCACCCCTTTTTCCATATAGAGCCCTCGCGTCCAATTCGCCTTGTGGGTCGCCCTGATCACCTATCTCATTTTCTTTATCACCCTGACTTTCTCCAGCTACTTCAGTAGCTTTTGAATCGGTAGGATTTGAACCGGAAGTTGGTTTCGTAACTGGTTTTTCTTCAACTGTTTTAGGCTTATCCTCTGGCTTTTTTTCTTCTTTGGGTTTTTCTGTTGTTTCAACAGTCTTTTCTGTTGTCTCTTCTCTTACATCCGGGCTTTCAACTTCGGTGACCTGCTCAATTTCTTCAACTGGTTCCTGAATAGTCTCTTCAACTACAGCTTCCTCCGTTACCTCCGTTTCGGAAACTTCTTCTGTTGTTGGCTCGGTATTCTCCTCTGTGTTTTCTGACTCTTCAACAACTTCCTGGGATTCTGCGCTTTCTTCATCGACCTCCTGATCTGAAGGATTGTTCAAAGGTTGCTCAGAACCTGAGCCAGCATTATCCAGTCCAAAGTTCAATTCAATCCCGTATTCAGGGAGTGGCGGATTTGGTTCTTTCCAAGCGAGGATGAGTAAGAATAGGAGCAAAAGAAGTGCATGGACTGCACCTGAAATGATCAGTCCCTTTTGTTTGTTCTTTTTTTCCTCTTCCTCTTTCATTTTACTTGACAGGCTGAGTAGCTATGGAAACTTTCGCTTCTAAGGCTGTTGCAATACCCGCAACTTCTACCAATTGCTCTACCGGAACAGTCTTATCAACATGCAGTACAACAACACCTTCTTTTCCTGTTAATTCGTTTCGCAGTGCGATTTCCATTTGCCGTCTGGTGATCTTTTTATCATTAACGAAATACTCACCATCCTTGGTTATGGTAACGCTTACTTTCTGTAAAACGATTGTGGAACTTTTACTACTTGGCAGATTAACTGGTAAGCCACTTGGTGTAATAAAAGAGGATGTTAGCATAAAGAAAATCAGCAACAGGAAAATGACATCCGTCATTCCCGACATACTAAAAGCCGATTCAACTTTATGGTTTGACTTTAAAGCCATTAATGATTGGGTTCCTGTAAAAGATCAACGAATTCAACCGAATTATATTCCATGCTATGCACCAGTTTTTGAACCCTGGTCACCAGATAATTATAACCCAGATAAGCTATAATGCCTACGATCAATCCTGCTGCCGTTGTAATCATCGCCTCGTATATTCCCTCTGAAAGCAATTTCGGACTAACAGAACCTTCTTCTTGAGCAATGGCAATAAACGCCTGTATCATCCCGGTCACGGTTCCGAGAAAGCCAAGCATGGGAGCAGCACCAGAAATGGTAGCTAATAGTGAAAGATTCTTTTCTAGACGGTAAATTTCAATTTTACCAACATTTTCAATCGATACCTCGATATTTTTAAGTGGGCTTCCGATCCTTTCGATTCCCTTTTCGATCATCCTCGCAATAGGAGTATCGGTCTGAGCGCACGTCATCTTCGCAGAATCCATATTTCCTTTCAAAACCGAATCCTTAATTCCTTCTAAAAAGCCTTCCGGTGTTTTGGAAGCTTTCTTTAAGGTCTGTATACGCTCTACAAAAATGTAAACCGCCACAAAAGACAAAATGAATATGGGAAGCATAAAGTAGCCTCCCTTCAGGATCAGATCGAATACTGTGATCGAATCAATACTGCTGCTATTGGCAATTGTATCGCTCGCTACAGGAATCTGCGCGAATACCATAGATTGAATTTTAATGGGTAACGTAAAAAACGCTTTAGAATTTTAAAGGCCACGGATTTTCTTCTCCGTATCTTCCCTCATATTGAGATGCGGCAGAATTTGCTTCTGAAAAACTATCGAAGTCAGCTACTGCAACCCTGTAAAATCCTTTCCTATCTGTCGGAACCAGTATTTTTGTACTCACTCCTTCTGCAGAAAGTTTATTCGCAAAATCATTTGCAAAATCGTCATCAAAGAAACTGGCTACCACTACATAAGTTCTTCCTGTCTTTTGCTCGATTCTTTCTATCGTTCCAGTTTCTGGCTCTGCATTTTGCTCCTCTACTTCACGTGCTTTTCGTTCCTCGGCTTCCCTCTGCTTACGTTCTTCATCAGCCTTTTTCTTGGCAGCAGCTTCTTTTTGCTTTTTCAGGGCTAACTCTTTCGCTGCTTTTTCCTTTTGTTGTTGCTCAGGTCTTATTGAAAAGAAATAATATAGTCCCCCTCCAACTATAATCAGAATAAGAAGTATTCCGAGAATCTTAGGTAAAGGATTGGATTGTTTGTATTTATCTTTATCGAAAGCAGGCTTCTCTTCTGCTGGTGGCGGAGAATAGGTTGATTCCTCTTCTTCCGTCGTCTCGGGTCCATCACCGAGTTCAGCCATTACTATAGTTTCTTCTTCCTGAGTATACTGATCTTCCTCTACCCTCTCGTCTTGATTTTCTTCACTAGAAAGATCCTCCTCTTCATCGGAATCATCCGCTTTTTGCTCTTTAATTGGCTCGTCTGAAGATCTATCAACCGGCTCAAACTCCATGTCATCGCCTAAATCAAAATCATCATCTTCATTCAAATTCTCGAAGTCGTCGTCGAATTTATCGTCTTTCTTCTTGCTCATTGGTTTTCAGATCAGAATTCTAAATAAGCCGTAAAATAGGAACTTATTTCCTAAAAATAGAAAAAATGGAGAATATGAGAGTTCAAACCACTATTTTCTAGAATAGATAGCTGAACCCTCCTATCGCTCTCGTTGCCCTAACCGGGTAATTCAAATAATACTCATACTCTTGCGAGATCAGGTTTTCAAGCGAAAGAAAGAAGGAAACCTTTTTTGAGAAGAGGTACTCTCCCTTCAGGCTTAAGTCGAAAATAGTTTCAAGGTCTTCCTCTCTCCTGCTTTGAGCATTAAAACCGACCAGACCAGATATAAGGGTTAGATCTGATGATAAAATGATTTTCTCGTTGATGTTGTAGTTCAACGAGCCTGAAAGCAAAAATGATGGCCGGTGGAAAGCATCGGCCAGCGTATCGGTTTCATAAGTAAAAAAATCTGCCCTGATGTTGGAGTAAAAACGATCTGAATTGAACGTTAGCTCCCCATAGATATTGAACCGGTCTATATTTTCTCCATAAAGTGCATCAAAGCGTGTGGAATCAATTTGGCCGTTTGCGAAGAAGTAATAGTTATCCAGGTTAGCATATTCCAGCCCTGCACTATAGGCTGTTTTTGAACCCAGCTTACCTTTAATTCCTCCCGAGATATTGATATTTTCAATGGTATTAAACACAGGTGAGTTCTGGCCAATGAATGGGTTTTCTAAAGCTAGAGAAGAATATGTAATTCGATCAACATCCCCTTTTAAAGCGGCAAAGACTGAGAAATTAGAATTGATCTCATAATCTGCTTTTACATAAGGAAATACATGAAACTCATCAGCATTTGGTGCCTCATCGTCTTCAAAAACTCCATTCAAGCCTCCTAAAACGGTCAGTTGGTCTTTTTTAAAACTTAAGTGAGGAGTGATGCGAAAGAAGTTTCTGGTCACATCTAAGCCGGAGAATTCCAGGTTTGAAGTATAATAATCGAGAAAAAGTCCCACAGAAAGAGCATCTGATAGTTCGTAAGCATATTTGGATTCTACACCAAATTGATTTTCATCGGTTTCGAATTCATCGCTTAATATCTCGTAAAATAAGTTGATTGCATAGTCGAGTCCATTTTCCGTACTTAAATCACTTAGAGCAACGGAGGCCTTGAACCGATTGAATATCTGCCGTATGTCATCATCGTCAACATCTGCTGGCTGGGTATAGCCATAGTAATGATAAGCATCTCTTTGATAGTCTAATTCTCCAGACAGCTTTAGGTAGTCTGTAAATACATTACCGTAAACCCGGGCTATGTTGGAAGATGTCCCCGAGTTTTCATCATCGACCGGACCATTTGCCGCAGATAGATGCCTTCCGAAGAAACCATAACTAAACTTCTCTTCCCTCTTATTATTAAGATAAATCTCGCCATAAGGAGAAGAAAAGTTACCAAAACCAGCCTTGACATAATTTCCATAAAGTTTTTTAAGAGGATCACTCTTTGTAGTCAGAACCCTGACTCTCTTATTAACCGGATTGAAAGGAGCTGTATAATCACCAAAGTTGAAAGACAGCTTAGGATCATATTCGGGAATAGGTAAAGGAGGTATCTTCTGAAATTTGCGTTCGGCCTCAGGAAGCGTGATTTCCCGGTCCTTTTCAATAACAATTTCAGCGTCTTTTACTTCCCCTTCCTTTTTATCTTTCTCCCAGCCTTCTTCCTGAGCATAGGTCAGTCCGGAAGTGAATAAAATCAGGCTGACAATTATGAGTATATTAATTTTCATTTTAGTTGTTACCGTTATCGATGCCTACGCTGTCTACTTCTATTGAACTGGTATCTTCGGGTATTGCCCTGCTTTCCTGTTCAATCCTATCAAGGTATTCGAGCTTCTTTTCTCCTTCAAAAACAATTGTTGAAAGCGGTGAATTGGCAATTAGTGAGTTCAAGGTTTCCCTGGCCTGGAAGAACTCTTCCAGTTGAATAAAATTATCAGCGATCAATAGAAAAGACCTGCCTAACCAGAGCTCGTTATTCGAAAAGTTCTTGTTTAAATCATAGAGAGAACTAATCGATTGTTTATAATATCCTTGCAGATTGTAAATCTTTGCGATTAAATACTGTGCTTCGGCACCATTGGCATCAACTGCCGAATTCAGTACCTCCAGGAACAGATCTGTTGCTAATTCGAAATCCTCTTTTTCAAAAGCGATTTTTCCTTTAAAAAGAAGTGCCTGACTTTCGGCATTAACAAAAGCATTTGCTCGTTCCAGAATCAGATCGGCATAAATTAAAGCTGAATCATAAGACTGCCGATCAAAATAGATCTGCATTAATCCTGAATACGCATAGTAGAGGTCTTTTTTATTTTCTGCTACTTCGGATAATAGGTTGAAATTATTAACGGCCTTTTCCATCTGACCTAGTTCTTCGTAGATGTTGGCAAGTCTAAGGACGGCCCTGTTCACCCTTACTGTCTTGTTATCACGAATCACCTCTTCATAATAGGGTATTGATTCATCAAATTTTTCAAGCCGGTAATAAGACTCAGCTAGGTAAAATTTAGCTTCAAATACATTTGAGTTCTCCGGGTACTCATCAACAAACTGATCAAAAAAACGAATCGCCTCATCATACCTTTGATTGAAATAATATGACTTAGCATTTTCATATTCAACCGAGGCCAGAGAAGTCCCGCCAGGGTTAGCTTTTTTAAACTGGGCGATGTATCGATCCAGCTCTTCATTTCTACCCAGGCGAGATAGTACTTCCTGCAAACCTAAAAGCGCATCATCAGCTGCCGGATGATTTGGATATTGATTGATAATCTGCTCATAATCCTTCGCTGCATCTTGATTTCTTTCCAGGTTATAGTATGAAAGTCCTCGTCGTAAAAACGCGTAGCCAAGGTACCTCACATCGGTAGAATTTTCTACCAATGTGCTAAAGCTATTAATGGCATTTTCGTAGTCTCCTTTCTCGAATTCAAACTGTGCTTTTTGGAACAAAGCCCGATCTAATAAAACTGCATTATTCGAGCGCTCTAAAACTTCGTCGAGGTCAATCAAAGCCTGATCAAAATTTCCTAAAATCCCATTAACCAGACCTCTTTGAAAATAGGCATAATCGGTCTGTTGGTTTCCTTCAGAAATAGCCTGCGAGTAAAGGTCCAATGAAGAAGTATAACCTTTGTTTGCATAGTAACAATCTGCCAATCGAATCAGTGCATCATCGTAGTTATATCTGTCAGGGTCTGACTCCGCTTCTTCAAAATATTTCTGGAAATGAAACAAGGCATCTCTGTACTTCTGTTGATTGTAGTAACTATAACCCAATCCATAATGTGACCTTATTTTAAATTCGTTTTCAGCTGAAACCCGAACGCGTAGCGCTGAAAGATAATCATCTTCAGCTTCGTTGTAACGCTTACCTATGGAATAGGCTTCACCAGACCAGAAATAAGCTTCAACCAGTACATCATTGGAGTAGGGGTATGCTATAGACTTTTCAAAAAGCTCTACGGATTGCCTGAATTTTCCATTATTAAAGAACTGCACACCTTGATAAAAAGTAACCTTCTGATAAACGGAATTAATGTTATCGCTCCTTTTGTTTAACCCTTCTATATAGCTTATAGCTTTACTGTAATTACTGGTTCTTAGATAACTAGTACTCAAAAGGTTAATAGCTTCATTCAAGAATTTACCTTTAGGATATTGTGTCTCATATTCGGACAGCGCATCTATAGCCTCTGAATAGCGACCAGCCTGGTATTCCAGCTTAGCCAAATTATATTTGGCCTCTTCCCGTATCAATTTATCTCCGTTTGAAGCAGAAGCTTTACGAAATGCATTGATCGCGTAAGTCCAGTTCTCCTGATCTACATAAATCTTTCCTAAATAGAAAGATGCGTTTTGTGCAATTGAATCTTTGGATTCAGCAGCCCTCTCAAAATAAGTTTCCGCATTCTTAAAGTCATTCGACTTATAGGCAGAAATTCCGGCTCTGTAAAAAACCGAAGCATCTCTTTCTGACTTGGTACTTTCAAAATATTTAGCATAAGAAGTAACAGCTTTTTTATACTGTTTTGTATGAAAGTATGACTCTGCCAAATAGAAGTCTAAATCCCCCCTACCCTGACTTTGTGATCCTGAATACTCAATTAATCTCTCATAGTCTTCATTCAAATAATAGGCTTTGGCAATCATAGGGATTACAGCTTTTTTATAGCCGGATGACTCGCCTGCTTTCTCTAAATTCGCAATGGCCTCTTCATAGTTTTTCTCTTCTTCTAACGTAATGTATCCTGTATAATAACTAGCTGCTCCGGAGTACTCGTTGTTACCTTTTTGAACGATTGAAAAATAGCGCTTAGCTTCACTAAACTCCTTCCTTGAAAAATGAGAATATCCCTGCTTAAAATGAAGGTCATCCAGGTACTCCCTATCTAGTTGTGACTCTTCCACAAATGCAAAATATTTGCTTGCGTTTTTATAGTCTTTGGTGTTATAGTAGAAGTCACCAAGTTCGAAATAGGCCAGTGAAGATTTAGGGTGTTGAGGATTATTAACGATGAAATCATTAAGCAAAAATTCACCATCATTATTGAATAGTTTAAGAGCTGCAACGGCTTTATAATACTGTGCATCTTGCTTCTGAACGCTTTGATTTGAAACCTCTATAAAGTCATTAAACAGCTTTCTGGCAGCCGAGTAATTCCCTTTCTGGTAAAGCTCAAGTGCGTTGTTAAAAAGGTAATTATCAGGGTCCGAAGATTGAGCGTTTTGAGCATATGAATAGCAGCTAAGTGTCAGGAAGACAAAACACAGAAAAATGCGCATGCAGTTGTTTTTTATTACTGTTAACGTTCTTATGATCGTTGTGAATATGGTATTCAAGAAAAATTTAAACCTTTAAAGGTATATGAGTTAAAGAAAGGCATTTCGTAATCTAATTTACCTCTCTATAGTCCGCGAATATAAGAAAGATCAATGCATCAATTTATATACCAGTTCTTTTAGCACATCCCCTTCTGAAATGTTCCCGGAAAAGCCTTTTAATTGTAAATCAGCCTGCCTGATGTGTCCGATGTTACCCGCTGTTTTCCCTAAAGGATAATTTCTACTGGCTGAGATATACTCTTTAACAAAATAAGGGTTCACCTTTAAGGAGGAAGCTAATCTCCTTTCTGATTTATCACTGGCACTGTGCAAAACGAGTAGCTTACTAAAAAAGCTATAAAGTACCGTTATCAAGGGTAGCACAGGGTTGTTTTTAGGATTCGAAGCGTAATATTTCACGATTTCATTGGCTTTTGTAACGTTCCTGGAAGAAATAGCCCTTTGAAGCTCAAAAGGATTGTATTCTTTACTGATACCAATAAACCTCTGAATATGCTCCGGGGTAATCTCGATCTTTTCCTTGAAATTCGTAAGAAGCTTATCGAACTCATTGACTATTCGCTCAAGGTCATTTCCCACAAAATCAGCAACCATTTGCTGCGCTTTCAAATCAATTTTAAAGCCTTTGCTCTCGACATATTTACCAATCCAACCTGCAAGCTGGTTATCGTACATTTTTTTAGTCGTCACCAATATGCCAAGCTTATCGATGTCTTTAGCAAGTCCCTTTCTGCCATCCAGCGTTTTGTATTTATGGCAAAAGACCAATATTGTTGAGGGTACGGGGTTCTTAGCATAGCCTGAAAGCATTTCTGATGCCTCCTGACGTTTCAAGTCGCCCATTTCCTGCGCTTCTTTCACCATGACTACTTGTCGTTCCGACATCATTGGAAAGCGCCTTGCATTGCTCAAAACGTCAGTCATAGAAACATCACGACCATAGAGGATAATCTGGTTAAAACTTTTCTGATCTTCCGATAAAGCATTTTTTTCAATAAAATCACTGATCAAATCGATATAATAAGGCTCATCACCTTGTAAGAAATAGAATGGAACGTATACATTGGAGCGAAGATTCTTTAAGACTTCATCTACTGATACAGGCATAACTCAGCATTAGTTGATTTTCATTAATTTAAGATTCGAAGTTAATCACTCTACACTAAATCTGGAATGAACATTTATCTCAATGGGGAAAAGTAAAAAAGGGGTTCGTAAGAAAATCCATAAAGCGGTTAATAAAGCAGAGCCAGGCGACCAACTCAGCCAATTCTTTGACTATTTTATTGTCGTTCTCATCCTGATCAACGTAGTAGCTGTAATTGCAGAGACCGTTCCTTCTCTTAAGTCTGAATACGGAATGGGGTTCTATGTTTTAGAGCTCACATCAGTGATTATATTTACAATTGAATATTTGATCCGGCTTTGGACATGCGTAGAGTTTCCGAAATATTCGCATCCATTTTATGGAAGATTACGGTACATTTTTTCGCTGGAAGCGTTAATTGATCTTCTGGCCATTATTCCTTTTTACCTTCCTATCCTTTTTGCTTTTGATTCGCGTTCTGTAAGGGCATTACGCTTGTTTCGCCTTTTAAGAATTTTCAAACTTGGAAGGTATTCCGAAGCTATTGGGGCTATTACCGGAGTATTCAGACAACGCAGAGAAGAGCTTTTAATCACCTTTTCATTCGTTCTGATCCTACTTATAATCGCATCAACTTTTATGTATTTCATTGAAAACGAAGCACAACCAGAAGCCTTTGTGAGCATTCCAGCGACTATGTGGTGGGGTGTGGCAACGCTTACAACGGTAGGTTATGGCGATATTTACCCGGTTACTGCTTTAGGAAAACTTCTTGGGGCATTCATAGCAATTTTAGGTATCGGTGTATTCGCATTGCCAGCAGGTATTATTGCCACTGGTTTTGAGTCTGAGCTTGCTTCATTGAAAAAGGCTAAAAAAGAAATCAAGGAGATGAAACAGATTGTCTGCCCTCACTGCGAATCGATCATTCATCCGGATGATTTATCGGAACATTAGAGTCATTGAACAACTTTTTGATTAAAGTTGATCAGCTGATAATGAGAAGAATTTCTACTTAGAAATCCAGTGAGGATCGATTCTATTTCAGGGTATGATTTATAGATTTTGACTTGATCCAATACTTCATCTATTGAATCAACCGAAACAGATCCATCGATAAAGCCAAAACCTTTATAACTACCATTTTCAATAGCTACCACGGATTGTTCTTCTTCATTCCTTCCCTTCCCCACAATCATAAGATTCAGATTTTCAAACCTTTTATCGAATGCCTCTTCCAAACGAAGGTTATAATCCTCAGGCTTTTCCTCATTGATACAGGCCCCTTTACACTGACCAAGGCCGTGGTCAAAGCAGGCCCCATTTGTCTTTTGAATACCGCTTAGCCTTGCACATAACTGAAAATTTCGGGTGGCATCAGTAAGGTAAACCCTTGCTTCGGCATTACTATTGAAGGTTAAAAGTGGTTTTAAATGAGATTTTCCAAGCTTTTGAACAGATAGACGAAAATACCCATTTTGATCCTCATATTTAAAAATTCCAAAGCTGGAACTAGCCCTTTTAAGGGCTGAATTATAAGGTGGCCATAACCTTTTGATCTCATTAGCTTCGAACAACAGAGAAATCAACTCATTCCCACAAAGTTCATAGCTGATATTATGAATATTTTCCCAGAGCAATCGAATCGATTTTATTTTTGAACCATCTGAAAAGTGTTCCATAATTCTTTTCCTGATGTTGTTCGCCTTTCCAACGTATAAAACCTCATTCTGTGCATTAATGAAATAGTATACACCAGCACTTGATGGGAGTGCTTCAAACAACTCTTTATCCAGATTTGGAGGTAAAACAGCCTCTTTAAAACTCCTTTTTAAAGATTTTTGAATAAATCCGTTCTGGTCTCGGATCAAATTTTGTCTTAAAACTTCTACGGTAGCTTCCGCATCTCCAAAAGCTCTGTGCCTATCGTTTAGTTGTATTCCCAAACTCGTACTAAGCTTTCCCAGACTATATGAAGGAAGGCCCGGAATCAGTTTTCTACTAAGCCTCACCGTACATAATTTCAGCGGATTATATGTTATGTTAACCCTACTAAACTCTTCTCTTAGAAAACCTAAATCAAAGTTTACATTATGAGCGACGAACACACAATCTTTTAGTTTTTCATGGAGTTCTGAAGCGATTTCCTCGAAGCTCGGGGCATCCATGATCATATTTTCGTCAATACCTGTTAAACCTGTAATAAAGGAAGGTACATGCTGTCCGGGGTTGACTAATGATTGAAATTCATCAATGATTTTCTCACCATTGAAAATGAACGCTGCGACCTCAATAACCCGATTGAATTTCGAACTTCCTCCCGTCGTTTCTATATCTACAACTGCGTAATTCAAGATGGGAATTTAAGGAATTTCATCTATTTTCCAGAGTAGAAACAAACACGAATAACTCTATTATTGAAAATTTATATCATAACTTTCGCTGAACATAAAAATCACCTATGCACTCTATTTTAAACCAAAATTTATATTTCGTAAAAGAGCATGTTGGCATGTTCAAAGCATCTAACAACTACGATATATATGATCCGAATACACAGCAAATGGTTATGGTGTGTAGGGAAGAGAAGCTCGGCTTCTTCACAAAAATGTTCAGGTTCACTGATTATAAGAGAATGACCCCTTTTGATATTCAGATCAAAACTACAGAGGGAGAGCCTGTGTTAAGAGTGAAACGGGGTGTTTCATTCTTTTTATCGAAGGTAGACGTCCATAACGAAAAAGATGAAGTGGTTGGAAGGTTTAAACAGAAATTCTTTTCTATTGGGGGTAAATTCGACGTGAGAGATAAGAACGATCAGGTTTTATGTCAACTGAAAGGAAAATGGACGAGCTGGGATTTCCGTTTCATAAAAGACAATATTGAATTTGCACATGTCAGTAAAAAATGGGACGGCTTTGGCAAGGAGTTATTTACTTCCGCTGACAACTATATGCTAAGTATCAGCGAGCAAGTCCCACAAAACAACAGCCTCAGGACTTTAATCTTGGCGGCTGTTATGTGTATTGATATGGTTTTGAAAGAGTAATAAGTTGAAAAGGAAAATAAGTACACCCTAAGATAGGGTGCACTTATTTACTGTTTATAAGGCTTATTGCTTAAAAGCTGATTTACTCTAATTCAGAGGCATGTTCTTCCTTCATTTTTTCATGATCAGCCTTAATTTGCTCATGCTCTTTAAGCATAGTTTCATGATCTGACTTCATAGCTTCATGCTCGGACTTCATGGTCTCATGGTCTGTTTTCATTTCTTCAGTTTTAACTTCCCCTGAAGCATGTTTTTCCTCAAGTTCCGTATGCTTATCAAGCAAAGTTTGATGCTTTGCTATCAATTCTTCATGACTTTTAATAATAGCCTGATGTGTATCTTCGATAGCAAGATGAGCACTGTCAACTTCTCCTTCGGCGATGGCCTTATGATCATCAATTAATTGATTGTGAAGTGACTCCATCTCTACGTGTGATGTTTCCATAGCATCATGATCTTTCTCCATGGCATCATGGTCTTTTACCATTTGCTTATGTTCTTCAGATTCAGCCGGATTTTTCTGGCTACATCCTTCAACAAAAATCCCCAACATCATAACCATGGCCCAATTGAATACAAACTGTTTTTTCATACGATTTTTACTTGTTTTTTTTTAAAATTGCTCCAAAAAAGTGACTTTGCCAATAAGTTACTGCTCAATAAAAAAGTCTTCCGATATATTCGTCCAAGTGCATCAGAAAGAACAAACCCGGATAATGCTAAAGTTGTACATGTTTTTTAAGCCTACTGAATTGTAGTTCCAGAGCATTTTAAACCAGTCATTTTTCCAATTAACTTTTGAAATTGATCTTATAGAAGAGCTAAGATTAATAGGTTGAACTACTTATTTAGTTCCACTACTAAGTTTTATTTCATAGATTTTCGGCCATAATTTTCCGGTAATGAAAAAACTTTCACGATCAGCATTATAGGCTATTCCGTTCATTTCTAATGAATTTTGAAAGGTATTTTTGGCATCAGTAGCATAAGATGTCAAATCTATTTTTCCTACTATTTTCCCATTTTTAAGGTCAATTTTTACGATTTCGTTCGTCATCCAAACGTTAGCGTAAATGAATCCATTGACG
This sequence comes from Bacteroidota bacterium, assembly GCA_039030555.1. Lineage (GTDB taxonomy): Bacteria > Bacteroidota > Bacteroidia > Cytophagales > Cyclobacteriaceae > JBCCDY01. The sequence continues at coordinate 20,174 of JBCCDY010000031.1, forward strand.
TATTCGAGTTCGTTTAAATGTTCTTTTGCAATGCCATTTTCCGTTATGGATACCCTTTTGGAAACACCCAACGAAACAGGATCTAAGTAAGTCAGTTTATGTGTTCCGTCACTCATGATCAAAGATTGACCATCGGTAGTCATTCCCCATCCTTCTTCACTTGGGATCGTAAACTCCTTAATTTTTTCATAGGTTTTTGCATCGTATATAAAGCCAACCCTTGATTTATAAGTCAGTTGAAAAATCTGGCCGTTGAGAAAAGTAATCCCTTCGCCAAAAAACTGAGTTCTACTTAACTCAACCTTCACATCAATATCTCCGGTTTCTAAATCGACTTCGCCAAAAAGTGATCTCGTCTGAGGAAGATCTGTAGCCCCTGTACTTTCGTAAAGTTTGCCTTCATGGAAAAGAAACCCTTCCGTGAAAGCGTTTGTATCATGAGGGTATTCTCTGACGTGTGAAACACTCATTGTGAGGATAAATCCTTCATTCGATATCTTTTCCGAAGGTTTCTGTTTCTTGCAACCTATCAAAAGAATTACAATGAGAGCTATGGAATTCCTGGTCATTAGTTTATTAAGTCTTCTGAGATTAGGTTCTCCTCAATTACCTTCTCAAGCAATACTGGATCACTTCCTGGACCGACTGCCAGAAGTTTTGACCCTGTTGTGGGGACCCCATAAAACGGCCTGATCCTAACTTTACCATCAGGTGTTCGCTCAAAGTAAGTGTAATGATCTTCCTTTCCGATTCGGGTACATCCTTTTACACGAAGAATACTCTTTGGCAGGGCATCACAAATATGATGAATGCAATTTGAATCGGGCAGCTTAGGCAAGTCAGTTGAACAGGAAGCCCAATGGGCTTTAAGATGATCTAGTTTTTGAGCTTCATTTTCGGATGGAGAAAGTTGAGGGAGAAGGTTAATATCCAGCTCATCCATAGTTACTATTTTAGCTGATGGATTAAGTATCTCAAGCCCTTTTAAAACATCAGATCGTCGTTTTTCTGAAGTATTTTCAAGATGTGTTAATACAATAAGGGAAGATACCTGAATCTGATTGGCTTCTAATTCATTGTGTTCCTCACGCCTTTGCCAGTTTTTAACATCCACTACAGATATCTGGATTGGGGGTAAAAACCGATCTTTAAGTCCTACACCCAGGAAGCCCATTAAAGAACAGGCATCAGAAGTTCCGTTGGCTTCAATGAGTGTAATTCCTTTAGTTCGCTCGGGGACACTATTCACGTAATACCTGAGTTCGCCGATTCCGCTACAGCAAATGCAACTACCATTCAGCGCCATTACTTGTTTGGAATCCATTTGCTCCAGAAATTGCTGGACATCAAGATTGGCATTTTCATAATCATTAAGAATGATAAATGGGTTCCAATCCCCAGCTATGAAAGTACTGGTCAAGTTTTTTAATAAGGTAGTTTTCCCTGCTCCTAAAAACCCTACAACTGTTATGATCGCTTCCATATTACCTAAAACAAATCAACCTTTAAGTGTTTCTATTTGACGTAGTTGGTTCATTTTCTCAATCAAATCCCCTTGAATGGCTACAACTGCAGGTTTGGGGATATTATCTTCATCAAATGGCCATTTGCTGGTAGGATTCTCCAGGTCAGTTGTTTGTTCTCCCGGATGTTGAACACTTAGAAAAAGGGTTTTTCCATCCGGCGAAAACCAGGGGCCGGTAAGTTCCGAATCGCGTGGCGCAGAGGCTACCCTGATCACTTTTCCTTCATCTTTTCCATACCTTGGAACCACGAAAAGGCTGTTGTTCTTAAATGCGAGGTATGGTCCATCTTCTTTGTTCATGGCACTTCCCGACATATCAGATGTGATCCAAAGGTTCCCGGATAGATCGAAAGCCATATTGTCCGGACAAGAAAATCCATTTTCCTCTCCTCCAGCTAAATAAGTAGTGGAGTTAAAGGTTAAAGCGTTAAACTTTCCGTCGTTCTCTTCAATTTTCAAAATAGATCCATGAAAATCGTTCTTCCCTTTATTGTTTGTGAGTGCTACTAGTATGTTTCCGGTAATAGGGTCAATTTCTATGTCTTCAGGCCTGTTTAGTTCGGTAGCTCCGACTAGTTTGGCCGCTTCTCGTGCCCGAACAAGTACTTCTGTTTGGTCTTTAAATTTCTCTTTTAATATCGGCTGACTTTCCCAATCCAAGGAGAGCCATTTTCCATTGACGGTATCAGCCACATAAAGCGTTCCTTCCTTCAGTGAACCGGGCTTTGACGAGATAAATTTATAGAGGTGTTCATCATTTTTATCGTCCCCTGTATAAGCAACTACTCTTTTATCTTCCAGCTCATATAGGGTGCAGCACTCATGGGCGAACCTACCCAAAGCGACATGTTTTTGAGCCGAACCATTTTTAGGGTCAATTTCAACTACCCAACCATAGTGTTCCGGAGGGTAATTATAAAAATACTCCCAACCATAAATACTTGAGACTTTGCCAGGGGTATTGTCTTTGTCATAGACTGTTTCTCCAAAACAGCTATCATAGTTTTCTTCACAAGTAAGGAAGGTATCCCAAGGAGTTATTCCCCCTGAGCAATTGCTATTCGTACCCATCACAGTAGTTTTTCCTTCAATCGGGCTGTCCCAGTTTAAGGACATCGGTGTTTGGCCTGTGATCCGTCTATTAAGAGGATCATTTTTTACGACTTGCCACTTTCCATTTTCTTCTCTTACCCGTACAATACTTCCACCTACGGCGTACATTTCCTTATCCACTTGCTCTACCGTGCGGTGTTCAGCTGGATTATCGTACTTTCTATAGTTAAAATCCGACACAAACATCGGATTGACATATTCATGGTTTACCCAAAGCAGTCCATCTTTAGGGTTGTTTTTATCCAGAGGAATGAAACAGGTAAAATCATTATTAAATCCAAAAGAGTCTTTATCCGAGATTTGGTCTCCCCATTTAACAACTGTATGATAATTCAGTCCATTGGCGAGAAGTAAATCGTCTTGAGCAGAGGGGTTTAAACCTTCCAAAACAAGGTCTTTTAGTCTTTTAAGGTTTTCATCATCTACACCTTGGAATGATTCAGAAGGTGTGGTTGTATTTCCACAACTTGTCAAAAAAGGAGGTAAAACCGCCGCTCCAAAACCAGCTTTTCCTAAAAATGAAATGAATTTTCTTCTGTTATACATCGTACTTACAAATTAGAGCAAGAAAGGTAAAATGAACTTATATGAAATATGAATTTAACAAGTTAAATGTCCATGAACTTTCATCAATAAATCAATATGTTTATTAGACATTATTACGAATAGTCAACTAAACTGCCCATGGTGGTGTCTTCACCACCATTTTTTAGTTTGTGAGGACACAAACTATGGCATTCATGCGTTTATAAACTATTATTCGTGATAATGTCTATTAATTAGAACAACATTCTTCACATTGGCCGATTAACAAAAGTTGAGCGGATTCTATTTTGTGATTAGAAATCGAAGGAATAGAAAAATCGGTTTGTAAACATTCTACCTTACCACATTTTTTACATTGAAAATGTGGGTGTGCATCGATGTGATTCTTGGAAGAGCAACTTCTACATTTTGCATACCACTTTAAGCCGTCTTTGCCTAAAAATGAGTGTACAATCCCATCTTTTTCAAATCTATCCAGAATACGATAAACAGTTGTCTTATTCATATCTTCCTTAAGACGTTCCACCAGATCCACCACTGATATTGCATTCTGGGATTGTTCAAATACACTGAGTAATGCTTCAACTGATTTTGTTTTCCTTACAACTCCCACTGCTTTGATTTATAGTAACATAAGCTTTAAAAAACTGAAGAATCAATCCGAGACAATTTCCGCTTCCTCAAAAATGTAGTTACAAAAGTTAATATCATCCTGATTGAGCCTTAACCTTCCCTTTAAAGTCACAAAGTCATCCATTAAGAAGTTAGGGTGATCGGGTTTAAGTATCAATTCAACGATGGATTCGGGGCCACCTTCACCACAAAAGAAACAGGATGCAAAAGGGTAGCGAGAGAGGACGTAAAAGCCTTCTTCAGGGTCAATTACCAGTATATGACCTTTCAACAGAACCTCTTTTCCCTCCAGTGCTTTTAATGATTTTCCGAAATGGGGATAATAAAAGTAACCTCCAACTTCTTCAAAGTACTTCTGGGAGAATTTAACGTCACTCAAGATCTTCCAGGTAATTGTTGTTTGCGATAAACCCTGGCTCACTACGAAAAATAAAAGAATTGATAATAATCTAAGCATCTGCAAGTGTTTTAGATATGTTGAGTTTAAATACCCGAATAGCAGGAATTAAAGAAGCCATTACTCCTATAAACAAAGCTATGACCAAAAGCCATGCCTCATCTGACCTAAAAGACCATTCAGATAATGTGTAATGATAGTTGGTTTCCATTAAATCGGAAAGTAACCATAGTCCTATACGGCTTAATATGATACCTGAAATAAAGCCTGAGAAAGTGATTAGCAACCCCTCTTGAAGTACTAACCACACGAGCTGCCATCGTGTGGCACCATAGCTTCGCATCAATGCCATTTCATATTGACGGTCTTTGAGGGCATTATATAAGCTTATGAAAACGCTTAAGCCGGACACGATCATAATAACCAGTGCAATAGTGCTCAAGGTATCTAAACCAACTCCCATTAGCCCAAAGAGACGGTTTATCTCATATACAGGTACTGCTGCCTGCATATTGGTATCTTCATTGATCATTCGTGGAAGTTGTATCATTCCTATGGGGTTTCTGACCTTAACCAGCAATGCGGTAACTTCCCGATGCTCTTCATGCTCATGCTGTTGTTCAGATTCATGATCTTCTTCGTGCTCATGGTTTTTATCTTCACCATCATGTTTATGATCTTCCTCCTCAGCAAGTTCTTCGTGGTCTTCATGATGATGCACCTCCCAAACACTTTCAGTTGAAGTAATGATCAGTTGATCAATGACTGAATTTGAATATTCTAAAATTCCAACGACAAGATAAGAATGCTCCTCATGCGTATCTCCTTCAGTATTTAATCCATGGGTTCCACTAAATGTATCACCAAGGCTTAGGTTCAATTTTTTAGCCACTTTGGAGCCGACAACAACTTCCAGGGTCTTTTTCCATAGACGTCCTTCAGCTATTTTTGCATTATAAAGTTCCGGGTATTGATGGTCGGTTCCAACAATACGATAACCCTGATAACTATCACCATACGAAAGAGGTATTCCGTAAGAAACCCATGGGTTTTTCTGAAGTCTCTCGGCTTCATCTAAATCAATATTTCCAGTAGGGGCATCAATATGATAGACGGCTGAAAGAATAAGTTGCATGGGACTTCCCTTGGCACCAACCACCATATCAATACCACGTACATTGTTTTGTATTTGCTCCTGGATATGGTTATTCACATTAAGTAGTAAAGCGATCATACCCACGCCCAAAGTAAGGAGTAACACACTCAGTATAGTGCTAAACGGTCGGCTAACCATATTTCGAAAGCTTAAACGAAAAATGCTCATAGTGTCAGCGTATTTTGAAATTGATCTTTCAGCCGTTGGTCGTGTGTAATGATGATGAGTTTTGAACCAGTACCAGAAGCTTGTTCTTTTAATAATGAAGCTACTCTTGCACAGTTTTGGTTATCCAAACTTGAAGTTGGCTCATCGGCTAAAATAAATTTAGGGCTATTGATCACTGCCAAAGCTATAGCAGCCCTTTGCTGTTCTCCTTGACTCAGGCGATGGGGCTTTTCATTTTTCTTATGTAAAATTCCAAGGCTATCTAGCACTTCCTGAATTCGCTTTTTATTTTGTTTTTTACCTGCCAGATATTGAACCATTGCCAGGTTCTCGTATAAATTTAAAGCGCTAATAAAATGAGGTCTTTGAAAGATGAGCCCAATACATTTTCCACGAAACCGATCCAATTCAGCTGATGATAACTCAAGAATTGAAGTATCCATAATCGTTATGGTACCAGATGTTGGCTTTAGCAAGCCAGCCATTAAATGCAGTAAAGTTGTTTTTCCTATCCCGGATTCGCCAAGGACAAGCAGATGATCACTTTCAACAAGTTCAATATCTGGAAACTGGAATTTTGTATGTTCATTATAAGCGAAAAATAGTGATCGAGTTCTCAGCATAGCATCCTTTATCCTGAACGTTTATCTGCAAAATTAGTAAAGTGTATTTAATTAATGCAACTGAGTTGCAGTTAATCCAAATAACGCTAATTTTACATTTCTATTATACATATATAGCAGGGTTATATGATAAATGTTACTTCTAAATCTGATGTTTTTGGTGCCGTTGCAAGTGGCTTATGCATGGTTCATTGTTTTGCTACACCTTTCCTTTTCATTGCCCAAACTGCTTCAGTTGGCTCCTCAGAAGTAACACCTGCTTGGTGGAGTTCTATTGACTACCTATTACTTGGAATATCTTTCATCGCAGTTTTCCGCTCTGTTCAAACAACATCCAAGACCTGGATAAAATATGCTTTATGGTTTAGTTGGTCAATTCTCGCCATAGTGATTTTTAATGAAAAGCTTGGATTTATGCACCTCAATGAAGGTATAATCTATATACCGGCACTGTCACTTATTGTATTGCATATATATAATAGGAGATATTGTCAGTGCAAAATAGATGAATGCTGTACCACTTGATGAGTGAAGAACCATTTGAAATTATAAAAACCTCCATTAGGCCATTGTTCCAAAGTTTTAAGACGGACTCTAACAACCTACTTAATTGGATTGATCCTTTGTTTTGTACAGTCTAATTGAAAATTTGATCTGAATTAAAAGAATACCTGCTGATTTATGATATTAAGTGGACTGGAAATAGCTAAAAAGATAGGAAAGGACATTGATATAGATCCCTACAATCCAGATCAGTTAAACCCGAATAGCTACAACTTAAGACTTCATGATGAATTATTGGTATATAATAAATCTGTCTTAGATATGAGACTTGATAATGAGGTTTCAAAGCTTAAAATTCCTTCAAATGGTTTGAAGTTGAAACCCGGTAAACTATATCTAGGTCGTACAATTGAATATACCAGAACGAACAACCTCGTTCCCATGTTGGAAGGTAGGAGTAGTATCGGTAGGTTGGGCATGTTTGTTCATGTAACTGCCGGATTTGGAGACGTAGGTTTTGAAGGTTATTGGACACTAGAAATTTTTGTAGTCCAGCCGTTGGTTATTTATCCCAATGTGGAAATTTGTCAAATATATTATCATCATTTAGACGGAGAATATACTAAGTACGAGAGTGGAAAATATCAAAGGAATAGTGGTATTCAACCCAGTAAACTTTTCCAAGATTTCAAATAGTTTTAAAAACTAAAATTCACTCAACTTTTTTAAGAATTCATACATAAAAATCAAATTCTATAGCGAGAAGAATATATAATGAAGGAAATAGACGAAAAATTACTAAAGCAAAGTGAATACGAAGTAAACGGAGATGCCCATTTAATGACATCCGTTGAAACGCCGCTAAGGAAAGATGCATTTGAGAAATCAGATAATGAAAAGATCCAAAACATCGAAAAGCTCTTCGCGGATATCATGGAGGAACTTGGTCTTGACCTTGAAGACGATAGTTTAAAAGGAACACCATACCGGGTTGCCAAAATGTATGTGAAAGAGATGTTTCAAGGCCTTAATCCTGAAAATAAGCCTTCACTATCTGTTTTTGATAATAAGTATCAATACAATAAAATGCTAGTTGAGAAAGATATCACTTTTTCATCGGCCTGTGAACACCATTTTCTGCCAATAATCGGAAAGGCCCATGTCGCTTATATCTCTTCAGGTAAGGTAATAGGATTGTCTAAGATTAATCGGATTGTGGAGTACTATGGAAAAAGACCACAGGTACAAGAACGCATGACCTTACAAATATTTAAAGAGCTTAAAGAAGCGCTTGATACAGAAGATGTGATTGTAGTGGTAGAAGCTGAACATATGTGTGTATCCACACGTGGTGTGAATGACAAGACTAGCCGAACAACGACCCTGGAATACGGAGGAAAATTTGATAATGAAGGAATGAGAAATGAATTCTATCAGTTGATCTAATAATTAATTTTGGCCTGGTCTAAAGACCTTCATTTCTTTTTGATTTGTTTCTATGTAAGGGCCACCGATTAGGTCAATACAATAGGGTATTGCGGGAAAAACGGCTTCCAGACATTCTTTAATAGATTTTGGTTTACCAGGTAGGTTTACGATCAATGTATTACCCCTAATTCCGGCTGTTTGACGAGAAAGGATAGCTGTAGGTACATATTGTAAACTTACTTTTCTCATCTGTTCACCAAATCCGAGAAGCAGTTTTTCACAGACAGCTACAGTGGCTTCCGGTGTAACATCTCGCTTCGCAGGCCCTGTGCCACCAGTGGTCACAATAAGACAACAGGCCTGATTATCTGCCATACGGATCATCTCTTTTTCTAATAAGGTCTGTTCATCAGGGATAATTGCATATTCAGCTTCCCAATTACTTGAAAGCCATAAGTCCATTAGCCTTCGAACTTCCTGGCCTGGCAAATCCTCATATTCGCCTCGACTGGCCCGGTCTGATACATTAATGATCCCAATTTTTACTTTTCCCATTTTATTTACAGTTTTATACCACACTAAAGCAACTCAGTTGCAATTGTAGGATTTGATCAGCAATTCTGTATAACATTGAAGAAATATATTCAATATATTATACGAGCATTTTTTATCGTCCTGCTTGGAGCGATTGTTTTAATGTTTTCAAAGGAAAAAGAAAAACCTCAACAGAGTGAAGAGGCTGAATCACCCTCTGTAGATTATTGGCAAATGTTTTCCGATATATCCTTGAAACGTACCTATTTTGAAGAGGCTGATGCTTACTACAAAATTCCTGTTTTTACATCTGATTTGTTAGATCTTTCAGAAACAGATATAACACTCACAGGATATTACTTACCTTATTCTGATGAAGATACTGTCATTATCCTATCTAATTTTCCTATCGCAAGCTGCTTTTTTTGTGGGAAAGCAGGTATTGAGTCTGTTGTTATGGTAGAATTAGAAGATCCTAAGCAAACATCCTATAAAACAGATCAAATATTGACTGTGAGTGGAAAGCTTAGATTAAACTCTACGAATATTAAAAAACTGGCTTTTGTAATCGCAGACGCTAAAGTAGGGCAAGTCGAAAATTAGATAAATGGAAATAGAATCAAATAATTACACATTTCTTCGAACTAATACCTAAACAGAACTTTATGAAAAAAACAGTACTCTTAACCTTCCTGATCAGCTTCTTAATCAATGATATCATAGCGCAAATCAATGCAAGGATGTTTAGGGAATCCGATGTCTCTAAATCCTTGATCGCCTTTGTATATGCAGGAGACATATGGACTGTATCAAAGACAGGAGGCACAGCTACAAAATTGAGTTCACCTAAAGGCAATGAAAGATTCCCGAAATTCTCCCCAGATGGAAGTCAGATTGCTTTTACGGCTAACTATGATGGAAACTGGGACGTTTACGTCATTCCCACTACGGGTGGGGTCCCTAAGCGATTAACGAGTCACGGGGGATATGATCAAGTGGTTGATTGGCATCCTGATGGATCCAAGATCCTTTTTACATCATCTCGTGAAAGTGGACGTCAGCGGTTCGCTCAATTTTTTGAAATTAATAGTGAAGGAGGGCAAGCTCAAAAACTCTCAATACCATACGCAAGCCTTGGTTCTTACTCTTCTGATGGTACTAAAATCGCCTTCAATTTTAAGTCCAGGATCAACCGAACCTGGAAGCGGTACAGGGGTGGTTGGGCGCCTGATATTTGGACCTATGATTTAGCTTCGAATACGTCAGACAATATCACAAATAATGCATCGAACGATGAATTCCCTATGTGGGCAGGAGATAAGATATACTACAGTTCAGATAATGGACCGAATAACCGATATAACCTATGGGTGTATGATACCAACTCAGGTACTAACTCTCAGTTAACAAATTATACCGAATACGATATTCATTATCCGTCCTTAGGACCCGAGGATATTGTCTTTGAGAACGAAGGTAAACTATACCTGATGAGCCTTTCCAATCAGCAAATAAGCGAGGTCAAAGTAAATGTGATTACAGACCAACTATCACTCGGAGAAAAGCGGGTAAATGCTGGAAAAAGCATGAGTTGGTACGATGTTTCGCCTGATGGGAAAAGGTTGATCATTTCGGCACGAGGCGACGTATTCTCAATCCCGGCGGAAAATGGGGTAACCCGCAACCTCACAAATTCTGATGATGCGCATGACAGGACACCTTCCTGGTCTCCGGATGGGAAGAAGATCGCCTATTGGAGTGATGCTTCTGGAGAATACCAACTCATGATTCACAATACCGAAACAGGCGAGGTTAATCAATTATCCAGCTATGCCTCTGGCTTTAAATATTCCCTGTTTTGGTCCCCTGATAGTGAAAAAGTAGCCTTTGTTGACCAAGCGATGGTCATGAGTTATTTTGATTTAAAGACACGTGAGACCATCAAAATTGATCAGGGAATTTACATGTTCCATGGTGCTTTAAATAATCATACGTTTTCATGGTCTTCCGATAGTAAGTGGATTGCTTATTCCAAAGGAAACCTAAACAGGAATGGATCCATTCACCTCTTCAATACAGCCACGAAGGTTAGTACAAAGGTTACCAGTGAATTCTATAGTGACTATGCTCCCACTTTTGACCCGGATAATAATTATTTGTTTTTTCTGACGAACCGAAATGTACGTCCGCTATATTCTGATTTTGATAACACCTTCATCTATCCCAACAGCACAGTGCTTGCAGCAGTACCGCTCACTTCTTCTGTAGATAACCTACTTGCACCCAAAAATGATGAGGTAGAAATCAAGAAGGAGGAGAAAAAGGAAGAGGATAAAAAGAAAAAAGAAGAAGATAAGCCTGGCGATAAACCGGTCAATATAGGGCTTAAAGGTTTCGAAAGCCGAATTATCCTGCTTTCTGTGGAGGCTGGTAATTATGGTAATTTAGAAGCTGTTTCCGGGAAGGTGGTCTTTATGCATCGTCCTAATACCGGATCGGCCAGTAAAAAGTCGTCTATAGAATATTATGATATTGAAGACCGGAAAGTCAAAACCATCATAGATGACGCGAGTGGATTCGAGATAGCAGCGAATGGTGAGAAAATAGCTATTTCAAGTAATGGGAAAGTTACGGTGGTAAGTATAGCTGAAGGACAGAAAATGGACAAACCAGTTGATATGTCAAACGCTGTTATGAATATCAACCCAATGAACGAATGGAAACAGATTTTTTGGGAATCCTGGAGGCTTCAACGTGATTATTTTTATGATGAGGATATGCACGGAGTGGATTGGGAGTTGGTCGGTAAACAATATGAAAAATTGATAGAGCAGTCTGTTACCCGATGGGATGTCAATTTTGTTTTAGGAGAGATGATTGGAGAGTTGAATGCTTCTCATACTTATAGAGGCGGGGGTGATCAGGAACAGAGCGCAAATGTAAATGTTGGTTATCTGGGCATTGATTGGTCTAAGAGCAATGGTGCTTATCAGGTGGGTCGCATCATAAGAGGTGCTGCTTGGGATGCCGAGGTGAAGTCTCCATTAGATGAAACCGGAGTAGACATTAAGGAAGGAGACTATATATTAGAAGTGAATGGCATTCCATTGGATATGTCCAAGGGTCCATTTGCATCATTTCAGGGGGTAGCTAATCAAACCGTTGAACTCACTGTGAATAGTACAAACTCTACTAAAAATGCACGAAAAGTATTGGTGAAAACACTAAATAGCGAGTCTCGTCTCCGCCATCTGGAATGGATTGAAGTTAATCGTAAGAAGGTAGAAGAAGCCACAGGAGGAAGAGCTGGATATATTTATGTGAGGAGCACCGGAATTGATGGGCAGAATGAACTCATCCGACAGTTTGCCGGACAACTACACAAAGATGCCCTGATCATTGACGAGCGATTCAACAGCGGTGGGCAAATACCCGATCGGTTTATTGAAATGCTGAACCGAAAACCATTGGCATATTGGGCCGTTCGTGATGGAGAAACCTGGTCGTGGCCACCAGCTGGCAATTTTGGTCCTAAAGCTATGTTGATCAACGGGTGGAGTGGATCAGGAGGGGATGCATTCCCCGACTACTTCCGAAAAACCGGATTAGGTCCGCTCATAGGTTCACGTACCTGGGGAGGGCTTATTGGTATTTCAGGAGCTCCTTCACTAATTGATGGAGGTGTAGTGACTGTTCCTACGTTCCGAATGTATGATCCTGATGGTGAGTGGTTTAAAGAAGGTCATGGTATAGATCCGGATATGGAGGTAAAAGAGAACCCTGGTCAGTTGGCTCAAGGAAATGATGCTCAGTTGCAAAAAGCGATTGAATACATCAATGAACAGTTAGTTAATTATAAAGGAAAACCCAACCCTCCTTCTAAGGAAGATAGATAGCATTGCAAAAGACTGTTTCAAACGATATGAGGCAGTCTTTTTATATGAATTTAAGCTTAGTTCTTATTTCACAGTTACCTTCACATAATAAATAATTGAAAATCAGATTGTTGTAAACTAAATTTAAACCATACGTTTTCCATTTTAAAATTCAGTAAACACCGTAACCCATTTATATGAAAAAGATATTTATACCACTGTTCTCTCTTCTCATCGTGTTCTCCCTGAGTGCACAGAAAAGGAAAAAGGTTACTTCTGATAGCGACACGAAAACACCACTTGAAAAACTGGATGTTTCGGGTTTGAAGTTCAGGAGTGTTGGACCGGCACTTACTTCAGGACGTATTTCTGATTTTGCAGTCAATACACAAAACCCTAAAGGATATTATGTAGCCGTCTCATCTGGTGGAGTTTGGAAAACAACAAATTGGGGTACTACCTACAAACCCGTTTTCGATACCTATGGAAGTTATTCGATCGGTTGTGTAACGATTGACCCGAATCATTCGAGTACCGTTTGGGTGGGTACTGGGGAGAACAATAATCAACGAAGTGTGGCCTATGGAGACGGTATTTACAAAAGTGTAGATGGTGGAAAAAAATGGAAGAACATGGGCCTTAAAAGCTCTGAGCATATTGGAAAGATCATTGTTCACCCCGATAATTCAGATGTAATTTATGTTGCAGCTATCGGGCCTCTTTGGTCATCCGGTGGTGATAGAGGGGTATATCAATCTACTGATGGCGGTGAAACCTGGACGAATACTCTTTCCATTGATGAACATACCGGAGTGAATGATATCGTTATGCATCCTGAAAATCCCAACATACTGTATGCCTCGGCTTATCAACGACGACGACATGTGTTTACCTATCTGGGCGGCGGTCCAGAATCAACCATTTACAAAACCGAAGACGGAGGTAAAACGTGGAATAAAGCAAACGAAGGATTACCCAAAGTTGATATCGGAAGAATAGGTCTCGCCTTTGCTCCTTCTAATCCGAATACTCTTTATGCCATTGTGGAAGCTGCGCAGAATAAAGGTGGGCTGTATCGATCTACTGATCAGGGAGCTTCCTGGCAGAAACGAGGTAAATACAATACGAGTGGTAATTATTATCAGGAAATCATAGTCGATCCGAACAATGAAAATGTGATTTATGCGATGGATACCTGGATGCATCGCTCGGAAGATGGTGGCAAAACCTTTACGAAAGTTGGGGAGGACTTCAAACATGTCGATAATCATTGCTTATGGATCAATCCAAACGATTCAGAACACTTACTGGCCGGATGCGATGGCGGTATTTATGAGACATGGGACCGCGGTAAAACATGGAATTACAAACCGAATCTACCAGTCACCCAGTTCTACAAAGTAGCCGTCGACAATCGAGAACCCTTTTACCATATTTATGGCGGGACACAGGATAACTTCAGTCTCGGAGGACCATCCAGAACCAATAGCGGACAAGGCATTGTAAATTCGCAGTGGTATGTAACCCATGGAGGTGATGGGTTTGAGTCGCAGATCGACCCTGAAAATCCGGATATCGTCTATGCACAATCACAATATGGTGTACTGGTTCGCTACGACCACCGTAGCGGGGAAGAGAAAGGTATTCAACCGAAAGAAAGAAAAGATGAACCAGCCTACCGATGGAACTGGGATGCTCCACTTGCTGTGAGCACACACAAACCATCTAGACTTTATTTCGCGGCGAATAAAGTACTCAGATCGCAAGACCGAGGGAATAGCTGGGAAGTAATTAGTGATGATCTTACCCAACAGATTGACCGAAACAAATTGCCAGTAATGGGGCGTATTTGGGGAATTGATGCAGTAGCTAAAAACAGGTCCACATCGCCTTATGGAACGATTGTGGCACTTTCCGAGTCACCAATCAACGAAAATTTGATTGTGATTGGTACGGACGACGGTCTTATTCAAATTACGGAAGACGGAGGCAGCAATTGGAGAAAGACTAGCAGTTTTCCAGGGGTTCCTGGTCGTACCTATGTAAATGCAGTTCTTGCTTCCGAGCATGACGAAAATGTGATCTATGCCTGCTTCAATCATCATAAGTATGGCGATTTCAAACCTTATGTTTACAAAAGTTCTGATAAAGGCAGAAGCTGGGTTAATATTTCGAACAATCTTCCGGACAGAGGTTCTTCCTATGCAATTGCCGAGGATTTTGAAAGTTCCGGTCTTCTTTTCGTCGGAACTGAATTTGGTGTCTTCTTCAGTAATAATGGAGGTTCCGAATGGAAGCAGCTAAAATCCGGAGTGCCAACCATTGCGGTTCGTGATTTAGCCATTCAGAAAAGGGAGACCGATTTAATACTCGGCACGTTTGGTCGTGGATTTTATGTATTGGATGATTACTCTACACTTCGGGAGGTTGATAACTCATTGACGAAAAAGGAAGCCGATCTTTTTGCTGTTAGGGATGCCCTTCTTTTTGAGTATGATTATCCACTGGCCTTGCCCGGAAAGTCTTTTCAGGGAAATAGCTATTACACTGGGGAAAATTTAGGCTCCGAGGCTGTCTTCACCTATTTCTTGAAAGACAAACTGATGTCGCTTGAGAAGTCGAGACAAAAACTGGAAGCTGATAATAAGAAAGATGGCAAGGGTAATCCGTTTCCTTCTTATGATAATTTAAAGAAAGAAAGGGAAGAGCTGGCTCCCTATCTGCTATTCACCATTACTGATTCAGATGGAAATGTGGTTAGAAAACTTCAGTCAAAAGGTGACAGGGCTGGTATTCAACGTATTCATTGGGACTTACGCTATCCGTCCAAGAATGCCATCACCTTAAAGAAACCTGCCTTTTATAATCCTTTCGCAGGAAAAGATGAGGGGTCGTTGGTGCCTCCCGGAACCTATTCTGTTAGGCTCTCGAAGGTTATAAATGGGAAGGTAATTGATTTGGACGGACCTGAATCATTTCAGGTGGAGCCGCTTGATGATTTTGCCATTCCTCCATCTGACCGAGAAGCTGTGGTAGCCTTTCAAACAGAAGTCAATGAGCTATCAAGAGCTATCCAAGGAGCTCAAAAATCGATTTCAGAAATGGAAAATCAGCTAAAGCATATTGCCAAAGCGATTGAACGTACACAAGTCAATCAGCAGGACCTGTTAACGGATATGAAAAAAGTGCACAATGCCATCAACGATTTAAAACTGCGACTGAATGGTGATCCTGTGGCCACACAGCTTGATATTCAAAAGCCCCCTACCCCAGCCTCACGAATTGGATGGATTTCTTATGAGCAAGGCAATTCTACAACCGACCCGACCGAAACACATAAAATGAGTTTGGCTATCGCTCAGGAAGAATTCAAACCCATACTAGCAGATATTAAAAAGCTGGTGAATGGTGATTTGAAAGACCTTCAACAAAAGTTAGAAGAAGCAGGAGCACCATATACGCCTTATACCTTACCGGATTATTCTGAGAATTAAATGAGTGGTGAATACAGACATCCGATCCCGAATATTCGGGATCGGATGTCTAGTTTACAAAAGATCAAAATGAGAAGGACCATAATTTTCTGGCTGGCCACCATAATTCTACACTATGCATGCGGCCAGAGCAGTAGAGTTACCAATAGCGAGTCTGGCTATCTTTACAGGGACGTTACTACCACTAGCCTGCCTTATGAAGATTTGCAGCTACTTTCCATGGATGCAGGAATTGCCGATCTCGATAAAGATGGTGATATGGATATACTGATAGCAAATGAACACAGGCCCAATATTCTGCTCATTAACGATGGAAAAGGAAACTTTACCAATGAAAGTGCGAAACAGATACCTCAGGTAGATCATGACAGCGAAGATATAGGCATCGCTGACTTCGATATGGATGGTGATCTGGATATTATCGTGGTTAGCGAGGATGATAAAATCAACGAACTGTATTTGAACAATGGTGATGGTACTTTCACCGATGGAGGAGACAGAATTCCTGTCACCGGGACTTCCAATTCCGTTGTCGTATTCGATATTGATAATAATGGTGTACCTGACATCGTGATCGGAAATAATGGTCAAAACGCTTTATTAATCAATGATGGCAAAGGGTACTTCAGAGACGAAACTGAAAAGAGACTGGGGAAATTCGCAGACATAACGCAAGACCTTACCCTTGGGGATGTAGATAATGATGGTGATCAGGATTTACTGGTCGGTAATGAGGACGCCAACAGAATACTAATCAATGATGGAAATGGCTTTTTCGAGGACCAGTCCTCTGACAGGTTGCCTTATAGAGCTGAACCTGAAGAAACCAGAGAAGTAGATATAGCCGATATAGATGGCGATGGTGATCTCGATCTTCTTTATGGTAACGTTCAGGCATTTGTGGAAAATGCACTCAGACAAAACCGCTTGCTTTTAAATGATGGAAAGGGCTTTTTCACCGATATAACAGAAACTCATCTACCCAAGGATGATAATCGATGTTTCGGAGTAGCATTTCTGGATATTGATCATGATGGGGATGCTGATATCATGACCGGAAATACAAATGGACCGAGGTTTGATGGCATTACACCATTCAGCGTTTATCTAAACGATGGCAACGGTAAATTTACTGATGAAACGGATGAAATTATGCCAGAGGGTATTGCGGGGAGAGGTTTTGACATCGATTTTGTTGATCTGAATGGAGATAATATAGAAGACCTGTTTTTAAGTAATCGCGGTTCTCAGGACTTTCTGCTTTTCGGAAACAAACGATAAAGACATTGTAATTACGATCCATGAGGACCCGGTCAAAACTGCTTCAAAAAAGTGACCTTTCCAATAAGCTGCTGTTCCTGAAAAGAGTTTTCAAAACCATCAATCTGGGTGTCGTTGTAAACCAGATAAACAAAAGACAAAGGCTGATATTCCCAGCTTGCCCTGATGTTCCACCTGCCTCGATCATCGAAGGTATTGTACTGGTAAAATGCTGAGAGTTGTACCCTTGGATTTAGAGCCAAACGGGAGCCAACTGTTGTTAAATGCGTTTCCAGATTTTCTGCAAATTCACCCAAGTTGTTCAGGTCGTTATATTCATAATCAGCCGTAAGGGCCACATGAGGAATTGGAGCAAAGCGCAGGCCCGCTTCAACCGTTGTTCTCTGGCCATTATAAAACTCTCCCCAATTCACGCTACCCGATACGGATAATTTTGAAGACCTATCCGTATTGAAGGTTATCCGGTGCCGTGTATAGTAATAGTCGTCCTGAACAATTGGGACTCCCAAAGGAGCAAAATCGAAATTGATGTTTTGCCAGGTTGGAAATATAGCATACTCCAGAAAGCTTCCGTCTTTAAAAATCAGGTAGATGGGAAAAAGATAAATATTGGCCTGCTGAAATCTTGTAGGGTTATCAAAATCGTGAAAGTAGTTGAAAAAAGCTCCTGGATCGAAGCGACGTATCCAGGAAATGTTCTTCGGTCTCCAAATGAAGTAGCCACCGGGGTTATGCTGAATTACATTTTTTTGGAATACAAAACCCATATCGGGATTATAATCTTCTGAAACGAAGTTAGTTAACCAGCCCAGATAATATTTATTGGTATTTTTTCCAGCAAAAAACCGACCTGCTAAACCCAAAGTATCGTTAGAATTATCTCTGGAACCCGAGACCATATAGGAGATGGTTAGATCATCGGTCGGGCGTAAGAAACCATCAATAGTCAGGGTAGTATTGTTGCTTTGAGCCCTTCCCAGCTCAGCTGACTGCTCATCGAGTCTGTGTGTTACCATAAAACCTATGTTATTTTCATTTCCATAGTTTTGCATGTAGCGTCCCACCATAAAACTTGCTGCCGGAGAGTTGGATGTTTCTGCCTGATGAATGTATAACCCGGCTATTGCACGATCTTCATTTCGCATGGTGTATCTTCCACCAGCATTAATACGTGCGGGCTCAGCATTAAAAGTCCCTTGTAAACCTATCGTCCTACTAAAGAAAGGAACAACTGATCGATTACCTGCTCCTGCCCAGATTCCTGAGTTTTCAAGAAAAAATTGCCTTCTTTCCGGAAAAAAAATATTGAAACGTTCCAGGTTGTTTACAGCTCGGTCTACATCGGCCTGGGCGAAATCGGTATTAAATGTAAAATCAAGTACCGAACGTGGATTTATAGCCCACTTGACCTCTCCACCCAGTTTAATGTCTCCATCTGATGAGGACGATTCTCCGTCCTCAATATTATCGTATTGATACAATAAATAGGGCTCAACACGAATATTGGCACTGGGTTCAGGAAGGTCAAGTCCTTTCAATTGTGCTGCATAAGTCATCCGGTAAGGTGAAAAAGACTGTGGAACCGCTGGAAATACGGTTTGTTCATAATCCCGCCTGGCTAATCGACTGAAGGTTATTCCCCAGTTTGGCGATTCCCCCGGAGCAATTTCTTCATATCGAATAGATTTAAATGGAATGGCAAACTCTGCATAATAGCCTGAGTCCGTGCGATGCGTTCTGACTGACCACAGTGCGTTCCAGTCATTGTCCGTATTGCTATCGTTAAAATTTTGAAGGTCCCTTTGGTTACCATAGGGTGTGGTTTGGAAAGACACACAATACTGCTTGAGGTTTTGGGGATCTAGCTGAACAAAGAAGATATCATTCTCCCCCCAGCTAAAATCCCTTCTTAAGTCTTGCACCCTCACTCCTTTTTTACCCGATGAGTCTTTACAAAAAGCTCCTAAATATAGATTTTTCTCATCATACAAAAGTCTGACCTCTGTATCATAAAGATATTCTCCACCCTGCCTGGGCTCCATCTTAAAGAACTCTGTAACTATCTCAGCGTTTTTCCAGTCAGCTTCATTGAGTTTACCATCAATCTTAATAGTTCCTGTGGCTTTCTCTGCCGTAACAATAGGTGGCTTATCGGGAGGTGGGAAGTTTTGGTCGTCTTGGGCTAGAAGATTAAAAGTCGCTAAAATAAGTACTATTTTGAAGATGATCTTCATACATCCACTCTTAGTATGATCCGCTTTTCACCGGTCTGGCTGATTTCCGGTGAACGATGCACGATTCCTTTTACAGAGCTTTTCCGATTGGGTAACTCTCCTTTCAGGATGCCAACATCTCCCGTTTTCATACGCTGGACTTTACTCTGATCTTTTACAATTCTATCGTTGCTCGTTCCTAAAGCTACTCTGTTGACTGCATTTTCCGGCAGCCATTCGGTTCCCGGGCCTAAGTAGGATGTAAACAACCTAAGGTCATAGCCATCGATATGAAATTTGGCGCAGGCGTCATTACTGACGACCTTAAGGTGTAATATACCCATTCCATTTTCTGAGAATTCAAGAAAATCTTTAGTGATTTTGTATACGTCTTGCCAGAATAGTTCACCACCTTCCAGATTCGAATTGTTCTTCCACATGGCTCGAACATCTTTGATTTGGTCACAAAGATTTTTCCGATCTATGGGATATCTTATTGGTTTATGAAGTATTTCTATTTGTGTTTCTAGGTATTGAACTATCGACTTATCTAGCAACCTCTCCCAGTCAAATAGATTGATCTCAGGTTTTAATATGCACTTTCGATCTTCCCAATTATGGCTGATTACCTGCCTGGGATCATTTTTAGTCACCTTCAGAAACGGCAAATAATTACTGATTTTCATATTGGCCACTCGTCGATAAATCGGGTTCCTGATTCCATACCTATTACCTCTACATCTGTTAACAGGCATTTATCCAGGTCTTCGTTAATTTTTTCCCGATCCATATCCTGACCAATAAAAACCAGTTCACTGGATCGGTCTCCCCATTTTTTATCCCATTTTGATTGTATCTCGGATTGATTATCCAGATAATCAGGGTTCATCGCACGTTCTTTCATGGGAACACTGGCCCACCATCGCCCATAGATTTCTGCTTTTAATGAACCACCAGCCTGACTCCAGAGAATGGCTTTATCGGGTCTTGAAGCGATCCAGAAAATTCCTTTACTTCGAATAATGGTATTCGGAAAATTCTGCCCTACGTATTCCAGAAAGCGTTGGGGATGAAAAGGCCTGGAGCTTCTAAAAACAAAAGAACCGATACCATATTCTTCGGTCTCGGGACTGTGGGCGATGCCTTTTTGAGCTAGCTCCAACTCTTTCTGCCAGCCCGCGGATTGCTCGGCAATCTCGTAGTCGAACAAACCTGTGTTCAGGATCTCTTTAGGATCGATCTTACTATGGGTAGTTCGAATAATTTTGGCAGCAGGATTGAGTTTATCTATTGTTTTTTCCAACAGTCCCAACTGATCTTCCGTAACTAAATCAGATTTATTCAGGATAATGACGTTCGCAAATTCTACTTGGTCAGTAAGCAAATTGACGATGGAACGCTGATCTTGAGCATCATCCGTCATACCTCTTGTTACAATGGTATCAGCACTACCAAAATCATTAAAGAAATTGAACGCATCAACCACGGTTACCATAGTATCCAGTTGACTGAATTTAGTGAGATCGTATAGCTCATCGCCTGTTGCAAATGAAAAAGTCTGAGCTACAGGAATGGGTTCGGAAATACCTGTGCTTTCGATGAGCAGATAATCGAACTTGTTCATTTTAGCTAGTTTCTCCACCTCGATCATAAGGTCTTCCCGAAGGGTACAGCAGATGCAGCCGTTGCTCATTTCCACCAGTTTTTCATCTGTTCTCGAGAGCGCTGACCCGTTGGTTACCAACTTTTCATCAATGTTCACCTCACTCATATCATTAACAATGACAGCCACTTTAAGACCTTCGCGGTTGTTTAGCACATGATTAAGTAAAGTAGTTTTACCAGCACCCAGAAAACCACTTAGAACGGTTACGGGCAGCTTTTTGCTTTTTTTTAAAAAATTCATTTATACGTATTTAAGATTTTTATGGATTTCTATTTTGATAACTTTATGCTATGATTAATCTCCTCTTAAGAGTTTCGCAGGGTCTACCATTAAAGCATTTCGAAAGGGGAGCATGGTAGCCAATAGAGACACTCCAAAAAGGACAGCTATTACGAACAAATATGTTGGGGCATCTATGATGTTTACCTGAAATAGGAATGGAGCAAGAGGCCTGAGCAATATCGGGGACAGTACAATACCACCAATAATGCCTACTCCGGATATCTTTAACATATCTGTCAGCACTATCTTAAGAATACCCTCATCTGTAGCTCCAAGTACTCTTCTTAAAGCAAGTTCCTTTACTTTCAGAATTAAGATGAAGGTCATCATACTAAACAAACCAATGGCTGCGATGGCACTTCCAATGATCGCTATGGTTAGAAAAAGGGTTCCTGAAACTTTCGATCGCCAGTTTTTCCTTTCTACAATATCGTTCATGTAGCTATATTCAAAAGTGGGCTGATTTTCATCAAGAGAAAGTATAGTATTGGTCAAC
>JBCCDY010000032.1:0-38413 GCA_039030555.1 Bacteroidota bacterium
AGATCTTGATGAAGCAGATAAAGAAATCATAAATCAAAGATTTGACTTTGAGGCGGTATTCAAAAGTAATGCATTTATAGGTTTGGTCATTTTCTTCTTTGTAGCTGTAGGCTTCAAAAGTGTGATCGATGGATTATTTACGGTAGGTGTGCAACAAGGCTATGAACCTAAACAGCCTATTGCTTTCTCTCATGAAATACATGCTGGTCAGTACGAAATTGATTGCCAATATTGCCATACTGGAGTTAGAAAAAGTGCTAGTGCAAATATTCCGTCAGCAAATATTTGTATGAATTGCCATAGTGCTATCAAAACGAATTCACCGGAAATCAAAAAGATATACGCTGCTATTGAAAATGATAGGCCAATTGAATGGGTAAGGGTTCATAATCTCCCTGATCTGGCTTATTTCAATCACTCACAGCACGTTCAGGTCGGTGGTTTGGAATGTCAAACTTGCCATGGGCCAATAGAAGAAATGGAAGTAGTAAAACAATGGTCTAAACTCACAATGGGTTGGTGTATAAACTGCCATAGGGAGACACCATTGAATACAGACGATAACGGTTATTATGACAAGCTGGTAGAATTGCACGAATCAGCTGAAGATAATTCAATCTTCACCGTAGAAGATAACGGTGGATTGGAGTGTGCAAAATGCCATTATTAAAAAGAAGGATATCCGATTTTATCTGATATGAAAAAACAGAAAACATACTGGAAGGGAATTGAGGAGCTTACCAAAAGTCCCGAGTATTTGAAATATGCGGAAAAAGAATTTCCGGATTATCTTCCAATAAAGGAAGGTAAAATGAAGCAGGATGATAATTCCGATGCTTCACGAAGGGATTTTTTGAAAATGATGGGCTTTGGAATTGCCGCAGCATCTCTAGCAGCTTGCGAAGCACCTGTTAGAAAGGCAATCCCTTACTTAAATAAGCCGGTTGAAGTTGATCCTGGAATACCTAATTATTACGCCTCTACTTTCTATGATGGAGGAAATTTTGCCAGTGTTGTAGTAAAAACCAGGGAAGGGCGACCTATTAAAATTGAAGGAAACAAGCTTTCTAATTTTACGAGAGGAACTAAAACCCCACAAGCAGAGTCGTCTGTTTTAAGTCTGTATGATAAACAGCGATTCAAAAACCCTCTTAAGGGTGGAGATAAAATCAGCTGGGAAGATTTAGATAAAGAGGTTAAAGCAGGTTTAGCATCTGCAGCTTCTGTAAAATTGGTAAGTAATACCATCATAAGCCCTACGACTTTAAAGGCTATTGAGGAATTTAAAGCTGCTTATCCCAATGCGGAGCATATTCAATATGATCCGGTTTCTGCCGACGGAATTTTGACTGCGAATGAGGCAACTTGTGGCAAAAGAATGATCCCGAGTTACGATTTCAGTAAAGCTGAGGTCATTGTAAGCTTTGGAGCAGATTTTCTGGGCACTTGGTTAACACCGGGTGTATTTGCACATCAATATGGCCAAACCAGAAAGCTGAATAAGAACTCGAAAATGTCTCGCCATTATCAGTTCGAGTCCAATCTTTCCATGACGGGTGCTAATGCGGATTACAGACAAGGTATCAAACCTTCACAAGAGGGACTATATGTTGCAACCCTATATAATTTAATTGCATCAAAAACTGGAAAGCCACAATTAAGCATTAGCAGTGTGGAATCTAGTGAGCATTTGAAGAAGGCAGCTAATGATCTTATTTCAGCAAGAGGTAAATCACTGGTTGTATCAGGGTCTAACGATAGCAATATACAGGCAATAGTAAATGCCATAAATGATGCGCTTTCCAATTATGGAAAAACGATAGATACAGATACTCCTGTTCATTTGAAACAGGGAAGCGATAAAGCGATGTCATCTTTTGTTAATCAGGCAAAAGCTGGCAGGGTAGGGGCAGTTATATTCTTTAACTGTAATCCTGTTTATGATTATGCAGGAGGTTCAGAACTTAAAGAAGCTATTTCAACGATTGGGCTATCAATTTCAACTTCGGATAGGCCTGATGAAACAAATACTATTGTAGAATATATTGCTCCTGATCACCATTATTTGGAATCATGGGGTGACGCACAACCTGCGAAAGGGCATTTTAGCCTTTCACAGCCTACAATTACTCCAATTTTTAACTCTCGGGCAGCATCATTCAACCTATTGGCCTGGTCTGGTTCGAACGTTGAAGACTACTTCACATATTTGAAAAGTCACTGGGAAGAAAAGATGTACCCAGCCGTATCAGGTTTCCCTAATTTTCAGACTTTCTGGGATAAAAGTCTTTATGATGGAGTTTTTGAATTGAAGAATCAGCCTTCTGAGGAATCTGAAGATTCAGAGGCTGTTGCTTTTAGTTTTAATAGCGGAGCAATTTCTAGCGCAATAAGTAACTCTTATTCATTAGATGGCTCAGGTATTGAATTGGCTTTATATGAAAAAGTAGGTATCGGTTCAGGGGCTCAGGCCAATAATCCATGGCTTCAGGAACTACCAGATCCAATTACCAAAGCAACCTGGGATAATTATTTAACAATCTCTCAAAAGATGGCCGGTGAAATGGGCATCGATTTCAAAGAAAGTAATACGAAAACGGTTACTCTTTCGCATAGTGGACAGTCCGTAGAAGTTCCTGTCCTAGTGCAACCCGGACAAGCCGAAGGTACCGTAGGTCTCGCGATAGGTTATGGCAGAACGAATGCCGGAAAAGTAGCAGACGGAGTCGGAGTAGATGCTTCAGTGTTCGTGCAGGTAAAAGATGGTATTCGCCATTGGTTCGCTTCTGAAGGTGTTTCGGTAGAGCCAACGGGTAATCCTTATAGGATTGCTCAAACTCAGACCCATCAGACTTATATGGGAAGGGATTTTGTGATTCAGGAAACCGTACTTTCAGAATTTCAAAAGAATCCAAGTGCAGGTAGGCACTCACCACATATAGCAACCTGGACCAGCGAAAAAGGGTACAAATCTCCTGGTGATATTACGTTATGGAATGGCCATAAATATAATAATCACCATTGGGGACTGGCCATCGATATGAACAGCTGTATAGGTTGCAGTAATTGCTCTATAGCATGTTCAGCTGAAAATAATATTCCGGTTGTAGGTAAAGAAGAGGTTCTTAACCGCCGGGAAATGCATTGGATAAGAATCGATAGATATTACAGCAGTAGCGGAGATACTGAAGATAAAAGTATAAGTGGATTGAGAGAGCTTGAAAAGGCTGCGGATAATCCGGAAGTAACCTTCCAACCGATGATGTGTCAGCATTGTAATAATGCTCCATGCGAAACGGTTTGCCCGGTTGCTGCTACTACTCACAGTTCTGAAGGTTTAAACCAGATGACTTACAACCGGTGTATCGGAACCAGGTATTGTGCGAACAACTGCCCTTATAAGGTAAGAAGGTTCAACTGGTTCAAATACCATGATAATGACCAGTTCGATAAGAACTCGGCTATGAATAACGACCTTGGTAAGATGGTTCTTAACCCCGATGTTACCGTTAGGGCGAGAGGTGTAATGGAGAAATGTACGCTTTGTGTCCAACGTATTCAGGCTGGAAAATTAAAGGCTAAATTAGAGAAGAGGCGTCCGGTTGATGGAGATATAAACACAGCATGCGCTGAAGCATGTCCAACTGACGCAATTCTATTTGGTGATATGAACGATCCTAAGAGTGCACTTTCAGAACACTTAGGAATAGTTCAGGAAGAGAAGAGAAAAGGAGTTAAAAACCCAAGGGCATTTCATGTTCTCGAGGAACTGAGTGTTAGTCCGAATGTATATTATTTAACAAAGGTCAGAAATAAAGACCTGGAAGATACTGAAGCTTAATTGATAAGAATATTATGGAGATAACAGCCCCAGTTGAAAAAGCGACTGACCATAGTCACGAGCCTGTAACAGCTTCTGTCAGAAAGCCATTAGTTACGGGAGGTAAGACTATCCATGATGTCACAAAGGACATTTGTGGACCGGTTGAAGCTGCGCCACCTAAAACCTGGCTTTTGGCAATGGGTCTATCAAGTACTGTTTTGCTTGTTGGACTTTATGCCCTCTTAATGACCTTATGGGAAGGAATAGGAATGTGGGGTTTGAATAAAACAGTTGGCTGGGCATGGGATATCACCAATTTCGTTTGGTGGGTAGGTATTGGCCATGCTGGTACACTAATCTCTGCCGTTCTTCTCTTGTTCAGACAAAAATGGAGGACTTCCATTAACAGAGCCGCAGAAGCAATGACAATATTTGCAGTAATTTGTGCAGCCGTTTTCCCGGTTATTCATATGGGACGACCTTGGTTAGGATTCTACTGGGCGCTTCCTTTACCAAATACATTTGGGTCTCTATGGTTAAATTTCAACTCACCACTTTTATGGGATGTTTTTGCCATCAGTACCTATTTTTCTGTTTCACTCGTTTTCTGGTATATCGGTTTAGTTCCTGATTTTGCAACTATTCGAGATCGAGCTAAAAATAAGATATCAAAATTGATTTACGGGGGCTTAAGTCTAGGCTGGTCTGGAGGAGCTAAAAACTGGGAACGCTATGAGTCTGTTTCTCTAATTTTGGCAGGTATTGCTACTCCTCTTGTACTTTCTGTACATACTATAGTCTCTTTTGACTTTGCTACTTCAGTGATTCCCGGATGGCATACTACCATATTTCCACCATACTTTGTGGCAGGTGCTATCTTCTCAGGTTTCGCTATGGTATTAACGCTGATGCTGGTTACTAGAAGGATTTATAAGCTTGAAGACTACATAACCATCCACCACATCGAATTGATGAACATCATTATCATCGTAACGGGTTCTGTCGTCGGTATCGCTTATATAACTGAGTTTTTCATTGCTGCCTATTCAGGAGTAGAAGCGGAACAATATGCTTTTACGAATAGAATGACGGGCCCTTATTGGTGGGCTTATTGGTCTATGATGACTTGTAATGTAATTTCTCCACAGTTATTCTGGTTTAAGAAGATTAGAACGAGCATTGCAGCTACTTTCATCATCTCTATTATTGTGAACATCGGAATGTGGTTTGAACGATTTGTGATTATTGTGACATCGCTTCACAGGGATTTCCTTCCTTCCAGTTGGGCTATGTTCACACCAACGTTGTATGATATAGGTGTTTATCTATTTACATTCGGATTCTTTTTTACGGCCTATTTCCTTTTTGCAAAATTCTTCCCGGTAATAAACATGGCTGAAGTTAAAGCTGTATTAAAATCAACATCATCTAAAGAATAAATATGGAGTCGAATAAGAACTTTGTTTTAGGAGTATTCAATGATGAGGACGTATTGTTGGATGGTGTTCAAAAGATAAAAGGTGGTGGAGTAAATATTCACGAGGTATTTACGCCTTTTCCGGTTCATGGACTAGATCATGTATTAGGTTATAAGCGTTCAAAATTACCTATAGCCGCTTTTTTGTTTGGTTTAACGGGTACTATTCTCGCGATAACCATGCAAGTTGGAATGATGACTGTTGATTGGCCTATGATCATTGGAGGTAAAGATTATTTACCGGTACCTACTTTTGTTCCGGTAACTTTTGAATTAACAGTACTGCTTACAGCCTTTGGTATGGTAGGTACTTTTTTAGTGGTCGCCGACTTGAAACCGTGGGCCAAGCCTAAAATTTTTGATATAAGACAAACGGACGATAAGCATATAGTTGCTATTGATCTGGCAGATAACGAGAAAGATAAAGCTGAATTGGAACTTATTCTTAAAAATTCCGGAGCAGAAGAGGTTAAGGACAAAAAATTTGATTGATCAGATATAATGATTGACTTGAAAAACATTACAAAATTCGGTGCTTTTATAGTGTTGGTGGTTACGCTAGCTTCTTGTGAGGCAGAAGGTGATTATCCAGGTCTGGAATATGCGCCTCAAATGTATCACTCGATCCCTTATGAGCCATTAAAGCAAATTACAGATGAGAGTCAAGGGAAATGGCTTTTATCTATCGATAGTGAGACAGGAGAGTTCTATAATTCAAACCCTTATAATCCCAATAGGATGACCATGAGAAAACCTCCTGAGCATTCTGTAAAAAGAGACGGTTTCGATTATCTTCCTTATAGGATACCTAAAGACAGCCTTGATCTCGCTGCTAGAGTTACGTTGAATCCAGTTGATTCTACGGCTGCTATCGTTAAAGAAGGAAAAGCATTGTATGGAAGATTCTGCCAGCATTGCCATGGTGAAAAAGGTTTGGGTGATGGATCGGTTGGAAAAGTATATAAAGGTGTTACGTCATATACTTCGGCTTCGGTGAAAGATAAGCCAGGAGGGCATATATTTCATGTTATTACCCACGGTAAAGGAAGGATGGGTGCCCATGGCTCTCAAATCAGTACTGAGGATCGATGGAAAATTGTAAGGTATGTTAACGTACTTCAAAACCAATAAGGACGATATTAATGGAGCATTCTAATATTTCAGAAGAACAATTTGACTTTAACGCTAAGACTAAAAAAAGTCTTTTGATTACGTTGGTCGTTGGTGTTGTATTGTTAATACTTGGTATTCTGACTGTTTCGGGATCGGGTGGACACGGAGAATCTGATGGACACGCCTTACAGACCATTCAGGAAAATAACTTATTGGTTAGCTTAGATGACCAACCTCACGGAGATGATTCACATTCTGCCGGTCATGAAGAAGGCCATCATGGGTTTCATTGGAGTCAACGATTAATGTCCAACATTTGGATTAATAACGTTTATTTTACGGGTTTAGCTATTATAGGCGTTTTCTTTTTTGCTATTCAATACGTAGCACAGGCGGGTTGGTCCGTTCCTGTTATAAGAATACCTTCTGCTTTTGGTACCTGGCTTCCTATAGCAGCAGTTTTAATGATCATATCGTTCATATTATTCCATCACGATCTTTTCCACTGGACTCATAGTTATCTGTATGACGAAAGTGATCCTAGGTACGATAAGATACTAGCAGGTAAAACCTGGTATTTGAGTTTACCTTTTTACATTGTTAGAATGGTGATCTACTTTGTAGTTTGGATCATCCTCGCGAGAATAATAAGAAAGAAATCACTTGAAGAAGATATTACCGGAGGAGATACCAACTGGTTTAAGTTGGTAAAATTTTCAGCTATTTTCGTAGTTTTCTTCGCAGTATCTAGCTCAATGTCTGCTTGGGACTGGGTTATGTCTATTGACCCTCACTGGTTCAGTACCATGTTTGGATGGTATGTTTTTGCTAGTTGGTTTGTAGCAGGCTTAGCAGCTATCACATTAACTACTTCCATCTTAAAAGATAAAGGTTATTTAAGTATTGTTACAGATAATCACCTTCATGATTTAGGTAAATTTATTTTTGCCTTCAGTATTTTCTGGACGTACATCTGGTTCTCTCAGTTTTTGTTGATTTACTATGCTAATATCCCAGAGGAGACGATTTATTTTGTAGAAAGATTAGAAAACGCACTTTACAGACCGATATTTTTTATCAATCTTATTCTCAACTTTTTCTTTCCTTTCTTGTTCTTAATGACAAGAGAATCTAAGCGCCATACAATCATGTTAAAGATTGCTGCGGTAGTGATTTTATTAGGTCATTGGATTGATTTTTACTTAATGATTACACCAGGGACTTTGAAGTATAATGGAGGTTTTGGTTTTATGGAAATTGGAGTAGCATTGATTTATTTATCTGCTTTCTTATTTGTTGTTTTGAATTCTTTGTCAAAGGCTCCTTTGATAGCAAAGAATCATCCTATGTTGAAAGAAAGTTTACATCACCACATTTAAGAGTTGAAGGAATATGTTTGATTCATTAATCATATTATCAGGGATATTAATTATAGCGATACTATTTACGCTATTCAGGGTAGGAACGTTAGTTAATGTCGTTAGAAATAGAGATAAAAAGCCGGTCACGGGAAGTAATAAGGTCAATGCCACATTACTTGCATTATTTGTTATTGGAGGCCTTGCACTGTTCTTTTATTATTCAAGTGCATACTATGATGAATATACGCTTCCTTTAGCTTCTGAACATGGCATACATACAGACCGTTTATTTTGGTGGACTATGGGTGTTACCGTTGCTGCTTTTGTAATTACTCATATTGTACTTATTGCTTTTGCTTATAAATATAGATATGCAGAAACTCAAAAAGCTACATTCTTTCCGGATAATACAAAGCTCGAGGTAATATGGACTATTATCCCCGCTATCGTTTTAGCGACTTTAATATTTTCTGGTCTAGCAACCTGGACTGATATTACAGGACCTGCTCCTGATGATGCGGAGGTTATAGAGGTTTATGGGTTTCAGTTCGGATGGAAGTCAAGATATCCTGGAAATGATGGAGAATTAGGTGGTTTTGATTTCAGAAAAATTGATGCAGTTAATGATATGGGAATCGATTTCAGTGATGAGGCTGCATTAGATGATTTCGTTCCCATAGAAATGCATGTTCCTAAGGGTAAAGCCGTAGAGTTGAAAATTAGAGCAAAAGATGTTATACACAGCGTTTTTATACCTCACTTCAGAGCCCAGATGAATGCAGTTCCAGGTATGCCAACGAGGTTTTGGTTTACAGCAACGAAGACTACTGAGGAAATGAGAGCTGAATTAGACAATCCGGAATTCAATTATGAATTGGTTTGTAATAAAATATGCGGAAAGGCTCATTTCGCTATGCGTTATGTGATTGTTGTTGATGAGCCTGAAGACTACGAGAAGTGGAAAGCTGAACAAACTGCCTGGCTAAAGAATAATCCAGACTACTTATCTAAACTACCAAGTGAATTAAAGGAATTGGCCATGTTAAAATCAGGCATTTCCGAGTAAAAACACGATATTTTATAAGTTATCTAATTAAAACATTGATATGGAAACCGTAGAAGAAATCAAGAGAAGAGAAGGCGAGGTTCACCATGGTGATTATTCAGAACATGCTCATGATGATCATCATGGGAATTTCTGGACTACTTACGTCTTTTCTCAGGATCATAAGATGATTGGAAAGCAGTTCCTGATTACAGGAATTTTCTGGGCGATCATTGGAGGTGCTCTTTCCATTCTATTCAGATTGCAACTTGGTTTTCCAGACATGGATCTTACGTGGTTACAGCCAATTCTTGGAGAATGGATCGTAGATGGAAAATTAGATCAGGAATTCTATTTGGCTTTGGTAACCATGCACGGAACCATCATGGTTTTCTTTGTGCTAACGGCAGGTTTGAGTGGTACGTTTAGTAACTACCTTATTCCTTTACAGATTGGTGCAAGAGATATGGCATCAGGTTTTATGAATATGCTATCCTATTGGTTCTTTTTTGCATCTGGTGTGGTAATGTTCATTTCTTTGTTCTTAGATACAGGTCCTGCTGGTGGTGGATGGACAGTTTATCCTCCATTAAGCGCATTACCTCAAGCTATTTCCGGTTCGGGAATGGGTATGACTCTGTGGTTGGTATCCATGTCGCTATTTATTGTTTCCTCACTTCTTGGTGGAATAAATTATATTACGACCGTTATAAACCTTCGAACTAAAGGCCTTTCTTTTTCTAAGTTACCTTTAACGATCTGGGCGTTTTTTATAACGGCTATTATAGGTTTATTATCATTCCCTGTATTATTTGCTGCTGCCTTGCTTCTTATTTTCGATAGAAGTTTTGGTACTAGTTTTTACCTTTCAGATATCTATATAGGTGGAGAGGCATTACCTAATATCGGAGGTAGCCCAATTCTTTATCAGCATTTATTCTGGTTCTTAGGACACCCGGAAGTTTATATTGTACTTCTGCCTGCCCTTGGTATCACGTCAGAAATTATTTCTACCAATTCAAGAAAGCCGATCTTTGGATATAAGGCTATGATCCTTTCTATGGTAGCTATCGCATTCCTTTCTTTTATAGTATGGGCACATCATATGTTTGTGTCTGGAATGAACCCATTCTTAGGATCGATATTTATGTTATTGACTCTAATAATTGCGGTTCCTTCTGGTGTTAAGGTCTTTAATTATTTGACGACTCTATGGAAGGGTAACATACGATTTACGCCTGCAATGTTGTTCTCTATTGGTTTGGTTTCTTTCTTTATCTCTGGTGGTTTGACAGGTATATTTCTGGGTAACTCTGCCATTGATATAACGTTGCACGATACTTACTTTGTAGTTGCTCACTTCCATTTAGTTATGGGTAGTGCCAGTTTCTTCGGATTATTAGCAGGAGTCTATCATTGGTTCCCGAAAATGTTTGGCCGAATGATGGACGAACGTTTAGGATATGTTCACTTCTGGTTAACCTTTGTAGGAGTTTACTTCGTATTCTTTCCGCTACATTACATCGGTATCGCCGGATTCCCACGTAGATATTATTCTTTTACAAGTTTTGATGCCTTCCAGGGATTTGCTGACTTGAATATGTTTGTGAGTATTGCAGCGATCATTACTTTCGCTGCGCAATTTTTATTCTTATTCAACTTCTTTTACAGTATTTACAGAGGTAGAAAAGCTCCTCAAAATCCATGGGACTCTAATACGTTAGAATGGACAGCGGATAAGGGTAGTGTTCACGGCAACTGGTCAGGAGATTTACCAACGGTGTATAGATGGCCATATGATTACAGTAAACCTGGTTCTGAAAGTGATTTTATTCCTCAGACTGTTCCTTATTCTGAAACGCCGGAATCGAATTTACCAGAAGAAAATATGCTTGTGAAGTTGGAAAGTGAGGATAAAGAAGGGGCTTCTTCTGTAGTTAATGAAACCAAGGTTTAAGAGCGACTTCAATTCCATAAATAAATTATCTTTCTATACCCTCATTGCTTTATATCTTTTGATATTAGCTGGGGGTATAGTCCGTAGTACCGGATCAGGTATGGGATGTCCTGACTGGCCTAAATGCTTCGGAAAGTGGGTGCCACCAACAGACGCTGAATCGTTACCCGAGAACTATCAGGAGATATATTCCGAGTTTAGGCAAAAGAAGAACCTCAAATTTTCTACTCTTTTAGTTTCTTTGGGTTTTGAGAAAACTGCTGAGCATATTACTTCAGATCAGTCTATTCTTGAAGAAAAAGAATTCAATACTTTTAATACCTGGGTAGAGTATATTAACCGGCTTTGGGGAGCAATTACCGGCCTTTTTATTCTTGCCCTCGTCGGAGTTAGTCTTAAATACTGGAGTTCGAAGCGATCATTCTTTTATTTGTCTTTAGCTGTTCTTATAATAACGGGTTTTCAGGGCTGGTTAGGTTCAATTGTGGTTTCAACGAACTTATTATCCTTTTTGGTAAGCATGCATATGTTTATCGCATTCATCATAGTAGGACTGGTTTTATACATCTATATTAAATCATCACCTTCTTCCAGTGACTCAAGGAGGGATACAAAAACAGGTTTGCTCAATTTCATTGGATTTTCGGCTGTATCTATATTCCTTCTTCAGGTATTTTACGGAGTGGAACTAAGAGAAATGATTGACAGTGTGGCTTCTAGCTTAGGCTATTCTGATAGACACTCTTGGGTATCTAAGGCTGGATTTGATTTCATAATCCATCGGTCTTTTTCATGGCTGGTATTGTTATCAAGTGTTACATTTGTTTATATGATTATTAAAAACTTCAAGGGGTATAGAGTGTTATTTATATCTTCTATGTCATTGTTAGGTTTAATTATATTTGAAATGGTCACCGGTGTCATTTTAGCATATTCTGGTTTTCCTGCATTTGTTCAACCGATACATTTATTGGTAGCATCACTGATCTTTAGTAATCAGCTATTACTTTTGTTTCAAATAAACCAGTCTGAAGTAAAAGAAGTATTTAAATTTGCATGATATGGAGGCGATCAGCATAAATATGAATCTAGCTCAGAGACTTAAAGCATACGCAGTTTTGTTTAAAGCAAGGCTCTCTGCTTTAGTTGTATTCTCTTCTGCTTTTGGTTATGTGCTTGGTATGGAGCATTTTTCTTTTTCAAGCTTTGCGTTGTTTTGTTTGGGAGGTTTTTTGATTTCTGGATGTTCATCCATTCTCAATCAAATTAAGGAGAGCCAATTTGATGCCCTTATGAAGAGAACCAGCGAGCGACCCATTCCGGCAGGTATCATTTCAAAAACCGAAGCTTTCAATCTTTCTATAGTTAGTGGTGTTTTAGGAGTAATATTAGTTTACACATCTACCAATTTTTTGGCTACGTCTCTATCTTTAATATCGTTTATACTTTACGCTTTTGTATATACTCCTCTCAAAAGAGTAGGTCCAATAGCTGTTTTCGTTGGTGCTATTCCAGGAGCTTTACCTCCATTAATCGGTTGGGTAGCTGCTACTAACGCCATATCCGCTGAGGCATTGGTGATCTTTGGAATACAATTCATTTGGCAATTTCCTCATTTTTGGGCTATTGCATGGGTTTCAGATGAAGATTACAAAAGAGCCGGCTTTCAACTTTTACCTTATAAAGGTAAAAAAGACATGAATACTGCAGTTAATATTATGGTTTATACTTTGTTCCTTATACCATTAGGATTATTGCCTGCTAAATTTGGTATCAGCGGTATAAACTCTGCTATTGTAGCTACCGTATGTGGAGTTTTATTTCTTGCTCAGACATTTAAATTAATGCACAAGTGTACCGATAAGGCAGCATTGAAAATTATGTTCGGTTCTTTTCTGTATTTACCTATTATACAGATAGCATATGTTTTAGATAAAGTGTAGAATGATGAATAGTATTAATGTAAATGATGGGTTAAAAATTGTAGAAAGACCTGCAAAGATTCTTTCAATGGATCCTCGTAGATTCATTTTATGGTTATTTATCGTTACCATAGTTATGCTGTTTGCATCTTTAACAAGTGCTTATATAGTTAGAAGGGCAGAAGGAAATTGGTTGTCGTTTGAGTTGCCATTTACTTTTTGGGTTACTTCGGCGATTCTTGTTTTAAGTAGTATATCCATTCATTGGTCATTATATTCTGCTAGAAAAGACAATATCTCTAACGTGAAGACAGGTCTTATAGCTACGCTTATTTTAGGTTTTGGATTTTTAGTAGGACAGGTATACGCTTGGGGTGACCTGGTAAGGCAAGATGTGTTTTTTGTAGGTAATCCATCGGGATCATTTTTATATGTTTTAACTGGAATTCATGGATTACATATTATAAGTGCTTTGGTCTTTTTGGCTATTGTTATAGTTTTAACTTTTAGATATCGTGTACATTCTAAAAAAACACTTTGGGTTGATTTATGTGCAACCTATTGGCATTTTTTAGATGTATTATGGTTATATTTATTCGGTTTTCTAATAATCAATCATTGATCTAATGTCATCTACTGCAACAGTTACACCTAGGAAAAATATTTGGACTGGAGGCACACCTCCTATGAATGCGAGTTATGGAAAGCTAATGATGTGGTTTTTCCTGCTCTCAGATGCATTCTCTTTTTCTTCCTTGCTTGTTGCTTATGGATTAATACGATATAGTTATCCTGCTTATTCAGGAACTATAGAGTCCTTTACTTTTTCGCAAGATTATTGGCCAATACCGGAAAAAGTATTTGAAGCCTTTCCGGGTATGCACGCTATAGGAATTGAAAGTGCACCATTAGTTTTTGTTGGGTTAATGACTTTCATACTTATTATGAGCAGTGTTACGATGGTACTTGCTGTAGAAGCCGGTGCTCGAATGGATAAGAAAAACGTTGAGAAGTGGATGATGTGGACCATACTAGGTGGATTTACCTTCCTTGCGTGTCAGGCATGGGAATGGTCGCATTTTATTCACGGGGATGGTATTGGCAGTATTGCTAAAATTTTGGTTAGTGGAGAATGGGTTGACCAAACCATATTTGGGGCAAACCTGCATGTTAACCAATATGGCCCTCCACCTTTTGCCCAGCTTTTCTTTTTCATTACCGGATTTCATGGATTTCATGTGTTTAGTGGGGTAGTTTTAAACTTCCTTATTTTCTATAGAACAGTTACAGGAATGTACCAACGCAGAGGCCATTATGAAATGGTAGAAAAAGTTGGTCTTTACTGGCACTTTGTTGATTTGGTATGGGTATTTGTTTTTACTTTCTTCTACTTAGTTTAATTTAGAGTTATGGAATCACAAACTTCAACAGAACCTCAAGTTCAGCCCGTCGACAAAGAAAAGGTAAAAAAGCTTTGGTTAGTCGCAGGCTATCTCGGTATAATAACGGCTATAGAATTTGGCTTTGCATTTGGTATGGATGCAGGTGTAGTTAGAACTGTAATTTTCATCCTTCTGACTTTAGTTAAAGCGTTTTATATAGTAGCTGAGTTTATGCATTTAGGCCATGAGGTTAGATCGTTAATGTGGTCTATCGTTTTACCGGTAATTTTCATTCTCTGGTTGATCACCGCGCTCATCATACAAGGTGATGCTTTACAGATGTAATTTTGATTAATAATATTATGAAACCAGGCTTGTAAAAGTCTGGTTTTTTTATGCCATGAAACTTAAGATACCGATCCTCTTCTTTTTGGTTTTTTTTCCTGTTTGTATTTACCTTTTTCTGCAAACCTTTGGGGAAAACGAATTTCTCATTCCGGATTTGGGAGAAGCATCTGAATTAAACGAAGCACTCTTTTGTAGAGAAGAAAATAGCTCAACAGAGAAGATTGATTTCAAGGGAAGTGATTTCAAATTGATAGAAGTCATTAATAAACCGATTAGTAAAGTCGATCAATATAATATAGACTTAAATAGAATAGAGGAAAGGTTTGATGGCACCTATTCTATTGTTTCAATTTATACACAATCGGCATCTCAGCGGATAACAGAAGGTAAGTCGTCCGATAAAATAATAACCGTAAATCGACCTTTTTTAAGCTGTTTAGGTCCTCTAGAAAATTATTTGATATCAGAAGAACTTAACGAAAACCTGATTGATAATAATTGGTTTATACTTATAGATAACAATCACAAAATAAAGAGTTTTTACCTTCTGGAAGAACCTAAAGATATAGACAGATTGGTTATAGAGTTGGCTTTACTTTTAGACAAAAAATAGCTTTATGGATTTAAGCATTGGTTCTGGTTATAAAAAAATCATAGGAATCGTTTCGGTAATAGTTCCATTGTTGGTTGCCTTTTTAATTTTCTTTCCGGAAAAGCTTGATTTACCAATTCATATTGTTTCAGTTTTACCTCACCTTAATGGATTACTAAACAGCATTACTTCGGTTCTGTTGATCATTGCTTTGATTATGGTTAGATCGGGCAAAATTGTGGCTCATAGAAATATTATGCTGAGTTGTATTGCTCTGGGAACACTTTTTTTAATATCCTATGTTCTTTATCATGCTTCTGCTCCAAGTACCGTCTTTGGAGACCTGAATCATGATGGCGTTTTAGATGCTTCTGAAAAATCAATTATTGGATCTACCAGAACAATGTATGTTATTCTTTTACTTACTCACATTCTTTTAGCTGCAATAGTCTTACCTCTCGTACTTTTATCTTTGTACAGAGCACTTACTGAAGATTATGAGAAGCATAAGAAAATGGTAAGGTATGCTTTTCCTATCTGGCTGTTCGTATCGATAAGTGGTGTTGTTGTATATCTTATGATCAGACCCTATTATAATTTTTAGAACCTAATATTGTATCTTTATATAAATGAAGACCAGATTATTTATATTCTGTTTACTTTTTTTGTTTGCTGCTAGTGATTTAAGTGCGCAATGCGCAATGTGCAGAGCTACATTGGAGAACAATGTAAGTGATGGACAAATTGGAATAGCTGCTGGTCTTAATATTGGAATCCTGTATTTATTTGCAGCTCCCTATCTTGTAATTGGGACTATCGCCTTTTTATGGTTCAAAAAGAGTAAAGCGATTACAGAAGGGGATGCTTAGACCCTGATTTATGTGAAAAGACTTGCTTGGTTATTTTTTTTATTCAGCCAAGGTATATTATATACTCTTCTTTTCGTTTCCGGGAAGAAGGAAATAAATCCAGACCACCAAAAGCAATTAGTTGAAAGAAATCTCGATTTAGAGATTAAAAACGCTATCGATTACTTAGAGAACATTCGAATTTCAGATGTTAATGAGCCTCTGAAATCAGTCTATGTTGATAATTGGAATTGGTATACTGAGATCGTTATAGATGGCGAGATTAGAAATTGGTCTGACCAAAGAATAGTTCTAAAATCTCCTTATTTACCTCCAGTAAACGAAAAGGTATCTTCGGTTTTTCTTAAGGAAGGTGTTTTTCTTATTGTTCAGAAAGAATTAGACTATTCATCGGGTGATGCAAGAGCAGTTGCTTTTTTACCCTTAATAAGAAAGTACCCCATATCAAATAAGCTTTTACCTCAATCACTAAATCCATCAATATTCGGATCTATTGAAGGTAGAATACTAAAATCATCTTCAGAAAATAAAGTTCAATGGAATAATTTATACTTATTTTCCATTGATTTCGATTCTGTTCAGCCCTCAGATCTATTCCATTCCTTCTGGAGCAGTTTTCTATGCATAATTCACTTTGTGGTATTGCTTTTTTCTATCGTACTGATATGGAATTACTATCCTAAGTTCAGAGTTACTATTATCTTGTTTTTACTGCTCGCTGAACGATTTTCCATTTATTATTCGGGTATTGCTTCCTTACATTTCTCTTCTGAGCTATTCGATCCTAAAAGCTTTGCTTCCTCAGAATTTAACTCTTCCATTGGCGACTTAGTTCTTAATATCGTCTTTGGATGCTTATGGGTATTATCACTGATATTTCATGTATTAATATCTCGTAGGAAGAAAGATTATATTCAAAATCTCAGAAAACACTTTGTTCCGGTACTCATCCTCTCCGTAGTACTTACTTCTTCTGCGGTATTCATATTTTCTTTTTGCATTCACTTAGTTCACGATTTTTCAAATCTGGTACTTGACATATCGAAGTCACTGGATTTTGACTCTTCCAGGTATTTTCTATCCTTCAATACGATATTGATGGGGGTATCGCTATTTCTCATTAATCATTTAGTTGCAAGAAGTATTTTTACTATTCGCCGTAATGTTCCTTTTGGAAAGTATTTATGGCTGATCATCGGGTTATTAATTACGCTAATGATCTTTTGGCAAGACCGAGTACTCGCCATTCTGATGTTCGGTAATCTTCTGTATCTGCTCATCGTATTTGAGACTGGGCTTCACAAAACTTTCAGAAAGCTTACGTTTAATACATTCTTTTATATTCTACTTGGCGCGATACTGGTTTCATTCGTTTATTCCGGTTCAATAATGCATGCCGAATCCAAACGCTCTGTTCGTTTTAAAGATAGTTTTTACCGTCAGCTAGCCAGAGAAAATGATATTCTTGGTGAGTTTTTACTCGGCGAGACTATTGGTAAAGTACGCTCGGATATTTTCATTAAGAACAAATTTCTGAGTCCATTTTCCGATAAAGAGCAGATCGTAGAAAAGATCAAAAAAGTACACCTTCCAAATTACTTTGACCGATACGACGTGGAAATCATGTTGTTTAACGGAGCCGGAGACCCGATATACGGTATGAATAAAAAAACGTATGATGTTCTCTCTTTGGCTGTAGATAATTCAAGCGAGATATCTGAGTCGCTTTATGTGATGGGTGGCGTACTACCAGAGTATAAAGCATTTATCGAATTAGAACGATATGGGCATATCATAGGGTCTGTCATCATTTCTTTAAAGTTAAAGAAGGTAGTTCCTCAATCCGTATATCCAAAACTCCTTACGGACGTCTCGCTCGATAATTATTCAAACAGCCAGTTCGATTATGCCCTGTTTTTAAACGATGAATTACAATACTCTTCTACCAACACGGAATTTCTTGATGCATTGAACATTGAGTTGTTGCAAAAAGAAGAGCTTTATGAGCAAGGTATAAACGAATCAGGTTATTTGATAAAAGCTTATAAAGAGGATGAAAAGAAAATATTGATTGCTTCAGACTCTCCTGGATTCCTTCAATACTTATCGAATTTTTCATTTGCCTTTCTATTGTTTGTTTCTGCTATCGCATTGCTTGCGTTATTTTATTTTGTCGCTCTGATATTTAGGAAGGAACCAATCAACCTTTCCACTAAGATTCAACTATCGCTTAATTTTGCATTTTTCTTTCCACTCATCGCGTTGAGCTTAGGATTATATAGCATCATCATTTCTGAATCCAGGCTTGATATTCTTCAATCATATAGTGAAAAGGTTAGGGCTGTGAGTTCAAATATTTATGAGGAGATAAAGAACTATTACTCCGGAGAAATGAGCAAAGAAGAGTTGGCTTCAAGCCTTGAAGAATTCTCTAAGGCCATTGAAAATGATATCAACTTATATAACCAGAATGGGCAGGTTATTGCTAGTAGTCAACCGAACATTTACGATTACCGGATCATCTCAGAATACCTGAACCCACAGGCATATCATTCCATCATAATCAATGCTTCAAACAATGTAACAATTTCACAGGAATTTGCGGGAGATCTTTATTTTAAGTCAGCTTATTATGGCTTAGAACAGACAGAGTCTAACGTAATTCTTGGAGTAGTCGGTATTCCCTTTTATGATTATAGCGTAGAGAAAGATCAAAAAGTGATAGAGGTATTTAATAGTACCTTAAATATTTTCACGATCGTATTTTTGCTAACTTATTTAATAGCTTATTCAGCTTCACATTTCCTAACCCAGCCTTTGAAAATGTTAGCTTCCAGAATTAGAAAAACAAATTTTGCGAGTACTAATGAGCCTGTCGAGTGGAGATCGGGTGACGAAATAGGCTCAATGGTGAAAGCTTATAATGAAATGCTTGTCAAACTTGATGAAAGCCGTGATGAGCTTTCGAAAAAAGAAAAGGAAGCAGCTTGGAGGGAAATGGCGCGTCAGGTAGCACATGAAATTAAAAACCCACTGACCCCCATGAAGTTAAAACTCCAACATCTTGGAAATCAAATAGGGGAGGGTCAAATCCAAGATGGAAATCCTGAAAAAACCATTAAATCGATTTTATCGCAAATAGATACACTAAGCGATATAGCTTCTTCGTTTTCAGCATTTGCTCAAATGCCGATTCCGCAGAAAAAGCGGTTTAATCTTTCAAAAGTACTTATAGAAGCGGTTGATTTTTTTAAAAGAGACGGAGTACCTATTAAAACTGAAATTGAACCTAAGGTTTATGTAGAGGGTGATAATAAAATGTTCCAAAGGATATTTTCGAATATTCTAATCAATGCGATTCAGGCATCTCAAAATGATGTTGATATTAAAGTCATTTTGATAACAGAGCCTGGAGATAAAGTTTTAATCCAGTTCTACG
This sequence comes from Bacteroidota bacterium, assembly GCA_039030555.1. GTDB lineage: Bacteria > Bacteroidota > Bacteroidia > Cytophagales > Cyclobacteriaceae > JBCCDY01. The sequence continues at coordinate 19,329 of JBCCDY010000032.1, forward strand.
ATAAGGGAATTGGTATACCTTCTGAGTCTCAAGAGAAGATCTTCCTGCCAAACTTCACGACTAAGAGTAGCGGTAGCGGAATTGGTCTTGCTATAGCCAAAAGGGGGATCGAACATGCAGGAGGTCGGATATGGGTAGAGAGTGAAGAGCGTAAGGGAACCGTATTTTATATAGAATTGCCGAAAGTGGTTTGAGATTTAGATTTTTTACATTTCTGTTTGTTTTAATTACTTCTTTCTCCTTCGGTCAGGAAGTAAGTAGAAGGTGTAAGACCATCGCAAGAGGAACGGAGAGGATTTATTTGGATTCTTTAGTAGTAGAACCAAGCACAATAGACATACCTGACTCTATAAAGTATTCATACGACATCAACTCCGGTTTCATCGTTTTTGAAAAATCACCTACTTCCCCAATACAGTTGTGTTACAGGGTACTTCCATTTAGAAATACGGCTTATTTCAAGAGAAGCTATATTGAGAACTACAATCACCCTGATTTTGCAAAAGACAGAAGCAAAAGGAAAACGGTCCAGGTTTATGAAAGAGAGTTGTTTCATACCGGCTCTATTCGGAAAAGTGGAAGTATCAGTCGTTCCATAAGTTTTGGAAATAATCAGGATGTATTTTTTAATTCTCAACTGAATCTTCAACTCGATGGTCAGTTAACCGATAATTTGAATATCAGAGCATCAATTACCGACAGAAATATTCCCTTTCAACCCGAGGGAAATACTGCACAAATACAAGATTTTGACAAAGTTTTCATTGAAGTCTATAATGATGATTTCTCTCTTATTGCCGGCGATGTATTATTAGAAGACCAGGATTCTTATTTCCTTAAATTCAGAAAAAATGTTCAGGGAGGGCAGTTTTCAGCTAAATATGATGTGGGGAAATTTAAGGCTGAATCCGGCATTGGAGTGTCAGTAGCGAAAGGTCGCTTTGCATCTACTACGGTTGATGTAATAGAAGGAGTGCAGGGCCCTTATCGAATACGTGGGCCAAACAACGAGCGATTTATAATTATTCTCTCTGGTTCTGAAAAGGTGTTTTTAGATGGTATTCAATTGGAAAGAGGGTTTGATAAGGATTATGTGATCGACTACAATACTGCTGAAATCGAATTCACTAATAATATTCTGATATCAAAATTTTCCAGGATTAGAGTGGATTTTGAATTTTCTATTCGCAATTTTTCAAGGTCTATACTTCAATTCAGTCATAAGCAAAGCAGTGATCGGGTTCGTTTATTCACAAATTTTTATTCCGAAAAAGACAATAGAAACAGGCCTTTAGCTATAGATCTTACAGATGCTGATAAAGATTTCATCAGCTCGCTCGGAGATAACTCGGGTAGTGTTTTTGTGAGTTCTATCGATAGTATTACATTTAACGAAAACGAAGTATTATATCGAAAAACAGATACGGTTGATTTGGATGGAAATATCCAAAGTGTTCTTGTCCAATCAAGTAATCCGGAAGAAGCTCATTTCAGGGCTACGTTTTTCGAAACCGGGGTCAATCGTGGAAACTATGTTTTAGGCAATAACCAGCTTAACGGCAGGGCATTTCGATGGGTTTCTCCCGTAAATGGAATACCTCAAGGGAACTTTGAACCTGTTGAACCACTGACAGCACCTGAGAAACGAAATGTATTGAATTTCGGTGGAGAGTTTGATGTCTCTGATTTTGAAACTGTAGGCGTCGAGTTAGCCATTTCCAACCAAGACAGGAATTTGTTTTCAGATTTAGATGATGAAGACAATACAGGACAGGCGGTTCGGGTGAACCTTAAAAGTGAGGATAGGAGGGTATCTTTCCTTAATGAATATCAAATTTCGTCGAAAGTAAGCTTCGAGTTTGTAGATGGCCGCTTTACTCCAATCGACCGGTTCAGAAGAGTAGAATACAACCGTGATTGGAGCTTTAACCCAACAGAAGATACGCTAGGAACTGACGACTTCATTTTCGAGTCTTTAATTTCAGCCGAAAAGGATCTTTCCAACCGATTTTCTTATGGTTATTCGAAAAGATCGAGAGGGGAGTTTATAGACGGAACACAGCATGAAATAAATCTATCCAGGAGCCTTGGAAAACTGTATTTAACGAGTAAGTACTTTTCTTTAAGAAATGAACAGGAAGAGTTTGTGTCGGAATGGGAGCGTTTTCAGGGAAACTTACATTTTTCCAGTTTTTACTTAACTCCGGGTTACGAAATTCAGGTCGATAGAAACAGAAGATCGGCTCAGGACTCTGTGGTGAGCTCCCTGAATAATTTTGAGCAGCATACGGTTTATCTGGAAAAAAGAGATACGAGCAGACTCAATTACAGAGTTTCATATACATTAAGAGAAGATAGAAGTCCTTTTGAAGGGCAACTTATTCAGGATATTCGTTCAAGAACCATTCAGTCCGAGACTTCTACCAGCCTTAACGATCATGACTTCAGCCTCCTGTTTTCTTATCGGGAAAATGATGTCTTTCAAGAAGATAGTATTAACCCAATTCTGGAAAAAGTAATTAAGATCACCGGAGAATGGAATGGGCATCTTTTAGATAATCATATATCGGGTAATCTTCTTTACACGGCAGCCAATAGCCGTGAGTTAAGACGAATATTCGTCTTCGTTCCGGTAAATACTGGAGAAGGAACCCATGCCTGGCGGGATTTGAATGGAGATGGAGTTCAGGATATCAATGAGTTTTTTGAAGCTATTAACCCTGATGAACAGAACTTCATTAAAGTATTTAATCCTACGGATGATTTCGTTGTCGCTTTTAACAACGTTCTCAACGCACGTGTAAATGCAAGGTTACCAAGGAAGTGGCTTCAAAAACAGGGACTGATCAAGGCTTTTGGAAAACTTGAAAATTCAACTTCATGGAATGTAGAGAGAAGGACCACGGCCTCAGGAGCAGAGCGGTTTAATCCGTTCAAAAGGAACCTGGCAGATGAGAATTTACTCTCTTTGCGAGAGAATATACTTTCGACCTTTTATTTCGATCGGTCTAATCGTGGGCTTAGCTTTAATTCAGGGATAAGCCGAAGGACTAGCAGACAGCTTATATCGCAAGGTTTTGATACCCGAAGTGCTACAGAGTATAGGTTGGAAAGCAGATATGCTATTGGAAAAGCCTATACGGCATCTTCATCCACTTTTGTAGGAGAAAAGGCTTATGAATCCGATATCCAATTGGACGGCGATTATAGCTTAGATGGGTATGGTGTTGGCCAAAGACTGACCTGGCAACCCAATCGCTTTTTGAGATTAACGGGAGGCTACGATTATAGATATTGGGAAGATCAGTTTTCAGAAGATGTAACGAGTTTTTCCAGGACAAACGAATACAGACTGGAATTTAGATATTCAAAAGCTGCTAAAAGCTCCTTCAACGCTGTAATGCGCTTCTTAACCATTGATTTCGAAGGCGAAGAAAACTCACCCTCCGGTTATGAGTTATTGCAGGCTCTTCGTCCTGGTGATAATATTACATTTAACTTTAACTGGCAGCGATATATTGGAAAGGCTTTACAGCTTAATTTAAACTACAATGTGAGGAAGTCACCTGAAACAGATGCTATTCAATTAGGTAGGGTGCAGGTGAGTGCCTTATTCTAAGAAACTAACTTATCCAAAGAACTCAGAACCTTCAAGTAGCATTTCAAAAAGAGCTTCAATGCTTACCAAAGATCCATCACTAAGCTGAATAAAAGGATAGTATTCATCATCCTCGTCTTCTTCTGCAACGAGAACAACATCACCCATTTTTAAATTCCCATCGAATACCTGAATATCTATTAGACTATTAGGATCTAAATTTGGGTTCTCTTCAAATTCGGAGAAACCACTTAGGTTTCCGAGAAAGCGGATGTTTCGATACTGAAAGAAGCCATCAATAGAAGCGGCTTCTACCTTAGAATGATCAGTAAAGTTAGTAGTGATCTCGGTACTCAGTATACTTTCATTTTCAGTGCTCAGGGAAGATGCTAACCTTACTGATTGCGATGATGAATTGTTAATACTCAGTTGAAAGCTATATGGATTTAGAAAAAGATCCATATCGAATGTATTCAGAAAAAACTGTGAATTGTATGAGACACGAATATCCAATTCCAATTGCGTAGTACCATCAATCGAGAGATCGATCTCAATTTCTGAAGGCAAACAAATTTCATCATCTCCAAAAATCTGAAAGCTGGTTTCATTAAATCTCAGAATGCTTAAACTGGCATTATTACCAGAAGAATCTGTTGTTGGGAAGTTTAGAATTATGAAATCAGAATCAGAAACCCTAATAAATTCATCATTTTCCAGTTCGTATTCATAAATACCAACGCGTTCCTCAAAGCCAAAACAGCTTTCTTCGGATATTCTCCCGTTAGCCAGGCGGTCGGATAGAGCGTTTCTTAACTGTTCCATATGAGATTTAAGCGAAGTTCCCTGACTTCCTGAACGTTGATTTAGAAGACCTTCAATATCAAAATTAAGTATTTGGCTTATCGCTATTAGACCTGGCGAAGTCGATATAGAGGAAAAATCAGATGCCAGATCAGATTCCATTCGCTCAAGTGAAGCACGTGCTTCTTCGGGACTTAGAATGGTAATTTCTTCATCATTACCACAAGAAGTGGACAATAATGCAAGTGTAATAAGTAAAGATGAGAGAGTTTTTTTCATTGCAATAGCTCTATCTTGAATTAAAGATAAAACTATTTGCAATAATTATTTTTCTGCGGAAAGTTTTTTTACAGCTCGAACCAGTTTATTGGCAAACATAAAGCTTTGAAGCTCTTTAACCTCTGTATCGATTATATCTTCACTTGAACCCTCCCAAAGCTTAAGGCCTTCGTGCAGAAAAATGATGTTATCGCCAATTTCCATTACGGAATTCATATCGTGCGTCACGACAATAGTGGTAATGTTGAATTCTTCGGTAATCTCTTTAATCAAATTATCGATGAGTATGGCAGTTTGAGGATCAAGCCCAGAGTTAGGCTCATCACAAAATAGGTACTTGGAGTTATTCACGATGGCACGTGCAATACCTACTCTTTTCTTCATTCCACCACTAATTTCTGATGGTTTTTTGCTGTTTACGTTTTCAAGGTCTACTCGTTTAAGACAAAAATTAACCCGATCCAATTTTTCTTCTTCGCCATAGTTAGTCAGAACATCTAAAGGAAATTTAATATTTTCTTCTACGGTTTTGGAGTCAAACAAAGCTCCTCCCTGAAAAAGCATTCCAATTTCCCTTCTGATCTCTGTTTTCTCATCTCTTGATGCGCGTAGAAAGGGTCTTTCGTTATAATAAACCTGACCTTCGTCAGGCTCAATTAAACCTACAATATTTTTAAGTAAAACGCTTTTCCCTGTCCCACTAGCCCCTATTATTAAGTTGGTCTTACCTTGCTCGAAAGTGGCTGAAATACCCTTTAAAACGGACTTATCCGAGAAGGATTTTTTTATGTTTTCTATCCTGATCACAATTAACCGAGAAAAAGTTGAGCTAGTAAATAGTCTGCAAGGAGAATTCCTATACAACTGTTGGTAACAGCACTTGTACTGGATTGACCGACTTCCAAAGCACCACCAACGGTAAAGAAACCTTTAAAAGAAGAAATTGCTGCTATTATATAACCGAAAACGACGGATTTGATCAATGCGAAAGTAATATTGAATGAATTGTATTCGAAACGTATTCCATAGATGTAATCCTCAGGTGTGATAACCCCCGTCATGGTACCGGCCAAATAGCCCCCAACCAAAGAAAGGAACATAGCAAATACCACTAGGAGCGGATACATAATTATGGAGGCTAATAATTTTGGCAGTACTAAATAAGATGCTGCATTGATACCCATCACTTCAAGCGCATCTATCTGTTCAGTAATGCGCATAGTCCCCAATTCTCCGGCTATGTTTGACCCTACTTTTCCGGCAAAAACTATAGCTGTTACCGTTGGTGCCAGTTCTAGAAGTGTCATTTCTCGAACGACCTGGCTAATAACGAAGTCAGGAATTAAAGGACTTACTAGATTATAAGCAGTTTGCACCGTGGTTACAGCACCCATAAATAATGATATAATGGCTACTATAACTACAGATTTGACACCTATTTTGACGGCTTCTTCAAAAAACAGATCGATATATGTTTTAAAAGACTCTTTGTTTACAAACAAAGACCCCATGAAGATCATAAACTGCCCTAAAATTTTCATTCAAAGTATTTCTAATTGAAAACTAGAAAGTTTGTGCTTAACAACAAAGAAGCTTGCTTTAATAGCTTTTAATAAATGCATCTAAAACCTCTGGTACCGACGTATTGAATTCTTTATTATTGACATTTTTAAGGAACCGAATGCCCATGGCATTACAAATAAATATTTGCTCGGCTTCCATCATATCCTGAACTGTAAAAAGAACTTCCCCTGTTCGCACGTCTTGAGTGGAGAGATAGTTCAGAAGTTTTTGTCGCATAACTCCTTCTATACATCCAGTATTTAATGAAGGGGTAAGAAAAAATGTGTTTTTCAGAAAGAAAATGTTGGAATGAAGCCCTTCGGAGATATAACCCTCATCGCTTAGTATAATGATATCATCCCACTCCTTATTTTTCTTTTCTAAACCAGCAAGTACATAATGAACTGATGATAATGATTTAAAACCAGAAAGCTCAAAATGATGGTTTTTTACTTTTTCAGACAAACCTACATTTTCAATAATGCCTTTAAGGCTATAGTCATTTTTTAGTAAGTGTACGGAAATTAGGATATGATAGCCGCTTTCTGAAGGCGTATAAAGGCCACCCTCTTTACGCCAAACAGTTAGGCGTACCCTTGCACAATTTTTTATACCGTTATCATCTAAAAGCTTATGAATATCTTCACGTATACTTTCTTCAGTAAGCCCGGAAGTATTAATCTGAAGAAATTTAAGGCCTTTCAGAAGTCTATCTATATGCAAATCCAGTAGTTTGACCTCCGAGTTCTTGACCAGAACGGTTTCAAAAAGCCCATCTCCATATCTAAATGCCCTATCTTCTAAGGGAAGCTTGAAATCGTCTTTTTCCTGTAACTTACGATCAAACAGTATTTTCATGATTCAGACGACTATGAAATTCAATTTATTGTAAATTACTTTAATATGGGAGATAAAAGCAGTGTTTTTGATATGATCGGCCCGGTTATGATTGGACCTTCTAGCTCTCATACGGCAGGTGTGGTTAAAATTGGGAATGCAGCTCTAAAAATACTAGGTGCTCCACCTGAGCAAGCCGATATTATTTTTTACAATTCTTTTGCCCGGACTTATGAAGGGCATGGCAGTGACCGAGCAATTATTGCAGGCTTGTTGGGATATAAAACTGATGATCCTAGAATTAAAACAGCTTTCGATCATGCTAAGGAAGTGGGATTCAAATACAATTTCAGGTCTGTTGGAAATGCTTCATTACATCACCCGAATACCGTTAAGATGGTTTTGAAAAGCGATGATCGAACGGTAGAGGTGATCGGAGAAAGTATTGGGGGAGGCGTCATTAATATTTCCCGGGTAGATGGTTTTACGGCAAATTTTTCAGCAAGCCTTCACACTTTGATTATTAAGACGGATGATCGGCAGGGAGCTATAGGATTTATTGCAAATATACTTGCGGAGGAAGAGATCAATATCGCTACGATGTCAGTTTCCCGGAAGGGGAAGTATGATCTGGCTTGTCAGTTTATAGAAATGGATTCATGTCTGGAGAAAATAACATTACAATATATTGGAAGTGTAAAATGGGTTAAAGAGACAATTTATATACCGGTCATAAAATAGGTTCTTAGCGAAAATATTATATTGAGTTGTATAGAATAGTATATGGATAATACGATAAATCTTGAACATTTCAGAAACCTGATATCCTTAGCAGTCAGTGATGGAAAAATTGAAGAAACGGAGCGGGTAACGCTTTCAAAGATTGCCTATGAAAAAGGTATTCCGATGGATAGAATGCAGGTTATGCTTAATGGTGCGGCGCAATATGTTCCGTTGATTCCACAGAACCAGGTAGATCGGGAAAAACAACTTGAAGAGATGGTAATGATGGCTATGGTAGATGGTGAATTTGCCAAAGCGGAGAAGGATCTTATTTATATGGTTGGAGGAAAACTTAACTTTTCTGAAAAAGAGATTGAAGCCATCATTGAAAACTCCATCGTAAATAAATAGTAATTGGTTATTAATCTCTAATGTAAGAGTGTTCAAAACACTTAAGGATAAAAAGTCTTTATTGCTTTATGGGTTGTGTTTAGGCGTAGTTCTAGCGGTTTTAGAAATTTCAAACTATAAGGCAAGCCTTCGGGAAATTTCGATGGAAATCTATGGAGGAATAGTAGCTCTATTATTTCTTTTTGTTGGTATTAGCTTAAGTCTACTCTTTTTGAAGCCTAAACCAGTAAAGTCTACTGAGGTATTAGCCGATTTTAGGGATTATGATCTCTCGGAACGTGAGATGGACGTTTTACGGTTAATGTCATCAGGTTTAACTAATAAAGAAATTGCCGAGAAACTATTTGTTTCTTCTAATACGGTGAAAACACATACCTCAAATATATACGTGAAGCTAGATGTGAAAAGAAGGACTCAAGCAGTTCAAAAGGCCAGGGATTTAATGATTGTTTAGTTTGGAAGATTAGTTTTTAAGATTTGTAATCGTCAAGTTAAGTGCTTATTCTAAGTTATAACTCAGAATAAGCACTTAAGAATTTCAATTTCTTAATTACGGCTAAGATATGAACTTATCAAGCCATACCATTTTCAACGACATGGCTATCTTTTTCGAGTTTTATAGTTGAATGCCTTTGGGCTGTTATATCCAGCGCAAAGTTGATAATTTTAACCATTTGCTTTTTACCATTATAAACAGGGGTGTAATGGCTGTTTAGCCAGATTTCCTTTCCGTTTTTACCGTAGACTTTAATTTCTATGTCCTTAGAAACATCTTGAGTTGCCTTATTCCAAAAATCATCAAAAGTATGGTCTATTGTCGGATCAATTAATGCTTCATGATGTTTTCCTTCTATATCGTCAAGGGTATACCCTGTCAACTTAAGAAACCTTGTATTTGCAGTAATAACTCGACCCTCAAGGTCATACTCAATAGTTATTAAAGCATTATTCATCGCCTCAATTTGTCCGCTTACTTCTGCGTCTCTGCGATTCATTTCTTCCTGAGTGGCTGCCAGCTCTTCTATATTTTGTCGCATTTCTTCTTCCTGAGCTCTGAGTTCTTCTGCCTGCTGCTGCGACTGCTCCAACAGAACCTTGGTTTTATGATTTATTCTAACATCTGATATAGTGGATGCGAGATTTGAACATATTTTTTCAATGAATTCTATATGATGGCTTTCCAGCTTATGAAAAAAAGCCAACTCCAAAACACCAACTACTTCTTGATCGGTTTTTATTGGTATTATATACATGGAAGTAGGATTAGCTACTCCTAATCCAGAGGTTATTTGAATGAAACTATCAGGAATTTCTTCTAGGTAAATACTATCACCTTCTAACCATGCTTGCCCTACAAGACTGTCACCTTTTTTAATCTTTTTATCTAAATACTTTACCCTTTCCCATGCATAGCAACCCTGGAGATCCAAGTATTCTTCATTACCTTCATTATTAACTATAAATATAGCACCTTGATTTGCTTCAGTATATTTAGCCAATTGCATAATGATATTTCTACAAAATGATTCCATATTAGAAATATCGCTTCGTAGCATATCGGAAAATTGAGCGAGGCCTTCACTAACCCAATTTCTTTTTTTATCCCCTTGGGCGACCTCACTAAGCCGGTCCCGCATTTGCAGTAACGAATTGCCTAACTTATCCTCATCGCTAGCCGGTTTGAATTGTTGATTGAAATTTCCATTACCGATATCAAGTGCAAATTCACTTGCTTTTCGCATATTTTGACTTAAAAGATTAGTCGCTTGGAAAATATCATTGAGCTCATCTTTAGAGGAGCTATCCTCTTCAGGTAATTGCCCTTTGGATATAAGTGTAAGAAGTTTTGTAGGCTTCCGAATGGAATCGTTTAAGCTTCTTAATAATAGTATTGAAAAAACAATAATCAACAACGTTCCTATAATGGAAGCAATGACCAATAGGGTGTTTGTAGCTTTGATCCTACTTGTAACTATAGCATTATCTTGAACCAAAAGGTCTTCTTGTGCCTGATTAAGTGGTCTTATGATCTTTCTTAAACTCTTTCTCGTTCTGGATGCGTCACCTGCAACCAAGCTATCAAGTTGAGCGTCAAGAGCTCTTTCTTTTTCGAACCTTTCTACGAAAAGCACCAATTCTGAACTATCTCTGGAATTAACACTTAAATCCAGAGGTTTTAATTCTGTCTCAAAAAACAAATCAATTTCATTCTGTAATTCTTGGTAGAATTTGAGCTGTTTAATAGTATTATCCACCATACTTCTATGCTCCTCCACTTTCATATATCTTTTTAATCCTTCGAGTTCTTCGGCAGCTGGATTGATTTGATCATCCCATACGCTTAACCTTTCCCGTTTATATTTATCGTCTCCTGTCATCAAATATGCTCTTTGTGATGCTGAAACTCGATTTGCTCCGCCCATGATATCAGCTGTAAGAATTGGTACAGGGATACGTAAAGCACTGATGTTATCTAGTATTTCCTTTGTTTTGGAGTTTTGATAAATCACAATTGATGTAATAAGAGATAGAGTAATGAGGGTTATTACAACAATTGCTACTAGCTTATCCTTGATCCTATTAAAATCAAAGAATTTTGCCTTTTTTTTCAACTTAGTTAGTTTTTCTGCAGTCTTTTTTTCTAATGATTCTGACATGACGACTGGATTTATTTTAAAGTTTATTTTGATGAAAGCATTAATGAAAACTTATATCTCTCATTATGAGGTCTAGTCCTTAATCCTCATAATGAGAAACACTCAGCTAAACTAAAATTATTATTTAAAATTATTTTTTTTCAATTAAGAGAATTACAGAGTAAATTAAGGAATCCCGAATATATAGTGTTTTCAAGGGCTTCAAGGGGTTTATTGGAACAATGGCGGATAAGTAATGGAACAATGACGGACAGTTATTGGAACAACCACGTTTTTATTGGAACGATGGCGGACGGGTTATTGGAACAACCACGGATGAAGTTTTTAACAGCACTTAGCCCATTATCAATAATCGCATCGGACTTATTAACAATTTTTATTGGAACAACCACGGATGGAATTAATGGAACTTTCACGGATATTGCTACATTTGGTTTATTGGAACATTTACGGACACCCTATTTATGAGACCTAAGATACAAAGAGTTGATATTTCTACCCTCCCGAAGACTGTCCAACAACCCTATGTAATAACTGAAAAATTTGATTTCAATATCCATGAAGCCCGAATCCTGATTCGTGTTCTCCAGCAAATAAAAAAGCATCAGTTTATCCAGATGGGAACCCAAATTGACATGGACAATAACGTGGTAATGCGTTTCAGGCCAAAAGATTTGACAGTTGGAAACGATTTAAAGCTAGTTTATAACGCCCTTGGTACTATCAGGAAAAAAGAAATCGTAGTTAAAGGAACAACCACGGACGAGGGCCAAGAAGTTGAAACCAGAACAATAACAGGTATTATCAATGAGGCAACGTACAGCACAAACAACAGCTTTGTAGATATTAAGATAAATGCAGACTGGTACACCATTCTGGTTGACTTGTCAAAAGGATATACGCCTTATCTGGGCAATGTTGGTTTTCAAACCGGTAATAAGCATCACCTGGTCATATACCAATACATCTGTCAATGGCATGATGAAGGGGTGATTGACGGAAAGACACTTACTGAAGCCCAAGTAAGAAAGGATTTTAAAATCTTTGACTTGTACAAGGATTTCAGGAAAGTCATTGATCGCGTGATTGAGCCGTGCAAACAGGAACTTGATGAGTTTGCTGATAGGAGTTTCAACTACACCCCTATTAGGGCCAATCCTAATGCAACACGCGGGAGAGGAGCCAAAATTGTTGCGATTTCCTTCAAGTTTTACAAAACTTCAACTGAGGATATTAATTCGACCTACGAACCAAAACGTGCCGCCAAAAAAATCAGCGAGTTCAAAAGTATCTACGGTTTCGATGAGACCCAAGAGCAACAATTGGGTGGATTGGCCAAGAGATATGATTTATCATTCCTCTCCGCACTTGAATATGAAAACCGCCCCTACCTATTAAAACAGGAAAACTTCATAGAGGCATTCCATAAAATTATCATTGAACGAAGTGCTGCCAAAAAGTGATATTGGCGCATCCGCCAAAGTTCCATTAAGCCCAAAATCGTGTGTAAAAAAAGTAAGGCTCAATAAATCAAAAAAAATATTCTGGTATCAATCTTTCTCTTTGCATCTGCATTTGATTGGCATACCGGACACATGGCCTTTACAATCGATGTGTGCCTTACATAAGCCATTTCTAGAGTTTGGTAACGTATTTGTATTCTGATTTGGAGAAAGCCCGATCTGAGGAATGTATGCGAAAATTTTTGCCGTCATCGAAAACGACTTCCCCAAAATGTTTCGTTGGTTTCTCTTCCCCTATTCTAAAAACTTCAACCATGCTAATCTGTCGATAAGAATTTTTCAACGAACTTGCTGGGCAGAAAGTCAAATTTCTTTTTGGTCCAATAGACGATATATCCTTTATCGTGCCTGAAGCTCCCCCAAGACTGCTTTGAGTTTTTCGCAAGGATTCGCTGCTTCCCCACATCCTCTTGACTGCGGTTGAAGATAATATCCTCCCAAACCGATAATGAAACCTTGGCCTCAATTTTTCTTTTTGTTTTCATTCCTGGTCCTAATACTTTTTGAAAATTCATCTTCGGGCATGCCTACTGGCATTAGAACATGATACCACATACAATTGAAATTATAGCGCAATATCCGAAACCACCTCGGGGGTTTCTTTTTGGTTGTCTTCCTGCGAGCTGTTGCCATGCTAAAGTGTTCTTTTGTTCCCAAAGGTGTACCGGTTCCGTTTCACAACCCCCAAAGCTCTGGATTGAATCCGTCCGGATAATCTCCCGGATCGTTCTGTTCCTCCAGCCAGGTTTCCATTTCAAAGTCTTCAAAATTGCTTGTACCGCCCATATCCATTGATGTTTGGATTATCCAAATCCATTAAATTATTTTTTATGGCCATAAACTAAAAATTAATGTGAAATAAACTGACAGTTTATGATCAACTATAATTTTAGATTTTTGCGGGAACCCTGCAAAATCACGATATTTGCATAGACTTTCCGAAAGCCCCAACGGGGCATTTCACTACCGAGTTTTCTTCATTAATTATTTAATCAACCTAAACCAAATCATTATGGCAACTATTCTATTTTCAATTCTGACCTGGCTCATTTGCAACTACATTATCAAACCCTGGCTTGATAACTTTATCTGCATTTTGCGCTCTGGGTTCCTTTGCGATTGTCGGGAAAATTCCGTATCTTAAAAAGGCGTTCCATTTGAGATAAAAACGCTTATAGAACTCGCTATTTCCCATACTTCCAGTCGTTTACGTTTTTTTCGTTCGTTAGAGGGGCTTAAAATGGCCCGTTTACTTACAGTTTTTCAGAAAAATGAGCTGATATCGGTTTCAATCTGTAAGCGGAAATCTTCCGGTATTCTTACATAAATGAACTACAAAACACTTAGCTTGTTTAGTCTTCAATCCTCCTTATTTCATCATTCTCAATCTGCCCTTTAGCCTCAAAAAAATCATTCCCCAAGTGATATTCCTGGTCATATGTAAATCCGTCATCATCGGTTTCTTCAATCGTGGCCACCCAACCGCAATCTGGAAGGTAGCCATAAGTCGAATAATAGTAAACGGTTTTGACCTTAAGACTTTTTTCTATTAATAGATTGTACAAAGCTTTCTGGTTTTTGGTCATTTCCCCCCTTGTTTACTATCATGATTTTTTTCTTCCCTTTTTTTGTTTTTCAGCTTTAACCAATCTTCACGAATGGATTCAACACCAACCAACTTCCCGTCTTCTGCCATAAAGTAGGGGCCGTCTTCATCGGGGATTTCGAAACCGGCAATCCGCAATAATTCCTGTGCGGTCTTTTTCCAAAAGTCACGCTCGTTTCCAAGCGCATTGATTTGGTCTTTTTGCTCCAACAGCAAAAAGTTTAATGAGCTGATTTGGTCCTGATATTCTTTTTCTTGTTTGTTGGTCATTATCACAAGTTATTAAGTGATTCATCTCTATAAACCAAATCATCCCTTTCCATAGCCATAATGGTATTATACAGTTCATCTCTGGTAAAATTGGCAGAAAAGAATTTTAAGGTTTCCTGAGCAAACAGCTCCCCCAAACGTTTGTGAACTGAAGCTGTTCCTTCTGCTTCCAGTAAATGAACCATTGCCTCCGCATAAATGCGTTTTGAATGGAAAAAATCGATTTTATCTTGTTCTGTCATGATAAATTATATCATTTTCATATGGTGTTCTCGTAAGGTGCTGTTTAACCAAAATGGATTAAAATTTCTTCATCTTTGGCCATGTTCAAAATGGCTTTGAAAAAACGAAGTACATACGCTGCGGAACGCTGTTTGGTCCCTTCCGAAACTTCCCTTTCCGGCTTATCCGTTTCGACGTCCCCAAGGGACTGAACCAAATGCCCCAATAAATTTTCCTGCAACTGGTCCTTCTCATTATTCCTAATCAATTCCAAAGGCTCTTTTCGATAATAATTGACCGCTGAAATCGCTTTTTCTATATCAGCCAGGGCAAAGGATTTAGCTTCGCCATTTCCTGAAACCCCACAATCATATTCCTGAGCGTTCAATGAGCCGTAAAGAAATGATGCGATAGTCCTATCCGAAGCTGTAAAATCAATACTGGCAATTCGGGTTCCGTCCTGATGGGCTGTGATGGAATGGCTCATATAGTCCTATGCTTTGTAATCGGGTTCGGGAACCTGTGATTTAAACTCGCTCCAAAGTGCCTTCCAATTTTTGTCTGAAATCCGAACCGGTTCCGGTGTGCCTGGCATGGTTATTAGAAAAGCCCTCTCGAATGGCCACCCATTTAAAAAATTGGTATAGGCATTTTCGTCATTGATGAAATTTTCAATCAGTTCCTTATGGGTGAACTCCACTTTCTGGTCAACCCTATTGTCCTTGTAAAATACCATTGTCATTTTATTTTGAATATTGACTTTTAAACTTCTGTTCCAAAAGGCTGATTTGCCCTGCGCTCAACTCCTGTAAAATTTCGGGCTGACTGCTCCAAAACTTGTGAAAACAAGTGGGGAACGGATAATAATACTTGGTATAGCCATCGGCCTCTGTCGATTCAGAAAAACGTTTGAGCAGATCCTCCACGGTCATGCTATGGTTTTTCTTGCTCCTTCCAAGCCTATACCTTATGGTTTTCATTTTCCGCTTAATCGTTCAAGCCATCTTCTAGTGCTCTTAGAGGTATGGAAAACGGCAATGACAAAAATGTCCTCTTTATCTACGAAATAATGAATGCCATAAGGAAAGCGGCGAATAAACTTTATCCTGATGTCGGCATATCGAATTTGGTAGCCAAGAGGTGTGCGCAAAATGTCGCTATAACCTTCTTCGAGACACAATTCAAAATCCATCGATAGCCCTTTCCGAACATTCTCATAGTTTTCAATCCCTTCCTCAATATCCAAGTAGGCATCGTCCTGAACGTGTATCTTATAGTTCATCACGCTTTTTGGCGATTTTTTCCCGGACTTCCTCTAAACTGTAATATTTGGCCTCTCCGCTCTTGTGCCTTTCCAATCGTCTATCCAATTCAGCTTTAACTTCATCGGTAAGCTCAATTTCTTGTTCTTTATCCTCTATCGAATCCCAAATTTCCTGAGCCAATAGAATCCGCTTGGATGCACTCAGCTTCTTAATTTCCTGAATATCCATAACAATTGATTTAACGTCCTGTTTTCCTTCCTATCTTGATGGTGGCGTTGGCCAGATCCTCCGCATACTCTTTTTTGAGTTTGGCGTAATTCCATTTCTTGGCCAGCTCTTCAAGTGCCTCGCGCACAATGTCCCCCTGGGAGACCGGTTGCCTGTCCACTACGTACTGCTTTAACCATTGAAGGTCATCCAGGAGCTCCTTTGTTCCAGCATCATGGCTGATAGTGAAATTTACTTTTTTCGGTTTCTCTTTCGGGGGAGCTTCCCCAACGCCTTGGAACGTATCAAAAGCGCCCTTAACTGATTTGTCTGCCATAATATTTAATTTAATTTTTTAAGTAATTCCCTGGTTAATTTTGAATAGTCCTTTGCGGCCCTAGAGTTAGGGTCAACCTCAAAAATACTTTTGCCCACATCTGTTGCATCCTCGATACGAACATCCTTGCGCACATAGCTACTTAAGAAAAAGTCGGGGGGTACTGCATCCTTGACCTCCTTATAGTATTTTTTGAAACTCCTTGCCCGCTCGGTTACAACGTTGAAAAAAACACCCCCAACCTTTAAATCCGGATTGTACTTTTCTTTGAAGTTTGATGCGTCATACATGAAGTTGGCCAAGCCGTCAACCGCAAATTTTTTGTGCAACAATGGCACTACAAACATATCCGATGCAAAGAGCGCAATCTGGTTCAGCTTTGGTAACAGTTTTCCATCGGGATAAAACTTTTCCTTTATGTCGGATGGTGAACAGTCAACTACACAATAGTCGAAGTCAATCCCGTGTTCTTCAGAAAACATTTTATCCAAAGTATTCAATCGGTTCTTTAGGATTTCCAAAGGGAACAAAACGGTATCGAGCATCTTATCTCCAGCTAAGATGTACAACCCTCCTTTTTTGTTTTTTAACCGAACCCCGGACTTTCCATTCAGCATATCGAGAACGGTATAAGGATAGTCCTCTGGTATGCCGTAACCTTCCGATAGGTTGCGCTGGGGGTCAAAATCTACGATCAGTACCTTATATCCCCTTTTGGCAAGATAGGCCGCCAAATGGATACAAGTGGTTGATTTGGTAACGCCCCCTTTGTGGTTAATAATTGATATTACTTTCACAATAATTATTTGTATTGCAATATAAAAAATAAATTACTGTATTTCAATAATTACTTGTAATACTTGTATTTATTTTATTTTACAGTGGTAACTTTCGTCTATATTTGAGGAGACTGTTTTAAACCAGTCTTTGTTTTTATGAAAGGGTGGCCATCCATAAGCTGCCCTTTTCTTTTGGCATAAAAAAGCCCGCAAATCAAAGACCTGCGGACTTCCAACCTTAACAAAAACGACCTATGCGCTTTTGAGCAATTCGTTCTCTCTTTCAAGTTTTGCGATTCGCTCCTGCAAACGCTTTTCGCGTTTGATCCTGTTTTCCTCGTATTCGGCTTCAATGGCCTCGATGTCCTTTTTCAAATACGGTCGTACTGCGGTATAGAATGCAATGTTGACGTGGTTGTTGGTATGGTTCAATTCCCCAAAGTGAACCTGTCTGGCCATCACGAAGCGTATCAGCTTATGAAAGTATTCTTTCTTAAAGTTCTTCCTGAATTGTTCGACCACTTCTGCCCTGCTCTTCTTTTCGGTATTGCCCAGGAAACCTTTAAAGAAATCCCTTTGACTATACCAACTCAAATGATTCTCAAAAAGAGTGAAACAAAATGCTACCATTTCATCGGTACTCAATGTTTTCTTGGTGTTATGGTACTCTGATTCACGAACCATCTTGATCACGTCCTGAAACTGTTTGTTGTTCTCCAACTCTTTCTTTCTGACTTCCCTAGTGTTCATCTTTTGGATTTTCTCCGTGGGGGTGCAATCGTCCATCTTCTTTTTGTCGATGGGCAATGAGTGAACATCGGGAGTAGCTTCTTCTTCTACCTTCATCAATGCTTCTTGGGAAAGATAGGTATTGGGGTCAACAATAATCCCCTTTGAATATCCATTTTCGTGAGCGTTGGCATAAGCTTCAACTTCCTCGTTGTAGCTTTCCATGCGCTCTTCCAGTTCCTCGTTCACTTCTTCATCGGTCCAGTCCTGCCAATGGTATTCATTTCTGATAGATTCCGCTGTGGGCTTCACGGGTTCCGTTAGGATATCCATATCGTCCAATAGATGGATTTCCAAGCCGTTTTCTTCCATGATGGAAAGAATTAACTGGTTATCCTGTGAATCCGAGTTATAGCTTCTGAATTTAGGTATCAGCAAGCGACCATCCTTTTTTACTTCATCGATAAGGTTCAAAAGGGTCTTGGTCTTTTTGGTAGCATAGCAACTGGACTTGGTACAGATTTGTTTGCCATCCCCAAAGAGACTTCCTTGGTTGATGGAATTGAACGGGCAAAGGGTACACGCCCCCACCTTGGCCACCAAGTTTGCATCGTCCGTTTTAAAGGGTGCTTTCTCCAAATCAAAGGCTTGGCGGTTACAGGCGTTCTGTACATACCTTTCCTTAAATTCCTTTCCCATGCCCTCTAATATCAAATGCTGTTCCTCTGCGGGGAACGAAGCCACGGTTACGGCCTGTGAAATGGTCATTTCCTTGCTCCGCACAAAGGTTTTGAACCCCTCGATAAGTTCAGAAAGTTTGATACGGGCGTAAACGAATTTCTTGTTGCGCCCGATACGGTTTGCGATTTCCTCGGGGGTAAACTTGGTTTTGAGCATGGCAATGGCTTCCGCTTCCTCTACGGGTTCAACATCCTTGCGCTGAAGGTTCTCGATAATCTGTACTTCCAAAATGGCATCTTCATCCAATTCCCTGACCATACAGGGTATGGATTTCCAGTTGAGCATTTTACATGCCCTATACCTGCGTTCGCCCATAACGATGATAAATTTCTTTCCTGACGGTCTGACCGTGATGGGCTGTAACAGACCTACCTTTGCAATGCTGTCGGCAAGTTCGCTGATGTCCTGAACCCTAAAAGATTTCCTCGGCTGTCCGGGGTCGGGTTTTAACGACCCGATTTTCAATGATTGAACTGTTTGATTTTCCATAATCGTCTTTGTTTTTATTTAATTCAATATACGAAATAAATACCGCAC
>JBCCDY010000033.1:0-38083 GCA_039030555.1 Bacteroidota bacterium
GCACTTCCAATGATCGCTATGGTTAGAAAAAGGGTTCCTGAAACTTTCGATCGCCAGTTTTTCCTTTCTACAATATCGTTCATGTAGCTATATTCAAAAGTGGGCTGATTTTCATCAAGAGAAAGTATAGTATTGGTCAACTGGGGCTCCAGTTCAGATAATGACCTTTTAGACTGTACAATATAGTGTACATCAGTATGGGGGTATGCATTAAGAGAAATATAGATACCAGGGATATTATCTCCTGTAACGCTTTGGTATTTAGTATTGCTCGCAATACCACTAATGGTTAAATACGGCCTGTCGGAATCCTTTCCCCAGATATTTATGCGTTTCCCTATGGCACTCCCATCGGGCCACATTTTATCAGCCAGATGTCTATCTATAACTACTTGAGTACGATGTGGTGCATAATCATAAGGGTCGAATGAGGTGCCTTCCTGAATTTCAATCCCCATTACGCTAAAATAATTGGGTATAATTCTTTGAACGCTTATGAATGGGTTACTGGACTGTTCTATATCAGACTGGCCTTCTATTTTGAAATGTTCCTGAGAAGGGGCGGAACTATTGGCTACTTCGACCAGAGGTAATGTGTTAGTTAAGGTAACTTGACTTACTCCCGGAATGGATTCCATCTGTCTCAAACTATTCTCAAAAAAATTACTCCTTTTTTCCTGTGAATCATATTTGAACCAGGATAGTGCAACACGAAATGTCAGTTTATCCTGAGTGGTAAATCCAAGGTCAGCTTTGCTCGCAGTAGTAAAACTTTTAAAAAGTAAGATTCCACCAATCATGAGTATGGCACTCACCAAAATCTGTAATGTGGCCAGTCCTTTCTGAAGATTGTGTTGTCGTTTGCTACCAGTGGTTTGTTGACCTTCCTTCAATCGGTCAACTATCTTCTTTCCGGAGTGTTGAAATATATGAGGTAAAATTCCAGTTAAAACACCTAATGATAAAGCTACCAGGACGGTATAGATTATAATACTTTTATTCATTCCAAGACTGATCCAGTGAGGGAGGTAAGGATTCACAAGATCTTGAGAGACTTCAATGACACCCCATGCGATAAACAGTCCGCTGAAGCTGCCTATTATAGAAAGCATTAGGCTGTACGTTACAGAATCTACAATAATGGAAGTATTAGAAGATCCTAAAATTTTAAGAACCGTTGTTTCTTTACTTCTACGTACGGTTCGGTTCACAATAAGATTACAAACATTAATGGTTGCTATAGCTAGTAGGAATATAGCGGCAGCTCCTAGCAGTAAAATGTATCCATAAAGATTACCTATATAAAGGTTCGATAGTGGCTCTGCAACATAGGAAACTCCAAGGTTGGTTTCTAAATGAGTTTGCTGTTGTAATTCCGCAAAATCTTTAAGGTTACTATTAAATTCTTCCAGTGTTATGTCAGGCTCCAAACGAGCCAATCCAATACATGACCTAAATGATCTTGATTCTACTACGAAATCTGAAAAAGTTATATCTCGAAATGCCTCATTTTGATCAGGAAAACTAAATCCGTCTGGTAAAACTCCATAATTGGTGTAGGAAAAACCATCCAGCGTTACCTGAAGTTGTTCTATGCTTTCCTTTCCATCAAAACGTTTTTGCCAGAAATCATGTGTTAGCATGAGGGTATGTGAGCCACGTCTGTCCACAGTTTCGGGCCAATAGTCTCCTATCACTGGTTTGACTCCAAGAACTTTAAAAAGGTTACTGGAAGCTAAGGTAGCAGTTAAATCTTCGGGTGGTTTACCGTCTCCACTCAGGTTGTATCTTGCTCCATCTCGGTAGACAGCCAATTCTTCGATTCCTGCAAGCTGCTGTTGCATATCCAGAAACTCAGGGTAGGAAAAAAGCCCTTTTTCCCCTCCTTTTACAGCATGTATGCGAACAAGGTTTTCCGGCTCATGAAAAGGAAGAGGTGTAAGCAGAAGTGCATCAACATAGCTGTATATTACAATACTTGCACTTGTTGCAATAGCAAAAGTAAAAATGATCACCCCTGAGAAAGCTGGTTTTTTCTTAAGGGTACGAATGGATAATTTTAAACTATATAGTATGTTCATTATAACAGCTTTTCCAGTGTTTTAAGATCCTGTACAGTGAATTGCCCTTTTTCAAAAATTCTAGCGTAATAGAGTTCTTTCAGGCTTTTGTGGTAGTCATGAACTTCCTGAACGAACCTGAGATGACTTTCACGATTAGTGTCGGAGAGTTCTGATAGCTTTTCATGCACCATAGCAGCGGGAGCTATCCACTCCCACTCTTCAAGCAATGCATTTCTTTTGTTGACCTGAATTTCATATTCCTTATTTAATGCATTGGCTTCTTTATCAAGCAAGGTGAAACTGGCATAATACCACTTACTGAAGTCAACTGTGTCACCATCATTGTATTCAGGACTTTCCTCATAGAACCTTTCCAGAACAAATGATTTTGGGTTGTCCCAGTTTTCACCATTCATAGTTCTCAGCGTATGGATCATTTCTGCCCGGTTCGGAAGAGGCTCGTTAGCCAGAACAAAAAGATTAAGTAATGCCGGGGTGATTAGCGTAAAAACAAGCCAAAACCCCAATCCCAGCATAGCACTCAGGGAGGATTGAAGCCGAAGAGAAACGACACACCCCATTATAACAGTCCAGATCATAACGTATGCGAAAATGATCAGTAACCATTGAACAAAAAGCAGGCTCTTTCCACCGATAGAAATACCTTGAAACAGAAATCCGAGTAGCAATAGTATTACTGCTAAACCCCATACGATAAAAAGCCTTAGTAAACCTTTACTTAAAATGATTTTCCTTAAGGCGGTTGACTGCGACTGCAATAGTGAAAGGGTACCACCTTCTTTTTCACTTGCATAAAGATTATAGAACAAAGCGACTACCAGCAGTGGAAACAGAAAAACAAAAACATAAGAGAGATCAAAATTCCCTGTCAGGAGCTTCATCGGATTGGCCAGTTCCCCCGTATTGACCTGCCGTGCCAAATCGGTCACGTTAAAGCCATAATAGACCGGAAACAAATCCCTTTGTCCAAGGCATAAGCCTGCGGCAGGAGGAGCTTCATGGGCTAGATAATATGTAAAATGTTTATTCCAGCCTGAACCTATTGGAGAAACGGCCTTCTGATATTTTTCTTTGTTACCAACGAGTGAAGTATCCAAATTTACCCAGGTGAGCAGACTATCGAACTGCTGTCTTTCATACTGCTGAACCTGTAAAATACGCGCTTCCTGTTTGTCCATTTCAAACTTACCGAAATAGATGCCATAGATGCCGGCTCCAAAAACCACCAATAGCATAACTTTTAAGGTATTGCTTCTCCAAAGGTTTTTCCATTCGAATGACAGGATGTGAAAAAGCTGTTTCATCTTATATATCGTTCGAGTTTTAATAAGCGGTATGCACTTTCTAATGCTTTTTTCATTTTCTCCATTATTAGGTTAAGCGTTACGCTTATCATAGCTTCGGAATTTTTGGAGCATATAAGGAAGCAGAAAAGAATAATGCTATAAGCCATACAGCCAGTGCGGTGACACTTCTCCATTGATTGGAAATGATAGATGAGGTACTGGGAAGGTCGTATTCAAAAGGTTCGATACTTGCCCACATTTGCTCTCCAACATTATAGTCACTATAAGCAACACCCGGCTTATGGTTTACTTCCATATCCTTGTTCATTTTTTTCACAAAATCTCTTCGGTAGTTTTCAGCGGCTTTAGCAAAAGCTACATGGTGTTGGAAGTCTGTACCTGAAAGAGCCATGGAAAGATTTCTAATAGCCAGGTACGGATTGATAAAACTTGCCCATTCGGAAAAGCGGTTCTGGCGATTGAAAATATCTTCTATCTTCGAAAACTCAGCATCATAAACCTGATCTGTGTATTCTTCCCCGGCTTGCATAGCGATCCCGCTCCAATTGACCGGTAATTCTTCAATAGTTTTGACGCCATGTTCATCCAATACCTCCTGCTTTAAAGAGGCAAGACGTTCATCGGACGGGTTATGACCATCAATACCGTTTTTGACCTTACTCTTTACGGTATTTTTGAAATCGAATTGAGACGGTGTAGAATATACTTTGTCAGCAAGATTAGTGGTGGCTTTGGGTAAAATGACACAAGAAGCAATCCATAAGCCCATTAAGGTTAATAGAGAAAATCCGGAGTTTTTGGCAAAGGCTGATATCAGTACACAAAGCAGTATAAATACCAGAAAATAGATGGCATAACTCCCCGTTAAGGTCAAGAATTTGAGTAATACCTCAGAATCTAAACTGCTTGACTGTCGGTCAAGCAGCAGGTATGCGAGCAAAATAACAGGAAGAAAAATGAGTAATACCATTAAATAAGTGCCCCATACTTTTCCCATGAACAGCTTACGCATGGATAGACCCTGAGCATGGATCAGCTTGAGTGTACCTTCCTCTCGCTCCTTACTGAAGATGTTGAATGTGAGAAAGATGATTAGCAAAGGCAACAGAACCTGCAATACTAAAGAAGCAGTCATTTCTCCGAACCTCGTCATACCATTACTATCCTGCGCTGCGCTGAACAATATTTCATTTTGCTTATGCGCTTCCAGAAACACAGAGATACCCGTATAATTATCAAGCCCGACATCCAGAAAGCTTAATACTGGTTTGGGTTTGAATGCAAACTGGCCGTAGTGGGCAGCACTATGCGGATGTTTTTCACCCTGGTTTAACCATTTATCGTACATGGCTGACTGAGCCTTTGCCCGTTCCTTTTGTAACTGATTTTGGCCTTGCTTTCCAACCAAGACAGCAGTTAGCATCAAAACAATTAAGATGCCCCCTGATACTTGCAAACGAGTATCTCTTAATGCATTTAAGAATTCTTTTTTAATGAGCAGCTTTAACATATTTATCAGTCTTCATCGTTTCCAAATACAAGTGTTCCAATTCTGTTAAAGTGATCTCATTACTGTTCAATGTATGGATCAGCTTTCCTTCTTTCATGATGCCGATATGTGTTCCACTTTCTTTTGCCCGAAACAGGTCATGCGTAGCCATCAGAATAGCCACCTTGTTTTGTTTCATATCTTGCAGTAATTGGGCAAAGTCATTACTTGCCTGCGGATCTAAACCTGAAGTAGGCTCATCTAACAAAAGGTTGTCTGCCTTCTTGGCTTTTGCTATAGCTATTCCCACTTTCTGACGCATTCCTTTGGAGTATTGTGAGACGCGCTTTTGAATAGCTTCTTCCTGTAAGCCTACAGATTGAAGCAGTTGTTCTGACGTGGGTTTATCAGGTTTACTACCGCCTAGTCCTACGAAGAACTGAAGGTTTTCCAAACCGGAAAGATTGCCATAAAGGCTCAAGTTTTCAGGAATGTAGGCCAGGTACTTTTTCGTTTCGCCAGGTTGCGTGCTTACGTCAATGTTATTCACTTTAATCTGCCCAGAGTCTGGCTTTATGAAACTCATGAACAGATTGATAGTCGTTGTTTTTCCAGCTCCGTTAGCGCCTAACAGGCAAAATACTTCACCTGGTGCTACAGAAAGGTTCAAATTGGTAAGTGCTTCATGCCTACCATACAATTTGGATAGGTTAATCGCTTCTAACATTTGGAAAGAAGTTTATAGATTAATAAAATGGAATAATAGACCGTCGACCAGAGTGTTTCCGATCAGGTCATAATTGCAAAAATGAAAGAGCTGTCTTTTAGGCGGTCGGAGGGCCTCTAAGGTGATTTAGGAAAATAATACGATCTGCAAGATCATCCGAACACACTTCATAATCAGAAGAATCGATACTTACAACGATTTTTGATACAGGATTTTCGAGAATAGCCGAGTGGCTGAAAAACAGATCGCATAGGTCACATTCGGGAACATCTTCAGATAAGGCTAAACCCTCATGATCATGATCTTTATCCAAATGGACGTGCTCAGAAGAATGTAGACCGAATAGGATCGGCAACGCAACGAAATACGCCGTTAAGAAGACCGAAACGATTTGAGACATCTTTTTCACCATTGCTAATTAATGCAATTATCGGATAATAGCAATAATCTCAAATTCAATTATGTGAACGGTTTCTAAAAGCTTAGGGCATATAATGTAAATCTAAGCCGCCTCTTCCGCTAGATCTTTCTCCACCCTTAACTGATCAATAATAAATTTTTGACGATCAGGTGTATTTTTACCCATGTAAAAAGTCAGCAGGTCCTTAATCTTGGTTTCTTTCCTTAAGATGACCGGCTCTAGGCGAATATCTTCCCCTATAAACCCGCTGAATTCATCGGGAGAAATCTCTCCCAGCCCTTTGAACCTGGTGATTTCAGGTTTACCTGTGAGTTTTTCAATCGCTGCTTGTTTTTCTTCCTCGGAGTAACAATAAATCGTTTCTTTCTTATTTCTAACCCTGAAAAGTGGTGTATCTAGAATGAAGAGGTGTCCGTTTCTTACCAGATCAGGAAAAAACTGTAAAAAGAAAGTCAGCAATAAAAGACGAATGTGCATTCCGTCAACATCAGCATCCGTTGCTATGATTATTTTCCGGTATCGAAGGCCTTCAATACCGTCTTCAATATTTAAAGCATGTTGAAGAAGGTTAAATTCTTCATTTTCATAAACGATTTTCTTCGTAAGGCTGAAACAGTTTAGCGGTTTACCTCTCAGGCTAAATACGGCCTGCGTTTGTACGTCTCTGGACTTGGTTATGGAACCACTCGCTGAATCTCCCTCTGTTATAAAAATAACTGAATCATCCCTACGATCCCCTTTGTTGTCATTGAAATGAATTCTACAATCACGGAGCTTTTTGTTATGGAGGTTGGCTTTTTTTGCCCGGTCATTGGCTAGTTTTTTGATCCCTGCAATCTCTTTGCGCTCTCGTTCCGACTGTTGAATACGCTTTAGCAATGCATCGGCAGTCTCTTGATGTTTATGGAGATAGTCGTCGAATGCCTTTCTTACAAAATCGTTTATGAATGTCCTCATCGTTGGCCCATCTGGCCCTACACTTTGAGAACCTAGCTTCGTTTTAGTTTGGGATTCAAAAACAGGCTCTTGTACTCGAACAGCAACAGCTCCAACGATGCTAGCCCTTACGTCTGTAGCATCGAAATCTTTCTTATAGAAATCACGGACGGTTTTGACAATAGCCTCACGAAACGCTGCCAGATGCGTTCCTCCATGAGTCGTATTCTGTCCATTAACAAAAGAATAATACTCTTCTCCGTACTGGCTACTATGCGATAAGGCAATCTCAATATCTTCTCCTTTAAGGTGGACAATCGGATATCTCAAAGACTCCTCATCTGTTTTTCTTTTTAGAAGATCGAGAAGCCCATTTTCCGAATGATACTTAACTCCATTGTAGTTAAGCGTTAAGCCTGCATTTAAAAATGCGTAATTCCACATCTGCTCCTCCAGATACTGTGGAATAAAATGGTAGTTCTTGAATATATTTCCATCTGGTTCGAAAGTAACCAATGTTCCGTTTCTCCCGGATGAAGATTGAATCTTGAGGTCTTGTACGATCTCTCCCCTACTGAATTCTGCTAGTTTGGTCTGTCCCTCTCGAAAAGACTGAACTTTAAAATAATTGGAAAGTGCATTTACGGCCTTTGTTCCAACTCCATTTAAACCTACCGACTTTTGAAAGGCGTCCGAGTCGTATTTTCCACCAGTATTGATCTTCGAAACGCAATCAATTACTTTTCCCAAAGGTATTCCCCTACCATAATCTCTTACTTCTACACGATGATCTGTAATTTTAATATCTATGGTTCTTCCATAGCCCATCATATGCTCGTCTATACAGTTATCCAGAACCTCTTTTACAAGTACGTAAATCCCATCATCTTGTGCTGACCCGTCTCCAAGCTTTCCAATATACATCCCCGGACGGAGCCTGATGTGCTCTTTCCAATCCAGGGACTTAATGCTATCCTCATTATAATTAACCGCAGGGTTTGCCATAAAAAACTATACTTTCTTAAGATTAAAAATTTTAAACAATCTATAAATCCAGATCAGGATCAGGAGAATACCGATATAAAGTATCCATCCGTAATGACCAAGTTGAAAATTATAAAAACAGACGAATGCTACGATCAGCAAATAATTCAAATTGAGTACTCCTGAAAAAGAGGCCATCCAATTTTTCAAATGGTTATAGTGATTTGACTTCTCTATTCTGATGCGTTTTTGACTGTCATTTACCCTGTTCAGCTGTTCTAATATTTTATTTGAGAACACCAATACGATATTAGTCACTAAGAAAGAGCCTAATGCGATATAAAAGAAAATCTGTTTATCCACTCTGTACTCATAAAGGGTTTCCGGGTCATAGTAAAATGTCACCTTTTCAGGCAAATGCCCATAAACGATTAGAAAAACTATTAAAAAAAGAATCAGTGTTATGAACCTAAACGCCCGATGTAAACTTGAATTATCCCTACCCATAATCGAAAGTAAATTATACCTGTTTATATAACCCGACAAATAACTAAATTTGTTATCGGCTTCTCAAAATTTATGGCCCAAAAGCTAAATTATTTATGGATTTCAATCCTGTTGTACTTGCTATACCAATCTATTTCTTGCTGATAGGCATGGAATTAATTTACCAGCAGTTGCGAAAGGTAAAGCTTTACAGGTTAAACGATGCCACCACAAATATTAGTTGTGGCATTACCCAGCAAATTTCAGGTTTATTCTTAAAAGTTTTAGCTATTGGTTTGTATCAATGGATTTACCAAAACTTCAGAATCTTTACTGTTGAACCAACCTGGTACAACCTGCTGATATTATTTGTAGCAGCTGATTTTCTTTATTATTGGGCGCACCGCATGAGCCATGAGATCAATCTCTTTTGGGGTGGTCATGTAGTGCATCATCAAAGTGAGGATTACAATCTGTCTGTAGCTTTAAGACAAAGCTCGCTTCAGGTAATCTGGACTTTTGGGTTTTACCTTCCACTAGCCTTGGTTGGTTTTGATACTATAAGTTTTGCTCTAATGTCTGGACTCGTTACAGTTTATCAATTCTGGATCCACACGGAAACAATTAATAAAATGGGTTGGTTAGAACATATATTCAATACTCCATCACATCACAGAGTACATCATGGAAGAAACCCAAAGTATATTGATCGGAACCATGCAGGCGTATTTATCATCTGGGATAAAATGTTCGGCACATTTCAAAAAGAAGAGGAAAAGCCTATTTACGGGATCACTACTCCTTTGAAAAGTTGGAATCCGTTTTGGGCCAATATTGATCATTACGTGCAAATAGCTAAAAGTCTAAAAAAGTCTAGTGGCATCAAAAATAAGTTGGGAATCTTATTCAATAAGCCCGGCTGGTTTCCGGAAGAAATGGGAGGTTATCAAAAGCCTCCCGAAGTCAATACAGACAGCTATCAAAAATATGATAACTCTGCAAGCCATAAGCTTATCTACTACGCTTTGCTCCAGTATGCATTAGCTATGATTGGAACTCTTCTCTTTCTTTTCCATCATTCCAATATGGATATGATCTGGAAGCTGATCATAGCAAGTATTTTGGTGTTAACCATAACGAACTGTGGAGGATTATTTGATCGGAAATTATGGGTGAAATGGCTTGAATGGATAAGACTTATAACCATAGTTTTAATGTACCTGATAGCATCTTTCAGTACCTATATTTTACCATATATTCATACCGTTATACTTACTTCTATTTCAGTCTCTGTAATTTGGTTCTGGTTTCTTCAGACTGAATTTTCTAATCACTACTTAAAGTCTAAAATTTTAGCTGAATGAATCGACTCAATTTTCTCATTTTATTATTAATCATCTGCTCCTGCGTAAGCAAAGTAGATATTACGAACTTTAATGATGAAATCTGGAAAGAAGGTCTAAACGGTTGTGATTCAAAAAGAAGCGCTTTGATTAATGCCCTTCTCTCAGAAAAACAAAAGTTGATCAATCTTACTCAAAATGAGGTTAAAGCTTTGTTAGGCGCTCCCGACGAACACCAGCTTTATACTCGAAATCAAAAGTTTTTTAAATATTATATTCAACCATCCCCTAATTGTGCAAAACCTGTAGAAGGAGCACAGTATCTTCAAATAAGGTTTAATGCTTTGGGCTATGTTTCAGAAGTTAATTACTCTGAATAGCTTTTTTTGCATTAAAAATTGAAATTTGCTCCTATTGCTTTGTTTTTTCCAATTAGTTTGGACTTGTTTTTGTTATTTTGCGCGTCAAATGGATTTCAACTGGATGCTTTTTAGAAGAAATAATAGAATTTTAATAGGAATAGCTCTTTTTACGGTGGTATTTGGTGCCAGTAATAGTTTAAAGGCACAAGATTTTACAAAATCTCAGAATAAGCTAAAATCAATCTTCATATATAATTTCCTCAAATACGTTGAATGGCCTAAGTATTCTTCTGCTGATGTTGTAAAAATATGTTTGGTTGGTGAAGGTGATATCTACAGTGAATTAAATAATCTCGCTCAAACTAAAAAAATACAGAATAGGAAAGTTCAAATTTCTAAAATAGAAAGCCTTTCAGAATGCACTTCATGTGATCTTGTTTTTATCAATGAAAACACCCAAGGCGTCAAAAGACCAGGGGGATGTAATACGTTTATCGTAACGGATAATAATTTCGAAGAAGGAATAAGTAATATTAATCTTAAATACAATGCTGATGGGCGTTTGGGATTTGAAATTAATTCTGGCCTCTGTGAGGATAATGGTTATAAAGTTTCTTCGGCTTTGAAATCACTGGCGTTCTAATTGATTTTTATGAGAACTCTACTTCTACTTTTTTTCATTCTAGTAAGTTTACAACTTAAAGGACAGTTGGCTTTAGTAAATGAAGCGCAGAAATTCATTCAGGAAGGTAAACTAACAGAAGCAAAAGAAATTATTGATAACGCTTCTAATGAAGATGCTTTTAAAACGAATCCGAGAGCCAACTATTTAAAAGCCTTTTTGTATAAGGATTTGTATTTAAACTCTAAAGGTGCTTCGAAAGAATCGTATCGAAAAACGGCTTTTCAAACCATAGAAGATGCCAAACCCATAAGCAGCGGCACTTCTTTTGAAAATCCGTTGAGCCAGTTATCAGAGTTTATGTCGTCTACCTTCTTTAACGATGGAGTAGACTACTTTAACCAGGCAGATTACGACAAAGCTATTATCTATTTCGATAAGTTTTTGATCGCCTTAGGTGATCGAGTAGATGAGTTCGTTCTAGATGCCACCTATTATAGCGGCGTTTCCAACTATCTCTTAGGGAACCGCGATGACGCTCTGAAGAACTACACTTTCGTCTACGAAAACGGATATGAAAACCCATTGCTTTACAATGATCTGGCCGCCTTGTATCTAAAGAATAATAACCCAAACGAAGCTCTAAGGTATGTTAAAGAAGGTTTATCTAAGTTTCCAATGAACCAGGAACTGCTGATTACTGAATTGAATATTCTTTCTCAAAAAGAGGATTATGCATCTTCAGAGCAAAAAGTTGATGCTTATATATCTAATTATCCCGATGATATTGAAGTACTCTTATTAGCGGGAACGATTTATGAAAAAAATACTATAGAGGCCGAAGGCGAAAGGAAAACGAGGCTAATTGAAAAGTCAGAAAAGGTATATAAAAAAGCAGTAAGTGTTGATCCAAATAACTATCACGCCAACTATAACCTCGGGGTAACGCTCTACAATAAGGGTGTTGATATCATAAACAGTAAAAGTTACGACCTCGATCTGGAAGAACTTAGAAGCGTGGTCGATAAGAGTAACGATCTTTTCTCTTCTTCTCTCCCCTTTTTGGAAAAAAGTCTGGAATCACGGCAATCAGATATAGACCTTCTTAAGGCCTTGAGATCGATTTACTACAACCTCAATATGAAAGACAAATTCGATAAGGTAGATGCTCAGATTACTTCTTTAGAATAAGAGTTTAACAGCAGAAGTCTGGCTTGTCCTGTTTTTTTGCAATTCGATAAGCAGCATTCAACAACCCGACGTGGCTATAAGTTTGAGGAAAGTTACCCCACTGGCTTCCATCTTTAAAGTGTACATCTTCGCTTAGTAAGCCAACATGATTACGATACTTAAGCAGGTTTTCGAAGTATTCGATGGCCTCATCGAGCCTCCCCACACAAGCTAAAGCTTCGACATACCAAAATGCGCAGATTAAAAAGGTGGTTTCGGGTTCTCCGAAATCGTCCTTATGCTTATACCTATAGAATAATCCGTCTTTGGTTTTCAGTTCTTTTTCCAGTGCGACCAGGTGGTTCTTAGCCTCCTGGCTGTTGTTATCTAAAAAGCCCATCATAATGAGTTGTAAAGTACTTGCATCAAGGTTTTTAGTTTCAATCGCTTGCGTATAAACATTACGATCTTTATCCCAGCATTGCCTTATTTTCTCGGCAGCTTTGAATTTCAATTCGCTTGCCTTTTTAAGCATCTCGTTATCATTGAGTTTTAGAGCGATCTTTTCGGCTGCGTTACTCCCCGCCCAATGAAATAGAAAGGTATAACTGTGCGATTGACTAAAGTTCCTGAATTCCCAAAGGCCAGCATCTTTTTCATCAATAGTTTGCTCGATCTTATTGAGCATTTTATTAACTACAGTATGAGATTCAGTCCGCTCAGAGTGAATGAACCGTCTGTCTATATAAAGAGGTAATAAGCTTACAAGTACTTGACCGTATACATCATTTTGAATATGCTCATAAGCCTGGTTACCAATCCTTACCGGTGTATTTCCTTGGTATCCTTTTAGATCTAATTCAATCTCCTTGATATCTGGCTTACCGGTAATTGTATAGAGCGGTTGCAGGCGATGATTGCTAGATTTTGTGGAAATGTTGGCGATATAATGGAAATACCGCTCCATTTCCTCAAAATGGCCAATATTGTTAAATGCGTTTAAAGTATAATACGTATCTCTCAACCAACAATAGCGATAATCCCATGTTCTACCACTTCCGGGAGACTCCGGGAGACTCGTTGTACTAGAGGCTATGATAGCTCCGGTATCTTCATACTGATGGATTTTTAAGGCCAAAGCAGATCGAATTACAGCTTCCTGCTGGTAATTACTGATTGTAATGGTTTTAACCCAATGTCTCCAATATCGGGTAGTTCTTCTTAAAAAAGACTCAGAAGTAGTTTCTAATGGCGCTTCCAGGGGTGCCCCATAAGTAAGAACTAAATATTTAGTCTCATTTAATACAATGGAATCTTCATCCAGAATGTAGTTGAGCGAAATATTAGTCGTCAGACGTATTTCATTATCGAGACCTAAAAATTTGATGTGATTGCTACCATTAACTGCTTTGAGCGTAGACTTCCCATAATCAGCCATAGGCCTACATTTTATGCGAATGGAAGGAGTACCGTTTTCAGGTTGAATCTTCCTGATCAACATTAAAGGCTTATAATCGCGGTCGTATTGACTGAATCTGGGGGCAAAGTCGGTAATGGTATAAGAGCCTTCTTCACATTCTATGCGCGTAGAAAGTATATTCGTATTTTCTACATAACTCTGCGTGCTTGAGTATTTCTCGTTATCGGGTAATATCGAAAATTCACCTCCTTTTTCATTATCTAATAAACTACCAAAAATGAAACTGGAATCGAATTTCGGCCAGCACATCCATGATATATTGGTATCAGTAGCTACATGCGCAATAAATGCACAGTTTCCGACTATTGCGGAGTTATAAGAGTGTTTCGACATATACAGTTAAGAAAAAAGAAAGGACTCGGGTAGAAGACCACTTTAGTGGTTAATCCATCACGAGCCCTGCCTTGAAGATACTTATAAATTACCTAATGAAAAGCATTTCACGATACTTAACCAATGGCCAAAGGTTGTCGTCCACATGAAGTTCTAATTTGTCTACGGAGTATCTGATCTTATCAAAATATTTTTCTTTGACATCATCACAATAAGCTATAGCTTTCTCCCTGCTTTCTTCAATTTTATTGATCCTCTTTCGCTCTTCAATCATGTTTTCAACCTCTGTTTTTATGATCTTGGTATGTTCCGATATAAACTCAATTGCTTCAACTATAGAAGAATTATCAACGCCTATATCCTTCATGCCCTTAGCAGATTCAATTAGCTTATTCTGATATTCAAAACAAGCTGGTAAGATTTGATTGAGTACTAAATCACCCATTAAACGCGATTCAATCTGAATCTTCATGATATAATTTTCGAGAAGTATTTCGTATCTGGCTTCAGACTCTACCTCATTCATGACTTTATGCTTTGCAAAAATAGATTTAACTTTATCGCTAACATAAGCATCCAGTGCTCTTGGAGTATCCTTGATGTTCGGCAAACCTCTCTTTTCAGCTTCTTGAACCCATTCATCAGAATAGCCATCGCCTTCAAAACGGACAGCTTTAGATTCCGTGATGTACCTTCTCAACACACTGATCATAGCCAATCGCTTATCTTCTCCGTCCGCTACCTTTTTATCTACTTCATTAGCGAAAAGCTCTAACTGGTCTGCAACGGCAACATTAAGAGCCGTCATAGGTTGGGCAACGTTAGCACTACCTCCTACTGCTCGAAGTTCAAATTTATTTCCTGTGAAAGCGAATGGAGACGTTCTGTTTCTATCGGTATTATCTAAAATGATACTTGGTATTTTATCGATTCCAAGCTTCATATACATATTTTCCCCTTTTTCTACTTTAATATTTCCATTGTTCTCTAATTCATCCAAGACTGATGTTAATTGAGAACCAATGAATGTGGAAATAATAGCTGGAGGTGCCTCGTTAGCTCCCAATCTATGATCATTACCTGCGGAAGCAATACTAGCCCTGATCAAATCAGCATGTTCATGAACGGCCTTAATGGTGTTCACGAAGAATACTAAGAAAAGAAGGTTTTCCCTTGCACTGGAACTGGGTTGGAAGAGATTCACACCTGTGTTCGTAATCAACGACCAGTTGTTATGTTTCCCATTCCCGTTGAGTCCTGCAAAAGGTTTCTCTTCAAATAATACTTTTAAATTATGCCTCGAAGCAACTCTTGACATAATATCCATCATCAACTGATTATGGTCAGTTGATTTATTTAAATCTTCAAAAACAGGAGCTACTTCAAACTGGCTTGGAGCAACCTCATTATGACGCGTACTAACAGGAATACCAAGTCTTAAAGCCTCAATTTCAAAATCCTTCATAAATCTTTGTACCCTGGAAGGAATTGACCCAAAGTAATGATCATCCAATTGCTGACCTCTTGAAGGTGAGTGACCGAATAAGGTTCTTCCACGAAGAACAAGATCGGGACGGGCTTCAAACATCGCTCGGTCTATGACAAAATACTCTTGCTCACAACCTAGAGATGCGAATACCTGATTTACATTACGGTCGAAAAATTTACAAACTCTTGTTGCAGCAGCATCTATTGCTTCGGTAGCCTTTAAAAGAGGGGCCTTATAGTCCAATGCCTCTCCTGTATACGATACAAATATGGTAGGAATGCAAAGCGTATCGCTATAGATAAACATAGGCGAACTCGGATCCCAAGCGGTGTAACCTCTTGCTTCAAAAGTACTTCTTATACCTCCATTAGGAAAAGATGAAGCATCAGGTTCCTGTTGTACTAAAGCACTTCCCTTGAACTTTTCCATTCCAGAAGTCCAGTCAAAAAACGTATCGTGTTTTTCGGCTGTTGATCCTGTAAGCGGCTGAAACCAGTGCGTATAATGCGTCACACCTTTATTCATGGCCCACATTTTAACTGCTGAAGCAACTGCATCTGCTGCTTCAGTATCTACTTTTTTCCCTTTCTCAATAGCATGAGAAACTCTTTTGTATACATCAGGAGCTAGCGTAGATTTCATTTCGGGTAAACCGAAAGTTAACTCACCGAAGTATGAGGAGATCGGTTCTTTTCTACTATTAAAATCAACTTTCTCACGTGATAGAACTTTTTCGAGTGCTTTTTTTCTTAAAAAAGACATATTTATAGTTTTTTCAGATTTTAGATAAGAATTGAAGTAAATCTAATACGAATTCGCCTTAGTTATCAGAAAAGAGGGTAAAATTTGATCTGTTTTTTGCTAAAAGGTCAACTTTTTGTTTAAAAGTGATATTTGAACAGTTCAGATAAAAATTGAATCAAAAATGATAATTTTGCATTCTCATTAGGCTTAGTAGGGTAAGACAAGAAAGATGAACAAAAAAGTAGCTTTTTATACTTTAGGATGCAAACTCAATTACTCGGAGACATCCACTATAGCGAGAAAGTTTGAAGAACATGGTTTTCAGAAAGTCAGTTTTGAAGAACAACCTGATATTTTCATTATCAACACCTGTTCTGTCACCGAAAATGCAGACAAGAAGTGTAAAAAGATTGTAAAGGAGGCCAAAAAAATATCCCCGAAGTCCTTTGTGACCATTATTGGATGCTATGCCCAACTAAAACCTAAAGAAATTTCCGAAATACCCGGCGTTGACGCGGTGCTTGGAGCCGCCGAAAAATTCAGGCTGATCGAATACCTGAAAGATTTTACTTCAACTCATAAGCCTCAGGTATTTGCCGGCGAGATCAGCGAAGCCAATGAGTTTAATTCATCATACTCATTCGGAGATAGAACTCGAACATTCCTGAAAGTACAAGATGGATGTAATTATAAATGTGCCTTTTGTACCATTCCTTTGGCACGTGGAAAAAGCAGAAGCGATTCAATCGAAGGGATAGTTAAAAATGCTCTTGAAATAGCTCAAACTGAAGTAAAAGAAGTTGTCCTAAGCGGTGTGAATATTGGAGACTTTGGTATTCAGAATGGAAAGAGAAAAGAAAAGCTGATTGACCTTCTTTATAGACTGGATCAGATTGATGGTATAGACCGATTCAGAATATCATCTATTGAGCCTAATCTGCTTACCAATGAGATTATTGAATTTGTAGCTCATTCTAAAAGGTTTGTTCCTCACTTTCATATTCCGTTGCAGTCAGGGTCTGATAAAATATTGGAATCTATGAGTCGTAGGTATCGGACTGACTTGTATAGGGATAGAATACTAAAAATAAAGTCTTTAATGCCCGATGCCTGTATTGGTGCAGATGTTATTACAGGTTTTCCAGGAGAAAGCAAAGAAGATTTTCTTGAAACTTATGAGTTTTTAAACCAATTACCACTCAGTTACCTTCACCCTTTTACGTATTCAGAAAGGGCAAACACCAGGGCAGTAGAAATGCTTGAATCCGTTCCTTATAAAGAGCGGCAGGAAAGGACAAAAATGCTAAGAAACCTCTCCGGAAAATTCAAAAGGAAATTCTATGAACAGAATATTGGAACGGTAAGAACAGTTTTGTTTGAAAACGATGTGGATAAAGGAATGATGCATGGTTTCACCGAAAACTATGTCCGAGTAAGTGCTAAATACGATCCAATATTGATCAATGAGCTTAAAACTGTAGAATTATTCGACATAAATTCTTCAGGATACGTAGAAATAAGAGAGGCGGAATATGTAAATGCTTAATTAAAAGTATTATGGCTAAACACGCACTGCTTTCGGCTTTAGATTTGAATAGCCAGATGTTTAAGCTGGTTATCAAAGATATTTCCAATGGAGAAAGCCTACAATCTCCAGGCAATAATATGAACAGTATCAACTGGATCTGCGGGCATATTACGTACATGCGTACTAAGATGTTCAGGCAATTAAATAAGCCTTTCGAGCTGGACAAAGCTTACGAAAGCTACTATGCAAGTGGAACCCACCCTTCTCCTTCAAAAAGTGAGGATCTGGAAGACATTGTTGAACTCTATCACTCCAGCTCTAAAGAACTTTCAGAAGAATTACAATCCTCGATCTCCGCCGGAAACCTTTCTGAAGAGGCAGCTTCTGCCATAAATAATTACCTTATTCATGAAGCCTATCACATTGGTCAGGTAGGTTTGTTAAGAAGATATCTCGGAAAAGAAGGTGCTAGATAGCTTTAGCCGGAGCGTATAATTTTGCAGTATCCTGTTTTAAGATCTGGGATAATAGATGGTAGAGTGATTTATCGTTTTCGAGCAGCTTAGCGGGGCGTTCAAAGAAATTCTCAATACAAACTGCAAAGAATTCATGAAAGTTGATCCATGCATAATCCCGAAAAAATCGATTTTTATCTTCCTGTTTTCTCAATGCCTTAAACATATGATGTAAGTCTTTTATCAAGCCAGCATTGATGAAATCATATTCATCATTATTGATCGCATTTTCAAGATGGAGGGCATGGGCCATTTCATGAAGTGCCAGATTTACTCCACTATCGTGTTCGACATACCCTTTAATGAAATTCTTCCATGAAAGTACGATCAAACCTCCCGGGTGAACTTCGCCCTTATGATACTTTTTAGTTATTGTGGAGTAATAATCGTCTGGATAGATCAGTATTCTCCAAAAGTGTCTGAAGTAAACAGCCGGGTGGCCGAATGTGATTTGAACTGCCGAAGCTGCGATGAGTACCTTCATTTCCGATGAAACCACTTTGAATCCTCCTCGGGGAATGAATTGCTTCAATCTTATGAATTTTGCTACTCGCTTAGTAAAAAGCTTCTTTTCCTGCTCCGGTAACACTTGGTAATAACCAAAGTATTTTTCGAGGATAGCAAGATCTCTACTACCCAAATTTCGGAAAAGAAGGTATCGGTTGAAGAAATCTTTAAAAACCAACCTCACCTTTAATACTAAAATCAACAGAATTCTTTTCGGTAAGGATCCCCCTAAAAATAATGTTCATTACCATATCGAACTTTTCAGCAGTCGATTCAGGAATACCGTCTGAAATTCTTTTTGGCAAGTCCTTTAAAAAATCCGGGTTCATAAAGCTTTGAAGTGCAGCCGCATACATGGCGACGATCATTTCCCTACTGACATGATCAGATACGTAGCCCGCTTTAATACCTTCGTCTATAATTTTGTTAAACCTTAAAAATGAAGCTCTTTTTTTGAAATCGTCAAAGTCTTTCCAGAGTTCAGGAGCCTGGTCTTGTATATCAGAAAGAAAACGTTCCCTAATTCCGGCTAACTTCAGGACTGTGAATTTTAAAAACTTTTTAACCTTGGTTGGATAATCCATATTGGGATTCGAAAAGATCTCTTCTACCGATATTCCCAGTCCGATATATAAGTTGTTAAGGACAGTTCTCACCAGATCATACTTGCCGTCAAAGTACTTATACAGGGTTTTTTTACTCATCCCAAGTTCATCGGCAATTTCAGCCATCTTAACTTTAGA
Source organism: Bacteroidota bacterium (assembly GCA_039030555.1). Lineage (GTDB taxonomy): Bacteria > Bacteroidota > Bacteroidia > Cytophagales > Cyclobacteriaceae > JBCCDY01. Next base: position 19,271 of record JBCCDY010000033.1, read on the forward strand.
GTAGCCCTGTTCAAAGAACATCTCCCCTGCTTTACTGAGAATTTTCTGTCTTATCGCCTCGTCTGTCATAGTTTTGGAAACTCAAATATAATATTGGGTTTCTGGTTTACAAAAATGTACGCCTCTAATTCCGAATCTTTTGCTCAAGTGACGGCTTTAGTTAGTTTTGCAAGCTGTACCCATCGAAAAAATGACTACGGAGGAAGCCAAAAGCAAAATTCAAAAACTATCTGAAAAAATTGAATACCATAATAGGCTTTACTATCAAGAGAATACTACTGAAATATCAGATTTTGAGTTTGATAAATTACTAGAGCAGCTCCAAAAACTCGAAGAACAATATCCCGAACTCAAAGACCCAAACTCACCTACGCAAAGAGTTGGTGGAGCGATCACCAAAGACTTTGAAACCGTAAAGCACGAATACCCTATGCTTTCTTTAGGAAACACCTATTCCAAAGAAGAGCTTTCCGACTTCGATGAGCGTATAAAAAAGCTGCTAGGCGATGAGCCTTATGAATATTTCTGTGAACTTAAGTTCGATGGTGTAGCACTGAGTATTCTATATGAAGATGGTGAGTTGCAAAAAGGGGTAACCCGCGGCGATGGTAAGAAGGGCGATAATGTCACAAATAATGTAAAAACGATTAGATCTTTACCCCTCAAGCTGAATAGTGATCTCGATAAGAGTAAGGTCAAATTCGAGGTAAGAGGCGAAGTTTTCATGCCGAAAGAGGTGTTCGCCAATTTGAATAAAGAAAAACAAAAGCAAGGTGAAGCTTTGCTTGCCAACCCAAGAAATACTGCTTCAGGTACCTTGAAGATGCAGGATTCAGCAGTGGTAGCCAGCAGAAAACTGGACTGTTATTGTTATTCTTTACTTGGTGATGATTTGAATTTTGCATCTCACGAGGAAGGTATTCTATTTCTGGAAGAGCTTGGCTTTAACGTTTCAAAAACATATAAAAAGTGCAATGAACTCTCTCAGGTTTATGATTTTATAAACCTATGGGAAAAAAAACGAAATGAGCTTCCGTTAGAAACGGATGGTGTTGTAGTCAAGGTCAACAAACTCGCACATCAGAAAAAACTAGGTAATACCGCAAAAAGTCCTCGATGGGCCATAGCCTATAAGTATAAAGCAGAAAGCGCGAGCACCCGATTATTGGATGTACAATACCAGGTGGGCAGAACGGGTGCTGTCACTCCTGTTGCCATTCTGGAACCTGTACTTTTAGCGGGTACCACCGTTAAAAGAGCTTCATTACATAATGCAAACGAAATTGAACGCCTTGACCTTCACATTAATGACTATGTTTTTGTAGAAAAAGGCGGAGAGATTATTCCAAAAATAACTGGGGTAGACCTCAATCTTCGGGATAACGATACCCATAAATTCCAATACCCTCAGGTTTGTCCGGTATGCAGTACGAGCCTGGAAAGAAAGGAAGGTGAAGCTGTTCATTATTGCCCAAATCAGGATGGTTGCGCTCCCCAGATCACCGGAAGAATTGAGCACTTTATTCATAGAAATGCAATGAATATTGACTCTATGGGCGAGCAGACCGTAAAATTGCTTTACGAAAATGATTTGGCAAGGACTCCTGCGGATCTTTATAAACTGACTTACGATGATGTATTTCAATTAGAAGGCTTTAAGGATCTTTCTACCAGAAATATGCTGGAAGGTATTGAAAATTCTAAATCCATTCCGTTCGAAATAGTCCTTTTTGCTTTAGGAATTAGGTATGTTGGTAAAACAGTAGCTGAAAAACTGGCTTTTCATTTTAAAAACATTGACAAACTGATGGTTGCCACTTTTGATGAGCTCATAGAAGTTCCGGAGATCGGTGATCGGATCGCTGAGAGTGTACAAGATTATTTTTCCATCGATAAGAACAAAAAGCTCATTGAAGAACTCAAGAGCTATGGACTCCAATTCCATATTAACGAATCGCAAATCAATAATTCGGGAAGCTTAGAAGGTAAGTCATTTGTGATCTCAGGAGTTTTTGAAAGCTATGGCCGCGATGAGCTAAAAACTATAATTAAATCCAATGGCGGTAAAATAGTTTCCAGTATTTCTGGAAAACTAGATTATCTTGTGGCGGGAGAGAACATGGGACCTGCGAAAAAGAAAAAGGCAGAGTCTTTAGATATTACCATATTGGACGAAAGTCAATTTAAAGAACTACTGAACGGATGATCGAGGGCATTGGAAGAAGATTTTTACCTTGGCAGCTGGCTAAAACATTGAAACAGAACCAGCCGCCCAGAGAAAATATAGATTTCCAGATAGCTAAAGAAATAGGTATACTCTTCAGTTCTGAAAGTAATGCAAAAACAGAGCTGATTGAAAAGTTTGCTGAAAGTCTTAGATCACAAGGAAAGAAAGTTCATATGATGGCTTTTGTGGATAAGAACTCCGATATACCTTCGGGTGGGCTCGATTTCTTTAGTTATAAAGACATTTCCCTATTAGGCTCTCTTAAAAACGAAAAAGCGATTCAGTTTGCCAAAAAGGATTTCGACTTTCTTTTCTGTTTTGACCAACACCCTAGCATTTTAATCGAACAGGTCTTGGCAATGAGCAAAGCCCATTTTAGGGTGGGCTATTATCAATCGGAAGAAAAACGGGACTTTTTCGAACTCATGGTCAAATTACCGAAGAAGTCTGGTGATCATGGTATGATTAGGGAAATGGAATATTTTACTAAGTATTTGATTAAGAAATGAGCATAAAACTAAGAGGTACTGCACCTGCATTGATCACCCCAATGGACGAGAAACTAGCTGTAGATTTCGAAGCACTAAAAAATATGATCGATTTCAACATTCACAGTGGGGTAAATTATCTGGTGATGTTGGGTACTACCGGCGAATCGGCAACTTGTTCAGAGAAAGAGAAAGTACAGATTCTGGAAACTACGAAAGAACATATAAATGGTAGGGTTCCGGTCGTACTGGGCCTGGGAGGAAATTGCACAAATATTACCCTCGACGCTTTCCCAAACTATAATTTTGAGGGTGTAAGTGCTATTCTTTCAGTGAGTCCATATTACAATAAACCTAGTCAGGAAGGAATATATTGGCACTACATCAGCATAGCTGACAAATCACCAGTACCATTAATTATTTATAATGTTCCCGGTAGAACTGGCTCAAACATAACGGCAGAAACTACTTTGAAACTGGCTGAGCATCCCAATATTATAGCGATTAAAGAGGCTTCCGGTGACCTTGTTCAGTGTATGGAGATTATAAAGAATAAGCCAGAGAACTTCAGTCTCATTTCAGGCGATGACCTATTAGCTGTTCCGATGATTAGCATTGGTGCAGAAGGTGTAATCTCTGTTTTGACCAATGCTTTTCCGAAAGAATTTTCTTCCATGATTAAGCATGCATTAGAAGGTAATTTTGAAAAAGCCACAGAAATTCTGGTGAAGTTCTTATCTATAAACAACCTGATGTACGAAGAAAGTAACCCTGTTGGCGTTAAACATGCATTAAAGATCTTAAGAAAGTGCGATCACCATGTTAGACAGCCCTTGGTACCAGCTTCTGAAAACTTACAACAGAGAATACTTAAATCCATATCAGCCTTCAAATAAGCTTCGTAAAGCAGTAGCAATGTCTTAACTTTTGCTTCTTAGTTAAGATGAAACTTGGAAAGCGAAACTAACATACTTCCGGAGGGCTTACTCAGAAAATACTGGGGATACGATCAGTTCCGGTATCCTCAAAAGGAAATTATTCAATCTGTATTGGATAATAAGGATACCTTGGCCCTTCTTCCCACCGGTGGAGGAAAATCAATTTGCTTTCAGATTCCTGCTTTAGCAAAAGAAGGGATATGCATTGTGATTTCCCCTCTAATTGCTCTAATGAAAGATCAGGTCGAGCAGCTTTCCAAAAGAGGTATAAAAGCATCTGCTATTTTCTCTGGAATGACGAAAAGACAAATTGATATCACACTGGATAACTGTATTTATGGTGATCACAAGTTTTTATATGTTTCTCCTGAACGTTTGAAAACCGACCTTTTCAAAGAGCGTTCAAAAAAAATGAACATCAACCTGATAGCCATAGATGAAGCTCATTGCATCTCTCAATGGGGTTACGATTTTCGTCCGGCTTATTTAGAAATTCGTGGTTTTACAGAAACTTTGGCCGATGTTCCACAGATTGCCTTGACGGCTTCGGCAACTCCCAGAGTAGAACAGGATATTCTGGAGAAGCTTGAATTATCTGATACGAGCACTTTCAGAAAAAGCTTCGCAAGGGAAAACCTTACCTATTCCGTTTTTGAACTTGAAAACAAGGAATCAAAACTTTTGGATATCCTGAATAAGGTGCCCGGAAGTGCTATTGTATATGTCAGGTCACGAAATAAGACAAAAACAATAAGTGAATTTCTAAACAAAAACCGCATATCCTCAGCCTATTATCATGGAGGCTTAGGATATGATGAACGTAATCGAAAGCAAGAGCTGTGGATCTCGTCCAAATTCAGGGTAATGGTGGCAACCAATGCTTTTGGAATGGGGATAGATAAGCCAAATGTTAGATCGGTTGTTCATCTGGACATACCTCCCGATATCGAATCATACTACCAGGAAGCTGGAAGGGGAGGTCGTGATGGGCATCGCGCGTATGCTGTTATGCTGTACCATCAGAGCGATATCGACGACCTTAAAAACAAAATTGAGCAATCAAACCCATCTATTGAAGAAGTAAAACCTGTTTATCAGTCGATTTCCAATTATCTAAAAATAGCGGTTGGAAGTGCCTTTATGGCTAGTTATGATATAAATCTCGATGATCTTGTAAAAAACTTCAAGCTTGAGAAGAAATCGGTGTTTTACCGCATTAAAGCATTGCAGACGATGGGGTTGATCGAGTTGAATGAAAGTTTTTTCACCAATTCCCAAATTACCTTTCTTGTAAAAAATGAAGACGTTTATCGTTTCGAAATAGAGCATAAAGAATTCGAAGGTATTCTAAAATGCATACTCAGGCTTTACGGTGGTGAAGTTTACCAAAGCTATGTAAACATTCAGGAAAGTGATGTTTCAAGATTATTGAAAATATCTGTTTCTGAAGTCTGTAAAAAGCTTCGGAAGTTAAAAGAGTTCTCCATACTTGATTATCAGGAAAAGAGCGATCTGCCAAAAATCACCTTTTTAACGCCACGTCTGAACGCCAATGATTTAGAAAAAGAGTCGTCCATTTTAAAGGAAAGAAGAACGGTAAATCTCGAAAAAGCAGATCCTTTGATCAAGTACCTCAAGACCGACTCTGTGTGCAGGACACGTCAACTTGTCTCCTATTTTGGAGAAGAAATGAAGATTGATTGTGGCTATTGTGATTACTGTCTTAAAAATAGAAGCACTTATAATGAAGAGGTTTCTAAAATTGTAGGGGAAACCTTACTTAATACACTCGAAGAAGGTCCATTCACCTTGGAGCGAATTTATTTAACCCTTCGGAGTTTTAAAAAAGATATGATCAACTCGGTTATTCGTGTTTTATTGGATCAAGGAAAGATCAGGTATAAAGAAAATGACATCATTGAAAAGGTGGATTAACAACGATTGCTAAACCTCAATATTATTCCAATTTTTCCGCAAAAGAATCCTTCTAATCTGAGTTGCTGATACCTTGAACCTTCTTGCCAATTCAGCCTTACTCCTACCTTCTTCCACCAATCTGAAAATTTCCTTTACATCGTCCGGAGTAATCTTATACCCATGCTTTCTCCCTTTATGCACCACTTTTGGGTTGTTTTTTTGATGCAACAAATGTTCATGCCGATTAGCCCATCTGAGATTTTCTACTTGATTATTCTCCTTATCATGATCTACATGAATAACTACATTTTGAGTTTCGCAGCCTCTATTTAAAAACGTTTCAGCAATGACCTTATGCAAATACTTAATCGCTCTTTTTCCATTCTTAAGTTTAATGTAAAATGTAGGATAACCAGTAACTCTACTGGTCTTTATAATTCTAAACTCATTAGTTTGAGAGTCGAATTTTCTTAGCTTTCCTTGATTTGAGAGTTCAAATTTTTCTTTAGTGAGTGTTTCACCTAAAAAAGCCTCCTTCCAAATTTCTCTTTTATCAGACATGACAGATTAAAAAATATACTACGCTTCAAAATAGTCTCTAAAGTTGATTTCAAACGATTGAAATAATATGGTATTTCATCAAAACCTTACACATGAAAGATTTTTTAAAAAATCGAACTTTGTCGTGAAGCCGATACTCCTCTAGCTAAGACATTATGCATATTGTACTTTATTAATTAGATTTAATAAATGCGAATGCGAAAAGGCACGGCTGTTTTACTTTTTACCCGGACTCCTAAGGAAGAGGCTATAGCCAGACCTTATCATCGTTCTTTGGGTTTGAAATTAGTCAAAAGACTGATTGGTCGTGCAAAACTTCGTTTGAAAGAATCAGGTTTTGATTCTTTCGTCCTAGATTCAAATAACCAGTACGGAGATACATTTGGGGAGCGTTTGTCGAATGCTTTTCATGATATTTTTGAATCAGGCTATGATAGAGTAATAGCCATTGGCAATGACGCACCTACCCTCACGTCTCAAGACATTGCTAAAGCAGATTCGCATCTTAATAAGGAAAGCTTAGTGATTGGTCCTTCCAGTAATGGAGGGGTTTATCTGTTGGGACTCCATAAAAGTGCTTTCGATGAAGATCTTTTTATCAAACTTCCCTGGCAAACACCAGATTTAGTACGAGAAATTCGTGGAAATTATGCCTCCGCATTGAAACTGAAAGGATCTGAGTTAGATCTAAAATTTGAGGTTGAAGATTATGATTCGCTGGGCTCTTATATCTCCATTTCTTCTGTTTGTGACTCATTAGCCAAATGGGCTCAATCCATCCTTTCATCAATCGTAAGATATACCCTAACTATTTTTAGTAGTACTTATCACAGGCGATTTTCGCTATACTGCGGGTTGCGCGCTCCTCCACTTCACTTTTAATTTTCTTCATTAACAATACTTACGGTTCACTTAACCGCAGGTAGCTTCCGGTTTGCATTTCAAAAGGGTGTGGAAAGGGAGCGGGCAATCTATTTTAATAACGAATAAAGACTTAGATGAAAAAAACATATTATGATCCTGCCGACTTGAAAAAGTTTGGTGACATCACTGAATATCAGAAAAAAATGGGGGATAAATTCTTCGATTACTATGAGGAAGTATTTAAAGAAGGTGCTCTGACAGCCAGAGAAAAATCACTGATTGCACTCGCTGTATCCCACGCTATTCAGTGCCCTTATTGTATTGACGCTTACACCAGTGGGTCGTTGGAAAAAGGAGCAGATGAGGAGCAAATGATGGAAGCCGTCCATGTAGCTGCAGCTATTCGAGGGGGTGCAACTCTAGTACACGGTGTTCAAATGATGAACCAGGTCGACGAAAAACTGATGTAATGGAAAAGTCATTACTGAGGAGAAAACATGAACTGGCAAGGGCGAATAGACAGGTTGAAATTCTAAGTAATACTGATACTATTCCCGAGTTTGGGGAGAAAATATCGGGTATTGGTATGCCTAAGTTGATATCGACCGGAATAGAAATATTTCAGGTCAACGTAGGTAAAATGTGCAATCAGGTTTGCAAGCACTGTCATGTTGATGCCGGTCCTGACCGGAAAGAGATCATGACCCGTGAAACCATGCGGTTGTGCCTTGATGCGATTAAAGGAACAGATATTCAGACCGTTGACCTTACCGGGGGAGCTCCTGAAATGAACCCAGACTTCAGATGGTTTGTAGAGGAGATCACAAAATTAGGGAAGAGGGTGATTGTAAGATGTAACCTCACGATTATTCTTGCTAACCCTAAATACAACGATCTACCAAAATTCTTTAAGAAGCATAAAGTCAATGTAGTATCTTCCCTACCCTACTTCACAGCCAGGCGTACCGACGCACAACGTGGTGATGGTGTATTCGAAAAATCGATTAAAGCGTTACAGATGCTTAATGAAGTGGGCTACGGAAAAGATGATCCTGAATTACAACTGGATCTGGTTTACAATCCTACAGGTGCATTTCTTCCAGGGGATCAGGCCGGTCTGGAAATTGAGTTCAAAAAGAAACTTGATTCATTATACGGAATCAAGTTTAACAATCTGTTTGCCATTACCAATATCCCGGTAAGCAGGTTTCTGGATTATCTTATCCAGAGTGATAACTATGAAAGCTATATGGAAGAATTAGTCAATGCTTTTAACCCTTCTGCGGCACAAAATGTGATGTGCAGAAGCACCTTAAGTGTTGGTTGGGATGGTCATCTGTACGATTGCGATTTTAACCAAATGCTCGACCTGAAAATCAATCATGGCCTCCCATCACACATCAAAGATTTCGATCTTAAAAAACTAAACGACAGAGAAATAATTATTAATCGCCACTGCTTTGGGTGTACTGCCGGTGCAGGATCTAGTTGTGGCGGAACAACAGCATAAAAAACAAATATGGAAACGACTTATTTAGATACAACAAAAGATATTTATAAAAAAGCAGCAGAAACTCCGGATGTCGGACTTTGCTGTACAACAACGCCAATCTGGGCATTCCCGGGTCTGGAAATTCCCAAAATTATGCAGGAGATGAATTACGGTTGCGGAAGTACTGTTCATCCCCGTGATCTGATCAATAACCCAAAGATCCTTTACGTGGGCGTTGGTGGTGGAATGGAACTGTTACAGTTCTCTTACTTTAGCAGACAGACTCAGGGGGTTGTTGGTATTGATGTAGTGGATGAAATGCTTGAGGCCTGCGGAAAAAATTTTAAAGAAGCAGAAGCTCAGAATGAGTGGTTCAAACAAGAGTTCGTAGACTTAAGAAAAGGCGATGCTTTGAACTTACCGGTAGAAGATAACTCTATTGACGTGGCAGCTCAAAACTGTTTGTTCAATATTTTTCATGAGGAAGACCTCAAGAAAGCTCTTTCCGAAATGTACCGGATTCTAAAACCGCATGGAAGACTAGTATTGTCCGATCCGATCAGCGAAAGTGCAATGCCAGAGCATATTAAGAATGATCCTGAATTAAGAGGCCTCTGCCTAAGTGGCGCACTACCACTTAACGAGTATGTAAAGATGATTACGGACATTGGCTTTGGCACCGTTGAGATCAGGGCAAAAAGACCATACAGAATCCTGACTCCTAAAAAATACAATATCGATCAGCCCATCTTCATTGAAAGCGTTGAAGTCTGTGCCATTAAAGACCCTATGCCTGAAGATGGTCCATGTGTTTTCACAGGAAAAACAGCTATATATACAGGAGGTGAAGAATATTTCGATGATCTTAAAGGCCATATTCTAATGCACAATCAACCCCTTGCGGTCTGTGATAAAACAGCCGGAAATCTTTCCGATCTTGGTGAGAACATCTACGTTTCGGAGAGCACTTATTTCTATGATGGTGGAGGTTGCTGCTAGGAAAGTGAATTGAGCCTGCTATTTGGTGGGCTCTGATTCAAAACAGCAATTTTTCTTCAATTTTAAAGGTGTTTTTATTTCCTGATGTTTTGGGATAACAGCACCTTTATTATTTATATTTCTGAGTATATATTAGAAATAAACACCACAAAAGGATGTTTATTGAAATGTTGATGGCCATATAAGAAAACCGACAAAAGAACGTTAATTTTGAACTGTGATTGGTCGAATAAGAAATAGCATTTTCACGAAATTCCTTTGGGGACTCATGGGACTTTACCTGCTCAATATAAGCGTTGACACAGCAGACCCTAATCCTGAACATATTCCTGAAGACTTATCTTTCAATGACCAAGAAAGTATAGTGGAAATAGTGGTCGAAAAAGTTATGGGATTTGAAGATGCCATCAAAGAGTATGACGACCATGATACCGAAGACCACAACAAGAAGAAGAATGTGAAAACTGACTTGTTGGTTCATGTAAACAAAGCCGAAAAAATTGACGGTAATCATTTCTTCGAAAGAAAAAATACCTTTCCTGACTATGAAGTTCGCTTAACAAAAGGCTTCAATGAAATAGCCAGTCCCCCACCCAAAGTTTGATTTGTTTTTCCATCTCCACATCACCCTGTAACCAATAGGACACGGGGCAATTCTTATTGAATTTAAAACAAATCAAAAATGAACATCAAAAAAATTTTGGTGCTAATCATCGCATTGGTGCCTTCTACATACATTACTGCTCAGGTTACTGATGCAGAAAAAGACAGTCTGTATATTCAACAAATTGAAGACCACAAAGAACCCGATAAGGTCTTGCATGCCGAACCCTTGTACATTGACCTGATACGAGATTTAGGAGCTCGAAAAGGGGAAAAAGAATGGAACTTAGGATTAGGTCTTACGGACAATCTGAAATTCGACTCTTATGAAGGTCTATTTGAGTATGAATGGGCGCCCATTAACAGGTTGGGTTTAGAAGTCGAACTGCCTTTCACTTTTTATTCACCAGTAAACGGAACAGCAAACGACTCTATTCCATCCAATCAATTGAATAGTATTAAAATCGCTGCTCAATGGTCATTTTTCGTGAATGAGCCTATGGCTACATCAATGGCCCTTGGATACATAAACGAGTTTGAACTTTCAGACTTCAGGAATTTTGGAAAGCCCTTTATTAAAGGAAATGTTTACAATCCTTTCTTGGTTGTTGCAAAGCGTTGGGGCAATAACTTCCATTCATTGATTTACACAGGGCCGATGATTGAACAGAGTTTCAGCACCAATAAGTTTCATACGACTTATGACATCAATACCAGTTTTCACTACATGATTTCAGGTACACGGAACTTTATCGGAGTTGAGTTTAATAAAACCATTGACAACGGAGACTTCGATATGACCATGAGACCCCAAATGAGATTAGGAATTGCGGACAATTTGTTAATTGGAATTGTAGCAGGAATTCCTGTAAGTCGTGAAAATGAGAGATTAAGTTCTTTTGTTCGACTGATTTGGGAACCAGAGCATAAGAAAAAATAAATACGGCCACCAATCGAGTAGACGGCCAGTGAGCCTTTAAGCCCACTGGTGCGCCTCTCACACCACCGTAAGTACTGGCCTCGTATACGGCGGTTCATTAAGTAATGGAGATACTATAGAATAATATTCGCTTAGGAATTGGTAGCCTCTTTTCTTCAAGCGATACAGTGTAATAGTAGTCCTTAGGATCGGACTTTGAGCTACTGCCCAGCCTCCCATTCTTGTTCGACTCCATGCATAGGCTTGATCTTGAGGAATGCCTAGTCGGATCAGGTTCTTCCTTTTCCGATCCAATTTCTTCCAGTCATGCCAGATACAGTGCCTGAGTCTGTTACGTATCCAACCCTTGAATACTTGCCGCACGGAAGTAATTCAGCCAACCTCCTTGGACTTCTTTCAGTTTTTGGAAACGCTCCTGTAGACTCATCGGTACTGTTTTACTCGTGATCGCTTTCAGAGTTTGTTTGAGTTTATACCAAGCCTTTTTCTCTACTACCAGTTGATATTTGCCATGCTCGCCCCTTTGATAGGTCGGGACGAAACCGAAACCCAGAACTTGGAACCGAACAGGCTTGCGGATACCGCTTTTCGCTCTGTTGATAGGTAGCTTCAACTTGTCCCTCAGGAACTCGTAGATACTATTGCCTATCCTTCGAGCTTCACTTTTGGTCTTAGTATAGATACTAAAATCATCTGCGTAACGGACATACTTCACACCCCGATTTTCCAATTCTCTATCTAACTCATGTAACATAATATTAGATAATAGTGGACTCAGTGGACTCCCTTGTGGCATGCCTTTTCGTCGCTTAGTCAGTTTGCCTCTAATTTGCATCGGAGCTCTTAACCACACTTTGATCAGGCGTAGGGTTGTTGGGCATTTCACCTTGCGATAAAGCAGTTGGAGAATGATATAATGCTCCACTTCGCCAAAGAAATTCTTCAAGTCAATATCAACAATATGCTGATAACCTTCATGAATGTATTTCTGTGACTGAACGACCGCTTGGTGGGCATTCTTTTGTGGTCTAAAACCATAGCTATGGTTCTTGAACTCCAACTCAAACTTCGGGGCTAACACTTGACTAACTGCTTGTTGCAACATACGATCGGTGACCGTGGGTAAGCCTAGCTGTCTGGTCTTTCCGTTCCCCTTGGGAATCACTACGCCTAGAATGGGTTGTGATTCGTAACTATCGTTGAGAATGCTGGTTACTAAAGCGTCTCTGGTATGATCCAGATGATTCCTTAGTTGACCTACAGGCATACCGTCTACTCTTGAAGAACCTCGGTTCTTCTCGACTTGTAGGCGTGCCTTTAGCAGATTCTTCCTTGTTACTATTTGCGCTATCATTCTATTACTTCTCTGTCCCGCTTGTCATAAGGCTGCTCTCGATATATCGGGACGCTCCTCATGTCATTTGGAACTACTTAATGTTCAGTCCTTCACTGAGGTGTGAGGCCTCTGTAGTACTTACAGCTCGTTCCTCTCAGCTAATATGACTTCTGCTGACTTCTCAGAATGTATCACGTACAACCCGAGACCTCCCTTGGTAAGGTAAATTGCTTTCTGGCTAACTCTACCGGATCTACATGCTATTCCTGTCATCGAGATTCGAGCTTCACAATGATGTGCTTGCTTACCCAGAATAACATGCCTCTTATCCGATTCCTATTCGTTAGTTCAGCCATTTGTAGTCCTGCTTACTTCAGATGTATTGTCACCAATACCACCCTTGCAGCTTTCTAATACTTCCTCTCGACAAGCGTATAGGAGACTCTCACTCCATTAGCTATATTTACCATTCAAGGCACACACATTGTATAAGCGTAATGCAGGCTGAAATGCTCAAATTGAGTATTTTGCAATTATTAAAGTTTAGTGCAGGCAGACAGTGAATTCCTCTGAAAACCCGCACTACGCTTATACTTACCGTTACCATCTATGCACTCCAGACCGTAGATTATTGGAACTCGAAAAACTCAAACAACGGATCTTAACAGGAACACCTTCTGAACAAATGGAGGTGGTGGATGAACTTGTTGCATCGAACAACGAGGGAGCTGCCGAACTTTTCATCGAACTTCTTGAATCAACAGATCCACAAGTCAGGAACTCGGTCGCTCTGGGAATTTATGAACTTAAGGCACAAACAGCACTTGAACCACTGCTAACAGCAATTTTCAAACCCGAAAATCACAACTACAACGGAACTTTGGTTTATGCTCTTGAACAACTGGATTGCACCAACAAATTGAAAGATGTTTTCAGCATTCTGTTTTATGAATCCTATGAAGCTAAAATGAGCGCCTATGCAATTCTGGATAAGCAAATCTTCGAATTCACCCGAACTGAACTCTTAGAAATACAAGCAATGCGGAATGACCTACTTGCCAACCCTGAAAAATGTCCTGGCTTCATCTCAGATGACACGAAAGAAATGATTGAAGTTTCGGTCGAAGGCTTTATGGGCTATCTGAACGGAAAAACACAGATGGTAACAGACGCTGATCGGGCATATGTCTTAGTGCATTCTGGCTGATTTTAGTGCAACTCGGCCGTGAATCTGCCGCTGAGATATGACAGTGCTTTCTACCTTGTTTTGCTCGCAGGACTATTTGACTTTCAGAACGCAGTGCCATTTGGAACCGTTGTGAGCTTCGGCAGATTTCACTACTTTCGTGTTACTCATTAGCTGCGGACATATGCCCGATAGCTGGTCGTTGTAGGTAATTGGGGAGATTCGGGCAAGAAATTGAAGGGAAAAGGTATCAATTTCTCCCTTTCCAAATTGATTTCAGGAGCTAACGTTTACAAATCCGATACATTCGATCTATTTTCAAGCGAGCTCTTTGTAAGGTCGGTTAGTTATTTGGTATCTCTTCTATGTTTTGAGAAAGTCCGAGCGTCATTTTGACTGGAATGTAAGAAGCCCCAAGGTCGTATGAGGCTAGTTGATAAAGTTCACTGGTGGTCCGCCAGTTGGCGGAACCCCGTTCTGTATAATTTTCTCTATCCAAAGATACATTCTCTTAGAGCTCATTTTCACTAAAACTCTAAGAAAATGAAAAATGAACATGTATCTCTCAAAGTAATTCACCCTGCTGCTGCAGGTATTGATGTAGGCAGTCGAGAGCATTTTGTAGCCATTGGTCAAGGGATACAAGATGTTAAGTCTTTTGGCGTGTATGCCGAAGATCTAAGGGCATTAGCACAGTGGCTTTTTGACAATAAAGTCACTACTGTAGCTATGGAATCCACAGGAGCATACTGGCAAAACTTATTTGTTGAACTGATCAACAACGGTTTAGAGGTAGTATTAACCAATGGAAAATTCACTAAAAACATCAACCGAAAGAAAACGGATGTCTTAGACTGTCAGTGGATACAAAAAATGCATTCTCTTGGATTGTTGCCTTCTAGTTTTCTTCCAGATCACACTACCGAAAAGCTCAGAACTCTCTGTCGTCACCGTTCCAACATGATCCAGCAAAGAGCTGACAATATTCATAAAATGGCCAAGTTCCTCAAATACCTTAACTTCAGACTAGACGTGGTGGTAAGAGACATCACCGGACTGACTGGACTTAAGATTATCGAAGATATCTGCAATGGCAATCTTGATCCTGAATCTCTGGCAGCACATCGTCACCATAACTGCCGAAAATCAGAAGAAGAGATCGCCAAAGCACTAGTCTCCAACCAAAGAGAGGACTACCTATTTGGACTCAGGCAAGAGTACGACAGATATCAGTTCTACTCGAACAAAATCCTAGAATGCGATAAAGAGATAGGCATTCTACTAGATCAAACTATCAGAGCCAAAGACGAAGTAGTTGATGATATCCCTGATGAAAAATACTTCAAAAGACAAAACAAGAATGCACTCAAAGGAGTGGACCTCAACATCGTGGCTTTTCAATACTTCGATGGTGTTGACTTACTGGCCATACCTGGAGTCAGTCACGCAACAGTGCTCACAATCATGAGCGAAATAGGACAAGGTGGGTTTCACAAGTTCCAAACTGCACAACACTTCTCCTCTTGGCTAAAGCTAGCACCCAACAACAAAATCAGTGGTGGTAGAGTCCTCTCCAACAGAATACCACAAGGAAGCAACAGACTCAAAATCGCATTGAGAAATGCTGCCAACGCAGTAGGCAATCTTAAAGACTCAGATCTTGGAAAGTTCTTCAAAAAAATTGCCTTTAAAAAGGGAAGACAAACTGCCATCAATGCTACAGCTAGAAAAATAGCTGTGATCATTTGGAACATGGTCACTAAAAAACAACAATACAACCCAACAAATAATTACCTATTTTTAGACCAAAAAAGACGCATCGTCAGCCGAATGAGAAAACAGATATCTGATCTTGGTATTAACCCCGATGAACTAGGCTTATCCAGAGCCAATCGGGATAAAATAGCAAATGAAATCACACCTGATTTTCAGAAACTTAGATTACGTTAGTCTGTATTTGACCAACGAACAGGAAAATCAAATTATGAAATCTATACTCAATATTCTAATCATTCTGTTTCTCATGAATATTCAAATGCAAGGGCAATCCAATGATAATTCATTATTTGATAGAACACTTACTTCGGATGAAGTATCAGAAGATGTTGAAATACTTCGAAAAGGTTTAGAAAAATTACATCCAAGTTTATTTCAATATTTGTCTCAAGATGAGTTTAATGAATCCCTAAACGAAATAAAAAGTAAAAACAATAATGCAAAAACTTACGGCGAATTATATAGAGAAATAAGTTCAGTCATTTCTCAAATAAAGTGTCAGCATACATTAGCAATTCCCGAATCAGAAAGTTTAAATAGCATCACAAGCAACGGGAAATTTTTTCCCTTATGGTTAAGGTGGGAATTTGAACCCTTAAATGCTTACATAGGTTCCGATTTGTCATTTGATGCATGTTTGCAACCAGGAACTAAAATACTTAGTATCAACAACCGAAATATTGAGGACATATACAAAACGCTTATTTCACACTTCTCCTCTGATGGAGACATCTTGACAAATAAGCATAGTCGACTGGAAGTTGGGGTAGATTTTCAAATTTGGTATCACCTACTAATTGATAGGTCAGAAAATTTTATCGTCAAGTTGACCAATTCAAATGGGGAAATCTTCGAAAAAAAACTGGCAGCAGTCACTTTCAAAGAATGGGCTAAAAATCACAAAAAGTATAGGAAATCAAAGAATTCTAAAATCAAAAAATACATGGCTTATCATGTAAAAGTAGAGCAGCAAAATCGTAAAAAACCTATTCGATACGAAATAATAAATGATAAGGTAGGACTTTTAAAAGTCGGAAATTTTGCCTCTGGAGATTTAGAAAAAATTGTTTCTGATGCGTTTTTAGAATTTAACAAAGTAAAAACTAAACATTTAATTGTTGACGTAAGAGATAATGAAGGTGGTTCAGATATTTTAGGAAGGTATTTATTCAATTATTTCATAGATAAACCTACAGTTTATTTTGATTCATTATATACATCAACTGGAATTTCAGATACTACCTTTATATTTAAGCATACAGACAAAAATACAGATTGGTATAAATATAATCAACAACTCGTATATAAATTGCCAAATGGAAGATTTGCGACCAAGTCAGAAGTGAATAAGGGCTTGTTAATACAACAGCCTAACGGTATGAACTTTAAAGGGAAAATATATATTTTAATGAATGGAAGAAGTGCATCTACTGCAGCGGAATTCACGTCAGCTATGCATATGAATGATTTGGCAACATTCATAGGAGAAGAATCTGGAGGAGATTACCACGGTGGAAATGGAGGGGACTTTGCTACTTTAAAACTACCGAATTCGAAAATTGAGATAAACATTCCTTTAGTGGACTATGTAATGAACAGTACTGAATCAAAATTCATAGGTAAAGGAACAATGCCTGATTATGAAATACGACCCACTATGCAGGACCATTTAGACTTGAAAGACGTTCAATTGGAATTTACCTTGAAACTAATAGAAGAAAACTAAGTAAAAACGTTTGCTAACAAACAATAAAATGAATCCGATTGCTCTTTTCATCGAAACTAATGCAATAAATCGAAAGGATTGTGCAACTAGTAAAGTATAAGAGGACTCATTTTATTTGAACGTTAGCGATCAGGTATGCTCAAATCAACAATCACCTTTTTTTACATCCTCAATCCCATCTACAAGAAACTTTCTAACGAACTTCAATTGACGAATTCTGCTATCAATTTCATTGATCTTAGCGTTTAGAACTTCAATTTTTCTTTCAATTGACAGTTGGTTAGTGAACCAACTATCCAAAAGATCCTTTATCTCTGACAAGGTGAATCCAATTTCTTTGGCTTCTTTTATCAACTGTATTTTTTCTACAAGCTTTTCATCATACTGCTTATAATTGTTGGTTTTCACTGCTTCATCTACCGTCCCTTTAAACAGTCCATAATTTTCATAATACCTCAGGGTATGAATGGTTAACCCTGTCCTCTTTGCCAGCTCGCTTATTAACATCAATAAAAAAATTTAAAAAATAGTTGAAGTATAGAGTATGGTCTATACTTGTTAGTTACAAACATAGGTAATACGTTTGTCAAAAAAGACAAAATGAAAAAGCTAACTGACCTTAAATTTCTTTTTACCGCTGTTGCAATTCTCGAATTCTTATATTTCGCAGCAGCTATGCTACCTCCGTCCATAATACCATTAGTGACAGGTTGGAATCTTGGGCCGGATGGACATTGGATTGCCAAATTGATTGGCTTGTCACTTGGAACGATGGGCTATATGGCTTGGATTTTTAGAAAGAATCCGCACATTGGAGTTGCAAGGGGACTGGCGTTCTATCAAATGGCGAGTGCCACAATGGATTTGGTCATGTGGTTAGTGATGAAAGACAATGGAATTTTCAATAATTCATTGGCTGAAACCACTGTAATCGGTGCTATCGTCTCTCATTATTTCTTTGGTATCCTTCTGATTGCTGGAATTAAACAAGTCAATTCTAATGGATAACATAATAAACTATTTCAACGGAGAGCGAATCCAGTGCTTCATTGGACTGCTAATCTCGATTATCTTCATTACAGCCTCTGTCTATTTCCTTTTTTTACAAAAGCCATTTTTTAAAGGAGTAGCATATGTTGCGTTACCTCTTTCCACTTTTTTGATTGCCATATGTATTGGAGTAATTACTCGTACATCAGGTGATATTGACAGGGTAACTACCTACTATAAATCAAATCCAGATCAAGTCCGAACAGAGGAGTTGCCTCGAATGGAAAAGGTCATGAGAAACTTTGCTATTATTAAAAAAGTTGAAATGGGACTTTTCATACTGGGAATAGTCTTGGCCATTTCCTTTTGGAGCAACCACTTAATGAGGGGAATCGCTGTGGCCCTAATCGTTGAGGGTGTAACACTTTATCTATTTGACCATATTGCAGAACTCAGGGGAATAATATATATAAGATTCCTAACTTCATCTGTATAAAAACCGAATCGCTAACAAACGACCCCATAAATGATCTTATGGCGAGGAAGGTTCTGTAATTGTATTAAAAATCTTTCTTTTTTCTATCCTCAGCGATCATTTTCTTCAAATAACGATCCGATAAAAAGTAGATAACATAAGAAGCAAAAGGTCGTAGGTATGAAGCCAATGAAACTATTAAGTGATTTGAAGTTTGGAAAACGATCAATCTCTCCCAACTCCTCCAAAAGCTGAATACTCGTCAAAGGCCCTATCCCGGGAATCCCTCCTAAGA
>JBCCDY010000034.1:0-32726 GCA_039030555.1 Bacteroidota bacterium
GCCGAATCGAGTTTCGTAAATACTTCCAAATATCAGACTTTAAAAATCTTTTCTTCAGTATATTGAACTAAGTGTTAGCGTTCTTTTTTAAAAGCCTTATCAACTTCAAGAGAAATATTCTTATTAATATCATCCTGAAATTCTATTACAAACGCATCATTATTTATTAGTCTAAATTTAAAGTGCTTCATCATAAACCACCCTGCAAAGTGATAATGTTTGGAACTTAATTAACTGATTTTGACGAAGTTCAGGTTTTCAGAAAGATTACTTCTATCCGGAAAATAGCGAACAATTTTAACACAACTGAATGACTCTCAAATTCGAGCTATTCAGTTCGGATCATAACCATCTATACATGACTGCATATACTTCAACCACAATAGATTATTAAAGAAACCGGAATATAAAACTGAAGCCTACTTAACTCCTCCGCTATCTAACCATTCTTGTAATTCATGATTTTCATCGTTACAGCAATTGCAACAAGACGAACAGCCAGCTGCTAAAAAGTGATTTGTTTGATTAATTGAAGCTAGACGTGAAATTTTCATAAGACCTGATTTAATGATTTATAATTTTCCTTAATTAAAATAGATAAAAAAAATAGTTGATCAAAACAGAAATTATATATTTTTTACTGAACCTGCTTTAAGGAGATGAAAAATCAAGAAATTGGATCGAATTATTGGGTTAAATCAATGATCTTGATTAGATCAGAGCGATAAATATTTACTTATTTAGACCGATTGGTGTTCATTATTATGAAAGATCAGTAGATAAAAATACCCAGAAACTTAATTTTATAACAATAAAACCCTTCACCTTAATTATAAAATAGCCAATCTATAATACAAGAATCACATAAGCCCTTATTTACCCACTTGAAAAAATCACACAACCCTGTAACTTCTCTCCTCCCTTAGCGTCTGCTATACAGAATGACATTGGAATTTTTCAAAGAGCATTATTTACCATTAAAAAATAAGCTCTTTCGATTTGCATGCAGCTTGTTGGGAAATTCGGAAACGGCAGAAGACGTCGTTCAGGATGTTTTGCTCAAAGTCTGGGATAATCGCTCGAAGTACAAGATCGAGAACCCCGAGGCCTGGTGCATGCGCCTGACGCGAAATCTATGCATTGATCATATTCGGTCGAAAAAGGGATATCACTTATCGATTGAAGAGGCCTATGATCAAAGTGATAGTGCTACCGGTCCGTATAAAACACTTGAAAACTCTGAGGAAATGGCAGAGATCAGGAGAATTATGGATCAACTTCCTTTGAAACAGAAGGAAGTGGTAATGCTTAGAGATCTTATGGAATACAGCTACCAAGAGATAGCGAAAGTATTACAGATTGAATTGAATGACGTGAAAGTAAACATTTACAGGGCGCGTCAGAAGATTAAAAATGAACTGATAAAAAGGCATCAATATGGGCTTGCGGAATTTACAAAGAGCTTTTGAGCCAATTAGAGAGATTGTATGAGTATTTGATAATCAATACCTAATGAAAAAAATTAAAAGGCTTGAAATCGACAGATTAATTGAACGCTTCTGGAAAGGTGAAACTTCACTGGAAGAGGAAAAGGGGCTGAAAGAAAATGCCGGTGGAGTGTATTTTCAGTTCCTAAAAGAAAAACAGAAAGCTAAAATTTCTTCAGATTTTGATAAAAGGATACTATCCAAAATTGAAGGGAAACCGAAAGGCCTATTGGGGAGACGAATGCACTACTATTTAGTAGCTGCATCACTGACTTTGATCCTTGGCTTTTTTGCTATAAAGCAGAGGCAGGATCAAAAGAAAATCGAGGCACTTTTGGCATACGAGCAAACCAAAGCTGCTTTGTTACTGGTTTCGACCAAGTTGAATGAAGGAGCCGAATACACAACCGAACTGAATAAAATAAACGAAGTCAAAAAAATTATATCAACAAATTGAAAATGAGAACTTTAACAACATTAATACTGATAGCTTTTATCTCGATTACTACTGTTGCACAAACAGGTGTGAATAAACTTTTTGAGAAGTACGAAAACGATGAGCGGTTTACCAAAGTGAATGTAAACAGCAGAATGTTTTCACTTTTCACCGAACTGGAGCCAGGCGATGAAAATGAAGAAGAATTCCTTGAAGCTATAAGCAAGATCGAAGGCCTGAAAGTACTCTCTGCAGACAGCATTGATGATGCAGAAAAGCATTTCAAAGATGCTGTCGCTTCTCTGAAGGGAAAAGGGTACGAAGAGTTAATGTCTGTGAAAGATGCGGATCAGGATGTTTTCTTTTATATACAGGAATCAAAAGGCATCATAAATGAACTGCTGCTGGTTGCTGGTGGAGGCCATGAATTCAATCTGGTCACCCTGTATGGTGAAATTGACCTGAAGAAAATTTCAAGAATTTCCAAAAGCCTGAATATAAAAGGGCTGGATAAGCTGAAAAACCTGGACGGAAATTAAAGTATGATGAATTCATCCAAGTGACTTAATGCCGGAAAATTAAGTCCTAAACTTTAGAGGGCTTAATTTATTCGGTATCTCGTTGCTTATCTGAAAGATTCCCCGATCCGAAGCATCGGATAAGTAGCGGAATGACACCCTTAATAAACCATTATGCTAAAACTATTACTCATTTTTTTTTCCATTTCTCTTTTTTCCTGCCAGAACGATAGCATCGACGATGCAGTAGCCATTTTCTCAGAATCAGAGTATAAGTCATATAACCTTCATTTTTACCCCAGTACCATGCGGATGGTCAATCTAAATGATTCTCCTGAATTTAATGAACTCGTAAAAGACATCGAAAAGCTGGAGTATTACACCGTAAGTGAAATTTCAAAAGATGAGCTTGATCAATTTAAATCCATTCTTAAAGATCAATCTTACACTGAAATGATAAGTTTCCAGTCCGACGGAAATGATGTAGTTGCTTTTGCTCCGGAAAAAGTTGATCAGCATGAATACCTGATCCTGATTGAACTTCAAGGCAAGTATCAGCTTGCCAGAATTCAGGGTTTATTCAATCCTTTAAAAATATTCGAACTTACTGAGAGTTTTGAATCGGGAGAAGTGCTGGATGTATTTAGTTTAATGGAAACTCGACAAAACTTTGATGGCGAAAAGAGAGGCCGAAGAAGGAATAGAGATTAAAGTATGACAATTCTTCAAATCAATAACCTGAACAAGCGATATAAAAAGGTTCATGCCTTGAATAATCTTGACCTGACTATCAATAAAGGTCAGGTTTTTGGATTGTTAGGGCCTAATGGGAGTGGGAAAACGACTACACTAGGAATTATTCTGGATGTAATTCAGGCTTCTTCAGGCTCCTATTCATGGTTTGGAAAAGATCAATCGGCAAACAGCAGGAATAAGGTTGGAAGTATTCTTGAAACACCCTGCTTTTACCCATATCTCACAGCCACTCAAAATCTTAAGGTTGCTGCTGAAATCAAAAAAAGTGGCAAAGACAGAATTGATGAAGTTCTGAAAATCGTCGGCTTGTACGAGCGCAGGAACGATTCCTTCAAAACCTATTCACTGGGAATGAAACAAAGGCTCTCCATTGCTTCAGCATTACTCAATGATCCACCTGTATTAATACTAGATGAGCCCACCAATGGACTTGACCCTCAGGGAATTGCAGAAATCAGACAGCTGATCAAAGAAATAGCAGATCAAAATAAAACGATCATTCTTGCCAGTCATTTATTGGATGAAGTTCAAAAGGTTTGTAGCCACTTTGCTGTTTTAAGAAAAGGGGTAAAGTTGCATGAAGGCAGTGTACATGAAGTACTTTCGGAAACGGATGAAGTAGAGATTTCGAGTGATGATGAAAGTCTTGAAAAATCAATTCAAGACTTTAATGGAACCAAAAATTATGTACAAACAGATGGATTGTTTAGGCTTCAGTTAGACAGTTCTATTTCAAATAAAGACCTAAATGAATATTTTTTTAATCATGGAATAACCCTAACTCACCTTGTGCGGAATAGAAACAGTTTAGAAAAAGAATTTTTAGAGATCCTCGCGCAAAATGATTAGACTCATCCGTATTGAATGGCTTAAGCTCCGGAATTATAAAATTTTCTGGATTCTTCTTTCACTATACCTACTGGCTATAGTAATCATTTGCTCTGGCGGAGTTGCTCTTTTGGAGTGGTTAAAAAATGAAGGCGCCGAATTTAATGGTGTTGACCCAACCATTATTCCCATTTATGACTTTCCGGATATATGGCAAAATATGACCTGGATTGCTTCTTTCCTGAAGATTATTCCGGCCTTCATAGTCATTATTTCCATGACGAATGAAACGACCTATCGAACTAACCGACAAAACATTATAGACGGGCTCAGCAAGAATGAATTCATCTTAAGTAAGTTCTCCTTAATCTTTTGTCTTTCGTTGATTAGTACACTAGTCATTTTTGTAAATGGATTAATCTCCGGACTCATTCATTCGGGGGTGACTGATTTGAACTCCATATTTACAGATATTGAGTTCTTGGGTGCTTTCTTTATTCAGAACATCATATTTCTCTTTTTCGCTTTCCTGCTCGCATCCATGATGCGAAAAGCGGGCTTTGTGATCGTTCTGTTATTTATGTACAGTCTTATTTTCGAACCTGTAATAGCAGTTCTTTTCGAACATGAGCCATATTTATCTCAGGAAGTGGGGCTCAAGCATATTGCCCCATTCCTTCCTGTAAATGCAGTATCAAACTTGATTAGAGTTCCTTTTCAGCGATATGTCTTTATGGAAATCCAGAATTATATCGCTTTAAAAGATTTGAGTATCGCTATCGGTTGGCTAATAGCCTTCTCAGGAATTTCGTATTGGTGGTTTAAGAGGAAGGATTTGTAAACCTCCCCTTACCCCTCCTAAAAGATGACAATATTTCCAGAATTAAGAATGTATCAGAGCACAAGCTTTCCCACTCTCCCGAATATTCAGGAGGAGGGATTGAAGGAATATTATTCTTAATAAATATTATTATATTTACGTTTTATAAATAAATTTCATGAGTACGTTTACCTCTTCTCTTCCAGATACACTGCTTCAGCAATTAGAACTTGTTTCAAAAAAGCTTTCTATGCCAAAAAACAAGATCATAGAAAAGGCACTTAAACTTTACCTTGATCAACTAAACAGAGCAGAATATGTAAAGTCTTACAGACAGGCAATGGAAGACGAAGACATACTAAAAGTTGCTGAAGAAGACATGGCTTACTACACTAAGCAATTAGAAGAAGGTGAAGCAGGGTGAAATCTGGGAACTATATCTGGATCCTGTCAAAGGTAGTGAGCAATCTGGAAGAAGGCCTGCCATCATTTTGAGTGGAAACCTACTAAATAAGCATCTTGAAGTTGTAATAGTATGCCCTTTAAGCACGAAAATCAAGAACTACAAAGGTAATATCGTTCTTAGTCCGAATGAACAAAATGGATTAAAACATCCTTCTGAAATATTTACTTTTCACATCAGGTCCGTTTCAAAAGAACGTTTGAAAAATAGACTTGGAAATGTGGAGCCATCCATAGTTCAGGAACTAAAAGGCTACCTAAACGATATTTTGACTTATTGAACTACACTTGCCTTGCCTAAAAGAAGAAATATTTCCAAATCTAGAAGTGTGATCAATTTCAAAACACATGATTAATTGGAAGCACCAACTTCATTTCTTTAAGAGTAGGGGTATTAAGTGAGGTCTTTTCAAGCCTTACTCATTGTTAATTCCTAATTCCTAATTGAGCTTGGCCTACCTTTTGAATTAATTTCAAAAAAAATTAAGACTACAGGCAACCACTTTTACAACTATTGCATCTACCCTATAGAAACAAGATGAAAATAGTCATCAACAAATCGAACGAATTAACGAAGCTCATCGAAAGGTGTAAAAGAGGTGAGCGAAAAGCTCAAAAGAGCCTGTATGAGCGTTATTCTGATAAAATGCTGGCTATTTGCTGTCGATATGTTGGAGCTAAGCAAGAAGCAGAGGACATTATGATCAGTGGGTTTATGAAAGTTTTTGAAAAATTAGATCAGTTTAATCAAGATGGATCTATCGAAGGCTGGATCAGAAAACTGATGATCAATGAATGTTTAATGCACATCAGAAAGTACAAATCCGTACAGTTAGTTTCAGAATCGAACATTGAAAGTGAAAATTTTAAAGTAGCCCAGGTGTGTAATTACGACTCTGATAAAATTTTATCATTGGTTCAGCAATTACCAACCGGTTACCGAACTGTTTTCAACATGTACGCTATTGATGGCTATACTCACAAAGAAATATCTGGCGAAATCGGGATTAGTGAGAATACTTCAAAATCCCAATTATGTAAAGCGAGAAATCTACTTAAAAAGTATTTGTATGAATTAGAACTCGAACAACCAAAAAGCTTGCGGAATTATGAATAGCATCGACCACATATTTAGAGATAAGCTGGAGTCCCATGAAGTAAAAGCTTCTGAAAGTGCCTGGGCAAAATTGGATAGTAGTCTTGAAAGCAAAAAGAATCCTATCAGATTCTGGTTTTTAGGGATTGCAGCTTCTTTACTATTACTCATGATCTGTAGTCCTTTCTTCAAAAGTTCAACTCATGTTGACTCTAGGGCAATTGCTAATATAAGTCCAGTCGAAATACCGAATAAAAGTCAATTTTCAACACCTGAAACTATTGTTTCAGAACCAAGTGTAACAATAGCTAAAGTCAAAAAAGAAGAAGGCCCATTAGATCAAATTTTTACTGAGACTGAAAGTGAAAAAACTACAATAGCTAAACAACAAATAGTTAATATCGAACCGAAAACGTATTCATTCAATATTGCATCTAACTCACCTTTTGCCAATTCGAAAACAGATGCTTTGAGTAATAAAAATCACTCTATGCAGATCACTTACGTAGCCTCCACAGTTGAAAAAAAGGATGAAAAAAGTACTTTAGGTAAACTTTGGGCAAGAGCTGTTGATCTTAAAAATGGTGAAGGCGATATAAACTTTAGAGGATTTAAGGATAAATTTTTATCGACTTCAAAAACGAACTCATCAAATGGAGGCCGATAAAACAGAAGAATAGAATCAAATAAGAATTTAATCTAAAAAACACTTTTAAACTTAGATATTTAAACCATGAGAGCAATTTTACTTCTTACTCTGACAGGATTTCTATGTTCAAATTTTTCGCTGGCGAAGTCCGATACACTTGAAATTCAATTTGCGGAAGGCGGCAAGCTGGTGATCGTTTCTAAAGATAAAAACCAGTTTAAAACCATTTCCAATTACGATATCAATAAAATCCTAAAAGATATAGTTGATACAGTCGAAAACAGTAATTCTGAAGTCACATACTTGGTGGTAAATAATGAAGAAGGTTCGGAATATCTGTTGGAAGAAGAGAGGGAAAAAGTTTTTGATGTAGACATAAACTTTGGAAGACGCAACCGTGACAAAGATGATGACTATGATGATTACATCAATTACAGAGGTCAAGACAAGAAATATGATAGGGATAAAAAAAGAAGGTGGAGAAGCAGGAGAACTACCAGTGGTCTTAATTTCGATCTTGGACTGAATAATTATCTTGAAGATGGTCAATTTCCTACGGGAGAGCCTTATGAAATAAAACCTTGGGGGTCATGGTTCTTTGCGATCAACCATGTTTGGAATTCACCCATAACCAAAACATTAAGTTTAGAATGGGGGGCTGGTTTTAATTTCTATGCTTTCAAACTCGATAATTCTGACTTTCAAATTATCGAAGGTGAAGATCAGGTGGAGTTCGTAGAGTTACCGGAAATTAATACCATAAAAAGCAAACTAGGTACTTCATATTTCAACATAACGGCAGTTCCTGTTTTTGATTTTGGGCGAAACAGAAGATCAAAATTCTCCTGGAGAAGAAGTTCAGGGGACGGTTTTAGAATTGGAGTCGGTGGATATGCTGGCTATCGATTAGGAGGAAGATCAAAATTAGTATTTAGGGAAGATGGTGATCGGGAAAGATCAAGGATCAGGGATAGCTTCTTCCTGGAAAATTGGAGGTATGGAGTGCGAGGTCAGATCGGTTATAGAGATGTAGACTTCTTTATCAATTATGACTTCAATGACCTATTTGAAAGTGGAAGAGGCCCTCAATTAAATGCTATCAGCTTCGGGATCATAATCTAGGAATTGTTAAATTCAGTATAGCTTTCCATCATCTCAATATCTTTTTTGGTAAACTTGAGGTGTTTGGAAAGTTTTCTTTGCGAAGGTCTCACTAACGATAAATACCCGAAAGAAACGAAAAACAGAAGTGTGTAGATGGATTGTTTTTCTAGAAAAAGTGCAACGAGAATAATGATGATTGATAGTACTGAAATTATTCCTCTCTTTTGATAAATGGGTAAATACAAGTTCATTTTTTCTCGAAGATCCATCTCTCTCAAAATCAATTGAACTTCTCTTCTAAATTGAAACTCTGCGAAAAATAGTATGATAACTACTAAGGCCCCGATTAAAAATGCATTTATACCGGTTTCAGCGCTTACCGAAGATTCAGAGACTTTGAATTCAAGGTAAAGTATAATAAAGGCTAACAACGACGGCCCTACAAGAAGATTAAAAAACGTATTCATACGCCTTTCAAAATCCAACACTCCCTTTATACCTTCAGAGTTTCTAAGCATAAAGACAAATAAAGTAGAAAGGTATCTCAAGAAAAAGAGATCACATAAATCAAGTCTAGAAAAAATTGAGTTAACAGCAAGAATTACTCGTAAAGTCTATTCATTACAATAGTGTGAGGAAGGGTAAGAACAGAAAGAAAGATAAGTACTAGAAGGACGGGAGAAATATCAAGATCCAGATAATTAAAGGTAGCTATCATTAATAATGCACCTACAATACTTATTAGACTGTGAGGTGTAAGAATTTTCAGAAACCTTTCAAAATTCAACTTCTTAATTCTAAGTTTCAAATAGTCATACTCTTGAAAAAGAACCTTCAGTGAGTGCCAGAAAACAAAGTAAATAGTGAATCCTAAAAGAGGAGGTAAACAAAAAAGTATAAAATGAATCAAAGCGAAATTAACAAGCTCGATTATACTCGCTTTATAATCCTTGTGCCCACCAAGGTAAAATATGATTAGAAAAGCTGCTGAGATAGTAAAGGCCCAAAAAAAGATCAAAAGCATATCAACAGGCAGATAAAGCTCCAAATCGGTAAAGTAAGCCGTATTAATGAAATCTGAAAGAATAGCCTCATAATGATAGAAGGTAAGCCCTAGTAATAATGAACCTCCCCACGCCAAATAAAAAATCCATCTAAATAGGTTAGATCCATTTTTTTCAAGGAAGGAAAATTGAGACTGACCGAAGTGTACAGCGGAAATTATAAGAAAAAGTAAGAGGCTAAAATACGGAAACCATACCCAGACTAAAGCATACAACAGCATAAGACCGATGTATGCTGCATAAAAAAGAACAATGTTTGAGAGTGATCTTTTTTTCGCCTTGAAATAGATGACATGGTCAATAGCACCGTGAGGAATTCCAACTAAAAATACTAGAACGCCTGCTATTGCTAATTGAAGTGTATAAGAAATAGCCTGAAACCAAGGATAAATGGTCAGGCAAAGAAAAGTAAGGACAACTAAAGCTATATTGAATTTTAACTTGTTCATAAAAAAAGGCGCTATATAGCGCCTTTAATAATATTTATTTATGCTGTAGCCATTGATGTCTTTTTTGATTCAGTCATAGCTATAGAATATACAACCAAACCGAATCCTATTTTATTGATGGCATCACCAATATTATAGATTAAATCCAAATCCCTTGGAACCAATAAACCTGCTCCATCAGGACCTAACCATCCTCCTGGCATTGCCATATAACCAATAGGATAAATTGCCCATCCTACTAGTACAAACCAAGCTAAAGCTCTAATACCTTTTTGTACAGCTTCAGAATCTGACTTGTCCGCCAATTGTTTGGCTTCACCGAACCAAGCTGAATAAAGTATATAAATATATCCTAGAGTTGAAATTACACCCCATAATACAGAGTG
Organism: Bacteroidota bacterium; assembly: GCA_039030555.1. GTDB lineage: Bacteria > Bacteroidota > Bacteroidia > Cytophagales > Cyclobacteriaceae > JBCCDY01. The sequence continues at coordinate 10,056 of JBCCDY010000034.1, forward strand.
TCCCATTGAACCATCTGTAAATGCTTCACCAATATATCCAGCAACTAACATTAAGGCCGAAGCTGCAATTAGTTTCCACATGAATCCTGCTTTTGCCCCTGCAGGCCTTAACAATAGATAAAACTCAACGCACATCAAAGGTACGGTAAGCGTCCAATCAATGTATCTTAGGACTGTGGGATTAGCTCCTGTTGCAGCGTAATAATCACGCATGTAGTAATAGTGTACAGCAGCAATACCGGTAATCAATCCTGAAACCAACAATGAAGTCTTCCACTTCCCGTCTACTTGACCTCTTTCAAAGAAAAAGAAGACAGATGCGGCGAACATAGCCATGTAACCAGTAAAAAAGGTAAAAGCAACTGGGTCATCTTTTGGGATGGCCACAATGTCTGCGAGTAATAAAGTATCCATTCTGTTTAATGTTTTTGTTTGAATCCTAAACAAGGAGATGTTAACAATGTTGTAACATTCAGTTAATCTTGACTAATTTAAAACAATTATAAACTATTGATTATCAGAAACTTTTATGGTTCTTGTAAGTTAACGGTCAGTTTATAAAATTTACATTTCCTTATTTTAGAACATTTTAAGTGACACCAGAAGCAAATAAAATCCTGAGCTTCCAAGGAGCTAAGAAAACGTAAAATACACCCCACCCTATTTATGGAATTCTAGAAAAGACTAATATGTTGTGATAGTGAGTTTATATTCTTGAATTCATTTAAAATCCGCCATATGAACAAATACTTAACTCTTATTTTGTTTTCAATTTCTATTTCTGTTTGAGCATAAACAGAAATAGAGAAGGAGGTTAACGAACAAGTCTGGAAGCCTTTCAAAAAAGCTTGGGAAGCAAGAGATGCCAAAGCATACAATGCTTTGCATACTGATGATATTTTCAGAGTTACTGTCAATGGAATCAAAGTAGGAAAAGCGTATAAGGATACAAGTATTGAACGTTTTAGTCAAAAAAGTGAGGATAAACGAACGATTGATTTCTGGATGGAGCACAGAATCTATAATGATAACAACGGTTATGAAGTTGGCTATTTTAGAATTACATCCGTTATACCGAATTCTGATGTTCCTCAATACTATTATGGCAGGTTCCATATTCGTTTGAGAAAGGAAAATGGGTTCTGGAAAATTACCCAGGACTGGGATATAAGTAGTATTAATGGTATAAAGATTACAGAGGAAGATTTTAAAAAGGGTACCCTCTCAAATCTAGATTAAGAACAATTTTTGCTAACGAACGTTAGGTTGTATATATTTGTATAATGCAACAAGCGGCTAAAAGCATATCAAGAAAGAAACAGATCGAGTTAAAAGCGACAGAGCTTTTCTGGCAGAAAGGTTATACTGCTTCTTCAATGCGTGACTTAGCTAATTTGCTGGGAATTGAAGCGGCAAGCATTTATTCTCACATAAAATCTAAAGAGGAAATTTTACAGACTGTATGTTTCAGAATGGCCAATGAGTTTTTTGATGCCATTGATGAAATCAAAAAGAATTCATACGATACAGAAGAAGAGAACCTAAAAAAATCCATCTTAGCTCACTTATCGGTCATCACAAAAGATAAAAAAGCTTCAAGCGTATTCTTCAATGAATGGAGACACTTGAGTGAACCTCATCTCACACGCTTCACTAATATGAGAAAAACCTATGAGCAATGGTTCAATTCTATATTGGAACGAGGAGTGAAAAACGGTGAATTCAAACTGATGAATACTAAACTTTCGGTCATGTCCATCTTATCAGCATTGAACTGGAGCTATAGATGGTATGATCCACAAGGTAAATACGATACAGAAGAAGTTGCTGAAAACTTCTCACACATATTATTAAATGGTTTAAAATCTTAATTAACAAAATTATGTACGGTAGTGCCCAAATATTCGACACCCCAAAACTGAAAGAGTTAGAAAATGAAGATCCAGTAAAACTGGCCGAATTTGAGGCCCGAATTGAAAGAGGTGAGAAAATTGAACCAACAGATTGGATGCCTAAAATGTACCGGAAGCAACTCATCCGTATGATCGAACAACATGCCCATTCTGAAATTATCGGTGCATTACCTGAGGGTACCTGGATCACACGAGCGCCTGGCTTCAAAAGAAAAATGGCTCTAATGGCTAAAGTGCAGGACGAAGTTGGACACGCTCAGTTATTATATAGTGCTGCAGAAACTCTAGGAAAGCCTAGGGAGCAAATGATTGAAGATTTGATCAGCGGCAAATCGAAATATTCCAACATCTTCAATTATCCAACTTTCACTTGGGCTGACTCATGCTTTATTTCGTGGTTGGTTGATGCCGGAGCAATCGTAAACCAATTGGCTAATGCCAAAGGTAGCTATGGACCTTATTGCAGAGCACTGGATAGGATTTGTGCTGAAGAAGCTTTCCACCTAAAGTATGGTCACCATTGCGTGATTTCATTGGCAACGGGTACAGAAAAGCAACGTCAAATGTTCCAGGAAGCATTAAATAGGTGGTGGCCACCCATGATGCATTTCTTCGGTCCTTCTGATAAAATATCTGTTCACTCTGAAATACTTATGAAATGGAAAGTCAAAATGGCTTCTAATGATGCTATGCGACAACAATTCTTAGACATGTACGTGCCTAAAATTTGGGAGCTTGGATTTACTATTCCTGATCAGAATTTGAAAAAGAATGAAGAATCAGGAGAGTGGGAGTACACCGAACCGGATTGGGACGAGTTCAAGAGAGTAATTAATGGAGACGGCCCGTGTAACACAGAAAGACTCGCTGTTCGTAAGACTGCTGAAGAAAGGGGTGCCTGGGTACGAAGGGCTTTGAAAAATCCAAAGTCTGCTTATGTAACTCCCTTGGCTTAATGAGTGCTTTGAAGTCATTAGACCCTAGAGTTGCTCGTCTGAATATTCCTTCAGAAATAGAACTTATTACTGAAAAGGAAGAACAGGATCAGCTTAATACATATCAGGTATTTAGGCAAATGAACCTGAAACGTCCTTTTGAGCACGTCGGGATTGTTCATGCTGCAAATCTTGAATTGGCTTTCACTTTTGCTAAAGAGCAGTATAGCAGAAGACAAACGTGCTCAGGAATCTGGGTTGTTGAAACAGAAAAAGTGAAGACGACCGATTTTACAGAGGATCAGGAAAGTATCTATTCGAAAATTGAAGAGCCTGAAAACAAAAAAGGTCAAATGGAAGAGTTTGATTTCTTTCATTTGGATAAGCGCGGAAAGCAGCATGTTCATATTGGTTCGATGAAAGCAGAGAATCATGAAATGGCCCTTTGGAGAGCTAAACAGGAGCTTGAACTTGATAAGCCGGTGTATAATGTTTGGGTCGTTAAATCAGAAGATCTTTTAAAGGTTGAAGAAGGCTTTCAGGATATTTGGGATACGCTTCCGGATAAACGATATAGGGAAGCTGTTGACTATAAGGCTGGAGATAAATTAAAGGAATTCAAGGAACGAATGAATCAGGCTAAATGAGTGATATAGAGCTAAAAGATTTACTATATAAGGTAGCAGACGACCAATTAATTCTTGGTCATAGAAATTCTGAATGGACCGGAATAGGTCCGTTACTTGAGGAAGACATCGCTTTCTCTTCTATGGCACAGGATAAAGTTGGGCACAGTTTAGCTTTTTATAATCTACTCCATCAACTTGGGGAATCTGAACCAGATATTGTTGCTTTCACCAGAAATGCAGAGCAATTCCACAACTCCAAATTTGTTGAATTACCTATTGGGGAATACGATTTTAGTTTGATCAGGCATTTTTTATTTGATCATGCTGAGTTGATTCGCTTTGAAATGCTTTCGAACTCCTCACACGAAGGAATAGCCAAGATTGCCAAAAAGTTGAAGGGTGAAGTAAAATACCATGTGATCCACGCTGATTCTATGATCAAACAACTTGGCTCATCAACTACCGAAAGCATCGAACGCATGCAGAAAGCTTTGAATTTTGCTATGCCTTATGCCTTAGGTTTATTTGAGGTTTCAGAATACGAAGAAAAATTAATCTCTAATAGGATATATGCAGGGGAAGTAGCTATTAAAGATCGCTGGATAGGCGATATTCAGGAGATCATTATGAAAACTTCACTTGAGTTACCCGATACAAAAATTTTAACTCCGGAATATGGTGGAAGGAAAGGAGAACATACAGAGCATCTTCAACCTCTACTGGAAGAAATGTCTGCTGTTTTTAGAGAAGATCCAACAGCCGATTGGTAACTAATATGAATAAAACTCAATCCATAGATAAGCCAACTGTTTTAAACTGGTTAGAAGAAGTCATGGATCCGGAAATACCAGTTCTGTCTCTGATTGACCTTGGGGTAATCACTAAAGTTGATGTCAGCCCTGATAATCATGTAACCGTAGAAATGACTCCCACTTTTGCTGGTTGTCCTGCTATGGATTATATGAAAGAGGAAGTAGAGCAAACCCTCGAAAAATATGGGATTACATCTTACTCTGTAAATATGAGTTTTGATAGGCCCTGGGATTCCAACAAAATATCGGAAAAAGGAAAAGCTGCCCTCAAAAAATTTGGATTAGCTCCTCCACCTAAGTATGATGGAGTAATCGAATTGGATATTTTAGAGCAAGTGGATTGCCCATATTGTGACAGCAATGATACAGAACTTAAAACACCATTTGGGCCGACACTTTGCAGGTCAATGCATTATTGCAATAATTGCAAGCAAGCCTTTGAGCAGTTCAAACCTGTTTAACAAATAGTACCCTTTTTTCAATAGAATCCGTTATAATTGAAATATCCATTTTCACTGAACATTCTTGATGAAATTCAAATTATTGCTTTTATCCCTATTTCTAGGTCTTTGTTTTTACTCCTGTAAGACCTCATCCGAAAAAAAATCAACAGGACTATCCAGGCAAGATTCTCTCAAGATTTACTTTACAGGGCTTCACGACAGTATCGATGGCTATTGGAAAGAAATGATTGCTGATGATGATGATAAGTTATTTAATATTAAGCGACTTTTAGAAGAGGTCTCTTATACTTCGAGCTTTAGCCAAAAAGCTTATGATTCTTTATTGAAAGCTCATGAACAACTCGTTGGATTGAGGTATGATCAACAAAGTATGTCAAACTCTCAATTAATAGACCGATATGATGCTACTTCGGCTGAGTTGATTTATGAGGTTATCAATTTTGCCGAATCCAATCCCGATTATGAAAAATATCCTTTAATGAAGCAGCTTATTGTAGAAATAAGGGAAGCCGATCACCGGGTTTTATTTCACAGAATTAAGTATGACAATTACGCTTTCCAGTACAATGCTTTTTTAGATACTTATCCTGATTTAACGGAAAAATTCAGTAAGAATTCAGATGCAGAAAAATATCCCGTTTTCACTCTGGAAGAATAACTTTTATAAAACCGATTGTATTAATCGACTATCGCATACTTCTGATTTCTACAATCCATTATCAATACTTTATTCCTAAATAATTCATTTCCTACTAAGCCTCCCATTCCGGTCATTCTCATCAGTACTATCTGTAAAAAAGTTGCTCCTTCAACGTATGTGACTTTATTCAGATCAATAGAGCTCATATCAAAATGGATTTGTTTATCACTCTCAATGTCATAAGCCTTTAATACATTATTCCATGATTTTACTTCAAAAGCTTCTTTGGGCTTAGCTGATCTCTCAGACATCCTTTCCCAGATTTGCTTACTGGTTATCAGCTCGAAACCGCTGGTTCCAGTATCATGAAGAAGCTTGCAGCTTTCACCTTCAATTTCAGCTGGAAATAGGGTTTTCCTTTTGTAAAAAGTAAAGTCCTGAAGTTTAATGCTCTTGTATTCATTTGGGATAAGCTCACCGAATAGACATTCTCCATTCTTAAAGTCAATAACAGAAACGCTTTTTTCCAGTAAATCAGAGCCTATTGTTCCAATCACATAAATTTTACTAGTGTCTTCCCAGTCGATCTTAACACTTTTCTTATCGTATATTTTGAACTCCGATGATTTGACAACCATCTCACCCAAATTAAAAGCTAAGCCTACACGAGTTGAAGATTCATGATGAACAGAAATCACTTCAGGGTACTTATCTATAATGGATTGGATTTTATTCATATAGAATAGGGTACTTGGAGAACCGGTATCAAACTGCATATAAAGCTTCTGCGATATTCCATTGATTGTAATTGGAAGGAGTAAAGCCGCCATAGAGCTTTGCTTATTTTCTACCCAAGTTATGGGTACTTTCTCGCTCGAACCCTCTACAGTGAGGTAATTTTTATCGGGACTAAACTTGTATTCTACAAACAGATATCCGGACAATACGAAAAGAAAAAGTAGAATAAGAACTATAAAGAAGCCTTTTTTCAGTAATCCGATCTTTTTCATGTTTTAAATCCAAATCTATCTTGAGGACAGCTTTTTCATAGCGTCATTTTAACGCCAAAAACACGACAATTTTGAAAAAGGCTTTAAATGAACCTTAGACCAATCTTAAGAAAGTCAAAAGAATTCTTCTGAATAGCTTTCGCTGTTTTAAGAATAATGAAGGCGTTTGCGATATATCCTATTACAAGAACCAAAATAATCAGAGGAATATTTAGCGAGAACTGTTTCTGAATAAAAGGTGCAGATATCAAAGCAAGAGACATACACATAGACCAAATAATTTGAATATTAATTATCCTTCTACCATGCTCATCTATAAACTCTGACTGCCTTTTTCTACGCCATATTAAAACAGGGAAAATCAAATTTCCATAAGGAATTCCTATAAAAGAAAGAACAGAAAGGTTTAAGAATCGAAGTGTAGAGATTTCTTCTTTATTATCTTCAACGGCAAAATCAGTACCCTCTTCAATTTCTAAGAAATTACTTTTATCTACTTTTAATGCTTCTGCTAACACCTTAAGTGTATGTCCCTTGGGAATGCTTGATCCCGCCTCCAAACGCTGAATGGTCCTTAGCGATAAATTGGCTTTTTCAGCTAACTCTTGCTGCGTAAATCCTAATTTTTCTCTGTAGTAGCGCGTAAGAGTCTGACTCATTTAAATAGGTCTTTTAAAAGACTCGTATTCAACAATCAAATAAAAATAGTCAAATAGCTTCTATCTCCTTAACCAGGAAATCCGAAAGCTCACCAATATATTTCTTACTGAAATCAAATTTGATATTTGCCGCTTCATAGATTTCAGGAATGGTTTTAGTATACCCTAGTTTTAGAGCATTTTTATAGCCTTCTAAGCCTTTTTCAGGATTTTCTTTATAGTTCTTCCAGACAGCCACAGCACCAAGTTGGGCCATAGCATATTCTATGTAATAGAAAGGTACTTCATATAAATGAAGCTGCTTTTGCCAAATGTACTCTTTGAATTTCTCTTGTCCTGTCCAATCGGTTACTCCCGAAGAAAACTCCGATAAGATCTCAAGCCACTTTTCACTTCGCTCAGAAGAAGAGTGTTTAGGATTTTCATAAATCCAATGTTGAAATTTATCAATAATAGCCACCCAGGGTAGTGTTTCTATCACCTGCTCCAAATGGTCTTTCTTAGCCCTTTTTAGATCTTCTTCATTTTCGAAAAATAAATCCCAGTGATCCATGGAAATCAGTTCCATAGACATAGATGCCAGTTCAGCAACCTCTGAAGTGGTATTCTTAAAATAAACCAGATCGAGGTCTCTGGTTAAAAAGGAATGTATCGCATGACCGCCTTCATGCATAAGCGTAACCAAATCCCTCAAGGTAGAAGTGGCATTCATAAAAATAAACGGAACACCAGTTTCCATTAGCGGGTAGTTATAACCTCCCGGTGCCTTACCTTTTCTCGATTCAAGATCAAGTTGCCCCATCTCTTTCATGGTATTCAAACAGTCTCCAAAGTAAGGATCAATCCTTTCAAAGCACTCGATGGACTTATCCAATAACTCTTTCCCGTCCTTAAACGGTTTTAAAGGTTCTTTACCAGATGGATCAACTGCAGAGTCCCAAGGCTTCAGTTTATCATAACCCAGTTTTTCCTTTTTCTCAAGAGTGATCTTCTCTAACAACGGAACGATCTCAGATTTTATGCTTTTGTGGAATTCGAAACAGTCATCCGGTGAATAGTCGAAACGACCAAGTTTGGCAAACATAAAGTCTCGAAAGTTCTCAAAACCGGCATTCACTGCCATTTGATGTCTTAATTCAATAAGCTTATCAAACAGCTTATTTAAGGTTTCACTATCCTCTATTCTCCGCTCTGAGATTTTATAATAAATCTCTTCTCTCAACTTGCGATCCGTTTCCTGAAGGTAGGTTCCCGCTTTTTGCATGGTAATTTCTTCCCCTTCATGCTCTACGGTCATAGCCCCGCTTATGCTACCAAATTTCTGAGACTCCGATTGTAATTCAGTGTTAATCGGAATGTTTTCTTCTCTGAATATCTCGACTTCCTTTTTTAGACCTCTTATCAAAATTTCAAAAGCAGAATCACTCAAATTTTGAATCTCTTTCTGCTCAAGAGCTTTTCGATTGAGTAAATCTTCATAAGGAGCAATTTTTGGTTCGATTTCCGAAATGAAGAATTGGTAAGCTTTCTGGTATTCTTCATTTCCGGTATCCCGGGTCATATGGATATACCTCCATGCGGCATCTTCCGATATCACTGATTCAAGCTCGCTTCTATCACTGAACCACTTTTTCAATTCAGTAGCTCCTTCAATGCTTCGATCACCCAGATCTTTGAAATAGGGTTCTATTTGATCCCAGTTCTCGACTTCAAAATCACTGGACAAAAAAATTCTCTTCTCCTTTGGGTCGGATATATTCATTTCAATTTAATATCTAATGGAAAAATTGATGCTCAATTATCTTTGAAAACATCATTTAAATCTACTTCCAGAGCTTCAATAGACTCAGAATTAATTACATCTTCTGAGGAAAGTTTTTTATGAAGTTCAAATCTGCTGTTACTAAGAATGAATTGGTCAACAATACCTTCAGCCGGATAAACGATCCAATACTCCAACACTCCATGCTCTTGATAAAGATTAAATTTATAATCGATATCCTTCTTGGAAGATGATTTTGAAATTATTTCAACGATAAGGTCAGGCGCACCAATACAGCCTGCATCGTCGAGTTTTGATTCATCACAAACTACACATATATCTGGTTGAACAACAGAAGCTATTTTATTTCCATGCTCGTCTTCAGAAGGTAAACGGACGTCGAATGGAGCATTGTAAAGTTGACAGCTATTTCCTGCAAGGCTCTTCATCATATTGAATTGAAGGTCTGCTGAAACACGCTGGTGCTGCCTCTTTGGTGCCGGAGTCATTTTAAAAAGCTTTCCCTTTATTAACTCAACTCTCTCCTGAAAGCGCCAAGTCAAATAATCGGAGTAGGTATATTTTTTATTGAAGTCGAGTTGATTAATATCTGTAATCATAAGCTCATTTACGCACAAAATACTTTTAGTGTTAGTACACTATCCTACCTCTAAAACGAGATCATCTGATTTAGGGTGTCCAACACAGATCAAAACGTACCCATCTTCTCTTTCAGCATCTGAAAGGCCCTCCTCTTCGTCCATTGTCATTTCACCCGAAATCTTTTTACACCGGCATGCCGTACACAATCCTGCCTGGCATGAATAAGGAAGATCTATTCCTTCTTCCAAGGCTGTTTCTAGTATTGAAGTACCTGTTGGAACATTTACTTTATATTCCTCTCCATCATAGTGGATAGTTACCTCATGGGATTGATCGTCGGAGTCAGCCTCCTCTTTTTTATTTAATTCCTTATCGATGGTTCCTGCAACAAAGCTTTCCTTATAAATGCTTTCCTTCGCTATGCCTTCTTCGGTTAATAAATTCTCAACATTCTTCATCATTCCTTCAGGGCCACACATTAAGTAGGTTGTATTCTCTTTCCCCCAATTTGGAATACGCTCAAATATCTTCGTGAGCATTTCCTTATTCAATAAACCCGAATGTCCCTGCCAGTTCATAGGTGCATCATCCAGGGTGTGGATCACATGAAGTCGGCCTTCATAATCCGTTTCCCATTTATTCAATTCCTCTTTAAATATGATGCTTTCAATATCACGATTAGCATAGATCAGAGAGACTATACTATCCGATTCCTGAGTCAATAAAGACTTGATAATTGACATCATCGGGGTGATCCCACTTCCTCCGGCAAACATGACCAGATGCCTTTTTTGCCCTGATGAATAATCAGTAGTGAATGAGCCCATCGGCTCCATGATCCTTACCTTATCATTCTCCTTCAGATTATCCGGAAGCCAGTTCGACATTAGTCCACCTTCTACCCTTTTCACAGTCACGGTGGGATTATCATCTACAAAAGGTGACGAACTAAGTGAGTAAGACCTCCGTACTTCTTTACCGTCAATCGGAATGATCAACGTTAAAAACTGACCGGGTTTATACGACATACCGTCCGAAGGTTTCTCAAATTCGATCGATATTGCATCTTTCGTTTCCTTAATGATCTTATTGACCTTGAGATCGTAATACCTTTGATTGCCTTCAGGCTTATCTTCTTTCTTTTTCTTAAATAAATTGAATGCCATTTTTACACGTTAATCCAGTACGATAATTTAATAACAAGCGCTCTGTTTCTTCTAGCTAATCCATCAGGAAAATAATTATCCGAGTAGACTACGAATAGATCTGAAACAGGCTTAAACCTCCATTGTAACCTGCTATTGATGTTAAGGTTGTCGTCTTGCTCATTATATTGCACAAAAGTGGTCAAAAAAACTTGATCTGAAAAGGTTAATTCAACCCTTGGGCCTATCAAAAAAAAGTCCGTATCGATAAAATCCGATGGTACTTCTACCCTGTTATAATCTATGAGGGCTGTTATGTTCAAAAATGGTTGTAAACGATACAACAGTTCTAAAGTACCCCGGTATAAATTACCATTGAAAAAACCACCCGCCGATCCGGATGCATTGATCGCAAATGTTTTTCTCCTATCATCATTATAATCAATGCTGAAACTATTCCACATATAAGATGTACCTGCTGCTAAAACAGGAATATCGTCATCACTGACCCTTGAAACGTTAAAATCATCCTGAAGTACTACGAAATTCCGATCCCAGTCAAATCGCAACCGACTAGTGTTCAAAAAATTTATACTGTATGATGCGCCATAATTCTCTTCAATTCTATCAATATCAGAATTCGTGATGTACTCATAATTAAGGTCAAAGGTATGCGAGTTGATGCTTTTCGATTCCGGGTAAATTGTATACCCTGTGAATGGACGAATTCGATAAGTTCCCGGTCTTTGAACAAAACCCACTTCACTCAAATAGTCTTCACCTATAAACTCATTACTCCAGCCGATTTCAAAAGTTTGCGTCCTGTACCTCAAAAAACCGCCTTGGGCAAAATTTTCATTGCCCCTAACCGGACTGTAAGATTGAAAGAAAAAGAAGTCACCTTCCCATCGATCGTTGGGCGTTAATAAGTTATACTCCAAGCCCCAAACCCGATTGAAGCGTGTCGAATCACCGAAGATTCCTTCACCGAATTGATCATCGCTTACATCAAAAGCGTGTTTGTTGATAAAAAGCCCTGAAATATTAGAGCGTGAAAAGACTTGTCTTTGAAATGCTGCAATGGTATAGTTTCTATTGGGTAGAATGCGGCCATCGGCATCAATACCGTCCTGGGTTTGTACATTCAAGAGACCTATTCTCCAATCAGTTCCAATTTTTCCACTTAAACGAGCCCCTGCAATTATTGGAACATCTAGTCCAATCCTTCGGGAGAAAAAGGCTCTGGATTGAGGAAATCCAAAACGGGCAAATAAATCGCTGTTCTCTAAAAAGAACTGTCTTCGTTCTGGAAAGAAGAGCTCGAACCTTGTAAGGTTGGTAACTTGCTGATCGACTTCAACATTAGAAAAATCAGGATTAACCGTTAAATCGAGATTCAAAGAGCTTGATACTGCTACTTTAGCGTCAAAGCCAGCTTCAAAATCGAAATCAGTAGATTCATTGTTTTCGAAATCCCGATCTACCCGTGAAGAAACATAAGGAATAAGTGAGACATTCCGTTGTGATTTCGGTGGCGGGTCTATCCAGATCAAACTTCCTGAAAAGGCCATGGAAGATGGGCCGAAGCCTTGAGGTACGAGGTTCCAAACTGTTCTTTCGTTGGTTAACAGATTATTCCTTAGAAGCTGAATATTCCACTCCAGAAGATTGTCGTTATATCTTATGGATTTAAAAGGAATCTTCAGTTCAGCTACCCATCTATCTCCTTCTACAATGACCTTGGAATACCATTTATTATCCCAGTCAGTAGAAATATCTTCTCCATTGGTAAGCAAACCTTCCCTCTGAATTCCGGCCGGAGTAATCCCAAAAGTAAAGCCATTCGTCTTATCCCCGAAAGAATCAAAATAGAGGCTCATATTATCATTCCGGCCAAAACTAAAGTCTCTTCTTAGCGATTCAATGATATAATCTCCCGATTCGCTAAAACAGACATAACTCACATAAAGATTGTCGTTATCAAAAGTAAAGCGAGCCTCGGAATCCTGCCTGGACGGAACTGAATCCTCAGGAAACTGCTGAAAAAAGCCTTTGGCAACATCGGCTTCCAACCAGTCTATTTCATTAAGCTTACCATCCAGTTTTATCGATTGCTTTACCTTTTTTATGGATAATTCTTTTTTACTGAAATCGCCTTGGCCATAGATAAAAAATGATTGGAAAAGCAGAAAACAAAAAAGAAAGTGTATTCGCATATCAGGTTAATACCTCGTCGAAATTACCAATAAGGCTTGAGAATCATAAGAAATAAACGTTTATCGCTCTTGTTTCATAATTAACTTAGAATTACCCCCGTATTTCCTATTTTTGGCTAAAATCAAAGTACATGCCTGATCAGTCACCCCTTCTCAACATCTCCCCTATTGATGGTCGCTACAGTCGACATTCTTCAGAATTCAAGAACTATTTTTCTGAATTCGGTCTGATCAAATACAGAGTTCTTGTTGAGATAGAATATCTACTTCAATTGATCGAAGTAGAAGAGTTGAACATAAATAAGATCACAGACTCGCAAAAGTTAGATTTAAGGTGCATTGTAGATGAGTTGGGAGTTGAGGATGCGCTAAAAATAAAAGAGATCGAGAAAACTACTAATCATGATGTGAAAGCGGTTGAGTATTTCATTAAAGAAAAGTTGACTGAAATTGGTTTAGATGACTTGAAAGAGTTCGTCCATTTCGGACTCACTTCACAAGATGTCAATAATACTGCGATCCCGCTTACACTTAAAGTTGCCTTAAAAAGTGTACTGATTCCCGAGTTTGAAAATTTGGTCTCCATACTTTCAAAAATGTCTGAAGACTGGAAAGGAATTCCAATGCTTGCTAAGACTCATGGACAACCAGCATCTCCAACCACACTTGGAAAAGAAGTAAATGTTTTTCAGGTAAGAGTACAGAAACAACTCGAAGAGTTATCAAATCTGAAATTTCCTGCGAAGTTCGGTGGAGCTACCGGTAATTTCAACGCCCATAAAATTGCTTATCCTAATGTTGACTGGAACGATTTCGCAAAGCGATTCGTAAACGAAACACTTGAGCTCGAAAGAAGCTATCCAACCACTCAAATAGAGCATTACGATGGACTAGCCTCTATTTTTGACTCTATCAAGCGTATTAATACCATACTACTTGATTTAGCAAAGGACTTCTGGCAATACATTTCCATGAATTACTTCAAGCAAAAAGTAATAAAAAATGAAGTGGGCTCTTCTGCAATGCCTCATAAAGTAAACCCGATAGATTTCGAAAATGCTGAAGGTAATCTCGGAATCGCTAATGCTGTTTTCGAGCACCTTTCTGCAAAGCTTCCTGTTTCAAGATTACAACGTGATCTGACTGACTCGACTGTTCTAAGAAATATAGGAGTTCCCATAGCGCATACTTTTATAGCCTTGAAGTCTTTAGAAAAAGGACTAAGTAAAATGGAACTTAATAAAAAAGCTCTTGAAGATGATCTTAATGAAAACTGGGCTGTCGTAGCCGAGGCTATTCAAACCATTTTAAGAAGGGAAAAGTATCCTAACCCTTATGAGAAACTTAAGGAACTGACCAGAACCGGTACTAAGATCACGGAAAACACCATAAAAGAATTTGTAAGGGAGCTTGATGTAACTGAAGATGTAAAAGAAGAACTGGAAAAGATCACTCCCTTCAATTATGTGGGTTACTACTAGGTTCTAACCGTAAAAATCGCCAGTAAGCTGACGGCATCGCTTCCTTTCTTTTTTTACTTTAAACTTCCATAACGGACCACGAGTGAAAAAGAGTTTTGATTTTACTCCAAAGTTGTGGAAGAAACGTCCGGTTTCCGTATTATAACCATCGCCTTTATTGGCTAGAGCATAAAGAAAGCCCATTTTCTTCGTCGCATCTTCAAGACACTTATTCCCTAGTAATAAATTTTTGGGCTTCTTTTTATAAATATAGTTGTAAACTGTTTCAGTTGCTTTTTTTCTTCCACGATCCCATTCCAATTCTTTTTCCGTCTTAAAAGTCTCACGTTCTTCATATTTCGTCTGAGAAAAAAGAATTTCACAGATGAAGAAAAAAATACATATAAAAAATAGATGTCTCATTTCGGAATACCCCGTGAATATAATAGGATTAGCTTGAATGAGTGTAAACAAACATTTTTAGTAATTTCATGTGCATAATTTAATTTCCAACGGTCACATGGAATTCGCTATAAACATTCATCAAGCAGTTGGTGAAAGTTCGGTCTCGAATGTTTATACTCATTTCACGATCTAATTTTTTACCATTGAAACGACTCGTTAGCTTTTTAATTCGAAATGTTCCAAGAAAATATCTCCAGAGGGTTAGCTCTATTGGTTTAAAGACCCTTTCAATTTTTTATTTGGGATCAGGAGTACAATGCCCGGTTTGTGGTAAGTCTTATAAAAAGTTCCTGCCTTACGGTCGTATCTCAAGGGAAAATGCACTGTGCCCGAATTGTCAGGCACTGGAGCGTCATCGCCTGATCTGGTTATTCCTGAAAGAGAAAACCTCTTTTTTTAAGGATAATTTACGAGTTCTACATATCGCTCCTGAAGTGTGTTTTATACCCAGGTTCCGGAAAATGAGAAATCTGGATTACGTCACAGGGGATATCGAATCGCCCCTGGCAGACGTAAAAATGGATATCCATCAGATTCCCATGGACGACCGTTCTTTCGATGTATCTTTCTGCAATCACGTAATGGAGCATGTGGATGATGATATTAAGGCCATGAGCGAAATTCATAGAATTTTAAAACCGGGCGGCTGGGCCATTATCCAGGTTCCGTTCTTTCCACCACTCCCCGAAAAAACAATTGAAGACTGGACGATCACTAAGCCCGAAGATAGAGAGAAGGCTTTTGGACAAAGCGACCATGTTCGTAAATACGGTAAAGACTACAAAGAAAGATTAGAGCAAGCAGGTTTTCACGTGGAAGAGAGTGGCTTTGTTGCAACACTCGATAAAGACATTCAAAATCTTTATGCATTACCGAAAGATGAGATTATTTACTTCTGTAAAAAGTCGGCCTAAGAATAAAAGCTATCTCTAAAAGCGTATTTCAATTCTTTTCTGAAAATATAATGGTCTACAGCAGCCTTAAAAAAGCCCAAACCATAGCCAAAAAGTTGTGTATATGATGCTATTGGAGCTAGAAGAGCAGTCTTAAAATTCCGTTCCTTAATTAAGGCATCAAAGAAAAAAATTGCTGGGAAAAGTAAGATTGTAAAAACGGACGCTGGTAAAAAAAACATACTCACAAAAACCAGTACGAAATGAAAGGCTATAAATAAAAATGGTAGCAAATGAACCATTTTCAAAGTACCTGGATGTAAGCTATTCAAAACAATTCTGGCTATTCCCGAGTTAAAAACCTGCTTGTAAAATTGTCTGAAGTTTGTTCTCCTTTTATGGTATACATAGGCATCTTCGATCAGCATACTACGAGCATCATTCTTTTCAAGTCTTAAAGTTAAATCTAGGTCTTCACCGAACCTGAGGTTCGAGAAGCCGCCTACTTTCTCGAAAAGAGTCCTTTTAATTCCCATGTTAAAACTTCTGGGTTTGAAGTTTTCAAGGCTACTTTTTTTTCCTCGGATACCTCCTGTAGTCAAAAAAGAAGTCATAGAATAATTAATGGCTTTCTGGATAGCTGTGAAATCTGAACGTGCCCGGTCAGGGCCTCCAAACATATCCAGATCATTCTGCTGCAGTGCAGAAGAGACGCTATCGAAATAAGCTCCTGGAATTATACAATCAGAGTCGAAAAAGATAAGCCAGTCTTTATTAGCAAGACTGGCGCCATGATTTCTGGCGCCTCCTGGCCCTGTATTATCCTGAGATATATATTTCAAATTCAAAGAATCTGAAAATTCATTAATTATATGATCAGACTTAATGATAGAACCATCTTCTACCACGATCACTTCAAAGCCATCTGATTCTATTTCGTTTAAACTTGATAACAGTTCTTTAAGCTCTTGAGGTCTGTTATAAAGCGGAATAATGACAGAAAACTCAATCATTAAAGCCTACCTTTTCAGCAATCTGATAGTCTGCTTTTCTCATAGAGCTCGTAGAAACCAGTTCCCCAATAAAGCCTGCTAAAAAGAGTTGAACGCCGATGATTAAGGAGGTAAGAGCTAAAAAGAAGTGCGGTTTATCTACAACACTTCTAGCCTGTACATTTAGGTAAAGGTTGTAGTACAGTTTTTCAGAAATAAGAAAAATTGTAATTATAGAGCCGATCATAAAAAATAGAGTCCCAACGGTTCCGAAAAAGTGCATGGGTTTCTGCTTGAACTTACTGACGAATGTAATCGATAGCAAGTCCAAAAATCCATTGATAAATCGTTCCAGTCCAAATTTGGTGACTCCGTACTTTCTAGGTTGGTGTTGCACAACCTTTTCGCCAATCTTTCTGAATCCATGCCATTTTGCAATAACAGGGATGTATCGGTGCATCTCCCCGTAAACACGGATATTATGCACAACTTCAGCTTTATACGCCTTCAAACCACAATTAAAATCATGCAATGGAATACCCGATATCTTTTGGGTTACCTTATTAAATAACCTGGAGGGGATCGTTTTAGTAATAGGATCGAAACGTTTCTTTTTCCACCCGGAGACCATATCATAATCATCTTCAATAATCATTCTATACAGCTCAGGAATCTCTTCCGGGCTATCCTGAAGGTCAGCATCCATAGTGATGACTACATTACCAGAAGCCAGGTTAAAACCAGCATCCAGTGCTACTGATTTACCCTTGTTCGATAAAAATTTTACCCCCTTAACAAAGGAGAATTGTAACGAAAGCTGTTCTATGATTTTCCACGAGTTATCATCGCTTCCATCATCAACAAGTATAATTTCATAAGTTTTATTAAAACTCTTGAATACCTTGTTGATCCATCCTACCAGTTCCTCAATCGACTCATCTTCATTATATAAAGGAATTACAAGTGAAATATCAATTGAGTCCGAAGTCATTTACTCAAACGGTTTTGGATTGTTCTTTTTTGCTATAGCCCCTAAAACTAAAGAAAAAATAAATCCGATAAATGCGTAACCTGCAACGGAGACGAAAAAGGATGGAATAGGTTCAATTAAAAAGGCTGTAAACTCCATTGACTGATCTATTTCGGTATCACTAAAACCCTGTTCGAATAAGACTTGTTTTTGAGCCTCAATTATTTTCTCAGTTACTCCAGTATTTACCAATCTATACATCAAACCGACTAAACCTGAAATTAACCCGCCAATAAGTGTAATCATGGTACCTAGGCCTAAAGATCTGGAGTAATTAAGAAAACCATCGCCTTGTTTTTTGTAGATCGTGTACCCTAAAAAGATGAGAACAGCAATAAAGAGATACGAAAGATTAGTCCAGGGACTGGTGAAGTTTTCAGAAATTAGTAAGATCAGGTCAAGAATAGTCAATGCAACCCCTAGAAAAAGTCCATATCTTAAATATACGCTTCTAAAATTTACGTGTTCTTCCATGTTTTTTATTTAATAAGTCGTAACTCTCAAAGAATAATTACAAACGGTAATGAAAATTCTTTTAATTCATCAGCTTCTTTTTCTAGCAACTAGAAAAACGAAAACAGAAATAAAGAAGCCCAAGATAAGCTGTCCGAAAAAAACAGAAACTCCTAACCAAAATGGCGTTAAAATCACTTCATATATCGACATCGTCTGGTCGAATAACGCTCCCTCAATACCTGCATCCTCTAAAAAGTATGCCGCCTGATTCAATACTTCTTTAATAAAATCAGGGTTAAAAGAAAGGTCTACGTAGGTATATAGTCCTATAACCAGGCCTGAAAGAGAAGACATCTTGAAACCTATGGATACAAAATCACCAAATTTTAAGGGAGAATCAATTGTAGCCGATTTTCTCTTTTGCGCATAGTAAATACCGAAACTTAAAAATACAATTCCTAGAAAACCTGTACCACCAATTAATGCCTGTACCGTAATAGTCGCTAAACCTACCAGTAGTCCATATTGAATTATACTTTTTGCCATATGCGTTATCTTCTCAAAAAGATGGATGAAACAGGTGTTAGTAACATACCAACAACCACTTTCTTAAAAAAGGCGCTAATTGTCAAATCCCATGATGTTGTATTTTCCAGAGTTTGTAGTCGCTTTTCAAATTCCTCAGCGGTAATCAAACCTTCACTCTTCACCTCCGATTCTTCTAGAAATAAAGCGGCTTGAGCTTTATACTCTATGAGTATGTCAGGTAAAATAAATTCCATTAATACGAAAACAGAAATAGAAAAGCATAAAGCCATGATCATATAGACAAAAAAACCAATGGTCATGCCTTGCCAAAAACGTAAAGACTTATTGTTCACATAGTCTCTAAATTCTTTAGAAGCCAGAAATGTGAACACCCCGATAATAATGATGTCTAATACTAAAGTATTGAGATTTAATAGCGGTTTAAAATCGAGGAAATGAAACGTCAGAAATGCGATAAGACTTACAAAGAAAGCAGCAAGCCCATATTTAAGAGAGGCTTTAAGATATATCATTGATTCTGTAAAAGTTAGGTAAGTTTAGCTGTACTAAATGCAATTTCAAAACTGCATCTCATACTTTGATCCATTTACTAAGCCGACAGCTTTACCTTTAATGGATTTATTGAAATATGGACTATTTGATGATTTGGAAGGATTTGAAGATAGACCGAACTCCCACTCCAGTTTAGGGTTAATTATAGTCAAAACAGCCTTTTCTCGTTCTTTGATAGAATTACTTTCTAACTTCAGAATACTCCTTGGGTTATAGCTTACTTTTTCTATCAATTTAGATATATCAAGCACGTCACTTAGAGACAAAAGCATAGAAGGAAATATGGGAAGCGTAATCATTCCGAAAGAAGCCTGTTGAAAATCTGTGAGCTTAGATTCTACATCCTGAGGTCGATGTGCAGAAACAATAGCATCAATAGTATCATCCTTTAAACCATCGATAAGAGCTTGACGATCTTCTTCTGTTCTAAAAGGCGGGGATACCTTAAAATTGGTATCAAAATCAACCAGATGTTCATCAACATAAAGCAAATGTGCAATAGAAACATCACAGGTTATATTTAAGCCTTTATCCTTTGCTCTTCTGATTTTTAAAATTGACTCCTTACAAGAAACTTGGGAGATGTGCAGATGTCCTCCAGCATATTCCAAAGTTGAAATATCACTCTCCACTTTGGAGTATTCATTTAACGAGGGCTGCGATTTCATACCCAGGGTAGTACTTATATAGCCTTCATGCATACTGGCCTGTAAATCTAGGTCTGATACAGCTCTTTGAATGATCAGGGTATCTCTTGAGGCGCTATAAAGCAAAGCCTTATTAAGTACATCTGAACTGATTCTATGATATCCGTTTGAAAAAACGCGCACGCCATAGTTATGGATATCATAAAGATCTACAAGATCTCTGGATTCTGGATTTTTAGTAATTAAAGAATAAGGTGAAACATCAGTTACGGAATCACTGGATTTACTTCTAACGAAATCAATTTGACCCGTGTTGTTTCGAAGGGGATTGGTATCCGGGATTAACCCTATATGAGTCATCCCTCCGGTAAATGCTGACTTTAATCCCGTTGAAATATCTTCCTTTTCTTCAAAGCCAGGTTCACAAAAATCTGCCCACAAATCAACCCAGCCAAGGCTTGCGAAACAGTCCTTACAATTAAAAACCTGCCCGGAAAAATCTATTTTTTTTCTCGAAATTTCCTTAATGAATCCATCTTGGATTAACAGATTAACTGTTTCATTATGGTAAGGTGACTTCGAGTCAATGATTTTTATCGATTCTAACAAAATGTCCATCACAAGAATCTTATGAGAATAACTTCAGTGAATAGAAAAAGTAATGCAACGATTAAAAAATATCTCCAATAATTGTTTGAAGAACTAATGCCCGCTTCGCTTATACCGGAATTATAAAAATCAGTATAGTTAAAGACCTGAACATTATTATCATCTTTAAAATAGTCGTTCAACTCTTGATACGAGTACTCATCTATGTCTGATTCTTCTTTTCTATTATTGAAAGCTAACGATGCTACTTTAAAGTTGGAGGATGTTAAGTTGTAATGTCCCGGGACCAAATCAGTACCATATATTTCCAGGTTTATCCCATCACTTCCAAACCATTGATTAGGTATGAATTGATTCCCTTCATTTTCCAATTTCAATATTTCAGATCTGTCCAGTAGGGTATCTGGCTTGATGGTAATCTCATTTTGGTTCAGGCGAAAATAAGGTCTTTTATATTCTGATGTACTTTCTGATAAGTTATAAAGCATTGGTAAAAAAATTGCATGACGACTTATGTTCGTGTATTTAGTACCTAAAGGCACTCCTAAAAGATAGGTGTTTGAATTGTTGATTTCTGATAAGATAGGTTCTCCGTAATCATTGGACAATATGATCCTAGCTTGTTCTGGAATGATCAAGGGTCTTATAGAAGTAGGGAGTTCTGCATTAGCAATTTTAAAGTCTTCGGAAAACACATTCTTAAATATGGGATGGCCCAACTCAGCAATCTGAATTTCTGATTGCTCAGAGAGTAGATTATTTTTCTTACCGGAAAAACCTTCAAAAATTTTAGAATCAAACTCAGATGGAATTATTAGTACGCGAGTCGGACATAGCGATGCGGCTTCTACAAACTTATTTACATTTTGATTATCATCCTTTGAAGCACTGATTATTAAAAAGTCCACACTTTTGAGATTATTCATATTATAATTATCAATGGATTCTACCTGATAATTAAACTTAGTATTATTGGAAAATACCTTATCAAAAATGGTCTTGTTTGACCCAGCTGCGTTAGAAAGATAGGTTACTGTTGCCTTTGGCTTCTTTCCTGAAATGAAAAAGAAGGAGTTGTCAAACGTAATTGAATTATCCTCGATTTTTATCTCTCCTATAAATTCTGAAAAGTCCTGGCTGATATCGAAAGTCATAAGCTCATTACCACCAGAAGGTATAATTAAAGAGCTTGAAGCGTATACAACATCATCCCTTAAGAGAGTAACATAGGTATCTCTTGGACTATCACCAGAATTCCAAATACTTACGATGAGTTCTGTTAGTTCATCAGCATTTTCTTCCCCAAAATAAAGTGTATCAACGTATATGTTACTTTGAATAGCAGACGAAAAATCTACCAGATTGTAGGTGAGATTTTCATTGAAATCAAGATCTGAAAGATTGCCTGTAAATGATTTCTGAAAGTCCGATACCACAAATACAGTATTACTCCTATCATCGAAGTCTTGTTTTTGTTTCTTGTTTATAATATCAAGTAATCCGTTTAAAGACTTATTCGTGTTCTTAAATGTGTTATCAGTTACATTTTTAAATTCCTGTGGCCTACTTAAAAGACCTGAATTGTCAAGAATATACACCTCTTGATTACTATCAAAACCAGATAAAATCTGATCCACAATATTAGAAACAATAGACAATGCTGTTTGACCTTCTTCTATTTGTCTGCTCATACTAGGAGATTGATCCACCAATATGAAGACCGTTTCTAATCGACTTTCAACTGAGCCCAAGGCCAAATTTTTAAAGGGCTTGGCAAAAGCTAATATCAAAAAACAGAGAAAGAGTATTCTCGAAGCTAATATCAAATACTTTTTTATTGACCTCTGACTACTCGTTTGTAATCGAATGGTCTTTAAAAATTTTATATCTGAAAAAAAGATCTTTTTGCGAGCCCTAAAGTTGAATAGATGAATGAAGATTGGAATACTTAGAGCGGAAAGGTAGAAAAAAATGAAGGGATAGAAAAAGGACATAATCTAAATACGAATGTAGCCCTTAATTGGTATATATAAACAAAAAAGGCATCAAATAAATTTGATGCCTTGGTTTGAGTGTGTTTGTGTTGATAGATTGTGTCAACACTGAATGTCTTAAAACTGGCGGCGACCTACTCTCCCACATTTGACAGCAGTACCATCGGCGCTGCCGGGCTTAACTTCTCTGTTCGGAATGGGAAGAGGTGTTCACCGGCGCTATAACCACCATTAGA
>JBCCDY010000035.1:0-28265 GCA_039030555.1 Bacteroidota bacterium
GAAAGAGCATGAATGAATTGTCTCCGGTAAAAATATCGTTCAATGATATTGTGATAAAGGCCGTAGCTGCCGCATTGAGGCAACACCCTGGTGTAAACTCTTCCTGGTTAGGGGATAAGATCAGAACGAACGAACATATTCACATAGGAGTAGCCGTGGCTGTAGATGAAGGTTTACTGGTACCTGTGATACGCTTCGCCGATAATAAGTCTTTAGCTCATATTTCTACTGAAGTTAAAGAGCTAGCGAAGAAAGCACACGATAAGAAACTTCAGCCAAGTGACTGGGAAGGAAATACATTCACCATCTCCAATCTTGGTATGTTCGGTATTGAAGAGTTCACGGCCATTATAAATTCACCGGATGCTTGTATTATGGCAGTAGGAGGAATCAAACAAACGGCCGTAGTTAAAGATGGGCAACTGGCTGTTGGGAACGTAATGAAAGTCACTATGTCTTGTGATCATCGGGTAGTGGATGGTGCAGTTGGGTCGGCATTCCTGAAAACTTTTAAAGGACTTCTGGAAGATCCGGTTAGGATTTTGATCTAAAACTGGATCGTTTTTTGACTCATACGTTAAATCAAGTAAATCATTAAAAGTATAGAAATCCGATCCCGAACATTCGGGATCGGATTTCTTGTTTCGAGATATGGAAAAAATAAGATCGACAACCGTTGTTGCTATAAAACACAATGGAAAAGTAAGTATAGGTGCTGATGGGCAGGCTACTATGGGAAATACTGTTGCTAAAAGCTCTGTTCGGAAAATCAGAAAACTTCAGGATGGAAAAATAGTGACTGGTTTTGCTGGTTCTACGGCTGATGCCTTCACCCTTTTAGAAAGATTTGACGAGAAACTGAGCACTTATGCCAGTAATATGAAACGTGGGGCAATCGAGTTGGCAAAAGACTGGAGAACTGACAGGTACCTTCGAAAACTGGAGGCTATGCTTATTGTAGCGGACAAAGATGAGATATTGACAGTCTCTGGAACTGGTGATGTCTTGGAACCAGACAATGATATAGCAACTATAGGATCAGGAAGTGTTTATGCCCAATCGGCGGCATTGGCCTTAAAAAAACATGCACCTCATCTTTCGGCGGAAGAGATGGTTCGGGAAAGTCTGACGATTGCGGCTGATGTATGTATTTACACCAATCATAATTTGGTGATTGAAACTTTGTAAATATCTAATTTATAGGCTTTTACGTTAGAACAAATATTAGCCTTATATTAGTATAGTGAAAAGATTCCTTTTTACGTGTTTTATATTTTGGATAGCCTTTTCGGTGCAAGCCCAGGAACGTCAATTAGAAGGTAAGTTACTATCCGAAAGCGATTCCCTACCGATACAGTATGCTCATGTGATCAACTCTGACAAGAAAGCCTTTGCGGTAACCGATCCAATGGGAAAGTTTACAATAAAAGCGGGTATAGGCGATACACTGGAGTTTTCATCTATCGGATATGAGAAGAAACTATTCGCTATTGGGTTTTCTAAAGAGGATCTGCTCGTTTTTTATATTAAACAAGCCGATTACGTACTGAATGATATTATCATTTATGGTGATACTTCTCGTCTACGAGGATTTCTGGAACCATCACGATCTCCATATTTAAAACCGCGAAAAAAGACAACTTTTGAAGATGAATTAAAGTACTCCACACCATCTTTTAATGGATTAAGTGCAACCGGACTCTTTACAGCTCTTGCAAATCAATTTAATGATCGCTTTCAGCAGATGAAAAAGCTAGATGGTATACTTAAGGAAGAACAAAAAAAATATCAATATGAATATCTCCTCCAGGAAAGACTTCCCAATTCCTTCGTTATAAAGCATTCCTCCTTATTAGAAAATGAAATTGAAGACTTTCTAACCTTTTGGCATCCTTCAACCTATATACTGGAACACTCGAACGATTATGCGTTAATCCGTGAGCTGCGTGAAAAGGAAGAGGCCTACACCCAGTTATTGAAAAGACAGGATCCGGACTCCAATACGGTTTCAACTATAGAATTAAGGAAATTACTAGAGCGTTAATTACTCAACATTTTCTACAGTCTTTCATCTAGTTGATTTTTCTCAGATTTTTAACTTTTGATATTCTGGCTTTCCGGTGTATTTTACAACACTTAACTGATCGCTATGAAGAATTTTTTTAAGATTTTACTGTGCCTTGTATTACCAGTAATTTCTAATGCCCAGGAGACTTTTCCTATAAATGGAGTTAATGACGACAGGCTTGAGATCTACGCATTGACTAATGCTACAATCCATAAGGATTACCAGACGGTCATTGAGCAAGCCACCTTACTCATCGAAAAAGGAACCATTAAAGCTGTTGGGAAATCAGTGGAGATTCCAAAAGGAGCGGTGGTGATCGATATGAATGGTAAAATCATTATGCCATCGTTTATTGATCCTTATACAAATTATGGACTTCCTAAGCCTAAGCGATCTTCAGGCGTTAACTGGAATGGCCCGGAGATCGTTGAGCCTAGAACAAAAGGCCCTTATAATGCTAATGATGCTATCAATTCAGATTATAATGCTATTGAGGACTTTTCGATAAAGATCGCAGAGGCAAAAAAGATGAGAAGTCTTGGGTTTGGGTCGGTATTAAGTTTTTATCCTGATGGCATAGCCAGAGGCTCTTCAGCGCTGGTAAGTCTGGCAGATAGCGAAGATAATCTTGTGGTACTAGAACCAAAAGTAGCAACACATTATTCCTTACAAAAAGGAAGCTCCTCTCAAACGTATCCTATTTCACTCATGGGATCTGTGGCTTTACTCCGTCAGACCTTTTACGATGCTCAATGGTACTCCAAGACCGGAAAGAATCAATTTTTCGATCAGACCCTGGAATCAATGAACGCCAATAACTCACTACCGAAGATCTTTGAAGCAAAGAACAAGCTAAGTGTTTTCAGGGCAGAAAAGATTGCCGAAGAGTTTGGAATCCAGTTTTTAATAAAAGGGACAGGTGAAGAATATCAACAATTAGAAGAGATAAGAAAAATGAAATCGGGCTTTATACTTCCGGTCTATTTTCCAGAAACATATAAAGTTGACGATCCATTTGAAGCCAGGGATATCAACCTGGAAGATCTAAAACATTGGGAACTGGCACCGTACAATCCTTATTACCTGGATCGGAATGGAATTGAATTTTCCTTTACCACTTATGATCTGAAAAAGAAGAAAGACTTATGGGAGAATCTGAAAAAGGTTCATAAGGCGGGTTTGAGTAAAGAAAAAATACTGAAAGCCCTGACTTATAATCCGGCCAGACAGCTTAACGTGAGTTCTCAAGTCGGAACGCTTGATCCGGGTAAAACGGCAAACTTTCTAGTTTCAGAAGGAAATTTTTTGGAACCAAATTTCAAGATCCTGCAGAATTGGGTGCAAGGGAAAAAGTACGAAATCAACGAACCTTCATTCGATAAGTTAGCTGGAAAGTACGAATTAAAAGTTGGTAATACTTCCTACGAGCTTGAGATAGAAGAGAAGAAAGGGAAGCTTAGTGCCCATATTCTGGAAAATGATACCCTTAAAAAGCCCGCCTCTATCAAATTTGGGAGTGAATTAATCAACCTTTCCTTTTCACCGGATTCTACAAATAAAAAGATCCGTTTATCTGGCTGGTATAGCAATGAAAGCAGAATGTCACTGTTTAAAGGAAAAGGCCAGCTTCAAACCGGAGCGTGGGTAGAATGGTCGGCGACACTTTCGGAAGAGGCGAGTTCAGAAGAAAATAAGTCAGATAAAGAAAGTAAAGAAGAAGAACCTGGTAAGGTCATTTATCCCTTTGCAGCTTTTGGAAATGAAGCTATTCCGGGTACTGAAAAAATCCTTTTTAAGAATGCCACAGTTTGGACGAATGAATCGGAAGGTATTCTGGAAAATGCCGATGTTCTAATCGAAAATGGAAAAATCGCACAAATCGGCAAAAACCTTGAGGCATCAGGCGCTAAGACAGTAGATGCAACCGGCCTTCATTTGACTTCCGGAATTATTGATGAACATTCTCATATTGCCCTTCAGGCTGTGAACGATGTAGCCACCAACTCTTCTATGGTTCGAATGGAAGATGTTGTTGACCCGAATGATGTTGATATCTATCGTCAATTAGCTGGGGGTGTCACAGCGGCACAATTACTTCATGGATCTGCCAATCCTATTGGAGGGCAATCAGCTCTAATCAAATTCAGATGGGGTAAATCAGCTGATGATCTATTGATCAAAAATGCCGATGGATACATCAAGTTCGCTCTGGGAGAAAATGTAAAGCGTTCCCGAAATGCTTCTTCAATTCGCTACCCTCAAACGCGTATGGGTGTTGAGCAAGTTTATGTAGATGCTTTTACACAAGCTAAGGCATACAAAAAAGCATGGGATGGTTATAATAAGGTTCCAGAGAAAAGAAGAGGGGGTTTGATAGCACCTAGAAAAGTACTGGATTTAGAGCCTTTGAAAGAGATATTGGATGAGGAACGGTTTATATCCTGTCATTCATACGTTCAGTCTGAAATCAATATGCTCATGCATGTTGCCGACGATTTTGATTTCAAAGTCAATACATTTACCCACATCCTGGAAGGATATAAAGTTGCAGATAAAATGGCGGAGCATGGAGCAGGAGGCTCAACGTTCGCAGATTGGTGGGCTTATAAATACGAAGTAATCGATGCTATTCCTTATAATCCGGCTTTGATGCACGATGCTGGTGTTGTGGTAGCTGTAAATTCCGATGATGCGGAAATGGCTAGAAGACTAAACCAGGAAGCTGCCAAATCTGTAAAGTATGCAGATATGTCAGAAGAAGATGCCTGGAAATTAGTAACCTTAAATCCAGCCAAATTACTGCATTTAGATGATCGAATGGGAAGCATTAAGGTGGGGAAAGACGCTGACCTTGTTTTATGGTCGGATCATCCACTTTCCATTTATGCCAAGGCAGAAAAAACCATCGTTGATGGAGTAATCTATTATGATCGTGAAAAAGATGTGGATAAACGAAAGTGGCTGGAAAAGGAGCGTAATCGTCTTATTCAGAAGATGAAAAATGACCCTGCGTCGAAGAATGGGAAGAAACCAAATCCCAAGATTAACCTGAATCTGCATTGTGATGACCTGATCTTCACCCAAAATTGATTTCAAGTATGAGAAACTTATCTATAAGCTTACTAATCCTGTTAATCGCAGCATCTAATGGAATGGCACAACGGCCAAGTCCTGCACCTAACCAAGAAAAACCGATACTTATTCTGGGTGGAACTGCCCACACTGGAGATGGTACAGTGATCACCAATGCGGCAGTAGCTTTCGAGAACGGTAAGTTGACCCTCGTCGAGGGAGCAACGAAAATCAGAATAGATCAATCGAATTACGATCTCATCGAATTAGATGAAGGCGATCATATTTACCCTGGTTTTATTTTGCCGAATACCATTTTAGGATTAACGGAGGTTAATTCGGTAAGGGCCACTCGCGATTTTAATGAGCAGGGACAACTTAATTCTAACGTAAGAAGTATCATTGCCTACAATACGGATTCGGAAATCATTCCGACCCTGCGATTTAATGGTGTATTACTCGCTCAAGTAACTCCTCAGGGGGGACTCATTTCCGGTACGTCTTCTATTGTTCAATTGGATGCGTGGAACTGGGAGGACGCTTCTTATTTGATGGATGATGGTATTCATATGAATTGGCCACCGGAAAAATTAAGTCCAAGGTGGTGGCTGGGCGAAACAGAATATCGGGAGAATAAAAAATATGACAGCCTCAGTTTAATCGCTGAACAGTTCATGATGGATGCCAAAGGGTATGCTTCAATAAATAACCCGAAGACGAAAAATCTTAAGCTGGAAGCTACCAAAGGCTTGTTTGATGGTAGTAAACAGTTGTTTATCCACGTGAATTCAGCTAAAAGTATCGTTACTAGCGTGAAGATGGCCCAAAGAAACGGTGTCAAAAAAGTAGTGCTGGTTGGGGCAAGCGATATTCTTCCGGTAATCGATTTTGTGAAAGAGAACAATATTCCTGTCATTTTAAATGATGTTCATTCCTTACCGATCCGGAATGGAGCTTCCGTAGATTATTCATATGAATTAGCTGCAAAATTAAATGAGGCGGGTATACTCTATTGCCTGGATTACAGTGGAGCTGCTAATTCCAGAAATCTGCCATTTTACGCTGGAACTACAGTCGCTTTCGGGCTTAATAAGGAAGATGCCTTGGCTTCAATTACCTCAAAGACTGCAGAGATTTTAGGTATTTCTGATCGTACCGGAATGCTAAAAGGAGGCTTAGATGCTAATCTGATCATCTCGGAAGGAGACGTTTTGGATATGAAAACGAGTAAGATCAAAAAAGCCTTTATCCGGGGAAGGGAAATTACCTTAGCGGCCAAACAGCAAAAGCTTTATGAGATGTATAAAGCTAAGTATGAAGGGGAGTAGATAACCGCCATGATTTGGGACAACTTAGTTAGTTCATTGGTTTTACTGATCAACCTTTTTTACGCATCTCACTGGAAACATTCTGTATTCATCGAGTTTATTTGTTTTTAAATGATGTTTATGCCCGTGCCCTGTGATTGAGTACGGGGTCAGGTGCATGTGAAATCTTTCGTCTTTGGAAAAGCTGTTCGTAGTCCAGAAATCGATGTATTGACCTTTAACCAACTCTCCCCCTTCAATACGTCCATAAGGTCCAATATCGAGTATATTTTCTTTGAATATGTTGTATTTATCTAAAAAATCTACTCTATACTGCTTTTCATTTTTCTCCATCATGCGGACTTTTTGTGCTTCCGTAAAAGATTCCGTAAATGAGTCCCATTCTTCCATTCTTGGTAACCGCCATCCTTTAGGACATACATCCAACAGTTTCTTATAATCATAGAATCTAATTGTATTGCAATCATTAAAGCAAACGGATCCTTTTTGTTCATATACCAGGTTTTCAATCATCCAAAGCAAGTTTCCTAGTTGAATGGTGTTATAGTATTTGTTGTCTCGTTCATCCTGAATTTGATCCTGGCAAAAGGATAGCAACGGTAGCGTATAGAGAATGAAACTAAAAGCCAGATTTATGAAATTGGACATAAGATTAAAAATACTTTATCACTAAATATTATTCAAAAAACGGTGCCCAGTTACAGCTGAACTCCTCTCTGGTCGGTGACGACACCGACCAGTGCTTTAGAAATCCATGCCATTCTTATAGAACGATTTGGAGGAGCTAATGGAGTTAGAGATAAAGAACTGCTAGATTCATCATTAAACCGGCCCTATCAAACATTTGATAGCAAGGAGCTTTATCCAACATCAGTTGATAAGGCAGCTGCAATTCTTGAAAGTATTGTAGAAGAATCATCCATTTACAGATGGTAATAAGCGAACTGGTTATGTACTGGCTCGACTCTTTCTTATGAACGATAAATTGGACATTCACGCTGATCAAGATGAAAAATACCAATTCGTAATTTCTTTTTCAAAAGGTGAACTAAGCTTCGATCAAATTAAAAAATGGCTTGAAAAGAGCTCAAGGTAAAAGTGCTAATCTTAATCATATTGGATTTTTTTAGTATCGCCTATAGCATCTGGATACATGCGCTTAGGTACATATATTTGTATCATTAGGATTTATTTCACCTAAAAAAACACCTGCTTTAAGGGTGGTCATGTTCCTAGGGCTGTCCCCATTGCATATTCATACACCCGGAAAAGTATTGATGGTAGGGGTTCATCTCCCATTGCTGTTCTACCAATTTCTCATCTGATAGATTGTATGAGGACTTTAAAATCAGTAAAGAAACCATCAATCTAATAGGGTGTGCAGGACGCCCCTGGTCAGAGTACAAATCAGAAAACTCATCCTCAAAATAAAACCAATCTATGGTAGTACTTAACAAGAACAATTCCTGATTGGGATTCAATTGCTTTTTGAATGTGGGAGCTAAAAAACCTATTTAGCCAGTAGGCTTATTTTTTGACTTCATTTGACAAGGTTTCTTTACTCAAAATCGCTAAACCTTGTCTTTTTTCAATAGTTCTTATTCCTAAATCCATTCCCTAATTGAGTAATCTCATAGTATTCGTTATCTCTTTCATCTTGCGTTCGATTCTGGCAAAGAGATGCCAATGGAATATAAATAGAAACCAAATGAAGATTAAATTCTTAGTATTATTCATTGTTCTAAAAAACCAATTTGACTTATAAATTATCATGTTTAAGCTGGATTTTTCAAACACCCATAAAAGCATGTGATACCACTATCCTTAGAAAACAACCGTGTGGACCTATGAATTTCTAACGACTGTTATGTGCTTATCATCAATCAAGCGTTTTAATAAAATAGAACTTACATATTTCTCCGCCTGTACCAATAGTTTCTTGTCTTTCAAACTTAAAACCATGTTTTTCAGGATTAATAGCTTTCATCCATAATGTGTCGAAATCACAGAATATTGGCATCAACTCCTTAGCCTTATTAAAGGTTAGTACTTTACAAAAAAAGCATTTCTTTACTTCTAATAAATAGGCTTGATGATCGTCCTGCTTTCTGTAAAACTCAAAACCATCGCCGTATTTTTTCTCTTTTTGTTTTGACACCGTAACTATATCGTTGAAAGGATCTGATGAATGCTCTAAGAATTGTTCGGTTTGATGGGTGATATAGGAAAGGCTATCAACAAATGCATATTGAATGGCTTCAAGACATTTGTGCAAAGGCATTCTTTCTCTTAGATATTGAAATATGGCAATTACAACAGAGCACGTTTCTATGTGAATAACAGAGGCTTCATCAGTAGCCAATACCAAGTTTTCTTCTTTCAAATCTAGAGAAAGCTTAAGAAGAAGAATTTTGTTCAATTTGCAAGATAACTTTTGCTCTAGAGAACTAATTAGTTGATTGAAAAATGGCTCTAAATATTTGGACTTATTTTGCATGATTATTTTTTTGGTTACGCTACAAAAATCTAAAGTCTCGTAATTCTTATTATTGCCAAATGGCAAATTGATTAGCCTTTTTCTTTTCTTATTCTGCTAAGTGAATATTGGGTAATACCTAACATCGAGGAAATATCTTTTTGAGAGGTTCGTTGCAATAATTCGGAATACTCAAATAAGTCATTATAGCGTTCCTTAGCATTTTTACTTTGAAAGGAAGCTATGACATGGGAAAGTTTAATGAATGCAAGTTCCCAGTTCTTTCTCAGGAACTCTTGTAAATCGGGGTACTTGGATAAAAGCTCTTCCATTTTTGGACGGAGGATTGTAAGAATTTCACACTCTTCCAGAGCTTCTATATAGAATTGAGTGGGTTGTTTAAAAGTATAGCTTTCTAGCTCTGTAAATAGGATTCCTTCAAAGCAAAACCAATGTGTGAATTCATCACCGTTTTTGATGAAGTATATCCGGAAAGCTCCGTTATTTACATAAAAGTACCTGTTACATGTTTGACCTGCTGATAGAATCTTATCTCCCTTCTTTACTTTCTTGTATTGAAAGAATGTGGACAATTCTTCTGTATCAATATCTAAATCATTAACCGCTTGCTTTATACTTTGAAAGAGCTTATCAGTAATCATAATTTAATTGAAGGTTGCTGCATAAAACAATGTATTAAATACCAAATCCTCACCCCCCTGGTCGATGTCACCACCGACCAGGATTTTATTTTATTCAATTTTTCATTTAATCTCATCCACTTCTTTCTGAATTTCATCGTCCCTCAATTCCAGGGTCGCAATAGCTTTCCCTTCCTGGAATAACATAATCTTGTAATTGTCCTTTGTCCAGATCGTGTTTTTAACAAAGCCGAAGTCATTAACCTCGGGCTCTCCAAATTTTGAGGTGAGGAAGGTAGTTAGTTCCGGAGCCAGCACTGATATTTTGGTCTCGGCAGAATATTGAAAAGTCCACCGGAGCTTAAACAAGATGTCTTTGAAAAATATAAAGCTCATTTTCTGGGCTTGGTATCCGTTGACTTCGGTATATTTTTCTCCGTAATACACGCCTTCTTTGAGTCCGTTTTCCCAGTTTCGCTTCACGATAGCCGCCAGACCTTCATTTCCATCATAGAAGCTTTCATTTCCGGTGTAAAAGTCTAAGTCATCCTGGAATCTCTCAATAGGGGAGTGTAAACGAACTTCGTTAACAGAGATAGCTCCGTTATCCTGAGCAAAGAGGTCTCTTCCAAGAATAATGAACGGAACGATAAATAATAGCTTACTGTGAAAACTCATGATGCAAAGTTAAATCATCACATCGATTTTCTGTCCCTCTAAAGTCATTGCACCCCTCATGGCAGATACGGTTAAGCACGAATGTGCTGGTACTATCTGTATGAGGTCACCTATGTTAACTTTTTCAACAAAATCCTGAGGTGCACTGATTTTCCCATGGTCTTGTGACAAACGATGCAGGAAAATTCGTTGGTCTATTGGTTTCCAGGAGTTGCCATTCCTTTCAACCACCATGCCGTACATTTTTTGTCCCTTCCAGGAAATGTAGTCTTTGGAAAAATGAACTGCCCCGCCATGTACGACCAGCTCTGATCGCTCAGGATGTTTGGCTACCACGGGGCAGGCCATCGCTACAGCAATATTTTCCCAATCACAGGAACCGATTTGCTTCTGCATGAGATCATAAAAGAGGAAATTACCCGGCCTGATTTCACCTATGTAGTCCTGATCATACATAAAATGACTGCATGTCGGCGTATCGCCTAGTGAGTTTATATAGTCTTTTTCTCCATTCTGAAATTCCTGGTTTAATTGCCTGAAAAGTTCAATTGACTCTGAGTAAACATTTTTAATTTCTTCCGCAGAATGACTTTTATAGCTGTGCCCGGCATGTCCCAGGAAGCCCTTGAATTTAAGGTGATTACCATCATCTAAAGCAGAAATTAGCTCCGAAATTGATTTTCTATTTGAGGGGTCGACCCCGGTTCTGTGTGTTCCAACATCTATTTTTAGGTAAACATCAATTTCTTTATCGGTTTCTAATAATTGATCTAATGCATAAATACTTTCAACAGATTCCACTAATAAGTTCAGATGGATCTTCCGAACCAAATCGTTGATCCTTTCTTTCTCTCTAATATTTGCCGGAAAAGCGACGGTGATATCGTCCCAGCCATCATTTGCAAAGAACTCAGCCATTTTAAGTGAGGATACCGTAATTTTTGAAACGCCCTGCTCACGATACCATTGCGCTACTTCCCTGGATTGATGCGTTTTAAAATGGGGACGAAAAATCACATTTGATCTCTCAGCCCTCTGTCTCATATTTTTAATATTCTTTTTCGCTGTATCATCATCAATGAGCAAAGTCGGCTCCGTGATCTTTAGGTCATTGGGATTTGGGTAGTTCATTTCTTTGGGTATAATTCGGGTTTTATAGCGAATACGGCGACGATTCTTTAGGGATAAACTCCATGAACTATAAAATAGGAGGGGTGAGTTGAAAGATCAAAGGACTCCGTATAATTTCTTTCGAATTTCACGAACGTATTTATTGCTCATACCTATTTTGGTTTACATTTATAATTATGAAGATATCAAAAAGATGTGCTTGGGCTCAAGATCAATTTGATGAGTACGTAAAATACCATGATGAAGAATGGGGAGTACCTGTGCATGATGATAGAGTACACTTTGAATTTTTGATCCTGGAAGGTGCCCAGGCCGGACTCAGCTGGGCCACAGTTTTGAAAAAGCGCGATGGATACCGAAAAGCATTTGAGAACTTTAATGCCCAAAAGGTATCGGAATTTGAACAAGATAAAATTGACGAACTCTTACTCTTCGATGGTATTATAAGAAATAAAGCCAAAGTGAAAGCAGCAGTGAATAATGCTAAGTTATTCCTTGGTGTTCAGGCTGAGTTTGGAAGCTTTGATCAATACATTTGGGAGTTTGTTGGAGGAAAACCAATAGTCAATAAATGGGAAGATATGCAAGATGTACCCGTAACAACCTCCGAATCCGATGCTTTGAGTAAAGACTTGAAGAAAAGGGGATTTAAATTTGTTGGAAGCACTATAATCTACGCTCATATGCAAGCTTGTGGATTGGTAAACGATCATACCATAGACTGTTTTAGATATCATGAAGTATAAAATCCTATTAATCATCATGCTTGGATTAATTCAAGCTGCTGCTTATGCCCAGACTTTTGAAGAATTAAAATCTACCCTGGAAGATGCTAAGAAATTTGCTGAAGCAGCAAATGGTTCGGGGCAATCATCTCAGAAAAATATAGACCATTGCTTTAATATGAATGACCTGGATGAGGTAGCACACTGTCTGTACAAAGTTGAAAATGACATAAACGCTATTTTGGAAAATATTGATAATGCTTATTTCAATATTGATAAGTCGATTGAGATCAATGATTTTATGTCGTGCAGTGGTGTTTCGAAAGAGCTAAAAGGAACGGTTGAATACTTGAATGAAACGGAAAGTGATCTCAATTTAGCCATAGACTACATACAGTCGGCGGAAGGTGAAAACACAATGAGTGGCTTTCAAGATGTGTTGGTGATTACGAAGGAGAAGTTAGAAGCTTCGGAAAAAGATCTCGCTAATGGACTTAACAGTTTGAATATCGTTCTAAACAACCTAGATGATTGTAAACACTAGTTTTTGTTATATGACCTTCCATTCTCAAGTTCTTTAAAAAGATTATGCTCCTCCCATAAGCTTGTATTCAATAGCTGAGTTATTTCCCCGGTTGCTTCTTTGAGTTCGTTTGTGCTCTTTTCAATGTTTTCAATGAAAAAATTCAACTCTTCGGCATTACTAACTTTCTGATGTTTACTTAAATTGATTAAACCTAAAAGGGTTGCTAATGGAGCCTTAGCTTTATGAGCATGCAAATGAGCGTATTCCATTATTTTTTCATGTTGAGCCTTTAAATGCAGTGTTCGTTCCTCAACTTTATCAGATAAGCTTTCATTTAGCCTTTTTATTTGATCGGATTGCTCCTGGAGTTGCTTTCTTTTTTCGGTGATTTTCCGTTCGTACTTGATGTGCTCACTTCGGAACATATCAAAACATAAAAATAAGATACCAGCCGATATTAAAATGTTCCAGTAATACGGATAAATCATCTTTGATAAAGGATCTTGTGGAGGAACGAAACCATACAGTATCTTCACCAGGATAAAAGAGGATATTCCAATCAAGAATAGACTTAGGTAGTGCTTTCGTTTAGGAAAAAACACGATCGGAGCGAGTGATGCAGTAAGGAAGAGGAAGTCAAAGCCACCACCTTCACCGTGAAAAAGACTGCCATAAAACTGGGCACAAAGCACCACCATAAAAAAAGCATACCTGGAAAATATTATGATCCCACGGATATGCATAATTAGGAGCAATATGAAAATAAGAGCTTCAACCAGGCATACTACAAAAGGAGTTTTATTTTGAAGTGAATATAGATTGATGGAAATGATAATCACCT
Organism: Bacteroidota bacterium; assembly: GCA_039030555.1. Taxonomy (GTDB): domain Bacteria; phylum Bacteroidota; class Bacteroidia; order Cytophagales; family Cyclobacteriaceae; genus JBCCDY01. The sequence continues at coordinate 13,487 of JBCCDY010000035.1, forward strand.
CTATGATTCCAATAACCACTACAAAATTAAATATTTTAAATATCCTGTTTTCTTCAAAAGTGAAATTAGGGCGTTGATTTAATTTATCCTTTAATTGATTAAATAGCTCCATCGTACATACAAATTAGTTTTTGGGCATAAGAAATACTATTCATAATCACATATAGTTTCCAATAATTAAAAAAAGTGTATGTGGAATTCTTTTTGTGTGGAAGATAGAATTTGACTTATAAGTATACGGTTGTGCACCAATCTATTGGACTGCTAAGCCCTACTTTCTCCTATTATCGTAATGATGTAAAGTTGTTGTACGGATTGGTTTTATTCACACAGCAGGTGATGTAAATTCTTTCGTTAAAAGGTCTATTGATAGTAAATATATCTTAATTTCATATCAGAACTAGCTAAAGCATTTTAAATCACGACCAGCCAATTATTTGAATATGAGAAAATATGACCTAGAAGTGATCGACTCTGGTCGGGTAGGAGAGAAAGCTGTGATAAAGTCGCTTGCCTTGGGTATAGTGTAGTTTTGTTTGAAAGTAAGCTTACTTCCTATGAAAATTGAACGATTTGTAATGCTCATTTATGTACCTATCCTTCTCCTGGGAGTGATAGGTCTTTTTATGATTGAAAAAGGAGATATGGTCCTTTATTTTAACGAGAGGCATACCCCTTTCTTCGATGTTTTTTTCAGGTATTACACCTTTGTAGGCCATGGGTTTCTGTATATCGTTCCTTTTGTAATATCGCTCTTCATTAAATTTCGTCACTCAGCGATCCTGCTTGCCACTTTTATTATTCACGGGATTTTATCCCCTGTTTTTAAACGGGTACCATTGTGGTATTCCGATCGTCCCAAACTGTATTTTGAAGATTCCGAGGTAGTACTCAACTTTGTAGAAGGTGTAATTGTACATACCCATAATTCGCTTCCTTCAGGTCATACAACGACAGCTTTCTCTTTTTTCGTGGTACTCTCGCTAATGCTAAAGAACAAAACCTTTACGATTGTCGGAGCATTGTTGGCCGTAGTAGGAGGCTTGTCAAGAGTCTATTTGATCCAACACTTTTATATTGACGTTGTATTCGGTGCAGCTTTAGGAACAGTTTCTGCATTTCTGGGATGGTATGCATTTAAAAATAGCTCCCATCCATTCCTGGAGAGGCGATTGAAATTCTAGAATTACCGTATTCTATTTGTTTCGAAATTGGTACAAATAGACCTTTTTAACAATACTTTCAGCTATTTAATTCCATTTTTATTGGAAAAATGACAATAAACGACTTCTTCTGTTTAAAATATTTAAACAAATCGTTCGAATAGTAAGTAATTAGCTTGTCTGAAGGAAATCTATCCTGAACATTTACTGGTGTTAAAATTAAAACATCAGTAATATGAAAAATTTCACAAAAATTATCGCTTCATTGTTTTTTATAGGAATCATATCATCTTGTTCGTTGAATGATGATTCTGATATAGCTCCTTCTGATAACTTTATTTCCATTAATCAGGTAGATAGTGAAGATAATGTTAACGATGGTGGTAAAAGTGGTGAAAATCCTCCTCCATCAGTAGGTGGTGGTAAAAGTGGTGAAAATCCTCCTCCATCAGTAGGTGGTGGTAAAAGTGGTGAAAACCCTCCTCCATCAGTAGATGGTGGTAAAAGTGGTGAAAACCCTCCTCCATCAGTAGATGGTGGTAAAAGTGGTGAAAACCCTCCTCCAGGCAATGATTAAATTTTGAAAAAGATTCTATTTAATAACAACGGCATTTATTATATTGCCGTTGTTTATGCTTAAAGTAAAAAAGACACTTGTTTTATCTCTGAGTTTACTCATTGCAATTTCATCTTATGCGAGCGACAAAATCGACTCTCTTAAGGTTGCTTATGATATTTCAATCGATGAATCTAATTATTATGAAATGGCTAATTTGGCCATAAAACTTGCAAGAGCTCATTATCATAATCCTGATTCCTCTACTTCTTACATAAATGAAATTTTAAAACTTCCTTCTTCCGAGCTCTCCTATGAACAGTTAGGTTACGCCTTTCATATTCGAGGATACAATTATTCTAATCTAGGAAAAAACGATGAGGCTATTGAGGATTATTTTAATGCTCTTGATTATTACACTAAATCAAATGTAGATGGAAAGAAAGCCAGCCTTTTTTTAAATATTGGATATTTATCAACTGAGTCTAAAGCCTACGATAAAGGTTTGGAATACTATTTTCAAGCTGCGAATATTGCCAAAAGTGAAGAAAACTTAGAATTGCAAGCAAAGGCTTACAATTTAATTGGTAACTGCTATAAAGATCTTTCCAATTACGAAGAGGCTTTACAGTATTTGTTAATGTCCAAGGAAATTAATGCTGAATTAGACAATCCCGGCGGACTGATCAATAATTACAATAATATAGGACACTTATTTCTCTTATCAGATAAATATGATAAGGCTATAGAATATTTTAAAAAATGTCTTGCACTCTCATTAATTGAAGGAAATCTGAAAATGCGGAATTGGAGCACTAATAATTTGGGCCTTTCCTTTCTCAAAAAAGAACTGTTAGATTCCGCTAAGTACTACTTAATGGAATCATTAAGTATTCAGATACAGACGGGTTGGAGAGACGATAATTTTGATACTTATCTGAATTTAGCCGAGGTACATTTTAAAAAGAATGATTTTACTACTTCAAGGGATTACTTGCAAAGAAATATAAGTTGTAAGTGCCAAGTCTTGGATTATGACGCCTTGTTTCGTTCGTTTGACTTAATGAAAGAAACTTTCAGAGTCGAGAATAATATTGACTCTGCCTTCTTTTACTTGGAAGAAAAAAATAATGTCATGGCTAGTGCTGAATATCAAAGGAATCAGTTAATGGCAGAAATTTACAGGAAGAAAATAGAGAAAGTTCATTACGAACGTGAAGTACTTCTAGCTTCTCGCACGGCAAATCGTAGTAAAAGTCAGGTCATAAGCTCAGCAGTCGTTATTGTTTTGGCACTTTCCTTGTTCTTCCTCCACCAGTATAGAGAAAAGAAAAAGAAACAATCTTCCTTACAAGATATTCGGTCACTCCTGGATGAGGATTGAGTAATCCACCTCTTTTGGATGAATACTTTTTGCTGGCTTTTGATGACTTAGTCTCATCAAAATGCTAAATTCCGTACTGTATAAACCAAAAAGTCTGTTTTGAAGAAATTCCTACTTGTTTTGTTCCTACTCCTAGGAGCGCTCATTATTACTTATTTTGCTGGCCCGAAAGCGAAAACGCCTGAACTGAATACCACATTACCTATGGTCTCCAATGATCTTGAAATGCTGGAAAACGAGATCATGCAAAACGAAATGAGTATTGAAAGCCTGAAAGACGATGTAGCTGCCAAAATTGTATGGTACGATACGCCTTACGTAAAAACGAAGTATAGCCTGGTTTATCTTCATGGATACTCCGCTACGCACCCCGAAGGAGATTCCATTACCTATCAATTCGCAAAACGCTACGGTTGCAACCTATTTCTCTCCAGGATATATGGTCATGGGTTGGAAGAAGAAGAGCCTATGTTAGACGTTACTCCGGAAAAATTGATGGAATCAGCGAAGATGGCTGTGGCCGTAGGTAAAGAGCTCGGAGAGCACGTAATATTAATGTCCACTTCAACAGGAGGGACTTTTTCTGCTTACATTACCAGTGGTCATCCTGAGATATTCGGACAGATTATGTATTCTCCGAATTTCGATCTGTTTGATGAGTCATCGAAGATTCTGGTTAAACCCTGGGGACTTCAATTAGCCCGGCAGGTAACCGGAAGTGATTACCACGAATACGATAACAGCGATAATCCGGGAAAACGATTTTGGACCAATAAATATCGCTTAGAAGCAGTGATAGCCCTTCGCTCTCTCATCGATGCAACCATGCAGCCCGAAACTTTTCAGAAGATCGAGACCCCTGTATTCATTGGATACTACTATAAAAACGATTCGTTAAAAGACGATGCGGTTTCCATTCCAGCTATGAAAACCATGTTCGAAGAATTAGGTACACCACCAGATCGAAAAAGGATCATCAACTTTCCGGAGGCTGGAACCCATGTGATTGCTTCGAAATACCATTCCAAAGCCATTGACCGGATTCGTGAAGAAACCTTTGCGTTTGCAGAAGAGGTTCTGCTGTTGGAACCCATAGAGTATGTAGTTAAAATGGATTCTCTGGAACTAGCTGTTCTTTAATTGAGCCAGTACTTTTTTGCCTCTGGAACGGATACCTGCTGTTCCGTGCGGCAATTGATCTTCAATCAAGGGGATCAGTTCATTTTTTATATCCGGATATTTCTTAGCAAGCTTAGCCAATACGGTCATAGAGAAAACCTTAATCGCTACCGCTTCTTTAACCGTAGAAAGATATCTAAAGCATACGTCCATAAGAGTCAGTTCAGATTCTTCCGGAATAGGCATAAACTGTAAAACCCGAACCGTATTTCTTTTTACGGCATCATGGAGATCGTGGCTCTTTAAATTTTCAATTAATCGTGGAACAAACGGTTCAACAAGTTTGGGATTTAGGTCATAACACTTTGATAAGACCCAGGCTGACCGTTGACATAATCGGTATTCATTTCCTGTGAAGAGTTTCAGTAATTTTTCAAACCGCACTGCATCATCCCCAATGTATTCAGCAACTTTAGTCGCTTGCAGGTTAGAGGGTTCTTTTAAAAGTTCTTCTTTAAGGTTCATTCGGACACTTAGTTCTTTAAATCAACCCGAGTTCGATGTAAAGGGTACCTTCATTCTCGAAAATAATGGCTTTATTTTAATTAAAAAGTCATTATTTATCGGGAATCTCATCCGATTCTCGGATCAGCTTCAATGAGGTTACGGAATTCAGGCTGGTATTTTTATTCTTCTTTAAAAAATCTAAGAATAATCTCGATGCATCGGGACCTAAATGACGACTACGATCTGATTTTCGTTTTAATTACATCAAACTCAGATTAAATTACGCTTAGCCAATACAATAAATCTAAATTCCAATTAAAATGGAATTTAGATCAATATAAATCAATGTTATAACATTGACTAATTGTACATTTTAAAGAACTTTTTCCAAAACCGCCACTTTAATTGGATTTTTCCAAGAAGCTGAGTTTCGTCATTGCCGCGACAGCTATTTTTATCAATATTTGTTTCAGAAGTCCTTTAAAAGTTAAGTTTTCAATCAGCTCATATGACCTCTATTTTTTCCAGGTGCAGTACCGTTTTGATTAGATCCTGCGTATCACATTTCCTAATCACAATCACACTAGTTTTAATGGTCAATAGTGTATCTGCACAAGACGGAGACGGTCTATGGATTGATGAAGATCCTTTTAGATCTGAACCTGGAACTGGAGGATCGGATCCATTTGAATTTGGGACCTTAGGAGTCAATCCTCCAGTAGCCCCGGATGTAGCGAACCTTTCAAAATATGGGAATGTTCCGGTTAATTTGTTTACCGGTATACCTGATATCAGAATTCCGATCTATACAGCTGTTGATGGTTCAATTAGTTCAAACATTGGATTAAGCTATCACGCAGGAGGCATTAAAGTAGAAGAAATGGCAAGCAGGGTTGGGTTAGGTTGGTCACTTCAGGCTGGAGGTAGAATAACACGAGTTAAGCGCGGGTTGGCCGATGATAACGGAAACGGGATTATGAGAACAGAGCCACACCGTAAACCAGGAGTTTATTTACAAGCACCAAGTAATGATCAAGTGGACCTGGCAAGAGAAGTATTAGAGAATCAACTTGATCTTGAGCCAGATGTATTTCAATTTCAGGCAGGTCAATACTCGGGAACTTTTTTTTACGATTGGGAAAGTGATAGTATTAAAATATCCCCTTACCAGGAAATATCTGTGACTCCGCTTTGGATATCAAACAGGATCAGAGGTTGGGAAATCGTTACTCCGGAAGGAATGAAATATACATTTGGAGTAAATCCTGATCTGGAATATTCAACTCGACCGGATTGCGACTTTGTAAATTGTCGAATCTATGATGTAGATACGCATTTGTATACATATGGATCAAACATTGTATCGTTAGACGATGAGGATTATATAAGTAACTGGCATTTAACTCAAATTAAAGATTTCAATAATCTTGATTCTATAAGTTTCTATTACTCACGCACAAGCTCAAATATCTTTAGCCTTTCTACGGAGAGAAGAGCTTTTCCGAGACAAGGGGAAAGTTGTTCTAGTATAACACCTTATGTTAATTTAGGCTTAAATAGAACAGAAATAGAAAGCTCGGTATTAGATTATATACTCACTAAAAATGACTCCATAGTTTTTGTTAAAGGAGATATCCGTTTAGATTTTCCCTCTGATTCAGTACTTCAAGCTATAGAAATACATGATAAAGAAAGTGGACTTCTTAAAAAATTCAATTTCAGCTACAATTATTTTGAATCTGAACCAGGTGGAGGTGTCGGCCCTACCAATGAAGGGTGCCTTCCTTTATGCCCTTCTCGCAATGAATTTTACTTAAGATTAAAACTTCAATCAATTCAAGAAGAGGGCAATAGTGGAGCTAACTCCAGGGTTCCGCCTTACCGATTTCAATACCACGAAGGTGTTGCTCTTCCAAATAGGTTTTCTACGGCTATAGATTTTTGGGGCTATTATTCAGGTCAGATTGCTAATGATAGAAATTCTACACCAACTCTTTTACCAAACTACAGCAACCCTAATTTAGATATTCACTTTGGAGGTGGGGTAGATCGCTCACCCTCTTTAGAGTATACCAAAGCGTACTCTTTAAAAAGGATCATATATCCACTAGGAGGGAGTTCCACTTTCGAATACGAACTAAATACAGCACAATTAGACCCGGATAAAATTATTTACAATACCAATATAAGTCCAGTCTCTGTAGCTGTTAAGGGGTTTACTCCCGGAATTACTCAGGAACCCTTATACAAAGAGACTACCTTTACCTTGCCTAGTTCGAGACAAGTGAGGTTTAGTTTGAAATCTGAAAATTTTAGGCTCACTGAAGTTAAGGCTCCCAGATGGTATGTTTATTCGGATGACCCTGGCTTACACATCGACAGTATTCATAATGCAACTGAATACTACAGGTTTAGAGTTGATGAAACAGTCATAGACGAATATAATTTTACATTTCGAAAAACATTACCTGCTGGCCGGTACAAGCTAAGAGCTAATATGAAGTACTGGAACGATCCCTTGTTAGAACCGGCCTTTGTTTACTTAGCCTCTTGGGATGAGCATAATAGTACTACGGAGTCGATTCCGCCAGTTAAATATGCAGGAGGATTGCGCGTGAAAAAAGTAATAGAGAGTGATGGGACAAGATTTAATAAGAATATTGTAAGCTCTTATAATTACGATTTTTTCTATCAGCCTGGGTCTTCCAGTGGATTGTTAACTTCAGACCCTCTTTTTGTATTTCAAAAGGAGCAATCGTGTTCCGCAAGATGCCAGGTGGTATTTCTTACTTCGAGCAGTAATTTTCCTCTTTCCACCATTCAAAGCGGTAATGTAGCCTATAGAAATGTTGAGGTAGTATATGAAAAAATAAATGATAATGGAGAGATCATTAACAATGGAAAAACAAGATATTGGTTTAATGTTCATCCGGAAGAGTATTGGTCTGGCGGTGGAAAATATCCTTTTGCACCATCGATACGATATGATTGGAGAAATGGACTAATCAATAAAAAGCAGGATTTTGATTCGGCCGGTAACCTGGTAAGAGAAGAACATCACCGCTACAATTTTGGAGTAAATATTAACAGATCTTTAGGAGTAAGGGTGGCAGGAAGTTTTGAGTCTGCCTGTTATTCAAGATATTTTGCTCACTCCGAATGGTTTTACAAAGACTCTACATCAGTGATGAATATCCAGGAAGATCAGGATTCTATCATTCTGCAATCGTCATTCAAACACGATTCCCCCCACCACACCTTTTTAACAAGTACAGAAACGCTTCAAAGCAATGGAGACGTATTGGTGACCGACTATGCCTATCCGGAGGACAAAAGTGTGAGTTTCATGACCTCCAAACATGTACTTTCCCCGGTATTAGAGCAGAGGACCACCAGGAACGGATCCTTTATATCCGGATCAAAAAGCCATTATGGCATTAACCCAAACGACCATTTGGTGTTGGAAGAAACACAGATTGCCCATAAGGAAAACGAATACGAGACCGTCAATCGGTATTTACGCTACGATATCGATGGAAAGCCCGAAGAAGTAGAAGGGAGAGCAGGCGTTAAGCAAGCCATCATCTGGACGCCCTTAGAAGAAAACCCCCTGGCCATCGTTTCCAATGCGCAAAGGAACCAGATCTACTACAACAGTTTTGAGTACAGTGAAGGCGTTGAAGTATTACATGCCAAGACCGGAAAGAAAGCCTTTTTTGGCAACTATACCGTAAGCTCCCTACCAGCAGGTAACTATACAAAAGAATGGTCGGTATATGATGGAACAGACTGGGTAGAACATAAACAAAGCTTCACCCACAGCGGCGGCGGGATAAGCTTTAGCAACCCAGGACAATACATCGATGAAATAAGGATTTACCCGGAAGGGTCACAAATGCAATCCTATACCTATGAATACTCCCAGGTGAGTTCTGTAACAGATGCTAATGGAACAACAGCCTATTACGAGTACGATAGCCATAGGAGACTAAAAGCAGTAAAAGACCTCGAAGGCAATGTATTGAGCGTCCATGATTATCAATACTATAATCCTAACTAGCATGAGAACAGAGCGCAGTTTAACGTTATTAAAAAAGCTATCCGCTTTTGTATTTTTCATTTTAATATGTTGCACCACAGCATACGGACAGATCGAAATCGTAGACCCCCCCGGAGGTGGAGGCGGCGGCAATGCCCCGGCAAAACCGACAATACTTTTCAACCCGAACAGCACCACCATAAGCTCACCCACATCCTTCAATTTTTCAATTTTAGGAGAAAACTGTACAACCAGTGGTAGTGATTTTATAGTTTATGAATGGCATATAGGAGGAAGTACGATAAATGGAAAATGCGTAAACAACCGCACCATATCCACAACTACAACAATTTATGTATATGCCATTAGAAACGATGACCCCACACTTAAGACCAAGAGCAATAACGTTTATATCAATTACGTATCAAACGCCCCAACCCCCTCCGTAGACAGAACGAGCGTATCCCTCTGTGGAGCATCACCCGCGAATTTTAATGTAACCTCCTCCTCAAGTGGAACATATAAATGGTACCGAAGTAACAATACACCCGTAGGCTCTAACATAGGCAGTGATGCCTATGTGTTATCCTCCAACCCCAGGAGACTATATACCAATGTAAGTTCCACAACCTCATTTTACGTAAGAAACGAAACCCCCGGACTAATCCCCAGTAACAAAAGAAACGTCACCGTCATTGTAAACCCAATACCCGGAAAGCCCGTCATAACCCCATCCAATCCACCCGCCGGTACCGGAACTACTGCCTTCAACCTCTCCGCCACAGCATCCAACGCCACCATCAGTCAATATAAGTGGTACAATGCGAACACCAATGTCCACCTGGCATCAGGATCAAATACCACATTTACCGTAACCGAAGGCAATACACTATCCGTGAAAGTCAAAGCCACCTCCAACCACGGTTGCGAAAGCACATTCAGTAATACCGTTAACCTAGTGGCCTACCCACCCATACCAGCACCAGAGCCACCCATAGCTTTCGCCTCCCCACAAATCATTTGCGAGCCCGAGTTAGGGCCCTTTACAACCGTATACTTCACTGTGAATGAATCCACAGACCCCAATTCCGGAGGAGGAGTTGTAAACCCCGAAGGCGAATTTATTTCCGACTATTACTGGTACGAGTCCGTAAGCGCTACCAGTCCCATAGGCAATGGCATAAGTATTAGTAGAAGCCTAAATGCAAGCACCACCTTATATGTAGAAGCCGAAGGAGACGGAGGCAGCAGCGGTCGTACACCAGTGACCGTACAATTCATAACCAGCACACACACCACAGGAAACCTGACCACCTACTTTTCAGACGATGGCGACCAGCACATTACCGGGGCCCCCGCCCCCGGAGGAACATGGAGCATGACAGAAGGACCAACCAACGCATTGCTGTTAGACGGTAATTTCACTTTGATAAACATAGGCTCACTACAACTTAACCAGGAATACGAACTGATCTATACCTATACAGAGAACGGTTGTGTAGAAAACACCTTCAAAAAGTATATACGAGTTGTACCAGGACAAAGCGACCATAACATATTAATATCCGGAGACGGCCTCGTATGCCGAAACGGCCCCGGGGAAACCATAAGGATCAACCCGACAAGACCAGAAGAAACCTACTTCATAACGAAAGACAATGGAGGAAATACAGAACAGATAACAAGCAACTCTTTAGGCGAAGGCATTCAGTTTGGCCCCTATAATGAAGCAGGTCGTTACGAAGTATATGTGAACACCTCCAGCCCCGTATTCATAGGAGGCAAAACCATCAGCGAGTACCCCGAACTAACCAACCAACCAGATGCAGGAGGTCCTCTATGTGCCTTTAAGAGCGATGATGCATTTGAATTATTCGGCTCCCCCTCCTGGGGCAACTGGCGTTTGAACGGAACCGAAGTAAACGAAATAGATCCTGCGAACATCAACACAGGAACACATACCCTAACCTACATCATAAAAGACCCATACAACTGCAATTGGATAGACACCACACTTTTGTATGCATTTGAAAACGTTTCATTCGTTTCCGACCAGCTGAACTCAGGCACCCACTACTTAGAAGTAAATGAAAGCGTAAACCTTACACTAAATGAAAGCTACGATGAATACCGATGGCAAAAAGATGGAGTGTTCGTGAGTAATTCAAGCACCTATTCAGCCTCTGAACCGGGGCTATATGAAGTAGTCATCACGAAAGACATTGAAAATGGAGGAAAGTGCAGAAACCAAACCTCCGTATTCATTAACAAAGAAGCCATACACCAAATAAACACCAAATACGTACGGCTGAGCGGAGTAAAATCGATCAATGCAGCCTTTGGGATCAACCGAAAAGACTCTGCAACCACCTCAAACAGCTACGTAGACGGAAGAGGCAGGCCTATTCAAAGTGTAATACAAGAACACTCACCACAAGGATACGACGTTCTCCAGGCCACATTCTATGATGAGTTTGGGCGTACCCCCATGCAGTACTTACCCTACACCTCCCCCGATCAAAGTGGTAACTTTAAGGAGGACTTTAAAAACGAGCAGAGCAGCTTTTATATAAATACAACCGAGGTAGCCAGCAGTACTAAGCCCTTCTCAAACATATTGTACGACAACTCCCCCCTAAACCGCATCAAAGAACAATATGCACCGGGAGAGGCCTGGCAGGACCATCCGATAGAGTTTGACTACCTGACCAATGAAGAAGATGAGGTGATCCTATTCGAAATAAACGACTCTGGAAGCCTGGAAGAGAATAATCACTACGAAGCAGGAGAACTCTACCTAACAGTTACCACAGATGAACATGGCAACCAGGCCAAAGAATACAAAGACAAAGAAGGCCGAATAGTCTTAAAAGCCGTCCAATCCGGAGCAGCGGAATATGCCAAGACCTATTATGTCTACGATGACTTTGGGCAGTTGGCTGTAGTACTACCCCCGGAAGCTGTGAAACAAATAGAACAACCATGAACGTAGCACTACCCATGAGAAAGATATTACAACTACTTTCATTTCTATTTCTTTGCAGCTTTTTCATACAAGAAGGTTTAGCCCAAGTCGTAGACCCAAACATACTGGAGCAGTACGCCTTCCAATACGAATACGATGGCAGGCGAAGGATGATCGAAAAGAAAGCCCCCGGGGCAGCACCCGTTTATTTGGTTTATGACGACAGAGACCGCCTGGTACTGACCCAGGACGGAGCACAGCGTAAAAGAAGCGAATGGCTATTCACCAAGTACGACGCCCTGAACAGGCCGGTCTCCACCGGAATCTATTACGATAGCGACGATAGAGTAGCCGTACAGCAAAAAGTGAAAGACTACTATTCCAGAGCAAAGATAGAGTGGATAACGCAGAGCGGTATTACAGAACAAGGAGGCCTGATCACCAAAACCGGAACTACCGGATGGAATGCAGGCGCCTCCAGCCAGACCATCATAGCAGATGGAGCAGACGGGGTACTCGAAGCGATAGCCACCGAAACCCACACCAATAGAATGTTTGGCCTTTCCACCGAAAGTCCCAACCATAGCTTTCAAACCATCGACTACGCCATTTATCTAAAAAGCAGCAAACAATTAGGAGTATACGAATCCGGTGCTAACCGGGGCATACTTGGCACCTACGTTACAGGCGATTATTTAAGTGTAAGAAGGAGAGGGAATACCATCACCTATGAGAAAAACGGAGAAGTGTTCTACACCTCCCTCGTCGCTTCAAGTGGAAGCCTGATCGCAGACCTTTCCTTACATACCATCGAATCCACCCTTCAAATGATCAGCCCCCGATACTACGAAGAAAAAGGAGGAACCCATTACAACTACACCAACCAGTCGTTTCCAAGCCAGGTAAACCCCCAGGACTACCACAACCTGACCTACTATGATAACTACGACTACCACCACGCCAACCTTGCCAATTACCAGTATCAACCGACCCAAGAGTATCCGACCCCTTTCAATAGGGTAAAGACGCTGGTGACCGGAAGTATGACGAGGATACTAAACACAGGACAATGGCTACGGAGCACGACCTATTACGACGATCGCTACAGGCCCATCCAGACCATCAGCGACAACCACAGAGGCGGAGTAGACCGCACCAGTAACACCTACGACTTCGTAGGCAACCTATTGCAAAGCACCACCAGCCACAAAAGTCCGGAACCACTCCTATGGAAGAACCAAAAGAACATAGAAAAAGAAAACAATACCTTTAGCAGTACCTCCTCAGGGTGGAATTCAGGAGCCTCTACCATAAATAGATTAGAATCCGGAGAAGATGGCTACGTAGAGACCACCGTAATGACTACTACAGGGAACCGCTTCTTAGGATTTAATGATACAGACAACTCCACAAACTACCCAGACATAGACCACTCCATATATTTATTTGGTTCCAGCTTGCGAGCCTATTACCAACAGCAAAGCCAACAAACCCTCACCACCCTCACCATTGGAGATGTGGTAAGGCTTTCCAGGGAAAGCGATACCGTAAAGATCTACCTCAATAGTGAATTGCTTTTCCAATTCACCCAACTAAGCACTGACCCAGTAGTCATAGACCTCTCCCTGAATACCCTGGCCAGCCTTTCAAACATTCAAAGCAATTTTAGTTTACCCAAAGAAGCAGGCTCGGTTTATCCTGTGGTACTTGAAGCATTCCTCAGAACTTACCAGGAAGGAGATACCCTGATTAAGAACTCACACAACAGCTACAGTGGAAATGCATCCTCCCTGAACCGCTTGAAGTCAAACACGAGTGGCTGGGTGCAGTTCACCGCAGTTACAACAGATCGAAGCCTAATGGCCGGACTGGCAGAAAAAGATATTGACGCCAGCTATACCAGTATCGATTATGCCATCAGTTTAGTCAGCAACGGAGATGTTAGAGTATTTGAAAAAGGAGCAAACAGAGGTACGTTCGGAACCTATCAGGTGGGAGATGAATTTAGAGTAGAGCGCTTAGGAAGTGAGATACGATATCTCCAAAACGGCCAAGTGTTTTATACCTCCGAAGTCCCATCATACAGCACACTTATCTTTGATGCCTCACTTCATAGATATGCAAAGATCAGGGCCATCGAATCCTCCTTCTATTTCGATCACGGAGTAGAAGAAGATATAGAGATTGAACAAAGCTACGACTACGACCACGCCGACCGCTTGATCAACAGCTGGTATGAAGTAATAGAAATCGTTCAATGGGACTCCCATACCAATACAGAAACAGAAAACAACATCCTAAAACTCTCGGAGGGTCAAACGAGTGGGAGCGCTACCAACAATACAACATACGGAATTGGAGAACATGTGAAACTAAGCTATACACTTCACGAAGCAGGAGGAAAAAAAATATGTTTGAACTGGGAAGACAATGGTGGGGAAGGCGCCTGTATTGTGTATTACGATAATAGTCGCAGACCATTGATGCGTATCAACGGAGCATTTTTAGGATGGCTGGGTCCCAATGGAACAATTGGTGAAAGTGAGTATCATCTAGAGCGAAGAAAAGACAGCCTATATTGGTATCAAGGAAATACTATAGCCCATCAAAGATATTTTAATCCTGAGCATAGTATTCATGTAGAAGCCTACCTTACCCAAGAAGGTAAAACTATAGAAGGCCTGAAACTAAGCCAGGGGAAAACCCTTTTAGCCCACAACGCATATAACGAACTCGGAGAACTCATCGAAAAGAACCTTCACGCCAAAGAAGGCCAGCAGGGAAACACAACCTATGCACAGAGCATCGACTACCGTTATAACATCAGAGGATGGCTGAAATCGATAAACAATGCAGACCTCGTCACAGCCAGCAACAACAACGATACATACGACCTGTTTGGCATGGAACTCTCCTACACCAGCGGCATCGGAACACCACAATACAACGGCAATATATCCGGCATCAGCTGGAAGAATATCCTATCAGCAAGCGGAAGTGCCTATGCCTACGAATACGATGCCCTGAACCGCCTGACCCAGGCAGA
>JBCCDY010000036.1:0-22686 GCA_039030555.1 Bacteroidota bacterium
TTCACTAGCTGCTTTGTTTGTGAACGTTAGTGCCATAATATTAAAGGGATCGACCCCCTGTGCCCTCATGAGATGGACCATTCTCAAGGTAAGCACTCTAGTTTTACCAGATCCTGCTCCAGCAATAAGCATACAAGGCCCTTCCGTGTTGATTACTCCTTCTTTTTGATTTGAGTTTAAGCTGTCCAAATAATCCATGCTGCAAGTTAGTGGTTAGCAATTAGCAATTAGCAATTAGCAATTAGCAATTAGCAATTAGCAATTAGCAATTAGCAATTAGCAATTAGCAATTAGCAATTAGCAATTAGCAATTAGCAATTAGCAATTAGCAATTAGCAATTAGCAATTAATTCATAGTAGGGTTCTTTAAAAAAGTTCCATAAATACTGGTTTTCTTTATGTTCAAAGCATTCGATTTTCTGATTGATGATTATTGTTAGAGTTACAAAATACATTTGCCTCAACAGCATAATCATCCAATGCCTAACTACCAAAAAGCCAAATGCTGAAAGCTAATAACGGAATGCTATCTTCGTACTATGATCATTGTAGACGATGTAATCCTATCCGACGATATAAAGGAAGAATGCTTTGTTTGTGATTTGGAAAAATGTAAAGGAGCATGCTGTGTTGAAGGGGACTTAGGAGCACCTCTTGAAAAAGAAGAATTAAAAACAATAGAAGAAGCTTACGATAAAGTAAAGCCTTATTTATCCGAAGAAGGTCTAAAAGCAATCCAAAAGCAAGGGCTCTATGTATTTGACGAAGAAGGGGATTTCAGTACTCCTACCGTATCGGGAAAAGAGTGCGCTTATGCTTACTACGAAAAGAACGGGACTTTAAAATGTTCCTTTGAAAAAGCATATGAGGAAGGTTTATCCGAGTTTAAAAAACCTATATCCTGTCACTTATATCCTATAAGAGCTGATCAATACGGAAAAACCTTTGCCTTAAATTACCACCGTTGGGGAATATGTAGTCCTGCATGCACGTTAGGAGAATCATTAAAAATCCCACTTTATAAATTCCTTAAAGAACCATTAACACGTAAATTTGGGGAGAGCTGGTATAAAAAATTGCTATCTCAGATTGAGCCTTAGCTTTCAACAGAGTATCACTTAACTGCCTGACGCTTAATACAATGTTCTTTTTACGACTTTTCTTGAAATAAGAACAACCTTTATGTACTTCTGTATTCGGCAGTATTAAATTCTTCATATCCCTAATAGTTAGGTAAAAAATTCTTCATTTTATTTTCATCGCCTTCATTTTGTATTACATTTGAAATTAGAACAGAGTGTTCTATGTTTAATTGTTAACCTATTTTAATAAAGTATGAGGAAGTTTTTACTCTTTAATTTTGTGCTTTCTTTATTACTAGTCTTCTCGGCTAGTGCTCAAGAACGCGCAGTATCCGGAAGGATTACTTCGGCCGAAGATGGCTCTGGTCTTCCTGGAGTTAACGTAGTACTCAAAGGTACTACCACGGGAACCGTTACCGATATAGACGGTAATTACAAGCTAAATGTTCCATCTGAAGGAGGAACTTTGGTCTTTTCTTTTATTGGACTAGCATCTCAGGAAGTTGAGATAGGAGCTAGATCAGTCCTTGATGTTCAAATGGCATCAGATGTAACTGAGCTAAGTGAAGTTGTTGTTCAGGCTTATGGAGCTCAATCCGAGAAGCTGAATATTCAACAGATCGAAACGGTAGGTAGTAAAGATTTTGAGAACTTTCCTGTGGTAAGTGCACAAGAGCTTTTGCAAGGGCAGGCTGCTGGTGTGCAGATTGCAGGAGGTTCAGGAGTTATTGGAGCACCGCAAGCAGTTAGAATTAGAGGTGTTGCTTCTATAAACTCGGGTACTCAACCACTTTATGTCATTGACGGTGTTCCTCTGATAGATGGATCAGGTACTAATGCTCAAAATCAAGCTACTGCTCAATTAGGAGGTTCTGCACTTAACCCGCTGGCGGATATTAATCCGAATGATATCGAATCAATCACAGTATTGAAAGATGCTTCTGCTGTAGCACTTTATGGATCCAGAGGTGGAAATGGGGTGATTTTAATCACAACGAAGAAAGGTTCTGTTGGTGAAGCAACAGTTTTTTCAGCTGATTATTATACAGGATGGCAAACACCTACTGTTGTAAGACAAGTTCTTTCTCCGGATCAATGGAGACAGTTCAGAGCTAATATTTCGACAGCACGTGGAACACCTAGTGCCCCTTCTTTACAAAATCAAGGAGGATTTAATTGGAGAAATGCGGCTATTCAAACTGGAAGGGTAAGTAATTATTCTCTTTCAGCTAGAGGAGGTACCGATAAAACGGCTTTCTTTGTAGGTGGAACTCTCTTCGACAACGAGGGATATCAGGTTGGAAATGAATTAAATCGTCTAAGTGGACGTGTCAACATCACTCATGAAGCGAGTGATTTTGTAAAGTTTGGAACGAATATATCATTTACTCGGGGTATTACAGACCGTTTCTTTCAGGAAAACTCTACAGGGTCTCCACTCACGGTTGGTTTATTGCAACTTCCGGTATTAGAGCCGGTGGATGCAGATGGGAATGTAGTTGACGCTGGTTTTGGTAACTTTATAGCTTCTCAGGAGCAAAATCTTTTAGAGCTTACCACCAACAGGCTTTTAGGTAACGCTTACGTGGAAATTTCACCTCTAGAAAATCTTGTACTTAGATCTGATTGGGGTTTTGACCGTGTTTCAACTTTTGATCAACGAAGAACTTTAGATCTGTTTGCAGCAGGAGGAGTGGCCACCCAAAGAGATTTCAGGGAAGATAAATGGCTCGTTACCAATACAGCTACTTACACCGCAACTTTTGGAGAATCAACGCTTACCCCTTTAGTTGGGTTTAGTTTTGAAGAGTCGGATCAAAGGAGAGTAACGGCACAAACTTCAGGTTTTATTTCAGATGCTCTTCCTAATGTAGCATCAGGTGCAACACCGTTAACGACGTCTTCACAGGGTACAAACTGGGCTTTGTGGGGATTTTTCGGAAGAGTTAACTATAACTATAAAAATAGATATCTCTTGGAAGCTAGTGTTAGAGGTGATGGTTCTTCCCGATTCGGAGCGAACAACCGTTATGGAGTGTTCTGGTCTGTTTCCGGGGGATGGATATTTTCAGATGAAGATTTTTTCCCAAGCAACAGCATTATTTCTTTTGGAAAGTTAAGTTCTAGTTATGGGGTTACCGGTAATGATCGTATCACTAACTTTGCCTCTTTGGGTCTTTTTCAAGCGGGTAATGATTATGCGGGAGTACCAGGACTTGAAGCATCTCAGCCAGCTAATCCTGATTTAACTTGGGAGGAAACAGCTCAGTTTGATGTGAATTTGAACGTTAATTTTTTAAATGATCGCATCAGATTAGATGCGAGTTATTACCGAAAGGTCACTACGGAGCTTTTATTAAACGTACCTGTTCCGGCAACAACTGGGTTTCCTTCCATAACACAAAATGCGGGAGAACTGGTTAATCAGGGAACGGATTTAAGCTTATCAGTAGATGTAATCAATTCCGGTGATCTCACATGGACGGTAACAGCTAACGCTGCATATTTAAATAATGAAGTTACGGAATTACCAGAAGGATCATCTGAAGATCTAGATGGCAATAGGTTTGTTGCTTTGGCTGCATTTGGTCAACAAAGAGCTGTTGAAGGGGGATCGGTGTCAACTTTTTTCTTGAATCGTTTCGCGGGTATAAACCCTGCCAATGGAGAGCCCGAGTTTTTGAACCGTGAGGGTGAAGTCACAGGAACACTAACTACAGCAGACCGGGTGATCGTTGGACAAGGTATTCCGGATTGGACTGGAGGATTAAACAGTGAATTGAGATATAAGAATTTTGATTTCAGAATATTCTTGAATTTTGTAACCGGTAGTGATGTCTATGCTGCAGATCTTGAATTCAATCGTAATATTTTAAGTAGTGGTGGTTTTAACAACATTGTTAACAACTTAGATATCTGGACGCAGCCAGGTGACATTACACAGGCACCTGCACTTCAATCGGATGGTTTGGCTAATTTCGATAATGAATCAACTCAGCATTTGATTGATGCCAGTTTCTTAAGGGTAAGAAATATGACGCTTGGATACAGCGTTCCTAAATCAATACTGGAGGCATCGAAATTTTTAACCCGCGCAAGGGTATACGTATCCGGTACTAATCTTTTCACCTTTTTCAGTGATTTAAAAGATGATGTTGGATTGGATCCCGAAGTGAGTAATGCAGGTGTTGATCCTGGCGTAGCTCAGGGTGAAACATTCTTTACTTCACCTCAGGCAAGAACATTTACCGTGGGTGTTTCACTTGGGTTTTAATTATAAGATTTTTATCAAGATGAAAAAAATAATAATTCTTAGTTTAAGTATGGTTATGCTCTTCGGTTCATGCGAAGATGCTATTGACCTAACGCCGCAGCAATCATTATCGGATCAAGTCGTATTTACAGATCCGTTAGCTGCTCAAGGAGCCTTAATTGGTATTTATAATCAGATGCAGGATCTACATGTTTTTGGTTCAATGCCTCAAATTATTGCAGATTATGCTACTGATAATGTAAACTTCGTTGGAACCTTTACAGGTCTCCAGGAAATAGATACCTATACATTGACTGCCGGATCTGGCGAAGTAAATGAAATGTGGCGAGACACCTATGAAGGTATCTTAGGAGCAAATGCTATCATTGCAAATGCTTCAACAGTACCTACTTTAACAGCGGAAGAAGCTGGTCGTTTAGAAGGTGAGGCTCGCTTTATAAGAGCTGCTTTGTATTTTCAATTGATTAATTTCTTTGCTCAGCCTTTCCAGGTGGGTAACGGATCTTCACCTGGTGTTCCATTGTTCTTAGAACCATTCACAGGTGAGATTGTGTTATTACCCAGAAGTACGGTTGGTGAAGTTCACCAGCAAATTATTGCTGATTTGGATTTTGCGGCTGCCAATTTACCGAACTACAATGAGGTAACTTTTGGATTTGCCAGTGTGCAATCCGCTCAGGCGCTGGAGTCTCGTTTGAGACTATACAGGGGCGAGTTCGCAGAAGCAGCAGCACTAGCTGGATCGGTTATCGATGCAGGTTTTAATACTTTAGCCGCTGATTATTCGTTCTGGGATACTGCAAATCCTGAAATTATATTTGCTGTTGTAAATACGGCTATTGATCCTCAATCTAATAATGATGCCGAATTAGGAAGTGGTAGCTTTGACGGATATTACGAAGGTAGTAATCAGGCCGGTAGAGGAGATTGTCCTCCAAGTGCTGATCTGCTGGCTACTTTTGAAGCCGGAGATATAAGAGCAGAATTCTTTGAAGAAGATGCCACTTTTTCTGGTCTACCAGACATATTTACCTTGAAATATGATAATGGAGCGACTGATGAAAGTGATTATCCGATGATTAGAATATCGGAAATTATTTTAACCCGCGCAGAAGCTTTGGTTGCCGAAAGTGGTACTGTAAATACGGATGCTATAGCACTCATGAATCAGATTAGAGAACGTGCCGGTCTTTCCGCATTAAGTGCTGGTGACTTTGCTAGCGGGGAAGAATTATTAGCTGCGATTAGGAATGAAAGAAGATTGGAGCTTGCTTTTGAAGGCCATAGAAGAATGGATTTACTTCGAATCGGTGCTCCTCTTAGAACAGCAGCGAATGTTCCGGACAATGCAGCTGGTGGTGGAGTAGGTGTTGTTGCGGGTGATGACCGAGCAATTTACCCGTTGCCACAGCGAGAGATTGATTTAAATGAGGGTGTTTTGGTTCAAAACCCAGGGTTCTAATTAGAATAAGTATATAGAATGAAAAATACATTATACAATAAACTAAAAGCATTGGGGGTATTAACCCTGATGCTGTTTTCCACGGGAATGTTGATAACATCTTGTGTAGAAGAAGATGATGGAAGTGATATTCAACCTACTTTACTCCCACCTGTTCTTGGTTTAGTTTCTTCAAGTTTTGTTGAGGAGATTCAGGAAGGTGAAACGGCAACAATTTTGATTGGTGCGTTTACAGGTGTTGATAGTGATGTTGATATCAATGCTACCTGGAGTATGACGGGTGCCATCAATATGACTGGTACGGCGACCATTCCAGCAGGAGAATTGACGGTAGGTGTTCCGATAACTTTGCCCGATGATCTTATAGCACAGGAAGATAGAACAGTAACATTTACAGTTACAGGTGGGGATCTTCCCGTCAATGATCTTGAAATTAACGATAGAATACCAATTACTACTTCCGTAACAATAGTTGATAATGCAATAAACTTTGGCGTTTATTCTATAGATGAAATTGTTTTAGAAACTGATGGTATGTTACAAATTCCTTTGGATTTCGGGGGTGTTGAGGATTCTATTGATGAAGTTTTAACAATAACTTTTGAGATCGATGCTAGTTCTACTGCTGTTGAAGGTGTTGATTTCACGATCGCTGAGAGTACTACATTTATGTATGATCCTGCTGTTGATACTGTTGAGGACTTTCCATCAATTAATATTACTTTAATTGATGATATCTTAGCTAATGATACGCTTGATCTTGTAATTAACATCTTAGATATAACAGGCTCGGGGGAAGTTGTATTTATTGACACTGCAGCCAGTACGGCGACTTATCAAATTGTTAATGACTATAAATTGTTTAGTTTATCCGCAGATACTATTTATGTGGATTCAGCTGCTTTTGCTGGTGGTTTTGAAGTAGATATACTACTTGGAGGACCTGGTTCTATAGCTCAACAGGCAAGTATTGAGTTTAATGAAGAGGCTGCTTTAACAGGTATTTTAGAACCTAATGTTTCTAATACTTTTATCTTCAATCCTGGTATTGAATCACAAACGTATAGTGCTTCACTTGACCCTGCAGCATTTACTTTTGATCCCATGGGTGGCGATACTACCTTTTTCCAAATTAATTTGGAAAATGTAGGTAGTTTGAACAATGATGAAGAAATCATGATAAATGATATGTCAGACACCTTTATTCTAGGATTAATTGATCCTGAATGATAAAGTGGAATAATATTTGATTATTAAAAGCGAGGCTAATTGGTAGCTTCGCTTTTTTTATTTAACCTAATTTATATCAATGAAGAGGTATATTTTTTCCATTTTAACTTGTTTTTTATTTGTATTCAATGGCTTGTCGCAAGCTAATGATGGTATGGTCACTGATGCCACGATAGACATGGATTTGGATGGTTTAATCAATGTGGGAGACTTAGGTAATGTTGATATAGCACCTGGTAAGACCATTGGCACACCATTTTTAGATAAAGATTGGTTAATAGGAAAGGTTTACACGAAGAAGGGACCAATCGTTGAAAATGTAGCCCTGAACTTAGATTTATACACCAATCGTGTTCTCATGAAGCGATCAGAAGGAGCGGTATTTAAACTAAATTCGTCTAAATTAAAAGCACTAGAGGTATCTCCCAAAAATGATGACAGAACTTATTTTTTTAAAAGTATCCCCGCTGATTCGGTAGAAGGTATCTATGAAGATAAGTTTTATGAGGTTCTTTATCGTCCTGATAATCTGATTTTAAAATCACATAACAAGAATTATAAGAAAGCTGATTTTAAAAGGGCATATGGATCTGGTAATACACAAGACGAGTTCAAAAATGTTTATAAATATTATGTTAAAGGTGAAGATGGGATATATCGAAAGATTACACTTGGTAAAAAATCTTTAATAAAGAAAATAGGCTCAGAAAAGGGTGGATTGATTGCAGACTATGCAAAGAAAAATAAGTTCGTTGTGTTAGATGAAAACTCTCTATTAGAATTGGTGAATAACAGCTTAAATTAGTAAACTATTCCTGAGGCTCATATTCAAGAATCATAGCTCCTAATACTTTAGGATCTTCAATATTTTTTAGACTTTTTTCTAATGCTTTAGTGTTTTTATCAAACAAAATGTCTTCCGACTTGACTAATAATTCTTTGGTATGACTTAAAACCCGGATCCTATCCTTATAATCACATTGTTTAATGTTCTTTAATATTTTTAGGTCGTATTTGTAAGCTTCCGACATTGCATTGTATAAATGTCTTTTATTAATCTTTACCGATTCTTTTTCATCCAAACCACCAAAATTAAAGTTGTACTCTTTCGTTTCGATGAATAGATTCTCAACTCTTCCTTTTAACTGAAAAACGTCATTCCAACTTCTATAATACTCTGTTTCAAGTCGATCTTGTTTCAAAGACCATTCTTTATAAAACGTATCTATTGCTGACAGTTTCAAATAAGAGAAAAGTGTTAATTTTTGAATACTATCTAATTCCGATCGAACGTCAACGTTCGATTTTTCTAAATATTTGACCCTACTTTTTATACGTTTTTTTAAAAGAAGCTCTTCCTTAATTATGCTCAAATCGCTATATTCATTTGCATTAACTATAGAGTCAATTCTCTCCAGGTTAACATAAATAGCATCTATTAATTCAAGTTGCCCTTCAGTTTCCTGATTGATTTCATTTGCAGTAACAGTTGTATTATAAAAAGATAAACTTAGAACAACAAAAATTACAAATGTGCTCAGTAGATTGTATGATCTTGACATTTTATTACTTGGTCTTTATAAAAATCGTTATCACTAAAATTACAACAATACGGTTACTACAAGAAACTTTGATTAGATTAATAATTGGAATTTGTAAATGTTAGGCTAAGAATTTTGATTTAGTCTGAACATTGGATTTTATTTATTCAAAAGACAAAAATATTATTCTCTTAAACTTAATTATAAGTTTGCTGACTAAAATTAAGCTAGTTTACAAATGGTACATATATTTTTGATACTGTATTATTACATGCTTGCTGTAGCTTTAATTAGAGAAACAACAATTAGAACTTTTTATTGATAAAGTCTGATTTACAAATATGGTTATCCTCTATTATCAATAATTTTTTTTAAAAAAAAACTCTCATGCTACGCTGGGAATTACACTTAAAACTAACACTGTAAGTCATTCCTGTGTCTACAGTAATCCATAAAACGTCTTATGAACTATCATTTTGTAAATATAGTGATGTGAACTTGTTCACATCCCTTAGAAATTAATTTATGATATGATAGTAAGCTTATTAATTAAGGCTTAAATGTTAAGGCTTTTCTTGGAGCTATAAGTTTAACGTCAAGATTTGTAATGGGCTAGTAAAAATTAGCTTAAAATATTACAAAATGAATGACAAATGAATTTTAACAATAACCGTTCTTTATCTTTATATATTGTAAGGTGTAAATGTAAATGAGTGCTTATTATGAGGTTATGTGTAATGTATTTATTCGGACTAATAGTATTCTTTTCATGTAAAAAATCAAAAGTAGTATCTAATACAATAGATTATAAAACTACTAGAAGAATTATTCAAGATGACTCAGAAAATGTTATATTAAAAGATGGTGGGTTATCAAAGGGGGCAATTAGAGTAGAGGGAAAAGTTCTGGACTTAGGTTTAAGCAATAAATTAATTCAGATTGAAATAATTAATGTTATAGCCTTAGGAGAAACTCCACTATCAGCTGCTCCAAAAAAAGGTGACATCTTAAATCTAAATAAAAGTAGTGCTATAGAATTTTCGGTAGGCGGCAATTATTTGTTGGAAGTTTTATTGGATCCAAGTGGAAGCAATAAAGGAAGAATAATGAAAGTCCTCTAGAAATAATAAGAAATCGAATTATGAAAAAGTTTATATTAATTATTTGCCCTTTGTTTCTAATTGTTTTACTAGTATTTGGTATTAGAATAGGATTACAAGAAAATAATTATTCACAATTGCGAAGTATCGAAAGGCCTAAATTAGATTTAGAAAACATCCCAGATATAAGCATCCCAACATCACAAGGAGATTTTGATAACCCCCACGCTAGACTAAATTACGAGTTTTTGCGATTACAAAGTCCAAAAACCCATAGAATCCCTCAGAATATACGAGTTAAAGAATTGGTTTTTACAAAAAAGCTTCCAAAGTCTGATAGAATCTCATCATCTAGTAATAGTAGAACAAAAGAAATCGCATTCAACTTTGAGTCAAGAGGACCAATCAATATAGGAGGAAGAACGAGAGCTGTCGCGCTCGATATGTCTGACGCTTCTTTTAATACGATTTTGGCGGGAGGTGTTTCAGGAGGCATGTGGAGAACGACAGATTTAGGGGAAACTTGGACTCAAACAACAACCCCAGACCAATTTCCTAGTGTAGTAAGTATTGTTCAGGATACTAGACCAGGAAATGAAAACATATGGTATTATGGAACCGGGGAGATTATTGGTAACTCAGCGAGCGATAGAAGTGGTTTGGCTATTTTCCGGGGGGACGGGATTTATAAATCAACAGACTCAGGGCAATCATGGAGTGTTATACCCTCTACATCGGATGGTGATATAACAAATATTGATAATCCCGTAAGGTTCGTCAACCGATTAGTGATAGATACAACAAATCAAGTAGAAGATGAACTGTATGCTGCTGTAATAGATGGAATAATTAGGACTAGTGATGGGTTTGAAACTTTTGAATTTGTTCTGGGAGATACATCGAATACTAGTTTAAGCACGGAAGTAGCTATTACGTCTACAGGAGTTTTATATGCAACTATATCAGATGATTTCGGGGACAATACAGAGATAGGAATATGGACTTCAGCAGATGGACTAAACTGGACCGAAATTCCAGTACCTGATTCCATTTCTACCCCAGGGTTTGAACGAACGACAATAGGGATAAGCCCATCCAATGAAAGTTTGGTTTACTTCTTTAGAACAGAATCATCTGGCGAAGACTTTAATCTTTTCCTATATAATGCTGAAGAAGATACACTAATTGTTCGCCCGGAAAATGCATTGCCTGAAAATCTATCAACACAAAGCTCTTATGATCAATTTGTGATAGTTCATCCAACCGATCCAGATATTGTTTATTTAGGAGGGGTTGAATTATACCGTTCTATAAATGGATTTAGGGATTCTTCTACTACACAGGTAATAGGTGGCCTATCTTTTTCTGATACTCCGGGCATTCAAGTATATGCTAACCACCATCCTGATCAGCATGATTTTTTATTTTTCCCTGACAATCCAAACAGATCAATATCGTCTCATGATGGTGGCTTAAGTATAACCAATAATAACCTCAAATCAGATACTACAAGTGATAACTTCTTTGATGCGTTAGCTCAGGAGACCGTTTCTGATTTAGTAGTAGTCGATTACGATAATTTGAATAATGGCTATAACACAGCTCAATATTTTACAATTGCTATCAACAATAAAGACGTGAACTTCCCTTGGATTATTGGTGGCCTACAAGACAATTCTTCTATTATTTCTCAAGTTGATTCTCCAACGGAATTATGGGGAACCCTTTTCGGAGGTGATGGAGCTTTTGCTGAGCTTACAAATAACTCATTGATTGCATCAGCTCAATTTGCTCAAGCTGTAAGGTTCTCCATTATTAATGATGGGTCCGAAACAGGAATAATATTTCCTCCAAATGCAGGAGAGAGTGATTCTTATTTGTTTGTAAATCCAATACTATCAGATCCGGTTATCCCAAACAAGGTTTTTATTGCTGGGAGGGGCGAAATTTTCATGACTTTCGATGTAACTACGAATCCGGTTGACGAAGATTGGATTTCGATTAGTTCAAATGTTCTTGAGGCAACTGAAGCGGTTACAGCAATGGATGCTTCTACTCAGCCTGCTAATGAGCTATATTTTGGTACTTTCAATTTAAACACAGCTTCTTCTAGAATTTTGAGGGTGGATAATACAAATTTAGATGATCCAAACACAGTAGCATTAAGCTCCACAGGACTACCATCAAATGGGTTTATTAGTTCAATTGAGGTGAACCCTAGGAATTCAGATGACATCTTTATCGTCTATAGCAACTTCGATATTGTTAGTATATTTAATAGTCAAGATGGGGGAAATTCCTGGGTTGCAATTGCCGGTAACTTAGAAGAAAATCCTGATGGCTCAGGGGCAGGTGTGTCTACGAGATGGATGGAAATACTACCAAACGGATCAGATAATATTTATATGGTTGGCACTAGCGCAGGTTTATTCTTTACTGAGCAACTTAATGCAATGAATACCGAATGGTTCTTAGCTGGTGAAAATACAATTGGTAATCAAGTTGTCGATATGTTATCCGTCCGACCTATAGATGGCTATATAGCAGTTGCTACTCATGGTAATGGAGTATATCAAACTAGAGTAGATGTTCCAATTCAGGCCAATATTGTTTTAGATCAATTCCCATGTGAGGGAGATACGATTCTTATTCTACCAAATTTTGATGACCCTAATGAACAAACCGGACTAGGTCTATCTTATGAGCTCCTTATAGACAATCAAGTGGCAGGAACTTTCGATCCTAATTCTACCGGCCTTCCGTTTGTCATACCAGACGATACACCTACAAGTTATCAAGTAAGAATAGAAAACTCATCAGGGGAGATTTCTCTGAGTAATGAAGTTGTAATACAAGCAATTGATAACGAATTTTGTAATTCACGTCCCGTTATCCTAAATATGATAGACGAATTGGACGAATTAAACTTGTCCTTGTTCCCCAATCCATCCTCCAAATTTATAAATGTTTCTGGTTTTGACCCCTCTGAGAATCATACTTTTTCTATCACTGACCTTAATGGTAATCAAATACTTGAGAATAGGCTAGTTGAAGAACGGATTAATATTTCGAGTCTAAACCCTGGGGTATACATTTTCTCATTAGATAATGGCTCTGAAAAAGCGGTAAAAAGATTCATCGTCGAATAGCTGAGTATAGCTCTTATAAAGTTGTAATCACTTTAGTAACTTTGCTCCATGGTTTATGTAAATCGTAAGGAGCATTTTAACGCAGCTCATAAACTTTTTAATCCTAATTGGACTAAAGAGAAGAACGAAGAGGTTTATGGTGCTTGTGCCAATGAAAATTGGCATGGACATAATTTTGAGTTGATCGTGACTGTGAAAGGAGAACCAAATCCAGATACAGGTTTTGTAGCTGACATGAAAATTTTAGGAGATATTATAAAATCAGAAGTAATTGACTTAGTAGATCACAAAAACCTGAACTTGGATGTGCCTTTTATGAAAGGTAAACTAGCTAGTTGTGAGATTATTATCATGGAATTTTGGAAAATTCTTAAACCGGTTGTCGAGAAAAATTTTCCAAACGCCGAATTGCACTCTTTAAAACTTGTGGAAACCCCTAAGAACTTTGTTGAATACTTTGGATAATTGGATCACGGTTAACAGTTTACTGTGACCTAAATACTGAAATCTTTTATCTAATATCTTAATACTAGCATCTTGAAGTACTTCCTGGTCGTGGGAGAGAGGTCTGGTGACCTTCACGCAGCTAACTTGATTAAAGAATTGAAATTAGCAGACTCCACAGCTGAATTCCAATTCTATGGGGGTGATATGATGGCTGAGGAAGCTGATGGCTTAAAGCTTCATTATCGCGAGATGGCTTTTATGGGATTCTGGGAAGTGATAAAGAACTATAATCTCCTGCGTAAAATATTTAATAATTGTATTGAAGATATAAGAGCTTACAACCCTGATGTTTTAATCTTGGTAGACTTTTCGGGATTTAATATGCGACTGGCTAAAAGGTTAGTTAAATCCGAAACTAAGATTTTTTACTACATAGCCCCTAAGGTATGGGCCTGGAATCAGTCCAGAGCTCATAAGATTCGAGAGTATATAGATAAGCTTTATACCATACTTCCTTTCGAAACAAAGTTTTTCAATAAATATTCTGTAAACTCAAAATATGTAGGCAATCCTCTGGTAGAAAGGATCGATTCATGGCTCTTGAACAATCCTAAAAATACCGATCAGGAAAATACTATAGCGATTTTACCAGGTAGTAGACATCAGGAGGTATCAACCATGCTCGAGTT
Organism: Bacteroidota bacterium; assembly: GCA_039030555.1. Taxonomy (GTDB): domain Bacteria; phylum Bacteroidota; class Bacteroidia; order Cytophagales; family Cyclobacteriaceae; genus JBCCDY01. The sequence continues at coordinate 13,975 of JBCCDY010000036.1, forward strand.
GATGTTACAGGTTGTTCCTTCATTCAAGGATTTTTCATTTGTAGTAGCAGGAGTTGATAATCTTGAACCATCGGTTTATGAGCCGATAAAAAAGCTTATTAATGTCAAGATTGAATTTGGCAGCACTTATGAAATTCTACGAAGGAGCAAGGCTGCTATAGTAACCTCAGGGACCGCGACTCTAGAGACAGCGCTATTTAATATTCCTCAGGTGGTATGTTACAAGACCAGTTTTATTTCATATTTGATTGGTAGGGCTATTATAAAGGTAAAGTATATCTCTTTAGTAAACTTGATAGCAGGTAGGGAGATCGTCAAAGAGTTAATCCAAAGTAATCTAAATAAAGAAAATTTAGTGAGGGAGCTTGATCAATTAATTAACAGTTCTTCCAAAAGAGATTCAATTTTGAATGATTATAACGAAATCAGGAATTTACTCGGAAAAGAATCTGCCTCAAAGAATGTAGCTTTAGATATTGTATGTAATAATCAGTAAGTATTAAGCTACTTTCAACTGGTTCATATTGCTCTTGAAGAACTGTTCTTCTGCATAAGACCTGGTGAGCTCAAATTCCTTTATATTTTCTTTTGAAGGCAATTCAAACATTGCATCGTTGACAACCGTCTCGAAAATGGATCTTAATCCTCTTGCTCCAAGCTTGTATTCCATTGCCTTTTCCACAATAAAATCGATAGCATCATCACTTATTTTAAGCTTAATTTTTTCCATTTGAAATAGCTTTTCAAACTGCTTGGTTAAAGCATTTTTAGGCTCAAGTAGTATTTTTCTTAAGACATCAGCGTCCAACGGATCAAGGTGAGTTAATACGGGGAGTCTCCCTATTAGCTCCGGAATTAGGCCAAATTTCTTTAGATCAGGCGCAGATATGAACTGGAGATAATTATCACCTTCAAAACCAATATTATCCTTATCACTTGATGCAAAACCAATAGGTCTCGAATCTAACCTTCTTTCTATGATCCTGGATATTCCATCAAAAGCACCACCGCAGATGAAGAGTATATTTTCAGTATTTACAGAGATCATTTTTTGATCCGGATGCTTTCTTCCACCCTGTGGTGGTACATTCACTGTAGTACCCTCTAAAAGCTTGAGAAGTGCTTGTTGAACCCCTTCACCACTGACATCCCTTGTAATTGAAGGATTATCAGACTTTCTAGAGATCTTATCGACCTCATCAATATAAACTATTCCACGTTCTGCTGCTTCAGTATCATAATCTGCGGCTTGTAGTAATCGAGTAAGAATACTTTCAACATCCTCACCTACATAACCTGCTTCTGTTAATACCGTTGCGTCGGCAATACAAAAAGGTACCTGGAGAATCTTAGCTATGGTTCTGGCAAGATATGTTTTACCGGTACCCGTTTCCCCAACCATTAAAATGTTGGATTTTTCTATGACAACATCTTCATTAATATTTTTCTGCATCAGTCTTTTGTAGTGATTATAGACTGATACAGAAAGTATTTTTTTAGCCTTATCCTGACCAACTACGTACTGATCAAGATAATCCTTCATCTCTGTTGGCTTAACCAACTTGAAATTAGGAGCATTCGGTTTGCTTTTGGTTTTAAGCTCTTCAGATAAAATCTGTTCAGCCTGATTTATACACTTATCGCATATATGAGCGTTGATCCCTGAAATCATCAGGTCGACGTCTTTTTTATTTCTACCGCAAAACGAACAGTTGATGTTGGCCATAATTATTTTTTAGTCAAAACCTCATCGATCAAGCCATAATCTCTGGCTTCCTCAGCCCTCATCCAGTAATCTCGATCTGAGTCTTTCTCGATTTGTTCAAAAGTTTTACCCGTATGGTGGGCTAATATATTATAAAGATCTTTCCTTAGCTCTAACGTTTGCCTCAAGGTAATCTCCATATCTTTGGACTGTCCTTGCATTCCGCCAGAAGGCTGGTGGATCATTACTCTTGCATGAGGAAGTGCGGATCTTTTACCCTTTACTCCCCCCGACATGAGAACTGCGCCCATAGAAGCTGCCATTCCTGTGCAGATAGTAGCTACATCCGGAGAGACGTACTGCATAGTATCATACATTCCTAATCCCGCATACACAGAACCCCCGGGACTGTTTACATATAGAAGTATGTCTTTTGTGGAATCCACAGACTCCAAAAATAGAAGTTGGGCAGTGATTATATTTCCAATGTTTTCTTCAACCTGCATGCCTAGAAATATGATTCTATCCATGATTAAACGGGAGAAAACATCTATTTCGGCAAATCTTGTAGGTCGCTCTTCTATGACCGACCGGGTCATATTTTCTACTCGGTCTACATAACTATCGAACGTAAGGCCGTTTATTCCCTGACCCTTAACTGCGTATTTTCTAAACTCTTCCTTGTCTATCATTAAATCGATTTTTAACAAAAATAAAAAAGTCCTTGACAAAAGGACTTTTTAATAACTGAAACGAATCAATTTTAGTTTTCTACAATCTTTTTAAACTTGTCTATGTCCACAGCTTCTTCCTTTATTTCAATCTTTTCCTTCACAATATCCATCACTTTCTCCGACTGGACCTGGTTGTAGACATTCATATAATTTTGCCCTTCGTTTCCTTTCAAATAATTATCTGCAAAATTATCCAGCTGGTCTTCCATAGTTGGAATGCCTGATGCTCCAAATTGACTTCTGATTAGGTTTTTAGTGCTTTCAATTACATCACTATGCTCAATCTTGATCTCACTATCCTTGGCTATTCTTTCGTTAATGAGCTTCCATTTCAGCTCTCTGGCATAGCTGTCGTACTCTTTTTCAACTTGCTCTTCATTCAAATCTTTACCTGTTTCAACCAGCCATTTTTTTAAGAACTCATCAGGTAGATCAATTTTAACAGACTGCAATAGTTTTTCCTGAATGTCCCTGGTTAGAAGAGCACTTGTTTCATGGCCATAATTTTCCTGCATAGCCTTTTTGACCTTTTCAATGAATTCTTCTTCATTTTTGACAGCATCTTTACCAAATACCTTATCAAAAAGTTCTTGATCTAACTCCGCGGGTTTCCTTTTATTTATTTTCGTGACCTGATAAGGCTTCTTCCCAGATAAAGCATTCAATCTATCAACTGAAAGTCCAGGAATGTGTTCTGCTGTATGCTCGTCTTTAACCAGCTTCTTCATATCGATATCAACAGAGTCACTGACCTCAAGGCCTATGAGCCTCTTAAATTCTTTATCTGAGGTTTGATCTTTGGAAATGGTTATAGGCTCCTGCTCTTCGGAGTCACCTTCACTTATTAATTCAAGAGTAACTAAAGATTCATCATCGATCTTATCTGCTTCTTGAACCGAGCCATTCTGATTCTTGAGATTCTCTAAAGTCTCGTTGAGCAGTTTATCATCAATTTCTATCGAGTAAGACTTGACCTTTTGTTTTTTATTTAGATCGAGATCAAAAGAATCGACCATTCCAATTTCGTAATTAAACTCAAGCTCTTTAGGGTTATCCCAGTCAATAGAATCTTGTGACTTTCTATCGGGTAATGGGTCTCCGATTAGTTTTATTTCGTTTTCCTGGATGTAATCCTTCAGGCTTTGGGAAACAATTTCATTGATCTCCTCAACTAAAATTGACTTTCCGTACATTTTCTTGATCATTCCGGTAGGCACTTTTCCCGGCCTGAAACCCTTGATCGATGCTTTCTTTGCGTACTCTTTTACTTTGCCTTCAACTTTAGGTTGAAAATCTTCCTCCTTTAATTTAATTTTAATAAAGGCGTTAACCGGGCTTTTTTTATCTAACGTAATATCCAAGACTGAAAACTATTTGTGATTTCAAATAAATTAAAAACCCTCAAATCCAGTTATGATAGTCATAAGGAATCGAGGGTCTTTATATTAGTGCGGATGGAGGGACTCGAACCCCCATGCCTCGCGGCGCTAGATCCTAAGTCTAGTGCGTCTACCAATTTCGCCACATCCGCAGGGACTAGAAAACGGAGGGCAAATTTATAAAATTATTTTTTATAAACTGAAGGAGAGGAATAAAAATATGCAGGATGTTGTCAATGAAGATTTAGATCAGGAAAAAAAAGAGATCGTCAGGAGGTATAGAAGGCTTTTAAGAAAAGCAAAACCATTTCTAAAAGATAATGATGCTAAGCTCATAAAAAAGGCTTTTTATACATCAATGGAGGCGCATAAAGATATGCGCAGAAAGTCAGGGGAGCCTTATATTTTTCATCCACTTGCCGTCGCTGAGATTGCAGTTTCAGAAATAGGCTTGGGAACAACTTCAATCGTAGCTGCTCTCTTGCACGATGTCGTTGAAGATACGGAAATCGATCTGCGGGAAATTGAAAGAGAATTTGGGCATAAAATCGCCAGGATCATTGATGGCCTAACAAAGATCTCAGGTGTTTTTGAATATGGGAGCTCTCAGCAGGCCGAAAACTTCAGAAAAATGCTCTTGACGCTCTCAGAAGATGTGAGGGTAATTCTGATCAAGCTGGCGGACAGACTTCACAATATGAGGACTCTAGTAAGCATGCCCAGGCACAAGCAATTAAAAATTTCCTCGGAGACCATTTACTTATATGCACCACTAGCGCACCGTCTCGGTCTTTATGCTATAAAGTCTGAATTAGAAGATCTTTACCTAAAGTATACCGAGCAAGACATTTATAGAAGTATAGTTTCAAAGATCAATGAATCGAAAATTTCCAGAAGCAGATTTATCAGGACTTTTATGGCTCCTATCCAAAAGGAGCTGGAAGCATTGGAATTCGATTTTGAAATTAAAGGAAGACCCAAATCTGTTTATTCGATTAGGAATAAAATGAAAAAACAGAATATACCTTTTGAAGAGGTATATGACCTGTTTGCAATTAGAATTATTCTTGATGTTCCAGTCGATAATGAAAAAGCGGCTTGTTGGCAGGTTTATTCAATTGTTACAGACTTCTATCAGCCTAACCCGGATCGCCTTCGTGACTGGATAAGCACTTCCAAGGCCAATGGATATGAATCCCTCCATACCACAGTTATGAGTAATAGTGGAAAGTGGGTCGAAGTTCAAATCAGAACAAAAAGAATGAACGAGATAGCAGAAAAAGGCTATGCAGCGCACTGGAAGTATAAAGAAAACAAAGGAAATGGAAAGGATTCAGGAGGGCTGGAATCATGGATTACGAGGGTACGTGAACTACTGGAGCAGAACGACTCATCAGCCATAGAATTCGTTAACGATTTCAGATCTAACTTATTTAACGAGGAGGTTTTTGTCTTTACGCCTAAAGGAGATTTGAAGACATTACCTCATGGGTCAACGACGCTTGACTTTGCTTTCGAAATCCATACCGAGATAGGAGCGTCTTGTATTGGTGCAAAGGTAAATCAGAAGCTTGTGCCCCTAAACTATAAGTTAAAGAATGGCGATCAGGTCGAAATATTAACATCAAGAAAGCAAAAGCCTAATGAAGATTGGCTTAGGATTGTAGGAAGCACCAAGGCAAAGTCCAAAATAAAAGATTTATTAAAAGAGGAGAAAAAGGCGGCCGCTTCCAGCGGTAAAGAGATTGTGGTTAGAAAGCTGCAACAGATGAAAATGGAGTTGACCTATGATGTAATCACAAAACTGATTAATCATTTCAAATGCGACACACCGTTAGACTTCTTTTTTAAAGTAGCCAAAGGCCAGATTGACCCTAAGGACATAAAGCGGATAGAATGGAATGAAAACAAAGAAGGTAATAGTAAAAAGATCAAAGACGACCCTAACTCAAAATCTGATTTAAATGATATTAAACAAGAATTAACAAGAAAACCGTCTACAGCAGGGACAGCGGATACATTACTACTCGGTGAGGATATGGATATATTGGATTACAAGCTTGCAAAATGCTGTAGCCCCATACCTGGCGATGATGTTTTTGGTTTTGTTTCTGTGAATGATGGAATTAAAATACATCGTACTACTTGTCCGAATTCAACTGAACTAATGGCTAACTATGGATACAGGATCATCAAAGCCAAATGGACATCACAAAAAGAATTAGCTTTTTTAGCTGGATTGAAGATTCTCGGAACGGACAGGGTAGGTTTAATTAATGATATTACTCAGGTAATATCCCAAGAACTGAAAGTCAACATGAGATCAATAACCATTGATTCTGAGAACGGGATTTTTGAAGGAATAATCAAACTTTTTGTCAATGATACCAAACACCTAGATAGGCTGATCAAGAAACTAAAGGCCATAAACAATGTTGTTAAGGTTCAAAGATTTATGACGGAATAAATCGTTTGGGCCACTAAATATTTTTAGATTAATATATTTGTTGTCATTATTAAAGAGAGATGGTAATAAACGAAAAAGTGCAAGAGGAAGTAGAAAAAATTTTTACCGCCTATCTGGAAAACAAGAATCTTCGTAAAACTCCGGAACGCTTTGCTATTCTGGAAGAGATATATTCAAGGACAGGTCATTTTGATGTTGAGTCCTTGTATATAAGCATGAAGAATAAAAACTACAGAGTTAGCAGAGCAACAGTATATAATACACTAGATCTTCTCGTCGAATGTGATTTAGTCAGTAAACACCAGTTTGGTAAAAATTTAGCCCAGTATGAAAAATCATATGGCTTTAAGCAACATGATCACATACTTATGACTGATTCCGGTAAAGTATTGGAATTCTGCGACCCTAGGATTCAAAACATCAAGAATACGCTCGAAGAAATGTTCGGAATAGACATTTTACATCATTCTTTGTATTTCTTTGCGAAAGAGAAAAAAGCATAGCATAAATGGAACATAGCCACGAAATAGAGTCTGAGATATTAAAATTACACTTGAAAGGAGATTTGATTGGTGAAAACGATGGAACAGAACTGCTTTCTGTAGTGACCGACACCATCAATGATGGAATTGTTTATGGCTGTGTGGATATTTCGGAAGTCAGATATATAAATAGTAGTGGAATAGGTGTTTTAATAACCATGCTCACCAAATTCAGAAACAAAGGAGGCGAATTAGTTTTACTCAAACCTTCTGATCATGTGCAGAAATTACTACTGATCACTAAACTCAATAATATTTTCAAGATCGCAGAAAAAGAAGAAGAAATTGAAGCGTTTTTGAAAAAGTAGGGTCAGGCTTTGTCTTATAATATAGCAAGAGGCACTATACTAAATTACTCAAGTCATTAAGTTTTATGAAAGTAGATATACTTCTCGGCCTTCAATGGGGAGATGAAGGAAAAGGAAAGGTTGTTGATTATTTAGCTCCTAAATATGATATTATAGCCAGATTTCAAGGTGGTCCAAACGCCGGGCATACATTAGAGTTTGATGGTATCAAACATGTCCTTCATCAAATCCCTTCTGGAATCTTTCACGGAAACTGTCTTAATATTATTGGGAATGGTGTCGTTTTGGACCCTGTTGTTTTCAGAAAAGAAATTGAAGCACTTTATAAACTATCGATAGACCCTAAAAAAAATCTATTAATATCGAATCGATGCCATCTGATTTTACCAACACATAAACTACTGGATAAAGCGTATGAAGAAGAAAAGGGGGAAAAGAAGATTGGTTCTACTTTAAAAGGAATTGGACCTGCTTACGGTAGTAAAATAGCGAGAGCAGGTTTGAGGCTAGGTGATATTTTATCGAATGATTTCGAGAAGAAATTTTCGGAGACAATTGAGGAGCATAAAGCTATTCTGGAAGCCTACGAGATAGAAGTAGATGATCACCTTTTACTAGAATTTAAGGATTCGTTAGAGTTTATTAAAGATTTTGAGATCGGCTCTACCGAATACGTTCTCAACAATAACCTCAAGAAAGGTAAAAGAATACTTGCAGAGGGCGCACAAGGTTCACTGTTAGATGTTGATTTCGGTAGCTATCCATTTGTCACCAGTTCGAATACTACTGTCTCAGGGGTTTGTTCAGGTTTAGGCATTCCTCCTAGAAGAGTTGATAAAGTTTATGGCATATTCAAAGCTTATTGTACAAGGGTAGGGAGTGGCCCATTCCCAACAGAGCTTTTAAACGATGTGGGAGAAAAGTTGCAGAAGCAGGGAAATGAATTTGGAGCTACAACAGGTAGGCCTAGAAGATGCGGTTGGTTAGATCTGGTAAGCCTAAACTACAGTTGCATGATCAATGGTGTAACAGATTTGTTCATGATGAAAACAGATGTCCTTGAAGGCTTTGATGAAATAAATGTAGCCAACTCATACACTACTAATGATGAGAAAAGCGAAGAATTGCCATTTAGCCTGGAGCACGTTACGCCCTCTTATAAGAATATGAAAGGCTGGAGCGAGACGATAGCTGATATGCAGACAAAGAAATTAACAGTTGAAGTTCTTGATTATATTGCGTTTATAGAGCATTATTTAGAAACCCCTATCAATTTAGTCTCGTACGGACCAGATAGAAAAGAGACCGTATTTAAGAAAGACGATAGCTGGAGTTAATTTTTTTCATAAAGTTTTTGCAAATCAAAAACGACCTCTTACATTTGCATCCCCTTTCGAACGAGAAAGAAAAATATTTAAAATAAATATTTGCAATCAATTCCTTTTTCTTTATCTTTGCATCCGCTTTCGGGGAGAGGGTTAAAGAAGGGAGAGATTAGAGAAGAGAAAGTGAGGTAATTACAAAAGTGTAATTGCGGCAATTGAAAGAGATTAAGAAGAGAATTATTAATTAAAAAA
>JBCCDY010000037.1:0-22403 GCA_039030555.1 Bacteroidota bacterium
CTACATTAGGAACCATTAGTTAACATTACTGAGGTGAAGCATTTGATAACTCTTATGAACGGGAAGTTGATGTAATAATCCATTCTATTATTCTGATATAGGACGATTCTATGTTCAATGTAAGAGATACCACAACATATTGTAAAAATGAGATGAAGATTACATTTAGGACTTCAGTTAACAATTTTCAGGTTAAATGTGACTTTAATATTCGCCCATTAGACTTATAAAAAATGTTAAAAGGCTTAGTATACAATTAATGAAAATATGGAAGACTTTTTCAAGATTATTCAAAACGCTCTTGCCTTTCTGTCAAGGTCAATTATTGTACTTGACTTACGAGCATCAAATTCAGTTTTAGATTCAAATTGGTTTTAATCATAAAGTAATTATGAAGCACATATTATTCATATTCACTCTTACCAGTTTATTTTCCATCAAAGTTTACGCACAGGAAGAGGCAATAGAATTAGAAAGTAAAGGTAAATTATTGGGAAGGTTTGTAGAAGATGATACCGTTTTTGTTCATTCAGGCAAACTTACTAAAAGAGTTGAGCAACTGGAATTTCGACTTAATCAAAGAAATATTGAAATAGATAGTTGGATGATACAACTTAAGCGTGGAGGTAATGATATCATTTCCAGAGAAGGTACCAATAAAGACCTGTTATTTAACAAACTCAAGACCAGGACCCAACCTTTCGATGACCTCTTGATAACCCTTAGGGGAACAAGGAACAGCAAGAAGTTTACCAGGAAGTTTACGCTTCACATAATGTAAAACTCGAATTATGAGAAAGATAATTACCATATTCTTTATAGGACTATTTATAAATGAAGGCTTACAAGCACAGACACCAATTCAGTGGACAAATGCTGTTGGGGTTTCAGTTTCAGGAAATAAAATAACAAAGACGGCAGGCAATAGCTATTCTAATGGGGGTGCTAGCTCAGTGCAGTCCATACCAGCAAATACAGAAGGTTGGGTTGAATATAGCGTATCTGCGAATACTAATTTCATGATAGGTTTTTCCGATGAAGATCAAAGTCAACACTACAATACAATTGATTTTTCATTTTTTGTTCAGTTTAATAACCTATATCTGTTAGAAAATGGATCTCATGTAGGAGTGCCTCAGAAAGTAGCTTCAATTCCTAATATAACTTCTGCTAAATTCCGATTGGTTAGAAAAGCAAACGGAACAGTAGAATACTGGTTTAATGGAACAAAAATACAAGACTCACCCAAAACTTATACGGGAACACTTATAGCAGATGTTACCATTTACGGAACCGGAGCTTTTGTAACAGGTACTATTAACACGAATAGCTCCAGTGGAGGTTCTCCTAGTCCATGGACTTCAGGATCGGGTAATATCCATTATACCGGGGGTAATGTAGGTATAGGTACCTCAAACCCGAGCGAAACCTTACATGTAAATGGAGATTTAAGGGTTGGTTCAAATGGTACTATAAATTCTTCCGGCGACGAACTACGATTAATGTATCAGGTACGAAATAACGATAACTCTTATGAATGGGTAGGCTTTTATTCAGGAACGACACGCCAGGGAATAATTCTTTATGACGGTTCCTGGAGTGGTGCAAATAGTTTAACCAATGAATTTTCCATAACGGCTGAGAACAGCAATAAGTTGACACTGAATACAAACAATGGAGATGTAGCACTAATGCCCAAGAATGGAGATGTAGGCATTGGGAACCTGAACCCAACAGAAAAACTAGATGTAAATGGAAAGGTAAAAGCGACACATTTCATAGGGGATGGTTCATTGCTGACAAATCTGCCTACAACAGAAGGTCAATGGACTACAAGTTCTTCCAATATTTATTTCACAGGGGATGTAGGTATAGGGACAGATGTAATTGATTCAAAACTAACAGTTAAAGGGAAGATCCATGCCCAGGAAGTACGAGTAGATTTGAATGGTGCAATAGCTCCGGATTATGTATTTGAAGAAGATTATGACCTACCAGCCTTAGAATCGATAGAATCTTATATAAAAGAAAACAAACACTTACCGGAGATACCTTCGGCGCAACAGATGGAAGAAGGCGGGGTGAATTTAAAGGAAATGAACCTGCTCCTATTAAAGAAAATTGAGGAGATGACTTTATATCAAATCGATTTCCATCATGATCTAAAAGAGCAACGGAAACAGATTAATCTAATGAAGAAAAAGATAGAAAAGGCTTTAAAGTAACTGTTATGAACCTTCATTTGAAATTTATCAATAGACTTTCTGACTCGTTTTTTCATATAAAGAGTATAGCAATAATTAGTTTTGTTACACTATCCTTATTTTCTAATACTGTCTTAAGTCAAAGCTGGACTTCAGGGTCGGGTAATATCTACTATACCGGGGGTAATGTAGGTATAGGTACCTCAAACCCGAGCGAAACCTTACATGTAAATGGAGATTTAAGAGTTGGTTCAAATGGTACGATAAACTCTTCTGGTAACTCACTAAAACTGATGTATCAGGTACGAAATAACGATGACTCCTATGAATGGGTAGGCTTTTATTCGGGAACTACGCGTCAGGGAATAGTTCTTTATGACGGTTCCTGGGGTGGTGCAAATAGTTTAACCAATGAATTTTCCGTAACAGCTGAGAATAGCAATAAGCTTACACTGAATACAAATAATGGAGATGTAGCACTCATGCCCAAGAATGGGGATGTAGGTATTGGGAACCTGAACCCAACAGAAAAACTGGATGTAAACGGGAGGGTCAAGGCAACTCATTTTATAGGGGATGGTTCATTGCTAACAAATCTGCCTGCAACACAAAGTCAATGGACCACAAGCTCTTCTGATATTTATTTTACAGGAGGTGTAGGTATAGGAACAGATATAATTGATTCAAAACTAACAGTTAAAGGGAAAATCCATGCCCAGGAAGTACAAGTGGATTTGAATGGAGCAATAGCCCCGGATTATGTATTTGAAGAAGACTACGACCTACCAACTTTGGAGTCGATAGATTCATATATAAAAGAAAATAAACACCTACCAGAGATACCATCGGCACAGCAGATGGAAGAAAGTGGAGTGAATTTAAAAGAGATGAACTTGCTCCTATTGAAGAAGATTGAGGAGATGACCCTAGTTCAGTTACTATTAACGGATGAGTATGAAAAACAGAATAATGAGCTTGAAAGGCTTAGCTCTGTTTTAGAAAGCATCGACTGATTATAGATATAGAAAAATTGAAGACACCAAACAAACTGTACTCTGATTTTTAATAATATGATTCGTAATAGGATACTTCTTAGAACACTGTCGGTTTTCTTTATAGTTAACTTACTACTAGGAATTTTAACTCCTACCATTAGCTATGCGTTAACCAGTGGGCCCACAGCCCCGGAAGCCACTAGCTTTGAGCCCGTTGACACGACGGATATGGTGAATTTACTTACAGGAGATTTGACCTATAACATACCACTATTAGAAGTTCCAGGCCCGGCAGGCGGATACCCTATATCACTATCATATCACGCTGGCATACAACCAAACGAAGAAGCTTCATGGGTTGGTCTCGGATGGACTTTGAACCCTGGTGCAATATCCCGTTTTGTTAACGGTTATCCAGATGATCAAGAAAACGCTACTAGTTATAATCGAATTTTTTGGGAAGGGGGCGAGACAGAAACTTATACCGTTGGAGTAAATGTTGGAATTACCAAGGTAGCCTCTGTTAGTGCAGGATTGAACTTTTCTCAGGATACATATGAAGGGTTTGGAGTGGGTGGTTATATTGGTACTAAAATCAAGCCGCTAGAGGGCTCCGAATCTAAAATAGGAGGGGACCTTACTGTAGGTATTGCCCCACACGGAGGAATGTATGTAAGTGGTGGAGTAAATAATGGTCTTCATAAAGCTAGCTTTAAAGCTTCTAAATCTGGTGCGATGGCCACTTATGGTTACGGACCAGTTTCAATTAACTCAAATGGTATTGCATCGCTTAAGGCAGGTCCAATTAGTGTTAGTTCCAATGGAAAAACGTCTTTTTTTGGAGCTTCTATAGGTTCAAGTGGAACTTCTTTTTCAGCTAAAGGTGTAGGTATTCAGGCCTCAAATCATTTTAATAAGGTTAGTAAAGTTTCGAGTTCTTCTTCTGACTTGAATTTTGATATTCCCGTATTGCCTGGTTTTAGTGTTAGGTTGGGCCGAAGTTATGTTCGTTATTGGATTGACGAAACTGACGCAGCTGCTACCTTCGGCTCACTGTATTTTCCGGAATCTAAAACGGATGCAGATGAAGCAGATGATTTAGCTTTCGATACTTATGATGCAGCTGATTTGACCAAGAATATTGCCCGACATCCAAATTATGATAAAGTATTAGGAGGTTCATTTGCCGATTATGATAGTTATTCAGTTAACGCTCAAGGTGTTTCCGGTAATATAAGGCCTTATCATTATCAAAAGAAACTGGTACGACAGAATAAGAAAGATGGTGATACTTATATTACCAAACACTATCCTCTTGAATACGAGTCTAGTAAGCCATATTTTAGATTTGTCCATGATTTTTCCAATCGTTATTTGTTCGACCCCGAAGACTTCGAGGGTACAACTGACTTGCGATTTAACTTTAGCAATTCAAGTGACCCATTAATTGGGGACTCTCAGTTTGATGGTTACTACGATAACCAATTGGCAGGTTCCAAGCATATTGATTATTTTACAAATCTTGATATTATGGAAGGTGCAGCCAACGGATACATTGGAACGCGTTCTCGGGGGTTAGATCGAAGGAGGGATTCAAAGATTGGAAGTTTTAGGATTACGAATGAAACTGGTGTCACCTATCATTATTCATTACCTGCTTATGCGTATAATGAAGTACGCTATTCGGAAAAACGAGATAAAAGCGATGGACTAAAATTTAATTCAATTGATAATTCAGACTCTTATGCTTACACATGGTATCTAACTGCCGTAACTGGACCTGATTTCGTAGATAGAAATGGCAACAATTTAGCCGATAAAGATGATTGGGGCTATTGGGTAGATTTTGAATATGGAAAATGGTCGGAGCATAATTGGAGGAATCCTGGCACAGGCTTCAACATAGATCTCGATGGTGAATTCCAGAACTTCTCTAAGGGTGTTAAAGAAGTCTACTATTTGGACGCGATCAGGACACAGTCCCATACAGCTGTATTCGTTAAAGAAATACGAGCCGACGCTAAAGCATCTAACGCTCCATACAGAAATGCAATTGATATTGACGATAGTCATAATGTAGTATCTAAAGATGAAGGAAATTTCCAGGATCAGACACGTGAGTTCTTTTATGATTGTAATTGTGAGGAAATATGTGATACCGATACAGATCCGGATTGTCGAAGCTCTGAGGTGGTTTGTGATAGGTGTCCTTTCGGCTATACTGTACCGACCAAAAGTTCTTTGAAGCTGAATAAGATATATTTATTAAGAAATTCGGATTTCACTTGGGACCTACCTGGAAGAAGTAATAATTATGATCACTTTGATTCTTATTCTTACGAAGAGGATGTTTACGAGTTTGTAGATGGGCAAGGTTGGATTATTACAACAGAAGAAAAAGAGTATGTCTACGATTATCATTATGGCTCTAATGTTATAGATACTTATGATATACTAGGTATTCAATCAGTATTGACCGATAAATCAATTAGATCTATTGATTTCAATACAGATTATTCTTTGACTAATGGTACCATTAACAGCTATTTTTCAAGTATGGATGCCAGAAATACAAACATTTCTCCTGATGCTGCAGAAGTTAATCGTGGTAAACTAACACTTAACTCATTAAAATTCTTAGGCAAGAATGGTACGGATTTCATTCCACCGATGAATTTTAGCTATGATGCTGATAAAAACTTTTCCTACGATCAGGAATATTATGATGTTTGGGGGCACTATAAATCCGATTATATAGCAGGAAACAACAATACGAGTAGGGCTGTAAGTACAAATTCTTCAGAGAACGTTGATGCTTGGTCATTAACCGGCATAGAAACCAGTCTTGGAGCGGAAATTGAGATAGATTATAGCTCTGATTCTTATCATGAGAGTATTCTGCAAAACAATTATTCACTCGTAGCTGAAGATGTATCCTTAAGGGAACCTGATTTGGTAGACTTCACCATTGCAGGTAATCTCGATCTACCATCAATTATGGATGAAAATGCAAACATAAACATGCTTTTCAGCTATTTCGAAGAAACTCTTATAACGTGCTCTGATGCAAGTAATCCTGATGATGGTATTGAAGTTTCGTCGCCTACCATTAACTCATACAATTTGTCAATTGAAGATTTACAAGGTAGTGTTTTAACTATCCGTAATCAAAATATACACAATATATTGAGTTATGAAGAGCGTATAGATGGAGATCACGGAGATCCTGAGAATGAAATTTGTCAGGAAGATAAGACAAACATAATGTTTGCTGCAAATATATCGATAGCTTCTTTGAATAAGCCTGGAGGTGGTCTAAAGGTTGATAAGATAAACGTAAGCAATCCTCACTCTGATATTAATAGATCTACAATATATGATTATAATATTCCAGGTACGAATCACTCTTCCGGTGTTACCAGTTATGAGCCTTTGGCTTTGGATGCTTTTATTTTCAGATATAGTTCAGTAACCGATGGATTAAAAAACCCTGATGAGATAGTTGATCTAGAAGAGGATTATAAAGCTACGCTTTATGATAATTATGATGAAATCATTTCTTTATCGCGTGATCTTCCAGGGCCGGGAATTATGTATAAGACGGTAAAAGTAGAAGAAGAAGTAGTACATCCAGATGGTTCTACTTATAGACTTCCCCAATACAGTGTCTATCAATTTGAAGTTTTTAACAAAGGTATGATTGGGATTGAGGGACAAAGTGATCCTCCGGTAACGACTAATAGAACACTGCATGGCATAAATTATAAGAAAAAAGCAACCAGATCACTTGCTCTAAAAGATTACACCTCCAGAATAGGTAATTTAAAATCTGTTGCATTGTATAGTAGACAGACAAATGCTAAAATAAGTGAAACCATCAATCATTATTTAAGTGATGAATTATCAGATGATAGCTTCCAGGCCAATATTGATGAGTATGAAAGCTTACTAGATCAATATGATGATCAAGGGGTAATTCAAGAAACTTTTGCCAATGGTCGTTTTGCCCAACAAGGGGAAGATGGGATATTTGAAGATCTGAACGAGGACGATTATTATTTACTTGGAGTCTTAAGTAAGCGTGAAGTATACCCTAATATACAAATAGGTGTGACCGATAAAAATTACGTTTCGGGCTTATCAACTACAACCGAAAATCTGGAATTTGACTTCTTTAATGGTACGGTTACTAAAACCTTAAATACAGATAGCTATGGTAATTCTTATGTTGATGAAGTGCTTCCGGCATATCGAATTCCAGCTTATAATGAAATGGGATTACGAACTGAGGGTACTACTAACAAAAACATGCTTCAGCAGGAGGCTGCTTCTTTTTCATATAAGGTTAATGATAACTATAAAGAGAGCCCTTCAAATAGTAATATCATAGGTCTGATTGGTAGTAATATACAAACATGGGATAAGTCAATTCAAACCTTACAAGGGTCTGATTTTGAAGTGTTGACAAATCATTGGCGAAAACATAGAACATATACATTTACCGGTTCATCCGATGTTGCCCAGAATAGTGATGGAACTTATGATTTCAGTACCTTCCTCAATGGAGAATCATCTGCTCGGGATGTGTTCTCGTGGTGGAGTGCTGGATCAGAACCATTGGAAAATTCTGGTTGGCGTAAAAATAGCGAGATAACGCTTAATGATGTTTATGCCCATCCTTTAGAGATGGTTGATATGAATGGTAACTTTTCTTCAACCCGAATGAACTTCGAAAATGAATTTGTTATAGCTACTACCATCAATTCAGGGTATTGGGAGATGGCTTATACCGGAGCTGAAGAGCTAACTGAGGCTTTTAGAGAAGGTGGGGTAACTTTTGATGCATCAACTTCTGTAATTGTAAATGATCAAAGCCATACAGGAGAGAAAAGCCTCGCTGTAAATGAGGAAGGAACAGGTTTTATTTTTGAAATGGATGTTTCTCCAGGGAAGGATTATTTTGCCAGCGTATGGGTATACGCAACCTTGGATAATATGCTTGATAATCTTTCGATTAGTTGTAAAAATGCGACTACCGATATTGAATTAGTGAATACAAATTCATCAGTAACCAATATTAAGGCAAGTGCCTGGAATCTTATAAACCTAACAATATCTAAAGAAGAATTAGTAGAAGTGTCGAAAATTAAACTAGTGTGCGAAAATAGGAATACCTCTGGTCTTGCTTATTTCGACGATTTCAGGGTTCATCCTTTAGAAGCCTCATTAACAAGCTATGTTTATGATTCTTTTTCAAAGGAGCTAACCCATATTCTTAATGATAATAACTTTTATACAAGGTTTGAATATGATGATGCCGGCCGTTTGATTGGAACATATCAGGAAATAGAATTTCCGGTTGAGAAAAGGGTCAGCAAACAGTACTATCAATATAGCAGAAACTAATATAAAGCCTCAGGGATAAATATTATGATAAGAATTCTACTCTTAATTGCTGTTTTATACTTCCTTAATACTCAAACAGTATTATCTCAAACATCAGGTACCAGAAGCTCTGTTACGTTAACAGCTACTAGTAGTAATCCGTTTATAACAATTTCTAGGAATGACATTTGGCAATTCGATGATGTAGAAATGGTGTCTTCTGCAGCATCGAACATCTCTGCGAGTTCCAGTCTTTCTTCCGTGGTGTCAGGGTCCAATAGAAAAATATATGGCTCAATAACAATTACAGCAGATTGGGGGCAACCAGGAACCTATGACGCTAATCTGATCTTTGAAATAGAAGAAGAGCTTAATTGCTCAACAGATTGGGCTGAATGTGCTAATTCCCAAGATGATTGTGAGAACTCCGGTGGGTGCTCTACTTATTATTCTGAGATAGGTACAAGAAGTATAACCATACAACCAAATATTATTAACATATCACCTTTATGGTCCGAAAACTGGAGTAATGGCAGTAGAGTTTGGAGACAAGATAATATCGGGGCTTTTACCTTTAATTTTAGTACCAGCCCAAGCAGTTCTGTTGCCATTAGTAGTTATAATTTTAGACTATTGAATAGTTCTAACGTAGTCTTAAGAAGTCAAAATAGTCCTTCAAAAGTATTCAATGTGAACGTTGGAAGCCTGGACCTTTGTCCGGCAAACACATACAGGGTAAGCGTAACGTTGAATAGTTCTGCAAACATTACTCCTATAACATTTACCAGAAGCTTTACGCTATCCAATGGGGCTAGTGCGTCTTTTTCCGAGTCGTGGTCTGGCAATCCTGATGAGTGGAGGGAAAACAATACGTTGACACTATCATTTAACTATGGCAATGGCATTAGTTTTACCAACTATCTTTGGAAACTATACAAACTAGATGGGGGCAGCCAGGTTTTTATTAAAAATCTAGCCACAGCCTCAGGAAATTCAATAGATGTTAATGTTGGAGATGAAGGGCTTGTGCCAGAGAGCAGTTATCGTATTCGAGTTGAACCGAATTTTACGAGTAATTGTGCAGGCTTGCCTTCAGGGTTTAATTTTAATTTCAATCTTGATTGCCCTTCTTCTGCTATAAATCAGCCCGAATTAAGTGTAACTGGAACAGACCTTGAAGAGATTGGGGATACTGAATTCACCACCTATTTCGTCAGTGAAGATAACAATACCGTAAATGTATCCTTATCAAATCTATCTGGTATATCACAATACTATGAGTGGACAAGTTCTAGCTTTTCCCCGAATGAAGCTGGAGCTATCACCGTAAGCCCACCTATAAACGGAAGTACAACTTATCCTTCTACTCAAAACTTTACGCTGACTTTTAATGAAATTGGTCGTTATACACTACGTCCATCCAGGAAAGCTAGTACACCTGGAAATTCCTGTTATGCGTTGCCGGATCCTATAATTATTAACTACGGTGGACGTGATCGTAATTTTGAAGAACGCTGTACGGTTGAACTGCCAGGAGATTTGCCCGATCTCGTTCGTGAGCAGATTATTGCAGAAGGCGGCGATCCTGCAGATAGTCCTACTTTGGGGGATTTGGAGGATTCGGGAATACTGGCTCATTTTAGTTGGAAGGTTAGTAGTGAAACTTCTGTAATTATAGGACCAGGTATTACATTGGTAGATGGGGCACAAATAACGATAGAAAGCAGTGATCAGATTACAGAAGATGATCCTTTGGATCAGGAGTTCAATTATATCGAAACAATTTCTTTTGATGACTATGGTAATAGAATAACACAAGCAAGACAATTCTTTGATCAGGAAGGAAAATTAGAGCAAAGTCAATATGTTTCTTTTGAAGATCAGTTGATATGGGCCTCTGCAGCACTCGAAGACCGCTATGATAGGACTGTTTTGAATACTATGGATGCCCCGGTAAAGTTTATCCGTGAAGAAGGTGAATGTGGGTTTATCGGAGCAATAGATTTTGATTATGTTCCTGACTTTGTCCAGTTCGATAGTAGTAATCCTTTGGATTTTATGGATGTAGATGCGAGTTCCCCCATTGCAGATACTCCTAAGACTTTAGGATGGTATTACGGCGATCAGGAAATTCCGGCAGGATTAACATCAGAAGAACGCGAAGAACTGGAACAGATGCAAGAGCCGGCGGTTGCACAAACAAATTATCCTTATGCCCAAATGATATACGATGATGCTACAGGTGAATCTATCTCGACTACAATACCCGGTGATGCGTATAAAAAAGGCTCAGGACGAGAAGGTGAGACCAGGCAGCTTACTTTAATGGCTTCTGATGTTGTATTTGTAAATGACTATTTGAGTCAAAGGAGTGCATACATAAGCGATATGTCTACAACTTATAGAGAAAATAACTACTTTAAACAACGTTCTGTAGATGCACAAGGCGATGTTTCAGAAACTATATACGATGAAGGACAAAATGCAATAATTTCGACTTATTACGGCGATGGAAGCACGGTAATACTTCAGTCTATGAATTTTTATGATGACCGGGGAAGGATGATAGCCAGTCGTACACCAAGAGGTGACATAAATCTTTATCGCTATGACTTTGAGGGCAGATTGATAGAAATGGAAGAAGCGGATGCAGGTATAACTAAATATAGATACAGAAAAGATGGACTTATCCGTTTTTCACAAAACTCCGAACAGGCGACTAATAATCGTTATTCATATACTAATTATGATGAATCTAGTCGATCCATAGAGTCCGGAGAGTACATTCCCAATTCTACTTCAGACGATTATGCTTTTGATGGTACAGGAATGCTTTCCAAACTGGAGGAAACTGGTGCTTTAGGTCATTTGCCCGAGTCTAACGGTAATAAAGTACATCGTATCTATACTTTTTATGATAAAATCGATCCAAATTTACTTGTTTCCAGAAAACAGCGATTTACAAGGGGAGCTGTTTCTTACACTAAAAAAGAAAACGATATTACAACTTGGTATAGCTACGACAGCAGAGGAAGGTTAGAGTGGCTCATTCAGGATATAACCGGATTAGGAATCAAAACCATAGATTATGAATATGACGGCGCCGGGAATGTTCAGGTCATTGCTTATCAGCGGAGTAGCGCAGACGCTTACTATCACTATTATGAATATGATAAGAACCTAAGGCTTACGGATGTCTACAGTAGCACTATTGAGCCGGAATTCAATTTGAATCGCGAGATTCAAAATTTGGAAGATCTGACCTATGAAGCTAATTATTCCTATTATAAACATGGACCTTTAAAACGTATGGAGTTACCAGAAGTGTTACAAGGAATGGATTATCTCTACACATTAGACGGAGATCTTAAAGCAATGAACCACTCGGACCCGGATAATGATCCTGGCCTGGATGGAAGCAATGGATTCAGGCCAGATGTTTTCGGTTTTTCACTGGACTACCATATAGACGATTATAAAAGTAATCTAACTGGGGAAGAAAGCTTTACCACGACCGGTTATGAGGATCAGTATGGCGGAAACATTAAAGCTATGCGATGGCATAGCCCAGTAGATGGCAATGAAAAGAAAGCTTATGCCTATCAGTATGATACTAAAAATCAGATACAGACGGCAAATTTTGGATCATCTCTTGGTGCTGCAGGCAGTTACAGCTACGTACAAGCTGTAGATAGCCGATACCAGGTAAGCATACCAGACTATGATGACAATGGGAATATAGAAACCTTGAGCCGTAAAGGACGGATTGGTAATGAATTACACAACTTTCAATATGTGTATGAACCTGGAACGAATCGCCTTGATAAAGTAACGGATAGTAATGGAACCACTATCATAGATTACGAGTACAACAGTTTAGGACAGTTAATTAGCCAGCAAGAAGACGAACGAAGTATGTTCCTGGAATATGATGTAAGTGGAAAGTTGTTGTCCGTTTTTTCAGATGAAGTAAGGACAAGTCCAGTTATGCGCTTGGTTTATGATGATCGGGGTTTCAGATTAAATAAGACTAGTTATGATGAAACAGGGAATCCGTCCTTCAGAACCTGGTATGTTAGAGATTTTAATGGAACTATTTTAAGTGTTTACGTTGAAAATATGGCCGAAGGTGAACCTGCCATTCAATATGAACTACCAGTTTATGGAACTGACCGTATTGGAATTTATCGACCTTTACAACAGACGACACTTTATGAAATTAAAGATCATCTCGGAAACGTGAGGGCGGTTATTGGCGATGTTGATACGGATGTCCAAGTGGCTACTATGGAAAGCGAACTTCAATCAGAAGAGGAACAGTTTTTTTATATCAATAACCGTATACCAACCGCAGAATTTATTAATCATACCCCCGATGGGACTCCGGGAGTAAGTTTGGCCAATGAAGTCGTAAGGTTGAATAATAGAAGGGATACCCCTGATAATGTAGGAAATGAAGGCGTAGGTGCGGGTCGATTATTGAGTGTCTATCCAGATGATGTTGTTACAGCTTCGGTTTATGTGAAATATGCTGATTTCGATGATAATAATGATAATATTTTACCTGGCTTGGCTGGTTACCTGGGGAGTCTTTTCGGTTTACCTTCTTTAGGGGAGGGGACGATAGCCATTTTTGATGTGGTTGAAAGCGCACAATTTTTGACCATGGCAGCTTGGGATGAGTATGATGAAAACCAACCGAGATCATTTTTGAACTACCTGTTTTTTGATCAGAATCTTGGATTTGATTTTAGCGATGATAATAATTTTGGTTTTGTACAGGTGAGTGAAGCTGCTCAAATACCCACTGAGGATCCATTTAATCATGAGCATGAGAAATTAGAGTTGACTTTTACAGCCACAAAACCAGGCTTTCTATACTTGTATGTTTCGAATGAAAGCGATCAGGATATGGACATTTATTTTGATGATTTCCAGGTGGAACATCAGTTCAATGACGTAGTAATAGCCAGTGATTACTATCCTTTCGGATTAGTAATGGATGGAAGAAAAATACAAAGGGGGAATTATCGTTTTGGGTACCAGGGAGAGTTTTCAGAAAAGGATGAGGAGACCGACTGGAATAGTTTTGAAGCTAGGATGTATGACCCAACGATTGGGAGATGGACGGTGCCTGATCCAGCAAGGCAGTTTTTGTCACCTTATAATGGGATGGGTAATAATCCAATTAATGGAATTGATCCTGATGGTAGATTTCTATGGTTTAAATCAAAGAAAGGGGCTGATCGGGCAGCCTCAAATATTAATAACATTTTTAAGAAAAAGTTTGATATTGATAATGCTGTTTCGGTTAATATGCATGAGGTGCAAGAAAGGTATACTGATGGTTTTTGGGATTGGATAACAGGGCAAAAAAGTGGAACCAGAACAGTTACTCAGTACAGAATAGAAGCTAACGGAGAATGGGATATTTCAAGTTTGAGTTCTGAAAATCAGTTTGTCGCTCTTTCATTTTCAGATGTTTTAACGTCAAGTACAAGCATTCAAGGGGCTTTAGTAAACCCTAATATGCCTAATGGTAAGTTAGGGACTGTCGGAGATGTAAAAGGTTTTACATTTAACTCTAGATTCTTTGCAGTTCCAAATGATTTACCTGATTATGACCCAACTAGGACCAATTTTAATATTGGTTCTCAGATACTTCATGAAGTTTTATGGCATATCAGTCCTGCAGGAAATACACTGTATAATAATGGACAAAGTTCTAACTGGTTGTACCGAAAGACCGGTGGAAGGACGGGGCATGCACATCCACCAGGGTCTAATCAAAATCATAGGCTTCCAGTAAGGCAAATAGATTTTTAGAATAATGATTAGAAAGTGGTTGTTAACTATTATAATTTTTATAACTCTTACTCATATATCTAGTTATTTCATGCTATCTGATAGCAAAGCACATTCCATTATTATTGAAAATCAAGATTTTTATATTCATGATACAATTTATGACAGCCTTTCATTAGTTTTTACACTATTTTCAGGGAATCAATATGTTTCATATGCTCTAACTCAAAAAGAAAAAAATATTTACAGTGATAGGTATGTAGATGAGGTAAGTTATTTTGAAATTAATGACCGTTTTGATTCCATATCCCATTTCTTGAAGAGAGAAAGGTTTGTGACATATGTTCTAGAGTTCGATTTTTCGTTTATGCATTTTTCTCTGGAGGAATATGTAGAGAGATATAATTCTTTAGAACCTTATGTGGAAATATGGGAATCAGAATATGTATGGGTCTTGTTTCGTTGGATTAAAATAAGGCGTGAAAATAGGGGAATATCATAGTTTTCAACAAAGGATAACTAATAATACAAAATATGAATAGATAACTTATAAGGAGAAGGACTAACATAAGAGTAAACAACCATAGAAAAGTAGTGTAAGTTAACCCTATCAAGAAATTCTTTTTGATTTAGGCATAATATTAAAAATAGAGCTAGAGTTTTCTGTCGTTTTTTATGTGATACTGGACAATTATAATACTGATAAAATGATACAAATCAATCAACATTCTAATACTTAGTGATAGAATGAACAATTCCTGATTTCGTTATGATCAGATATGTGTTTTTTTTGTTTCTGTTTTTTTCCATTTCCATATCGTATGGACAACTGGATTCATTGGTTCAAAAAGTGGATTCTTTAAAGGATACTCATAATCATATTCGCTCTATTTATGGAGATAGCATTGGTATTTTAAGTCAAAAAGACTCTTTGCTTGATGAAGTAAGATCACCTTTAAGGACTTTCTCAGATTATTCAGGTTCCTTACAAAAATATGCCTTGGATACTGTCCAGAGTATTATTCAGACTCCTCAAAAGTTTATAGACCAATCAAAAGATTCTCTTTTGTTGATAACCAATAAGGTTAACAATAAAGTATCCAGTGGCATGGACTCACTCATCAATAAACTTCCCAAGTCAAAGAATACCTTACCGGAAGCCAAGATGATAGAAAAAAAACTGGACAGACTTAATGCTGGAAAAACATTGCCCGGTTTGGATGGAAATAATGAAGAAATTCTTTTGCCTTCCACTCCAGGTAATTCAACAATTAGTCCAAATGAGAACACCATTTTATTTGAGGATAACGAATTTCAGAATGTACTTTCAATAGATGAAAATATTTCTAATATCGGTATAAGTGAGGATATTGATAAATACTCTAATCAACTGGAGGAACTTGACAGTAAAGAGAAATTAGAAGGTAAAGCTGAGAACGAGTTGAATGACAAAGTTTCAGAATATATAGAAACGGAGGGATCAATGGATAACTCAATGCCTGTTAAGGACTATCAAGCTATACTAAACGGGTATCAATCTAAGGGCATAGACGCCAAATCTCAGACTAAAGAGGGAATTCAAAGAAAAATAAAAGGAATCACCGATAAATTTGAAGATAAAGACCTTTCTAGATACCAAAAAAGGCTGAATGAGGCGAATTCTAAGCTGAAGAAGTATAAAAAGAAGCATGATATAGTAAAGCAGGAAAACGGTCAGAAGATAAGAAGTTCAGAAAGTAAAAGCTTGAGAGAACGGCTTTTTTGGGGAATGAATTTTGAAGTGCATCGTGGGGATCCGGTGGGTATAGATTTTTCTCCTCAGGTATCTTATCAAATATCAAGAAAACTATTTTTAGGGAGCGGTATAACTTATCAGTTAAGTTTTACTACTTCTGATGAAAGTTTTATTTCAAATGAAAATGAAACTTATGGTTATCGAGTGTTCAGCAACTATCTTTTGTTTAAAGGGCTCTCCGGGTATGTAGAATTTGAAAGTATGCAAAGAGGTGGGCTGGGTAATGCGCTAAAAGAAAGTTGGCAGGGAAGCTTTCTTATAGGTTTGCAAAAAAAGATTAATGTTTCAGGAAGATTATCAGCTAATGTTCAGGGCCTCTACAACATTTTACACAATGGACAAAATATACATCAAAGCCCATTTGTTTTTCGTTTCGGTTTAGAGATACGTCCTAAATCTAAAGCTTTAAGGCGAACTAAAAATGAACCTTAATTCAAGAAGAAGTCGAGTGCTTTACAATAGAAGCTTCACGCATTCACATTCATTCTGAATTCCTTCGGAGTGAGCCCTGTTTTTTCTTTAAAAAGCCTATTGAAGTATTGAGGGTATTCAAACCCTAGACCATAGGCAATTTCCGCCACCGTCTGATCTGTAGAAACCAGTTTCTTCTTGGCCATTTCGATAAGCTTGAGGTGAATATGCTCCTTGGTCGTTTTGCCAGTCAAAGACTTCAGCATATCACTTAGATAACTTGAAGAAATGTTCAGCTTTTTAGCAAAGTATTCCACTGTTGGAATTCCACCATCTATCAATTCATCAGAATGGAAATATTTCTTTAGTTCGACCTTGAAGCGGTTCAGAAAAGAGGAATCAACATCATTTCGGGTAATGAACTGACGGCTATAAAACCTTTGGGAATAGGTAAGGAGCAACTCCAAGTTTGAAAGTAAAACGTCTTTACTGAACGTATCAATTCTCTGAGAGTATTCATTATGCATATTTGCAAAAAGCCCTTCAATCAATTCCTCCTCTTTTGCAGAAAGATGTAGAGCTTCATTAACATTATACTTAAAAAAACCATACTCTTCGATCTTATCCATAAGTGGACTTTTCATTAAAAAATCCTTGTGGAAAAACAGTATCCATCCGGTAGCTTCACTGGCATCTGACCCAGTGAAAGAAAGCGATTGGTCAGGTTCGGTAAATCCAAGAACGCCTTCCTGAAAGTCGTAATTCTCCCTTCCGTAAGCAATGTAACCTTTCAGGTTTTTCTTGAATCCAATAGAGTAGAACTCATAAATGAAATCCTGCGGATAGTCAGCTGGTAGTTCTGGTATATCTTCCAGTCTGATCAGGCTGATCAAAGGGTGCTCCGGAGGAGGGCCTCCAGCAATCTGGTGTAGTTCCGTTATGCTTTTTATTCGAAAAGGAGTTGTCATAAGTCTGGTTTCTATGTAAGTAATAAACTGGATGGTGGATTGTTATGTTTCAATTAAAACCTCCATGATATGTAGATGTTGGAAGGCGCTAAACTCGGGGGTACTATGCTATCAAGACTGTAGTTAGTATCGCCGGCTTGTCGTGTATTGGTATTATTTAATAAAAAGATGACGTTATAAGTAGCCCCAACATTAAAGTTCTTCTTTTTGAATGGATACCAGTTATAGCCAACTCCCAATGCGGCAAACCAGTTATCAAAATCATCTGAGGCTCCGGTATCAACATCTTCACTTACGGTCCATCCTTCAATACCAATGTTGGCCAATGCGAAAAAGCCTTTATCATAAGAAGCTTCGGTGAACCGATACCGGGTTTCTATAGAAACCGCATAATCCCAGTCTACATCTATAGGTGCTGAACTGTCGAAAAATGCATCGGCAAAGTCATCGGGCAGCTCAAAACCAGCTTCTACCTGCAAACCAACTGACCACTTTTTAGGTAAAACATAGTATCCTCTTACGCTATACCCACCAAGAATGTAAAAAGCAGGATTGAGCTCGACTTTTATGCTTCCCTTTTCATTTCTTTTAGTGGAATCTGCGACTTGTGCGTTTAGGCATGAATAGGCTAAAAGCATACTGATTGTCAATACAAATATGATTCTCATAGCAATAATACTTAAGGATTTACAAGCAAAAGATTATGAACACCTCTGGTCACAGATATTGATGTACCCGTATTGATGAGCTGATCATTTTTTAGTTCCCAAAAGTCGATTTGACCATATTCTGGGTTGAGCTCTTCACGATAGTGGTAGATGGTTACCGCAAGGGAATTGCTTTCCGAATCGAAGATGGCATCTTCAGGAAGGGCTCCTTCAAAACCATAGCCACCCTCCAATTTGGTAAGCTCACCTGTACTGGGATCAATTTTTATAAGCGATAAGGAAGAATACTTTTTTGCCGGAACGAACCAGAATCCTTTTGGAGGAGCCCATGTTCTTCTCATATTTACGGTTACTGCATATCTTCCGTCAGGACTGATATCCGTTCCTTCGGGGCTCAATCCAACCTTAACTTTTGAAACAATTTCGTGACCGCCCTGGGAATCCATCTTGACGGATACCAATTTTCCTTTTCCGTGAAAAAGAAATCCCAAAGTACCATTTCCCCATGCTACGTCCGTTAAAATAAAATACTTGCCGTTGGGGTGCCAGTTACCAGCACTCCATTTTTTAGCTACCTCAACCGGTTCGCCAATTGGTTCAGCAATCACTTTATTATCATCTTCACTGATCTTAAAAAAAATAAGATGTGTATTGTTCAAATTTGCAGCAATGATATTTTCACTAGGATGAAATTCAACAGTTCTTATACCGGAGTTTCCATCATCAGCAGGTTTTATAGCGGGATGGGTAAAGTAAAATGATTGGTTTATTTTACCTTGTGTTAGAGTTGAAACGATCAACTCTTTCCCTTTTTCTGTGGAACCTGCTGTCAGTAAAGTTCCATTCTTATTTAGACTAACTCCCTGTATATTCTCTCCTATATTCTTTTCCTGTACAACCTTTGGTTTTCGATGATCACCATAATCTATGACAGTGATCTTTCGCCCTTCAGGAAAATCCTGAAATACGTTTTTCATCTTTTGTTCTTCTCCCTTGTAAACAGCTCTTGTTTCCGCCAGATAAGCTAATGAGGACTCTAAATTATAATCCAAAATAGCTGGCCATGAGATCACGGAATTACTACCGTGAATGGAAGATACAACCTGAGGTTTCCCGTTGATCACTTCAATAAGTGCAAGAGAATCCTCTATCCCCGCAACCTTATTAAGCTCACCATTGGCATAGGCTCCACCGATCATATCGGCATCGGAGGCTGCCAGAATTTTTCCTTTAAATGTAGAAGGTATGTTTTCCTTCTGCGCTATATTTTGCCCATGGCTTGCGAACCAGATGAAGTATGGAGCAGTAATTAAGCATAACGATATCACTGAAATTTTCATGACTTTCTTCATTAGTTATGGATTTGTTCTTTTGAAATAAACTCTTGTATATCTTCTGTTTTTAGTGGCCCGAAATGCCCGGGATACCAGGTTGTTATTCCGGGCTCCGACACAATTCGTTCAATGTCATTAAGATTATCTTCCAGATCACACATAAAAATGTGATAATCGGGTTTTTCTGGTTTGGTCACTTTACCCCCAAGTAAATCGCCTGTAAATGCAAGTTCGTTCAGGAAAATGATCAGAGAGCCGTCTGTATGACCGGGGACATTAATGATTTTACCATCCAGCCCCAAGAATCTCAATGATAGAGAGTCTTCTACCAGAATATCAGGAATAAAAGGATCATAACGTTTTTTGCCAATGGTATTTTTTATGTACCAGCCTTTAAATCCTCTTGGGCATAATTCAGAATCATTTCCACCTGAGTTGATCATGGATAATTCATCGGCTCCGGCAATGATCTTTAACCCGTATTTTTCCTGAAAATATTTTGCGTTACCCGCATGGTCGGGATGCCCGTGTGTAATGATCAAATAGTTAACAGCGGAGAGATCAAGTCCTTTTTTGGTGAAAAACTTCTCTATCTTTTCACCATCTCCAACGTCACCAGAATCA
Organism: Bacteroidota bacterium; assembly: GCA_039030555.1. Taxonomy (GTDB): domain Bacteria; phylum Bacteroidota; class Bacteroidia; order Cytophagales; family Cyclobacteriaceae; genus JBCCDY01. The sequence continues at coordinate 20,190 of JBCCDY010000037.1, forward strand.
ATAAGGAGATTTAAGCTATCTGTTTCGACATAATGGACATTGATGAAGAACTTCGAATAAGTATGGACTCTTAGCTCCGAATGTGAATTGAACTTAAACTTTGGAGAGCATGCCTGTACAAATACCGATAATACGATTAATGGTAGCGTACCGAAAAGAAAAAGTGAGGCGTTTTTGCTCATTAACTTTAAATTCTTTTCAAAACTAAAGAGCACCCTTCAGGGAAGTGTATACAAAATCAGGAGGGAATTATAGTTTTCAGGGATTATGGTAATTCGATGAATTTATAGTGTTTACGTTCTTTCCTGTCAAATCCTTAGTTTTGATCAAATCCTTTCATGGAATGGAAATACAAGCATGAAAAATCCCAAATCGATCTCTGGAATAGAGCAGTTCACGGCATTGCTCGATACAAAATTTAAAATCCCCGGCACCAAGATCAGGTTTGGTTTAGATCCGATTTTAGGCTTGATTCCGGGTTTTGGAGATATACTTTCTTATGGAATTTCCAGTGTTTTAATTTTCACGATGATCAGGCACGGAGCGAGTGGAAAAGTAGCGATAAAGATGATATTCAACCTGATCCTGGATACAGTGATAGGAGCCATTCCGATACTGGGGACGATTTTCGATGTCTATTACAAAGCAAATACGCGTAATCTGGAATTGCTCAAATCATACTATAAGGAAGGAAAGAATTCGGGTTCAGGAAAGGAAATCTTCATAATTACAGGAATTATTATGCTGGCCATTTTTCTACTGATTATGTACCTCATCTACCTGTTGATTTCGGGGATCGCTGGGCTTTTTTGATCTGTCAACAGGCTTACTATTGATCTGATTTCGTATATATATTCTGGGCTCAATCTTGCTTACTAGACATTTCTTTACTCTTTTCAATAATGTTAGTTTTTCTTTTAGAAAATCAGAGCTTCTTAACTTGATATACATTGTCGCAATTAACATTTATCGAACTCGCTGGGGCAACCATGACCTTTTTAAACGTCATTTATGCCATCAGGGAACAGTGGGAAGCATGGATCTGGGCAATACTTAGTGCCTGTTTCTATGGTTATATTTATTGGAATAGTGGCTTAGTGATAAGTGCGGAGATCCAGGTATTATATTTTATTATTAGCATCTATGGTCTATCTCGATGGGTGAGTAAATCTAAGACTAGGAAACCAAAAGAACAGATCAAGTCAAGTTCTATGTTCTTTAATATAGTAGTGCTCATTATTGTTATCTCCTTGGCAGGCATTCTTTATTATATTAATTCGGGGTTAGGCGAAGCAGAGACAATTGCTTTTGACGCTATGCTAGTATCTAGTGCTATTGTAGCTCAATGGCTTACGGCCAAAAAATATATCTTCTGTTGGTATTTGTGGATTTTCGTTAACATCGGATATCTGCCACTCTTTATCATTCAAGAGTTATGGGTAAGCCTGATACTCTATACAGTATTGTTCTATTTTACTTACAAAGGGTATAAAGAATGGCATTATAAACTTAAAAGAAACCTCAATGCTCAGCCATTATGATCATAAACTTCGAGGATATAAATGATCTACATATAGCTAATAAGGCTGGACTTAAGACTAGGTGGAAAGATTTTCACATAATCCGAAATGAGTCAGTATCTACTGAACACGTTAAGCATATGCCAAGTCATAGATGTGATTTCCACCAGATTTGTTTGGATCTGGAGTCAGATTATACGATTGGGCTTGATGATCAAAATAAGCGTATAACAAACAATAACCTGTACTTCATCCCAAAGGGAACCATTTTGAGTTGGGAGTCGATCCACGATCATTTGTGGAGAGGCTACACTATCTTTTTCAAACCGGAGTTTTTAAGCAACGATGGCTTCCACCCCAGCAGCTACCTTTTCGCCAGTTTAAAACCTTCGGTCTGGGTACTCAATCAAAATCAATTAATTCACCTGAGCGGTTTTTGTGAACAGATGCTAGAAGAGCAGGCTTTAGAATTAGGAGATGTTAGAGGAGTACTAAAAGATTGGTTTTCTCTCTTTTTACAATACTGCGATCGCTATTATTCTCTGAAGGAAGAGACTGATCATAATTATGAGTTGAAACTCAAGTATAAGTTCCAGGAATTACTAAATTTCAATGTCGAAAACGAGCATTCGGTTAGTTTCTACGCCGATGCTTTAAACATCTCGCCAAGACACTTCACTCGTCAGATAAAAAA
>JBCCDY010000038.1:0-19099 GCA_039030555.1 Bacteroidota bacterium
AAACGAAACTCACTGGAAGAAAAGAAATTCATAGAACGACTAAGCTTCGGAGGCAACTTCCAGATCACAAGTACCGACCCTGTGATTATAGATGCCTCCCCAACAGTAGCCTATGGAGTAAGCAAAGTATTTCAAGTTGGAGTAGGGCTCACCTATCGCCAGACCTTCGGAAACGATACAATAAATACACTGAGCGATCAACTGTGGGGATACAGGACCTTCGGAGACTACAACTTCTGGAAAGGCTTTTTCAGCAGAGTAGAATACGAACAGCTATTTCAAAAGATAGACGGGCTGGAAACAGAAGCCTTCAACGATCGGTGGGATAGCACGATAGGGTTCTCCTTAGGATTGGGTAAACGATTCAAGATCAAGAAGAAGATATCGGCATTTGCGATCATCCAGTACAACTTTTTGCACGATGATGAAGACGGCATCACCCCAAATGCCTGGAACCCACGTTTTGGAGTTGATTTCACCCCCTAGTGATTTAATAATAATTCATAGCAACTTCCCCAAATAATACCATTTTGAACCCTTCTTAAATTTGTTCTCTAACGATTACCGCAAATCCGCTTTTTTGAATAAATTGCGCCCTGTTTTAGAGAAATATAAATGGCAGAAGGAGAAAACGACGACATCGTACCCGAAGGAAAAGAAGGAATAATTCCCATAAATATTGAAGATGAAATGAGAGGGGCCTACATCGATTATTCGATGTCGGTCATTATTTCACGAGCATTACCAGACGTTAGAGACGGATTAAAGCCTGTTCACAGGAGAATACTCTTCGGAATGGATGAACTAGGCGTCAATTACAATCGACCATATAAGAAATGTGCAAGAATTGTAGGGGATGTCCTCGGTAAATACCACCCACATGGAGATACGGCAGTTTACGACACCATGGTTCGGATGGCACAACCCTGGTCCCTTCGATACCCTTTAGTGGATGGTCAAGGTAACTTTGGTTCCGTGGATGGTGATTCACCGGCTGCCATGCGTTATACAGAAGCTCGGCTTCAAAGGATCTCTGAGGAGATGCTTTCTGATATTAAGAAAGAGACCGTTCTCTTTCAGCCTAACTATGATGATTCTACTGAAGAGCCATCCGTACTTCCTGCAAAGCTACCAAACTTATTAGTGAACGGAACTTCCGGAATTGCGGTGGGTATGGCGACCAATATGGCTCCTCATAACCTTCGGGAGGTGGTGACGGGGGTTCAAGCCTACATCGATAACCCTGAAATAACCATTGATGAATTGACCCAATTCATACTTGCGCCGGATTTTCCTACCGGAGGCATTATCTATGGTTACCAGGGAGTCCGTTCGGCCTATGAAACGGGTAAAGGAAGGGTTGTGATGAGGGCCAAAGCCCGGTTTGAAACCACAAAGACGGGGAAAGAGCAAATCATCGTCACAGAGATTCCTTATATGGTCAATAAGGCCAGCATGATTGAGAAAACAGCTCAACTGGTCAACGATAAAAAGCTGGAAGGTATATCTGAAATAAGGGATGAGTCAGATCGGGACGGACTTAGGATCGTCTATGACCTGAAAAAGGATTTTATTCCTAACATCATACTTAACAACCTTTTTAAGTACACGCAGCTTCAGTCATCTTTTGGCGTCAACAATGTGGCATTGGTAAAAGGCAGGCCTTACACATTAAACCTGAAAGACCTCATTAAATATTTCGTGGAACACCGCCATGAAGTAGTGGTCAAGAGGACGGAGTATGACCTGAAAGAGGCAGAGAAAAGGGCCCACATCCTTCAGGGGTATTTAATAGCCCTGGATAACCTTGATGAGGTTATACAATTGATTAGAGAATCAAGAGACCCGGAAATTGCGAGAACGGGTCTAATGGAGCGTTTCGAACTTTCTGAGATCCAGGCTAAAGCCATCCTTGAAATGCGCCTTCAGCGCCTTACCGGATTGGAGCGTGAGAAAATAGTCAAAGAATACGAGGAGATCCAGGCCCTTATTAAGGATCTACAGGATATTCTGAGTGATGAAGGCAGAAGGATGCAGATCATCAAAGATGAGCTAACCGAGATCAGTGACCGTTATGGCGACGACAGAAGAACTGAAATAGAGCACGCTGCGGATGATTTCACGGCTGAAGATATGATCCCTGATGACGAAATGGTCATTACCATTTCCAATGAAGGTTATGTAAAGCGAACACCACTTATAGAATACAGAACTCAGGGAAGGGGAGGCGTAGGATCGAAAGGAGTCACAACAAAAGATGATGACTTTACGGAGCATCTTTTCATTGCTACCAATCATAACTATTTGCTGATCTTCACAGAATTTGGAAAAGTATTCTGGAAAAAGGTTTGGGCCATTCCTGAAGGTGGTAAAGTGTCGAAAGGACGTGCGATCCAGAACCTCATCAATATTGAAGCAGAAGATACCGTTAGAGCGGTGATCAGTGTTAAAAGCCTGGACGATCAGGATTATATTGATAACAACTTCCTGATCATGTGTACAGAGAATGGTACTATTAAAAAAACGTCTCTGGAAGCCTACTCAAGACCAAGACAGAATGGTATCAACGCCATTACAATCAACCCTGGTGACCGCTTATTAAACGTAAGCCTCACAAATGGAAGCAACCATATTGTTATAGCTAAGCGGTCTGGGAAAGTAATCCACTTCAATGAAGATGATGTTCGTTCCATGGGACGTACTGCAGCGGGAGTAAGAGGAGTAACCCTGGAAGGGGATGATGATCGTGTGGTAGGGATGGTCTGTATAGCTCGTGAAGATGCCAGTTTGTTGGTTGTTTCTGAGAAAGGATATGGTAAAAGGTCTTCCATTGATGAGTACAGGATCACTAAAAGAGGTGGTAAAGGAGTAAAGACCATCAACGTAACCGAGAAAACGGGCAAGCTCGTTGCTATAAAGGAAGTAGTTGATACAGATGACTTGATGATTATCAATAAGTCAGGAATTACCATTAGACTAGAGGTAGAAAACCTCAGAGTAATGGGGCGGGCTACCCAGGGTGTCAGACTTATTAAATTAAATGAAAATGATGAAATTTCTTCAGTAGCAAAGATCGAGAAAATCGAAACTGAAGAAGAAAATGCAAACTGAAAACCTTAAATTGAGAACTAAGAACCACATTTAATTATGAAAACAATTTATAATTTCCTCTTTGTGCTTTTAATAGCTTCACCTGTTTTTGCACAAAATCCAAATGTAAATAAAGCGAAATCAGCTCTTGAAAAAGGAGAATATGCTGAAGCCAAAGAATATATCGATGCGGCAATTGTCCATGAAAAAACAAGAGATAAGGGAAAAACATGGAGCCAGAAAGGCCAAGTTTATGATGCAATAGCCATTAGTGAAGACGAAAGCGTTGTAGCATTGGTTGGGGATAGAAAAGCAGCGATAGAAGAAGCTATAGCCGCTTATGAAAAAACCATTGAAATAGAAGGAGAAACCTCCGGTTATGGTTTCGTAGCCAGTCAGGCCATCGATGCACTTTGGGGAAACTTATTGAATAAAGGAGCTACCTATTTCGAAAGTAAAGATCAGGAAAATGCATTAAAGTATTTTGAATTAACGCAACTTGCTAAGCCCAAAGATTCGGTAGCTTATTTGTACGCAGGTATTGCCGCACAGCAAATTGAAAAGTGGGATGCTGCAGAACGCAATTATGCAAAGTTGGCGGAGTTAGGAGCAGCCTCTGAAGATGTATACAGCAGTTTAATCTACATAGCAAGAGCTATCAATGAAGATAATGAACAAGCTATTGAGTACATAGATAAAGCTAAAGCAGCATATCCCGCTAATCAAAATTTCCCCAAGGAAGAGATAGCCGTTTTATTAGCAATGGATCGCTTAGAAGAGGCGCAGTCAAAACTGGAAAGTTCAATCGAAAAAGAACCAAATAATGCTAATCTAAGATTGAACTTAGCTATCCTCTATGATAATGCTTATAAAGCCTTAGGTGATAAAGAAGAAACTACAGAAGAAGAGCTTGACGAATTATATGGGAAAGCGGAACAAGCCTATTTGAGTACACTTGAAGTTGACAGTGAAAACCTAGTCGCTAATTTTAACCTTGCAGTTTTCTATAACGAAAAAGCGAATCAGTATTTTCAGGAAGTGAATTCTATGGACATTAAAGAGTATCAAAAAAACGGTCAAAAGCTGATTGATACTGGTAACGAGTATATTAAGACTGCCTTACCTTATATGGAAAAAGCAAATACGATCAAACCCGATGATATTGATACTTTAAGCGCCCTTCAAGTATTTTACAATAGACTTAAAATGACAGATAAAGCATTGGAGGTTCAGGATAAAATTGAAGCTCTGGAAGCGGAGGGATAAGCAAAAGTAACTAATAGTATAAAGAAGGAGCTTAGGCTCCTTTTTTGCATTATAGAGGTATATATGAAGTGTGTAAGTGGTAAGATCATTCACTATACAGAGAAGGAAGCACTAGAAGCTCTTGTTCAAAATCACATAAGAGTTTATCACAATCAAAATTCCGGGCCCGTAAATATTTATGAATGTAAAGATTGCAATTACTTTCACCTAACCTCTAAAGGAGATCGTCATGAAATATTAGATGATCCGGAAGTAAAAAAGAGAATTGACTTAGAAAGACAATCGATTCACTGGGAATCGAAGCTTCGCCGCTAATTTTATTATACTAACCTGAGTTTGACATAAAATGTGCGTCATTCTCGAAAATAATGGCCTTATTTTTTCAAAAGGCTATTATTTATCGGGAATCTCAACAACTTCGGTGAGATTACGGGTACTTTTATTCTTCTTTTTAAAAATTTAAGAATAATCCCAAAATTTCGGGATCGTATGACGTCTGAGAGTAGGTCTTTAGCTTCAGTTATATCGAACTCACGTTATAAAATATAAGCTTACGTATTAAGCCATTTCCAGAATTTCTGAAATACATTCTTCGCCTTTTCAGGCTGCTTAACTGCTTTATATACTGATTTTGGTTTTAAAATAGGCTTTTCTGCAGGTTCTATCTTTTCCTGGTTTTTAACTTTAGTTACTTTTTTAGGAGTTGATACTAATTTAGACTTCACTTGTTCCTCATAAAACCTCCTTTTTTGCTCCTTCTTCTTTTTCTCTAAAGCCTTTTTCTGCCGTTCATATTTCTTTTCTTCCCTCTTTCGTTTCGTTTCAAAGTCAACTTCTTTTGCTTGCCTCTTATCATTTCGATTACTGGATCTATTTCCTCTCGGCTTCCGTTTATCTTTAGACTGCTCGTCTTCTGATGTTTCTTCCATTTTTTCTTGTTTAGGTTTTGGTTCAGGAATATCAATTTTGCCCAAAACTTTTAAGCCCGGAAGGCTAACCTTTTCTGGCTTTATGATAACATTACTTTCATTCTGCTCGTCGAAATCACTTTCAGAAGACTGATCCTCTTGTTCTAATATTTGGGAAACGGTCAATTCAACTTTTTCTTCAAGAGCTTCATCCTTTATTTCAGGGATTATGACTTGATCAATCTGAACTTTTTGCTCTATTTCTGAATGTTCTATTTTCTCATTTTCATGGTTTTCTTCTAATTCATTGCCTTGCGCAGTAAGCTCAACCTTTTCAAATAACTCCTCTTTTTCTTCTGAGATAGGCTCATGGGTAGTAATTTCTATTTCCTGAGAATCGGTTTCAGGAATGCTGCTTCTTTGAGGCTGTTCAGAATAAAGTCCTTCAGGATCAAAGTGAGCGAAAACGGCTTCTAATGCCTCTTCGGATACTTTGGCATTGGAGTTTTGATCTATGAATATACCTTGTTCGAATAAAAAATCTACTATTTCAGATGGCTTCTTAACCAACTTCCTCGACAGCTGTCCTAATCTCATTTCCTGGGTTTTGTACAAATATAATTATTGAACCTGGAATATGCATTAGGAAATCTATTCCTGTCTTAAATTACTTCAAATCAGCTCGTTACACTCATTTAGCTCAACTCACCAGAGCAGCGCTATGCTTCATCTCGCTAAATATCTGATTTATTGTAATTTAAAGCCTCATCACGATCTCTAATACATATTCCAAGTTGAAAAATTCATACCCCAACTTTATAACATGCCTGAGTGGAACAAGCTTCATAAATATCATATAATGGATTATTAATTCATTATGCATTCCTATTTTAGTGACTTATTGATATGACTTTAAAAAAGTACCTGCTTCTTTTTTTAATAACATCTGCGTCATACGCTTCTTCTCAAGAATTGAGTTTCGATAAGATTAAAAATCACTATAAAAGTTCCCATAAAGGAGGTTGCATTAAGATTTACAGATCTGAGCAAGAAGAGTTACAACAGATCATTTTGATTAGACATGGTGAACCTGATCTCAAAAAAAATGGATGGACCAATAGAAAGGGCGCGATGCGTTATTCTCAGAAATATGATCAGGTAGGAATTAAATCATTTGAAGTACATCCTTTCTGTGAAGGTGAGCTGTTTGGAGATACCGTTTTTCACAGCACTTTAGAGAGGGCCAAAAATACTGCAGATCGACTATTTAGGGAACAGGTAACACTCGTTGGCAAAGATGACTTTATTGAGTTTGAAAGAAAGATATTCGTCTTTCCTAATATTCCCCTTCCTTTAAAATTTTGGACATCAACGTCAAGAATTTTTTGGATTTTAGGTTTTAATGATCGCGGAATAGAAAATTTTAAAAAAGCGAAAAAACGGGCTAAGAAAAATGCTGAATTCTTGGAAGAATATTCTAGAGACCACGGAGAAGCAATTCTTGTGGCGCATGGTCTACATAATAAATTTGTACTTAAAAGTTTAAAGAAGAAGGGTTGGAAGCATGTGAGGAGTGGTGGGAGTGGATATCTATCTATTCAAATATTGGCAAAGGAGCCTGAATAAGTTAGTGCGATGTAAATCTTCTGATTATCTTCAAATTTTTTAAACTGAATTTATCTGAAATTTTAATTCAATGAGGAAACTGCATATTTTTCTATTGGTAGTATTCGCTCTGATTATCCTAATAGGGGGTGAAGGCTATTTCTACCTCAATTCTTTAAAACCCAAATTATCGGGTTATAAAGAGCTAACCGGTTTACAACAGGAAGTAGATGTGTTTTTCGATTCATTAGGAGTTCCGCACATCTATGCTCAAAATCAGCAAGATTTATACAAAGCTTTCGGATACATTCACGCGCAGGATCGTTTGTGGCAAATGGAATTGGTGAGAAGGATAGCTTCCGGTAGACTTTCAGAAATTTTCGGGGAAGAACTTGTAGATACCGATGAATATTTTCGAACACTTGGAGTTAATAAATACTCTGAAAAAACGGCGCAAAAACTTTTAAAGGAGGACGATCCTAAAGTCAGAGAGGCTGTTTTAGCATATTTGAACGGTGTAAATCAATTTATTGAAAAAGGTCAGACACCTATTGAATTTACCATCCTTAGAATCGAAAAAGAGCTTTATGATGTCGAAGATGTGGCAAACGTGATGGGTTATATGGCTTACAATTTTGCCCATGCGCAACGTATAGAACCTATTTTAACCTGGATTAAGAAAAAGTATGGATCAGATTATATTAACGCACTCGACGTAGACCCTGATTCTAGCAGTACTATTATCCCAACCTGGAACAAAAACGATAGTATATTTTTCAGCCGCTTTGTGGCTACTTCTATTAAAACCAATGAAATTCTCGATGCTCTACCGGTTTCTACATTTGAAGGTAGTAATAGTTGGGTGGTAGCTCCTGAGCGTTCCGAAACAGGCAGTGTAATTTTAGTCAACGATCCACACATCGGATTTTCACAACCAGCGGTTTGGTATGAAGCTCATTTATCGCTACCGGACTGGGACCTCACCGGCTTTCATTTGGCATTGCAACCTTTTGCTACGATGGGTCATAACAGAAATATAGCAATCGGGATGACGATGTTCGTGAATGATGATATGGACTTTTACTTAGAAACGGTCTCACCAAATGATTCATCAAAATATAAATATGATGAGCAATGGAAAGACTTTGTGACCCGAAAGGAAATTATAAAAGTAAAAGATGGAGAAGACGTTGAGCTGGAAGTAAAAGAGTCCGTGCATGGCCCAATCGTCAATGGATACCTCGATCAACTTAAAGAAGAATCTCCGGTAGCTTTATGTTGGCTATTCACCAAGGTTCCCTCGGATCTTCTGGAGGTTAGTTATGAGTTCAACCATGCCAAAAATATCCAGTCCGCCGAGTTTGCAGCCTCAAGAATTCATGCACCTGGATTAAACATTATGTATGGTGATAATGCAGGAAACATTGCCTGGTGGGCGTCTGCTAAGCTTCCAAAAAGACCCGATCATATTCATTCCAAATTTTTGATTGATGGTTCAAGCTCTGCGAATGAGCCTGATGGATTTCATCCATTTAGTAAAAATCCGCATTCTGTTAATCCTTCATGGGGATATGTTTATTCGGCGAATAATCAGCCGGATAGTTTGAATGGAGTTTATGTTACCGGACATTATGCCCCTGAAGATAGAGCGAAAAGAATCGTTCAATACTTCGATGATCAGAAGGTGTTTTCTATTGGAGATATGAAAGAGATGTTACTTGATCATAAGTCACCTGTAATGCCGGAAATGGCTCGTAATTTTATTAGGCATTTAAAACCTAAGGATGAGTTTTCCAGTGAAATGATTTTTATTCTTCAAAAATGGAATGGAGAACACTTACCTGATAGTAAAGCCCCGATCATTTACCAAAAAGTATTATATCACGCTATGCGGGTCGCTTATCAGGATGAACTCGGGTTGGAGCTTTTGAGTGCCTTCAGACGAGGAAATACCTTTAAACGTTCGATGACCAGATTAAGCCGAGAAGCAGATAATATTTGGTGGGATAACATCGAAACGGATGTGAGAGAAAATATGTATGATTTAATGAGCGAAGTCCTTGATACGGTTGCTACAGAATTAAAGGAACAGTTAGGTGAAAATATTTCATCCTGGCGTTGGGACCAGGTTCATACCTTGGAGCATGGACATCAGCTCGGAAGGGTAGATCTACTGCGTAAATATTTCAATATAGGTCCGTTTAATGTAGGCTCTTCTAAATCGGTTCTGAATAATCTGAATTTTGGGTATAGTCGTTCTGGTAATTATAAAGTAAGCTCGGGGCCCTCAACCCGTCGTATTGTTGATTTTTCAAATATTGATCAGTCTCTGAATATTCTTCCAACAGGTAACTCAGGTGTTTTTAACAGTCCTCATTATTCCGATCAAGCAGATTTATTCAATCATGGGGAATTCAAGACTCAGTTTATGAGTAGGGAGCTTGTAGAAAAAACTTCAAAAAGTAAGCTTACGTTCATTCCTCCAAAATATGACTGATGAAATTAAAGGTTCAATTTTCATTACTGGAGCTGCTTCTGGCATAGGAGAAGCTACTGCTACGCTCTTTCATTCTAAAGGTTGGTTCGTAGGGCTTTTCGACCTTAATGAAGCAAAATTAGAGTCATTAAAAGAGGTATTATCTTCAAGAGTTATGATTTATAAAGGGGATGTGAACAATTCAGAAGACATTTCTAATGCTATGAACAGTTTTGTTAATAGTTCCGATGGAAGTATCGATGTACTTTTCAATAGTGCAGGGGTTTTGATAACAGGAGATTTTGCCTATAATACTTTAAGCAGCTACCAGAAATTAATTGATATAAACCTAAAAGGGACTATAAATTGTATTCATCATGCTATTCCCTTTTTAGCAAAATCCAAAAAGGCACAAATCATCAATATGTCTTCGGCATCCGCTATCTACGGAACCCCACAGTTCGCTGTTTATTCTGCTTCTAAATTTGGCATAAGAGGCTTAACAGAAGCTTTGAATGTTGAGTTGCAACAATTCCGAATCAAGGTTTGTGATGTTATGCCGTCTTTTACGGATACTTTAATGCTTAGAAACATCGAAAAACACCCTTCAAGTGTAAAGTGTTTAGGTATTGCTTTAAGGGCTGAAGATGTGGCAAAGGTCGTTTGGAAAAGCCTCGGTTCAAAAAGAGTTCATCATTATGCACCATTGAGCACAAAAGTGTTAAGCTTTATTTCGAATCTTTTTCCCTGGAGTAGTAAAATTATAATGAAATACATAAGTAATTAGTATTCAGATTATTAATGAGTTTTATTAAATTAAAAGATTAAATATTTTTATCTGAAATTTTCTTTTTTCAACTTTATTACATAATGTACATAAATGACATTTAGGTTAGATCGAATAAAGCAGCTATTTTTTCTTATCACAGCAATTTGTGTTGTGATGGGCGTAACGGATGCTTATTCTCAAATCTATAGGAACCGCTCAAATACTAAATTATTCTTGACAGGTGGTGTGGGTGTAAGTTCCTATTTTGGCGATTTGAATAACTCAAATGATCTTTTAGATACAAGAATTAATTTCACCCTGGGTTTAGGCTATTATTTTGATAGCAGATTTGGCGTTAGAAGTGAAGTTACTTTCTTCCAATTGGAGGGTGACGACTCGGAAGCTGATGATCCTGGAAGGAGACAAAGAAATTTATCTTTTCAGTCCAATAATATTGAGTTTAATGTGGTCGGCATTGCCCATCTTTTCAATAGACCAACAAAATATGCTGTCTCAAGCCCAATTAACCCATATGCATTTGCTGGTATAGGTGTTACCTATTTCAATCCTACTGCGGAATTAGATGGAGAAAGGATTTCACTACCAGATTTAATGACAGAAGGCGTGAGTTATAGTCAGCTTACCTTTATAATTCCATTTGGTATCGGAGTTAAGTACCATGTAACACCTATGCTCAGTCTTGCAGTAGAAGGCGGAGCAAGAATTGCTTTTACAGATTATTTGGATGATGTAAGTACAACTTATCCTGGCGCCGAATTTTTCTCAGACCCAATAGCAGCTGCCCTTTCTGACCGTACCATAAACGGCCCTGCCGGCCCAGGTGATATAAGAGGGAATCCTGATAATGATGATTTCTATGGACTTTTAAGTTTAAAGGTAGTCTATTACTTAGGCTCCGATAGAACAATAGGGTATGGTAATCGAGCAAAGGTACGCTCGAATCGCAATAATAGAAGGGCGATCCAAAAGAGAAAGCCAGTCAAGCGTCGCTCTGGATTATTCAAGAAAAGAAGGCGCTAACTATGGTTGTTTATCCTCTTCGAGTTTTAGTAATCGTTTTTCCAATTCAAGCACTTTTTCTTCAATAAGCTTAGGTGGATTGATGTAGTTACTTAAAACAGCTTTAACTTCCCATAACTCATTGATTTCTGAGCGGTTCAGCTCTATCATTGGGTAGTTGGGGTCATCTGTTTTTAAAGTGATTTTTTGATCCGTTGTTTTTTTAAGCCTTCTTATTATGATATCCGTTTGGGTAACTATTACCAAAACTTTTTCAAGCAACATAGAAAGGTCAGAGCCTAAATTCATGGTATAGGCAATAAGCAGGTCACCATGATGTAAGCCCTGCTGATTATACTCCATTTCACTTCCGTTCAACTGAAACGAACGATAGTATTTTGGAGCGAACTCTGGTAAAACCAGTTGAGGTAAATTATCTATAAAGTCATTTTTTTTATATCGTACTACATATTCTAAGTGGTTTTTAATGGAAATGTAGGGTAGTCCTTCAACTTGAATTTTAGGTCGATCTGAATTCTGTTTCGAATATTGGTCGTGCAGACTATCAAAATGGACAAGGTCATTCAGTGTCAATTCCCTTGTGATCAATAGGTCGATGGATAAGTTGTATTTCTTCGCAATGGCAACAAGTGTATCAATTTTTGGATCGGCACGACCTTCCTCATATGCGCCAACACTCGCCCTTGCTAAGTTAAATGAGTCGGCAAACTCTGCCTGACTTAACTTCTTAAGAGTACGTATTTTCCGAATGTTCTTCCCAATGAATGACATAATTGCTAATTTTATGAGCCAATCTAAAACTTTTAGATATTAGTATCGTATATTGAATTATGATTTACAAAATAAACAAATTAAAAACTTCAAAATGCACTATTATGATAAAGAAAACTCCTTAACCTTCATTCTAATACGGTTTGCAGAATTTATTTATTGTTGTAGGTGAAATTTGATAATTTGCCTTTAAATGCAACTATTAAACCAATCATAGAATGGATAATTATTTCTTAAAAGTTAAAGAATATTTACTCGACTTAAATGTTGAAATTGATCATGAAGACTCTGAGGAAAGTGTCTTTGTGGTTAGCCATGAGGACGATGGAATCAAGAATATGGTTCTTGGTATAGCCGAACCTATCATCATTCTCGAACAATTCATCTTTGAATTAAAACAACCTTCGGTAGACGTATATAAAAGTCTGCTCCAGAAAAACAGGGATATGATTAGCGGAGCTTTTGTGCTTGACGAATCAGGAACGAAGGTATTATTCAGGGATACTTTGGCGATCGAAAACCTAGATTTAAATGAGTTGGAAGGATCTTTTAACGCTCTGAGTCTCGTACTCAGCGAATACTCAAATGAGATCATCCGTTTTTCAAAAAATTAAAATTAATAACTATGAACTTTTTTAGCAGAATTTTTAAAATGGGACAGGCCGAGGCACACTCTGCTCTTGATTCAATAGAAGACCCAATAAAATTAACAGAACAAGGTATTAGAGATCTTAAAAAAGATCTTGATAAAAGCTTACAATCACTTGCTGAAGTGAAGGCTATGGCTATTCGAAGTAATCATGATTATACCAAGTATAAGAATATGGCCGATGACTATGAAAAGAAGGCTATGATGTTGCTTCAAAGAGCTGAAAATGGAGATTTAGATGCGAATGAAGCTGATCGGTTGGCATCAGAGTCATTAATGAGAAAAGAAGAGAATGTTAAACTAATGGCTACTTCAAAAGAAGAAAAAGCCAGGTATGATCAGTCAGTTGCCCAATTAGAAGGCAATGTAAAAACGCTTAAGTCCAATATAAGCCATTGGGAAAATGAGCTTAAAACATTAAAAGCAAGACATAAGGTAAGTACTGCAACTAAAAATCTGAATAAGCAATTGAGCAAGGTCGATACCTCAGGTACAGTTTCTATGCTTGAGAAAATGAAAGATAAAGTTGCACAGGAAGAAGCGTTGGCTCAGTCTTACGGTGAAATTGCCAATGAAGGAAAAAGCGTTGACGACGAGATCGATAGGGCTTTGGCCGATTCACCAAAAGCAGCGGCTTCCGATGCCCTTGCTGAATTGAAGGCTAAAATGGCCAAAAAGAGCGAAGGTTAGGCCTTTAAATTAAAGCCCGGTAGATTGATAACCGGGCTTTCCATTCACCTTTTAATACACACAAAAATGAAATTCATATTAGCTGGAATACTGGTTTTTATATTGCTTGCGGTTAGTTTTAAAATGTTTATAAAACTGATCATACTCCTTTTTGTGATTTCAATGATTACATTTATAGTTCTTAAAGCCAATCAGAAAACTTAGAAATGGGATTGTTTGATCTGTTTAAAAAGAAGGAAGAGCCTGCTTACGACCCTACAAATATTTCCATTAAAGATCTGGATAAGGGATTTGTATTCGATTATGACCTTAAGACGTGGATAGTTAAGGAAGTCTATGAGTACGATTGGGGAAACAATAATTTCACTAAAGAATTTAAGGTCGATAGTGGTGATGAGGTATGGTACTTACATTTGGAAGATGATGACGAAATTTTCATCACGGTTACCAAAAAGGTTAAAATAAGGGCTATAGATGAAGATCTTCCTGAAAGAATAAAGAAAAAAGAAAAGCCTCCTAAAAAGCTGGAGTATAAAGGACATACACTTTACCGTGATGAAGAAACTATGGGTTATTTCAAGCCCGTAGATAAGGAAACAGATGATTGGGATGAATTAATCTCATGGGAGTATTACGATGATGAAGACCAATATGTATTAAGTATTGAGCAGTGGGGAGACGATGAATTTGAGGCTGCTTTTGGAAAAGTTGCGAAAGAACACCAATTTTCGAATATACTTCCCGGAAATAATTAGAACATATGACCAAAAAAGTACTATCCTTTTTTTTACTGACAGCATTTTTTGTTTCCTGTGGCGGGGAAAAAAAGTTCCATAAAAACCCGATGGATGAAATCATCAGGGATATGACGGCTGAGAAGTTTACTGTCATACTCCACGATATGGAAGTTGAGGGCTCGTTCTTCAAAACGTACAGGCACCAGTACAAGATCATCACGGAAAAAGACAGTGTTCCTAATGAAGAGATCACGGGCTGGTATGAAGTCAGCAAAGAGCTTTTCCAGCAGCATGAGCAAGATATGGGAATGGAACTTGCCCACAAAGGAGAAGATGGAAAGTTAGTGAAGCAGGTTGCACCTCCGGGCTATAGCCAATATGTTGGTAACGAACGTTATGGACGCTGGGAAAATAGAGGAGGAAGTAGTTTTTGGGCATTTTACGGACAGTATGCTTTTATGTCAAGCATGTTCAATATGGCCGCTTATCCGGCCAGAAGGTCTTATTACGATGGCTATAGAGGTGCTTATGGGTCTGGAAGGCCATATTATGGCCCTACCACGAATGGTAGGAGGGCTTATGGTACCTATAGTAATTATACAAGTAAGGCTAGGCCTAACTCGCGGTATGCCCGGAGCAGTAGCTTCAAAAACAGGGTACGTAGTGGCACTTCAAGGAGTTCGCGTTCTGGTTCTAGGTATAATAGTAGGTCGAGTTCTCGATCAAGAGGAGGGGGATTTGGTAAATAAATCAGTTAAATAATTCGATCAAATGGATTTTCTAGAACTATTCGATTCCGTATTGGCTTTTCTGGTTTACCTGGCCAATTGTTTTGTCTTGTTTTTTATTGGCAAGATTGCCTATCAGCTTTTCAACAGGAAAGTAAATGTGAAAGATGAACTTGTTGAAAAAGACAATCTTGCGTTTGCAATGGCACATGTTGGTTATTTCACAGGCCTTCTGCTAGCTATTGGTAGTGCTATTTTAGGACCTTCCGAGGGATTGGTACAAGATATTATTGATATTACATCTTACGGACTTCTCGGGATATTATTACTGAATATCTCCATCATTATAAACGACAAGATTATACTCCGAAAATTTTGTGTTTATAAAGAGATCATTGAAGATGGAAACGTAGGGACTGGTGTAGTGGAAGGTGGTAATGCAATTGCTACTGGATTGATTATACTGGGTTCAATTTATGGAGATGGGGGATCTATCCTGACAGCTTTAGGCTTTTGGGCTATTGGACAGGTTTTACTGATCGTAACCTCTTTTGTTTATAACCTGATCACACCTTATGATATCCACGAACATATCGAAAAAGACAATATCGCCGTTGGAATAGGTTTTGCAGGAGCTTTAATAGCGATTGGAAACCTTGTTCGACATGCCTTGATGCATGATTTTGTGGATTGGCAAACTTCGGTAACGGATGAATTCGTCAATGTTGCCATTGGCCTTGCGTTCCTTCCGATCGTAAGATTGCTTACCGATAAAGTTTTATTGCCCGGGCAAAATTTAACGGATGAGATCATCAATCAGGAGCATCCTAATATTGGGGCATCCGTTATAGAAGCTTTTGCATACATTGGTGGATCAGTACTGATCACATGGGCACTGGGTTAAAAGCCCGCTCTTACATCCTTAAAGCAGCTCTTTTTGCAACCGGACTATCTGGTATCGTAGCAGAGTATGTGCTTTCTACCCTAGCTACCTATTTTTTAGGAGATTCCGTATTTCAATGGACGATGATCGTTTCGATCATGCTCTTTTCGATGGGGATAGGAAGTAGGTTCAGCCGCCTGATCGAGAAAAACTTACTTCTGAGTTTCATTGGTATAGAATTTTTGCTGTCGATTCTGGCCTCATTTTCTTCGCTGCTGGCCTATTCAGTTGCAGCTTATACAGCTTATACCGGAGTATTGATCTATGGCTTGAGTATATCCATAGGCTTACTGATAGGATTGGAAATTCCCTTGGTTACGCGATTGAATAGCGAGTTTGAGAGCCTTAAAGTCAATATTTCTTCCGTACTTGAAAATGATTATTACGGAAGCCTCTTGGGTGGGGTCTTTTTTGCTTTTATTGGGTTACCCCTCATTGGGCTTACCTATACACCATTTATACTGGGAGGTATCAATTTCATCGTAGCCGTTTGCCTTTTTTTTATTCTTCATGAACATTATTCCAGGCTGATGAAGAAATGGGTTTACTTATGGGGTTCAGCTACATTAATAGTACTTGTAGTAGGCGTTTCCTTTGCAAAACCCATTGTGACGTACGGGGAACAGCTTAAATACAAAGATAAGGTGGTGTTCGCGAAGCAATCGAAATATCAGAAAATAGTGATCACACAGTGGAAAAACGACTATTGGTTGTTCATCAATGGAAATCAACAATTGAGCTCATTGGATGAAGAACTGTATCATGAGCCATTGGTACACCCTGTGATGAAGTTAGCTAAAGAGCATAAGAAAATACTTGTTTTAGGTGGGGGGGATGGAGCAGCCGTTCGGGAGCTGCTGAAATATCCTGAAATCGAATCGATCAAACTGGTTGACTTAGATCCGGTCATGACTGATTTAGGAAAGGAAAATGAAATACTCTTAAGTATCAACGAAGGAGCCCTAAATGATCCTAAAGTTGAAATTATTAATCAGGATGGTTTCAAATTTCTGGAGGAAGAAAATGACTTCTATGATGTTATTATCATTGATCTACCTGATCCCAAAACCATTGAACTCGGAAGATTGTATTCCTTTGAGTTTTACAGATTATGCTATAAGCGATTGAGGCCTAATGGTTTTCTAATTACTCAGGCTGGAAGTCCCTATTATGCTGCAAAAGCATTTAAGTGTATTGACAAAACGCTTCATGAGTCAGGATTTTCGACCCTAAAACTCCACAACCAGGTCTTGACCTTAGGTGAATGGGGATGGATCATTGGAAGCAAAACCTTATCAGAAGGTGTATTAAAACAACAATCCTTGAAGCTGGACTTTACAGACCTGGAAACCGTTTGGCTCAACCAAGAAGCCATGCTACTCATGACCTCTTTTGGAAAAGACTTTTATCTAAATGGCGATACTACCGTTAAAGTTAATCGCGTACACGACCCGGTGATTCATAAATACTACTTGAAAGGGAGTTGGGATTTGTATTAAAGAATTAAGACCAAGGCATATCAAGTAAATCTTTGTTGATTAAATTTTCAAAAGCAGAGTAAGTGAAGATTAAAAATGCTTTTTAAAGATATAAATCCATGTTATATCATATTACGAAATATATTAGATCATCCGACTAAATCAGATGATGACGCAATCTGTATATTCTGTGTGTCATTCCACGACTTATCAGAAGTATCGGATCGGGGAATCCTATATATACCCTGCTTTGTCTAGAAATAATCATTGAACCCAAAAAATTAGCCAAAACTTAACCTTCATTTCCGTTCAGAAATGCCCGAATTATAATAAATTAGAATTTTCTAAGTTTTCTTATAAAAGTTTCATGGTCCTACAAATTCTCAACCGCCGAACTCTTGCTATTTTTTCAATTGTCGTCTGGGCGACATCTTGTGAGCTTGATAATGAAATAGAGACACCTGCTTTTCAAGAACTTGACCGCCAGCTAGCAGAAGCACTTAATGCTGCAGACCCGGTCAATGGTGTTTCTGGATTCATTTTACCTGATGAAGGGAATTTTAGTGAAATTCCCCAAGATCCTAGAAATCCGATTACAAGTGATAAAGTCGCTCTAGGCCAATTGCTGTTTCATGAAACCGGACTGGCCATCGACGCTAAAAATGTGGTTGGCATTGGTACGTATTCTTGCGCAAGCTGTCATAATCCTGCGGCGGCATTTCAACCAGGAAGAAGGCAGGGAATTGCCGATGGTGGACTTGGTTTCGGTATAATCGGAGAGGGTAGGGGAAAGGATGAGATCTATCCCGATGATAGTCTGGATGTCCAGCCGATCAAAGTACCTTCTACTTTAAATGTAGCCTATCAGAAGAACTTACTTTGGAACGGACAATTTGGTGCCACTGGAGATAATACCGGAACGGAACACCTTTGGGAAGAGGATGAGCTAATTGCTACAAATTTTCTAGGATTTGAGGGTGCAGAAACGCAAGCTATCGCAGGTCTTACTTTTCATAGAAAGAATATTACTATGGAATTTGCAGAGCAGACAGGCTATTTAGAAATGTTCAGGTCAGCATTTCCGGGAATATCGGATGAAGAATTGATCAATAAAGAGTTTGCTGGCTTAGCTATAGCTTCTTACGTCAGGACACTTCTGTCTAATGAAGCACCTTTTCAGCGTTTCCTGAAAGGAGAATCAACGGCGCTTACCATCCAGCAGAAAAGAGGGGCCCTTCTGTTTTTCGATAAGGCAAAGTGCTCTAACTGTCACAGTGGCCCAGCTCTAAATTCTATGCGTTTCGAGGCTGTAGGAATGGGTGATTTGGAAGGTCCGGAAATTTTCAATCCGGATAAGCAGGCAGGGTTGGGTAGAGCAAGCTTTACGGGAGAAGCTTCTGATGAATACAAATTCAAAGTTCCTCAACTTTATAATCTTCAGGATGCTGGTTTTTTAGGGCATGGCGGAACGTTTAATACCCTAAGAGAAGTAGTCGAGTATTTTAATACTGCTGAAAAACAGAATCCAGAGGTTCCGGATAGTCAATTAGCTGAAGATTTCGAACCTTTATTTCTATCGGATGATGAAGTGGAAGATCTTGTCGCTTTCCTGGAAGATGGACTCCATGATGTGAATCTGGAGCGTTTTGTTCCATCCTCTATACTTTCCGGAAACTGTTTCCCGAATAATGATGAACAATCCAGAACGGATCTGAATTGTAATTGATAGAGGTTATTACTTGAGCTTTTTCAGATGGACTCTTTTATGATGGGTAAAAAGAGGCTTTCTCAAAAGTCCCTCGAAGCCGTCATACTAATTTAGATTTTGATAATAGAGTTGAGTTGAATCAGAATATTCTTTTGTTTGGGGTTAGCTAAACCAGGCAGAAGAGAGAAGGATAAAGACTACAAGCGTCATAAACCTTTAAAGGTTGCTCGGAATGTAAGT
>JBCCDY010000039.1:0-6888 GCA_039030555.1 Bacteroidota bacterium
ACACTTTCTTACCGTTTCAATGAAGATAAAAATGACCGAAGAAGGGGGCGTGGTGATCGCGGTGGATATGGAGGCGGAGGCGATGATGGTGGGGATTTTTAGTTAAGAAAGGCTCAACCGTAGACCGCTCGTTTAATAGTCCAGATGAGGTCCCACATACCCACATCTCCAATGTTGTTGGATAGAATTACAATGGTAATTTCCTTATCAAAGATTTTTAACAGCATAGCTTCTGCTCCCCAAATATTTCCTTGGCGTGATGCGGCTTTGTGCTTTGAACCATTTGGGACATCGAATTCGTATACCCACAATCCACTTGCATAGTTATCACTATCTTCAACACCATTCTGTGGTGTAAGCAAAGTATTTAATACTTTTTCACTAATTAACTGATGGTCATATAACGCATCTGAGAATTTAAGTAAGTCCGAAACGCTAGAATACATAGCTCCTGATGCGTAATAGTTTTCAACGAATGAAGGGATATCGTTTTCCAGTTTCCCTGCCTCTTCGTTATACCAGTAACATTGAGATAAATACTTTACAGGCTCATAATTCATTAATCCGGTATCGTTCATTTCTAAAGGCTTCAGAATATTATCTGTTAGAATTTCGGTATAGTCCTTTTCGTAGATTTCTTCTAAAATTTTACCCAAAATGATAAAGTCTGCATTATTATAGTTGAATCTTGATCCCGGTTTCGATTGTAGAGCACCACTACAATATTCATTTAAGATTTGGTCGCTAGTTAATCTTTTTTCATAGACTTCATCACCGTTTTTTTCTAAGTCCTCTATTCCTGAAGTAGAAGTTAAGAGTTGATGTATGGTTACTTCACCTTTACCTTCTCCTGTATAAGATGGTAGGTAGTTTGAAATCGTGCCATCAAGTTTAATTTTCTTTTGTTCAACGAGCTGATAGATTAAAACGGAGGTAAAAAGCTTGGTCACGGAGGCTATTCTGAATCTGGTATTTATCTCATTAGAAACCTCAAACTCAATATTGGCTAAGCCAAAACTACTTGAAAACATCACACTGTCTCCCTGAACTACATGGATATTGCCATTGAAATGATGCTGTTTCACGAATTCAGATATAGCCTGATCCAAACTCTGGCCGTGAACGTTAATACCAATAAAAAGGATTAAAGAGAACAATAAGGTTTTGTGCATAACTAGGCTGATTGGTTAAGATAATGACAGTATGCCAAACTAGAGGTTGCACCTATTTTATAACCTGAACTCTAAAAGGAATGAAATAAGGGTAGAGGTAAACTTTTCTGGCCCTCAGTCTAATGAGGGTTAGTTTAAATAACCGAGTGATAAAGTTTGAACATTAGTCTGTATTCAAACTAGAAGCCTTGATTTTATTATAAGTCAAAACGCCATTGTTCGGCCCTTTTTCTGATAAGCGAATCGTATTCTCATCCAGTTGATCGATCAATAACAATTTCGAATCTTCACTTTTGTAGTAATTCAAAATTACGTTTCCATATTCAAAACTGAATTGGCCCACTGCATTTGATGGTTCCTCCTGCTCGCTTGACCATTCGTAAAACTTATGATCTTCAAAATCAAATTTAATCCAATTTGATTCTACGTGAATGTTACCTTCTGAGAACCAGTATCCATCGATTTGCAGACTTTGTGATTGATTACTTTCTGATTTCTCGTAAGAAGCACCAGAACACGAAAAAAAGGCTATTAAAAAGACAATAACGACTGCTTGTAAACTTTTATATTTCACTTTGTTGATCAAAAAATCTGCCGGCCTTTTTAATCTGGATTAAATATTACTCAACAGTAATTATGGGTAAAAATTTCCGGTTAAAGTTAAACGTTTTTTGAGTAGGTCCATTGTCCTGGAGATACGATAATCTTTTAACCGCTTCGTTTACTGAAGGATAATTACCCTCTTCAATCCACCAGAGTGCAAAATG
Organism: Bacteroidota bacterium; assembly: GCA_039030555.1. Classification (GTDB taxonomy): domain Bacteria; phylum Bacteroidota; class Bacteroidia; order Cytophagales; family Cyclobacteriaceae; genus JBCCDY01. Next base: position 1,940 of record JBCCDY010000039.1, read on the forward strand.
TACTTTACCATATTTCTGAAACCATTCCTTTCTTCTTTTCAGAAAATCGGTATGAAAGGTTTTGTAAGTGAAATTCTCAAGTGATTCTATATCCTTCCAAACTGAAATGTTAATGATGACTTGTTCATCATTGTATGGATTAAAACTCGATGCATTGTTTGAATCATCTTTTAATCGCCAAATGAAGCCTTCGCTGCTTTCTGCCAATGCATTCACTTTATCCAGATTGTCAACAAATTCTTTCATTACCGGATCATCGATATTGACCCCGATCATTCTGGCTACATTGATTTCAGCGAGCTGATAATTCATGGACATTAATCTAAAACAAAAATTCTTAAAGTTTTATCCGATTAACATCATTTATCTTAATCATAAAGTTCAGTGGTCTAACGGCTAATCAAAGAAGTGCATTAGGTCATCAAATATATTAGAATATTTTCAGCAATCCGTCTGATCGTCCTAAAGCATTTATTCTAGTTATTCAAAAATATATATCCATTGAGTGAAGTAGCAATCAGTAACCAGATAAAATAGGGTAGGATTAAAGCTGATTTTAATTTTAAAGATCTACGATAACGGAATAGAAAAAAGCCGACTACTATTGTCAGCGAACAGATGATGATCAGACCAGCGAGAATCTGATGAAAATAAAAGAAAACCGGATTCCAACTTAGGTTGAGCACCCACTGTACAGCATACAGTCCAATAAGGAATTTTCTGTTTTTCTCAACGGGCCACAAATAAGACATGAAGAAAGCATAACAGATCATGATGGTTGTCCAAGCAGCACCAAACACCCAGCCGGGTGGAGTCCATGGAGCTTTGTTCATGTTTACATACCATTCGGACGGAAAGCCTTCGCCCGTGAATGAACCTCCAATGGCTAGAGCTGTGAAGTTCAAGATTAGGAATATGATGATTCGAAAGATCATTTCAACAATTAAGTGCTCAAGTATACCAAATTATTATCATCATAACTTGTGCTATTTCTATATTTGCACCCTGAAATTTTAAAGCATGAGCAAGTTACTAGATGAATTGAGCTGGAGAGGAATGGTACATGACCAAATGCCCGGACTGGAAGATCAATTAAACAAAGAGATGACCTCTGGTTATATCGGCTTTGATCCAACTGCCGATTCACTCCACATCGGTAATCTGGTTCAGATCATGATGCTGGTTCATTTACAGAGAGCCGGACATAAACCCTTTGCACTTGTTGGAGGAGCTACCGGAATGGTTGGTGATCCCAGTGGGAAATCATCGGAACGGAACCTGCTTGATGAAGAGGTCTTAAGACACAACGAATCCTGCATCAAAGCCCAATTAGAAAAGTTTCTGGATTTCGATTCCGGTGAAAACTCAGCTCAGATGGTCAATAATTATGACTGGTTTAAGCAGTTTGGTTTCCTGGAATTTCTAAGGGATGTAGGAAAACACATTCCGGTCAGTTATATGATGGCCAAAGACTCCGTTCAAACACGATTAGAAACCGGAATCTCCTTTACGGAATTTTCTTACCAGTTACTTCAGGGGTATGATTTCTATCACCTTTTTAAGAATGAAGGAGTTCATTTACAAATGGGTGGTTCCGATCAGTGGGGAAATATCACGACTGGTACGGAGTTAATTAGAAGAATGTCAGGAGGAGAAGCTTTTGCACTGACGACTCCTTTGGTCACAAAATCTGATGGATCCAAGTTTGGGAAATCTGAAGGAGGAAACGTATGGCTTGATCCGGAAAGAACATCACCATATAAATTCTATCAGTTCTGGATGAATGTGGCAGATGAAGAAAGTAAAAAGCTCATCCGAACATTTACTTTATTGAACCAGGAAGAAATAGAAGCTTTAGAAAAGGAACATGAGCAGGAACCACATCGAAGGGTGCTTCAACAAGCTATTGCAAAAGATGTGACCTGTCGGGTGCATTCTGAACAGGATTATAAAATGGCCGTAAAAGCTTCACAAATCTTATTCGGAAAAAATGTAACGGATACGCTCAAAGAAATTGATGAGAAAACACTCTTATCCGTTTTTGAAGGTGTTCCCCAGATCAAGGTTTCCAGTTCAGCTTTAGATAGTGCAGAAACGGTAACTGACCTATTATCTGAAACGACTAATTCTGAAATTTTCAAATCCAAAGGCGAAGCTCGCAGGCTCATTCAGGGTGGAGGAGTAAGCATCAATAAACAAAAGCTAACAGACCCAAACGAAAAACCGGAAGCTGATCTCCTTCAGGGGAAATACATTCTCGCCCAAAAAGGAAAGAAGAATTACTATTTGATTGTGGTTGAGGGTTAGACTACGCTATTTATATCTACCCAGAAAAAGATTCAGAAGTAAAAGTAGATTCTTCACTACGTTCAGAATGACGTTCGTCGCAAGCTTTTGTACTAAGTCAACTACGGAGTCATCCTGAATGAAATGAAGGATCTGGAATACAAGTAAAAAAGTTAACTATATCATCAATAGATTCTTCAATCTATTGAGAATGAGGGTTATTATTAGGTTTCGCTCTTCGGTAAACTATAATGTTACTTTAAACCTAGTGAGACCAAACTTCTGTTATGATAAACACTATTATCTCACTGTAGCCCTGATGGTAATCAATTGACTTGGATTAAGTGGATCATTGGAAAATACAGTAACCGACTTATGCTGTATGCCTTTTCGATTTCCTGGCTCGAAAATTACGGACAATTCAGCTTCTTCTTTGGGTTCTAATTTCGATTTATCTAAAGTTGCTTTCAAACAGGAGCAGTTCGACATGATTTTTCGAATCGTTAGCGGGGATTGACCACTATTGACCAACTTCATTTTAGTAGAAACAGTATCTTGTTCTTTAATATCTTTAAAATCAAAAGCAGGCTTTTTAATAAAGAGCTTGGGAGCCAGGCTACGTTCCCTGGGTGTCAGTCTTGGAAAATATTCTTCGATCGATGCAAAAGTATATAGCTCAATAATTGAATCCTTCGGATGTGAAGTTTTGAATGAAATATTACCAGATTGATAACCCAATGTCTTTTGGAACTGCGGAAGAATATCGATAGCTAACCTTATGGTTGAATCTGATTTCAGTAAGAACGTATCCTGAGAAACTTTGAGGTAGTCGGGTGCTATCGTTTCAAGAACCTCAATATCCTGATCATTAGGATTCAATATTCTGATAAACTCTGTTTTTTTTAGTGTTGAAGCGATGGAGTCATTGTCGAAATAAGTTTTAACTGTGCCGAAATTGACCGCCCTCGTTGAAAATTTCAAAAGGCCAATGTCATAAGGGTAATCGTCTTCCTTCGATTTACCTGCTGCATCTACATAGCCTCTGATGTTCAAAGTATAAACTTCATCACCGGAGGTTATGACGGTGACTGCCTTATTAAATCCACCAGGCCTGTCTTTAGGGTTGAATTCTACGGTGATCAAACCTTCTTCACCAGGACCTATTTTTTCTTTGGTCCAGTTTGGTGTGGTACAACCGCAGGATGATTTAACAGCTTTAATCTGGATGGAGTCTTGTGTTTCATTGGTGAAATAAAAGTCATTATTTACGGCTCCATTCTCTTCTGAAACGGTTCCAAAATGAAAGATGGGTTGATCGAAAAATAAGGATCTGTTTTCCTGGCCGATCAGCTTCTCAGAAAAACTTAAAATGAAGATGAGTAAGAATAAAAAATATCTCATAAGGGTTTAAGAAAGCTCAAAAGTAATCATTGGTTTAGAATATTAAGCGCATGCTTGGTATACTTGCTTTATTATTATTCAAAACAAAATCGATGCCCCGAATTCTTACCGGTATTCAAAGTTCAGGAAGGCCCCATCTTGGAAATTTGCTCGGAGCAATAGTTCCAGCTATTGAATTGAGTAAAAAGCCAGAAAATGATTCTTTCTTTTTTATTGCGGACTTGCATTCACTGACCAGTCTTAAAGATCCTGAAGTACGAAAAGAAAACGTAAAAGCAACAGCGGCAGCCTGGCTAGCCTTTGGTTTTGATACTGAAAAGAACGTGTTCTACCGCCAATCCAAAATACCTGAAGTCTGTGAATTAGCCTGGTATATGGGATGTTTCACGCCTTATCCGATGCTGGCTAATGCGCATTCTTTTAAAGATAAATCCGATAAACTAGCTGATGTAAATGCCGGGCTTTTCACCTATCCTGTGCTTATGGCTTGTGATATCGTCATGTACGATGCTGACGTGGTACCCGTAGGAAAAGACCAGCTGCAACATCTTGAAATGACCAGGGATATAGCCAGCGCATTCAACCATAAAATAGGGGAGACCTTTAAGCTTCCGGAAGCACAGATCGATAAAACGGTGATGGTGATTCCCGGAACAGATGGTCAGAAAATGAGTAAGTCGTATGGTAATACCATTGACATCTTTCTTCCCGATAAGAAGTTAAGAAAACAGATCATGTCTATTGTCACGGATAGTACGCCTCTGGAGGAGCCTAAAAACCCGGATAATGATGTTGTATTTAAGCTGTTTTCATTGCTAGCTCCGGATCGTGAAATTGAAGAGATGCGTAGAAACTATCTTGGGGGTAACTATGGATACGGACATGCTAAACAAGCTCTTTTTGAATGCATCATCAAAAAATTTGAAAAAGAGCGTGAGCGTTTCAATTACCTCATGGAGAATGAGAATGAACTGGAAACTAAGCTTCAAGAAGGTGAAGAAAAGGCCCGTACCGTAGCTTTAGAAGTTTTGTCACGGGCTAAGAGTATATTAGGTTTTTAATATTCTAAATTTGATCATCTGCTATGTGTAATAAAAGGTAATTAGATTCCTCCTTCGTCGGAATGAATTGTGTTAAAATACAAAAAGTGTATCCAAATTTTGTTTTGATTTTCAGTAGTCAATGAGTTGTGGGATAATTGAGTCGATAAGCTGTTCCACTTTTAGCGATGGCGAAAGCCTGCTTTATCAATTTATTCACCA
>JBCCDY010000040.1:0-4961 GCA_039030555.1 Bacteroidota bacterium
ACTTACATTCCGAGCAACCTTTAAAGGTTTATGACGCTTGTAGTCTTTATCCTTCTCTCTTCTGCCTGGTTTAGCTAACCCCAAACAAAAGAATATTCTGATTCAACTCAACTCTATTATCAAAATCTAAATTAGTATGACACTCTAAATTAAGCTCTGTGAGTCACCCTGACGAAGGAAGGGTCTAAAAATATATCAAGTATGAGATATTACGGATATTCAGATTCTAAATACATATTATGAAGCATTGTCTTTAGCTCTCCAAACTTCTTTTTGCTCTTTTTTTCCGATTTGAAGCACTAATCTTGCTGGGCCAGGAACAAGGACTAAGCGTACCAATACGTCTGAATAATCGTCGGCATCAACAATAACTCCTTCATTATGGGCAACGGTATAAGTTGTCTTACCATCACCATTGGAAATTCCGTATTGGTTGGCGACGTACGCAGTCGGAAGGAGCACGTCATTATCGGGGCAATACTCATCGTGGATTTCGTATAAGGCTTCTTCCAGGAATGATTCATATTTTTCGTTGAAATCGTCCTCAAGATCATGAAGAGCTTCTTCTACTTCATCATACATCTGGTCGTTATAGGTAAGTCTACTTAACTCATTTTTCTTTTCTGCGATTAGAATGAGTTCGTTTTCGAAATCTGCAAGATTTGTCATCTGGATTAATGTATTGTTTGCTACAAAGCTTTGAAGGATTCTATTAAGTACCAAAAATTTAGTGTGTTTTTTAAACCACCTTTATCACTTAATTTTATTGAACATCAAATCGAAGACAAACCATGGAGACCGATTTTCTTCCAATTAATGGAACAGACTACATCGAATTCTATTGTGGTAACGCAAAACAATCCTCTTTGTATTATCAATACGTATTCGGTTACGAATTAATAGCTTACTTGGGGCCGGAAACTGGCGACCGTGAAAAGGTAAGTTATGTACTCAAACAAGGAAAAGTACGACTGGTACTTACGACTGCTTTGAATGCTGAGTCTGAAATCAGTAAGCATTTACTGAAGCACGGGGATGGGGTAAAAACGCTCGCGCTCTGGGTAGATGATGCAACCAAATCTTTCAAAGAAACCACCAAAAGGGGAGCTAAACCTGTTCATGAACCAAAAGAACTGAAAGATGAATTCGGTTCCGTAGTTGTTTCATCTATTCATACTTACGGAGATACAGTACACACTTTTGTAGAGCGCAAAAATTATAATGGCCCTTTCCTTCCGGGCTTTCAGAAAAAAGAAAGTGGCATCGCTGTGGATCCGGTCGGTCTGGAATATGTCGATCACTGTGTGGGCAATGTAGGCTGGGGAGAAATGAACAAGTGGGTGAAATTCTATGAAGACGTTATGGGTTTCAAGTTGCTGATTACCTTCGATGACAAAGACATTTCTACGGATTATACAGCCTTGATGTCAAAAGTGGTTTCAAATGGAAACGGATATATCAAATTCCCGATCAATGAGCCTGCAGAAGGCAAAAAGAAATCGCAGATCGAGGAGTATATTGACTTTTATAAAGGATCGGGTGTTCAGCATATTGCGATAGCTACCAATGACATACTTCACACCGTTGAAGAGCTCAGAAAACGTGGAGTAGATTTTCTATACGTTCCCGATAATTATTATGAAGACCTCTTGGATCGGGTAGGAGAGATTGATGAAGATATTCAACCACTAAAAGATTTAAATATTCTGGTTGATCGCGATGAGGAAGGCTATTTGCTCCAGATCTTTACAAAACCTGTTCAGGATCGTCCGACAGTTTTCTATGAAATCATTCAGAGAAAAGGAGCGAAATCATTTGGCAAAGGAAATTTCAAAGCGTTATTTGAAGCCATAGAAAGAGAGCAGGAGTTGAGGGGTAATCTTTAATTCAAATAGATCAATTTCAATAAAAGACTTAGATAAATGAGCGTTACCGAAAAAGTACAAAGTTGGCTGAACAGCAACATAGACGAAGATACTAAAGCATCCATTAAACACATGATGGAAAATGATTCTAAAGAATTAGAGGAATCGTTTTATCAGGATCTTGAGTTTGGTACCGGTGGGCTTAGAGGAATTATGGGTGTGGGTTCCAATAGAATGAATAAGTACACAATTGGAATGGCTACCCAGGGGCTCGCCAACTACCTAAAGAAGAATTTTTCTAGTAAAGACATATCTGTTGCCATCGCACATGATAGCAGAAATAATAGTCGTTTTTTCTCGGAGACAACCGCAGGAGTATTTGCCGCAAATGGTATTAAGGTTTATTTGTTTGAGGAGTTGAGGCCAACACCTCAACTATCGTTTGCTATTCGTCACTTAGGCTGTAAAAGTGGAGTAGTCGTTACAGCTTCACATAATCCTAAAGAATACAATGGTTACAAAGCCTACTGGGAAGATGGTGCACAGGTTATTGCTCCACATGATAAAAATATTATTGAAGAAGTTCAGAAGATCAAATCAATAGATGATATACAGTTTAATGGCAATTCCGAGTTAATCGTCTCCGTTGGCAAAGAGCTTGACGATGCCTACCTAAAAGTGCTGAAAAGCTTTTCAGTTTCCCCTGAAGTTAATCAGAAGCAAAAAGATTTAAGTATTGTATTTTCTTCTATTCATGGAACGGGGATCACCCTGGTTCCGGAAATTCTCAAAGCATATGGTTTCGAAAATGTTCACATCGTAGAAGAGCAAAAAGTGCCTGACGGCAATTTTCCAACAGTAGTTTATCCTAACCCCGAAGAGGCAGAAGCTTTGACTTTGGCATTAAATAAAGCTAAAGGGGTTAATGCAGATCTGGTTATGGCTACCGATCCCGACTCTGACCGTGTAGGAATCGCAGTCAAGAATCTGGAAGGAGAATTTCAGCTACTAAACGGGAACCAGACTGGTGCTCTTATTTTCAATTATATATTAAAGTGTAAAAAAGAAAAAGGGCAACTTCAGTCGAATAATTTCACCGTGAATACCATTGTAACTTCTGACCTGCTAAATGATATCTCTGAAGGTTATGGAGTGGATGCTCATGATACTCTAACCGGCTTTAAGCACATCGCAGCCCTGATCAAATCCAAAGAAGGTATTGCAAAGTACTTAGTAGGAGGAGAGGAGTCCTATGGATATTTGATAGGTGATGAAGTAAGAGATAAAGATGCCATAGCTTCCTGTGCCATCATTGCCGAGTTGACAGCTTACGCTAAGGAACATGGCAAGTCCGTTTTCGAAGAGCTTATCGATATCTATGTAGAGTTCGATTTTTATAAAGAAAAACTCATTTCACTCACTAAAAAAGGAATGGATGGTGCCCAGCAAATTAAAGATATGATGGAAGGCTACCGAAAGAATCCGCCGACTACAATTGCCGGTTCAGATGTTGTTGAATTGTTAGATTATCAAAGCGGGGAAAGCAAAAACTTGAAAACGAGTTTGGTTTCAAGTATTGACTTTCCTTCTTCCAATGTCTTACAGTTTGTTACGGAAGATGGCTCGAAGATTTCAGCAAGACCTTCAGGTACGGAACCCAAGATTAAGTTTTACTTCAGCGTAAAAGAAAAGTTGGAGCGAAAAGAAGATTATGATGCAGTAAATCAAAAGCTGGATAATAAAATTGATGCCATTATTGAAGGTTTGGACTTGAAGAGTTAAAGTAAGCGTGTTTGTATGAGATTTAATCATTGCGTCATTCCTGATGTAGTCCGAAAAATCGGGGAAGATTCAGGAATCCTTTTCAGTGTTATTGTATAAGTATCCCCAAAAGTAGGACAACGCTTTCAAGATTTTAATGTTAACATTTTAAAAATGTTTTCCGTATTACTATTGAAGCTGACTTATGTGTATAAATGTGTATATTTATACACATTGTAATTTCAAATGCAAAAAAGAACGAATATAGAATTAGATGTAGAGCTACTTAAAGAAGCTATGGAACTTAGTAAGTTGCCTACTATAAAGGAAGTGGTTCATGAATCATTGAGAGAAATGATTAAAAGGCAAAAAAGTAAGAAGCTTTTAAAACTTAGGGGTAAAGTTAACTGGGAAGGAGAGCTAGATGAAATGCGCTCTTTATGATACAGAAAGTTATGGTTGACACCAGTGTTTGGATTGATTTTTTTAATGGAGTGGATAGTCCCGAAGCAAAATTGCTCGCTGACGGTCTGGAAGATGGTAATACTATTTTTTTATGTCCGACCATTATTCAAGAGGTATTGCAGGGCATTAAAAAAGATAGTCAATTCAGGCAGGTAAAAGAATATTTGCTGGCTTTGGACATTTTAAATGATAATGCTCTGGAATTATCATTGATGGCAGCAGACGTTTATAGATACCTTCGAAAAAGAGGAGTAACCATAAGAAAAAGTAATGACTGCCTTATTGCATCATACGCGATAAGGCATAAGCTAAGCGTACTTCATAAGGACAGGGACTTTGATTTGATATTGGATAATTACAAGTGACAGATAATAAGGGGCATAGGTTTTTGAGTGCTAAATAGTGCAAGTCTTCCAACGTTGGAAGACTTGTGTTTTTCGATTGAAATCCTTTCTACCAAGCCCAATAATAAAAAGAACGATAGAAAAGCCAGCAGGCTACCCGCCATCACTCTTTAATACGTATTTAAATAGCTGAAAATGTAAAAAAATTAAGCCATAAACAGCTATTTTTGTGGTCAAACAGTGAAAAGATATCTACTCACCATATTTTCCATTTTCAGCCTGTTATCAACAGGTATTCAGGCCCAGGTCGGCGTAAAAGTGACCCCCACGGGTCGCCATGCCGAGATGATTAAAAAAGTAAAAGATCGGACCGTAGAATGGGACAAAGAAAAATGGCAAGCCTACAAAGACAGCTTGAAGCAAGTCCAAAAAATAGATAAACAAGCCAAAAAAGAACTGGACAGCCTCTTTAAAGCCTCCAAAGAGCAAAAGAAACTCGATGAACTCTTCAATAAACACGCAGGAG
>JBCCDY010000041.1:0-3711 GCA_039030555.1 Bacteroidota bacterium
CTGATCGATAAAAATAGAGAACGATTGAAAATAAAAGAGTGTTATGAAACGGAAAATATTAATAAATTTTTAATTTTAAACTTAATCTATTAGTCCATTACTTTTTTGTAAATCACATATTTTCTCCGCCTTATGATAAGCTTTAATCAAAAAATGGAGCGTTGAGGAAAGATGTACTTATGAAAGAAATTAGCCTTTAATTCAGAATCAGAGTACTTAATCCAGCTAATACAATTTCATCCGAGTCAAAGGACGAAGTTTCATTAGAGCTATAAAAAACTTCAGATATCCCGGAAGGTAGGTTTAAAGAAATTTCTTCATTAGAAAGATTGTGGAAGATATAAAAAGCTGTTTCATTTTTAATTCTTTTAAAGGCCACTATTTCATTCTGATCTGTTTTCAGTTTCTCAATGCGACCATAACTTAATACATCTGAGCTGTTTCTCAGTTCTATCCAGTCCCTGTAGTAAGTAAGCATGGATTGTGGGTCTTTTAATTGTTGTTCCACTCCTTTCAAGATTGAATCTTTAGCGTGTATGGGTTTTATCCAATTTGCCCTACCTTCTTTGTTCAAATTATCCCAAATAAAAGGCTCTCTGATATGCTCGTCGGGCTTAGAGCCCTGCATTCCTAATTCCTCTCCGTAATAGATGTATGGAATTCCAGGAAGCGTAAATAATATGGCTGCAGCCACCTTAGCCTTTTCTTGATTACCCTCTAAGAAGCTCATTACCCTATTCTGGTCGTGATTACTCAAGAAAATCGCATCCTCAAAATTCGGATTTATCTCCTTATACGTTTTGTTGATCTCTATAAAACCTTCTTCCAAGGATAGACCTTCTTTCTGCTTCCAGGAAGGTCCGTCAATTTCAACTGACATACTTTTCCCCTCCTTTACAGAATTCAGGATGCTGAAGGCCAAATCGAAATTAAATAAAGACGGAAGTCCATTTAAGAAAGGTGCGACAACCTGAGCATCATCCCATACCTCTCCGAGAAGATAAACATCCGGATTCGCTTTTTGCATTTCCGAACGAAATTCTTCCCACCAGGCGTGATTATCTTCTGCCCTATCGTCAGGATAAATGTGTTTAGCCGCATCTAACCTAAATCCATCCACACCAACTTCACCCAACCAAAACTTTCCAATATCGAAAATCTCCTTTCTGACTTTAGGGTTATCGTAATTTAAATCGGGCATGCCACCGTAGAAAAAGCCATAGTATAATTCTTCTGAATTGTCCCGATCATTCTCATGCCACTGGGTGATGTTATCGGAATCCATAGTAACTTCTTTCTTAGCTATATCTTCCAGAATATCATCTCTTTTCGCCCAGACATAGTAATCTCTGAAAGGGTTATCAGTAGATGAAGAGGCTTCCAAAAACCAGGGATGTTGTGAACTGGAATGGTTAATTACCAGGTCCATGATCACACGAATCCCTCTTTGGTGGGCTTCTTTAACAAAGATCTTGAAATCATCTAAGGTACCGTAATCAGGATGTATCGCTTTATAATCCGTTACATCATATTTATGATATGAAGGTGAAGGGTTTATGGGCATCAACCAAACTCCGTTAACTCCCAGGCTTTTGATATAATCAAGCTTGGAAGTCATTCCAGGAATATCACCAATGCCATCTCCGTTAGAATCACAGAATGACTGTACAAAAATTTCGTATTTAACACCTAAAGGCCATTTTACAGTTTCAGTCATGGTTTTTTCCACTAGTTCATCATTGGAGGTCTCCTTCTTACCATCTGAACATGATGAAAATAAGAATATTGAACTCAGGATAAGTAGAGTTAATATTTTCATAATAAGTTATTTTACAAGTAATGCTGCCCCAAAGACACCGGCGCTATCGCCTAATTTTGGCTTTAATATTTTAGTATGGCTTCCCCCTACGTTAAAGATGTACTTATCGAGTGCTTTTTTTCCTTCTGAGTACAACAAATCAATATTACCGACTCCTCCTCCCAGAACAATGGCATCAGGGTCTAAGATATTGACCACTACAGAAATACCTTTTCCAAACAAATCTACTAGGCGCTCCATTGTTTCTTTAGCATACGGGTCGTTACCAGACTTATAATTTGAATGTATTTCCTTAAGACTTAACTCTTTTCCTGAAATGGATTTATAGTATCGTTGTAAAGCAGGGCCTGAGATATTCCGTTCTACGCAACCGATCTTTCCACAGTAGCATTCTCCTCCTTCCTCATCGAGAAAGTTATGTCCCCATTCTCCTGCAATACTGTGTAGGCCATTGATGAGTCTACCATCAACTACTATTCCTCCCCCAACGCCTGTTCCCATAATTACTCCAAATACCACTTTGGCGTCAGGACATTCATCAGGAATAATCCCCATCTTGTATTCAGCCAACGCACAACAATTGGCATCATTGGCCATTTCAATAGGGACTTCAAGTACCTTTTCTAAATCCGTTTTGAAAGGCTTTCCATTCAGAGAAGTAGAGTTGCTATTTTTTAATACGCTAGATTGAGGATCAATAGAACCCGGAGTACCAATTCCGACTTTAGTCGGTTTGTCTTTTATTTCATCAGAAATCTGATCGATAAGCAGTTTGATCCTTTGTAAAATATGCTCATACCCATGTTGAGCCTCTGTAGCTATTCTCGTTCTTGAAATTACTTCAAGAGTTGAATTGTTAAGCACAACACCTTCTATTTTGGTACCACCGAGATCAATTCCCCAGAGTTTACTATTCTTCATTTTGAAAGCATTAAAGCAAGTAAATCAGACCCATATTCCTAAATTTCAAACGAATATTCATTATTACTACGCTTCATCGACCACTTTCAATATTTCATACTCCAAATTATCATTAATCCATATACCTTTTTTGATCAACTCATTTAACAAAGGCTTGAGCTCGGTAATTAAACCCTTCGACTTTGCTTTTATTAAAACGCCAATCGTCCCAGTCAATTTCAATCCTGCATGTCTCGAATGAAGCTTTCCCAGTTTTTCATACGTTATAGTCAGATTTGTATTAAGTTCTGTTGCAAGCTATTATTTCTATAACCTTTAATCAATAACGGAATCCAACCAATAATCGGAAGATAATAACAAATTATAATTGAGTTATGAATTAAAATTCGCAAAATAAAAAAGAAGTTCAAGTTTAATTGAACAAGTCCTTGCTTCCCTTTTGAAGAATTTTCTTTCTGAATCTACGAGTGATGAGATCAAAACAATGAGTTTAGTATTTTTTCTAAGCAACTCATTATTCTAAAGGTTCTATTTTTCTCCATTTTTGATCGAATACAGTTCCTTTAAAACTTTTCAAGTCTTTCCAGTAGGTATCATTATCCTGTAAAACATATTCTGTTTGAAGCTTGGTGCCATCTTCCCAATCTACGCCATCCTTAGTTCTGTAAAATGCTTCTCCTGCACCACACCCCCCTCCTGCACCAAAGGGAGTATTACATAAATAAACAACAATGTAATCATCAATGTGTAAAATCTCTTTGTAGGTACAGCCTTTAAAAAACAAAGACTTGTTGACGTGAAAGATTTTTTTCCATTTTTTTTTGTGATCTATACTATATGTATAAATATTACAGTTGTAGATTCCTATCTTTATTTCATTCCCATTTATAACTTCATTGAAAGTAATGTCCATTTTCATTTCTCTAGGAGGAGCAGATAGGATTTTATTTAAAGGCTTAATAACATCTTTA
>JBCCDY010000042.1:0-3179 GCA_039030555.1 Bacteroidota bacterium
AGGAGGAGATAAACCTTAGTAAGCAGAATGATTTGGAAGAGCATCGTGGTGAGATTAAAGAGTATTTGGAAGAAGAAATAGTATCGCGTTATTACTTCGAAGATGGTGCTATTCAAGCTTCATTTGATTTTGACCCTGATGTTCTCAAAGCGGTAAAGATCTTAAATGATCCAGCAGAATACACTAGCTTATTAGATAACTAATCCTTTTGGTAATCGAATACGTGGCCCTAGTGCTATGTGGTATACTGGGAGGATTTCTATCAGGCTTCTTAGGTATTGGAGGAGGGATCATTTATATAAGTGCTTTTCCAATATTCCTGATCAATAAAGGAATATCTGAGGAGCTAATAGTCCCGATGACTGTTGCGAATTCTATACTAGCAACACTAATATCTTCCTTAGCTGCCAACTTAACTGAAATATATAAAAAGGGATTTTATTGGAGGGAGAGTATTATTGTAGGTATAGCGAGCACTATTTCAGCTTTTTTTTGTCTTAGATATATACTTTATGAGCCATGGTATTCTCAAAAGCTTTTCACCTCACTCATAATTCTCGTATTAATTTATTTAATGTTCTCAACCTGGAAAAATTCCAGAAAATCAATTCAGGGGTTAAAAGAGCGAGAAAAAAACAAAGGGTTAATCTTTTCAGTGAGTGGGATATTATCTGGTACAGTTGCTTCGCTGACAGGTTTAGGAGGAGGCGCCATTATAATTCCGTTATTCGCAGAAGTGCTAAAAATGGATATAAAAAAGGCTAAGTCAATATCATTAGGTTTAATATTCATTACTTCTTCCGCGATAACCATATACAATTATTTAATTTCAGTGGAAGAAGGAAGCGCTAACTTTCTAAGCCTTGAGTTAAGCTTACCCGTTGCTATTGGTGTTTTGTTGGCTTCTCCATTTGGGGTAATCATAAATAAAAAGGTAAGTTCGCGGTTCATAGGAATTTTTTTTTCCTTATTCCTATTACTCGTGATCATATTTAAAATATATCGTTTATACACCTAAGCATAAATCAAAAATTGATTTTAAGTATAGAAACAGCTACACCAATATGTTCGCTGGCTATTCATAATGAAGGTAGCGTTCTTTGCGAGACTAATTTTTTTCTAAATAAATCTCATAGCTCCGTCATTCTTCCTAGTTTGAAACAAATGGTAGAGTCTGTAGAAGTAGATCTAACAGAACTAAAAGCCATTGCAGTTTCATCAGGCCCAGGGTCATACACTGGGCTTAGAATAGGTACTTCTGCAGCAAAAGGCTTGGCTTACTCCATATCAGTTCCGCTCATTTCAGTGAGTACTTTACATTCAATGGTTTTAAATGCACAGGATATAATAGGCCATAAAGGAATATTTTGTCCTATGATGGATGCTCGAAGAATGGAGGTTTACCATATGATTTTTAAGGGGCACTCCATAACCGTAGGTGAGGTGCCTAAAATCATTTCAGAAGAAGCTTTCAATGAATTCATTTCAGATGAATTCTATTACTTCGGCGATGGAGCCGATAAATGTAAATCGATTTTTAGTGGTAGAAACAATATGCATTATTTAGGTGGAATAAGGCCTTCAGCTAAGTGGTCTGGGATTTTGGCATGGGATAAATATCAAAAAAATAATTTCGAAGATCTTGCTTATTTCGAGCCAGATTACCTCAAAGAGTTTCAAACTAAGCCATCAAAGAAACTTCTTTAAATATCTTTAAGTTCTTTAGTAATTGAAATCAGTAGTGATAGATAAAAATGATTAAAAATAGAGTTGCTAATAGCCCGCTGGTTAGTCTCGATATGAAAGACTTTTATACAGAAGGTAAAAGGGTGCTGATTGATATAAAGCCGTGGCTTTTCCAGGAAGTTATCCTGAAAGAGAAAGACTTCAGAACTCATTTGAAAGAACAGGATTGGAGTCAGTACGACGGCTGTTACGTTTCAGTTACTTGCAGTTCCGATGCTATTATCCCAATGTGGGCTTATATGCTTATTGCTTCAAAGCTGGAAGGCTATGCAAAAAAGACAGTTTTCGGAGATTTAAGAAAATTAGAGGAAGTTCTCTTCTCTGAAAAAATACTAGCTTTCGATAAAACAGAACTTTTGGATAAAAAATTAGTAATCAAAGGCTGTGGTGATATTGATGTTCCTGAATCAGCTTTCATTGAGCTAACCCAGAAACTACAACCAGTAGCATCAAGTATAATGTTTGGAGAACCTTGTAGTACTGTACCGGTTTTCAAGAGAAAGAAATCATAGTACTATTTCAATAATTAGTAAAAAAACTACAATATTCGATCTTCATTATTATAGACGTGAAGATTTTTATTTATATAGCATACATTACTCTTTTATGCTCCTGTAGTAGGCAAATTTCCCACAATAACGATACACCCGTTGACAGTACTGTTCAGGCATACAATACTCTAAAAAGACAGTACGAAGAGATGACAGCTCTTTGGCCTGAAGTCAATTCTAGGGATTGCAGAGTTTTAGCTGAGATTGTTCGAATATATCCTGTAAATCCAACTGGACGACTGAACCAGCCTTGCGATGAACATCCTTGCATGACTCGTATCAAAATTTTGAAAGTTGAAAAGAGGGGGAGCTCATTTAGTGGAAACATCAAGGAAGGGCAGAGCCTTACTGCTAATTTTATTTATTCTTTAGATCCTTCAGTTGTAGCTTTTCCTGAAATGGAACCTCCTCTAGCTGGGCTTAAGCTTGGAGATAAGTTTAAAGCTGATCTATCATTAGAGTTTACAGATCGAAAAGAGAAGACTCGGTATCTGATTTCAAAATATATCAAAGAAGAGAATTAGATAGTTTACTTGCATATTTAAGGAGTGTTGATAAATAAGTTACTGAACCTGGAAATAAGCTGAAAAATATTATTCTGCTAAGTAGAGAAAACTCAAAATCAGCAGTGTAAAAAGTTGAAACCTCAATAGATTATATCTCTTATTCTACATTAACAAAATCGCAATAAATGACAACTAACTTTCTTTCGAAGATTTAAGAATAATACTTGTATAGAAGATTCCTTTTTCTTTATCTTTGCATCCGCTTTCGGGGAGAGGGTTAAAGAAGGGAGAGATTAGAGAAGAGAAAGTGAGGTAATTACAAAAGTGTAATTGCGGCAATTGAAAGAGATTAAGAAGAGAATTATTAATTAAAAAA
>JBCCDY010000043.1:0-2227 GCA_039030555.1 Bacteroidota bacterium
CTAAAAGTTTGTTAAAAGTTGTTTTTAAGTTATTGAAATCAATTCTAAGTAAATATTTTTGTACCTCTGAACGAAGATTTCCCTTCTCGCGGCATAAAATTTATGAAAATTAAATTTTTCTATCAAAAGATAGATTAATTCATTCTTGCCTTTTTACCTCACCCCCTTGATATCTTCCTCTTCAGCTTAAGTTCTCACTAATGGAACCGTATTGACTTATGATACAAAAAGCTTTTTTAGTTCACATCAGGCGAAATTAGAAACGAGAAGATTTTAGAATAAAAATGACTCAAAAAATCGTTATTGGGAAAGAAGAATGGTGTGGATTGCCAGAGCTAGGGCTGCCTGCCATTAAAGCACGGATTGACTCTGGTGCAAAGACGTCATCTCTACATGCATTCAACATCAATTCTTTCGAGGAGGATGGGTTGAAATACGTACATTTTGATATTCATCCTCTTCAAGATAACCGTAAAGTTATACAAAGTTGCCGGGGACTTGTTGTAGATCAAAGAGATGTTAAAAGTTCCAGTGGTGAAAAAGAAAAGCGGCACGTGATAAAAACGCCAGTCTCTTTAGGGAACGAGACATGGGCAATAGAAATTACATTAACAAACCGAGATTCCATGGGCTATCGGATGTTGATTGGTCGAGAAGCAATGAAAGAGCGAGTGCTTATCGATCCTGATAGTTCTTTTTGTCTTGGTGCGCGAAATGAAGATGAAATTAAGAATCATTATAACTCCGTTCGACCTAAAAAAGAGGGATTAAAAATCGTATTGCTTGCCAGTAATGCAGAACTTTATTCTAATAAGCGCATTATGGAGGCTGGTGAAGAGCGCGGTCATGAAATGCGCTTTGTAAATATTAGCCAGTGCTATATGAATATCAGTTCCTCAAGTCCAGAAGTTCATTATCGTGGTGGTGAATTCTTAAAAGATGTCGATGCTATTATCCCGCGTATTAAGCCTGCGATGACTTTTTATGGCTGTGCTGTAGTCAGACAATTTCAGTCTATTGGTACCTTCTGTTTGAATGATTCTGTATCTATTGCACACTCACGGGATAAATTGCGATCGCTACAAATTCTATCTAAGAATAGTATTCCCATGCCTACAACGGGTTTTGCCAATTCTCCTGTAGATACAGCAGATATTATCAAAATGGTAGGTGGTGCACCTCTGGTGATTAAACTTCTGGAAGGAACTCAGGGTAAAGGTGTTGTATTAGCAGAAACTAACAAAGCAGCGGAAAGTGTTATTAATGCTTTTAAAAGTTTGCAGGCTAATATTCTGGTTCAAGAGTTCATTAAGGAAGCACAAAGCAAGGATATTCGCTGTTTTGTAATTGATGGAAAAGTTATAGGTTCTATCCAGCGTCAAGCTGCTGCTGGAGAATTTCGAGCCAATCTGCATTTGGGCGGCACTGCAAGTTCTGTTAAGATTACCCCTGAAGAACGTAAGATTGCTCTTACTGCAACTAAAGCAATGGGACTCAAAGTTGCAGGGGTTGATATCATCCGTTCAAATGAAGGACCCAAGGTTTTGGAGATTAATTCTTCGCCGGGTTTAGAAGGCATTGAAGATATTACAGGCAAAGATGTTGCTGGCATGATGATTGAATGTATTGAAAAGTATATCAGGAAAGAAGCCGAAGTGTCTTAATAATGTGTTTGGGTTAAATCTCATTTCTCAGATTATTTCTCAGACTATGCAAATCTTTCAGTACCTTTTCAATCTTCGCTACCCTAAAAGATACGGCGATTCTTCGCTACACGACTATGTGAGGTAATGTTTATTTTAAAGAATACGGCGGCGGGACAAGTATCAAAATAATTAAAAACCGGCTCAAAAAGGGATGTTTTTCTAAAAATGACCTCTCCTATTATCATCAACAGACATCTCCAGAAATTGAATATGTGCGACCTGGAGTCCTGGGGGAGCATCCCACTTTTTTGAATGTCATTACGAACGTAGCGTGTTCGGTAGGACATAGCAATCCTATGGACTCGTTTTTAGTTATAAATTTTGCGATTGCTGGGTCATTCTTCCTTCCCTAAACTGAAGTTCCCCCCATTCATTTGTACTATGGGGTTTCAAAGCCTTACAGGACTTCAATTTCACAGGTTAAAACTCTTGTACTACTGGGTACAAATCTTTCAAAAGCTTGTATGATAGGGGTTGTGGCTGATTTTATCCTTTTTTATTATACAACGTTGTCTGACTAG
>JBCCDY010000044.1:0-1960 GCA_039030555.1 Bacteroidota bacterium
GAAAATTGCGGGTAGGGGTTTCCGTTACCTTTAACTTAAGATTGCCGGACTCTAATTTTGACAAATCCAGGAATTGGTATACTAAATCGATAAGCCGATTGTTATTTCGTAAAATCAGATCGTATTCCTTTCGATCCTTTACAGAAAGATTTTTTTTCTGAAGTTTCTCTTGAATCGGAGTGGCAATGAGGGCCAAAGGTGTTCGGAGTTCGTGTGAGATATTGGCAAAAAAATTGGATTTGGCTGTGTCCAATTCCCGTAACATTTTATTGGTTTTTTGTCGGTTTCTAAAAAGGAAAAACAGAAAAACCCCGGCAAATGTTGTTATTCCTATACCCCCAAGCAACAGATTACGTTGGTTGGTTTTTTGGGCTTCCACAGTCTCGTTTTTAGCCTGTAAAAGCTGAATTTGCTGTTCTTTTTTCTCTGCTTGATATTTAGATTCCAGTTCTCTTGTTTGAATCTCTATGTTTTCTTCCTCATAGCTTTTTTTTCTGGTAAGAAGCGTATCATATAGCTGGATCAAGTTGTCGTATTGTTTTCCTTTTTTGTTTACTTTAATCAGTGATTCCAGTGCATCAAGTTGCAATTTTTTCTTATTTGTTTTTTCATAATATGTCAACGCTTCTTTGTAGTAGCGCTCTGATTCTTTTAAATTACCCGATTCGTAGAAAAAGTACCCTAAATATTCTTTAGCTCTTGCAATTAAAATCGACGATTTCATTTGCTGCACTACATCATAGTATTCAAAGTAGTCTTGTTTAGCCTTTTCAAAATCCTTCATTTTAACATAACCAAACCCTCTAACGATTAGATTATAACTATATGCATTTAAAAAACCTTTGGCTTTATTATAGGCTATTGACTCATTCAGGAGTTGCATGGCCTCTTCATACTGTTCTAAATTGATATAGGCCTGGGCAAGAGAAACATTAATTTCATGGTATACCTTGTCTTTTTCTAGATTATCATAAATTTTGCGAGCATCAAGATAGTATTGTATTGCTTTTTGGTAACCAGATGAAACCCTTACGGCATATCCAAGGTAGTTTAAGGTTTGTGCTCTATTTGTACTTACCTTATATTCAGAATCTTGCGATAGAATAGAGTCCGATTTGGAATAATACCGGAACGCTTGCTTAAAATTTTGTTCGTAAAACCAGAAATTTCCGGTTACAATATTAATACGGGATAGTAAGGGAACATCTTCTATATACTTTGAATTGTAAGCGCTCTTTTCAAGATAATAAAGTGCTGAATCCCTTTTATCTTCCTGCCTTAGGATAGAGACTAGTGACAAATACAATTTCGTCTTTTCTGAGTTGTTAGAAATTTTTTTTATACCATCCATCAAATAGTATTTGGCAGAATCCGGTTCTCCCATTTTTCGTTTCAAATCGGAGATTTTTATAGTAGACAAAGAAATTATGGAGTCTTTACCAAAGATTTTTGAAGTAAAAAAAGCCCTCCTGTACTTTTCAAACTTCTGTGTGGTATCCAAGGTTTTATTACCTTCTTCAATTAGTTTTAAAATCTCTTTAGAATCAATTTTCGTTTGATTTTGCCCAAATGTTGTGAATGAGAAAAGCAAAAGAGTTAAGAACAAAATAGGGCGGGAACACTTAAAATTGAACATCGTAGAATTATTGGAAGGTTATAAATAGTGTTAGAATATAAAGAATATTCAGCTCTTTCAAAAAAATATACTCCGGAAGTACTATGGAAAAATCGTGTTTCCCATATTTCCAATTCTTAAAGTGAGGAAATATCCAAAGAAGTTAAATGGGTTTATTTTATCGTTGACCCTTTTCACTTCATTGGACCTTTGTTAGGGCGAATGTCCCTTTAAAGCCGGGGAAACACTTTGGGCCCGTTTCAAAGATAGTTCTTGATCAGTTCATTTCCTTAAATTGCCGGTTACGTGTGTTTGAAAGATGTACTTGAAGCTGATCGTACTGCA
>JBCCDY010000045.1:0-1853 GCA_039030555.1 Bacteroidota bacterium
CACCGGTAGAATACCTGAAATCGAAGTTTTCTACCTTTCAACAAAATAGACTGAAAGTATGAGCTTTCTTATTGTTGAAACATGGAAAACTTCTTACTGAATTACTATATTCATCTGTCCTATTTTATGGGATACTTACAGTGAACTGTATGATTTAGAAAAAATTCAAAGTATTAAATCTGTTTATTGTACTGCGAGGTTTCTAGATGAATTGGATAATACTTTTTTAAGTTATGATCCTTTTATCGATGCTCAAGATTGTAAAGTGGAATGGGCTGATAATATCCGAGTCCAAAAAAAACTCGAAAACATATATAAGGTTGAATTTGGTGACCTAAATTAAAAGATTCTAGTAAGAGTTATACAAGTAGACAGTAAATTCAAAATCGATAATATAGAGAACTAACTCCCATCTTTCCAGATTTGTTATCCAGCTAGTGCGCGTTTGTAACGCGTGAGAATTAATTTAGGCTTAAAATTTTTAGCTATGAAAAATATCTTTTTAACTATACTACTATTGATATCTCAATTCAGCTACGCCAAAGACTATGTGCTTTCCTTAAGTCAAGTCGAGGTATCACTAAATGAAAAATCGTATCAATTGAAATCAGTTGTTGATGCCCGCACGGAAAAAGCCAATATTGGCTGGGTTCAAAAAGGACTTTCTAACCGTAAGGTGTTTGCCAATTTTGCGATGCCTTTTGATAAAGAAATCAAAAACTTTTTATCAAATAATTTAAACACTTCTAATGATGTACCGGCTATCCATGCTTTGGTAGAGCGCTTATACGTTTCTGAGAAAACAGGTTTTTCCAAAGAGTGGGGTTATGCCGATTTGATCGTTCGCTTTATTCTGCAGAAAGATGGAAAATTTTACAATTTGATTAGGGCTGCTTACCAATCAGAAATTAGAAAAGGGGCGGATATTACGAAAAGGCACCCGGAGAATATTGGCAATGCTTTCAAAGCCTGTTTCGAACAGTTAGATTCAGTAGATTTAACAGATACTGACCAGTTCGAACCTTTTGAAGACATTGAGGCAATAACTTCAGCCATTGATGAATTGGTTGCAATCAATACCGAAGTATTTAATTCAGTTAAAGATGGGGTTTACGAAAACTTTCAGGAGGTACTTGCTAAAGCACCATCGTATTCTGGAGACCTTAAAATTGAAAAAAAGGAACGCAAACAGGAAAATTGGGAAGGGACTTATGATTTAAAGGTCCGATATGGAGATTCAAACAAAAAACTGAAAGATATCTGGGGTTTTGCGCAAGATGGTGTATTATATGTAAAGCACCTGGAGTTTTATTTTGAATTGATCGCTACTGAGAAAGAGCTTTACTTTTATGGTTATGGAGTTCCTAATACGCAAGCAGTCAATACGGGAGCAATCATAGGCGGGGCCATCGGGGGAGGTATAGCGGCAGCCTCGGAAAGCGCCAGAATGAAAAAGCAGAAGATAAAATATCTTCTTGATCCTCAGACGGGAGGAATCATGAATTCTTATAACGATAGTGTTGAAGACAAATAGAATGTTTCACAACATATTGATATTAATAGAGTGAACCGCTGTTTCCTAACCATATTAACCATTCTGACCTTTCTATCCGTTGGTAATTTGCTGGCCCAGGTCGGCGTAAAAGTGACCCCCACGGGCCGTCATGCCGAGATGATTAAAAAAGTAAAAGATCGGACCGGAGAATGGGACGAAGAAAAATGGCAAGCCTACAAAGACAGCTTGAAGCAAGTCCAAAAAATAGATAAACAAGCCAAAAAAGAACTGGACAGCCTCTTTAAAGCCTCCAAAGAGCAAAAGAAACTCGATGAACTCTTCAATAAACACGCAGGAG